>JBJLCO010000043.1:355000-402173 GCA_045567635.1 Opitutales bacterium | reverse complement strand
TTCTTCCTGCGCTGCGGCAATTATTTTACTGTCAACGACTAATGCAGCAGCACTATCATGGTAAAAGGCGGAAATTCCTAAGGTTTTCAAATAATTACAGTAAAACTTGGAGGAATAGAAAAAATTAAAGCTTATCGCCCCACTAATTTGCGGGTGAGGTCGGCACTGGCTTGTTCAGTAGTCTTCGATTCAATATACCATTTTATCGTTTTATGAAGACCTGCTTGAAAGGATGTTTTTGGCTCCCATCCCAACAACTTTTTTGCTAATGCATTACTTGCCACCCGATTTAGAGGTCCGGTCGGTTTGTCGGTTAAAAGTTTGATCGTCGCACCGGGGTTCAGTGTGTCAATTACTTGGTCTGCACAGTCTTTAACTTTAATACGTTCCATGGTGCCCAAATTGATTGATGTACCGTCATGAATTTTTTCTGCGGTTGCGATGGTACCGGATACAATGTCATCCACATAGGTCCAATTTCGAATTTGTTCGCCATTTCCCCAGACCTCGAAAGGGTCCAGTTTTAGGTATCCCCTTGCAATCATTGCCATGACAGCGTGGTTTTCAGTGCAGCGGGGACCGTAAACCGTAAAGTAACGGCAGGATGCGGTGCTGATACCAAGTTGTTGATGATAAGCCTTGAGTGTGAGCTCAGCCATTAGCTTTGCCCAACCGTAAAGGTCGTCTGCTTCGTAAGGAGGAGTTACCATGTCCTCATAAAGGAAAACTTCTTTAGTGACATCCATTTGGGCGGAAGTTGGGTAGACACAGCCAGAGGATGCAAAAATAATTTTTTCAACTCCGTTTTGATGTGCGTGACGAAATACTTGCCCGTCTAGAATCATATTAGTTGAACATTCAACTTGATGGGCGTCGATGTACCCGCGCCCGCCATGGTCAGCGGCCAAGTGAAAAACGGTCTCGATACCATCTGTTACTTGATTACAAAATCCTGGATTGAGGAGATCGCCTTCGAGAATTTCGCAATCTAGGCTCTTAACATATGACTTTTCTCCGCTGGAGAAATTGTCTGCAATTCTGACATTTGCACCGAGTTCAACCAATTGCTCAGTAAGATGAGAACCAATGAAGGAAGCTCCACCGGTTATTAGTACTTTGTTATTTTTCCAATTCATAATCTTAAAACTAGGCGGGTTTTATTCCTTCGACATAAAGTGAGTCAGGTTTTCTAATATCCCCCTTTGGGTTTACATCTAGATAGTAAGCTGGCCAATCAGGTATTAAACTGTCGGTGGGATTTTGTATAAATATTTTATCAAAACCGGAGTATTTCAGTAAATCAGTTAGTGAAATTCGGTCATACATGTGTTTGTGCTTTTCCCCACTGAAATAAAATTTTCCATAAATAAGTGCTTTGTAATCGGATTCATCTAAAGTTATTTTGGTGATAATTTCTTTTATAAAATTCATACACATAAATTTTTTTATAAACCTCTTTATTTTAAGGTGTAGTGGAATAGTCAAAGGGAGTGGAGGGCTAATATTTTTAACCAAATCATTTTCAAGAATTGGTCTGACTTGTTCACCGCATCTATTTATAATAAATTCTTTATTTGAAGGGTTAGATTCTAAGTATCTTGTCATCATTCCACCTGATGTTTCCCTAATCATTTGATCAAATAACTCTAATCTCAACCAATGAGCATCTACTTTCCCATTTTTTTCACCTCTATCTACACGACTTAGAGCATTTACAAATTCCTTGCATATTACTTCTAAATCGGGGACGGCAACACGTAAGACACCATGAGGTTTCAGAACGCGAAAACATTCTCTAATTAAGTTCTTACCATCTTCTTCATTGA
This sequence comes from Opitutales bacterium, assembly GCA_045567635.1. Lineage (GTDB taxonomy): Bacteria > Verrucomicrobiota > Verrucomicrobiia > Opitutales > Seribacteraceae > Seribacter. Next base: position 400,347 of record JBJLCO010000043.1, on the reverse strand, counting down.
GATGTTCAAGCATGTGTGAGTGATAAATAAAATCTACGCTTTTATTTTTAGCTGGTATTCCGTTTTTAGCATCCCATATCTCAATACCATCTGAATTTGGGGAAATATCTAAATTTCGCCAATCAGGATGGAAGGTTGAACCACAACCAAGATTTAAACAGATTGCTTGTTTTTGATCTTCCATGGTTATTAGGATGTTAGAAAAAGTAATTTTTGAGCTAAGGCTTTGGCCAATTTGGTGTTACCACTTGCGTTTAAGTGTATGCCGTCTTCAATCAGGTAATTTTCACCAAAAGTGATTGGATTCCTCCACCATGAAATAATATTTGAATTAGGAGACGGATGTTTTGACATAATGAAATATGGTTTTTCTTTATAAAGCGGATGGATGGGAATAAATAATACAATGGCAGAAGGGAAAGTTGAATGGATGCTTTCCAATAGTTTATTTTGTGCATTTTTTGTTTCTTTCTCCGATACGCCGCTCATCAAATCATTGATTCCGGATTGGGCAATTATGTAGTCAGGCCGAAAGTTTAGAGTGTTGCTTTCGACAAGGGATATAATTTGAACAGATGTTGCACCTTTCGCACAGATAGTTTCTGTTTCTATCTGAAGAAATGATTCTAATTTCGTAATGAATCCTCTTGGTCGAGATCCTTCAGCAGTAATTGAGTCCCCGATAAATAAAATTTTATTTTTATTGAAATTTTCAGTGCCGATTTTGCTAAAGTGAATGGAGAATGAATCCCATCGAAAATGTAGGACAGAGCCAATGCCAACCCCAATAATTAAAAGGATAGCACTTGGTATTTTATATTTTAGGGATTTTCTTCCAAAGTATAAAAAAATAGCGGACAAAACTAGTGGCAGTAAACTAACCATAAATGGATTCTTGGATAAAAAAATTAAGAACGAATCCCACATTTGTGATCAAGTATTGGAAAAACCCGAATTAGAATAGACCGGTATTTTTTGAGGGGCAGTTCGAATACGATGGCGAATAGAAAGCAAATTCCTAAAACCAACATAATTCCTGAAATATATCCCAATTGGTTGAGTGAATTACTTGCCCATAATGCACCTAAAAAAGCCATAATCGGAAAGTGAATTGCGTATAGGGAGAAAGAGCAGTTTGCACATTTTCTTATTAGTGACGCAAGTAACCCGTTTGATTTTCTTTCTAAAGAAAACCAATAACTCATGGAAAAAAGAAAAAGGGCTACTGCTCCGGCAATGGTGTAGTCGTCTAAATATTTAGCCGAATAAAATAAGGGTGGAGTACCTAAGCCTTCATATCCCCAAGGACTCCAATGAAGCCATCTTTCAGACATTGTGGTTATTAAGAAATACCCACTCAATAAAGCGAAAAAGGTAGCTGAGAAAATATTAATTCGAATGGACTTGCATCCATAATAGGCTAGGCAACCAATTAACCAACACGGAAAGAGAAGTAAGATTTTTGGTCCAGCGATTAAGATCCATAATAGTCCTCCAATTAACTTACTTTTGAGAGAAGGCAGGAGCATGATGGATCCGAATATCATATAGTATAAGAACTCATAGGAGAGAGACCAAAAGGGGCCGTTGCTCCCAGGTCGAACGCTGAAAAACCAACATTCATGCAGAAAGAGACTGGATATAAGGACTTTAGCTTCAAGGTAACTTGATGCAAAAATGTGCTGGTATGTTTCTGGGCTTATTGATCTACCCCATAAATCAAGGGCAAACCCAATCACAAGAGCAGGAAGAGCTACGCTCCAGAGCCTGGTTAATCGATCGAATGTATATTGAGAAAAAGTTAATTCTTTTTTTCTGTCAATTGACCAAGTAATGACGAAACCAGAGAGAACAAAAAAAATAATAACATAATCCTGACCATTTTTTGGACCAATCTCACCACCGCCAAAAAACCATGGAAAATTGGAATGGCCTAAAAAAACTGCAGTAGCTGCAAAGATGCGAAGAGTATCTAAAAAGAGGCTCAGATTGATGATGAATTCACGGTTTGAAAATCTTGGCCAAGAATAAACCTTCCTAAGATCGCAAGAGTGATGGAAGTAACGATTTCACCCGAGCTCATCATCGCCTTAATAGTATTGATCGAGAAGCAATCCACAGATTCAACCTCGTCATCGTGCATGGATCGGCTATCAAATTCATTTTCGGATACATTAACTGAATAAATCGAGGGGAACATGGGTAAGCGGTTGGGGGAGACTACAAGAGTATTTTCCGGGATAAGTCTTGAAATATTAGTAATCGAAATCCCGGTTTCTTCCCTAAGCTCACGAAGAGCAGCTTCTTCTGGATTTTCATTCTTTTGGACACCACCTGCTGGGAGTTCCCAAACTGCACCTCCCAGGATTTTTCGAAAAACTTTGGGCATTACAACCCGTATGTTTTCGAGAATGGGCAGAACGATAACTTGTTGGGCGTGGTACTCAAGGACATGAAAATCTTCATTTTCCAGAAGGGAAAACCTTTGGTTTTGAAAGACAGGTTTGGCCGGTTGTTTCCACTTAGTATAGTGTATTTCTTCCTTTGATAATTTATCCAAAATAGACTTATTAAAGCTTTTCTACAAATCGGAGTTGTTGATTTACCGATACTTGGATCTGACCAGTCCAACACTGAGAAGAATTAAATAGCGGGAGAATTTTCAATCAACCATTGGCACAGTTTGTTAAAGGGAAGTACTCGGGCCCGGTGTTTTTTGATTTCGTAGTCTTTACTTCCCAAGTGGACTTGGAAAAAATGGGGAATGTTCGTTCGCTCCGAGTAATAGGAGATTTGTTTGCTGAGCTGGCGATCGTCCGTTTTACACTCCACCGCAAACCAAGGCTTTTGATTTTTTACTACCACAAAATCAATTTCCTTACCTTGGGCGTTTCGTAAGAATTGCAAGGCCATTTCCTCTCCTCTTGCATCTTCCCAAAGATTGCAAAATTTGAAGAGGTGAGATGCAACCATATTTTCATACCTGGCAGATTCATCAAAGCAAACAGACCAGTCCCACATGTAGACTTTTTTTTCTTTTTTAAGGGAACGCAACTTGGAGTTGGTCCAGGGGGAGATGCGAAAACATACATAGAGATTCTCCAGCATGGATACCCACTTTTCGGCAGTTTCAAAGGCAACTTGTAGGACAGTGGACAAATTGTTGATCGAAAGCAAGGAACCTATCCGGTTCGGGAGAAGGCTGGCCAAGAGCTCAACTTGGCTAACATTACGAACATTTTCCAAGCTTACCAAATCTTCAAAAATTACCCGCTTGGCCCGTTCTCTTTCCCATCTTTTCCAATGCGTTTCATTGGATTTGATCTGTGGTTCGGGGAATCCACCAAATCTTAGAAGACTGGGTACTTGGGATGCGGAGTATTCTGGAGAGATTTCATCCAGCGTCAATGGGTGCAATCGATAATAATGATATCTGCCCTGGAGAGAATCTCCACCTTTTCGAAAATAATCTAACCGCGCCGATCCGGTGACCAAGAATTGAGCATCCGATTTATTAAGATCGTAAAACCCTTTGATTAGGGACTTCCAGTCTTTGTACTTATGGATTTCGTCCAATATAATTAGTTTTTGTTCGGTAGGGAGCTGACCAGCCAGTAATTCTTTTTTAATTACTGGAGAGTCCCAATTTAAACAAGCGGGATGTTTTTCGTTACCTGATTCCAAAAATTGGAGAGATAAAGTAGTTTTCCCTACTTGCCTTGGACCTCCTATGAAGACCATTTTCTCAGATAAATCTTTTTTTACATAAGGTGTAAGGTAGCGGTTCACTTTTTAGTAAATTAGACTATAATCTGAAATATTCAAAATAATATTAGATTTTGGTCTAAAATATTTAAGTTTGATTTTGGCTTTGGAATGAGCTGCTGATCGAGCATGTGGCAAAACGGATATATCCAGCTTGGAGAAACTCATATACCCGGAAACTTCACCTCTTCGTTTTCCGACAAAAATCTATTTCTGGGAATTTGTGGGATAGGGGAGATCGATAGGCGAAGATGCCAATAGTGCCATGAGCCTTTGGAGAAATCTCTATACCTAGCATCTGCATCTGTTAAACAATGGAGAAAGGATTCTTCCGTAAAATTCTGCCATGCCCATTGCCACATTTCCCAAGTGCCCAGATCCATAATCTCGACGAAGTAACTCCTGATCATCGACCTCATCTGGGCTTTTTCCACCATATGAGTAGTTTGCAGTAGTTTTCTCTTTGGTCGGTTTGATTGTCAGTGGCTAAGACCTGGCTCATTGAGCTTCCTTCTATTTAAGCCTTAACCGTTGGTTGGCCAATGCCTGGAGCTTGGCGAGGGCAGTTTGCGGAGAATCGACATTGGCGAGTGCCAATGCGAGCATGGTACCCCCGACATTTCTTCTCCCCTCAAGTGATGCTTTTATTCTTCCTTCCAAACTGTATCCACCATCCGGAAATTGATTAATTTGATTCGGTGCGAGCAGGTGGGGCCAAAAGCAGCGAAAAACAAAGAGTTTTCTGCGGTTTCGTGAAAATTCGTAAGCTTCAAAAGAAATTTTTCTCCCGCTCACATTAATTTCTATCAATTTGGGTGGCATTCCTGGAAGAGGATTAATTTGAGTAAGCCCGGTAAGTGGGAGGCAGGAATCTGGAGAGTGAGTTGAAAGTACAGCTGTACAGGCACCGCCGGATTCCCATGTCGCTTCAAAGGCTTGCCAATATTCAAGATTTGGATTTAGGAATCGAACTTGATTAACAGGATTAATTCTTGTTCTTTGTCTGTCCTGCCATTGTATGGATTTTGCTTCCTCAAAATGTAACTGTGCTGCGATCTGATTGGAAATCGCTTTTTCTTCATAAAATACAGATTCGTCGTTTACATTTAAGTTAAGTTTAGGTTGTGGTAAAAGTAAACTTTCGTAACGATTAAAATGATAATTGGAATAAGCTAAAGATGCAGTAACGCTTGTGAGAGTTAGTAAACTAAAGGTAATGGGAGGGGTGCTTTTCAAATTACCCCAATTATTAACTTCATTTCCAAGCATTCGAAGGTATAGTCCACCTCTTGCCGATCGGGCCAGTAAAAAAATAGTCAGAAAGATTAATCCTGTTTCAATCCAACCTGCCAAGTCGTGCAGGGAAGGGAACTGCCATTCTCCGATAGAAAAAAGGTGTTGATCCAAAAGATGACCTTTCCCTTTGACTTTGATGTAGGAAAGGGAAAAAGCTCTTAGCAAATTGAATCCTACAGCAATGATAGCCCCCGCTAGGGCAAGCACGAATCGGTTAATCCAACCGTATCGATAGTACGCACCAAAGAATAGTGTAATTACTATTGAAGCCTGCAAGCCGTTTATGCCACTGCAAGCCTGATCTATTCCAATTTGGCCGAATACCCCAACATCGATAACGGTTCCTTGCAAACTGGCTTCGTGCTCAAGAAGGAGTAAAACATCAACAATAATTGATGAAACTTTTCCTTGGAACCATTGAGTGAGTTGCAAGTCGGTAGCTAGTGGCCATGGTACAGCTACCAAAAAGAAAAGAATCGGAAAAATAAGAATTTTGGATTTATTCCAACCGCCTTGGTCGAAAACAGGAATTAAAGTTAAAATAAATGTAATGCCGAACAAAACTAAGTTGAGTAATCTCCAATCTGTGTTTGCTCCACGGATTAGCCAGATCAGAGGGAGTGCCAGTAAAAGAGGAATTCCAAACAAGTACCATGTTTTCCCTTGGAGGAAAGATTTTTTAACTGTACCATCTAATGGATTATCTTGTGATTTAAGGATTAAATAAAAACAGAGAATTGGAACTAAAAAGCCATGGGAATATTGAACATTTGTCTCCCAAGTAATGGAAAGTTGATAAATCAGCATAAGCCAAATTGCCACTAGACTCATTAATCCTAACAACAACTTAGTTTTTTGTATTTTTAAATCGATGAAGATCTGGAATTATCGGGTTTCCGGAAAGTTTTGAGGAAAGAGTTGAGCTAAACTTTCTTTTTCCGCGCGATCAAAAGAGGCGAAATCAATACCTTTAAATAGAATCATTGCCTTTTCTGAGTCATGATTGAGTCGAAATACTTCTGAGGAAATGAATGCCCATGCTGGTCTAGTAGTTTGCCAATTTCGCCAATTTCTAACAGACCCAAGAGCGAGTAACGCATTGTCATTGGAACGGTTGCGCAAATGAGCGAGAGCAAGGGTGATCCTATTTTGAAGATTACTGTTTTCCGCTAGGTTTTTATTGGCTTCTTCAATGAGTAAGTCGAGTTTTTTAGACGGTGCGGTTAAGAAGGGGTCCAGTAATTCAAAATACAGATAAGTTTGCGAGAAAAAGGGATCATTTCCATGAAGTTTGGATAACTTTGACATCCATCCCAAAAGTTCCTCTAAAGTGGCAGAGGAAGCACGATGTTGCATCAGTTTTCGGAGTGCGAAGCTTTGATGAATGGGTTGGTCAATTAATTTATTTAATATGTGTGCTAATCCAGTTATATCTTCAGAACTTTCCAAGTAATTGCAAATTGAACGAACGAGTCGAGGATCATTTCCAAGAACCGGTAGCAGGCGGTTAAGTACTTTAATGGATTCCTTATAGTTTCCTTCTAATGAATATGCCCTGGCTTCGATGACCAGTCGCCAGCGTTCTGGAATTATGGGGGCATTGTTTACTTCGAAATGAATGCTATCGAGATCATTTGTTTGGGCGAGTGCATTCATACGAAGTTTAAATAATTCCTCTTCCACTTTTGCTCTTGATGCCGAGAGATATTGAAGCAACTGCTCATACGCACCAAGCCTGCCAAGCCAACTTGAAAAAACGAGCAATTCCTTACTCTGCTCAAGATCAAATTGTTCGCTGCATAATTTAACAACGGATATTTTTTCAGTTTCGTTAGCTGATACATGGTACTGCAGTGCATGTATCCGCATAAAGTCAATGGTTTCAGCGTGAGGATTAGATTGAAGTAATTCTATACAAGTCCTTAGACTTTTCTTCGATAATGGATTGAGAAGGTGGAGCAGAGTCAAATGGCGAATTGCTTCAACACCCGAAATGCTTTTACGATTGGATAAATCCGCCAGTTTCTTTGCAATGTAGGGCAAGTTTTTGTTGTCAGATAAATGAACAGTCAATCTCGTTAGTAAAAAAATACTTTCAGCGTGGGTCGGATGAGTTTCTAAAGATTTTTTGACAATTTCATTTGCTCGGACTGGATTGCCCGTCTCCGCAAGAAGCTCGGCAGCAATAAGGGCATTGTCGGGTGATTCCAACCAATCTTTGATGGTGAGAAGGAAATTTAACTGACCAATCGCAATCTCGCCGGCAATCCTTTTCTCATAAATCTCAAGTGAATCATCTTTGAGCGTTTTTATGCTTCGTTTGAGCAGGGTTGTCGTTCTTTCTTCTGAGACTTGTTCCACAGAAAAAATTCTCGCCCATTTTTGAAGTGCTTCAGTTGGATTCGCCCGGAAAAGCAATTCTATGAAATTCTCTCTTGTCTCTAAATTAGAGGGGTCTAAGAGGTTCGCGATTCGAGCTTTTCTAACCCCATCTGCAAGCAGATTAGATTCATTGCTTATCGACTCGTCTTGGTAAACTTTTGACAGATTAAGAAGTTTATTGGATTTCCACTTTTTAATGTGTGGAAGATAAAACCCAACAGTGAAAAATAATATCCCAAAGACAAAGGTGCATGAAATAAAAAAAATGTATCTGAGATTAAGATTAAACATTTAAGCTTTGTGCAAACATGCTACCGCCCTTGGCCAATTGCAAAAAATCGCAAAGCCAATTCTGAATCGGTTTAAGTTATATTTTTTCAACTAGGTCCAGAGCTCATCGGATGAGCTTTGGGAAAGTCTAATAAGTCTTCGTCAATTTCAACTTCGGTTGGTCGCCCAAGGATTTCGAAAAGTACTTTTACCCGTTCTCTCGCAGTAACCAATTGGGTGACGGTTCCCTGGTCACCTTTAAACAATCCCGAAATAGCTTTCACTTTATCCCCAACCTTGTGCGGGTGATCGGGGATTTCGAGTATTCCGTCTGGTGACAAAAGACGTAGTTCAATCATCACCTGTGGCGGAACATGAACAGGAACCTCTTTCCGCCTAACGATATACGAAACGCCTCTGGCGAAATGAACATTCCGGAGATGAATTACAGGATCAAATCGAGCAAAGAAATATCCGGGAAAAAGGGGAACTGCGGGTGAAGTTTTCTCTTTTCGTGGTCGCACGGTTCTAGGTAAAAAAACTTCAACATCTTTGAGCGTACCAATAGTTTGAGCAGCAAGCATTTCCATTCTTGGTTTCGCTCGAAGACAATACCAACCGATTGACCAATCTTCCATGTCGTCTGTGCTCATTATAATTTCAACAGACCAGCAAGTGTGGGTAGCAGTCGAGAGCCAGTTTTTGTCAACTTTTTCAACTTCTCGAGTCTTATCAGGAAAAAATCATCTTTTTGTTCGTCCTTTGAAAGTGAACTTTCCATTCTGGAAATTCTATCTTTGGCACTCTCCAAGTGGGGCATAATTTCATCTTTAATAAAATTGGAGAACAATCTACGGAACTCAGTTTCAGCTAAATAATGGTCGCGCCGATCTCCGGCGATGTAGGTTGAACGAACCGCTTTCAGTGACTTAAGAGTTTTAAGTCCCTGGCTCGCTGAGCCGATGCTTATCTCCAGGCGGGAAGAAATATTATTCATGGACAGCGGTTTTTCAGAAAAATACAAAAGGCCATAAATCTCACCTACCGATCTTGGCATGCCCAATATTCCCATCAAACGAACAAAAAAATCAATGGATTCGAGTTCGAGATTTTGATTTGTTGTGCTAACGGAAGGAGTTTGTATGAAATTATTGTTCAAAACAAGTTGTTTCAAACATTTCAAAAAAAAATGAAATTTGCAAGTTTTCTCTTCCTGTTCAAATTTTCAATGTCAATAAATTAGCTAAATTTAGATGCTATCCTGTTAATAGTAACTTGCTCTTTTTCTATTTTTGTATCACTATAGCTTTATTGAAATTTTGCCATGCCCAATCATAGAGACAAAGGATATGCAACACTACACAAGTTAGTTCTGTTAAGTTCTGTATTCCTTTGGTTTTGGATTTTTCTTAGCATCTGGGAGTCCCTTGAATACTCTTTAATAAGTTTACCTTGGAATTACGCATTGGTTGCGATGGCGGGTTTGGCAGTTGCGACATTTGGTTCTTTGCAACAATACGGCTTATTTTTTATGAAAAATGGATGGGGGAGAATTCGGGAATCCCTGATTAAGGCAAACTTTCAGACGGCGTTAATCGCTTTTTTTGTATTTGCCTCTTACTTTGCCACAAAAGACAACGAAACGAGCAGGCTTTTTCTACTTTACTACATCGGTACGATTTGGCCTCTTCTTGCAGGATTTAATTTTGCATTGCCCGGGCTTTTCAAAAGATTGATTGGATTCCAAGTTATTTCTCGTAAAAGCTTGATTATTGGGAATTCTGAATCCTTGGATTCCCTCAAAAATTGGATCAAAAAGCACGCTCAACAGGGATTTAGTTTCGAGGGTTCTTTCACCACCGACGGAGTTGAACCAAAATCATTTGATATACCATGGCTTGGCTCATTTGAGAATTTGGAAGAATATCTCAAGGGAAGTAAGATTCATCAGTTAATACTTCTGCCCAACAGCAAAATGGAAAAATGGATTAGAAAAGTTTCAGATTTGGGTTCTAAGCATGGATGTCGAATTCTTGTTTATAATAATTTATCAGGATTTTTTGATTCGCGTCTAGTTTTTGTTGAGGAGTCGGGTCGACAATTTTTCTCTCTTCAAAATGAGCCATTGGAAAGTCCGTTTAATCAGATGATTAAACGATCCTTTGATCTCATGATCAGTTTGCCCTCACTGCTGATTATATTGCCTCCGTGTATGCTTCTTGTTAAGTTTTTTCAATTTTTTCAGTCTCCTGGTCCCTTGTTTTTCAAGCAGGAGAGAGTGGGCATGGCAGGACAAAATTTTACAATTTGGAAATTTCGTTCAATGGATTTTGCAAGTGAGGGCACCCGAGATGAGTCTGAGCAGGCTCACCTAGGGGACAGCCGAATTTTCGCGTTTGGTTCGTTCATTAGGAGGTTCAGTATTGATGAAATTCCACAGTTTATAAATGTCTTAAAAGGGGAAATGAGCTTAGTCGGACCGCGGCCTTACTTGGCGAAGCATGATTTTTTGTTTGAGCAGGATTATAAAGCTTATCGAATTCGTCAGTTTGTAAAACCAGGTGTAACTGGACCCGCACAGTGCCGAGGTCTAAGAGGTGAGTTTACTGATCCCAAATTAGTGCAAAAAAGGATTGAGCTCGATTTTAATTATGTTGGGAATTGGACAATTTGGCTGGACTGTGAAATCGTCTTACGGACTGTAGTTCAGGTGCTATTTCCGCCTAAAAGTGCTTACTGAAGATCTTTTATTTGCAGAACTTCTTTCGATTTGAAGACCGAGGGCAGGAAAATTTTAGGGGTTAATTTCTTTAGGGGTACGCTTAGAGACTCGTTGGAGTTGTCTAAGCAGGGTGGCCTTGTCGTTGCTCCCTCAGGTCCGGGAATGGCGTCGGATCTAACATCTTGTGCGAATTATGCAAAGGCACTTAATGAAGCCGATTTAGTTTTACCTGACAGTGGGTTGATGTGCCTTTGGCAGAGGTGGTTCAAGTCTGATACGATAAACAGAATCTCCGGTCTCACATTTTTAAAGTCTTTCCTTAAAAATAGTAAAAACCTCAATGAGACATCTTTTTGGATCATGCCAGATCTAGAACAGGCAAAAGCAAATCAATTATGGCTTTCTCAAGAAATGGGTTATTGTGTAAAGGATAGCAGAATCTATGTTGCTCCTGTTTATAATCAATTAGGACCCATTGAAGACGGAATATTAATGAAGAAAATATACGAAACTAGTCCGGCGTGTATTTTCATTCAATTGGGAGGAGGCGTTCAGGAGCGCCTTGGTCTTTTTTTAAAGAACAATCTTCAATACCGCCCCACTATATTATGTACTGGAGCTGCTATTGCATTTTTATCCGGTGAACAGGCTGCCATACCCGAATGGGCGGATCGTTTTTACTTGGGGTGGTTATTCCGGTGCATTTTCTCCCCCAGAGTGTTCATTCCCAGATATGTTAAGGCATTTAAACTACTCAATCTTTTAAGAAAGCATGGTCACCAATTTCCTGCTTAGATCTATCTTGGTCCTCAATTAAAAATATTCTTTTAACTATATTTTGAACAATAATATACAGAACAGAAAAAAAGCTTCGGTGCATGCCCTTGGATGTCGTTTAAATCAATACGAAGCAGTTGAGATGGAGGGCCGTTTGAAGTCATCCGGGTATGATATCGTATCCTTTGGGGAGGAAGCGGATTTGGGAGTGATTAATACCTGCACGGTAACCAATGAGGCAGATTCGAAATCAAGAAATGTAATCAGGCGCTTTATTCGAAAAAACCCTCAAGCTTTAACTGTTGTGGTCGGCTGCTATTCGCAAGTGAATGCAAATCGTATCGCTATGATAGATGGGGTGGATTATATAATTGGAAATCATGATAAAATGAATTTCCTTAATTATTTAGGAGATGAAAAGCCAGAAGTACCGGTCATCATTCGTGAGCGAATAAGCAGAGAAGACTTTAGCATTGGTTTTGTGGGAGAACCCAAGTTTGAACAACGGGCAAATTTAAAAATTCAGGACGGTTGTGATTTTATGTGTTCCTTTTGCATTATTCCTTTTTCCCGTGGGCGGGCGAGATCGCGTGAAATAAATGACTTACTTGATGAGGCAAATCGAATGATTACAAATGGTGTCAGGGAGATTATTCTTACTGGAGTCAATTTGGGAACTTACCATTCTGGAGGAGTTAATTTTTTGGGTTTGATAGAAAAACTGGCCAGTTTAGAAGGGCTAGACAGAATTAGAATTAGCAGTATTGAACCTACGACCATTCCGACTGAGTTGTTCCAATGGATGGCTGACGATCAGCACCCCTTGACTCCTTACTTGCATATTCCCTTGCAGGCGGGATGTAATTCAGTGTTAAAAAACATGAAAAGAAGGTATGGCATTGAAGAAATGCTGGATTTTTTTAATTCGGCTAAGATGGAAATTCCCAAGCTTTGCATCGGTACCGATTTGATGGTTGGTTTTCCGGGTGAATCGGAAAAAGATTTTTTAGAAACCTCCAATTTTTTCACACATTCACCTTTATCCTATTGCCATGTGTTTACATTTTCTGAGCGAAGTGGCACTCCGGCAAGCAAGATGAAAAACCAAGTTCCGATGGATCTTAGGAGGAAAAGGAGTGCCCAATTACGCAGGTTATCCTCATCGAAAAGAATGGACTTTCACAAGGGGCAGGAGGGTAATCTGGAAACAGTCCTGATTGAAAATCCGAAAGACAATTACTTCACCGGATACACTCCAAATTACACCAGGGTAATAGTTGAAAATGCGGATCACGATATTTCTAATCAATTAGTGCAGGTCAGACTTAATCATGCTTCTCCCGAGTTTATTGATGCAGAATTAATTCTGGAGTAACGCTGGTTTTTAATTTCTTATTTAATTTGAATCACCTGCTTTATGCTGAATGTAGTTGCTACATTTGTTCTTAGCTAGTCTTCTCGTGGTATGTCAAAAATTTTACTTTGCGACGGTCATAACTTGGCTTTCCGTGCTTTTTATGGAATTCGGGAATTAACGCGTTCCGATGGTTTCCCGACTAATATGGTGCATGGATGGTTACGATCATTTTGGAAGTTGGAAGATGATTTAACCCCCCGGGGTATTCAAGTGTTTTTCGATAAAGACGGTGCGACTCGAAGAGAGAAAATTCTACCAAGTTACAAGGAAAACCGAGGATTACCACCAGAGGGTTTTAGCGAACAATTAGAGTGGGTAAAAAAACTTACTGATGCATTGGGATATGGAAGGAGCGAGAAATCTGGATTAGAAGCGGATGATTTAATTGCCTCTGCGGTTAATCTTTACAGATCAAAAAATGATGATGTTTTAATTGTCAGTGCGGACAAAGATCTTGCCCAGTTGATATCGCCCGGAGTCGAGCAACTTCTTCCGCCCCCAACGGCAAATCCTCGACTGGGCTGGCGAATGTTGGACGAAAAAGGGGTTATGGAAAAGTTTGGCGTCCCTCCGCAATCAATCTTGGATTACTTGGCTATTATTGGAGACCAAGCAGATAACATTCCTGGCTTAGCGGGGGTGGGCCCGAAAACTGCAAGTAAATGGTTAAATGAATATGGACATTTAGAAAATCTGATTTTGAATGCCGGAAGATTAACACCAAAAAGATTTTGCAGTATTGTATATGAAAAAAGGGATGAATTGAGACGAAACCTTGAACTTGTACGGCTGGAGTCTGACATTGAACTAGACTTGTCCGATAATGGTGAGCCAGACCTGGAGAAAATGAAGGAAATTTTTGCTGAGTTGGAAATGAAGAAGTCGTGGGAGGAAGCACAAAAAAGGTATAATCTGATTTGACTTACAATCGGTAATTTTCTTGCTAAGAACTTTAAAAAAGGCTGTTTTAATTCGCTTCATATGAGTACATTAATAAATTTTGGTCTTCCTAAAGGAAGTTTAGAAGATCCTACGATTAAACTTTTTGGCAAAGCTGGATATCACATTACCAAAGGCTCCCGCTCTTACACGCCAAGTTGGGATGATCCGGATATCGATGGCCGTTTTGTACGGGCTCAGGAAATGAGCCGATATGTTGAAGATGGTTTTTTTGACTGCGGGTTGACTGGACGGGATTGGGTATTAGAAAATAGTTCTGACGTCAAAATCGTAAACGACCTGGTTTACAGCAGATCATCCAATCGAATTTCCAAGTGGGTCCTCGCGGTTCCAGAATTAGCCCCCGTTCAAACAGTTGCCGATCTTAAAGGAATGACTATTGCAACCGAACTGGTTAATGTGACCCGGACTTACTTAGCCAAGCATAATGTGGATGCAGAGGTCGAGTTTTCGTGGGGTGCCACTGAAGTTAAAGTCCCTGAATTAGTTGATGCAATTGTGGATCTTACCGAAACCGGTAGTTCTCTTCGTGCTAACAAACTGAGAATTGTGGATGTGCTCATGGAGACAAACACCGTGCTTATTGCAAATAAAGCAAGTTGGTCAGATCCAGTGAAAAAAGCAAAGATAGAGAATATTGGCATGATGCTGGAAGCTGCACTGCAAGCGGATGCGAAGGTTGGTTTAAAGTTTAATTTGGAACGCACTAAACTTGACGAGGTGCTGCAGGGACTTCCGGCGTTGAGAAAGCCGACAATTTCATCTTTGAGTGACGATTCATGGGTTGCACTTGAGACTGTCATTGAGAAAAAGGTGTCCCGGGAATTAATTCCTGCCCTGAAGAGGGAAGGAGCGGAAGGAATTGTTGAATTCCCTCTTAATAAGCTCGTGCCTTGAGGAATAATGCTGATCAAAATTACTTTAATCGAAGTTTAGTGTTGAAAACAGCAGGTATTCTGTGTTTAATTCATCCTTTGATTTGAATTTGTTCTTTTTCTTTTACCTTTTAATCCTCTAACCCGAATTTTTATCCGGGTCGTATTTTACGACTTAACCGATACTTATTCGCAACTATACTATCCAAGCTATGAGTGCTGTTATGGAAGAATTGCTCGCTGAGAGCAAAATTGAATTACTTAAAGAAGGTTCCGTTATATCCGGAACTATAATGGAAATCCGTCCCACAGAAGTGGTGATTGATTTTGGCGGCAAAGCCGAGGGTACCATTCCCGCTCATGAATTTTTAGATCTTGGTGACCTCGAGATTGGATCAGACTTGGAGGTCTTTCTCGAAAGACTTGAAGACCGTGACGGTAATCCACAGTTATCCTTTGATAAAGCTGAACAAAAGAAAAACTGGGAGAAGATCGTTAACACTTGCGAAGAAGGATCGGTTATCACGGGTCGTGTACGATCAAAAGTAAAAGGTGGGCTTGTGGTTAATATTGGAGTCGATGCTTTCCTCCCATCCTCTCAAGTTGACATTCAAGCACCTAAAAACCTCGATCAGTTTGTTGGGCAGACATTTGATTTTAAAGTGGTTAAAATCAATCGTGAACGAAAAAATATTGTTGTTTCCAGACGCGAGTTGATTGAGGAACGCAGGCAGGATAAAAAGCGTGAAATTCTTTCCAAAATTAAGCCCGGCGAAACCCGTCGAGGAATGGTTAAAAACATTACAGATTACGGTGCGTTTATAGATTTAGACGGATTGGATGGGCTTTTGCATATTACTGATATGAGTTGGGGTCGGGTTTCACATCCGAGTGAAATGGTCAAGACCGGGGAAGAAATTACTGTCTGTATTATTGATATAGACACGAACCGTGAAAGGGTATCTCTTGGACTCAAGCAACTCTCCTCGAACCCTTGGGATGATATTGAAGGCAAATTTCCAATTAACGCAAAAGTGCGAGGTAAGGTGGTTAACTTGGTTCCTTACGGGGCATTTATTGAGCTGGAAGAAGGAGTTGAAGGACTCGTTCATGTTACGGAAATGTCTTGGACGAAGAGAATTACCAAACCCGGTGAAGTTCTTAATGTCGGAGACGAAGTCGACGCGGTTGTTCTTGGAATTCAAAAGGATGACCAAAAAATCTCTCTCGGACTCCGCCAGTTGGATGTCAATCCATGGGATATGGCTACCCACAACTATCCTCCAGGTGCACGAGTTCGCGGGAAAGTCAGAAACCTTACATCTTACGGTGCCTTTGTTGAGTTGGAAGAGGGGATTGACGGAATGGTTCATGTTTCTGATATGAGCTGGACCCGCAAAATTAATCACCCAAGTGAAATGGTAAAGAAAGGTGATGAAGTAGACGCGATTGTAGTTGAGGTGGATGTTGACAATCAACGAATTTCATTGGGTATGAAACAACTTACTCAGGATCCGTGGGACGACATCGACCGGTTGTATCGCATGGGTGATGTGATTAAGGGTAAAGTTTCCCGTGTAGCGGGATATGGAGCCTTTATTCAACTAGACCATGACATCGATGGACTTGTTCATATTAGCCAAATATCCGAAGAACGTATCGAAAAGATTAAGGATCATTTGAAAGAGGGAGATGAAGTTTCTGCCCGAGTGATCAAGATTGATAAAGATGAGAGGCGAATCGGATTGAGTGTCAAGGCCGCTGACTATGATGAAGATGCACTTGCTAAAGAGGTTGCCGCATACGATGAGGTAGGAGAGGACTTAACCACTTCATTGGGTGACTTGCTGGATGAGGCAACTTCATCCGATGAAGAGTAATTTGCCCGAAGTGGGCAATTGAAAGTAGCGAAGTCTTAGATTATTTTAGCCTGCTGTAAAATTCCTTTGAGGATTTTTCCTCGTTCTTCAATTCTTTTCTCTTCTTCGATTTCTTCGGCAGTTCTTTGTTTTTCGAAGGTAGCCATGTTTTTTCGAAGCTGTCTAAGTGCTTGCTCCTGAAGTTGCCTTACGCGTTCCCTGGTCACACCAATTTTAGCGCCGACTTGTTCCAAGGTGAGTGGATCTCGTCCTTCCAGACCAAATCGCAACCTGATGATGTCTGCTTCTCTCGGGTCAAGTTTGGAGAGCACAATATTCACATCTCCGATTAAACTTTTACTTTGTAGTTGTTCGGATGGGTTAATCGCGTTGTCGTCGGCAACAACTTCACCAAGTGTGGAATTTTCATCCTCTCCCAAAGGGGAATCTAAGGAGGCAGGTTTTTTACTCACTGATTTCAGATGAGCTACTCGAGATATCGGTAAATTCATTTCGGAAGCCAACTCGTCATCGGTTGGATCTCTTCCTATTCTTTCTGCTAATTCTGCGGAGGTTCTTCTCATTTGAGTAACCCGGTCTACCATGTGGACGGGTAATCGAATGGTCTTACTTTGGTTTGCCAAAGCCCGCTTAATGGACTGTTTAATCCACCAAGCGGCATAGGTGCTAAGTTTGCCTCCTTTGCTGGGGTCAAACCTTTCCACGGCTTTCATTAAGCCGATATTTCCCTCGTTAATTAAATCTAAGAGGGATAATCCAATATTAGCATAATACTGTGCTATTTTAACCACGAGCCTGAGATTGGCAGTGATCATTTTTTCCCTCGCTTTTAAATCTCCTTTTTGAATCAGTTCTGCTAATTCAATCTCATCCTGTACCGTGATCAATGGAATCGCGGAGATTTGTTGCAAGTAAATATTAAGAGATTCCTGTTCTGGATTTTGCATGGTGACTAACTACTATGACGCAATTAAAGTGAAATTCGTTCAGCTAAAGCCAAAGCTTTAAGCATACCCTTTGCTTTGTTTATTGTTTCCTGGTATTCGTTTTCAGGCACTGAATCCGAGACGATGCCGGCTCCAGATTGTAAATGTAATATATTTTTGGAAATTATTGCGGTTCTAATTGCGATGCATGAATCATGATTTCCTTCATAGCCAAAGTATCCCAATGCTCCAGCATAGATATTTCTCTGAATTTTCTCAAATTCGGCAATAATTTGCATTGCCCGCACCTTTGGGGCTCCGCTTACGGTCCCCGCTGGGAATGTGGCCCGTAAAAGATCGAACGCATTCAGATTGGGGTCGATCTTCCCGATAACCTGAGAGACAATATGCATGACATGGGAATATCTTTCAACCGTCATGTACTCTGCTGCTTTAACTGATCCTGTTTGACATACCCGACCGATATCGTTTCTGGCCAGATCCACGAGCATTAAATGCTCAGCCTTTTCCTTTTCGTCGGCGAGAAGATCAGCCTCGAGTTCACGGTCTTCCGTCTCATTTTGTCCGCGGGGACGAGTCCCAGCAATCGGTCTTATCAGAACATCTTCTCCCGTAAGGCGAACATGGACTTCGGGAGAAGCACCCACCACCGCGAAATCATTACTTTCAAGTAAAAACATGTATGGAGATGGATTAATTGCTCGTATTGCTCTGTAAAGATTGATCGGGGGAGCCGAGTAGGGGATTGAAAATCGTTGAGACAGAACTGCTTGGATGATATCGCCTGATTTTATGAACTCCTTTGCTTGGAGTACTAATTCCTTAAATTCCTCTTCTGAAATATTTCCTTCCACCGATTTAATTTGTTCCATTCCTTGGATGGAAGCAGGAGTTAATTTGGAGGGACCAGAAAGGAGCTCAATTGTTTGGTTAATTCTTACACACGCCTCATGATATGATTCTTCGGGATTGTTCCCGGGGGAGGAGTTCGCACAAATTGTCAATGATTGGCGGGCATGATCGAAAACAAGAACTAAATCTGCGATCATAAAATAGACTAAAGGAAGATCGAGATCGTCTTTTTCAGAAATGGGGACAGTGGGTTCAACTCGGTTTGCATATTCATAGGAGACATACCCAACAGCCCCGCCAGAAAACCGAGTCTCATCTGCAAATCCCATATAATTTAATCCAACCAACTCATCCTCAATAATTTTTAATGGATCTTGAGGAGTAGGAATGGTTCGGAACTCCTTTCCAGTCTCCATAATTATGGTTTCATTCTGACCGCATGAAACAATTTTTTGTGGGTCGCAACCGACAAACGAAAAGCGGCTTACCTGTTCTCCACCCACTACAGATTCGAATAGAAATGCAGGTTTATTTTTGGAAAGTTTGGCGTAGGCAGATAACGGAGTCTCCGCATCCGCAGTAAATTCTGCTCGAACAGCAATTACATCGAAGTCTTTGGCATGAATTTTATATTCTTCAAGGGAAGGTGATGTATGCATTTAAATTTGCCCAATTAATGGATTGTTTTGTGATAAAATGGTAGAAAACTGACTACATTTTGGTCTTTTCTGAAAGAACCTAATTTTTGTGATTGCAGGAATGCTGTTTTCAATCTCCTCATGTAAGATGTAAAAGGAAGAAAAAAAGTCAGTCGAGCAAGAATAAAGAAAGGATAAAAATGAAAAGACAAGTACATTGTGTTATTATGGGGGGGGGGACGAGGTACTCGTTTATATCCATTGACAAAATTAAGATGCAAACCGGCTGTACCCTTGGCAGGAAAATACCGCTTGGTCGATATTCCTATCAGTAATTGCATCAATTCAGGTTACAATAAAATTTATTTGCTCAGTCAGTTTAACACCGCTTCACTGCATCGCCATGTTCAGGATGCCTATCGATTTGATCGGTTTGGCCGGGGATTTGTGGAAATACTCTCTGCAGAGCAGACTGAGCATGGAGATGATTGGTATCAGGGCACAGCCGATGCTGTCCGTCGGAATATCATGCATTTTCATGCCAAGCCAGATGATATTTTTGTCATTCTTTCAGGAGATCAGCTATACCGGATGGATTTCTCTAAAATGGTGAACGAGCATTTGGACAGAGGTGCTGAGGTGACAGTTGCGGCTAAACCTGTTCCAACCGAAGAAGCTTCGAGTCTCGGATTATTGAGCATTGGAGAAGATGCAAAAATTACTGAGTTTGTGGAAAAACCCACCGACCCCCAAATTATATCTGGACTGGTTCCCGATGAACTAAAATCAAGCGATGGACAATCTGACCGGGTTTTAGCATCCATGGGCATCTATGTATTTAACGCGAGTTCCATGTTCGACGCCCTGGAGGGTGACGCCAAGGACTTCGGAAAAGAAATTATTCCGTCTTTAGTACAGGACAAAGATATTCGCTGTCATGTATTTGACGATTACTGGGAAGATATTGGTACAGTCAAGGCATTCTTTGATGCGAATTTGCAACTAACCGAACCGGTGCCATCTTTTAACTTTTATGATGAAGATCACCCTATTTACAACTACCCGGATATTTTACCCACTGCGAAGCTTACCCATTGTGAAATTGACAGGACTACTGTTGCAAGTGGTTGCATGGTAGGGAGATCAACATTTGTTCGTTGTATGCTTGGTGTTCGCTCGATGGTGGGAGATAATTGCAGGTTCGATAATGTGGTAATGATGGGAGCTGACTATTTTGAAACTGATGAAGAGGTGGAATTACCTTCTGGGGTCTCTGAAGTTCCTGATGTTGGAGTCGGTAATAATTCGGTAATTAAGAACTGCATTATCGATAAAAATGCCCGTATCGGTTCCGATGTGATTTTGTCCCCATCCGGACTGGAGGAAGGATGGGCAGACGAGTTAAATGGGGTTTATGCAAGAGACGGGATTTTAGTGGTAGTGAAAAACGGTATTGTTCCCTCCGGTACAAAGATTGGTTTAGATTAAATTCGTTTTTTCTTGATTCATTTACATTTGATAAATAAGCGAATTGAATGACTGATATCCCACCGGAATTACTTTACACGAAAGATCACGAATGGATCAAGATGGAATCTGATGGTTCGTGTCTTGTTGGAATTACAAATCACGCTCAGGACAGCTTGGGGGATGTGACATTTGTGGAAATGCCATCCATTGGAGAAAGTTTTGAAAAAGGTTTAGTTTTTGGTGTCGTGGAATCTGTAAAAGCAGCATCCGATCTTTACATGCCAGTGGCGGGAGAAGTTATTGAAGTCAATGAACAATTAAATGATTCACCCGAGCAAGTAAACGAAGAGCCATACACTGATGGTTGGATGATTCGAATAAAGCCAACCGCAGATATCCAGACATCCGAATTGCTGGACGCAAAGAGTTACGAATTAGAGATCGGATAGGCTTGTGAAATGATATAAAAATCGCTTGCGAATGCGTGGGTTTCGGAGTTATTATTATTTCTTCGTTCATGTTAATTAGTATTCGTCATTGTCTTTCTTCAAAATTGAGCATCCGTGCACTTTTTAAGAGGATCTATGTTTTAGGAGCCCTTTTCTCTTTTTTGGGAGTACTTGCTCATGGCTTAGAAGCCGTGGAAGCCTCGGTTATTGTCGCATCTGTTGAAGGAGAAGTTTTATCTATTTCGGTAGAGGATGAATTTCAGGTAACTCTTGATTCCTCGTCCGTCGGAAAAAAGATCGAAGAAAAATCAATTCTTGTAACGAAAGAGGGCGGAAGCACTTCGCTTTTGTTTTCCAATGGTGCTCTCATTACGATTAAACCAGGCAGCCGTTTTTATTTGAGGAAATTTGCACAGAAAAGCTTTTCTAGTGATCACAATTCTAATCCGTCGGAAATTGAAGAGGAACCTTCGCAATCAGAGCTTCTTGCTCACCTTGATTTTGGTAACCTGATCGTCAAAGCTCCTAAGCTTAAAAAAGGATCTACCATGGTTTTGAGTAGCCCACTTGGGACTGCCGGGATAAGGGGTACCATGTTTCAAATGGTCGCGGTACGCAATCCGGTGACTGGCGATATTACTGGAGGAGTTAATTTAATATCAGGAGACATATCATTTACTGATGTAGGCGGGAGTGAGGTGAACTTGGCTTCGGGGCAATCTTTGCAACTGGCTTCCGGTAAGCTTGGTGAATCTATGGCAACCGTGCCGGGCGGATTGGTTAACTTAAATGCAACCTATGGTAAATCTTTGACAGGCGAAAGGATGCCGCCCTCACTCGATATGTTATTTCCTGGGATAAATGAGACGGAGAATGAAGGATCCTCTTCATTGAGCGATTCAACAGCAGTTAATCCTGTAGTGGACACAGATTGGGAGATGGTTCACGAAATTGCCTCGGAAATATTTTTCACTATCGAGACAAGTGAAACGAATTCGGCAAACTTTTCTTTCGATGATATTTCTGATGCCGTGGCGGTTTCAACTCCTACTCCTCAGGTATCTCCACCTCAACTACCTCCTTTTGTCACAGGTGGAGAATTAAAAACTGAAATCCTCAATCCATTTGTGGGTGCTCATCCCGAAGTGGTTCTGGTTGGTGATGATTTTATGCAAATAGAAATGACGCCGAGTCCTTATGCCACTTTTGATCCTTGGATTGAGGCAAAGGATTTTACCGGAGCCAATATTTCCAGCTCGGTCTCTCTTCTTAATCCTCCGGATTTGAAGACTCCTGGTACTTATAATCTGGAATACGCAGTTGATGATTTTCGTGGACTGACCAGCAGAATTTCAAGGAAAGTAGAGGTCATCGCAACCCCGCCTGTCCTTTCTCTCAATGAGGGTGTTGATGGGGGAGACTCGAGTAAAGGGATACTTAATTTTCAAGTTTATAAAAAAACTCCCCTCTATCCTCTGTCCGATAATGGATCATTTAAAATATCGCTCAGTAAGGATTTGATTTATCCTTTCGTCAGTGCCACCGCTTACAATGGATCCGACTTAACCCCGATGATTGAAGTTCTCAATGCCGAAATGGTGAATCCAGCAATACTTGGCCAGCAAACTCAGATTTCGATTTTGGTAAATGACTTTTCTGAGAGGGGAGTAAAATTTCCCTCCGGGCAACCTGTTTCCACCTCAATTAATGCCACGGTGGTCATTGTAGACAGCCAAAAACCAATCACCAGCTTCGCTCAAGGTGAATCAATCCAATCACCTTACCGAGTGGAAGGGAACCTTAATCTGGAATATGTGGACCCTGGAATTAATTTGATCGATAATTATTATACTCAATCAGAGATTGAAAACTTTATGAATTTTCAAAGCGGAGCTCATCAAAGTGCATTTGGCTCTGTCAATTTATCAGTTGCGGGTAATTACGAGATTACTTATCAGGGGATTAGCGATCCTTCCGGCAATGTCGCAGATCCCAAAACGAGATATATTGAAGTCTACGATAGTACTCCTCCAGAAATTTTTCTTTACGGTACAAACCCTGTTTATGTGGATGTGAATGCCAGTACCTTCTTTAAAGATCAGGGTGCTTTTGCCACCGATAATTTAGAAAAATCAATTGAATGGGAAAGTGGAAGGTTCCAAGTGAGCCTTGAAAAACTGGTTGATGAGAATACGCAACAATATGAAGAAGTTTCATCCACAATCGAAGAAATTATTTCTGTGGCTAAAACTCAGGATAGTTTATACGCCACCTTTCGATTGAAATATACAGTTGCTGATTTGGCGGGAAATCAGTCTCATATTTATCGCCAGATCATCTTACTGAATTCTCCCTTCAAAACGCCCAAAATGGTTCTCCACGGAGATAATCCATATTACCATGAAGTTAATACCGAGTTTATTGATCCTGGAGTAACTGCTTATAAAGATATGGGTATAGGGGTTGAGCCAAAAAATCTTAACCATCTCGTGTCATCAATGGCTTACAAAAATGGGGTGATAGGATCTTTAGACCAAAGTAAGACAAATTATCATTTCAAAAAAAAGCTTTATGTTGATCAATTCGGAAACGAAAACGAGGAGGGAAAAATCATCATCAAGTATTTGGTTATTGATGAGTTTGGAAACGAGGCATCCATTTCCAGAGAGGTTCGCTTTGTTGATCGGACTCCTCCATCAATCGTTTTGTTAAAAGGTGATCAGGGAGTAAACTTTACAAACTTGCAAGCGGGTATATCCTTTCAGGATCCCGGTGCAACCGTAACAGACAACTATGACTCGAGTGTTCCGCTAAATACCAAAATCATTGATCAATCTACTGGTGTAGAGCTTGAACCAGCGGAGTTATTAAGTTACGGGTTCGTAAAAGTCGGTAATTATGAAGTTCAGTACTCTTCAATAGATTCGAATGATAACAATATAACAAGTCGTAGACTAATAGGAGTGGTAGATACCATTGCACCTCAAGTCGCAATAATATCTCATGACTTTCTTAAAGGCTTGTCCAGTATGCAGACAACTAATCCGGTCGGACTTGGTGATAAACCAATTGTTGATGATGCAAACCCCGTTCCTGATGAAATTCTCTCTTCATTAAAGAACTTAACTGGTTGGATTGGAAATGATTTCAATTCTGATTATGTAATAACCCTGGAATCTCCATCTGACATTTATGTGCTAACCGATCCAAACAGAATAAAAATTGCGGGTCATCCAAATCCTTCCGTAGTGGTTAAGGATGAATTAGGCAGGTCTAAAGCTCGATTCAGTGCTTTTTATATGGAAGATAACACGACTGGCGAAATTATCTTTGAAGATCCGGGAATCTATGTACGCAATGACACTGCCACAGGTTTCTCTTTCAAGCCATCTCTTACCCCTGTTTACAGCCAAGCCCACAACAACCAAATTGTGCAATTTAATGTAAATTATGTCGTTACTCAAGATACTGGAGAATCAATGTATCTTAATAGTGGAAGAAAAATCTTTATTATCGATAAGGAAAAGCCGTTCATTTCAATCGGCCCAGACACCTCCACCAACTTGGTGGTCGTCGAAGCCAACCGTATCGGAGACTCATTTGATCGTTATACGGATTTAGCGGGAAATGTGGTCAAATTATTCAATCCAACGGATGGTTCTTATATTGAAGATCAAAAATTAGTGCTTTCTGCCTTTGATGCCTACAATGGTACAATAACAGACCGAATTTTCAGAAAAATTATGGATTCTTCAGGCAAGGTTCTTGGGCAATTATATGACAATGTAGACCCTCTTTCCGTAGGCACAAATGTGTACGGATCGATCGATGCAACTTTACTTGATGCGGAATATAAAATTGAATACACGGTACGCGATATCCCAATTGATCCCTCCCTCCCCACAAACATTTCCGACATGGTCAGCCGCCGTATGATTGTGAAAGATACAAAACCACCGATCTTAAATGTTTCTGATTCAAACTCGACTTTCCTGGTTCATTATAAGTCCGTAGCACAACCTAATATCATGGATGTTGAGTCAGTGAAAGAGTTTATGCTTACAGGGATACTGCCTTATGATGCCAATAACTATGACCAAGATTTCACCTATGGTGCCAAGACCCAATCAGGAGAAAGTAAGTGGAACATTACAATTGAACCAGCTTTTGTACCTGGAGCAATATTCCCACGGGATCGTAACCGGAATCTTATTAACGATTCTGAGCAGGAAGGCTATAAATTTACAATCACCCTGAAAGACCAATCTGGCAACGAAAGTAATGCCTTAATCCGATATCTCAAGGTTGGAGATTATGAACCCCCCACACTGTATTTAATTGGTCAGTCTGAAATTCATGACTTTCTACGGTTTGCAACCAACCCGCTTTTGAGCGAGGAAAAAGTTTTTCCTGACCGTACTCTTTCTGCCGAAACAAATGCAACTGGAATTGGAGGGGGCGAGCATAGAATGCTTTTGGCAGATTATAATTTTGTGGATCCAGGAGTATATGCCGAAGATGAAAATGCCTATTTTGACATCAAGGAAAATTATCCAGACTTAAATGGTAATGGCATAGGGGAGGGCCATGCTATTGTGCGGGTTAATAACCGCTTTGATATGGATTCATGTGCGAAGGGTCCCGGTTTGATTCATGTCTACAGCTGGTTTGAGAAAAACTCATACACTATGAAGGATTGGCAGGACAGATTGGATTCAGGAAATTATGGGTACAACACTCAACTACTTCCCACTGACGCCAATGCTTCGGGTTCGCCTGGAAAAGTCCCGGATGTAAAAGGTGAGCATAGTGGTGGCGGACATAACTATAATGACCTTAATAAATCAGATCTTACAAATTTTGATATGACTGTTGTTACCATCGAATATCGAGTAATGGATGGCTGGGAAAATTTATCCCGAATTGTTACTCGCGTGGTGTATATATACGAAAGCAGGCAATATGATGGATATGCATTTTATGCCACTCCTGTATTAGATGCATCTGCCGCCCCCTTCGAAGATTATTACAATAACGATACTGGAAACCCATTTTTGACTTCTGCCCGGAAGGATCTTGATGGCGATGGGGTAAGCGATTTTTGGGAGTATGCACTGGGTACAAATTATAAAGATCGAACAGATGTTCCCGATATGACCGACCCTGCGGTATTTCAATCACTATCTGCCCTGAGCGTGCCTGATTTGACTGACCGTTTAAGCAAGATGAATGGAGCGAGCGAACTGAAAACCGTTTACGGACTGACTGATTTTAACGCAACTTCCGGATTATAAAAAATTTCTAAGCCTTTATAAGTCTAAATTGTACGCCCCCATAGTTTAACGGATAGAACAGTGGTTTCCTAAACCGTAGATCGAGGTTCGATTCCTCGTGGGGGCGCCATTCTGGGAAAATGGTAAAGAGGGGCATAGTAAAACTCTTCTTACATCTATGCCTTTAACGAATACAAGTTGATTGTATGCAAATTGCTTTTTATAAGTTTTAAGGATGGGAAATATTATGGAAATTATTTTGGCGATTGCACCGCCATTGCTCATTCTTCTTTTAGGAGGTCTTTGCAGGAGAAATGGCTGGTTACGGGTAGAAGCGGATGCATCATTGAGTGTGCTTACGGTAAGGGTTCTTTATCCGTGCTTTTTCTTTTTCCACTTGGTTGGAAATGAGGATACTTTATCAGTTGGAAACTTTGCATTCGTGATCTTGGCCGGATTTATATGCATAGGGGCGGGTTTTGGCTGTGCTTATATCGTATCCAAAATTATGGGAATAGAATCAAAAGTAATTCCCCCGTTCACTTTTTGCTCGGGTATTTTTAATTATGGATTTTTCGCTTTTCCGGTGGCCGCATCGATTTTTGGTGAACAGATTATTGCTAAAATCATTCTTTTTAATTTAGGAGTGGAAACCGCAATTTGGACATTAGGAGTGTGGATACTCGCTTCTAACCAATTTCGCTTTAGCCGTCTAGTGAACCCTCCAATTATTTCGATTATATTGGCGGTATTAGTTAGAGAGATTGGTGGGGAAGAGATTGTCCCATCCTTTGCATGGGAAATAATTAGTATGCTTGGTGGATGTGCAATTCCAATCGGATTGCTTTTGATCGGAGGAAATTTTGCTGATTTGATCATGAAATTTCGACTTTCAGATGGAAAGAAAGTGGAAATTTCGGCAATTCTAGTGAGACTAGTCCTCGTTCCACTTCTAATGTTTTGTTATGCATTATTTGCTCCCATGCCCGTGGAAATGAATTGGTTAAAAGATATCCTAATTGTTCAAATTGCAATGCCCGCAGGAATTTTTGCAATTGTAATTGTTAAGAATTACAAAGGGGATACTGAAACCGCGATGCGGGTAATTTTGTCAACCATGATTGGTTGTTTATTCAGCACCCCTATCTGGCTTTTTATGGGGCTGAAGTTTCTAAGGTGATGAGGTGGAAAACCTTAGGTGCTCGCATTTTCGTATCTAGACTTCGCATCCAGAGTTTCGAAAATATTGGTCAGGGCGACTTTTAATTTATTATACTCTTCCGCATAGATGACGGAAATAAGATAGTTCTTAAATTCTTTTCTATCCCGAATAATCTTGAGGTCGAGCTCTTCCATTTCCTGTGCAAATTTGATATGCATTTTATCGATTTCAGAATCAAACTTTTTGTGTTCTTTTTCGATGTGTTGTTTCGCCCGAGCAACTGCACCAATCAAATTTTGGCTGTTTCTACAATCCTTGGAGGTGAAATCGTGAAAGGATATAATTCCAGATGCGAGAGCAGCACCGAAAGCGGTGAGCTCCAATTCACCTTTTTGGCTTTCTTTGGTTGCCCATCCTTCAATTGCTTTCAATAAACGAGAAATTGCCGCTTTGGCTTCATCGGAATCGGAAATATGTACGGAGTCTTCGTCCATGCTGACAGGGTTTTAAGTATTTGTGTTAGGGGTGAAATCATATAATGATGATATTTGAGTCTATTTGTCAATTTTTTTGGGAATCTTTTGCAATAATTTCGTAGGCATTTAAGTCCTTTTTTACAACATTACTTAATAAAAATAGTCCCAGTATGTTTGGGAACGCCATACCCAAGATCATTAAGTCGCTAAAATCTAATATGTTGGTAGCAGTAATAATTGACCCCAGGAAAGTGAATAAGAGAAATAATACCTTGTAAATTACAGATGATCGATCGCCAAACAACCAAACCCAGCACCTTTCCCCGTAGTAGGACCAGGAAATCATAGTCGAAAATGCGAAGAGGAATACAGCGATTGAAAGTAGATAGGGAAACCATGAAATTACGCTGCCCATTGCAGCCGAAGTAAGGGCCCCGCCTTGATTGTTTTGGATAAATTCAAGGTTTACCGGATCTAAATAAGAACCGGTGACAATGATTACGAGAGCGGTCATTGAGCACACGATAATAGTATCGATAAAAGGTTCGAGTAATGCCACGATACCTTCTTCCACAGGATGAGAAACTTTTGCCGCAGAATGAGCTATTGCGGCCGATCCGATGCCAGCTTCATTTGAAAATACTGCTCTTTTTACTCCAATAATTAGTACGCCTAAAAATCCCCCAAATGCTGCACTTGGATTTAATGCTTCGCTAAGAATTAAGCTTACTGCTGCTGGAATTTGCTCTGACAAAACAATTAATATGTAAGAGCAAGCAAGAAGATAAATTCCACACATAAATGGTACAATATAAGAAGCCACTTTTGCTATACTTTGAATTCCTCCCAAAATAACCAATCCAACCAGTAAGCAGAGGGTTAACCCATAAGCCCAGGGAAAGTGACTGAGGGAGGGAAAGACAGTCTTAATTAAATCGAGTGACTGTACCACTTGAAAGGCATTTCCTCCCCCAAAGGAACCACCTATACATAACAAGCAAAACAAGCCTGCCAGTAACCCGCCTAAGTGTTTAAGATTTAATTCACTCAATCCATCTGATAAATAATGCATGGCCCCTCCCATTATTCTGCCATCTTTCCGGATTTTTCTATATTTTTGGCCTAAGACACATTCGGTGAATTTAGATGACATTCCCAGGAAACCGACCAGAATCATCCAAAATGTGGCACCCGGGCCACCAGTACCTATTGCGATTGCTACTCCTGCTATGTTGCCAAGACCGACAGTTGCAGAGAGCGCGGTGGTAAGTGCCTGAAAATGAGATACTTCCCCTTTGCTCTGTTTTGTGTCGTGTTTTCCACGAACCAATTCTATCGCGTGCCTAAAAAAACGAATATTTACAAATCCCATTTTAAAGGTAAAAAAAATGGCTCCGCCTAGAAGCCAGGCAACAATTAAAGGCATTTTTAGACCGGGTATTGGCCAGAAAAGAAAGGAGGCTAGTGGCGAAACAATAAAATCGCCAAAAAACTGGTCAATATTCGTCTGCCAGTCAGAATCATTCGCCAAGACTTTCGCATGTGAGATTTGAAAAGACGATAGATAAAGAATTAAACCAAAACATAAATTTAAAATTTTCATTGTAGTTTAAATTATCATAGAAAAACTTAGATGTAGACAATGCGAATTTATTGCAGAATAACTTTTGACGGATAAGATTTTGGGCACATGATGGGATTCCTTGAAGATTATTGAGAAACATCTGATTTTTGAATGGTTGAAGTGGTTCTTTCTTTGCTTTCTTGTTCTTTATTCAATGCTTTTTCTGCAATTGCTTGGGGATAATAGTGAGCTATGGTTTGAAAGTTCCCCGGTGGTTTTCTTAAATTTGTTTGTTCATTTTGTATTCGACTACCTGCCTTGGCTATTTCCAATTGCTTGTTTTATATCCACACTTTTCACATTCTCATTCTTAACGAAATATCGTGAGTTACTTGCTTTAGATGCGTCAGGAGTATCAACATTATTCCTTGCCCGACCTATTTTCATATTGGCTCTCATATGCTCTATTTTGTGTTGGCTATCACAAGATTCGGAAAAAATAAAGAATTGGTTTAAACATTCACCAACAAGTAATTTGGACAGTAAAAAAGAATTGGTTTTATCCATCAGAATGAGACTGGAATCTGAGAATAGAACATGGTACTTTCAGAGTTTTGATCTCAGTAATGGAATGGCTAAGGAAATTCATTTATATTCGTATGACAGAGCAGGGAATGACCTTTTTCGAATAAAAGCAGAATCAGGTAAGTTGAGCAAAAAAGGCTGGGAATTAAAAAATGGTAAGTTTCTTGGTTTTTACTCGGACAAAGGTGTACCCACAATAGACAATAAAAATCATATATTCTGGGATCTCACTGCAAAACCGTATCGCAATTCACTTGAGTTGGAAAAGAACAGTCCAAGATTCAACAAAAAATTTTCCGATCTTCACATGTCCAATATCCATGATGATCCCAGACCTTTTGCACTTTTGAAAACCAAGCCTCAAGATTTAAGCTTTGGTAGTTTAAACGAGGTAATTGATCGTTTCCCGTCTCCATTTTCGGCCAAGTTATATCCTTACAAATTAAGACGGGCACAGCTTTTTTGGAATGCGCCCGCTTGTATTTTAGCTGTTATGTGTGCCATGGCACTTTCGATTAGAAGGGAGCAAACCATGGTCGGATTTATTGTCGGACTTTCTTTTCTATGGATTTTAGCTTTTTATGTTGTCCGTGCTTTCTGCGATGCAATGGGTGAAAAAGGAATACTTTCTGAATGGATAGCGACAGGGATTCCATTTATTTTTCTATTATTAACTTCAATTAAAATGCTTTGGGACAATAGGTAAGGGGCGAGCTTTTATTAATCAACTTCTCTTAGCTGAATACTTTCGACCACTTTACCGCCCGCAAAAACATTGGTTACGGTAACAAGTTGGTCTCCACTTTCTACCCATTCTTCATGCTTTAATTTTTGGATCGCATTCTTAATAGTAAGTTCTGGATTTTCGGAGAAATTCATCAAAAAAGGTTCGATTCCCCAAATTAATCTTAATCTGCGGTGTAGTCCATCAACATCCGTAAAGGCAAAGAGAGGTGCTCCATTTGGGCGTAGTGCTCCCAATTTAGCAGCCAAGTCCCCGCTACGGGTGAAGACAAGAACGGCTGAGTTATTCATTTTCATTGCAAGCATTGCTGCAGATCGAAGCATTTTTGCTTTTGGGCGGAAGAGCTTCAATTCTTCACTCAGTCCGGGAACAATTTCAGACTCTATGCGCGATGCAATCCGGTTGAGAATATCGAGGCAGTCGAGTGGTTGTTTACCAGTGGTTGTTTCACCACTCAGCATCAGACAATCTGCTCCTTCGTTTACCACATTGGCAACATCGCTTATTTCAGCACGTGTGGGTACTGGGGATTCAATCATTGATTCAAGTAGGTGGGTTGCCACAATAACGGGTTTGCCATTGGCTAAGCATGCACCCACTGTTTTCCTTTGAATAATCGGTAGATCTTCAAACGCACATTCAATCCCCAAATCTCCTCTCGCAACCATGATCGCATCCGAGGCAGAGATTATTTCATCAATGTTGGAAACCCCTTTTTGGTCTTCCAATTTGGCTATTATTTGAGCGTCTGAACCATTATCCCGCAAAAATCTTCTGAACAGATCAATTGCATCGGCATCTCGTGTGAATGAAAGAGCGAAATAATCGTGTTTACATTCAATTCCAACTATTGAATCCCTTCGATCTTTTTCGGTGAGGGAGGGTAGACCAGTCTCGATGCCAGGTAGATTTACGTGCCTGCGGCTTTTTAGGACGGCATTTTGTAGAACTTGACACCTGATTTGTTTGACCGATGAATCGACCACGAGAAGTGGAATTAAGCCATTATCAATTAATACGGTGTCTCCAGATTTTATATGATCTGCCAACCTATCGTAGTTTACTTCAATTTGCCAGATACCCTCTTTCGTTGGGGGGACGGGCTGGGCAACAAAAACGAGATCAAGCAGGTCATCTTTTTTTAATTCTACATCATCTTGTAGATAACCTGTCCTAATTTCAGGTCCTTTAACATCCATCATAATTGCAGGTTCTCGATTGAGTCTCACTCCAATAGACCTGATCTTATGAGAGACTTCGCGTACCCATTCATGGTCTGCATGTGCCATGTTCAACCTACAAACATCCACTCCTTGAAGGATTATTTTCTCCAGCATCTCTTCACTTTCGGTTGCCGGGCCGATCGTTGCGATTACCTTTGTTTGTCTAGTCAATTTTTTCATATCGGTATAGAATTTGCCGAGGTCGGATCAACCACGAAAGTAGAAAATCTTGTGCCATGACCCTTTAAGGCCGAAAATCTATCTTTAACTTTATTTATATCATTACAGTCTTTACTTAAATGCATGAGAAAGACCTTTTCCCAGCATGATCCTTCTATTGACTGAAGCATTTCAAAGGTGCTGTCGTTGGATAAATGTCCATGCCTTCCCCTGATTCTTTGTTTGAGGCTCCATGGGCGTTTTTGGTCTTCTTCAAGCATTTGTGAGCAATGATTTGCCTCGACTACCAGGATTTTGGCTTGTCTGATTCTTTCTTTGACCAAGGTTGGGACATGACCCAAATCAGTAACCCATGCCAAGCTTGAAGTAGGATCGAATAAATCACCATTTCCCCACTCAAAAAAGAAGCCAACAGGATCGTACGCGTCATGCGGGACACTGAAAGGATGTATTTTGAACGGGCCAAATGAGAATGGTTTACCGGTTTCAAAAACTTTCCAGCTTGGTCTTCTCTGTAATTTGGGTTGGATTGCTTGGATTGTGTCTTGATTGGCAAAAAATGGAAGTCTTCCGTATTTTGAAAGTCCCCGTACTCCCGCGGAGTGGTCATTGTGCTCGTGGGTAAGGAAAACCGCATCCAAAGCCTCAGCGCAAAGGCCTTCCTCATGGAGCAGAGATTCCAGTTTTTTCCCGGACATGCCAGCATCAATTAAAATTGAGGAACCCGCTGCCTGTAATAAAGCAGCGTTTCCTGAACTACTTGAACCTAAAATCTTGAAATGTACATGCACTATATATTTGAATAAGATTAACAATGTTCGATTAGCCAATCATAATCGGAATTTTTTTAATGATCATTTATAAATGAACGAGATATTTGATATCGTTGATCTGAAAGATCGAAGAATTGGAAGTGCAAGCAGGCAAAGAGTTCATCACGAGGGGCTTTTTCATAGGGCAGTCCATATTTTGGTTATGAGAGGACCTGATCGTTGGGTCTTACAGCAGCGTTCGGTAACAAAAGATCTGGATCCTTTTTTGTGGACGAGCAGTTGTTCGGGTCATGTCGACGCCAATGAAAGTTATCTCAATGCGGCGGTGCGGGAATGCAGGGAGGAACTGGGATTGGTGGTGAAAGCAAAATCATTAACTGAAGTTTTCCGTGCGAGTCCCTGCTTGGAGACTGGAAATGAATTTATTCGGGTGTATCTTTTGAAATGTCACAGAGAAATTAAATTCTGCCGCGAAGAAATCATTCAAATTAAGGAGTTTTCCATTGGGGAGATAAAATATTCAATCAAGCAAATGCCTGAGATATATTCTTTATCTTTTAAGCACATATTCTCATTTCTTAGCATGGTTTTGCAGTCACATAAATCTAGCTTGTCCTGAATTAGGATCTTGAATCTCGGATAAGCCTGTAATTTCCCATCCTTTTGAAGTGAGCATTCTTCCTTGCGATGTTCTTTTGAGGTAACCTTCTTGAATAAGAAAAGGCTCATGAACTTCCTCGAGGGTGTGCTCTTCCTCTCCAACTGCAACTGCGACTGTGCCTAAACCAACGGGACCCCCTTTATAATTCTCTGCAATGATACGGAGTATTCGTTTATCCATCTCATCCAGGCCACGACTGTCAATTTCAAGCAATTCAAGTGCTTCGTTGGCAATTTTTCTTGAGATTTTTCCATCCGCTCTTTGCAGAGCAAAATCGCGGGCAAAATGGATCAAGTTATTCGCAATGCGAGGAGTTCCCCTCGCTCGTCCAGCAATCTCATCAGCTCCAGCCTGGTCAATTGAGCAGTCTAGCAAGTTGCAGCTTCTCAATACAATTTTGCTTAAGTCTTCGCGGCTGTAATAATCTAACCGTGTTTGAAGCGTGAACCTGCTCCTCATTGGAGAAGTCAGTAATCCAACCCGGGTCGTTGCACCAACAAGTGTAAATCTGGGAATATCAAGACGTACGCTCCGGGCATTTGGACCTTGATCGATCATTATATCTATTCGGAAATCCTCCATTGCTGAATAAAGATATTCTTCCACAGTTTTTGGAATTCTGTGAATCTCATCAATAAATAAAAGGTCTCCCTCCTGCAAATTGGTGAGTAAACCAGCTAAATCTCCCGGTTTATCTATGACAGGCCCAGAAGTAACTCTTACTTCTCGCTTCATTTCTCGACCAATAATGTGGGCAAGAGTGGTCTTGCCTAAGCCTGGGGGACCACAGAGTAAAACATGTTTAAGAGGTTCCTCACGGGAAATAGCAGCGCCCACCATTACCTCTAAGCGTTCCAAAGTCTTAGTTTGTCCGGTAAAGTCAGAAAATGATGGAGGGCGCAAGGCGACATCAAGATCAGTTGAACGATCCAAAGATTCCTCAATGAATTCTTGACCCTTTAGATTTTCTTCGTTCATGAAATTAATACAATTTAGTATGTGGAAAAGGACTTGGGCAGTTTACTTTCAGGAATCCTTTCCACATTGCCCCCCAATGACTGTAGTTTTTTCTCAAATGAATCATAACCTCGGTCAAGATGATAAATACGTTGGACCCATGTTTCTCCTTCTGCCGCCAATCCTGCTAAAATTAGTGCTGCACTGGCTCTTAGGTCAGAAGCCATAACTGGGGCACCTTTGAGTTTAGGCTTACCTTTTACTATTGAACTTGCACCTTCCATTGAAATATCAGCACCCATTCTCATCAGCTCGGGCACATGCATGAACCGGCTCGGATAAACTCGCTCGGTGAGAATACTAATACCTTCTGCTCTGCAGGCAAGGGCACAGGATTGTGCCTGTAAGTCGGTTGGGAACCCCGGGTAGGGGAGCGTAATTATTTCGAGTGAGCTGAGGTCATTATGGTTTAATCCTACCTTAATTTGGTTGTTAGCAAGCGATTCCATCTTCACACCACTTCCCATCATTACATTGATAAAACTTCCCAAATGTTCAGATTTTGCATTGTTGAGTACAATTTCCCCCTCGGTAATGGCTGCAGCTATTGCATAGGTTGCTGCTTCAATTCTGTCAGGCATTACTTTATGAACGCAGCCTGTTAATGCAGTAACTCCTTGAATATTTAAGATATGAGAACCTACGCCATCAATCTTTGCACCCATCTTGATTAGCATTTTGCACAAATCAATAATCTCGGGTTCGCATGCTGAGCTTTCAATTTTAGTGTCACCTGGGGCTAAAACCGCAGCCATAATTGCATTCGTCGTACCAGTCACAGTACTTCCGTGTCTGCCCCCGAGGAATATTTGACTGCCCTTTAAGTCTTTGGCATCCACCATGACCACCCCTTTTTCCAACTCAGTGGTTGCACCGAGACAATTCAATGCTTTCAAATGTAAATCAATTGGTCTCTGCCCGATAACGCATCCACCAGGCATTGGAATTTCTGCCTTTCTTAGCCGGCCTACCAATGGTCCCAACAGGCAGATTGATGCCCGCATTTTTCGTACTAAATCGTAGGGTGCTCTGTGAGTGATATTGGCTGGATCAATCTCCCATGAAGTCCGGTTTAAGCGCCGTACATCTGCACCAAGTTCAGAAAGAATCTCACCCATGAATCGTACATCGCTTAGATCCGGTACATTTTCCAAAATGCTTTTCTCCGAACTGAGTAAGGTGGCTGCAAACTGGGGAAGAGCAGCATTTTTGGATCCGCTAATGTCAATGCTTCCATTGAGTGGGGTACCCCCACAAATTCTAAAAAATTCCACTAATTGTGACAGCTATTCAGGGAAGCTACTTATTCAAAGATCAACTCCCAAAGAGCTTTGAAATGAAGCCACTAATGCCTGATTTTTTGGTTTCCTTTGTTTTATCTTCTTTCAAATTAGGGACACTTCTTTTTTCATTTCCTTGGTGTTCATTCCGCTTTTTATTTTTTCTTCTTCTGGGTTTACGGTTCTTGGGATTGGAATTATTCCGCTCATTACTTTCCCTTTCCGAAAAAGAACCATCCTTTTGTTTTGTGCTGTCCCGCTGGTCTTTTTCACCATCTTTTTTTCTTGAATCCCGATTATGATTTCTTGGTTTGCGGGAGCGTTGGCGTTCATTCTGGTTCTCGTGCGAGGTTTTTTCTCTCCGTCGGGGCCCTTTTCCTCGTTCACTTTGCTGGGGTGGTTTGGCATTGCTTAAGTCATCAACAAGTTTTTTGTCGGTCGCTGATATTTCACCAAAGGGTTCTTGATTTTTTGAACCCCCTGATGAAGTTTCCAAGGGTTTTTCGTTTGGTCGGTACCATCGTGAGCGAAGTCTTGATTTCATAAGTTAGGGAAGTTGTGATTGTTTCTGGTTAAGTGTAATCGCATATCTCAAAATAATTCAACAAACCGCATAGATCATTTGTTCTAAGTTTTTCTTTATCAGGTTAGTAAATAATGATTCGGATTAAGAGAAGAGTAACAGAGATCGATTCTGTGTAAAGAAGTCATCTTACAAAGTGAAACCACTTGCTAAACACCATAAGATATTCTTTTATACGATTCCATATGGATAAACTTGAAAACATCTTCGAATTACAGGAGCAACTCAACAGCAGAATTGGCGTAAATATGAAAGGAATGGACGAAGCTGAGCAAACAAAATGGATTCTTAATTATGTCCGTGCAATGCAGCAGGAACTTTCCGAATTAACTGATTCGGTACCTTGGAAATGGTGGGCAAAATATCAGGAATTTGACAAACAAAATGCAAAAGTCGAAATTGTTGATCTCTTTCATTTTTTAATATCCTTGGCACAAGTCATGGGAATGACAGCGGATGATGTGCATGAAGCATACCTTAAAAAGAACAAAGTGAATCACAACAGACAGGATTCAGGGTATTCATCGAAAGATGAAGACGATTCAAAGCATATTTGAAATGCCGACTTAATTAAATTATCCAGTAATAGAAGATATCAATGCCGAGCATCTTGACTTCTTTCTGGATACTTTATTTGCATGCACCAAAGATGATTTCTTCGCTTTTTCCAAAGCTGAGATGAAAACTGAAGATGCTTCGGTCGCGGAAGAAGCATCTTTGTTTTCAACAGCAGTAAGAAACTTCTTTTCCAAAGTTTTCAGTCTGCTGATAACCATGCGATTTTGCAGGTAGCGCGCTCGATTCTTTCGAATATTTTTAATTGCAGACTTAGTATTTGCCATGAGGGTATGATATCATTCTTATTTTTGGTTTTTCGTCAATTACAAAAAGAATCCGGGAAGCTGTAAGCCAGATTCTGTTCATGACCATAGTCAATTTGTCATTCATTTATCTATCAATTTGCATTGATCCTTCTGTTTGAAGGTGCGGCGTACCCGAAACCATGGAGCGGGCCACTCGGTTTCCTATTTCGCCTTGCATCGAATTGGGTTTACATTGCCCACTTAGTTGCCTCCGTGGCGGTGAGCTCTTACCCCACCTTTTCACCCTTACCTTGTAAACAAGGCGGTTTATTTTCTGCTGCACTAGCCGTGAACTTACATTAAAATAAGTTCCCCCCGCTTTCACGGGGAATTCTGCCCTGAGATGTCCGGACTTTCCTCTATTTTCACTCAAGTAAAAATAGCGAATGACCGCTTCCCGGAAAATGTCTAAAGATGTAATGAATATTTGCAATTTAAATTGGTTTACCTTTCGCAGTAAACAATTCGTCCGCACTGATCGCAATGAGTAAGCTTTTGTTCAACCAGGACAGAGGATACCACATCATTCGAGACCCGTAAATTACAGCCGGTGCACTTTTGATCATCCAAAGGAGCGATGTATGGTGGGCGTGCCACCACTTTCTTTGTGCGGTCATAACCTTTCAGGAGAGTTTCATCAGTTTCGAGCCTCGATTCTTCAACTTCCTTCGATAAATCCTGAATTTCAACACGGAGAGAAGATTCCCTTTTAATGAGGGAATTTTTATCATTTTCCAAGAGTTCAACCCTATCCGCAATCTTGCTTTTTGCGATATCAGCAGTCTGCTTTGCGCCGTCAATCTTTACAAGTACTTCAATTTGCTGATCTTCAGTTTCAGATTGCCGGAGGAGCAAGTTCGCAATCTCTTTTTCCAGGGCTTGATATTCTTCATTTTTTTTAACCGATAATTGTTTATTTTTTTGTCCACTAATCTGGTCAGAAATCGAATTGATTTCGTTTTCCAATGTGCTGTTCAGCGTTTCCAAAGTTCTAAGTTCGTGCGTGGCCGCTTCAATCGTATCTTTTTCAATCTTTATTTTAGATTCCATCTGTACGAGCAATTCTGGCATGGAAGAAAGCTCTTTCTTCATGCTTTGCAAACGACGGTCCCTGTTGTGAACCAAAAGAAGTTTTTTGAAATCTAGGTTGTTTGAAAGCATAAATACATGAGGCAAATTTGTTAAATATAAAATCATAGAATGAATGCTTAGGACATTGGTGACAAGGATTTAGCGTTTCCTAATTTTTTCCTTCTTTTTTTTATCAATAATAGTGTAGGGTAAATAGGTATGAATAATGAGAATTCCCAAATGCTGATCGATGACGCAATACTTTGCTTTACACTGGGTGAAGAATTGAAGGCCAGGGACATTTTGCTTGAGGTTCTTCAAGTTGAACCGGAAAACTTAAATGCGTTACGGGCAATTGCGGAAGTTTTTCTATCGCTTGATGATTTAAAATCCTCGGAGTCTTATTGTAGGCGAGCACTGAGTATAGAACCCGAAGATTTGACCACAACAGTAAGCTTGGCCCGAATATTGGTAAAACAGGGAGACAAGGAGGGTGCAGAGGATGCAACTTCGAAAGCAAGAATACTGGGCTGGAAGGAGGAACTCGCAAGCGATGGAGACGATTAAGCTCAGTCTAAGTAATTTTTAAATGCCTTTACCAATTCTACGAATTAACTATGTTGTCGGTAATACTGTGCATTCCTCTAACCCGAAATGGTTGATCAAGCACCGCAGATTTGAAATCTTGAATAGTTAAAGCAATATTTATGAAAAAACATAGCCTTGAATTTGAAAAACCGTTGTTAGAACTGGAGAAACAGTTGGAAGACATAGTTAAGTCATCTCATGATTCAGACCTTGATTTTTCAACAGAGATCAGTGCGATTGAAAAGAAAATTAAGGATACCAAGAGAGATGTTTATTCTGACTTAACTCCATGGCAGAAGGTTCAAATGTCAAGGCATCCTAACCGTCCCTATTCAATTGATTACATTGAGCGTATGTTTGAGGACTTTGAGGAACTTCATGGCGACCGTTCTTTTATGGATGACGCCGCAATTGTTGGTGGTCCTGGATCAATTAATGGTCAAAAAGTAATGATTATCTCTCAGCAAAAAGGGAGAAATACAGATGATAATCTGAAAAGGAATTTTGGGTGTCCAAATCCAGAGGGATACAGAAAAGCCCTCCGATTAATGAAAATGGCAAATAAGTTCAGTCTTCCTATAATTTCTATTATTGATACACCTGGTGCATTTCCAGGGATTGGTGCGGAAGAAAGGCATGTCGCCGAAGCGATTGCGGTTAATTTAAGAGAAATGGCAATGTTAGAAGTTCCTATCATTGCTGTTGTTATTGGTGAAGGTGGTTCTGGGGGTGCATTAGGAATAGCAGTGGCAAACAAGGTACTTATTCTTGAAAATGCATATTACTCCGTGATTTCTCCGGAAGGGTGTGCGGCTATCTTATGGAAGGATCGTGCGTTTTCATCTAATGCTGCGGAAGCTCTAAAATTAGACGCGTCTCAACTCTTAAAACTAGGAATTGTGGATGAGATTATCTCTGAACCTGTTGGGGGAGCACACCGCGATTGGGATCAAACATCCGAAATTTTAAAAAAATCATTGATTTCAACGCTTTCCGATCTTTCAAAGAAGAAATCGAGCGATATTATTTTAGAGAGACATGAGAAATTCCGATCAATCGGAACTTTTCAAGATCAATCTTAAGTAGTTACGGAATATATCTTCCCGATTGTCCTTGATCGTTTTGATCGATTACTCCGATTATATCATTGCGTAGCCTAATTCGCATTTTTTGTGTGGAGTCAATCTGCTGAATTAAATTATTGTTGTTTTGATTGAGGACAGAAATCTGTCTGTTGTAATCTCTTTCGCGATCCTGGGAATTATTTATTTCACTATTGAGGCGAAAATTTTCGGCTTCCAAGCTTTTCAAATTATTCTGCATAACCATTTCCCGACGGGCAATGCTATTGAGTTCTGACTGCAGTTTTTCTGCCTCCTGAGTAAGTGCATCGAACTCTTTTGTACCTTTGTTTCTAAGTATTGAAACAGTTTCCTGAAGTTGCCGGTTCCTGTCATCGGAAGAACGAAGATTTTCATTCAGTATTCTTTCGTTTGCGATTGCTTGATTGAGCTGTATTTCAAATTGCCGAGCCTTATCTTTATAGAAAAGTGATTCATCATTTAAGCTGGTGGACTCTTCTAAAAGCCTTTGATTCTGAGCATCGATATCCCGTACTTTTTCAACCAATGCCTGCTCATTCGTATTCATGTCCTGCAAGTCCACTCTCATGAGATCAATTGCCTGTTTCATGCTTTCGTTCTCTGCTTCCAATGTCTTGGCCTTTGAAAAAAGCATTTCGTTGGCATCTCTAAGACCGGTTAATTGCTCGGAAATTCTTGATTCCTCAATTCCAAGTGAAGTAAGTTCAGAACGCAAGGCTGAGAGTTCACCTTTCATTGCGGATTCGGAGTACTTGAGATCCTGATTTTTCGCATCAACTTGGCTTAGATCTCTCTTAAGGTCGTTGTTGAGGGTGCCTAAATTCTCAATTAATTCGTTTTTTCTAGTAACTTCAAATTTTAATTCATTAGACAAATCGCGCAACGAAGTGATTTCTTCACGGATAGCCTCAGTATTGATTTCCAAGTTTCTATTTTTATCTTTTAAAAGTTCATTTTCACTTTTTATGATTTCATTTCTATCTTTAAGAAGGCTTTCGACTCCGGTTAATCTTACCACTTCATTTCGTAAATTATTAATATCTTCTTGGAATGTAGTCTCCTTGTTTTCCAGGACTTTATTTAAGTCATCTTTACTTTTTAGGATAGCCTCAAGATCGGCAAGACGGGTGGCTCGTGTTTCTTTGTCTATTTGTAATCCGGCAATCTTTTGGTTTGCGGTTCCTAACTCTCTTTCCAATCTGTCCATTTGAGTCTCCAACTTCTTATTTTTGGTATTTAAAGTATTATTTTCCGCTAACAGATCATTGGCTCTTCGCTGCATGGTCGTATTACCGAGTTCAAGATTACGAATTTTTGTGTAATTTGATTTTTCTTGAGATCCAAAAGATTTTTCAGCGTTTTGAAGTCGTCTGTTATCAGATGTCAGTTCTTTATTTCGCTGAATGAGTTCCTGTTCATCTGCCTTGATTTCCAAAAGTTGCTTTCGTAATCTCGCATTCGTATCGTCTAAGTATTGGTTACTGGTAATTGTTCTTGTTCCCTGAGCTTTAATTTTGGATAACTCACTATCCAAAACAGATATTTTCGCGATGGCATCGTTAAGTTGTTGCTTCAGTTTATCTTCCTGATCACTCCTAACCACGGGCGAATTCTTTTTCTCGGTTA
The DNA here is from genome assembly GCA_045567635.1 of Opitutales bacterium. GTDB lineage: Bacteria > Verrucomicrobiota > Verrucomicrobiia > Opitutales > Seribacteraceae > Seribacter. The sequence goes on along the minus strand of JBJLCO010000043.1, from coordinate 358,874 downwards.
GAATAATGCGAGTTTTTTCAATAAGTGCATTGTGTTTGGCCACCAATTGATTGTACTGTTCAATTAAATATTCTGGATCTCTTAGTTGAATATCTGTTTGAGCAAATAAAAGTCCGAGGGGAAAAAAAATTAAGCCGATGAAAATTTTTGATCGTGAAAAATTCATATCCGATTGATTGAGGTAATAAGAAACATTAGTAAATATTTATTTCATCAAAAACGATCGAAAACAAGAAGAAATTTTAGGGGATGATTTTGCGATTAAACTCTTTCGGTTGATGCCCTTGTCAAGCGATCGTTTATGGCAGTGAATAATTGACTGGTGGAAGGGTAGAGGGCAATATGAATCTTTTCGCCCATTAGTTTATCAGCTTTGCGGAGAGTTGCATACAGAACTTTCGCTGTTTTCAAGGAATTCTTGGATGCGGGAAGGAAGATTAATCTCTTATTATTTTCAATTTCTGTTTGAGGAATCAAATCTTTTGGGATGATGATAATGTTTTCTTTATCAATTATTTCTGATTTTAACATCTTCATGTGATTAGAATGTAAATAGAGTGGAGTTTCAGGAGCATAGTGTAAGCTACCTTGTCCGGGAGATTTTTGGGATTGGTTGAGTTTTTTATGCGGGGAAGAAGAATTACTATTAATTTCCATTTCAAGAACCTCTTCGATTTGCTCTTTAGTAATTGGCCCAAATCTCAAAATTGAAGGAGTTTGCACAGTTAAATCAAGTACGGTGGATTCGATTCCAAATTCACATTGACCTCCGTCTATCATGGGGGGGCATTTCGCTCCAAATGCATCAATAACATCCTGCAAGCTAGTTGGGCTAAGTTTGTTCGAAGGGTTGGCACTGGGTGCGGCGAGAGGAAGTTTAACCATTTCCAGTATTTCGCGAAATATTGGGTGGGAAGGGGAACGAACCGCAACTGAATTTAAACCTGCAGTAATTTCAGTCGGAATGCATTTTTTTTTGGGCAAAATTAAAGTTAGTGCCCCCGGCCAAAATTTTTCGGTAAGTATTTTACTGCGGGTATTAGTAACGCATATTTCCTTTGCCGAATCGTGATCCAATACATGGACGATTAACGGATTGTTAATTGGTCTGCCTTTAAGAAAAAAAACCTTTTTGATTGCGTTTGGGCATAGAGCAGAACAAGCAAGACCGTAAACCGTTTCGGTTGGTAGTATGCAAAGCCCAGAGTTCTGCAATGCAACTTTGCATTCTTCGACGCTCACAGTTTAAAAGTATCGATATCGATACTTATGAAAGTGTCGTAAATATTACAGAGACAACTGCATGTGTCTCGATTTCTTTATGAGCTTGGAAATTTTCCTCTGTTGCATTGGAGTTAGTCCGGTATACTTGCGAGGCAATATTTTACCCGTATCTGTGGTGTAACGAGACAACGATTCTTTATCTAAAAAAGTAAAATTTTCCGGATTCCTACTCTTGGCAGGTTGATTTTCTTCAGTAGTCATCCAAATAATTAAATAGCAGTGTGATATTTAAGCAAGTGAATAATTGAGTCTAAGCACCAGTGAAGTTGACTTCACGGAGGCAATATTCTTGACATTATGGTGATTGTTAGGCTTGTAGGTGTGCATAATGAAAGTTGCATCATCAATCAAAACGCTCAAGAATCGTCATCCCGATTGCAAAGTTGTCCGCCGGAAAGGTAGACTTTATGTAATCAACAAAACAAACCCAAGATTTAAAGCTAGGCAGGGCTGATCAGTTGTGAAAAAAAATATTCATCCCACCAACCATCCTGTTTGCTTCACCGATGTTTCGACAGGTAAAAAATTCGTGACCAAATCAACGGCTAAATCGAAAAACACCGAAAATTTAGAAGGTGTTGATCATTTTTTGCATGTCCGTGATGTTACTATGGATTCTCACCCCGCTTACACCGGTGAGAAGAGATTTGTTGATACCGCCGGAAGGGTGGAGAAATTTCAGAGCAAGTTTTCTAGAAAAAGAAATTAGTTGCCTTGTTTTCGAGGAGCGTGAAGCTTAGTCTTCACCATTGATGTCTTTTACCCTTTTCATCATCCTGTCTTTTTTTTGTCTCCAAAATTTGTTTGGAGAAATGAGCCGTGTGGAAGAGGGTTACTTTTACATGGGGCAAACTAAGACGATTGAAGATGAAAGTCCAATACATCGTGTTCACATTTCTTCCTTCCACATTAAGAAATGTGAAGTTACCATCAGGGAGTGGCAAGAAGTTGCCGCATGGGCAGTCCATAATGGATATGATTTTAGTTCTGCCCAAAATTTCCCCCGACCCGGGCCATCGTGGTTTGACTTAGCCGAAGCGGATGAATTTCCAATGAATGCAATATCTTGGTATGATGCAGTCAAGTGGTGTAACGCGAAATCTGAAATGGAAGGACGGTCGCCCTGCTATTTCTCCGACATATTAAAAGAAAATGTCTATCGGAGTGGGGAACTTGATTTAAACGCTAGTAATGTCTCTTGGAAAGCTTCGGGATATCGTTTACCGACAGAAGCCGAGTGGGAAAAAGCAGCCCGAGGGAAATTTGCGGGCTATAATTATCCGTGGGGAGAAGAAATCGAACCTTCCATGGCAAATTACAAAAACAGTAATGATCCATTTGAATTGGGTAGTGGGGGTACTTCTCCGGTCGCATATTACGATGGGAACCAATCAATTCAATCAAGTACCAACACAGACAAGCCAGATACGGCTAACTTCTATGGTCTGTACGATATGGTGGGTAACATTAGCGAGTGGTGCTGGGATTGGTATGATGAGAGCTGGTATGGGAAAGTGAAAGCGAGAGCCCAAGATACGACTGGGCCAAGTGTAAATGAAGCAACCACGCTTGTTACTTCGGGTATGCCTCTTTTCGGAAAAAGAAAAATTCACAGGGGAGGTGCTTATAATCACGGAGTTTTTGATCACGGTAAGCCATTAAGGTCGGCATTCCGGCATGTTGAATACCCGAGCAAAAGCCAGCACAATGTGGGGTTGCGATTTGTCAGGTCTGACTATGACGATGAAATTTGGGTTGATTCAGAAAATTATTTAAATTTTCCAAACTGGTATTACCTCTCATGGTTTGGATATTATTGGCAGGCAGGAAGTCAATGGATATTCCATTCTGAATTTGGTTGGATTTATCCAATTGGAAAAGGCTCTTATGATAATTGGCTTTACTTTCCCAATCACGGGTGGTTATGGACATCACGGTACGTATATCCTTATTTTTATTCTCATCTCGATTCTGTCTGGTACAAATATGAAAAGGAAAATTCGAATGTAGGTTGGTTCACGAATATTTTAAATGATGAAAAATATAGATTCGGTCGAAACTTACCGTAAATTTCAGAATATTAAGGCTTGTCAGTTTGTTATTTTGAAGAATTAACAATTATTTTCTGAAATTTTAAGAAATTACTTGACGATCAACCAACCTTTCGATTTGTTGGAACTCTTTCCCTCATTTTCGGGGGTTGTTCTTTGAAAGTTATTTTGTGTGATCTATATAAACGGGTCACCAGTCATATTTTTTTGAATACCGAGTCAGCAATGACTCAAGCCTGTGCATGCATTTGCACAACTCTCTTTTGGAGAGTTTGATCCTGGCTCAGAGTGAACGCTGGCGGCATGGTTAAGACATGCAAGTCGAACGAAAAGCAAATCTTCGGATTTGTGGAAAGTGGCGAACGGGTGCGTAACACGTGAGCAACCTGCCCTAAAGTGCGGAACAGCCTGTCGAAAGATGGATTAATGCCGCATGTGGCTCTTCTTCGCATGAAGAAGTAGCTAAAGCTTGTAATGGCGCTTTAGGATGGGCTCGCGGCCTATCAGCTTGTTGGTAAGGTAACGGCTTACCAAGGCTA
>JBJLCO010000043.1:0-347500 GCA_045567635.1 Opitutales bacterium | reverse complement strand
CGACTGTTAAAAATGGGTAGTGGTTTTTTTGTGAGTAAAGATGGTCATATACTCACAACCGGACTTTTAGCCAATGCAGATAGAACATGGATCGAGCACAATAAAGAATATTTTTTAACCGAAAACCTTGGATCTGACCCATTATGTAATCTTACCCTGCTCAAAACTATTGAGAAGCCTACGAAGTTTAATTTTGTATCCTTTTCCAATAATCAGGCAGATACACAGGTCGGTGCTTTTTTGCTCGGACTGACTTGTGCATTGGAGTTTGAAATAGGTCCTACTATTGGACTTATGCAAAGTCAGGAATCAGATTTCGGTCGGACACTTTTCCCTACCAAAATGATCCGTTCGTCCCTGGCATTGGGACCCGGAGAGGTGGGGGGGCCTGTTTTTGATTTAAATGGTGAATTTGTTGGGATCACCCATGCTGCTCTCCCCGATTTAGGTGCTTCTTTTATTCTACCCGCAAAAGCCTGTGCCCGAATTCGTGATGGATTAATTCTATCGGGCAAAGTTGATTATGGCTGGTTTGGAATCACTGTAACCCGTAAATTAAATTCTCAGAACGGTTTTAATATTGAAATCAAGTCCGTTGGTACCAATCCCAAATTAAAAATCGGTGATATCTTACTCAAAATTGGGAAAACTGAGATTTCCGAAAGGGGAGACATCGTGGATTCCACCTTTTATGCCCGCCCTGGCACCTTTGTTGAATTTCTAATTAATCGTGATGGAAAAGAAATGGTTATACCCATTCGGGTATCACCTCGACCGAAACCTTCCAATACATCTCAACAGGAAATTTCCGACACGGACCAGAATCAATCTGAGGTTTCAGTTTTGCCTTCAGCAGTATTAAATGCAGGTAGTTCGGATTCTAAGAAAAGTCCCGATCAATAGGGTTTGAATTTACAATTCATCCCGTTTTTGTTTACCTCAAATTCCTTTTCTTTCTTATGCTATTAGTGTGGATTAGAGACTTTGGTACTAGTGAAATTTAACAACTAAATATTTATGACAACAGAATTCAGAATTGAACAAGATACGATGGGCGATGTTCAGGTACCCAGTAATAAATACTGGGGTGCTCAAACAGAGAGAAGCCGAAATAATTTCAAAATCGGACCCTCTGGCACCATGCCGCTAGAAGTTATCTATGGGTTTGCATTTCTGAAAAAAGCAGCGGCTCATGCAAATTATTTGTTGGAAGTGCTGTCCGTTGAGAAGAAAGACCTGATTTCCAAAGTTTGCGATGAAATCTTGTCTGGGGAACATGATGATCAGTTTCCTCTGGTTACCTGGCAAACCGGTAGTGGAACACAGTCGAACATGAATGTGAATGAGGTCATAGCCAATCGCGGGCATGTATTAAATGGGGGCAGTCTAGATGATAGAGAAAAGATTCTTCATCCGAACGACGATGCAAATAAATCACAAAGTTCAAATGACACATTTCCCACGGGAATGCATATTGCTGCTTATAAAATGGTAGTCGAAATTACTATCCCCGCGGTTGAGGAACTGAGAGATAGCCTGCAGTCCAAGTCAGCTGAATTCATGCAGGTAGTGAAGATTGGGCGAACCCACCTGATGGACGCCACACCTCTCACTTTAGGGCAAGAGTTTTCTGGCTATGTCTCTCAGCTTGACCATGCCCTCAAAGCAATCAAAAATACACTACCACATTTGTCCGAGTTAGCACTGGGTGGAACCGCTGTGGGTACGGGAATCAATACGCCTCCCGGATATTCTGAATTGGTGGCGGAGAAAATTGCGGATTTTACCGGTTATCCTTTCGTCAGTGCAGAAAACAAGTTTGAGGCCTTGGCGGCCCATGATGCCGTGGTTGAATCGCACGGAGCTTTAAAGCAATTAGCCGTGTCACTGAATAAAATCGCAAACGATATTCGGTTACTGGCATCCGGACCAAGAAGTGGAATTGGTGAAATAATTATCCCTTCGAATGAACCGGGTTCCTCCATTATGCCTGGAAAAGTAAACCCCACCCAGTGTGAAGCACTGACCATGATTTGTGCACAGGTTTTGGGGAATGATGTGGCCATTTCAGTGGGTGGTTTACAGGGGCATTATGAACTGAATGTTTTTAAACCAGTGATGGCAGCTAATTTTCTTCAATCGGCAAGGTTGCTCGGTGACGGATGTTCTTCTTTTGAAAAAAATTGCATATCTGGAATCGAACCCAATTATCAGAATTTGAAAAAGAATCTGGATAATTCCTTGATGCTAGTAACTGCTTTGAATACTAAGATTGGGTATGAAAAAGCCGCGAAGATTGCAAAAACTGCCCACGAGAATGGCACGACCTTGCGGGAAGAGTCAATTGCACTTGGTTTCCTTAGCGGAGAAGAGTTTGATCGATGGGTCAAACCTGAAGAGATGTGCGGTGAAATCGAGCAGTAGGATTTGTTGCTAATGTTTAAATTAACCAATTGGTCGCTCACTTTTTGGGCAATTACTTTAGATACGAGTTAATAGGTTCTTCCATTTGGTAGAAAGCACGAAAAGAGATCGAATTAGATTTTATTTAAATATTGATAAGTTCAAAATCAATTGAACTTATTTAGTATTTATTAATTCTAATCATTTCATTTAATCGTATAGGATGTTTACTGAGTGAGAATAATTCTATAATTTCAAAATAAAAGATTGAAATTATGCCCTAAATAGCAATTAAATGAACAATATTAACATAATGTATCATTTTATTAAGTATATTTTTAAATTCCTGCCAATAGCTCTCAGTTTCAATTTTTATCTGAGTGCGAATACCAGACCTGCATCCCTTACTGATTTTTCGGGATTGCGAACCGCTTTTTATGACGGGACTTCTGGGAATCAGTACTTGCACATTGGTTACCGAGATGTGGCCGTTGAAAGGCCCAAAGTCGGTTTTTTGCAGTTTGGACTTTCATTTCTTAAAGTTAAAGATCTTCGCATTGAATTGGACACAAATTGGACAAATAAGGGTGAGATTCTAGAACTGTTTACCAAGGTTGCCTCGACAAGAGGAATTCGTTATGCAGTGGCTGAAAATATTCAATTAGTCATAACTCAGAAAAATGGTGATCAACTTAAGATTACTGGAAACAAAGGAAAGTTTATTCCAGGGGGAAACTTACGAATTTGGGAAAATGTGGAATTTTGTCAGATAGGGAAATAAAATATCTGTAATTAATCTTAGTCTTGAAGTAGATCACTGTATCTAATTCGCTTATGCTGACTCTTGATGGAATTAAAGAGAAAATTTCTTTTGGCCACATTCATAAAAACGAAATCTTTCAACTAAAACTTGAAAAACGATGAGAAATTACTCCATAGATTCTTTTTTTCTTTTTTTTGCCCTGATTCTAAGTGCTCTGCCACACTGAAGCACAAACTAATATCCAATTTGCTGATCCTCAATTTGAAGCACAGCTACGCAGTAAAATCGAAAAGGGTTGGTATTGGATGCCTAATTACACGGGGAGGGACTATATTTTCAAGTCAGCGGACTTTGCGTCATTGAGCTATCTAAGTTTCGATTCTGACTACCCTGCCGTTAGTTCGCTTACCGATTTACAGCACTTTCCGATGCTTAACTCCTTTTACATTTGGGACGCTTCAAAAATTACTGACTTTTCCCCGATTTGGAGTTTAAAGGATCAGCTGGAATATCTAGCGATCAATGGTTCAAGAAACGCCGACCTTTCTGGTGTTGCTGGAATGAGTAGACTTCGTGGTCTTGACCTAGATGACAATCAATTGACGAATCTTAGTTTTCTGGGAAATTACCCACAACTTACAGAGTTGTATCTAGTAGGCAACTATCTTGATTTGAGTGATTCCGGAATTCAGGCAACTCTGTCTAATTTTCGCACTCTTATTCAGACCAATCGTTCAAATATGGGATGGTGGTACTATTCCGAAGCAGTGGAAGTGGAGCCTCAGATGCCCAAATCTTTTCAAAATCTCAGTGCTGAAATTCTTCGTGTTCAGAATGGTAACGATCCGCAGTCCAACCTGCTCAAAGGAATCCATGCCCTCTTGCAGATCGTGGAATCCACAGAGGTGCATAGTCTGAAAGAATTTGCAGTTGCGGTGGGGGTAGAACCATCAATCCGGCAATTTACTCTTTCAGAATTGTCTATGCTGGATAACTATTCCCACACATTGAACCGCGACTTGAACGCAAGCAAGTTGGCTGAGCTTATGCAAAATTCCATTATCCCATCTCTCGAGCAAGTGGATGCTCATTTTGCCAAGATACCGAGTGGCAGTGTGATCAAACTGTCCCAGGATTTGACGGGCACTGAAGATGAGGTCACAGTTGATTATGCGGATGTGCTGGTTTTGCGATCCATTGTTAATCTTCTTTCCACTTTGGCTTCCATGCAGTCTGCATACGACTGGAGTGCCAATGCCGGGTACTTGGATGATTTGGATGAAAATCCTGATCCAGCAATTGAAATCACTGCGGAAAGCTTGCGGGCGCATAATTCTAGTTTTGGTGGTATCCGTGATGCGGGACAATTAGTCAAAGCCAAGAATTTCTTGGATAATGTGATTTCTTATTACGGACAAGCATCCCCGCTCCTGCGAGAAAGCAGCAGACTGAATACATCGATGGTAAACGGCCAGCCAAGCCCGGACCGATTATTTGTTCTTTCCTCTCAGGATCTGGATGAGGAAAGGGAATTTCGTGATGCACTCGACGAATTAAGCAAAGCAATCAATGGGACTTATGAGCTTAAAGATGATGACTGGGGATTAAACGCGTTGTTGGCCTCGGGGGGAGTACCTTTCTCGGGAACCAGTTTTACGGTACAATCGAAAAACGGGGAAACAAGTCGGGATTTGAGTATCAAATTAATTTCCTATTACTGGGGCTGGGAGGGTGCGGAGTTGATCATTCGTGATTCCAATTCAAGGATCATTTATAATGGTACTTTGTCAGGGGCAAACGAGTCGAAGGAAATACTGTCCCTGCCCGCCAACCAAACTTACACCGTAGGAGTTTTAGAGGGATCGAACAGCTGGAGTTCCAACTCGAAGTTCTGGGAAATTCATTATTATGATACGGTGGTACAGAGCGAAGACGATGATTTGGTTGCGGAAAAAGAAAACTTTGATTTCAGTCAGTTATTCCAAGGGAAACTTGATCTCGCCAATCTCCTGCCTTCGAATAACGGGAACGATTTCTCCACCGATCGATTTGCAGATCCCACTATGGGAGGAATACTTCCTGACTGGACACAGCGACGACTTTCCGAGGAGTTATACTCCGAGGAGCTCATAAAGATGAAGCCGATGTATAACGGAACGATTTCGAACAATGGGTTGCAGACTTTTTTCGTTAAGGAAGACGGTTCCCTGTGGGGAATGGGGGATAATGTCGACGGTGCATTAGGGACTGGGAAATCCGGAGTAACTTCAGATTACATTCCCAATAAAGGATATTCCCTTTACGATTCAAATGTGGATCATGCAACGCCCTTTCAAATTGAAAGATCAGGAGTGAAATCAGTGGTTGCGGGGAAATATCACACTATTTTTCTTAAACAGGACGGTTCTTTATGGGGAATGGGTTATAATTACAACGGGGCACTAGGGAATGGTAAAGCGGAAAATGATTATCGTGACCAAGATGCTGATGGCACGAGAGAAGCATTAGAGGCAAGCCCAGTTCGAATTGTTAATGCAGAAGTCGTGAATATTGCGGTTTCAGATTTCGAAACATGGTTTGTCAAAGAGAATGGATCACTCTGGAAGATGGGTGGAAATGATCTTTTACCTAAGATGATTTTACCTTCTGGGGTGGTTCAAGTTGAGCTTATTAATTATATGTATAATTTCACCGAGGCATTTGCTCTAGATAGTAATGGGACAGTTACTTACATTTACTTAGATGCTAACAACATACAGAATAGCTCTGTAATCATGAATAATGGTGTTAAATCTATCTCCGCTGGAAATGGACATTTATTAATATTAAAATGGGATGGGTCACTTTGGGTTGCTGGGCAAAATAATTATGGCCAACTTGGAAACGGCCAGGACAAAAGAAATATTCCAAACTTTGTACCTTATAATCAACCAATGAAAATTTTGTCTGTTGATAATATTGCTTTAATAAGCGGAGGATTCGAGCATAGCCTGCTAGTCAAAGATGATGGGTCGTTTTGGGGCATGGGAGATAATTGGAAAGGTGAATTGGGAATCAATAAGAACGAATCAACTTATTCTGAATTGGACGAGACTGGATCGCCCTACGCCTTAGAAAATGTGCCAGTTCAGATTTTATCTTCCGGAGTTGCTCAAATAAGTGCGGGATTAAGCAGTTCAATTTTTGTTAAAACGGATGGTTCTCTTTGGGGAATGGGATGGAATATAAGTGGCCAACTAGGGCAGGGGACTTTTGGCACAGACGATCCGCGCTTTGAAGAAAATGTGGATCATGACACTCCGATTCAAATTTTGAGATCGGGTATGTCGGCAAGCGGAATACCAGTGGATAATGATTTTGATAGTGGGACAGATACCGATGGAGACGGGCTAACGGATGCCCAGGAAATCCTGTACGGCACTTCAATTACAAAAAGCGATTCTGATAATGACGGCTTACCCGACAAGGTTGAGGTGGATGCCGGGTTAAATCCAACGGTGGATGACTCTCTCATTATTCAGACAACGAAACAATATTTCTACACTCCCGGTTCGAATGAACTGAATGCATCCAGAACTACTCCCTATACGCATGACTGGTACTATCAATCCGGAATGGGTTGGATGTGGACCAATTCGAACTCGTATCCCTACATTTTCAAGTCGGGCACAGGTGGACAATCAGGATCGTGGATGTTTTTTAGCGAGCAATCCGCTAATCCAATACGGATGTATGATTATTCCTCTCAGAGATGGATCACTTTGGGGAATTAAAAATACCCTGCAATTTTTCCAAGTTACGCTTCTTCGCTGAGAAATCTTAGGGCGGACATATAGCCATGATGGCTCATTCCGGCTACGACCGCTGCCACAATACCGGAAATGAGGGATTTGTGTCTGAAATCCTCCCGTGCATGGATATTGGAAAGGTGAACCTCGACTGTTTTTAGACCCGAGGCAACCACGGCATCCCGTAGGGCCACACTGGTGTGAGTTAATCCACCGGGGTTTAAAATGAGACCTGAAAAGCCGGCGTCTCCCCATTCATGAATCTTATCGATAAGAGCACCTTCGTGATTGGACTGAAAGGAGTCTACCTCGCAGTCGCAGGTGGACGCTTTGCTTTTTATTTTCTCTTCGATTTGTGCAAGCGTAACCGAGCCATAAACATCGGGTTCCCGTTTGCCAAGACGGTCGAGATTGGGGCCGTTTAAAAGTCCGATCTTTTTCATTTGGCAAGAATGACAAATTTATGAATAGATCGCAACGACTGAGTTAGAGTGTACATTCGGTGGGAATAAATTCGTAGGGAAGGTCGAACTTTTCTGCAACTTCCTGGGCAAGTGCATCCACCCCAAAGGTTTCGGTCACATAATGTCCGCAGGCGTAGAGATTGAGTTTTAATTCCTGAGCGAGGTTGAAGTGATGCTGTTTGAGTTCGCCAGTGATGAGGGTGTCGGCACCGGCATCGAGAATTTTATCGACTGCACCTTGTCCGGAACCAGTTAGAATGGCAATTTTAGAGGGAGTATCTGACCCGAACTCCATTGAATGGATTCCCTTAGGGAAATGAGAATTGAGCCGATTCGCCAGGTCTTTTCTGGAGTGATTATTTTCGGTAATTAATCCAATATCGACTCCTTCATAGGGTAAAAAGGTCTCAATAGGAAGTAATTCAAGTTTTTGAGCGAGGATTGCATTATTCCCAATTTCCGGATGGCAATCAAGGGGCAGATGAGAGCCGTAAACCGCCAGATTATGATCGATGCATAATTTAATCTTTTCATAAGCTGGTCCTGTTAATGGAATAGGAGGTGTCCAAAACAAGCCATGATGGGTAATAATAAAATCGATCTTTTTTGAAATTGCATTTTGAAAAGGAACTAATCCGGCATCGACGGATGCGCCTATTCTGGAAACACTACCTGAGTTCTGTATTTGCAAGCCATTTAAAGCACCGGGGAAGTCTTTAATTTCTGAGAGATTGGTTCTTTGATTACAAAACTTTACAATATCTTCTGTGCTTATCATTGTTACATCTATTCCTAAGTTATGGATACTTTAATCTCAATGATTTAAAATTTTAATAATCCAAATTTTTGGATTGCTTCACATTATATTTCGTGTACTTTAAATCTTTTAAATATAGCAGGGTGGAGCAGTCTGGTAGCTCGTCAGGCTCATAACCTGAAGGTCGCAGGTTCAAATCCTGCCCCTGCTCCCAATTTAAATAGCCTCAATCAACCCAAAAAAGAAAATTATTTCTCCCTGTCCCGTTCGACAGGGCTTTGAAAAATCACTATGAACATTACAGTTAAAGATCTCTTAGATGCAGGAGTCCATTTTGGACATCAACTTAAAAGGTGGAATCCAAAATCCAAACCTTATGTGTATGACAATCGTCATGGAATTTCAATTATTGATCTAGAAAAAACCTACGACTTACTTGAAAAAGCATCGGTTGCGGTGGAAGAGGTCATTTCCAAGGGCAAACAAATTTTACTCGTAGGTACGAAAAGGCAGGCACAGGAGCCAATCCGTGAATTGGCCGCTGCCACAAGCATGCCTTTCTGTGTGAACCGTTGGATGGGAGGCTGCCTGACCAACCATGAGACGGTGGCTACCAGCCTCGCAAAGTACAAAAAGTTTCTCAAGATGGAAGACGATGGTAGTTTGGATAAACTTCCGGGTAAAGAAGGCGCTGCCATCAAAAGACAAATGAGTCGGATGAAACGCAATTTCGAGGGGATGTTAAATTTGCAGGGTATCCCTGGTGCTTTATTTGTTATTGATTCGCACAACGAGGCGATTGCAATCGCAGAAGCGAACCGGTTAAAAATACCAGTGATCGCATTGGTTGACAGTAATTCTGACCCTTCCCTTATTAATTTCCCGATTCCGGGCAATGATGATTCAACAAAATCTATTCGCATCATTGTGGATGTTATTCTTGAGGCTATTCAATCCGGAGCATCCAAACGGGTGGAAGCGCCAACGCGGCGTAAAGATATCACCCCGGTTACTCACGAACCCGATTTTATTGATCAGGAAGACGAACCGGAAATCACTTTACCCGAAGGATATGAGGAGACAGACTTTGATGACCGTCGACCCAGAACAGACGAGGTAAAAAAAGTGGAGGAGCCTACCGTGGTAGCTGAGTCAAAGCCCGTTGCGGTTGAACCGGAACCGGAAGCAGCGAAACCCGAAGCCGAAGAACCTTCAGCTAAGGTTGAAGAATCCAAAGCCGAAGAACCTGCTGAAGAAAAAGAAGAAACAACTCAAGAAGAGCCCAAAAAATCGTAACCCTTAATTAGAATTTTAACCAATAAATTGATTTCCCATGTCAGCAATTTCCAAAGATGATGTATTAAGCCTCCGCGAAAAAACCGGTGCCGGTTTAATTGATTGTAAACGTGCATTAGTTGAGAGTAACGGCGACCTTGAAGAAGCAGTCTCAATACTCCGTAAAAAGGGGGTGGCCACGGCGGCCAAAAAAGCGGGCCGTGACGCGGGCGAGGGCATAGTGGCACAATGTGTCAGTCCGGATCAGTCTAAGGGGATCTTGGTTGAAGTGAACTGCGAGACTGATTTTGTTGCCAAAAACGAGGACTTTGTAAAGTTTGCTTCCGAAGTGGCCAGTCAATTATTGGAAAATCCGGATGTTGATTTAGAAGAACAAAGAACCGAACAGGTGGCTAAGATTGGCGAGAACATTCGAATTTCTCGTTCAACCACACTTTCTCCAAACTCCACCGGATTGGTTGAATCTTATGTACATACCGGTGGGAAAGTCGCGGTTCTTCTGGCGATGGGCACAAGCACAGGCGAAATTGGAAGTGCAGACAAGGTTAAGTCATTAGCCAAGGATTTATGCATGCACATTGCGGCTACTTCTCCAGTTTGTGTATCCCGAGATGATGTGCCTGAAGAATTGGTAGCCAAAGAACGAGAAATTGCCACTGCCCAAGCGCAAGGAAAACCCCCTCAGGCTATTGATAAGATTGTTCAGGGTAAATTGAATAAATATTTCTCCAACTCCTGTTTTTTAGAGCAACCATTTGTGAAAGACCCCGATCATTCGATCAATCAGTTGCTTGAATCCACCGGCAAGGAGATTGGGGCGGAATTGACCGTAGAGAAGTTCGTTCGATTCCAAGTTGGAGAAGAAGTTTAATTTTCTTTTCTATTCTTACTGAAAAGTAAGTGGGTGGGTTGATCCCGCTAACTGTTAAGCATCCAAGTTGCCAGAATTGCTCCAAGATAGCATGATAGTAAAAATATTCCATGCTTCTTGTTCAATTGCTTTCCTTTCAGCCAAATAATTAGAACTCCGGTCAGGATAAGTAGCGAAATATAGTCAATCCAAGGGTAGGCTGTGTTTGCTGAAATAGGGCCAAGAATACCCGCGACCCCACCGACTAATCCAATATTAAAAATATTGGAGCCAACGATATTTCCTAAAAGCATACCGAATTCACTCTTTTTGGTTAAAGAAACCGATGCAGCCAACTCTGGCAAACTCGTCCCGATTGCAACTAAAGTGAATCCGATTAGTTCTTCGGGAACACCGGCCAGGGTGGCTAAATTCTTTGCACCAAATACAAGTGTGTCTGATCCCGCCCAAAGTGCTACAGTCGCAATTAAAATCATGATGCAGGAAAGATAAGTTGAGGGTAACTCCTCTTTATCCTTTTTTTCAGGTTCCGTTTTATTGAGTCTGCGGTTCTGTAAGGCGTTTTTGGTCAGAAAAAATAAATAACTCCCTATAAAAAAGAGTAGAATCATTCCCGGGAATGCACTTAGAGAGTGAGAGGGGTGAAAGAATAAGTAGGTGGTAAAAGACAAGCTGAGAACAAGGAGAACAATGCTTTGAGATTGGGGAACAGCCCGCGTGGTGTTAATCGGAGAAATTAAAAGTGAAATCCCCAGAATGAGGCCAATATTTGCTATGTTAGACCCAATGATGTTTCCCAGGATTAATCCATGTGCTCCGCTTGTTATTGCGGCAATAGAGGTAAAGAGTTCCGGTGCTGAAGTGGCAATTGAAACCACGGTCAAACCGACCACAACGCTGGGAATACCCACTGCTTGGGCGAGATTTGAGCAATGATCACTGAGTAAGTCTCCTCCCTTGGTGAGCAAATAAAATCCAACCAGCATGGAGAGAATGAGGACTCCAATATAGATTGAGGGAGAGCCCGACTGCAGGGATTCGCAAAGAGTGGTCAGGAAGTGGTACATAAATTAAAATTTATGAGGGTGATTTGAACTTTTTAGAAGGCAAGTAGAATCGCTATTGTGCTTTCCATACTTGACATATGGAGAAATTATCTCATCTTACGTGCCTTCTCCTTTATTTCCGATATTTCATTATGAACCAGGCAGAAAAACTCAAGGATACCTTGAATTTACCGAAGACTGATTTTCCAATGCGTGCAAACGCGGTGGAGAGAGAACCCCTCCGGCAGTCTCACTGGGAAGAGAAAAATATTTATCAAAGGATGCAGGAAAAGAATGCCGAAAAAGACTCTTTTATTCTGCATGACGGCCCACCCTTTACCAATGGTGATGTACATGTGGGCACTGCATTGAATAAAACGCTCAAAGATGTAATCATTCGATATAAAAATGCCCGTGGATTCCGTACGCCCTATGTCCCGGGTTGGGATTGTCATGGTTTACCGATTGAGCACAAAGTGAGTAAGGACCTTAGAAAGAAAAAGCAGGATTTTGATGCTCTCTCCCTCCGGAACGCGTGCCAAGAGTTCTCGGAAGGGTTTATTGAGACGCAAAGAGCACAGTTTAAAAGATTGGGAGTCCTGGCTGATTGGGAAAGTGAGTACCGGACTATGAACCGCAGTTATGAGGCTGAGATCCTACGCACATTTGCCGAGTTTGTGAAACAAGGGTTAGTATACAGGAGCAAGAAGCCAGTTTATTGGTCAATACCCTGCAGGACTGCGTTGGCAGAAGCTGAGATTGAATATCAGGATCATATTAGCCCATCGATTTATGTTCCATTTCTTCTGCTTGGAGAAAAATTCAGTCAAAAAAGAAAATCCAATCTTGTCATATGGACAACCACTCCTTGGACATTGCCCGCTAATTTGGCGGTCGCGGTACACCCCCGTGAAACTTATGTTGAAGTTATTTGTTCCGATGAATCCTATTGGGTGGCAGAGGCACTTGCGGAAGAGTTCATTTCAAGTTGCGGACTGGACGGTACTGAAATAGGAGAAAAAGTATCCGGAAGTGAAATGACCTCATGGGAGGCACAGCATCCTTTTATTGATCGAAAAAGTCCGGTTGTTTCCGCTGAATATGTCACCACTGAGTCAGGGACCGGATGTGTTCATATTGCCCCCGGGCATGGCTTGGACGATTATCATACTGGTTTAGACAACAATCTGGAAGTGTACTGCCCATTGGATGACAGTGGATGCTATGTTGATGACGGACAAATTCCGTCCCGGCTTATTGGTTTGTCCGTGCTTGAAAAACCCAGCGGATGTCCGGCCAATATAGAAGTTCTCGATATTCTCCGTGATTCCGGCAGGCTTCTCGGCCTATTTGATCACCATCATCAATACCCGCATTGTTGGCGCAGTAAGACGCCAGTAGTATTCAGGGCAATGGATCAATGGTTTGTATCTTTGGACAAGGATGGCTTACGAAAAAAATGCATGGAAGAAGTGCAGTCCGTCGCCTTTACGCCGGATTGGGGGAAAAACCGAATACATGGTTTTCTACAATCCCGTCCGGATTGGTGTATTTCCCGTCAGCGATCCTGGGGTGTGCCAATTCCAGTTTTTTATGATGAAGAGGGTGAAGCCCTTTTGGACGAGAAGATTATTTTGGGCTTGGCGGATAAAGTGGAGAATGCGGGAACCAATCTGTGGTTTTCTTCATCCGAAAACGAGTTGCTCGACGGCTTGCCGATTCCGAGTGAATGGCAAGGTAAATCATTGACCAAAGGAAGCGATACTCTTGATGTTTGGATTGATTCAGGCTGCAGTCACCGAGCGGTGCTGCAACACCACAACCACCTTGAGTGGCCTGCCGATCTTTACCTCGAGGGAAGTGATCAACACCGGGGATGGTTCCAGAGTTCACTATGGACCAGTATGGTTGCTTTTGGCAATGCACCCTACAGGAGAGTGGTCACTCATGGATTTGTGGTGGACGGAAATGGCCGGAAAATATCCAAGAGCGATGGAAAGCCACAGACTGCAGATTCATACATTAAAAAATATGGTGCGGATGTGCTTAGAATTTGGGTTTGCTCGGAGGACTTCAGGAGAGATATTCCTTTGTCAGATGAAATTCTGGGACAAGTTGTTCGTTCGTACAGAACCTTGCGCAATTCAATTAAGTTTCAATTGGGTAATTTGCATGATTTCTCTTTCCATCAGGACGCGGTAAAAATTGAGGAGTTGACTATTATAGATCGTTGGGCATTGGAGCAGACCAACAGCTTGATCAAAGAAGTCACCGAGGCGTTCGAAAAGTATGAGTTCCACGGAGGCGTACAGGCAATAAACCGATTTTGCTCCAATGTGCTTTCTTCCACTTACCATGACATTATTAAAGACCGTCTTTACACACTCCATTCCACTGATCCTAAAAGAAGGTCCACTCAAACGGCTTTACATTTAATTTTTGAATCGCTGATTCGAATATTAGGCCCGATGGCCCCATTTACCGCCGATGAAGCGTGGTCTTACCACAAAGCAGGACAGGATCTATCCGATGATGCATTGGCCTTACAAAATTGGCCCGTGCTTCAAAAAGAGTGGAGCGTGGGGAATGAGATTTCAGATGCTCAGGCAATATTGGATTTTAAAGAATTAATGATTAATGAATCCCTTGAAACCCTTCGTTCCCGAAAGGAAATAGGGCAATCATTGGAGGCCGAGATTGAAATTAAAATTCCATCCAATCACTCACTTCTTCCACAATTTCTGGCAAGAAAGGATGATCTTGCAGAGATATTCATTGTTTCCAATGTATCAATCACTGAGGTTGCCGATAACGAAGAACTTCAGGTTATTGCTCGGCATGCAACCGGACATAGGTGTCCAAGAAGCTGGAGGTGGGTACCTGAGCTTGTTTCTGTTGAACCGTGGGGGGAAGTTTCGCCCCGATGTGCTGAAGTACTTGCCAAGTTGGCCTAAGAAATTATCTTGATCTCAATACTTTCCCTATGACTAAAAAAACAACCGCTAAGAAAACGACCCAATCCCCCAAAGCCAGTCCAGCCAAAGCATCGAAGGCAGATGTCAGTGCAAAGGCAGCTAAACCTCGAGGTCGGCCCAAAAAGCTATCAACTCCTGAGAAAAAGGAAAAAAAATCCAAGCAGAGCCCCAAAGTAACTCAATCCAAGCAGAGCCACCAAAAAAGTAAAGGCAGCTGGGGGGGATACCTCCAAACCCGCTCGAAGGGGGCGTAAACCCAAAGCAGACTCCGAAGTTGAGATTAAAGTTCGGGAAATCGTAAAAAAAACCCAGTCCAAGACATCGGGCTTGGAAGAAAAAAAAGAGACATCTTTATTTAGTTTGGATGATGTGAGGGCAATTCTCAAAAAAAGAAAAGCGGAAAAAACTCCCTCAAAAACAAAAAAAGGAGAGAAAAAAGAAAAGTCTGTCCCATCTAAGGCGGCACCTAAGAAAGCAACGAAATCCGCCAAAGTTAAAAAAATCCAAACTGCCTCGATTGATGATATTTTAGGCTTCGGGATCTCAACCGGTCCCACCCGTCCCATTCGGGATGAAGCGAATGTTCCTAAAGAATGGAATTCCTATTACAACGACCTGATGACTTTACGACAATCTCTCAAAGGGGCCCTGGGCCAGCGTTCAAGTGAAACTCTTGGTGCCACTGCCCGAGAATCATCTGGAGAATTATCAATTAATTCCTCCGACTCGGGCACGGAGACTTTCAATCGTGATGTAGCGTTGTCAATGGTTGCATCCGAACAGGAGGCCCTTGAAGAAATTGAGGATGCAATTGACCGAATATTTGACGGTACCTTTGGTATTTGCCAGGAGACGAACAAACCGATTAAGAAAGCTCGCTTAAAAGTCGTTCCATTTACCCGGTTTTCACTTGAAGGGCAGACTCTTTACGAAAGAAGGAAGCGAAAAGACCGGGACAATGGAGGAGGGATTTTTGCAACCATCTCAGAATCTAAATTAGGAGAGGACGAATAATCGTTGGTTTTTCTAACGATTAAAGCTAAGTGAATTATTTAAGGTTTTGGCTTTTGTTTCTCTTAATTTGGGGATTCGATTTAGCCACAAAAAATTGGGCAGTTGAAAATGCTGATCAACTAAGAAATTTTCCGATTGTTGTGATTGATTGGATTGAAGGATATGAATCTTTTTTGGAATTCACCTATGTAACCAATCCGGGAGCCGCTTGGAGTATGTTTTCTGATTACCCGCAAGTCTTGACTGCTTTGGCGGGAATTGCGTTGATTTGCATATTTATATTTCGAAAAAGTCTCGAGCTTCACAAGCCGGGCTTACAAATTATTTTCGGATTGATATGCGGTGGAATTGCGGGAAATTTATGTGATCGAATATTTAGGAATCCAGCGGAAGTCGTTGATTTTATCGATGTCTTTATTCCCTTGTTAGATTATGACTATCCAGTGTTTAATATCGCGGACTCAGGAATTTTCATTGGTGCAATAAGTTATATGTTGATTGGAATACGAGAGAGTAGGGAAGCAAAAAGCTTAGAAGAAAGTAAGGTATCCGCTGATTCCTAAATCTGTATTATTCAATATTTAAGGACTGTTCGCGCATTTTTTCCACTTCTGTCCTAGCATTGAGGGCAATATTTGTACAGGAGGTTCGGGTTGATTTTGAGCAAAAAGTATTCAATTCCCTCGAAATTTCTTGAAGTAAAAACTCAATCTTTCTACCCATACACCCTTTATCCTCAATTGTCTTACTCATTTGACCGAGGTGACTGTGCAATCGGGTAATTTCTTCTGAAGTGTCCGATTTCTCGGCAAACAGGGCAACCTCCTTGAGGATTCGTTCATCATCCTGTTCAATCGACAGGTCAGATTTTTCAAGCTTGTCCAATAATTTACCCCTGTGTTCCTCGGCCATCCCTTCCGCGTTTTCTTCCATTTCGAGGATATATTGACTGAGGCAACTGATGCGTGCTTTCAGGTCATCCTTAATCGAATTGCCCTCATTCGTTCTCATCTCAAGCATCTTTTGGCAAGCGTTGTACAGTGTTTGTTCAAGATTGTTTTGCACTTTTTCCAAAGCGGGTAGCTTTGTCTGGTTTTTCCTTAAATCCGCAAGTTGCAATATTAATTCAGGAGATAATTTGAATGATTGGTTTTTTTTGCTGAGGAAAAGCTCCAAGGTGGCGAGATCTTTTTCAATCAGTGAATCTTCAAATAGCAATTCCACTTCGTTTTCAGAATTTTTAGCCACATTGATTGACACCCGAATTCTTCCCCTTTCAAAAAATGATTTGATTTTTTTGGTCGCATCGTACTCAAATCGTTGCCATTCCTTGGGCACAGATACAACTACTTCAAGGTGTCTCTTGTTTACCGAACTAACTTCGATTTCTACGGTTTGTTTGTCTAGGCTGAACATGGCCATGCCATATCCGGTCATGCTATTCATGATGACATAGCTAACATTTCATCCTGCTTAAGCACGCGAGCAACTTCCATGGCATCTTTATCTCCCCGCCCGCTTAAATTTACGCAAATTATTTTGTCCTTGGGTAATTCGCCTGCTCTTTTGAAGGCATAAGCCAGTCCATGAGAGGTTTCCAAAGCCGGAAGGATTCCCTCTTTCGAAGACAGTGTTTGAAAAGCCTCTAACGCATCGTGGTCATTTGCATGTGCATAGTGTATCCGGTTACGATCACGGTAAAAGGCATGTTCTGGTCCGATTGCAGCATAATCAAGGCCGGCGGATACCGAGTGGGTTTGATTAATTTGCCCGTCTTGATTCTGTAAAATCCAGGTTTTGCATCCCTGTAAAACCCCCAGTTTCCCCCCTTCAAATCGAGCGGCATGGTCGCCTTCCTGAAGAGATCTTCCCCCGGCCTCAACCCCGATCAGTCGGACACTTTCTTCTTCGAGGAAATCAAAGAAAAATCCAATTGCATTACTTCCGCCCCCCACACAGGCAATCATTTCATCCGGCAGTTTTCCTTCATTTTCAAGAAACTGTTTTTTTGTTTCCTCACCAATAATTCGATGAAAATCCCTGACCATGCCGGGGTAGGGATGTGCCCCAAGTGCGGAACCTAAGATATAATGAGTATCGTGCACATTGGTGACCCAGTCTCTCATTGCTTCATTGATTGCCTCTTTCAGTGTCTTACTGCCTGACTCTACTCCTCGAACTTCAGCACCGCTTAATCTCATCCGAAACACATTGAGTGCCTGCCTTCTCATGTCCTCCGCCCCCATGTAAATTACACACTTGAATCCAAAGTGGGCACACACTGATGCGGTGGCAATTCCGTGCTGACCTGCTCCGGTTTCAGCAATGATTCGGGTCTTCCCCATTCTCTTGGCAAGGAGAGCCTGACCAAGAGCGTTATTTATTTTATGGGCTCCGGTGTGCAACAAGTCTTCCCTTTTTAAATAAATCTTGGCACCGCCAATTTCTTCACTTAATCGCTCTGCATAGTAGAGCTCGGTGGGTCTTCCCGCAAAAGTCCGCAGTAAAAAGTTAAGTTCGTCCCGAAAAGTCGAATCTTTTTTGACAGCGAGGTATGCTTGGTTGAGCTCGCTTAGTGGATGAGAGAGGGTTTCTGGAACATAAGATCCACCGTAGGGACCAAACCGACCTCTTGAATCGGGTAAGGAAAAACGGTCAATAGTAGTTAAATTTGGGGTCGTTGAATCTGTTGGCTTTATCATATAAAATTCTTTTAGTTCTTATACTATCGTCAGGTTTTGCTTGCGACAACCCAAGAAGTTATTCCAAATCAATTATCCATTATGGATTCGAAATCATCTCCAGTCATAATTGTTCCCGCCCGGCTCGCTTCCGTTCGGTTTCCCAGAAAGCTTTTGGCGGATGCGGGTGGCAAACCACTTATTTTACGTACTGCTGAACGAATAAAAGAGCAAGCCCCGGAATTTGACTTATATTTTGCAGTCGATGGAGATGAGCTTGGGGATGTGCTGGGAAATGCGGGGTATCAAACAATTGTAACCGATCCCGATTTAGCTTCGGGTACAGATCGAATTGCATTTGCAAACCGTTTTTTAAAGAGAGAGACGGTGATTAATATTCAGGCGGACGAACCCCGGGTCAGAAGGGATCACATTCTTTTGCTCGTTGATGGAATCGCCAAACCAGATGCATCTATTTCAACCATTGCTTCGAAGTTTCAATCAGAGAAAGACTTTCATGATCCTAATCAGGTAAAAGTGGTGATGGATCAAAAGGGATTTGCAATGTATTTTTCGCGTTCTCCAATTCCTTATGATCGCGAAAAAAATGAGTGGTCCCAAGCAAAGTCAAATTATGCTTTTAAGCATATCGGCTTATACGGATACAAAAGAGATTTTTTGGAAAACTTTCTTTCGGAGCAAGTGGGGGAGTTGGAGCAAATTGAAAAACTCGAACAACTTCGTGCATTGCAGAACGGATTCCGAATATCGGTAGGAATCACTGATATTGGTTCGGTTGGAGTGGATACGCCCGATGACCTTAAAAAAATAAGTTTTTCTTGAAGGTAATGATCATGGGCACGATCAGGCATCATTATTTTATTCATCTGACCAAGATGACTTTTTTAATCACTTTTTTTCTGCTTTGTATTTTGCTTTATGGAAATTTGGTCAAGCATGACGAATATTTACTGCAGGCATTGTCTGTATCTCCTATTAAATTTTTCCATCTTTCTGCTTTACTGATTCCCTATGCGTTATCCTTCGCATTACCCTTCGGTTTTACCTTGGCTCTTTTACTAAGCTATGGGAAGTGGTCATCCACTAATGAAATCCTTGCCCTGCGTTCCCTGGGACAGGGGATTTTTTTCTGGGGGTTTCCTACCTTTTTAATTTCATTATTGGTCAGTTTGTTTTCACTGTTCATTTTTTTGGAATGGTCACCTCAAAGCAGGTCGCAATTCGACCAGCAAAAATCCCTAATCCTATGGTCTAACATCAATTTGCTTTTGAAAACTGAAAAAGAAATTGAGTTTAATCTTCAGGGAGGTGAGACAGATTTTACGAAACAAAGCTTAGCCACTTTTTCGAAGGAACCGGTTCATAAAGTTTCACTTTCAGTCGGATCCATAGACAAGAGTTCATGGCAAAATTTGAGAATCTCGCTTTTTGGCGAAGAGGGGAAATTACTCCGCATTATAAACAGTAAAACTGCGAATGTGGAAATTTCTCCGGACACCACTAAACTTTCACTGCAATTAAAAAATGTAGATTTAGAAACTGGCTTAGATGAGGGTGGAGATGGTATCTTTGTTTCTTTTGAGGAATGGAACAAACCACTCATTTTTGATCTCGCTCAAAATTCTGATCCTTCCAATTTAAAGAGATTGGGGATTGCAAAGCTTTTAGAATTTGCTCGTTCTGACAAAAGCAAAGGTGCAGAGGCACAAATTCTGATTCATAAAAGTTTTGCTTTGGGAACCTCCTCGTTGTTTCTTTCCTTGGTACTTTTACCATTGTCCATTATGCAAAGTAGAAAAGAAACGATGGCCAATTTAGCGATCGGTATCTTATTCTGTATTTTGTATTTCGCTTTTTTTACTTTATTGGTCGAAATCTCTTTGACCTCGTTTAGTCCAGTTCTAATTTGGTTCCCCAATCTCCTTTGTTTTATTATTGGATCTTATTTACTTTATAATTTCGAAAATTAAAATTTACTACAAATTAGGGTTTTTGTGTACTAAATGATTTAAATTGTGACAATTCATGAAAAAAACTTCTAAATTTCAAAATTTCTTTTGAAAAAACATTTCAGTTTATTGTAATATTTAACAAGTTACTGCTAAGTACTGTTACAGTCCTTACCCAAATTTTACAGATTATGAAAAAAGCCCACATACCAATTGTTCTTGTTACCTTTTTAATCCCTGTTTTTATGTGTGCCGGAAAAAATGTGGGTGGAGTCTCCGGTTCTCTTGAAACTGTCATTCAGGCAGGTTCGACAACTACACCCTCCTATGCGGTGGTAAGTGCCGGAATCGCTAGCGATCCAATTTACAGTGGTCAAATAGAGAGCACACCAACAACTACAACCGTTTTTTTCGAAAGCTCCTCTGATGCGAGTGAAACAACCGTCAACCCTTTTGTCTCTGGGGTTTTTAATTCTTCGGTGAAGTCTCCGATTCTTACTGCTTCCCTCTCAGGAGCAGGAGTTGGATCAATTACAATAACTTACGCAGGTTCTGGTTTTTCAACTGCCCCAGAAATTGTGATTGATTTTCCAACTACTGGAGATGATCAAGCTTTCGCAGTTTGCACGCTAAACGGTAGTGGCGGGATTGCTTCTGTCACACTTAAGGATTCGGCAGGAAGCACTGTTTCAACTTCAGGCTCCGGCTATGATGCAGCTCCATCTGTTTCAATAGTTGGTGGTCCTCATTTCTTAAAACTTACTGAGTCGGGAGATGATGATGAGGGAAGAGTTTTTCTAATTACTGACAACAACGCAACAAGACTTACTTTGGACATTACAAATCTCGCTGCTGGTGAAACTCTTGATAATGTTTTGCAGGATGACTTTTCAGTGGAGATTATCCCTGCGACAACTTTGGGTTCAGCCTTTGGTACAACGGTTGCATCCAATCCACTTACATCTGGTAAACCTGATACTGCTGATTATGTCTATCTATGGAGTGATGCTAGTCAATTTTTTGAGCCATACTTTTTTCTCACCCCTGCCGTTGGTTCTTATGGGGTTGGCTGGTACAACAGATACAACCCTTACAATGGGTTAGCAAATGATTTTGTAGTTTATCCCGATGAAGGATTTATCGTTGGGAGAAGAACGAATTCAAATGTTACTCTATCTTTCGAAGGTTCAGCTAGCGGTTCCTCACAAAAACTTCGTTTACCTGCAGTTAACAAACAAGTTGTAATGAACAATCCTTACGGTGGTGATTTACTTTTAGCTGAAATTATCCCAACCCAATATATTGGTACCGGAGCGAATGATTTTCGTCCTGGATCAAATGAAGATGATGCACAAGCAGACCAACTCTATTTTCTGAGAGCGAACGGTGCGTCCGCGTGGTCTCGTTATTGGTATCAATCTGGATATAATGATGGCGTTACCGCCGTTGCCACTGCAACTGCAAAAGCCGGCTCAGGTGGAAGCGGAGCCTTAACCGCAAATGATGTTTCTCTTGCAAGTGGAACGATTACAAATCTGCAAAGCTGTAATGCCTCTGGAAGTATTGTGGATCACAATGTGAGTGATCATACTCTCATCACATTAAGTGCAAGCAATGCACCCTTGGCCGGTTTTGATGTTACATTTAAAGGTGTTTTCGGGAAAAAGCTTAATGATAATGGTGATAAAGAACTCGATATAAACGGCACCGAAGTTACAGCGGGGGGAGGAATCAATATTTTTTCAGGTTTGATCGGAACCTATAAAATCATTCGAAAACATGCCGCCAACAAAATTGTAGTCCGCAAGCAAAGAGATGTTAATTTCGACAGTTCAAAAGGAGCGAAGTCTTGGTCAACTGGTAATGTTGGAGCAGGATATTCAACTAATAGCAGTAAAAAAGCGAAAGTTTACTTTTTAGGTGGAGGTGGTACTGGTGCACACGGAACTTTCTTTAACGCCGACAACCCCAAAGTTACCGTGGTTAGTGGTGGATCCGGTTACACATCCGCCCCGCAGGCTATCATTACTGGTGGTGGGTGGAGATTGGAAAATGCAGGTGCTAGCGTTGAAGATAATGCGACTTTAGGTGCAACGGAGGGAATGATTATTTTGCGTAAAAACCCTAGTGGTGCATTGACTTACATCAAAGGATCAAATCCTTTTCAGTAAAACGGAGTTACATACTTTTTTCCAGGGTAGACTGGAAAGTCATTTCTTAAATTGCGTCTTCTTTTCGCAAATAGTTATTACTTATCCGTGTCCAACTACTTAATACTTGAAGTTCTAGAAGCTTAACTATTGCCTTTTTTTGATGTGGACACGGATAAAATTGTTAATTGCTTCGTCTAGATATACTTAAAAGCAATCAAACAAAATCATGTAATTTTATTAGCTTAAGTCTATTAAGCGGTATTCAGATTATATCAAACTTAATGGACAGGGATTATTTTCCAGTCGAGCTTAGAGATAAAGAACAAATGAAAAGGTACAGACTTACTGGTAAATATGCCATGTACCGTTACCATCGGCGTCATAGTATTCGAAAAATAATTGCCGGGTGGGTGTAGATTTGTCATTGTCGAACCAAATCCACTTTGAATTTGCACCTTTTAAGAAATAAGGAAAAACAGATTTGCTTGTCCACAACCAATCTTTGACTTTATCCGACCATAACCAGATTGAATCATTCGAGTAGGGAATGAGGTAGATCCAATTCAATTTTGAATGTAAAACCCAATGGTCGTCACTTTTCCTCCAATAAGAACCAAACCAGTTGCTGGATAGCCATCCTGCCCCAAGGTTAACGGAATTAGGAATTATTGAGATTGGTGTGATCGTATTGGAAATTTTGTCAAAATAAGCAGTAATTTTTTCATCCTTTGCGAGGAATACTTTTGTTTGCGAGGAATAAGGATCTTCCACGCCTTCCCCCTCCCACCTTCGGAAGATGAACCCATCCTTTGCTTCACAGGAAATATCGACCCATCCAGTTCCGAAAACCCCGGACCCAATAACAACTCCCGCAGTGGAATCGTTAACCGTTAAATTCAACATGTGAATACCCGGAGGGACAAAAGTTTCATCCGGTATCTGAGATTGAACGATTTTAAATACTGCAGTTATAGTAATATCTTCTATAAGATTAAAATTTGTCGATGGATTGGTCGAATTTTGAATTGAATCCGAACCTTCCCATCTGACAAATTCATAGCCTTGTCTAGCCTTAGCAAAAAGAGGGTGGGACTGATTAGGGGCGTGACTTCCTTGTCCAAAAAACCAACCCGCATTTGCTGGATTTGACTGTAAGCTAAGCAGCACTTTTTCAGTAGCTTCAAAATTTGCGGTAATTTTAGATTCAGAAATAATTTTAACCGACGCTGAACTGACTTTGGGCAGATCAATAATTCCAAATTCAGCATCCCACTCCTTGAAAGTATATCTTGGGTTGGCCACTGCAGTAATCAAAAGATATTCTCCATGGGCTACTTGAAAAGTGTGACTGCCCACCACCTTAGTTCCCTGAATGAATAAATGACCACCGGCAAGTGGAGAGACAAAGAAATCAACATTGTAAGAGCGCACCTTGAAAACAGCCCGTATATTGAGGTCTTTGGTCAGTTTAGGCACGGTTGCAATTCGGGAAGTTGAAAAAATATTTCCCTCAGCATCTTCCCAATGCATAAATGTAAATCCTTCATATGGAAAAGCACTTACGGTTGGTTGCGTTCCCATTCTGTAGCTATTGGCAATGTTTACATATCCACCATCTGTGGAATTGGACAGCTCTCCGTTGATCGCTAGAGTTTTTATCGAGGCTTGTGCATTGACGGTAGACTCGGAAAAATAAGCATATATTGTCAGTCCTTCCCTCATAGTGACTGAGGTTTGAGGATCGTTTACATTGTTAACATTACCATTCCAATAAGAAAACTTGTATCCTGCATTGGGAATTGCACTTAAGCTCACTTGGCTGTCAGTGAGGAAGGATAAACTTGAGTTTTGAGTCACAACCATTCCGCTTCCCTCCGGATAAACTACAATATTGAGAGGGTAGGGAAGTGGTTCATATACGGCAGTCAAAACAAGTGTTCCGATACCACTGTAGTTAATAAGAGTTTCCTTGGAAATCTCGTTGTTCACTTCCCAATGAACAAAAGTATAACCACTGCGAGGTTTGGGAGTAAATTCCTGAGGTATTCCGTAGGGTAAAGAATTAACAGAAGTAAAGTTATGGGTATTTCCGTTTAATAATATTTCTCCGGAATTCTGTGGGCTGATTGATATGGAGGCGAGTGAAGACTTTTCTTTGATCACACCATAAATCATTTCACTTTTTTGAACTGTATGGGAGAGGCTTGGCAGAGTGGAGAGAATATCTCCCTGGGAATTTTTCCAGTGTAAAAATTCGAATCGTTCAGAGGGAGAGGCAATCAGTGAGAGCACGGTGTTAAATGTGGATGATTCACCTTTGGTGATGGAACCAAAGCTTTCATTAAATACTTCGGTAGACTGACCAATATAATTTTGTATTATTGGAGAGACGCTAATGTTGTAGATCGATTTTGAATAGTTTGCTTGCAGATTGGTATTCCCATTTATGGTAACATCTATCTTTGATGAAGTGGATTGGCTTGCACCGGACCAAGAAGAAAATTGATAGTGTTCAACCGGCAATGCTTCCACACTAACTATCTGACCGAAATTGTATGGTGCCGCCCTGGACACCAGTATTGAATTATTCTGTTCTAAATTTGTGGTCGTAGAAAAATTATAATTAATCGGAGCAAATATAGCATTCACATTCAGGGCTTTACTAAGATTTAGGGTAAGGTCTTTATTTTTCGATACTGAGGTCTCTACTCCCTGCCATTCAACAAAATTGTAGTGGGCATTTGGAATCGCACTTATCTCAATTAGCGAGCCAACTTCGAAAACGCCATTTAAGGTTTTGGATAGGTTTCCTCCTGTGGAAGAACTAAAATTAACGCTATACTGCTTTTTAATAAAAGAGGCTTTGAGCGAGATATCCGCCCTTGCCACGAACGAATTTGTCGAAAGTGAACGATCAGCAATCACTTGATTTTCGGAAAAATCGTATATCTTGATGGAGCCACCCATACCTCTATTGGACTTTGAGTGATAATAAAGCACAGATGGACAGTTGTCCGGAATTTGGAAAGACAGAGTGGAAATGGCAGGACTGGATTTGGAAAGTGAACTAGATAAATCCCCATTGGCATCCGAGGTGGATATGGGGGAGGTGGAAAGGTAAAAGTCATTTTCTCCACCAGATGGAAATTTAAATATGTAGGAGAATCCACGGTAGAAGGAGAGAGCCGGTCTTTCCTGTCCGTTCAAATAGTACACATTTTGATTGGCGGAAACGCCTGAAGCACTCACCGTTAATTCGTACTCAATGGACCGCTGGATTTCCCAACTTGCAAAATCCATGTCTGAATTAGGAGTAGCAGAAATAGATACGGTTTCTCCATGCTCAAAGGATCTTTCGCTGAAGGATACACCTCCGCCGCTATTGGCTGATAACTGAACCTTGAACGGGGACTTGGCAAAATTGGCGTTTACTATTGAGTCAGTGGCGAGAATAAATTCCGATGAGGTTTCCAATGGATTGCTTATTGTCAAAGAACCATTATTTTCAGTCCAGGATGAAAATTTCCATCCGTCTTTGATCGTGGCAATTAAAGTCTTGTAAGTTGATTGATTCGCAGCATTCCAAGTCGCTTTGCCCGGATCGTCAAAAATGTGCCCACCATCCGCAGTTTTGTTCACCGTTAAATTATGCATGGAGTAGGGGATGGCTGAAAAGAATCCCTGAACAGATAAATTTGAATCGACTAGCAGGGTGAGTGGATTTTCCGAACTTGTGCCGGAAACACCCTCCGGAGTAGTCCATTGCCAGTAAGATAATTGATAGCCATTAAGGGAATTCGAATCAGGACTGTCTGGACTGGCAGTTAATGTGACATTTGTACCCGTTAAAAAAGTTCCTCCACCGGTGATTGAACCGCTTCCCTGCGACTGAGTGGTAATAACATTCTGCAATGCCGAGAAACTTGGGGTGAGGGATAGGTTAGTGCCCGGCATTTTCAAGGTAATCTTAGCCATGGTCGGGTCGGACAACACACTCGTGTTCCCTTCCCAATGGGAAAAAGAATAGCCTTTGTTGGGAACCGCCTCCAACGTTACATTGCTGTCGAACAGGTATGTCCCGCCTCCACTGCCAAGTCCGAAGGAAGCATTTTGTATACTCACAGTGTAAGAATTTTTGGTGAAAACAGCGGTCGGATTGAGATTCTCTGTAACGGAGAGGATTAACGGATTATCATTCTTTTGGCTGTCCGGAACACCCAACCAATTGATAAAGGCCCAACCTTCATTGGGAGTGGGAATTAAATTCAGGGAATGCTGAAAAGGATGGGTGGAGGAAAATGAGGTGTTGGAATCGTTTACCTTTCCATTGCCTTGGATGTTTACTTCCACCGTAAATGTTTGGCGATTAAATGAAGCAATATAATTTAGATTTTGCGGAAAGCTGCTCAGATTAACGATTGCCGGGTTGGCCAGGGTGGATACAAGAGCGTGGGTGTCTCCGACCCATCCAGAGAAATCCCACCCTGTTAATGGAGTCGCAGAAATACTTGGATTGTTAAGAACAGTAAAACTTCCTCCCCCGGAGACGGTTCCACCCGCTGAAGGATCCACTTGTACCGTGTAGCTGACTATTTCAAAATTTGCGGATAGTGAAATCGGTTCAATTAAACTAAGGGTATTATTTGCTTCGAGTGCTGATTTGGACAGAGCGGTTAATCCCGCCTGATCTCCCAACCAATTCACAAATCGGTAACCGGGTGCAGGAACCGCGGAAATGTTATAGTCCTGGAAGTGATACCAGGGACCTGAGGGTGCAGATTCCAGTGTGATCGAGCCCCCAACTGTCTGATTTAGCTCCACATTGTAACTTTTCGGTTCAAAAATAGCGGTAATATTTGAATCTTTTCCCACATTTGCAAAAACAGCGGAGGTGTTGGCATCAAGAGCATTAGCTAAAAGTCCGTCGGGGTCATCCCAATTTTTAAATTTATATCCATAGTTTGGAGAAGCAGAAACTGGAGTAGTGGAAAAATGACTATGTAGTGTTGTTCCTAATGGAGAGACTGATGCTCCACCCAAAGAATTGGAAACATTTAGGGCATATTTATTTTCTTCGAAGTGGGCTGTAAAAGCAAGGTTCTGGGTGACCGACAGGTAAGGAATCAATGAGGTGGAGGAGGATAAAAAGCTAAGTGAGTTTGTAAAACTGGTCCAATGTAAGAAATTGTAACCCGTTCCAGGTGTTGCTTGTATAGTCACATTTGAATCGTAGCTAAAGGGATTTGACCCTAAGGCTAATTGTGCCGTTCCTCCGACACTTGAATTAAGATCAACCGTGTAAGTCAGGGTGGTCGGATTCACAATAAAATTTGCCGTGAGCACAATTGGGCCACTGACAACAATCTTGTTGGTGGCACTGGTAGTGCCGAGCATCAGAGAGGAGGTTGAATTTGAATCGCCGGACCAATGAGAAAAAAGATAGTTTGCATGCGGATTGGCGACTAAGTCATATACGCCGAAATGTTCATAGGGACCACTGGCAAGAATAACATTCCCGCCGCTGCCTTCAGTCACATTTACATCGTAAGTCTTTTTGCTGAACTGAGCATTAATCGCAGCATTGCCGTTGGCAATGGACATGTTCGCGTCTGTGGAGGGTGATAAGGGAGAATTAAGGATTCCGGATGGGTCATCCCAACGATTGAAAGCATAGCCGGTGCTCGCATTAGCCTCGACGGGAACAATCGAAAAGTGTGAGTAGGACGCACTTGGCGGGGAAACCCCGGCTCCCCCTTCTCCCATTGTCACAGTGAGAAAGTAATCTTTGATCATGAAATTTGCATGGAAGGAGGAGTTACCATCAAGTATAAAGGAGGAAGCAGCGGTGCTGTTGGAGGATAAAATATTTAAAGAATTACTGCTGCTCGTCCATGATTGAAATTGGTAGCCCGAATCTGGAACCGCGGTAATGGTGTAGTTTCCATCATAAAGATGGGGCCCGGGTCCGACTGCGGCACTACCACCATCGGAGGAAGTGACATTGATCGTATGCTGAA
The DNA here is from genome assembly GCA_045567635.1 of Opitutales bacterium. GTDB lineage: Bacteria > Verrucomicrobiota > Verrucomicrobiia > Opitutales > Seribacteraceae > Seribacter. The sequence goes on along the minus strand of JBJLCO010000043.1, from coordinate 319,302 downwards.
AGGGGCTAAAAACTGCAGTCAGTGAATGATCCCCTTCAATATTAAAGGTCGTGGTGGAATTGTTGTTATCCGGACCGTATCCGTTCCAATGGCTGAAGTAATATCCGGCGCTTGGCGTGGCGGAGATTGTAACTGGAGTGTTGAATGTGTAAGGACCTGCACCAGTCACGCTTCCCTTTCCGGTGTAAGAAATAGATAATGTGTAATTATGCTCACGAAATGTGGCAGTCACATTTTTATCGCTCGTCATTTGAACTCTGGTGTTCATTGCGTTGGGGAATTCCACTCCTCCAGACCATGAATCAAATTCCCAGTGCGTGTTGGGAGTTGCATTAAGGTCAACCCATGAATCATATTGGTAGGGTCCACTAACATTCACGATTGTTCCTCCAGTGGAACCACTGGTCACCAAGTTGGCAGGATCTCTTAGGGAACATTGAAATGGACTACTTGGATCTTCAAAGGTACTGCCGTATTTCCAGTCTGAACCTGTTGGCGAACTACCAGAAGCTATTTTGAGATATAAATTTTCTGGTATTCCTGAGGAAAATGCTGGCCAACTCCAATTTGAGCCCGTGACCGTATTGTATCTTGCATCTGGTCCAGTCGAAGTGCGGTCATAAAATCTGATACAAATTGGTTTATTATAGGGAGGACTGCTTGAGGAAATAACCATGGGGGATTGAACATTGTAACTTGCGGGATTCCCTGGATAGACGATTACTTGATTGCTCGCATTGGTAAAAACCGTGGTGAATGAAATCATTCCGTTGTCGTATCCGTATCCGCTACTTGAGTCGCCCGCGCGCGTACCATAAGTAAGCGGAGTCCAAATGCCAGAGAACGGGTGCGTGGTATTGGCATCGGTGAAATATCCTAAAACTACTAGATTCCCATCGCCGTTGTTGGGTGCTCCTGCATCCAATGGTTGTCCAGTTCGATCCTTTAGCAATTCGGCATGACCAGGAGTTTTAACCGATGACCAATGAATTACAATTTTAGGCTCAATTGAATAAAGGAAATTAAAAGTCAGCGTGGCTAGCAATAAAATCTTTCCCCAAGAGCGATTAAATAAGGATATTTGCAAGATTTTAGGCATGGATTCCAACAGTTAATCTACCTTGAGGGTAAAAGTGGGCAAGATTAAAAGATATCGGGCTATATCTCATGTTATAAAATTACCTCTTAAAGCATGTTTTTTGCAAGTTATTAATGAGTTATGTTTTAGTAACGATAATTGAATAACAGAAGTTAATGCTTAGTTATGAGCCGGGCTTATAGTTGTGTTAATTCAAATAATAATTTTGTATTTGACCTGAGTGGGATTCGGAGTAAATTTATAATGATCAAATGCCCGTAATTAAACATTTATAGATTTTGAAATCCCTGTTTAAAATCTTCTTAACTGTCTATGCCATAAAGCTTTCTGCTGTGGACACAACAACAACTGTGTATTGGCAGACTTGGGATCAAGCGGATGCTTTTAATCCTGGGCATGACCCCGGTGGATCGACCACTACTTTAAAGGGCTACAATGCAGCCGGTGCCTCATTGAGTGCCTTGTACAATGGTTCCGATGGACAGAGTCAAAATGGGGATTTGATTGAACTAGGATATTTCGATACCGGATCTGCGGCGAGTACTAATACTGATTCTACTGGTCTATTTGTGGGAACTTGGACACCTTTGACCGCTAAGACAACTATCGGGCACAAGGCGTCGAGTAGTTTCGAGAGTGTAGCCGGAGAATACTATTTCGTGACTAAATTCACTCAAGGAAGTGCCAATATAAATAACGCATTAACAAATTTTGCACAATCTTCCCCATATGGAATTTCAGATGATACGCCTGCCAATCTCAACCAAAGTATTGGTAGGTTGGACACTGCAACAAATGCGGGTTCATCAACATACGCTCGTCTAGGTGTTCGTTTTTATGATATTTCTCCCAATTCAAACACAGGGGGATTGTCGCAAGTTAATGGTACATCTCGATACAATACCATCATGGCGGATAGTTGGCAGTGGGGCGATACCACAACCGGAAATACTGAAATCAAAATCAATTTACACGATCGATCTAATCCTGGCAATGTTGACTCGAATTTGAAATTCGAATTTGATACCTCTGACGGCAACGGTTTTGGCTCTAAAATCGGAACGGGTGATAACGCGGTGGGCACCGATGATTTTGCCGCTTCCATTACCTATCACGATGGCACTTCTGCTCTGAATCTGAGGCGACTCTGGCACAGGTGCAATTGGCTCAAGCGTGCTGAATGCGGACTTAACTGGTTCTGCCACGCGTGTATGGAGCTAACGACGCAAATGTTTTGACCTTAAATTCGTCCAAAGGAAACACTCACACCTACGCCGGAAATATTTACAACGCTGGATTCTGGTTCGGATGCGACGGATTTAACGTTGATCAAATCAGGAGCAGGCACGCAGGTTCTTACTGGAAATATCAAAATGGCGGATTCCACCGGTTCAAACGAAAGTGCCTATGTTAATATCGCCGAGGGTTCACTCGAATTTGATGCAGCCAGTGGAAAGACTCAAATTGTTGAATATTTAAAGGGTTCCGGCACCTTGATCTTGGATAATTCAGGAAGATCTGATCAAACGCTTGAACTTGGCTTTGCCCAGTCCCATGCCACCTCGGAAGCCACTTTTACTGGCGCAGTTACATTGCAGGGTGGGAATACTAAAAACACGATAAAAGTCGCTACGGGTACCACTGCAGCTGATTATTCCAAAGAGCAAGTAATGTCCGGTGTTATTTCAGGTGGTGAAGTTCTTGTCAAAGACGGTGTGGGTCGACTTACCTTGGAAGGCAATAATGCAAACACCGGTGGAGTGGAAATTAACAACGGAGCTCTCGCGGTTGGAAACAGCGGAAATAATGCTGACCTAGGATCAGGTACGATTACCATAAATAAAGGTAAACTAGAAGTTTTATCTGGTGATTCATTGAGTAATACAATTAACGGAGGCACTGCCGCTACAAAGAAAAGTATGATTGGTGGAGATGGTACTGTTAGCAGTATGACGATTGGTTCGGGTTCCGGAGAAATTGATGTTCTTTCACCCGGTCAAGGAATATCCACTTCACTAACCGAAACATCTGGCCTTACCGAAGGATCAGGCAGGTGCTTTGGGAACTGGTGCGGCTGATGATGCTAGTTGGGTCCTTTACAGCATCCGAGTCTACGCCTTCAGGGCGGGGGAGTTTACGACTGGGAGTTGCAGGACTTTGATGGAACAACCGGTGGTACGGATTATGATGTGATGAACTTTCACGGATCTGTCATTTTGGTGCCAAGTAGCAGATCAGGTTTACGATTAATATTTTGGGTATCCAATCAAGCGATGGCACGGCGGGTGCACCTGATAATTTGGCTAGGATACGGGGGAAGTCATCGGCAGGGAGCAGGTTCTGGTTCCACGAATGGTTTCAAATTCCTTAGACTGGTAATGGCGGAAGTGGTTCCTGGGGGGACTTGGACAGGTCGGTACACAATGGACGAGTGCCGAGCTTGAATGTCGTATTTGATGACTTAGCTTACAATACTAGCATTCGGTTGATGGCAGTACGAATCAACTGGGGACAAGGCTGGGAGTGTTTATTACAGTTCAGTGGAGACTTTTATCTTACAATTTTCGGCTGACTCCAGAACCGTCTACTTACATAATGGTAGCAGGTTTATTTATGCTTCCGGGGTATCGCATGATCAAGCGGATGAGAAAAAAGTTTTCATCCACTTCCTTAGGCACGGAAGATGAAGTTTAGTAAAGTAAATTGCTAATTTTTGTGAATTAGCTATCGGTTAATTCAACTAAATCTTTAAGTGTGGAAAAGTGTTCGGCCAATCCACTGGGGCGATCCATTTCGCCGATAATTTTTTGAAAAGTTTCTTTTTTTGAAATTTGTAGTGCACGCACTCTTTCTTCAACTGTTCCTTTTGTAACTAAGCGGTAAATAAATGTTGGCTTGGTCCGACCGAGTCGATGAGCACGATCAATGGCCTGTTCTTCCACCGCGGGGTTCCACCATGGATCCATGAGGAAAACATAATCTGCGGACTTCAAAGTCACTCCCAAACCGGCTGCTTTGAGGGAGGCTAAAATGACTGTGGGTCCTTTTGAGCTTTCGAAAGTTTCCACGGGTAAGGTACGATCACGAGTTGATCCAGTAAGCTCTAATATTTGCAGATTCGGAATTTGTTCGGCAATGGAGGATTTCAGAATTTTCAGGTAGGAAGTAAACTGGCTGAACACAATAATTTTCGTGCCGGAGCTTGTGAGTTCAGTGAGCTTTTCCATCAGTATTTCCCCTTTTGCACCGCTCGGTGGCCTGCCTTCCCTCCATGGAAGCAGGGCAAGATCACAGCAGGTTTGCCTGAGCCGAGTGAGCAGTGAGAAAACATGGGTAGGTGCCTGCTTAATGGCTTCCCCTAAGTTATTTCCGTGCTCCTCAATCGCTCCTTCGGTAAGTTTTCGATACTCTTTTCTCTGCTCGTCGTTCAATACACAGGTGAGCTCATTTTCAAGTTTGGGGGGAAGCTCCTTCGCCACTTCCCTTTTGATTCTTCTTAAAACGAATGGAGTCACCTGTTTTCGAAGCAAAGCGGCAGTGGTTTCGGGATCTGCAATTAAATCTGCTTCGAGTTCTTTTCTTCCGCCTAAAAGTCCGGGCATCAGGAACCGGAAAATGGTCCATAAATCAAGTGCGGAATTTTCAATTGGTGTGCCAGACAGGGCAAGTCGATTATCTGCCCGGATGGAAAGGCAGGCCTGGGTAACTTTTGCTTTTGGATTCTTAATTAACTGTGCCTCGTCGAGGATCGCGTATCGGAACTGGTTATTATCCAACAAGTGCCGATGTCTTCTAAGCTGGGTATAACTGGCGACCCAAAGACAGGGTTTATCACCCGTTGAGAAGTGATTTTCCTTATTTAAAATCCGTACTTTAATTTGAGGGAATCGTTCTTTTGCTTCTCTTACCCAAACCGGAACAACCGAGGCCGGGCAAGTTACCAGATCGGGAAGGGTCTGCTGTTTTGATCCAGCAATCAGAGCGAGAGTTTGGATTGTTTTCCCCAGACCCATTTCATCCGCAAGTAAACCATGACACCCTAATTTGTGTAACGCATTGAGATGAGACACTCCATCTTTTTGGTAAGGACGAAGGAAAGAGAACTTTTTGGAAACCCCATTTTTTTCGGGATTCATTATGGCATTTTGCCAGTCCGCAAGTTTTCCGTCGGGACGGGCATTTAAATATTTCCGGGCAAAAAGTGAAAATAGCATGTATCGTGGCCAGTTTGTCCGCCTTGAGTCACCGCGATTTCTTTGCCACCATTGAAAATCCTCCAATTGAGCCTGATCGAGACGAACCAGTCCATGACCACTAATAAAGGTGGTGCCGTTACGAGCTTTTGTAATTCTTTTAGCATGTTCACTTCCGAGCCGGTGAGAACCAATCTGAAAGCTTTCCCGAAGTGTCATTTCTTCCTTGTTTCTACTCCGGGCTTCGATTTCCCAACTCAGTTTTCTTTGACCGTGCCGAAGATGCTGGGCATCCCCTTCGTACTGGAGAGCAAAAGACTTCTCCCACCTGGCCAGATGCTCTTCAGTAAATTGGGCAACCTTATTCCAGTCCTTGATACGGAAAAGACCTTTGGATTTTTCAAATACGAAACCAAGTTTTCCTGCCTCGGCGACAAAATTCATCAATGCCGGACGGTCGGTATTTTCAAGTTTCTTTCTTTCCTTAGTTCCGTAGGCCGGCTGAAGATCTTTATTTGAAATCTTCCAAAGTGGAGTTGCGGTTAATCCATTCACCGAAGAAATTTCGATTTGAATCGAAATTGGAATAATTGATAAATCTGTATGTTCCTGTTCTTTGTCTGTCAGGTTGTCATTTTCTGTTTCGGTTTCTGCTTGCTCCTCTTCCGCTTCGAATAGAGTGAGTTGTTCAAGCAGCGGGTCTTCCTCATGTATGTCAGCAACTAATTCTTCAATCTCGTAGAGTCCCGCGGTACCCAGGGCAATCCCTTCGGAATCATCGAGGGACGAAGTTCTTATTTCAGGTTTTTTTTCATTCCATTCAATTACTGAATAAGTTTCTTCTCGGTTAATCTTTCGGGTGACAATAATTTGGCTACTCTGTATGTCCAGGGAGGATAAAACGCCATCACGGTAGAAAGTCCGGCCAATTTTAAGATGATCTTTATTGATGAATTGTTCCCAATCGCAATCGGACAGTCTAAAAAGCCACGCTTCCACCGCATTTCGGGTGAAGGTTCGAGCAGGTCCGTTAGATATCATGAAATCAGATGATTAAAATATTAAATCCTCATTTTAATTTTCCAACTTCTGAATTCGCAAGAGGAAAGCCTTGAATTTTGAATAAAGTTATCCACAAAAAATTAAGCTGATGATTTTTCTTTTAATGCCCAGTCATAAACTTCAAGGTATTTCTTGGCGGCTAAATCCCATGAACAAGAGGAATTGAGACAGTTTTGTCGAATCTTTTTGAATAGATCCGGTTTTCTATACAATTCAATGGCCCTGTGAATAACATTAATTAAAGATTCGCAGGTACTCTCCACAAAAAGAAAACCGTTGGGGGAACGATGATTGTTGTTCAGGTCAGTAACTGTGTCTGCCAATCCTCCGGTTTTTCGAACAACCGGAATGGTACCGTAGCGCATTGCATATTGTTGGGCCAATCCGCATGGCTCAAATCGGCTGGGCATCAAGAAGAAATCAGCACCCGCAAAAATTCTTCGGGCGAGCCCGTCGTCAAACCCAATAAAAACGCTGATATTTTGCGGGAATTGATCGGCAAGTGCCTGAAATTTTTTTTCCTCTTCCACATCGCCACTTCCCAAAATAAGATATTTTGAACCGGGCGAGTGGGAAATTAGTTCAGGTAAAGAATCAGCAAGTAAATCCAGGCCTTTCTGGTGGTACAAACGAGAAACGACTCCAAACACGGGAGATTCGACTTCATCAGGAAGCCTCATTTCTTTAAGCAAAGCAATTTTATTAGCGTTTTTTCCATATTCCGGCTCCGTGGGTGAAATTTTTTCCTCCAAGGCAGGATCTGTTTCCGGATTCCAACTATTTTCATCAATTCCATTCAAGATTCCGATTAAATCAGCACCTCGGTATTGCAGGCATTTTTCAAGTCCCTGACCATAATGTTGAGTACGAATTTCCTCTGAATAGGTCGGGCTTACGGTGGTAATTTTATCGGCGTGTTGAATGCCCCCTTTGAGAAGATTTATTGAATTATAATGGTTAAAGCCTTCAATTCCTGCAAATGCGGTCGGGAGCCCGGACGAAGAAAAGAATTTTTCATCAAAAACACCCTGGTGTTCGAGATTATGAATTGTAAGCACGGAACGGGATTTCTTTTTAACCGATCTATCCGCATTTAAGTATGCTGGAAGAGAAGCTGCCATCCAGTCATGGGAATGGAAAATATCCGGGGACCAACCGGTGATTTTTTCCAACCACATCGCTGCATTACACAAAGCAAAACAGCGGAGAGGGTTGTCCTGATAATCACCGTTTTCATCTGCATAAATACCCGGTCTGTCGAACAGAAATTTATTTTCCAAAAGATAAACGGTAATATTTGAATTTCCCAGCTTGGATTCCTGCAAACGACAGGCAAATCTAGTGCTACCCAATTTTAATTTTATTGAACCGGGTAAGGTTTCAGCATTCAAATCCGCACATTCTCTGTGAAGGGGACAGAGCACCCTCACATCAATTCCTAATTGACCAAGTGCGAGGGGAAGTGCTCCGACCACATCTCCCAAACCACCTGCACGCACAATGGGCCCGACCTCAGGGCTGACGAATAAGACTTTCATTTATGAAAATTTAATTTCAACATTTAAACTCACAAAAGATAACTGTTCGGATTGGCAACTTGAATCGAAAATTAGGCCTATATTCAGGACTTGCGAAGTGGAGTGGAAAGATCGTATAATGATATCTATTCTTTTACATGAGGATCAAATCACATTCAACTTTTTGCATACCAATTTTTCTGTCCCATGGATCAGATTAATTGGTTTTTTGTTTTTCCAAAAAGCAACCTAGGTTACTCTCATTAAATTCATTTAATCATTGGTAAAGATTGCTACCCATGGCCGAACGAACACTAGAATTTGATTCAGAAAGAGAATTTCACAAGCTCTATGAAGAGAAGCCGGGAAACTTAAAGTCCATCGAGGAAAAACTGGGATTAATTTTAGTTGCCCGCGGATCGTCCCTGCAAATGCGCGGTTCCAGTAATTCGATAGATAAGTGCGAGGAATTGTTCTCGCTCCTTCAGATTGGAAGGGAGCATGGTTTTACCCCCAAAGGGGCAGATTTTTTGCGTTTCCTGGACAAAATTGCAAGTGGGCAATCTTCTGAATTGGAAGAATTACTGTCCAATCCTTTGGTTCTGAATATTCGAAAGACTTCGATTGTTCCTAGAAATCTAAGCCAAAGGCACTTCCTCGACCTGATTCTCAAAGAAGACCTCGTCTTCGGAATTGGACCGGCAGGTACGGGAAAGACATTCCTGGCTATGATTGTGGCCTTGAATTCATTACTGAAAGGCGAAGTTCAACGAATTGTGCTTGCGCGCCCCGCAGTTGAAGCGGGAGAGGCTCTCGGTTTTTTACCCGGTGATTTGGAGGAGAAATTACTTCCGTATCTGAGACCGCTTTATGATGCAATGGACGAAGTGCTTGGTCCAATTGAAGCACGCAAACTTATCGAGAGCGGAGTGGTTGAAATTGCCCCGCTTGCTTACATGCGTGGAAGAACTTTGAGCAAATGCTTTGCTCTGTTAGACGAAGCCCAAAACACAACCCGTTCTCAAATGATGATGTTTTTAACCCGCCTGGGAGAAGGCAGCAAAATGGTGGTCACCGGAGATGTTACTCAAATTGACCTTCCTCCGCGTCAGGAATCGGGATTGGTGGAAGCCCGAAAAGTGCTCTCCAAAGTGGAGGGCGTTCACTTTCATGAGTTCGATCACAGGGATGTCGTTCGGCATCCGTTGGTCAGTAAAATTATTTCTGCTTATGAACCACGAAATCTGTAGTCTGTTGGCTTTGCGATGGAAGAAAATAAATCATTACGAAAAAAGAGCGGACGTAAATTAGCCCGGAGAAGGAAGGGCTTGGAAGAGGGGAAAATAGAGTTTGAAAGTTTTTCAGGATTTCGAGGCTTTTGGGAAAATTTCGGGAAGCAGGGATTTTTCACCCTAGTTTTTGCTACTTCCATCGTGTTTATTTGTTTTGTTGGTCAGGAACCCCCAGGATTGCGTTCTCTTGGAGAGGTTGCACCTGAAAATGTTTATTCTGACCGGTCATTTTCATATCAAAGCGAAATTCGGAAAAGGGAAGCCGAAGAATGGATTCGAAGCAGTACGCCGCGTGAATTTTCTCAAAATATTGCCGGGGAGGAGAGTTTTAAACAGGCAATGGTTAGGTTGGAGGAAGCCCTCATACTACTCAGTTCAATGGAAGCGGAAAATCAGGATGTTGCGGAGGAATCGCTTCAGGAGGAATTGTTGGCAAACTTTAATTTACAAGTCTCTCAGAAAGAGCTGGAAATGCTCTATTTATGGCGTAACTTTTCAGAATCATTCTCATTTTTTGAAATAATAAAGGAACTACTTGGAAAACTTCATCTTACTGGAGTGGTTAAATTCCCGTCGGTTGATCAAAAGTTTCATTCCGAGTCAAACGCTACCGCACTAATCAATAACAAGATGCTGAATTTAGCCAACAAGTTGATAGTGATTGAAGGCGAGCAAAACGGTATGAGGTTTAATTTGGATCCGGATAAACTGGCAACTTCCTATCCCGAGTTCTCGTTGAGCTTGAACCGATTGAGGGAACATTTGAGTAATGACGGTCCTTTCCCTGAAGCGGGATTGCTATTGGAAGATTTCATTGAAAGCGTGGATGAAAATGCGTCCTTTTCCGCCCAGCAATTTCGAAATGAAATTGCGGGTAATTTGTCTAACTTTGTAAAAAAAGGACTTTTCTTAAGGGATATTGACCGGGAAGCTACCACCGCTGCTCAAAACCGGGCTATTGCTGAAATGGAACAACCTATAGTTGTGGTCCAGGAAGGTGATTTGATTTTAAAAAAAGGGAACAAGTTAACCGAAAGTGACTTGGAAAAGTTTGGTGAATTTTTATCTTTGACTGTGGAAGATCGTGACCTTCTACCCAAACGGATTTTCATCACTGCGGGAACTTTTTTAATTGCAGTTTTTTATATTAGTCTGGTGCTGCCGAACTTTTGGAGGGATACCGTGCGCTCCACAATTGTGGCTGTTGCTATCATTGCAAATCTATGCCTGTCCAGACTAATACTTGAACTTGGATCAACTGATTTATTTGGGGGAAACACGATTCTAGTCGGATTAATTCCGTACTTAATTCCAATCGCCTTTGCACCGATGATCGTAATGATTACGGTGGGTCCGAGAATGGCTGCTCTTTCGGCGTTAATGACGAGTATTTTCCATGCAACCATGCAGAATGCTGGTATTGAAGCATTGGCTATTTCGTTAAGCGCTGCGTTGGTGGGGGCTTTTTTCTGTCGGGAAATTAGACTTCGTGGCAGTGCTTTAAAAGCAGGAGCAATGGCCGGACTGACCGGAGCAGTTCTAGCTTTGGGCATAGGGTTTGCGTCCGGGGGGACCGGTGTGGCTTCGGTCAATCATGCACTTGCTTCATTAATAATGGGCGTTTTTACCGGAGGTCTTGTCCTTACTGCAATGCCATTGATTGAGCATGGGTTTAAGGTTGCCACGGATGCCACCCTCTTTGAATTAACTGATTTTAATCATCCCCTGCTTCGGAGGATGCAGGTGGAGGCACCCGGTACTTATCATCATAGTTTAATGGTGGCTAACCTGTCAGAGAATGCGGCATTGGCAGTAGGTGCAAATCCAATTCTGTGCCGGGCATGCTCACTTTTTCATGACATCGGGAAAATGACTCAGCCTCATTATTTCACTGAAAATCAGGGAGAGTTCGGGAATCCACACAATCGACAAAATCCTGCGATGAGTGCTTTGATTATCAAGAGTCATGTAAAAGAAGGAATTGAAATGGCGCGTGAAAATGGATTACCCAAGATTTTCCGGGATATAATCAGGCAGCATCACGGAACCACTTTGGTAAAATACTTCTATCACCAGGCAAAACAGAAAATTAAGCAGGAAAAATTACCGTACGGCGAGCTTGATTCCGAAGAACCGGATGAGTCCACCTACCGATATGATGGCCCCAAGCCGAGGTTTAAAGAAAGTGCGATTATCTTTTTTGCTGATTCCGTTGAGGCCGCGGCGAGGAGTTTGCCCAAGGTTACCCAACACAGTGTGGAGGAATTACTTGAAAATATTTTCCAAGACCGTTTAGAGGACAGTCAATTAGACGAGTGTCCGTTAACCTTGGAAGAAGTTGCGAAAATTAAGAAAAGTTTCACTAAAACCACTTTAAATATGCTTCACACGAGAATCGAATATCCCGAGGAGGATAAAATGGCAAGCACCTCGAATTCTGGAATTGTAAAGTCTCCGGGTCATTAAACAAATAAAATGGCAATATCTTGATTGCGATCGAGTTAACAAATCTATACCCGGGTCTGACTTTTCACGAGGAAAAGGTGGCAGAACTTTTACAGCGGGTTTTCTTAATTCATGACCATAAAGCACAGGGTGTGCTTTCAGTCGCTTTCTTAAAAAAAGCGGAGCATTCCAAAATTCATGGAGAATTTTTAGGCGATTATCGTCCGACAGATGTGATTACATTTCCAGCCGATCCGGAAAACGAATTGGTTGGTGAAATTTGTATCTCCGTGGATCAAGCAATGGAAGAAGCAGAGTCCAGGAATCAATCTTTCACAAAAGAACTGAGCCTTTATCTGATTCATGGATGGTTGCATTTAGTGGGCTTTGATGACCGCAATGATGCCGATCGAAAAATTATGCGAAGAGAGGAGGCAAATGCAATGGCCGTACTCGAGAAAGATGGACTTTGGCCTGATTTTCTTCTCGCACCGGATACTTTTGAAGTTTAGCGAAGGGTAGTGACTATTACACTCTCTTCATTATCACGAAAATTTCGGAATTCATTTCTAACCGGGTTACTTATTTTTCTTCCGTTGGGCACCACGATTTTTGTGTTGGATTTTCTGCTCGATCTTTTCAAGGATCCGGTCACAAAATTAGTTTACCAACTTGGTTTTGGGGAAGAAAGTTTTTTCTTTGGTCTCGAGTCACTTTTGGGACTGCTTGGCTTGGTTGTGGGGGTTTTATCTCTCACCGTACTGGGTTTTTTGTCCAATTATGTGCTCGGTAAATTTTTCATTTCATCCACCGAGAAGGTGTTGGATAAAGTTCCTTTTATCAGCACGGTTTACCGTTCGGTTAAGCAGATTGTGGAAACCTTTGGGAAAGAAAATCGGGCGGTTTTCAAGGAAGTTGTTCTGATTGAATATCCCCGTGCGGATTGCTTTGTCCTTGGATTTTTAACAAATGAAGCGTCCGGGGAAACAGTTGAAGTGATCGGTAAGCCACTGACCAATGTTTTTGTTCCCACCACTCCGAACCCTACCAGCGGATTTCTCCTCATGCTTCCGCCCGAAGATATTTACCCCCTGAGGATGTCAGTGGGTGACGGGATGAAGATGCTAATATCAGGCGGTGCCGTCATTCCTTCCCAAGAAGTTGAGAAATTGAAAAGAGAACAGAAAAAAAAGCGGACCCCGCCCCGAAAGCGAAAGCCTACTGTGAAAAAGAAAGTATCTGATTCCGATTCTAATTCCAAAGATTCTGCCTCATCCGAGAGGGGAAAAGTTCAACCTGAATAATTTTTGATGTCTGCTCCCGTTCAAAAACTGGAGGGCACCATTCTTGACCGAGTTGAAACTGGAGAATCACATCTCAGAATTTCTCTATTCTCGGGAAAATATGGTTTGAGAGTTGTCCTGTTTCGGGTCAGTAAGCAGGCTCGGGCACACCCTCCTCCAGATCTCTATGATGATGTGGAATTTGTCACCAGAAAATCAAGAGACGGTCAGGGGTTACCCTTCGTAAAAGATTTTCAGATTCTGAACAAAAGACCTGAAATCGCTTATAATCATTTTCGCTTTCAAGTGGCTTCTTCATTGGCCCGGTTGTTTTTGGAAAATGGTTCCCATTTACAGGATACCTTACCTTTCGGACAACTTTTTCTTCGTTCCTTTAATGCCCTGCAAAATGGGCTGGATCCGGCCTCAATTTGGTTAAAATCTCTCTTTCAATTTGGTCGTATTGAAGGACTCCCCGTTCAGCAGGACTGGTTGGCGAGTTTGGAACAAAAGGATAAAGAATTTGCGATTCTAATCCTTAACTCACCACTGAATGAAAAATTTCCTGCTCAGGATCGTGTGGTTTATATCGTTGAATCTCTTCGTGGATGGCTGAACGCTGAGACCGAACTGAAGTGCTAATTAAGACAGTTTAGCCTGAAATGTGGGCTCGGATAATTAATGAATTACAAACATTTCGCGAGTGTGACTTTAAGCAAGTCTTTTGATTTTTAAGCTTATTCAAATAATAAGCATTGCATCACCGTAGCTGAAAAAGCGGTACTTTTGTGAGATTGCCTCCGCATAAAGTTCTTTAAGTTTTTGGAGTCCATGGCACTTATTGGGAGCGAGAAAGGCAGCCACAAGGCAAAGAAGTGTTGATCCGGGAAGGTGAAAGTTAGTCAGTAAGTGATCTACGCCCAGAAATTCATAGGGAGGGCGGATAAACAAATTAGCTTCGGCTTGAACCGGTCTGCCGGGATGCGTTTGAGTAGTGGAGAGGAAATGTTCGATGGCCCGTACGCAGGTTGTGCCGATGGCAAGTCTCTTCTGATCTTTTTGGAACAGGGCTTGTCCCGTTTCGTTTGGGAGAAAATATTCTTCAGCGTGCATTGGATGATCTTCGATTTTACTGGTTTCGATTGGCCGGAATGTACCCAGACCCACGGAAAGTGAAAGATCATAAATCGAGTGTCCTGAATTTTTTAATTCGTTTAATATTTTATTGGTGAAATGAAGCCCTGCAGTGGGAGCAGCGACAGCAGACCGATTTTCTCCATTCGCGTAGACCGTCTGGTATCGTGTTTCATCTTCCTTGCTTGCGGGTCTCTGAACATAAGGCGGGAGGGGCAGTTTTCCAATTCGTTGGGCAAGGGCGGGTGGATCGGCATCTTTGGGGAGGTTAAATCGAACGAGATATTCACCCGTTTCCATTGCTTCGAGTACTTCAGCGGAATATTCTCCCTGGTGTCCAAAATATTGAGCTTTTGCGGTTTTACCACCGGGTTTGAGAAGGCATTTCCATATTTTACTGGAATGTTCGGAGCGGCGGAGCAAAAGGCATTCGACTGCTCCCCCACTTGGCCGATTACCTACAATTCGTGCTTTGAGTACAGAGACATTATTTCGGAAAATTGCCAATTTGGATTCAAGTAACTGCGGGAGATCTGTAAAGGTATGGTGACTGACTCCTTGAGTCGCCCGATTGTAGACTAATAATCGTGACTGATCGCGCCGGTCAGGCGGGGTCTGGGCAATCAATTCCTTCGGTAGGTGATATTCTAATTCCTCGGTAAGCATAAAATTCCCTTTAAAACTCATCGACAGGCGAAGAGCAATCGCCTAAAACTTTTCTAAACCTTAACTTAATTTTTGTATGAGTGAAAACGAGCCTATTCAATTAGTGAACCCTCCAGAAAATGTATCCAGTAAAGCCCACATCGGAAGTATGGATGAGTACCTGGAAAAATACAACAGAAGTATCGAGGAACCTGAGGAGTTTTGGTCCGAAATGGCCCAGAATTTCCATTGGTTCAAAAGTTGGAAAGAGGTCCGGTCTTATAATTATGATATGGATCGATCCCCTGTTGATGTGAAGTGGTTCGCTGGAGCAAAAACCAATGTATGTTACAATTGCGTGGACAGGCATCTTGAGGTTCGCCCCGATAAAACTGCCATCATCTGGGAGGGAAATGAGCCCGGGGAAGACAGTACGATTAGCTTTAGAAATCTTCATATACAGGTTTGCAAGTTTGCGAATGTATTAAAAAATCGAGGAGTAAAGAAGGGGGACCGGGTATCCATTTACATGCCAATGGTTATGGAAGCCACTATCGCCATGCTTGCCTGTGCCAGAATAGGTGCGGTGCACTCGGTTGTTTTTGGCGGTTTCTCCGCAGAAGCTTTGGCGGATCGGATTGTGGATTCGAATTGCAAGACATTAATCACGGCCAATGGTACATTTCGGGGTCCCAAGGCAATTCCGATGAAGCCGAATGCGGATCAGGCAATGGAGAGTGCTTCCAATCAAATGAGTGATGAGGTGGAGACTTGTATCGTGGTGCGCCGGGTGGAGGAAGATTCCGGGATAGAGTGCACGATGAAAGAAGGCCGAGATCTTTGGTGGGATGAGGCTATGGCGGAGGCCAAGGAAAAATGTCCATGCGTGGAAATGGATGCTGAAGATCCTCTCTTCATTCTCTACACTTCCGGTTCAACCGGGAAGCCTAAAGGTGTGCTGCACACCACTGCCGGATATATGGTCTACACCGCAACCACGCATAAGTATATTTTTGATTATCATGAGGAGGATGTTTATTTCTGTGCTGCGGATATAGGTTGGATAACGGGACATTCTTACATCGTTTATGGCCCGCTTGCGAATGGGGCAACCACGATGATGTTTGAAGGTATTCCCACTTATCCTAATCCAGATCGATATTGGCAGGTGATTGAAAAGTGGAAGGTCAATCAGTTTTACACCGCTCCCACTGCGATTCGTGCCATTGCGGCTGCAGGAGAAGAATGGCCCGGCAAATATAAAATGGAAAGCCTGCGAGTTTTAGGAAGCGTCGGGGAACCGATCAACCCCGAAGCATGGCGATGGTATTACCGGAATGCAGGAAAGGAAAGGTGTCCGATTGTGGATACCTGGTGGCAGACAGAGACCGGAGGCATACTTATTTCCCCTCTTCCCGGAGCCACTCCTTTAAAGCCCGGATCCGCAACTTTTCCGTTTTTTGGTGTGAAACCAATTCTGCTTGATCCCCAATCGGGAGTGGAAATCAAGGGAAATGATGTGAGTGGAGTTCTGGCGATTGAAGAACCTTGGCCCGGGCAGATGCGCACTATTTTTGGTGACCATGAACGATTCGAGAGCACTTATTTTCAGCAGTATAAAGGATATTATTTTACCGGGGACGGTTGTCGGCGCGACGAAGATGGTTATTACTGGATTACCGGACGGGTGGATGATGTTATCAATGTTTCTGGACATCGAATGGGAACCGCGGAGGTGGAGAGTGCATTGGTTGCTCATGCAGATGTTGCTGAATCGGCTGTGGTTGGATTTCCACATGAAGTCAAGGGGGAGGGGATTTATGCATTCGTAACATTAAACACTGGCATTGAATACTCAGAAGATTTAAGAGCACAGCTTAAGCAGCAGGTTCGTAATGTAATCGGTCCAATCGCCACACCCGATCAAATTCACTGGGCTCCGGCATTGCCCAAAACCCGATCTGGAAAGATTATGAGGCGGGTACTGAGAAAGATTGCCACTAATGAAACCGATCAAATTGGCGATGTATCCACACTGGCGGATCCCAGCGTGGTCGAGTATTTAATTGCGAATAGGTGAATAACCTTTTTTCTTGGCACTCGCCAACCATGGTAATTTCCTCCATGATGTAGTCTTCAGTATGAAAATTTATTTAAACGGAGATTTTGTGGCCAAAGAAGATGCAAAAATTTCTGTCTTTGATCATGGACTACTTTATGGAGACGGAGTTTTTGAAGGTATTCGCGTGTACGGGGGCTGTGTCTTTAAATTGGTGGAGCACTTGGAACGCCTTGAATATTCAGCAAAAGCCATTCTTCTTCAGTTACCTTTGGATCGTGAAGAGATGAAAAAAGCGGTGTGTGATACCTGCAGGATTAATGGTTTGGAAAATGGCTATGTTCGACTCGTGGTTACACGGGGACCCGGGCACCTTGGATTAAGTCCAGATGGATGTGGACCAGGGAATGTGATTATAATTGCAGATGATATTCAACTTTATCCCGAAGAATTATATCGTACTGGTCTTAAGATTATTTCCGTTCCCACCCGCAGAATTAATTCATCCGCTCTTCCACCTGCGATCAAGAGTTTGAATTATTTGAATAATATTTTAGCAAAAATTGAAGCTAAAAAAGTGGGATTTCAAGAAGCTTTGATGCTCAACGACAAGGGGGAAATTGCGGAGTGCACTGGAGATAATGTGTTTATCATCTCCAAGGGAATTCTTTTCACTCCTCCATTGGATGCCGGTTCCCTCCGGGGAATTACGCGAGGTGCAGTTCTTGATTTGGCAGCTGAACTCAAATTATCCTGTCGTGAGCAAGCACTCACGCGGTATGATCTTTGGACCGCGGAAGAATGTTTTTTAACTGGTACCGCGGCCGAGGTGATCCCATGTGTTGAGGTGGATCATCGGAAAGTAGGTGATGGTCTGCCCGGAGTAATTACCCGCCGGTTAATTGATCTTTTTCGAAAAATGGTTTTGACCGAGGGGGTAAATTTAAATGAATGATTTTGATGTCCATTCTTACCATTTCTCATTTTGGCGCATCATATGCGTTGAGTTTTTACACCTTTAGTTTTAGAATAGGTTTAATTAACAAAAACATCATTCATGAAGTGTCACCATTGCGATAAACAAGCCACCGTTCATCTTACACAAATTTTGAATGGTCAAATGCACAAGATGGATCTATGCGAGTCGTGCGCACAGGCCAAAGGGGTTACCAATCCTGAAAATCTATCCATTAGTAATTTAATGGATAAGGTGGAACTTGAAGTAGACACTAGCGGAACATCCATGGTTTGTGAAAGTTGCGGCATTACTCATCAGGAATTCAAAAAAGGGGGTCGATTGGGTTGCGAAGCTTGTTACCATGTATTTCGCCCTGTTTTAGATCCACTGCTTGATGGAATGCATGCAGGCACAAGACATCTTGGGAAAGTGCCTGCTGGTTCCGAGTCAAGAATTCACTTTGAGCAGTCCATTGGAGAGCTTAAGAAGAAATTACAGGATGCCGTTGAAAAAGAAGATTTCGAGGAGGCTGCTTCTCTCCGGGATGAACTCCGTGATCTGCAAAACGAATCTCACTCTATGTCTTGATAGATTGGATTATGTTTCACAAAATATTAAGCAAGGATTCGGTGGGGAAAAAGATCCCCAAAGCCATTCCGGTTACCCTGAGTACGCGTATCCGCCTGGCAAGAAATCTGAGACAGTTTCCCTTCCCCGGCCGTGCCGAAGTGTCACAGAAACGTGCCGTTTTGTCCAAGTGTATTGACGCACTGAGCGGCATCAAGGGATTGGATAAGTCCATTTCGGTTGAAGTGGATGATTTAAGTGAATTGGATAGACAAATTTTAGTTGAACAACATTTGATTAGCCCCGAGCTTTCTCAGGGGGAAGAGGGATCGGGTATCGTACTGACAGAAGATCGATCCTGCTGTATTATGATAAATGAGGAGGATCATCTACGCATACAGGTTCTCCGCCCGGGTTTAGATTTTAGTTCGGTTTGGAAACATGTGGATGAATTGGACTCCGGAATTGAGTCCGCGATCAGTTACGCTTACGATGGTGAATTGGGTTTTCTCACCGCCTGTCCAACTAATTTAGGGACCGGAATGAGGGCTTCCGTGATGATGCATCTTCCCGGTCTGGTAATGTCCAAAAATATGGACAAGGTAATCAACGCTGTTAATCAACTGGGTATCGCAGTGCGCGGACTTTTTGGAGAGGGTTCAGATGCAAATGGAAGTATATTTCAGATTTCGAACCAACAGACACTCGGGGAGTCGGAGTCAGCAATTATTGCCCGACTGAACAGTACCTTGGAGAATTTGGTGCGTCAGGAAAACTTTGCCCGAGAAAAGCTTTTGCAGGACGACCACAGCCGTTTGATTGACAAAATGAGCCGGGCAATTGGGAGCTTAAAGACTTGTCACTTAATTCAAAGTGCTGAAGCCATGGATTTACTTTCTTTGATTCGTTTGGCCACCGATTTTGGAATGATGCCGGAAAAGTTTCGTGGTCTTGCCGATCGTATGTTTATCGAAGTACAACCCGGTCATGTCCAACTATCCGCCGGCAAAGCAATCGATCCAAACCAGAGAGATGAGTTGCGGGCAGAACTCCTACGAAATCATTTCTTACGCGCACCTTTGCTCGATCATTCGAGCCATAGTTGACTTTGTTACACACAACGGTATAAAATATTATTATGTCTGAACCGATGAGTAATTTCACACCTCGTGCACAACAAGTTCTTGCTCTTGCAAGAAAAGAGGCCGACCGTTTTCACCACAACTATGTTGGAACTGAACACCTTCTCTTGGGATTGATCAATCTTGGACAGGGTGTCGCCGTTAATGTTTTACAAAAAATGGGCCTCGACCTTGACACGGTCAGGCAGGCAGTGGACGAACAGGTGGGACTTGGCCCAGAAGCAAAACCCTCGGGTAATGTTCCGTACACCCCCCGTGTTAAAAAGGTATTGGCTCTAGCTGGTAAAGAAGCAAAATCATTGAATCACAGCTATGTAGGAACTGAGCATATTTTACTTGGACTGCTTCGGGAAGGCGAAGGAGTTGCTGCCCGCGTTCTTAAATCTCTTGATATCGATGTGGAGCGTTGCCGTAATGAAATTTTATCTGAACTTGATCCTAATTTTTCATCAAGTGAAGAGTCTGAAGCTTCCGTCGTGGGGAGTGGAGCGAGCGAAGACAAATCAAAAGATCAAAAAACTCCCGCATTGAAAGCTTTTGGGCGTGACCTGACTGAGATCGCCAAAAAAGGTGAAATGGATCCGGTGGTGGGTCGGGAAAACGAGATTCGGCGAGTCACTCAGGTGCTTTGTCGCAGAACAAAAAATAATCCCGTTTTAATTGGGGAAGCTGGCGTTGGAAAAACCGCAATTGTGGAGGGACTTGCTCAGCAAATTGCATCCGGTATGGTGCCCGAAAATCTCTTGGATAAAAAAGTGGTTACCTTGGATCTTGCTTTAATGGTGGCGGGCACGAAATATCGTGGTCAGTTTGAGGAGCGCATCAAAGCGGTCATGGATGAACTTAGAAAAGCGAAGAATATCATAATATTTATTGATGAGCTTCACACTATAGTGGGTGCTGGTGCGGCTGAGGGTGCGATGGATGCCTCCAACATTTTCAAACCCGCTCTGAGCCGGGGTGAGTTACAGTGTATTGGTGCTACGACTTTGGCGGAATATCGTAAGTATATTGAAAAGGACAGTGCCCTTGACCGTAGATTTCAGTCGGTCAAAGTGGAAGCACCATCAGTTGAGGATACAATACTAATTTTGAAAGGTATTCGTCCCAAATACGAAGAGCATCATAATGTTAATTTTACCGACAAATCATTGGCCGCTGCCGCCAAGCTCACAGATCGGTATGTTACCGGTCGTTTCCTTCCCGACAAAGCAATCGATGCGATTGATGAAGCGGGTGCACGTTCCCGTATGGAAACACTTAAAAGACCTCCTGAAATCGAGGATTTATCAGATGAAATTAAGGAAATCTGTGCGACCAAAGAATCTGCTATTTCAGATCAGAATTTTGAAGATGCCGCCGAAGCACGAGATAAAGAAAAGAAGTTAAGGGCGAAAAGAGAAAGAGTCCTGGAGAATTGGAAAAAGAGCCGCGATGAAAAGCGTGCCTCCGTTGATGAGGATGACATGTTACAAGTGATTGCAGATTGGACGGGCATCCCCCTTAACCGAATGGAGGCGAAAGAATCGAAAAAGCTTTTGAAACTCGAGTCCGAGCTGAGAAAACTGATCATAGGTCAAGATTTTGCCACTGAAGTGGTATCTAAAGCACTGAGAAGATCACGAGCTGACTTGAAAGATCCAAAACGACCGATTGGTTCATTTATGTTCCTTGGACCTACCGGAGTCGGTAAAACACACCTTGCGAAGGTTCTGGCAGAGCGTATTTTCGGTGATCAGGATTCTCTTATTCAGATTGATATGTCTGAATATATGGAAAAACACGCGGTTTCTCGAATGATCGGATCACCTCCCGGTTATGTCGGTCACGAAGAAGGGGGACAGTTAACCGAAGCGATTCGTAGAAAACCTTACGCCGTTATTCTTTTTGATGAAATTGAAAAAGCCCATCCAGATGTGGCACAAATCCTTTTGCAAATTTTAGAAGACGGGCGGCTGACTGACAGCCTTGGCAGAAAAGTTGATTTTCGTAACACAATTCTCATTATGACTTCCAATGTGGGTGCACACATCTTGCAAAGAAACAGCTCCCTTGGTTTTTCAGCAGGTAATGCGGATGATTTTGATAAAACAAAAGACAAAATCATGGACGAGGCTAAAAAGACATTTAAGCCTGAGTTTCTTAACCGCCTTACGGAGATTGTAATTTTCCGTCCGCTTGTTAAGGAAAGTATGCGTGCAATCGTTGATCTCGAACTGAAAAAAGTTACCGACCGCCTAAAGGAAAAGAAACTTAAACTCAAGATTTCAGATGAAGTAAAAGAATTTCTTATCGAGAAAGGCTATGACAGTAAGCTCGGAGCGCGCCCCCTGCGGAGAGCAGTTGAAAAATATCTCGAAGACAGTCTTGCAGAAGAAGTTCTTTCGGGCAGTCTGCGTAAAAATAAAATCATCCATGTTTTGATTACTGATGAGGAGGAACCCTCCCTTTACTTTTCTCAGGATGAATCCGATGAAAAAGTTTCTGTCTCTCCCTCTTCGAAAGCAGAGGATAAGGACACTGATTCCTGATCCGTCTTCCCAAAACCCTTTGGTTTTGTATCTTCTAACCGTTTACTTATATATATGCAAAGATCTCTAATTCTTTTGAAACCTGACTGTGTTAAAAAGTCTCTTGTTGGCCAAGTTATTAGCCGGTTTGAGAGTGCTGGGTACTCCATTATTGCCAGTAAAGTCGTCCAATTAGACGATGCTTTATTACACGAACATTATTCACATGTGGCTGACCTCCCTTTCTTTCCGGAAATTGCCGAGTTTATGAGTTCATGTCCGGTAATCGCTTTAGTCTTGGAAGGAGAAGAGGTGATTCAGGGAGTACGTGATCTCATTGGACCGACTGATTCAACCATTGCACCCAAAGGCACCATTCGTGGAGATCTTGGCACTGATCGAATGAAAAATATGGTACATGCCTCAGACAGTCCTGAGTCTGCACTTGCCGAAATTAACCGTTTCTTTGAAGCGGATCAAATCGTTAGCTAATTCGGATTTGCAAAGAGGGTACACACTGCAAAGGCAGCGATACCTTCCATTCTCCCGACTGCACCGATTCCCTCGTTCGTTGTAACTTTTATTCCAATATGTTCTTGGGGAACATTCATCGTTTCTGAAAGCGAATGTTTTATGGTGTCGAGATACTTGGCAAGTTTCGGTTTTTCAGCAATAATTGTGAGGTCAATATTTCCGACTTGATAACCCATTTTCTTAGTTTCCGATAATGCCCGGGCAAGTATGAGCTTAGAATCGAGGTCTTTGTTCTCTTCTTTATTGTCCGGGAAGAAATGACCAATATCTGGCAGACCTAGAGCTCCAAGAATGGAATCAGCAAGTGCATGGGTTAGGCAGTCCGCATCTGAATGTCCCAGTAATCCAAGGTGAAAAGGGATTTCAACGCCACCCAAAATCAGCCTTCTTCCTTCTTTCAGTCGGTGTAAGTCATATCCATGTCCAATTCGAATGGGTAAAAATTTGTTCATTTTGAGGATAATAGGAACTTCAGGTAGGGCCAGTCAGAATGGGATGTGATTTTTGGATTTGGATACTCGGGATTAAGTAAAGATACTTTTTTTCCGATTAGTTCAAGAGCTGAAACTTCATCTGTGATCACAAGTTTTTTTTCCAAAGCAATCGTCATCCCCTGTACAAGCCATTCTTTTTTCGCCACCTGTGGAGTTTCCATAATCCAAAGCTTGGATCGATTAATTGATTTCGTGGGATACGGTTTGGAGATGTCCATTGTGTCAAAATCTTCAATTTCTTTTATTGTATCCTGAACTGGGCGGGCGATGACAACGGCACCGGTAACTGAGACTACTTTTCCCATCTCGTCTATGGTTTCCTTTTTTATCATTGGCCGTGCGCAATCGTGAACATACACAAATTCACAATTCGCAGGGCAATTCATTAAAGCATTGGAAACAGAATCCCTCCTTTCCTTTCCGCCCTTCACGAAAATGGGATCGAATTCGCGGTTGGAATGTTCATGAGCAGTAAGGATTTCCTTCATCAGGTTATCCTTCTGTTCTCGTTCGCGGTAGACAATAATCGCATTATTGATTTTTTCGGTTCCGAGAAATGCTTCGTAACTTAACCGGAATGCATTTGTGTTGTGAAGTGGGGCAAGGAGTTTGTCCGTCTCCGGAGAGTTCATTCTGGTCCCTTTTCCACCAGCCAGTAAAATGGCATAGTGATCATTCATGCGTCCAACTCTCTCTGGATTGCAGAAAGTGCATCCCCCGGATTCTCGGCAGCGAGAATAGGGCGACCGATCACGAGAAAATTTGCCCCAGCCAATGAAGCTTGGCTTGGTGTCATAATTCTTTTTTGATCTCCCGCGGAACTTCCGCCGGGGCGGATTCCGGGAGTTACGAAAGTGGTGGACTGAGGAAGCAGTGGTTTTAGCCGAACAAGTTCAAGTGGAGAGCAGACAATTCCATTGATTCCTGCTTGAGTGGACATTCTGGCCAGTCGGTCAACTTGATCGTCAATCGAATGTGTCACCCCAATAGATTGAAGGTTTTCTTGATTCATTGAGGTTAAAACGGTAACTGCGAGTAACTGAGCTTCAGGTAAAAATTCCTCTGCCGTTGAGGCGCATTTCTCAAGGGCTTCTGGACCCGCTGTGGAGTGTAAGGTAAGCATTCGTATGGGAAGGTTGGCCACGCTCTCGACCGCTTTCGCCATGGTATTCGGAATATCGTGAAGCTTTAGATCTAAAAATATCGATTTACCGCTCGCCGCAACATCGCGAAGAAATTCAGGACCGTCCCTTAAATAGGTCTGCAATCCAATCTTAACCCATTGGAGCTTGTCTCCGGTTGCTTCCAAAATTGATTCGGCTTTTGAGCGACTTTCTACATCTAAGGCGAGAATGACTTGGGTTTTAGAATCTACCATTGGATTACATCATGCTTCGTCGTTTCGTTGAGCCAACTCTATTCTTTCTAATCGCCTCTTAAAAATTTCCTGATTATTTATTAGGGACGATTATGATGAAAGCAAAAAATGCGATAAGTCAAATTTCCCTGCCTGCTCCCGCAAAGGTTAACTTGTTTCTTTCAGTAAATGGGAAGAGAACTGATGGATTTCATGCAATTAACTCGGTTCTTACCAAGATTGATCTATGCGATCTGGTTACTCTTGAGAAAACGGATCAGCTCGATGAAATAGAATGTGCTTGTCCGGGCCACGATGCCCTGTCCGGTTCCCAAAATCTTGCCTACCGAGCGATTGAAGAATGGAGAAAAAAAACAGGGGACCGAACGGGTATGAAAGTTACGATTCGAAAGCGCATTCCGGTTATGTCCGGATTGGGTGGGGGGAGCAGCGATGCAGTGGCTACGCTTGTGGGGCTCAATCTTTATCATGGCATACCTTTAAATCAAAATGAACTTGCTGAGATTGCCGGAAAGCTTGGTTCAGATTGCCCCTTTTTTTTATCGGAGGGCTTGGCCAACGTGAGCGGTCGGGGTGAGGACCTAAGAGAGATATCTGGTGCGAAGAAGAAAGAGCTGGATGGCCAGAGAATCTTTTTATTCCGTCCCCCGCTGGGTTTTTCTACTCCATTGATCTATGATGAATTATCTAAGAGGAAATTATTTTCTGATTCAGAATGGGCAAAGCAGAATGTGAGGAACTGGGAGTCAGGGCTACTCGATACCGCTCAGTTTTGTCACAATGATTTTGAGTCTGTCATTCTTAAAAAGTTTCTCTTTCTGTCCCCTCTTTTTGAAGAGTTAAAAAAAAGATTTGAGTTATCTTTTCAAGTTTCCGGGAGTGGTTCCTGTTGCTTCAGTTTTGCTCACGAAGGAGTATGCGAAATTGAAGTTAAAGAGTGCATTATAAATTTAATAGGTGAGAATTGCAGGTTTTGGACCTCCCGGATTCGCCTGAATGGATATTAAGGTTTTTGTTTTCAATCTTTTTAAAAGTAAGTCATACTAAATTCTTTTTTTATAGCACCAATATTTTATGTCAGAACTAAATAAGGAAATTGTTCTCTACGGAATTCCGGGATCTCCCGGAGTTTCGCATGGGCAAGTTTTTCGCTTCTTGCATGGAAATGTGGAAGTTCCCCAATATCAGGTCAGTGTATCGGAACAGGAGGCGGAACTGGGTCGTTTTAGAGACGCAATTGAAATTACACGTTCTCAAATTGAAGAGATTCGAAAGGAGGTGGCAAAAAATCTTGGGGAAAAAGAAGCGGGAATTTTTGACGCTCACATCATGGTGCTGGAAGACCAGGCATTACTGGATGATATAGTTAAAGAAATAAGTGAGACTGGGGATAATATTGAACAATGCGTTCATCGGGTTACTCAGCGGTACTATGATTACTTTAACCAGCTTGAAGATGAATATCTTCGCGAGCGAGCATCAGATTTAAAGGATATCTCCAAGAGAATTTTAAGGAACTTAGTTGGAGAAACTTCTGCAGGTACTGCCTTTCTGGATGAGCCTCGGATTTTAGTTTCGGAAGATTTAAGTCCCTCGGACACGGCTTCGCTTGACCGATCGAAGATTCTTGGAATCGCCACGGACACAGGAGGTCGCACCAGTCATGCGGTAATTATGGCTCGGGCAAGCGGAGTCCCGGCAGTGGTGGGATTAAGAGGGTTCACGGAAAGACTCACCGAGGAGAGCACCTTACTGATTGATGGATTTGAGGGCGTTGCGATTATCAATCCCACTGAAACTACACTTTTTCGTTATGGAAAAGTGAGCTTACAGAGAAATAAAATCAAGGATTTGTTATCGCAGGAAGCTTCATTGCCCGCCGAAACCAAGAATGGTACACCGATAAATTTCCTGGCTAATGCGGATTCTGACGAGGAGGTCAAGATTGGCATGGAGAACGGATGTGAAGGGGTGGGGTTGTTCAGGACAGAATCAATATTCTTAAGGAAAAATCAGATTCCTTCTGAAGATGAGCAGTTTGAAGAATATCAAAAACTGGTTTCGGCGGCGAACGGAAAACCCGTTACTATTCGCACACTCGATCTGGGGGGGGATAAAATCTTGGATTCAATTGGTCGGGAAAAAGAGGAGAATCCATTCATGGGTTTTCGGGCAATCCGCTATTGCCTGCGCAATCCCGGAATCTTTTTAGACCAGTTGCGGGCTATTTTACGAGTGAGCGCATTCGGTAAGGTGAAAATAATGTTTCCAATGATTAGTGGAGTGGGGGAACTGATACGGGCCAAAGAATTTTTATTTACGGCAAAACGTCAACTGAGTGAACAGGGAGTCAATTTTGATGAGAATATAAAGATCGGCTGTATGATCGAGACTCCATCCGCGGTCACAATTTGCGATATGCTTGCTGATGAAGTTGATTTTTTCAGTGTGGGTACCAATGACTTGGTTCAATATCTACTTGCAGTAGACCGAATAAATAATCAGATCGCTTACCTATACGAACCTCATCATCCCGCGGTTGTACGTTCAATAATGCGAATTAATGATGTTTCTAAACAAAAAAATGTAAAAGTTGCACTTTGTGGAGAAATTGCGGGTGACCCTCATTTTTTACCCCTTTTGATTGGACTGGGCTTGGATACATTTAGTGCCACGGGAACGCTTTTGCCTGAACTCAAGTTTTTTGGACGAAGATTCACCCAGAAGGAAGCCCAAAATTTAAAAGATAAAATCTGCCAAATGAGAAGACCCTACGAAATTAAGGAGTGCTTGAGGACTTTTTACGAAGAAAGAGTGTCCGATCTGATGTAAACAAATTATGTCTCACTCATCCTGAAATTTGGATGAGAATAATTCTGTGATTTCTTTTTTGAAGTTCTCATTTTGGGATGTGTTCACATGGAATGTAAGAACAGTTCCCTTCGCCGCCGCAAGCATCATAATGCCCATGATGCTTTTTGCGTTCACTTTATCTCCTTCTTTTTCAACCCAAATTTCACCTTCAAAACGAGAGGCAACTCTCACAATCATTGCCGCGGGGCGGGCATGAATTCCCATCTTGTTCGAAACTTCTAGGGTAAAAGAGGCATCTTTATCCAAACTTTTTTCCGCCGATTCACTCATCACAATACAAATTAGAAGAGTAAATTTTCAAAAAGACAAAGGAAAAGTTTTAGTAATATAAAGAACGCAGGCAGATACGAGGGCAGCTGCCAAGTCATCAATCATTACTCCGAGACCTTTAGGAAGATTCTGAAGAGTGCGAATTCCGAGTGGTTTTAAAATGTCAAAAATACGAAACAGAATGAATCCGAGAGTGAGAAAGAACAGCAACTGTATGGCGGTGTATGAGTGCAATTCTTCCAGGCAAAACACAAAAACAAGTGGGATTGCGGTAAATTCATCCCAAATTACTTCCGGAGGGTCCGCTTTGCCGAGGAGAATTTCCGCTCGGGTACACAAAGGGATTCCCAGCACGAAAAGAGCACAAAAGATAGAGATAATTATAATTGGTGAGAGTGTTGTAAAAAATAAAAGGAAATAAAAAGCCAGTAATCCGGCAAGCGATCCAAATGTTCCCGGGGCAGGTAGCGACTTACCAATTGGACCCAGCGTTGATAAATTTTTAATAAGGAAATCCATTATTCATCTTCTTCAATAAAAAATCTCCAGTACTTGGACAGGTAGATGATCCCGGAGAGCACAGTAATTAAAGTTGCCGCAATTAATGTGACCCGTCCCGATAAAAGAAGGATGTGAATTAGGTTTTCCTGAATATGAGGACTGAATATTCCGGTAAAATCATCCTCCACCGCAATTTTTCCGAGAAATAAACATATGCATGTAAGTTGAATCACTGTTTTCAGTTTACCCACTTTCTCCGCGGCTAAAGTTTTACCACGGCCCGCAGCAACGAGTCTTAGCCCTGTGATCAGGAATTCTCTTGATAGAATGAGCAAGACAGGAAAAAGAGCCCAACGGGCGATTTCATCCAATGCCAACAAACTGATAAACATGCCCAGCGTTAAGACTTTGTCCGAAAGCGCATCCATGAATTTACCGAATTCTGAAACTTGGCCAAATTTTCGGGCGAGCCAACCATCCAGCCAATCGGTAAGGGCTGCAAAAAGAAAAACCAACAATGCCCCCGTTTTTATCCAGGGAAGGGAAGTTTCAGGTTCCGGATAGAGTAGTGCAATAACTACCAGCATTAATGGGATTCTTGAAAGAGTGAGCAGATTAGGTAGGTTCATCTAATCAGTCGACCATTGCACGCTTAGAAAATTTATGCAATCTCAAGGAAGTCCTTGAGTGTGGACTTGTTTGGAATCTTGGGTATGATGAAGCATTTTATTTTATGAGCACCGCAATCTATCCAGGTACATTTGACCCCGTTACGAACGGACACTTGGATGTACTCAAGCGAGCAGCTAAAATGTTCAGTCAGGTAATTGTGGCGGTTTCGGCTGATAACTCAGAAAAAAAAACTGCGTTTGATTGTTCTACGCGCGTTCGCCTATTAATAGAAAACATCAAAGATTACGCAAATGTTGAGGTTGAGCCGTTTAATGGTTTATTGGTGGATTATGCCCAGCGACGAGGGGCGGGTGTGGTGGTTCGGGGCCTGAGAGCGGTTTCAGATTTTGAGTATGAATTTCAGATGGCTCAAATGAACCGATATTTGGATTCAGACCTTGAGACAATTTTTCTAATGCCCAATGAAAAATACTTTTACACGAGTTCAAGTTTAATTAAACAGGTTCATCTTTATGGAAATCGAGACACTAAATTAGTACCTGACAATGTATGTGCTGCATTGCGAAATCTTTCTTTACAAAATAAACAGGCGGAGGATGGGAAATAATGAGTGAATCCGAACAGCAGGCGGCCAAAAGAAAGCGGGCAACATTCGGCGTCGTCTTTTTGACCATATTTCTGGATATGGTTGGGTTTTCGGTTATTTTTCCGCTATTCCCCGCGATGCTTGATCACTACCTGGAGCAGGAAAGCTTAGCGGGGGGAGGATTGTTGACCGAGTTTGTCCGTGCACTTCAGGGCTTGGGATTTAAAGGAGAGATTCAAAATGAAAATTTTCGATTTGAAACCGTTATTTTTGGAGGCGCACTCGGGTCGTTGTACGCAATATTACAGTTCTTTTTTGCTCCGGTTTGGGGAAGAATGTCAGACAGGATAGGAAGACGGCCCGTACTCATGTTCACCTTAGCAGGGACTTGTCTGGGGTATGGGTTGTGGGTGTTTGCCGGAAGTTTTTGGGTTTTAGTTTTGTCCCGTGTCCTCGGAGGAATCGCAGGAGGAAATCTTTCGGTTGCGACCGCTTCAATTGCCGATGTCACCACCAGGGAATCCCGCTCCAAGGGAATGGCATTGGTGGGGGTTGCTTTTGGACTGGGATTTATTATCGGACCAGCTCTGGGCGGTTTCGCTTCTCAGTGGCCTTGGGGGACGGGAGTGGGGGCAGAGTCAACTTTTGCACTTAATCCATTCTCAATGGCCGCCGCCATTAGTTTTGGTTTAGCATTACTGAACTGGTTATGGTTAACTCTTTCTTTCAGGGAAACACTACCTGAGGAAAAAAGAGGCAAAGCTAATGAACCCCGTCCCGCGATCTTCCAGTTGGGCCGAATTAAAAACGAAGCGGTGAGCAATACTTGTCTGGCTTATCTTTTTTACATGATTTCTTTTTCGGGAATGGAGTTTACATTGACCTTTTTAGCCGTGGAGAGATTTTCCTATGAACCCATTCAAATTGCTAAAATGTTCCTGCTTATTGGGATAACCCTAATCTTTGCCCAAGGATTTTTTGTGAGAAGGTTCGTGGGTACAATCGGTGAGAAAAACATGGCACTATTGGGAATACTTGTCGGGCTCTGTGCATTTGCCATGCTTTCTTTCAATGGAGGAGAAATTTGGTTTTATTTCGCTTTGTTTTTGATGTCAACAGGCGTGGCATTTATTAGTCCCACCTTAACCTCACTGACTTCTCTTTTTTCAAGCGAACAGGATCAAGGGTTTCACCTGGGAGTTTTCCG
This sequence comes from Opitutales bacterium, assembly GCA_045567635.1. GTDB lineage: Bacteria > Verrucomicrobiota > Verrucomicrobiia > Opitutales > Seribacteraceae > Seribacter. The sequence continues at coordinate 288,919 of JBJLCO010000043.1, read as the reverse complement.
TTCGTCCGGTTCTATGGCACGGGCAGTCGGACCTTTGCTTGCCGGATTGGTTTATTTTAAATACGGTTCCTCCATTGCCTATTTGGGAGGTGCCATGTTTTTGCTTGTACCGGCATGGTTTTTATTACGCGTCCCGCAACCGGAAACAAAAACAGAAAAAAAAATCGTGCAAGCCTGAGTACCTTTTGTCTCGCTATATTTTCATTTTATAATATTTTGGATACCTTCCTTACATTAAATAATTGCCACCTTATTTCCTACCATTTGAACTTGAATGAATGTTGAAAACATCGATCAATTGATTGCAAAAGATCCTTCACTTGAATCTTCACGCCCGGCCCTTGAGGCAATGAATGAAGGTGCGTGTTGCATTCACCGAAGCTGGGGGCTTGGTAAAGTCACAGGGTTTGATGCTGAGCGTGGAATGTTACTAATTGATTTTGAGGAGGACGATCGGAAAAGCCATGCAATGGACCCTGTTTTTTGTCTTGGGAAAATCGAATTCCTTGAACCTGAACACATCATAAGCCGTCATCGAAACAGCCCGGAAGAAATCGATCTAATGGCGAAAAAAGAACCGGTTGACTTAATTATAGAAATTCTTTCCAAATGCGAGGACGGTTGTTCCTCGAACAGGGATATTGAAAGAATTTTGGGCTTTCTTTTTGGTCCCGCCAAGGGAAAAAAGTGGTGGACTGCGACGAAGAAATTGCTTGTCAAAGATCCACGGGTGGCCGTACCCAATAAAAAAACGGAGCCTTATGTACTTCGCGATGAACCTGTGAAGCCTGAGCAGGAAATCTTACAGGACTTTTTCGATGAAAAAAGGTCGAAGGAAAAAATTATTTTAGCTGAAAAACTTTTTGATCTGGCATCCGAGAAAGAGGATTTACAAGCCGATTTGCCGCAAGTTCTCGAGGAGTTAACCAATGCAATCCTGGAAGCACGTAACCTCAGCGAAGCGGATCGTCTTCATGGTATTTGGGTGCGGAATAATTTGGCCAGGGATGTTGAAGAGGATGTGGAGAAATTGGAACCCACCTCTGCCTCTATCCTACATGAGTGTGAAGGGGACTTACACCGATTGGCTGACTTGCTGCCCTCCAAATTTCATGCTCGTTTTCTAGATTTAGTGACTCGTGTCTATGAGGAAAATTGGAAGGAAAAAGTTGTGCATTTACTACAAAATACATCGATGAAATTTTCCGGTGAATGTGCTCATTTCCTAATAGACCGTGAAGAATCTAAATTGCTGATCAAATCTTTATCAAACTGGTTGGATGAGCAGACCCTTAAAGCACCGGTTCTTCTTTGGATTTTGAAATACAGGGAATTGGCTAAATTTAAGGAATTACTTAAAGATCTAATTAACCCGAGGTTGTTGACCGCTGTATTTTCGGCAATTGATTACGAGTCTTTACAAAATGCCACTACCCGGAGAATTCCACTTGCAGAAATTTTGTCGGATGACAAGGAACTGCTCCCTGATATCCTTGGGAAAGGCACTGCAGAAAATGCTCAGGACCTGGCCCAGGCACTTTTATTAAATCCGGGTTTTGAAGACTTAAGCAAACGTTCCTTACTTGCCCGCTTTATTAAAAGATACCCTGAGATTCAGGATTTATTGGATGGCGGTTCGCATTCCGAATCTTCAAAAAGTCAAACTGTAACGGATGACACTCTTATTGTTTCGCAACCCAGTTTCGACAGGAAACTCTCTGACCTTGATGAAATAACGAAAGTTAAAATTCCTGAAAATTCACTGGCAATTGAAGCGGCAAGGGAACACGGAGACTTGCGTGAAAACGCGGAGTATCACATGGCTAAGGATGAACAGAAAGTACTGCTTGCCCGTCAGTCAGAACTACAAACTGAAATCATGCGTGCAAAACCCACTGATTTTGCAGATGCACCTACTGATTCAATCGGAATTGGATCGGTTGTTGAGTTAGTAGACCAAGCCAACTCGGAGGGGCAAACCTACACCGTGCTTGGTGCCTGGGACAGTGACCCGGACAATAATGTTTTGTCCTATCTGACTCCGCTTGGGCAGATGCTCCTTGGCAAGCAGATGAATGATATTGTGGAAACAGATGTGGCCGGTAATATTCAAACTTGGAAAGTTACCGGTTTATCGCGTTGGATAGACAAAAATTAAGTCAATTATCCGTGGGCTTTTTCCGAACAGGCACTATTTTATAAATTAAATATTTGCCAGATTGCTTCCATTCGGAATCCTTAACAGGCATACGATGAAAGTAACTGAAATTTTACAGGTTTTGTCAGACAGTACTCGGCTTAGAATGCTGAGACTTCTAGGTCAGGCAGAATTATCTGTGGCAGAACTGCAGGAGATTCTTGAAATGGGGCAGTCTCGAATTTCGAGCCACCTTTCACTATTGCGCAGGTACGAAATGGTAGCCGATCGAAAGGAAGGAAAAAAAACATTTTATGCCTTGCACCTTGGAGATTCCAAACATTTTGAATTGGTCAGGTTGGCATTGGAAACTGATTCAGATGAAGAATTTTGGGAGACTGATCAATCCGCACTGCAGAGAATTATTGAGGGCAGGAGGCGGGCAAGCGAGCAATATTTTGATGAAGTTGCGGGTCGCCTAGGAAAAAACTATGTCCCTGGGCGTTCCTGGGATGCCATTGGGCATTTTCTTCTGCGATTAGTTCCTGAAATTGAGATTGCCGATCTGGGTGCAGGGGAGGGTATGATTTCCCAATTATTGGCGGAACGTGCCAAAAAAGTTTATTGTATAGACCGGTCAAAAAGCATGGTTCGGCTTGGTCTGGAATTATCCAAGAAAAATGGCCTATCAAATTTAGTCTACAAACTTGGAGATTTAGAAAAGGTTCCCCTTAAGGATGGGTCGGTTGATTTGGCTCTGATGAGCCAGTCCCTTCATCATGCTGAGCATCCCGAAACTGCTTTAGAGGAGGCAGCGAGAATATTAAAGCCCGGGGGGCAGTTAATTATTATTGATTTGAAGCAACACCAATTCGAAAAAGCCCGTGAGCTTTACAGTGACCGGTGGCTTGGCTTTGCGGAAAATGAACTTTATAAACTGATTAAAGAAGCAGGGTTTAGCAAAGTTAAAGTTGATACAGTGGCGAAGGAAAACAAGGAACCATTTTTCGAGACTTTACTCGCAACCGCAGAAAAAACACGCTAAGTGGTTTCGTTGGGTTGAAGGGGTGTGGGCTTGCCTGTATTCCGACCTTGGCTCAGCCAAGTAATTGGTTTTTTTATTATTTTTATCAGGTCCTCCAGTATTAAATACAGACAGGGCACCATGAGCAGGGTGATAAAAGTGGCAAAGAGCACACCAAAGCCAATTGCAATTGCCATTGGCTTAAGGAATTGAGCCTGTAAGCTGCGTTCAAAAAGAATAGGCAGTAACCCTACAAAAGTGGTAAGCGAAGTGAGAAGTATAGGACGGAATCTTGCCATCCCGGCTTTTTGAGCGGCTTCAATAATTGGCAAAGCTTTGCTTTGTTGATTGACATAGTGAACCAGCACCAAGCTGTCGTTAATCACCACTCCAGTTAGTGCGACTATACCAAACATTGAAAGTTGGCTTAATGGGATTGAGAATACGAGGTGTCCCAAAACCGCCCCAATCAGACCAAAAGGAATGACTGACATAACTAAAAGTGGTTGAAGATACGAACGAAAAGGAATTGCCAACAAGGCATAGATCACAAAAAGAGCAATCCATCCGGACTGGGCCAAACTGGAGTCACTTTCGTTTTGTTCTTTTCTTTCTCCCACAAAGGAAAACCGTAAATCAGGAAATTCTTTTCTAAGGGCTGGTAAAAAAGATTCATCAAGACCGCGTTCTATACTTGGGATATCAGCAATAAGTTTGTCCGCGGAAGATTGCACATTTATCACTCGGGCCCGGTCAGATCGTCTTATTGCGGGATATCCCTGACCATGATTAATTTGAGCGACTTCCTCCAAGGGAACTTCGATTCCCTTGGGCGTTCTGACCCGAAGGCTTTCCAAGGCACTTAAGCTTTTTCGGTCTTCAAGCGGATATCGAAGCATTACTCTAAGCTCCTCACGGTCCCTTTGCAGTCTTTGTATTTCCTCTCCATAGTACGCCTGCCGGACTTGCCGTCCGAGATCAGATTCCGATAATCCCAGTGCCCGGCCTGCAGAATTTAGATTTAATCTTAATTCTTTCTTTCCCCCTGAATAGGAATCTGAAATGTCAAACAGCCCCTCATATTTATTTAAATGAACTTTGAGCCTTTGAGCCGCGTGTTTCATATCTGTCAAATTCTGACCGGCAATTTCAATGTCTATCGCTGTCTTACTACCACCTGCAGCCACATCTCCGAAAAAAAGTTTTTTTACGCTCGGTAACGGTCCGATTCTTTCGCGCCAAAGTCCCGAAATTTGCGGGGCACTTCGAGTACGGTCTTCGGATTTAATAAGCTCCACACTAATTTCTCCCATATTGGATGCCGTTGCGACTTCCGAAGATCCCTTCGGCCCGCCGGAAAATGGCTGGGCTCCCATGGTGGTCATATTATATTTAAAAGGATTCGGTTCACCCAGTGACTCCAAGTATTTCACTACTTCGAGCCTAGCCTGCTCAATAACTGCAATTGATTTTTCGGTGGTGGCGGCAGGCACTCCGTCTTGCATGGTGATTTTAACTGAAATATAATCAGACGGTACCGGAGGAACTCCGCGGACAGATTTGACATGCCCACCCATAATCAGTGCAATGGTGATAATAAGAATACCCACGAAACCTGAGACCACGGGCCAACGCCACTTCAGGCAGCGTAAAAGGAAGGGGGAATAAATTGTCTCCACGAAATTTTCAAGCCCACTGGCCACGGATTGTTGCATCCGTGAAAACCAATTTCTTCCACCATGATTAAAACGGCACAATGTCAGGTGATAGGGTAAGATAAATTTTGATTCCACGAGGGAGAATAAAAGGGCTGGAATAACCACAAGCGGAATATCCTTCATTAATTTGCCTAACCACCCTGGTAAAAACAGAAGCGGTATAAATGCGACCACGCTTGTCAGAATAGCAAAGGTGACCGGCATCGCCACAAGTTGGGTTCCTTTAATTGAAGCGTCCACTGGCGAATGCCCTTTTTTACCCAGTGTGTATACAGATTCGCCCACAACAATTGCATCATCCACTAAAATTCCGAGAACCACGATGAAGGCAAAAAGAGAAACTAAATTAATGGACGCCCCAATTACTCCCATGGTGGCAAAAGCGCCCATGAAGGAAATGGGCAGTCCTAGAGCAACAAAAAAAGCGAGGGACGGACGGAGGAAGAATGAGAGAACTAAAAAGACCAAAATTAGGCCATTCTGTGCATTTCTTATCATCATGTCCAAACGGCCCTGCAGGTAATAGGAACTATCCTGCCAAATGGTCATCTTAATCCCTTCGGGCAGGGAAAGGTTACGGGACGCAACATACTTGGATACTTTTTCTGAGATATCAATCGGGCTTTGCTTTCCAACTCTAAAAATGCGCAATGTAACCGCAGGCTGTCCCATAAATTCGGTATATAAAACTTTGTCTTCAAATCCGTCGTTAACTTTGGCAATATCTTGTAACTGAACCGAGGATCCGTTGGGTGAGGATAGGACTTCAATCTTATCAAACTGGGCACCCCCACTGGCTTTCCCCTTTGTGCGAATTAAGGTTTCCCCAGCGGTTGTTCGTGCGACTCCCCCGGGAATATCAACCGAATTTTGTCTTATCGCTTGGGATACCGAGTCGAAACTGAGTCCATGCTCGCGCATAGCCTGTTCGGAAAGTTCAATGCCAATCTCCGGACTCCTGATTCCGGAGATTTCAACTTGAGTAATTCCCGGTAAATTTGTCAGGTCATCCCGGGTCTTTTCCGCCAGTCTTCGGATTGATTTAAGGTCACTGTTTCCATGAATTGCCAAGGCAAGGACCCTTCGTTTTACCGCCATTACCTCAACGATTGGTTTTTCTGCTTCTTCTGGAAAATTATCGATGGCATCAACGCGCACTTTAATCTCATCCGCGAGTATTTTAACATCTTTCCCTTTTTCGACTTGAACAGCAAGCACTCCGGTGTTTTCTCTCGAGTAAGAAGTAATTTCTTTTATTCCGGTGAGATCCCAGATTTTTTCTTCAATTTGTTTGCATACTCCATCCTCAACCTCAAGAGGAGCCGCACCCGGATAAAAGACAGACACTGAAACTGTATCGAGATCAAAATCAGGGAAAAGTTCCATCTTTAAACCGCGGATGGAAATTATTCCGGCAAGGAGAATTATCCCCGCGAGTAGATTGGCGGCTACCCCGTTCTTGGCAAACCAGGCAATCATTTCAAAATTGACTCATATTCTCATCCGAGATTGCGGATGAAATTTGCACCTGCATTCCTTCGGCAATGATATCCATAGGAGTGACGCAAACTTTTTCCCCTTCGTTCAAGCCGTCTTTAATCCATGCTTCCTTTGCATCTTTTTGAACAATCGTAACTTTTCGAAATCTCAGTCGATTTTCGTCGTCAAGTACCAACACAATGTTCTGTTCCCTAAACGCTGAGGTTGGAATAACAAAGACCTCAATCTTTGGGCCAATCAGCTTGAGCTTTACAAACTGACCAATGCTTAAAGGATCTTTGATCTTTTGAATAGATTGAAAAGGGTCGGTAAAACAATTTTCAAACTTCGCCACCAAGTTATGTAAGCGTGTTTTGGGATCGATAATACCCTGTGATCGATCGATGGCTCCTCGATGACTTACCTTACCCCTTTCATTGATGATGTGAGCGGAAATTTGATTGGCTCCATTGGGGGACCCTTCGTTAAACTTTAGGAAAGTAAGCTCTTTTCGGCTAAGTGCGAGCTGGACTTCACCGGTTTTAATTGAATAAATTTTGGCCAAGGCCGAGGAGGATCCCGCACCCACCTGTTGTCCGACATCAGCGAGAATATTGAGGACTCTACCTCTAAAGGGAGCCCGCACCATGGCTTTACTCACATTTTTCTTTGCCTGACTGTAAAGGGCCTGAGCCGCTTCTGCTTCTGCTTCCGCCTTCAGTATTTGAGGTTTTCTTTGAACAAGTTCAGGGGCAAGATTCCAGTCCCGGTCTCCCCACTCTGTTTTTGCCTGCTCTGCCAGAGCCCGTTCCTGAGCCAACTGAAATTCAGTGCGCCTGAGATTCGCAAGAGTTTCGGCTTCCCTGGCTAAAAGATCGATATCCTCAATTTTAACCAGCAAATCTCCCTTGTCAAAAAATCCACCGTTCTGGAAAGATGAGATTGAGTGAGTGGAATCCTCGCTAAAAGGTGCGACCTCTTTAATTAATCCGGGAACTTCGGCAATCAGGTTTGTGAGAGTACGGGCCTGCACCGTTCCAAATGTTTCCACGATTGCTTCCTGCGAGACCCGTTTAGCCTGAATAACATTCACAAAAGGAATCTGTTTCACAATCTCCCGGGGCTTGGCTACCGGTTTGCTTTCAATCAGAAACTTTCCGACCATAACTGCGATCGCAATTATGATTCCACACAAAAATAAAGGGGTAAACTTTTTCATAACTCAGGTGCGACCGCCTCTGTTCCAATGGCAAGGTACAGATCAATGCGGTTGAGGATTCTTTCCTTTTTAATCATTAAATAGCGGCTTTCCGCCTCAAAGGCGCGCCTTCGAGTGTCCAGGGTGTTGAAAATCCCCTCCACTCCCCGCTGATACCTTTCCCAGCTTAAGTCGGCGGCTGCACTCAGTGCTGAGGCCGCGTTGAACAAGTTTTTTTCCTCCTCGGCAAGATGGATATCGGAGGAGAGGGCATTTTCCACTTCAGCAAATGCCCGCAATACCATTGTTTTAAGGTCTAACAATGCGGCCCGCTTTAAAGCTTCCGATTTCCTGACTCCGGCTCGAAGCCGGCCACCTTGAAAGAGCGGCTGACTGATTGCTCCAGTGACTTCCCAGACACGAAATTTTTCATCGATCAAACTTTCAAAATCATCGGAACGACTGCCCGGCCCGCCTGTCAGTGTGAAGGAGGGAAGAAGGTTTTTATTTGCCACTTTCAGCTCCAATCCGGAGGCTTCCACCTTATGCTTGGCGGAGGATATATCATATCGTAACTCAATAACTTGCGACGGTGTGGGGGGGAGGGCAGGAAGAATCAATTTGGGCAGAGTAAAAGATGAGTTCCGGTCAAATTTTCCATTCGGGTATTCCCCAGTGATTTCCTGTAAATTACGCGAAAGAGTTTCCTGAATCCGTACTCTCTGGGCAAGTGTTGCTTGCGATGACCGAAGACTCGCTTCCGCCAGTTTTTGCTCCAGAGCGGTGGCGATTCCCTTTTGGTAACGGTCATTAATGAAGGACAGATTTTGGGAATAGGTTTCTGTCGTTTTTCGTACAAGTTGAATTTGGAATGAATTCTCGATTAAGGTAAACCAGGACTTGGCCACCTGACCGTTCAATGATAGGCGGGCCGCTTTGTAGTCCGAAGAGGTGGCTTCGAATCTTTTTTTAGCGGAATTTCGTGAATCCCTGATTTTACCCCACAGATCTAATTCCCAGCTGATGTTGAGTCCTGAATTAAAACTGTTGGAAGTAAAGGAAGATTCACTGTTCGGAAAATTAAATCCAATAAGATTTCGTTTGGTCCTGGATCCCCCAAGATTGGCATTGAAAACGGGAAGAATTTTGGCCCCGGCTATGGTTGCGTCCTCACCCTGGGCAATCAATCGTTCACGCATTGCGGCAAGGTTTGGATTATTTTCATTGGAAATTAAGATTAAACGGGTGAGTTCAGGAATGTTAAAGGACTCTGTCCAAAAACTCGTGTTATTTTCTGATTGGAACTCTTTCAAATCAGTACTCCAATTATCCGGGGTCAAATCATCGCCGATGTTGGAAATCTCACTTTTTCTGGACTGACATGAGAAAAAGAGGAAAATCAGAAAAGTGAAAACTAGATTTCGAAAAATCATAACTTTTTCTTTACACCGGCATCAAAGCCATTGGATACAAATACGATCAACCTTTCAATCATGTCATGCACGGCATTGGCATTACATTTACCCGATGAAAAATCGTGAATACGTCTGTGTTGTGCCAACGCCCCCAACATCGAAGAGACGGCAAAATGATAATTCCAGTATAGGTCAACTTCGGAGGCCTGGGGGTGAGAAATTTTTAATTCATTCATAAAAACCTGTGATAGTTCACCGAAAAATCTTTTATGAACTTTCTCCAAAAATGTTGCCGGTTCCGTGAAACTACGGGCAATTATCTCGATTATTCCCGACTTATTTCCGATCTGCTTTTCAACCTCTTCTCCGACCGGTAGAATTAAGGCGCGGAAAATCTCGATGGTGGGCAGGGGATGGTTAGGGGAATTGAATTTTGCATCGTGCAGTCTTTTTCTTCTCTTTGCATTTATTGGCTCTATTTTAGATTTGATCATTTCCAGTACCATTGCTTCCTTGGAACCAAAATGATAATGAGCCGATGCAAGGTTGGTTTTTGTTTGCTGTGCAATATCTCTCATGGTTACTCCTGCAACTCCTTTGGATGCAAATAATTTTTCAGTGGATCGCAAAAGCCGGGCTTTCGTTTTTTGTCCGTTCGCACGAGTCTGTGAGGATGAAGTAGACATTAGATGTTTTCTTTAAACGATCGTTTAAAGAAAGACAAGATTGGTTTTAGGTGTAAGATGAAAGTCGTGGAATTAAAGCCATTTGCTGGTATGCACATCAAGGGTTTTGGATTGACAGAATAAGTAATTTAACATTGAATTTTGCCTTTTTCCTTATTTCGCACCCTTCATTCACAAAGAAGATTATGATCAAGATTCGCCTGCAAAGACACGGAGCTCGCCATGCCCCATTTTATCGTATGGTCGTCACTCCCTCCACCACCCGTCGTGACGGAAAATTTATCGAGGTACTCGGTACCTACAATCCTCAGGCTCATGCCCGCACAGAGGAACTAAAGTTGAAAATGGAAAGAATTGATCATTGGTTGGGTGTGGGAGCTCAACCTACAGATACGGCGAAGAGTTTGATTCGACAAGGTCGATTGACACCCGAAGAATGGCTCAAGAGGTCCGAGCGAGAGGCAGCCAACAGACTCAAACGGGCCCAAAAGGGGAGTGTAACTCCAACAATGGAGGCAAGCCCTGAATCTAAAGTCGAGGAAGCGAAGAAAGAAGAACCTGAAGCCCCCGCAGAGGAAAAGGCGAAGGAGGAAAAATCCGAGGTGAAAGAGGAAGAACCCAAAGCCAAGGAAGAAAAGCCCGCCGAGGAAGCGAAGAAAGAAGAACCTGAAGCCCCCGCAGAGGAAAAGGCAAAGGAGGAAAAATCCGAGGTGAAACAGGAAGAACCCAAAGCCAAGGAAGAAAAGCCTGCTGAGGAAGCGAAGAAAGAAGAACCTGAAGCCCCTGCAGAGGAAAAGGCAAAGGAGGAAAAACCCGAGGTGAAAGAGGAAGAACCCAAAGCCAAGGAAGAAAAGCCTGCCGAGGAAGCGAAGAAAGAAGAACCTGAAGCCCCCGCAGAGGAAAAGGCAAAGGAGGAAAAACCCGAGGTGAAAGAGGAAGAAGCCAAACCTGAGGACACAAAACCCGCTGAGGAAGCAAGTAAACCGGATGAAGCATCTTCCAGCGAGAACGATAAAGAAAAAGAAGAGGCGAAAGAAGGGTAATTCATTCCCCTCCCTCTTTTTTTAATATGTATTTAAATTCTATCGATGATTCGCACAATGGATTCAATTTTGCGTTTCGATGTTCTATCCCTGTTCCCCAAAACGCTAGAAGGCTTTATTGGAGATAGCATAATTGCCCGGGCAATTGATAATAGACTGCTCGAAGTCAATTCCTTAGACATTCGTCGTTGGGCGGAGGGAAAGCACAGGGAAACCGATGACCGCCCCTTTGGCGGTGGAGCGGGAATGGTTATGAAACCGGAACCATTATTTGCTGCGGTTGAAGAGATCGCTGATGAATCTAGCACCGTTATTTATATGGCTCCGGACGGTGAGAAATTAACCACTTCACTTTGCAAAGAATTTGCCCAGGAAAAACACATTGTGATTCTTAGCGGACATTATGAAGGCGTGGATCAAAGAGTTCGTGATCACATCGTCACCAGGGAGGTAAGTGTCGGGGATTATGTTTTAACCAATGGGACTTTGGGCGCATCTGTCCTTATCGACGCCGTATCCCGTCATATCCCGGGCGTTTTGGGGGATGAAGATTCTCTTAAGGAGGAAAGCTTTGAAGATCAACTTCTCGCTTTTCCTCAATACACCAGACCGGCGGAGTTTCGTGGAATTAAAGTCCCTGATATACTTCTCTCCGGAAATCATGCTCAAATTTCTGAATGGCGCGAAACAAAAAGGGTCGAAAAGACCTTGAAATTGCGTCCTGACTTATTGAAAAATTAACCTAAAAGTAAATCGAATTATGAACAACCAACTACTAGAAGAAGTAACGAAAGAATATTTAAAAGAAAACCGCGACCAGTTTAAAGTCGGGGATGGTGTAAAAGTTCATGTACGAGTCCGTGAGGGCGAGAAAGAGAGAATCCAGATTTTTGGCGGTATTGTGATTGCCCGTAAGGGATCCGGTGTGCATGAGACCTTTACTGTTCGCAGAATTGCTTCCGGCGTTGGAGTGGAGCGTGTCTTTCCCGTTCATTCCCCTTTAATTGACAAGATTGAAGTGGATCGAGAAAGTGTAACCATGCGTGCCCGTATGTACTACCTCAGGGACAGAATTGGTAAGGAAGCGAATAAAGTGAAAGAGAAACGTCTTTTCGAAGCGAAAAGAAAGAGTAAATAGTTTCAGTTTCTGTTCGGGCGTTGTCCGAAATCCTGACCGCGTTTAATTGGACGGGTCTTTTGATAATCCTCCGGTAACTCACCGGATACACTTTTTTGTGTGATTACAATCTAATGATTTAGTTGTTTTTAATCAATTGTGTTGTTTAAAGTTAGAGATTGAAAATTTTTTCCAAAGTAAAATCTTTGTGACTTTTTTATGAAAAAGTCTGTGTGGTTTGCCCTTTTCGCAATGGTGCTCATTGCAATGGTGGATCTCGTTATTTACCAATGGTGGCTGCCGGATAGATTGGAGACCCAATTGAAAAATGGAATGACTGGAGGGAACCTGGGATTTCAGGATGTACAATTGAGTTGGAGCAGTGGACGCTTGATTGGGGGGGAGTGGAACAGTCCGAAGTGGGATTTATTTTTGGGGGAAGGTCTTTTTTCTTACTCTTCCTTTGACTGGTTGTTCGGAAAAAAATCGCGTACCAACAATTTGGAACTGCACGATTTCCGCGCGGTTGGGAAGGATGAAATGGATTTCAATTCAAGTTCCCTCGATTTCCTGAAAACTCTCAGCTACGAATCGGTTGATTTCGGTTGTGACACGATTGAAATAAGCGGAAGCCTTGAATGGGCAGAGCTCACGGTTCCTTTTTCTCTTTTTGCCCGGTATTTAATTGGGGAAAAAGAAGTTAATGGAGCGATAGAGATAAGGTTGGAGGAATCTTTTCATCCCATTATCCAATTTTTCCCGCAGGAAAAAACTCTATTTCTTAAATTTGAATTGAAAAGCGACTCAAAATCGGGAAACGAGGTATTTAGGGCCTCAATAGTCAATGAAAACTTGGGAGAATTAAAATATGCACGCCATGGTTCATTTGAATCCATCGGATTTAAGCTGAATTCAAAAAGTGCGAATGGTGCTCATCTCAATTTTTCCGTGAATCGTAAAGATGAAAGTGAGCACTTTACCGGTGATTGGAATGGAACCTTGTTTTCTCAAAATCTAATCGGTCAATTTCCAGTTCTATCCTTAATCAAGGGGGAATTGGAGAGTTCGGGTGAAATCTCGTTTGATTCTTCAGTGGAGGAAATGGAGATTTCGGGAGATGCTAATTTTTCGGCGTCTTCCCTCTTTTTTCCGAAAGAGGGAATAATTAACGGACAAATTAAGGGAAGTTCGCAATTAAAAGATAAAAACTGGTTATTTAAGAATTTTAAGATTCTTATGAAGAATCAAAATAATGAAAAATTGGAAGCCCAATGGAGTTCTCCGTTTTCAAATCCTGGAAAAATTGAGCAAATCCTTTTCCAATTGAATGCCCTTGATGTTTCAAGGTTGGAAAAACTTTTCCCCAAAGATACAAAGCTGAGCGGAAATTTAACCGGCCAGGTTGGCAATGATTCTTTCACTCTGTCGGCGGATCATTTACTTCTACAACACAGTGGTGAAGATCTGGAACCGATAAAAGCGACCTTTAACATCCCGATTAATTCGCGTTTAAAGGTGAACCGGGCATTGGATTTTGAAATCGAAACCTTACCAAAATTTGAAATAGGTTCAGGTTTTCTGCCGGAAGAATCAATGTTTTTCCAGCAATTCAAATTTCGGGATTTTTATCTGAATGGTCAGGTTAATAGCTCCGGTTGGTCAGTAAATGGAGGGGAGTTTATACTTTGTGATAATAACCGGGAGGAAATTTTCAGTTTTTCAATCAAGGATAAGTTTTTATTTTATTTTAATGAGAATGGAGCTTACTGGATGACCGGGAACCGAAAAGAAAAGGGGGTAATCTCAGTCCGGGCAAAAGGTTTTATTCCTCGGCTTTCTCTTGGTTATCAGGATTTCAGTTTTACGGGAGAAAAGAAAGATCTTTTCGGACAGATTATTTTTGAAAACGGGAAACCGGTTTGGACATTTGAGGATGTTCGAATCTTTGGAAGTCTAAAAAATAAAATCGCCCCTGCGATTGCAGATTTTATAATACAAGGCGATTGGAGGTTTTATCCTTCAAGGGGAGAAACCGGTCTTTTTACCGTTGAAGACATAGAAATGGAAGTGGCGGGCGAAAAATTTTTGAAAGGAGAATTATCCGTATTTCCAAATGCAGAAGGTGAGGTATCCCGAATCGTGAGTACAGATTTGAAGGTGAATTCTTCCCTTCCCTTCTTTCAGTTATTTTCATTTCCTTCGATTGGGGATTTTGAAAATTTAAAGCTCAGTGTGCACCGACTTGACTGGCAGTTCGATCAAAAAACCGAACTCATTTTGGATGGTTACATTATTGGCCCGGGACAGTCAGATTCCAGTAACCGTGAATTCGAGATTCCAGTAAAATGGACTTTTGCAAAGAAAAATGATCAGATTTCGCATTGGCTGCAGTTAGCATATAAGAGGAATTCACGGTCCGACTTGGAAATCAGTTTTCAGCCTGAAAAAAACCTGCTTTCTTTCGAAGGAGAAAAGGTAAACCTGACGGATTTGAAAAATCTTATTGGAACTGGTTCACTTTCATTTTTGAAGGATACTATTTTGGCTTCAAAATGGATGGATTCAGAAAGAAAAATAAATGCGAAATTGTATTTCAAAACTATAATACTGAGCCCCAATATTGAGCTGACTGATTGCAAGGCGGATTTGAATTTACTTGAGAACAAAGTATTTTTTAAAGCAGACTTTCAGGACTCCCCAATTGAGGGAAGTCTAAATATTAACTTTCCCGAGCTCAACTCTTCGTCGCATTTAGGATTTGATTTGCAATTGTTCGGACAGGATACAAATGCGTCCGTTATTAACTCTTTCATTCCCCAGGATATTGGGTTGTCTGGTATGATTGACTGGAAACTTGAGGCGGGTGGATTGGTTGGGGGGGAATATCAGTTCAAGATTCAGCTTGATGTAAAAGAGTTTGCAGTGGATTTATTATCGCAGGCGGGAAGTTCCCCAATTGAATGGCTCAAGGAAAGAATGGAGGAGAGCCTGGGGACTTCTTTTTCATGGTCGGCTCCCCAAACGAAAATGATCGAAGCATTGAGCCTGCTTTTGGGAAATCTTTTTTTTGAAAGCGGTTCGGTTGAGATCGAGAGAACCGAATCCGGAAATTGGAAGTTTTCACAGACCGACTGGAGGGGGCCCGGTATGATTTTATTCAGTCGGGGTACCCTTTCACCCGAGGGTAATTTGAAAGTGAATCTTTTTCCCGGAGTGAAGAATAAATGGGCAGATTTTCTTGAGGTGGTCAATGTATTGGCCGCCGGAAAACGTCGTCAAGGGTATCGGACTTTAAAGCGGGAACCATTAGTCATTGAAGGAGACGGTAACCGGCTGAGTCTTTCCAATTGGTGGAGGATGCTCGGTCAGGGTATTGGATTGGAGCCTAATGAGTGAGGGGTTCAGGTTCTGAGCAGGTTGAACCGTTCCGGAGAGAGAAAGCAATGTAGTAAGTCCTCACCTTGGGCATATTCAAGTTGATCCCGGGGTGCATTCAATATCGAGTGATAAATTTTTCCGAGCCTTTCAACATAAGTTCTCTGGGCATAGTTTCGGGAAATGGAGTCTTTATTTTTTTCGATGATACCGGAATCAGGATTTTCTATTTTTACCTGCTTCCGGATTTCCTCCTGCGCACTTTTTGATTGGGACACAGAGTTGATGATTTCTTCCTGAAAAGACTCATCGAGGCGGCCGAAATCAACCTGATTGTCCCGGACCATGGAACGGTAGGCAATTTCCGTGGCATTTTCGGGGATATTCTGTGCGTAATCTGTAAAGTAACGGCGAATGACCAGGGATATTTTTTCTTTAAGTGTCACCACCGACGAGAAATGGGAAAGATCGACATTCAGTCTCCCGTAAAGCTGATCCAAATTGATTCCAAGATTGGAAAAATCCTCGGTTATTTCGGGAATATTCCGACCATAAAGAAATTTCCCGAAAGTCCAGGGTTCCAAAAATCCAAGCCCGAATCCCTCCGCAATACTGGTCGAGATAATTCCCCGGGCATGGTCAACCATTTCCGGGAATGAAGATTGAATGCTTTCGCCGAGACCAAAGGTAACTGGAAGTTCCAATTCCCGGCAAAAACTTTTCCATTTTTCAAAAACTGGAGTAAAATTGGGGTTGGTTGGACCGAGACTATTGGCAAAATGTTTTCCCGGGTGCGAAGCTGCAATCAGTGCGAGTTCGCCCAAATTTTTACGCCTGACCGCACGCACGGGATAGAGGAACAGATTTTCCGGCAGCTTGGTGGAGGGTTGAATATCCCTGGTAATTTCCTGCGGCACTGAAATCGCATTCGCCAGAAGGTGGACGGTGCTTGCCTTTGCGCCAAACAATTTTTTCAGAAATGACTGATCCCGGTGATTGAGAACTGCGTAGTGAATGAATGGAGACGATGGGTAAGTGGTGGAGTAGATTTCTTTGAGCGCGTCGAAGTTTGCCGGTCGGCCATCTTCAGCAAAATCATGGGGATGAAGAAGCATGGGACTTGATTCCTGAGCCAATAGGTCGACGGCTTTGGTAAGTGCAGGGTTTTTCCCAAGGCTGTGGTTATGAATATGCCAAATATCTGGCTTGCCACCCAGTCCCTCCCTGGCGGCTTCTTCCATTTTCTCCTTAAGGAGCATGGGGGAAACAGAATCAGTGGAGGATGAATAATCAAGTCCATCCACAACTCGAACATTTTTAATGGCGTTTCCGGGATATTGACGACCACTCAGAACCACAAACTCGGGAGAGTCTTCAGTCAGGGAAAAGGATTCGAGTGTATTCTCGATTACCCGGGTAACACCGCCGGGTTGGAGGTGATAATGCACTACGGCAATTTTCATGCCGCGGGATTTTGTCCGTGCCAGGGTTTACGAATCAACCGCCCGATTACGATATCCATCAATTTCAATCATTGGAGGCCTTTCTTCCTCGACAACTTCCTGAACGAGTTGGTTGTAGGCACCATCCTCGACTTCAAATCTGCGGTAGAATTTTTCCATATCAGGAACCCGGTCAATCATACCCTGACTTTGCAGACGGTTAATAAAAGTCTGTAAAATCCCAAAGCTCATTTTGCCCAGCGCATTGGTGGTTTGATTCCGGTGAACCCTGCGGTCAAGGTCTGTCTGGGCAAATGCGTCCAGGCCAAATTTTTCATACAAATCCAGTAAATGGGATGTCTCCACGCCATAGCCAATCGGAAAAGGAATCATTTCCAACACTTCTCTTCTCGCGGCATACTCACCGGACAGAGGTTGTATTATATTGGTTAATTCAGGGTAGAACAAAGAGAATAACGGACGGATTAAGATTTCCGTTACCCTTCCGCCTCCACTCGACCGCAGACCGCTTGAGTAATTGAGCGGTCGGTCGTAAAAGGCTTTCACATACTGCACCTCTGCCTGCTTAATGAGCGGTGCAACCAGACCGTATACAAAGCGGGGATGAATATTGGAAATATCGGCATCGACATAGCATATGATATCACCCTTTAACTGGTGTATGGCTTTCCACAGGTTTTCCCCTTTTCCACGTTTGTCTCCAACTTCGGGTAAAATATTCGAAGCCAGATAGGTGTCTGCTCCGTAGCTCTGGGCCACTTCGAGAGTTTTATCTTTGGATCCGGAATCAATCACTGCAAACTCGTCAATCAGGGGATATCTTTCCATTAATTCAGAGCGCAGGATCAGCACCTCTTTACCGATCGTTTTTTCCTCGTTTAAGGTGGGAATACAAAGGGAGATAGTAAGGTTTTTTTTCTCCTTTTCTTTGACCAGGTCCAGAATATCCCAAAATTCACCATGATGAAATGTATTCTTATCGAGCCATTTTTGATTGTCTGCACTCATGATTCGCAAAGTCCCTGATCGATTGCCTGAAGAAGGGTTAAGAGCTGGGCAATTCCCGCTTGCAGAGGATCAAGGAAAATTGTTTCATTAATCTCCCCTAAATTTTCCGCTTCGGTCAATCCCAGGGTCACGCCGGAATATCCCGCCTCAATCAGAACATTCAAATCGCCCGTGCTTGGAATTACCTGCGGAGTAATTCCAATCTCATTCATGATTGAACGCGTTGCTTTAACCAATGGGTGGGTAAACGGAATACTGCAGTTCGGTCTTCTGGCCACAATTTCTAGGTTTACTAGGGTGCCGTTTTCAAGGGCACATTGCTGGCATAGATCGTCCACTTTTTGTTTCAGCTCATCGAGAACCTCATCCGCCTCACTGGTAATTTCAAAGCGCAATACCCCGCGTCGTGGAGTTTTATTGTAGGTCGTTCCGCAGGTTAATCCCCCGAGCACCATTTTGGTTTTCGGTTCCTTGGGCAAGGGAATTTCAAGCAACTGGTTAACCATTCGGGTTAAATGTCCCACCGCACCGGAGGAACCAAAGCGGTTCCAGTCATAATTACTGGGTACCTCAAGCCGAATTTCTCCGCGAAGTGTGCCGAGTCCTGAATAACTGAGACGTCCCTGAGTTGCCCCTTCCACGCAAATACCCGAACGGATGGGCCGTTGTTTTGTTTCGAGGAAGTATCTTGCCCCTTCCAAATTTCCCTTACCCAAGCTTTTGGTGTTGGCTAATAGGATCAGGTCGTCCTTCAGGGTGATATCCAGCATTTTGAGGAGTTTGGGGAGTGCCACCACGGTGGCTAATCCAATTGCATTGTCGGCAATACCGGGTCCGGTAATTGAGTCTGGACCGACATTGAGCACATGCTGGGTATTGGCGTCAAAAACGGAGTCCGCATGAGCCATGACCAGAATCGAAGATCCGCCTTCCGAACCCGGTAACACAGCGGATGCATTTCCATGTTCATCTATTTCCGGATCCTCCAGTCCATTTTCGCGGAATCGATCCACGGTCAGGCGGATACGGTCGCTTTCGTTAAAGGTGGGTGCGGGAATTTCACCGAGTAAAACGGCGTCGGTTAAAACAAGTTTCCTTATTTCACCAAGTTTTTCGATTTGGGTGGGTAAATCGTTGAGTAAATTCCCGAAGTCAAATTCTTTTGAGCTGGTTTCTAACATCATGTAATACCTCCGCCATAAGGAATTATTGGTGATCACGCCACGTCAAACTTCATTTTTTGTTTTATTTGTTGAAAAAATTGCCGAGTTACTCCAAATAATGTCCTTATTACCGCGGAATCATGCAAGGAATCGCGAAACATTAATTATGTCAAAAAATATTGGTTTCATTTCAACCCGTTTTGCCGGACAGGACGGAGTATCTTTAGAGAGTGCTAAATGGGCGGAGGTACTATGGGACGATCAGCATGTCAGTTTCTGGTATAGTGGGCAGAGCGACCGTAATCCGGACATCAGTTTTGTGGTGCCGGAAGCCTACTTCGGTTTTTCGGAAAACAAATGGATTAACGAACGGATTTGGGGAACCGGTCAGAGGGACCGTTTTGTTTCGGACCGGATTCGGGATTTGGCTGATTATCTCAAAAGCACGCTCTATCGTTTCGTGGAGCGGTTCAATATTGATATTGTGGTGCCTCAGAATTGTCTCGCCATTCCGATGCACCTGCCACTGGGGATTGCCTTGACTGAGTTCCTTTCCGAGACCCAGATGCCGGCTATTGCCCATCACCACGACTTCTTTTGGGAGAGAACCCGCTTTTCGGTCAACTCTGTCCCGGAGTATCTTGACATGAGTTTCCCTCCCAAGTTCCCCAATATGCGTAATGTGGTGATCAATCAGGAGGCGCAGGAACAACTTGCATTGAGGAAAGGGCTTTCCTCACTGGTGATTCCCAATGTTTTTGATTTTGATAATCCTCCCGATCATATCGACGAATATGCTTCAGATGTACGTGAGGAACTGGGGCTGGCAGAAGACGATTTTTTTATTCTCCAACCTACGCGGGTTGTTCCAAGAAAGGGTATTGAGCAGGCGATCAAATTAGTCAGTTTATTGAAAGACCCGCGTTGCAAACTAGTCATCTCGCATGAGGCGGGAGATGAGGGCTACGAGTATTTGGGTATGCTCGAACAGTTGGCCAATGAAGAGGGTGTGGACATGAGGGTGGTTGCAGACCGGGTAGGGGAGGTCAGGCAAAGGGATTCAGAAGGTAAAAAAATATACACATTGTGGGATCTTTATCTGCACGCTGATTTTGTCACCTACCCGAGTACTTACGAGGGATTTGGTAACGCTCTGTTGGAAGCCATTTATTTTCGCAAACCGGTGCTGATTAATCGTTATTCTATTTTTGTCCGGGATATTGAACCGAAAGGTTTCCGCTTGTTAACTATGGATGGATTCGTCACCCCCAGCCTGGCCAAAAAGGTGAAGCAAATCCTCCTCGAAGATGATCTTAGGAATGAGATTGTTAATTTTAATTATGAGGTTGCCCGTCATTTCTATTCCTACTCGGTGGTACGAAGTAATTTACGGGCATTTATTGCCAGCTTAACCGGTTATTAATTTATGAAGAGTTCCACCACCACATCCTCCGTCAAACATGTTTCGAGCGCCAAGCTTAAGCGGATTCGAAAAAGGTTGGTTACCCTGTACGGACTGGAGGAGGGGGATATTCTGCTCGACCGGTTTTTTCACATGATTGGGCGTTACGGGGTCGGGGCCAACCGGTCCACCGCGACCTCCAAGGCAGTGAGTGAGAAAGATGCGGTACTCATCACCTATGCTGACATGGTTCAAAAGGAAGGGGCACATCCCCTGTCCACCTTGAGGGAATTTTGTACGGCCCGATTAAAGGGAGCTTTTTCTGCCATCCACATCTTGCCTTTTTATCCATGGACCTCCGATGACGGTTTTTCGGTTGTTGATTATCGGGAGGTGGATAAACGATATGGTAATTGGGACGATATTTCTCGGTTTTCCAAGGAGTTTGAACTGATGTTTGATTTGGTCTTGAACCACTGCTCTTCCAAGAGTCCATGGTTCCGGGAATATATTTCCGGGGTTGAACCGGGAAGTAATTACATTCTCGAAGGAGACGAGAAGGCGGATCTATCCGCGGTGGTGCGTCCCCGTGCAACTCCCTTGCTTACTCCCTATCAAACCCGTGGGGGAGAAAGGCATGTCTGGACGACTTTCAGTGCGGATCAGGTCGATTTGGACTGGACGAGTTCTGACCTGCTTTTTGAATTTCTTGATATCATAATGTTCTACGCCTCGCTGGGATGCAGAATTCTCCGCTTGGATGCGGTGGCATTTTTATGGAAGGAACTTGGAACGAATTGCCTGCATCTGCCCAAGACTCATCAGGTCATCAAGTTAATCAGGAATTTTATTGAAGTGGTGGCTCCGGAAGTGCTTATTCTCACCGAAACCAATGTGCCGCATCCGGAAAATATTTCTTATTTTGGTAAGGGGGATGAAGCCCATGCGGTTTATCAGTTCTCCCTGCCCCCGCTTTTATTACACGGACTTTTGCGCGGCACCGCCGGACATGTCACGAATTGGGCGGCCAATTTGGATCCACCCCCTAAAGGTTGTCACTTCCTCAACTTTACCGCCAGTCATGACGGAATTGGGGTTCGCCCCCTTGAAGGCATTCTTCCCACCGAGGAGATTTTGGCACTTGCGGAGGATATCAGGAAAAATGGGGGTTTTGTTTCGATGCGCAAAATGGAGGATGGCACCGAATTTCCCTATGAATTAAACACCACTTACTATGGTGCGCTTTCGGACAAGAAAGATTTCGAACTGGGCAAGAAACGGTTTCTCTGTTCCCAGGCGATTGCGTTGGCAATGAAAGGGATTCCTGCGGTTTATTTTCATTCACTCTGTGCCACACCCAACTACACGGAAGGTGTGAAGGAAACGGGGCATAACCGCACAATCAACCGAAGAAAGTGGGGCAGTGAAGAATTGGAAAATCTGCTTGATAATGAAGAAGGGAATTCGGGTGAAATTTTTGAATGGTATACCCGGGTGCTGCGTAAGCGTGCATCATGCCCAGCCTTTCATCCCGACGCCGGACAGACGGTGCGGGATTTTGGGGATGAAGTCTTCGCGTTTGAACGGAAATCAATCGACGGGAGCCAGACTTTATTGTGTTTATTCAACTTCCTGTCCATCGAGGCAAAGATAGACCAGCAGGAAATTCTTTCCGTTTATTTTCCTGATGGGCAGGTCAAGGACTTGATTAGTGGAGGAGAATTTTCCATTAAGGATTCTTTTGCTCTTCGACCCTATCAATCCCTGTGGCTTTGCACTAATTGAACATTCTTTTAATTCCTGAAAAAGTTCCTTTTCTTGATCTGCCGGTACATGAGGAAAGGTGTACCCACATCACTCAGGTACTCAATGCCGGCATTGGCGATGTGATTGATGTGGGCGTGCATAATGGCCCCAAAGGAAAAGCAACCTTGCTTGAGCTGGATCATACCCGTCTTCGTTTATCACTGAGTTGGATGGAGGATCATTCCACTGATCTTTATCCGCTTACTTTGTTAGTGGGTCTTTCCCGACCGCAAACTTGCCGGAAGATTTTGGAGCAAGCGAGTACATTGGGAGCCTGTGAGATTCATTTTTTTGTTTCCGAAAAATCCGAACCTTCCTATCGGGAAAGTAAGCTCTGGAAGACCGGTGAATGGAGGGATAAAATTCAAAAGGGAGTGGAGCAGGCATTTGCCACTTTTATTCCCGAATGCCAAATCTGGACGGATATCGGAAAGTGCTTAGATAATCAGTCCACCAATTCATTTCGTATTGCGCTGGATAATTACGAAAGCTCGGACACTTTTTTCCCTTCTGCACAGCGAGGGGAATGCAAGCATTATACTCTGGCAGTGGGTCCTGAGCGGGGGTGGTCTGAAAAAGAAAGACAAATTTTGAGAAAGTCACAATTCTCACTTCTTTCACTCGGTCCCCGCGTACTTCGTCAGGAAACTGCGGTGGTTGTGGCAATGGGGCAAATATTGAGTCAGCTCTGGGAATGCTGATTGTCCAGTTGGAAAATGCGAAATATGGGGGATCCTTTTTTACTTTTCCCTATCGTTCTGAGCAGTTTCCACCCAATAAAGTCTGAGCTTTCTTCTCCCGGTGCCTCGTGAATCAGCAATCCGGATTCTTTGAGAATCTGATTCTGCTTTATTTGCTGAAAGATCTGGGGGCCTATTTTTGGAAAGAGAGAGTAGGGCGGATCAAGAAAAATAATATCGAAGGAATTTCTTTCGTTTCTCAAAAATTCCATCACCTCCCGGTTTTCAAGAATCGTTCGGGCCGGTTCAATATTTGCGCTTTTAAAGACATTATCCCCATTTTTTCTAAGGGCACGGAAGCACTTTCGATGAAATTCAACAAATGTACCCTGCTTTGCCCCCCGGCTCAATGCTTCGAGCCCGTAGGATCCGGTGCCTGCAAATAGATCAAGGAAACTGCATTGAGTCACAAATTCGCCAAGAGAAGAAAACAACCTCTCCCGATTGGCGTCCGTGGCTGGTCTGATTTCTACCCCTTTGGGCACTTGCAGAGGGATACCCCCGGCTGTTCCCCCGCTAATCCTCATCGATTGAATGAGTCAAAGTCCGCTAAGATTGAAATTTGCATTAGGTGTGAGTTCACGAAGATTGCCAAATAGTATTCTTTCCCTTTAATCAAATAGTATGCCACGCACAATGAGAACTTTTTTCGATCCGAATCTTCAGGATTCAGACAAACTGATCGTTCTTGATGAAATCGAAAGTCATCATCTCAGAACGGTACTTCGTTTAAAGGCAGGTGATCGGATTGAAGCACTGGACGGGCGGGGTCACAAATACCTCAGTGAAATCAAAACAATGGACTCCAGGCAAATAGAGTTAGGAGTTTTGGAGAAGTGCTTTATTGATGAACTGGCTCCGAATTTTCGTTTGGTCATTGCCATGCCTAAGGGAAATCGCTGGGAAAATATGATCCGCCCACTCACTGAACTGGGAGTGGGGAGAATGACACCATTACTATCCGATCACTCGGAATGTAAAAATTTTAAAAATAAACAGGATTTGAAAAAGCAGAAATGGCAAAAGATCGCGATCGACGCATGTAAGCAGTCCGGAAATGCATGGCTTCCTGTTTTTGATTCTCCTCAATCATTTTCTTATTTTATCGAGAATATATCGGAGAATGAAAAAGTTTTTATTGGCAGTTTATCACAATCAGCCAGTCCTTTTAAGTGCCAGGAAATGGGAAATGCCGAAGTGGTCTCCCTTTTAATCGGGCCGGAGGGTGGATGGAGCCAAAAAGAGAAGGAACTTGCAGACAAAGCGGGCTTGATTTCCTTTACTTTAGGAAAAAACACTCTCCGACTTGAGAATGCGGCTGTGTGTGGATTGGCGGTTGCACGGGAAAGTTTCATTCTTTAATGTAATTCAATCATGTCCACCGAATTTTCTGGAGAGCAAAAGCTACGAATCGTTCTTGAGTCGATTATTCGAAATGTTCCAAAAAGTGAACAGAGTAAGAAGTATGGTGTGTCGGAAGAGGAGTTTCAGTCTTGGCATGATCATTTAATTCAAAACGGCGGGAAGATATTCAGTCCCATGGGTGAGACAATGAGCTCGAGGTCCCGCCCCGCTAAAAAGAAGATGGGCCCATTGGCTAAATTTTTCCTGATTATCAGTCTGTTGACCAATCTTGCCCTGATCATTTTTGGGGTTACTTACACGATCAATCAGGGAAAGGAAAAAGAAGGGTTAGATGAGAATGAATTCAGTTCAATTGATTCCCCGGTTAATTTGGTTGATAATTCCAAGGTTCAGGCTTCCCCCGCATCTGAGGGCAATGTGGTCAAGGATGCGGAGCCGGATATCAATGTGGTTCTGGAAAATTCCCGGGCTCAACCATTACCGCTCAAGAACCGGGGAAGTGACATTGAGAATCTGCTTGCTTCTCCGAAAATAGTACCTGCTCCCTCGCTTTTGCCTCCGGTCAATATATCCGAGCCTGTGAATGAAGTGACCTTTATGGGCAAATCCTACGAAGGGCGCCATGTGGTGTATTTATTGGACGCGGGAACTTATGTGCTCGATGGGGAGGAGTCTGTAAAGCTTTTTGAAGAGTCCAAGGAGGCGTTAATTTCATCTATGGCCTCACTTTCCCCCAATTCTTATTTTAACCTTGTTTTATACTGGAATCTGAGGGAGGCATCGGCACTTGGAAAAACAATTTTAAAGGCATCGCAGAGAAACAAAAAACTGGCGATTGACTGGATAACGAGTCTGGGTGGAGATAAGGAATCGCACAAATTGGAAAGAAATCAATACTTCCCCAAGGAACTTCTGTACGCCGATCCCAATCCCGGAATTATTGGGCCTTGGTATGGCTTGTCCACTGGAATCAGTTTTGATCCTGATTTGGTTTTCGTTTTGGCGGCCAACCTGCCCAGCTATGACCGCTCCGAAGTTCCCCGTTCCCATTATGAAGGATTGGGGAAAATCAATTTTGAAAATTTAAAGGAGAATCAGAATGTCGATCCGAATATTAGCTCGTTACATCGCGAAACTGCCCGCAAATGGTTTTATTCCATCACTCCCATCGCGGCACTTCCTGCGGATGAGGGAGAAGTGGAAAGAATGGCTCTTGCCCGCCTCGGCTTCGCGTCCGGAAATAACAAGACTCCCGCTTTTGCCCCGTTGGTGTGGGAAAAGGCATTTGAAACCTTTTTATCCAGCCTGGAAGTTGGATTTGACAGTATTCCCCGGACCCATTTCATCGTGAATCTGCCCCAATATGTTTCCTGGCCCTCTCCTTTGCTTAATTCGGCCAAGGAATTTGCCGAAAGTTCAAGGGGTTCATTTTCGCAGATCCCCTCACTTCCCTAAGCTTTCTACCATGCTAACCTGGCGTTTCAGTGGATGGGTCCTCTTGTTCCTTCTGTCCTTCTTTGCATGGGAGGATGGTGTTGCTCAAAAATCGGAGGATTTGGTTAAGGTGACTTTGCATTCGGAAGTGGCTAAAATTAAGCCAGGGGACAGCGCATGGCTTGTTTTTAAAGTGGAATTGAAACCAGACTGGCATGCCTACTGGAAGACAGCGGGACAGACCGGATTCCCAACCACCGTGGAATGGTCATTGCCCGACGGGGTAACAATGGAAGAACCCCTGTTTCCCTCACCGATACTTTATCAATTTCAGGAATTAGCCAGTTATGTGCATAAAAATACCTTCCATCTGCTCAGCCGTCTGAATGTTTCACCCGAAGCCACATTCGAAGACGGGGAAATTCCATTATCCGCCAAGTTTTCGACTCTGATCTGCAACGAGTCGAACTGTATTCCTTACGATACCAATCTTGCCGTCAGTCTTTCGGTCTCAAGGCAAACCAAAAAATCCGGAAAAACGGAAGAAATGATAAAGCTCGCAAAGGAAGCATTACCCCGGCCCATGTCGGAGGATGGTGAAGTATTCGCCTCCCTCGAAGACGAGTCGATTCTCTTATCTTTTTCTGATCCCTCCTTTTCCGGTCTGGAATTATCGCAATTTTATTTCTTTCCCGAGGGCGATCAATTTTCTCATGGTGAACCGCAAGCCTTTCGTAAATCCGGAGAAGATGTCATCACCGTTCAGATTCCAAGAGATTCTTATTTTGAAGGTGTTTCGCCCTCAATCAGAGGATTACTGACACATACTCAATTTCCACAGGGCCGATCAGTTAATCTATCGGTCGACCGGGTGTCCTATGGTTCCGCCCGAGATCAAATTGAATTCTCAGAATCAGGGGAAATTTTAAAAGTGGAGTCTGGTTTTAATCAACTTTTAGTAATGCTCGGTCTTATTGTGATAGCCATGTCGATTTGGCTTTTTGGAAAAACCAAAACCCCCCTCAACCCTTCGAAATCGAAAAAAATAGGACTTTTTATTTCCTTCGCACTATTAGTTTTTGGACTTTGGCTGGGTTTTCCCCAGGCGGAACCGGAGGTGGTCGATCAGATAGATTGGACCCCATGGTCGCCGGAAAAAGAGCAGGCTCTGCTTGCGGATGGCCGGGCTGTGTTCGTGGATTTTACCGCCCGTTGGTGTATGTCCTGCCAGGTTAACAAAGCGGTTTATAAACGAGAGGTGGTGATCGAAAAGTTTAAGGAACTCGATATTGTCCCCCTGCAAGCGGACTGGACCAAGCGGGGAAAAGTCATCTTGGAGGCATTGCAGAAATTTGGACGGGAAGGAGTGCCTTTGTATGTCTATTATCCGGCACGCAAAAAAGGAGAAGCTATCAGTGAAGGCATTATTTTACCGGAAATTTTAACCCGTGCGATTGTCCTCACGGTATTGGAGGAGGAAAAACCTTTTACAGAACCAGCCGGGGACGGTTTTCTTGCCATACTGGGACTGGCATTTATGGGCGGAGTAATTCTTAACCTGATGCCCTGTGTTTTCCCGGTAATCGGATTGAAGATCATGTCCTTTGTCAAGCAGGCGGGGGAGGATGAACAAAAAGTACGGATGCACGGATTAATTTTCACCCTTGGTGTCGTTCTTTCATTCTGGATACTCGTGGGTATACTTTTGGGACTAAGGGAATCCATTGGAGAGGATCTGGGCTGGGGCTTTCAGCTTCAGGAACCGGTCTTTGTTTTTGGATTAGCGGTTTTTCTGCTTATTTTTGCGCTCAGCCTGAGCGGGGTTTTCGAAATTGGAATGTCTCTGACCGGAGTGGGTAGTCAATTTTCCCAAAAAACCGGGTATGCCGGATCATTCTTCTCCGGATTCCTCGCCACGATTGTGGCCACGCCCTGCATGGCTCCCTTTCTCGGTGCCGCAGTGGGGGCGGCATTGGCGATGCCGTGGATTTCCGCCTTGGTGGTGTTTACCTTTATCGCCCTCGGTCTTTCATTTCCCTACCTCCTACTTTCTATTTTTCCAAAGTGGATCAGCCGGTTACCCAAGCCGGGGGAATGGATGAACACATTCAAGGAAGGCATGGCCTTTCCACTCTATGCAACCGTTGCCTGGTTGCTTTGGACTTTAAACAGTCTGATCTAAGCTTTACAGAGCCTCTTCACCCTGCTCGCCGGTGCGGATCCGTATGGCCTGTTCCATGGGGAGAACAAAGACCTTTCCGTCTCCGATTTTTTCCGTCTTGGCGGCCTTTACGATGGTATCAATTACTTTGTCGCAAAGATCATCGGGAACCGCCACTTCAATGACGACTTTGGGTAGAAAATCAATGGTGTATTCACTGCCGCGATAAATCTCGGTGTGGCCTTTTTGTCGACCGAAGCCCTTTGCTTCAATCACAGTCATCCCTTCAATACCGATTTCAGATAGCGCGTCTTTTACATCCTCAAGTTTGAATGGTTTGATGATGGATTTAATTAATTTCATAATAAATAGAATAGTATGTGAAAGTTTTAATTGAGGGTATAAGCATTCTCTCCATGGGCGGATTGGTCAAGCCCCTTCGTCTCCTCCTCTTCGGAAACCCGAATTCCACCCGTTAATGCACTGATTAACTTCACAATAATGTAGGTTGCAACCACTGACAATGCAATCGCGGCGAGGCAACCCTTGGCCTGCACGATTAATTGTTCAGATGAACTGTCCAAATTAATTCCCTGTCCGCCCAGTCTTCCTTCCACTCCAAGATAGGCAACCATAAGAGTGCCAAGTATTCCACCGACTCCATGAACAGCGGCCACATCAAGTGAATCATCCACGCCGAGTTTTTCTTTGACGAATCCACAGGCAAAATAACAAACTAATCCAGCGGAGGCACCAATGATAATGGCTCCCATTGGTCCCACTGCCCCGGATGCGGGTGTGATTGTCGCGAGTCCTGCGATGGTGCCGGTCACGATTCCCACAAGCCCGGGTTTTCCGGTTTGTTTCCACTCGATAAACATCCAAACCAGACTTGCGGTGGCCGCGGAAAGATGAGTGACCAGCATGGCCATGCCAGCGTCACCATTGGCAGCTCCCGCACTCCCTGCATTGAACCCAAACCAGCCGACCCACAGCATGGAAGCTCCAATCATAACCATACCTGGATTATGAGGAGGCTTCAGGCTCTTGGGGTACCCCTGTCTGCGTCCCAGCATCCAGGCAATGGTCAGTGCGGACGCTCCGGCGGTGGCATGAACCACAATTCCTCCGGCAAAATCGATCACCCCTGCTTCCGCGAGCCAACCGCCTCCCCAGACCCAGTAGCAAACCGGACAGTAAACCACCAGCAACCATAGTCCGCTAAAAAGCATAACCGCACTGAATTTGATCCGTTCAACAAATGCACCCACGATCAAACCAGGGGTAATGATCGCAAAGGTCATCTGAAAGATTATCCATACTGAAGAGGGGAAATCCCCGCTTTGAGAGTCCTCGGTCAAGTTCTGAAGAAAAAATTCCCCTTTTCCGCCAATCCATCCCCGACTACCATCCACTCCGCCGGGTGTGAGAGCGAGGCTGTACCCCACGGCAACCCAAATGATTGAGGCAAGGCAAGCCACCGCAAAGCAATGCATCAGAACCGAAAGAACATTTTTGGATTGGACTAATCCCCCGTAAAAAAGTGCAAGCCCTGGCAGAGTCATAAAAAGCACCAATGCGGTTGCGGTGATCATCCAGGCGGTGTTTCCGGAGTCGAGCGGCACCACTTCCTCCACCTGTACAGTATCTGGACTGGAAATCTCATCAACTTCAGTCGTGATGGAAGGCACACTGGAATCGGTTGAAGTCTCTGCGGTATTATCTGCAGCGGTTTCCTGGGCATGACCGGTTAAGGCAAAA
The DNA here is from genome assembly GCA_045567635.1 of Opitutales bacterium. GTDB lineage: Bacteria > Verrucomicrobiota > Verrucomicrobiia > Opitutales > Seribacteraceae > Seribacter. Next base: position 259,424 of record JBJLCO010000043.1, on the reverse strand, counting down.
GTCAGGAAAATCAGTATTGAAAGAAGGATCTTTGGGCTTTGTTTTATATTCATTTGATTGAATCGATGGTTGGTTTAAAAACGCACCACGAAGTAATTTAAGGAATTCATTCGCTTCGCATGGTTAATTTTGAACATTCAAAAATATTCATGCAAGAATCAAGCCATGAATAAAATTAATTAAAAAAATGAATAAAAAACATGCAACATCGATCTTTTCCAAGATTTCGAATTTTCAGGAATGATAAAAGTGTATAAAAAAAGGCCCGATTCAAACGAACCGGACCTTTTTTAATTTTTGTTTGTTTAGATAAGCCGTGTTTCTTAAAGAGCCACGTCTCCTTTCTCACCAGTACGAATTCGAACTGCCTCCTCGACGGGAATGATGAAAACTTTTCCATCTCCAATCTTTCCGGTTTGGGAAGCACTGACAATTGCATCCACTACCTTCGTGACCAGGTCATCGGCAACTGCAATTTCAAGTTTCACTTTGGGAAGGAAGTCTACCGTGTATTCACTACCGCGGTATATTTCAGTGTGACCTTTTTGTCTGCCAAAGCCCTTGACTTCGGAAACGGTCATTCCTTCGACTCCAATTTCGGAGAGAGCGTCTTTCACTTCTTCCAGTTTAAATGGCTTAATAATGGCCTTAATTAATTTCATTGTAATCCTTTATTTTATTGTTGTGGCGTAAGACCAAATTTTAGTTGGTGTAAGCTTCCTGTCCGTGCTCCGATATGTCAAGACCACGCTCCTCTTCTTCTTCGCTCACGCGAACTCCCATCATACCTTTTAGAATCGAGAATACGATGAACGAGAAGCCAAAGGCAAATGCACTAACCAGTAAGGCACCTTGTATCTGAGAACCCATGGAGAAGTCCCCGTCTCCAAAAATGGCCACGGCAATCGTGCCCCATATACCGCAGACACCGTGAACTGAAATTGCTCCGACTGGATCATCAATTCTGGATTTATCAAGGAACATGATGGAAATAACCACGATCACTCCGGCAATCAGTCCGATTGCGATGGAACCGCCAACAGTGATCACATCCGCATTGGCGGTAATTCCAACCAAACCGGCTAAGATTCCATTCAGTGCCATCGAAAGGTCAGGCTTTTTGAGCAATACCCAGGAAGTTGCAATTGCTCCGATTGCACCGGCAGTTGCACCCAGTGTGGTGGTTGTGAAAACCAGTCCAAGAGCACCTGGCTCAGCAGACAACACCGAACCGCCATTGAATCCGTACCAGCCGAACATAAGGAGAAATACTCCAATAGCGGCGAGAGGAAAGCTGTGTGCAGGGATAGGTTTGATGCCATTTTCTGTGTATTTTCCTTTACGGGGACCGAGAACCATTACGCAAGCCAATGCTCCAAATCCGCCAAAAGCATGCACCACGGTGGATCCTGCGAAATCTTTAAAAGGTACATCTAAACTTGCAAGGTATCCTCCACCCCAGTGCCAGGAACCGGCGATCGGGTAAGCCACACCGACAAATAGTACCGCAAAGATCATGAAAGAGCCGAGTTTGACCCGCTCTGCAACCGCACCCGAAACAATGGTGGCACCAGTTGCTGCAAACATCGCTTGGAAAATAAAGTCACCAAATCCCGTCATCGCTAGACCAAGTCCACCGTATCCCCAAGTGGCTCCTCCGTCCGCATTGAGATCACCAATCATTCCACCCCAGCTAAACCAGCCGTTAAAATCACCCGGATAATGAGTGTTAAATCCAAATAATGCATAAGTAATCACACCAATAGATATGATAAACACATTTTTGAATAACACATTGACCACATTTTTCTGCTGACACAATCCCGATTCCAGGGTGGCAAAACCTAAGTGCATCAGAAAAACAAGAGCGGCGGCAATCACCGTCCATAGCATTGAGGTTGTAAAAAAGTCGTAGGCAGGGGCATATTCACCCTGTGCTTCCAACAGCTCGTTGTAGTCGTCGACTGGACCAGCTTCCGGCTCTTCAGCAGCAGCTTCCTCAACTGCTGCTTCTTCAGCGTGGTCGTCTGCGTGAACCGTCAGGGCGTATGAAAAAAGCAAAGTTGCGAGCAGTAGGAAGAATTTCCAAGGTGCTGTGACCATGCTTGTAGATGATGCGAGTTTAGTATTCATATTTTAAGTTATTTATGTTCAACTATTTACCTAGTAATAAGGTAGGTTACATCCTCAAGGTTGCATGAGCTGTGCCAAGAATTTTAAAATTCAAAAAAAGTGCAAATTTACCATGAATTATTTTCATCACTGTGCAATTTTTATTCATTTTTACATATGAAAAATCCGAAAACCTGGCTTTCTTTTGTTGTTTTTGGTTCTTGGTGCGGCGACGGGGCGTGCCTTCGTTCAGCTGGGCGCGACCGTGCCAAAAGTAACCTTTATCTCATCGTGAGGGCTGAATGCCCGTGGTGATAATTTTAGAAACTTAGCCTTGCGGATCAATACCGAGTAAGGAACGGACGAAGAAGTCGATCCGTTTGCGGAATAGGTATTTTCCTTCCCCGATTCCATGCCCGGTTCCGGGAATGGGGTAAAATTCAAAATCTTTCCCTGCACGCACGAGGGCATCGACTACCTGAAGTGTGGAGGCGGGGTCGACATTTTTATCCAATTCCCCCACGGTGAGCATGAGAGCACCTTCTAATTTATTGGCATGAAAGACATTGGAATTTTTTTCATAATGCGGTCCGATCTTGCCCATCCATGCTTCGTTCCACCAAATTTTATCCATCCGGTTGTCGTGGCATCCACAGTCACTGACTGCAGCCTTATAAAATTCCCCGTGATGGAGAAGGGCGGAGAGGGCATTTTGTCCGCCGGCACTTCCGCCGTAAATTCCCACCCGGGAAAGATCGATCCAGGGGTATTTTCGGGCCGCCGCTTTGAGCCAGGCAATACGGTCGGGCAGTCCGGCATCGGCGAGGTTTTGCCAGCAATAATCATGAAATTTCTTCGATCTCCAGTTGGTGCCCATGCCGTCAATTTTGGCGATCACAAATCCGAGCTCCGCGAGTCGCCTTTGGGAAATCTGCAGGCCAAATTTTTTCGGAACATGGAAGTCATGCGGTCCGGCATAGATATTTTCGATTACCGGGTAGATCCGGTTGGGATCAAAGTCGGTGGGTTGAATAAGAATTCCGTGAATCATTGTCCTGCCATCCCGTCCTGGTGCGGAGAAGCGGATGGGCATGGAATATCCTTCCTTCAGCAGCGGAGTGATATCTTGCCGGGCGAGTTCACGGATCAGGGAACCGTCAATGGCTGAGCGTAATTCCGCAACTTCTGGATGATCGACCCGGGACCAGCGGTCCACGAATAGGGTGCGGTCGGGGTTGAATTTCCAACGGTGGGTACCGTCCCCCTGGGTCATAATGGTGAGCCCGGAACCGTCAAAATTTATCTTTGCTAAATGAAGATGGTAGGGGTCCTGTTTGGGGTGAATTCCCATGGCGGCAAAATATACGATTTCGTTCTTCTCATCAATATGCTCAATTTTTCGAACCAGCCATTTTCCCCTGGTAATCTGATTGATTACTTCGCCGGATGAGGCATCGATCCGGTAGAGATGATTCCATCCATCCCGTTCGCTTGCCCAGATCAACTCTCCCGACTGATCAAGCCAGCGGAGCATGGTTTTTTGGGAATAATCCACGAAGGTATCGGGGGATTCGCGGACAAGGTCGGTGATTTTTCCAGATTTTGCATCAATCGAAAGAAGGGCGAGTTCCTGATGTCCACGCTTGTTGAAAAGAACATGGACTCCACGACTATCTTTTGCCCAGTGCTTGAACTGAACCGACCAGGAATCAAGAAAAGGAGATTCGTCCACTGGAATGGCGGTCTTTTTTTTCAGGTCAAAGAGAACGGGGCGTCGTTGGGGGCGGGGATCGCCGGGTTTGGGATAGTTGATAAATTCCAAAGTGGGTTGAACCTGATCTTTGGGGGAACTGGAAAGCAGGGGAATCTTGCGGGGAATGACCCGGGTGGACCGAAAGCCAAGGGCATGGCGTTGGTCGGGGGAGTAATGAAATTCGCTCAGGAAGGAATCTTCTTCTGTACCTTCTTGGGTTAATTGAATGTCCTTTTTATCTTTTCTGATTAACCAGACATTATGCTCGCGAACAAGTAATTTGGCGGGCGGTCCGGACTTGGACTTAGGCTTGGATGCGGGACTCGACTGTTTCATTGCCACCCGGCAGGAGTGGGAGTCCACTTTGGCCACGCAGTCCTGATTGGATGCGCTAAATATACCGGCCAGATCATTGGCGGAGAAATCGAGTACCCATTGATGCCCTGAAAAAGTGGAGATCGACCTATCCCCAAGGGGTGGGATTGTGCCGTAGTTTTTCAATTCTCCCTCAAAATCGACCCAATACACCCGCACGGGCTGGTCGAAGGAATTTTCAAAGGTGATGGATAGACTGTCAGAACCGGGCGGACTCGACCCCCAACCTGATTGGGGAGGGAGAAACGAAGAACTCCTTTCGTTTTCGGTTGGATCCGGGGAGACAGATTTCTGGGTTTTCCCAGTCTTGCTATCGATGAATTCCTCCTGCGCAGCCTTTCCTTTTCCGGATTTGAGGATGATTCCATTGTCCTTCCATTGATAATTCAATTTCAATGGCTGATATGCCTTTTGAAATTTCGGACCGATCTCGTCGGAGCGTGCATAGCGACGGGAAATGGAATCAGCGGTTTTTGGTGAATCCGCAAAAAGAGACAGAGTCAACCCTCCGGAGGAGAGAATCAGAGGGAAAAAATAAGAGAAAATTCGGTGATTCATGAATACTTGAAGGGCACCGAACGGACTCCGAAAAATAGAGGTTTTTTTAGGCGTCCTCAGCAATCGATTTGACTTTTAAATCACGGAGTTGGCGCTCGGTGGCACTGCCCGGACTGTCCGTCATGAGATCCTGTCCCTTCTGGGTCTTGGGGAAGGCGATGACATCACGAATACTTTCCTTGCCCGCAAGGATGGTGACCAGGCGGTCAAGCCCGAGGGCAATTCCGCCATGGGGCGGGGCGCCGTATTCGAAGGATTCAAGCATATACCCGAACCGGGTTTTTACGACATCAGCGGGAATTTTCAGTACCTCCTCAAAAATCTTCTTCTGCACATCGGGCTGGTGGATCCGGATACTTCCGCCCCCCAGTTCCACTCCGTTGAGCACGATATCGTAGTGCTGACCGCGTACTTTTTTGGGCTCGGTTTCGAGCAGGGGAAGGTCTTCCTCCACCGGTGAGGTGAAGGGGTGGTGGGATGCGACATAGCGTCCTTCCTCCTCCTCGAAATGCATCAGTGGGAAATCGATTACCCAAAGGAATTTCCAGTCCTTCGGGTCACGCAATGACTGGCCGCGCTTTTCCAATAAGGTGGCGGCTTCCAAACGGATTCGTCCAAGAATATTGCAGGAACTTTCCCACGGACCAGCGGCAAAGAAAACGATGTCCCCATCCCCGACTTCAAGCCTGGATCGGAGGGTCTCCTGTTCCGCTTCGGATAAGAACTTGAGGATGGGGGATTTCCATTCCCCACCTTCGGATTTGATGAAGGCGAGCCCTTTCGCTCCCAGTGACTTGGCGGTTTCCTCCAAGTGTTTGAGTTCACCCTGGGTGATATCAGCCAGTCCTTTGGCATTGAATGCCTTGACTGAACCGCCGGACTGGACGGTGCCGGCAAATACCTTGAAACCGGATTCGCGGAAGTCCTCGGAAAAGTCCTGAATTTCCATACCAAAACGCATGTCGGGTTTGTCCGAACCGAACCGGTTCATCGCGTCGTGGTAAGGCATGCGAAGAAAAGGAGTTTTGATTTCCTCACCGAGGGTATCTTTCCATACGGTGGAGAGGAGGCCTTCAATCAGGGCATACATATCCTCGCGGTCGATGAAGGACATTTCGAGATCGATCTGGGTAAACTCGGGCTGGCGGTCGGCCCGAAGATCTTCATCACGGAAGCATCGGGCAAGTTGATAATAGCGTTCAATCCCGGCGACCATCAACATTTGTTTGTATTGCTGGGGTGACTGGGGAAGGGCGTAGAATTTTCCCTCGTTCAGACGACTGGGGACAAGAAATTCGCGGGCTCCTTCCGGGGTGCTTTTGAAAAGCATGGGGGTTTCGATTTCAAGGAAGTCCTGATCGTCAAAATATTTGCGTATCGACATCGATGCCTGGTGGCGGAGTTTGAGGGCATTGAGGTTGGACTGCCTCCGCAGGTCGAGGTAGCGGTAGGTGAGGCGGAGGTCCTCCCCGACTTTATCCGCGGTTTCGTCAAGGGGGAAGGGGGGAGTCTTCGACTGGTTGTGGACGAGAATGGAACTGGCAAACAGTTCAATATCTCCGGTTGAAAGGTTGCGGTTCTCCGTACCTTCATCCCGGTTGCGGACTTCTCCGCTTACTTCGATCACACTTTCGGGTTTGAGCTTGGGAAAGAGTTCGGAAAGGGTCTGGTTTTCGGGATCGAGCACGACCTGGGTTTTGCCTTCGCGATCACGCAGGTCGAGAAAGAATACGCCTCCGTGGTCGCGGAGGGAATCAATCCATCCGATCAGGGTGGCGGAAGATCCGGCGTTGTCTTTGCGAAGTTGGTTGCAGTGGTGGCTACGTTTCATGCCTGGTATATTTAAAAAATTAAAAGGGCTAACCATAGGGAATACTCGCTGATATGGCAAGTGTGGTGTGCGGGCTGATTAAATTAAGGGATTTTATACTCGCCATTCAAGCGACGGCGTGGCATGGGTTGAAAGAATGAAGAACAGGTTTGTTGTGATAATGGCGGGCGGGCGTGGTGAGCGCTTCTGGCCGCAGAGTCGATTAACGCGTCCGAAGCATCTTTTGCCCATCGTGGGGGATTCTGCTATGCTTGCCCAGACGGTGGACCGCCTGGAGGGTCTGGTTCCGCCGGAAAATATTTTTGTGATCACCAATGTGGAACAGCGGGATGCGGTGCTGGAGAGTTGTCCGTCCCTTCTCCCCGGTCGGGTGATCGGGGAACCGGTGGGCCGGGACACCGCGGCCGCGGTTGGACTGGCGGCATTACTGGTGGATCATGAGGAAAAAGATGCCGCGTTTGCTCTCCTGCCCGCGGATCATGTGATTGAGGATGGGGCGGGATTCCGTTCAGTGTTGAACAGTTCTTTTGAAACCGCGGAGAAGAATGATTTTTTAGTTACGATTGGAATAAAACCGACATTTCCCTCCACCGGATACGGATACCTTTGCCGGGGTGGGGAAGTGGAGCAGGCCGGGGGACGGGCGGTTTCGCGAGTGGATCGTTTTGTGGAGAAACCGGATTTACCCACCGCGGAAGAATATCTTCAGGAGGGTGGATATTTTTGGAATGCAGGTATGTTTGTTTGGAGACCATCGGTGATTTTGTCCGCTATTTCCAAACATGTACCCGTTCTTTCAGCGGGTTTGGATACTTTACAGGCGGATTGGAATGAAAATGGATCTTTGGTTCAGGCAATGGAAAAGGTGTATCCGGAACTGGAAAAAATCTCGGTTGATTTTGCGGTAATGGAAAAAGCGGAGGGCGTGGTCATGCTGGAATCTGATTTTGACTGGGATGATGTGGGGGAGTGGCCCGCGATCGGACGGCATTATCCGGCGGATGAACAAGGCAATGTGTTTAAGGGAGAAGGAGTGGCGATGGATTCGTCCGACAACCTGACTTTTTCCGATCAGGGACACTGTGTGACCCTGCTCGGAGTGAAGGATTTAATTGTGGTGCAGTCCGGAGACGCAACTCTGGTCTGCCATAAGGACCGTGCTCAGGAGGTCAAAGCCCTTGCCCAGCAAGTTGCCGGAAAGCATCCGGAATTATCCTAGTTCCTTAAGCAAGTATGCCGAATTACCTCGGGGTGGATTACGGGACCAAGCGTACCGGACTGGCATGGGCGGATGAGTTGGGTATCGCCCTGCCCATAGGTGCAATTCCCGGAGTCAGGGAAGACGGTTGGGTGGAAAAGTTCGGTGATGTGGTTATGGAAAAAAAGATTGATGAAATCATCGTGGGTTATCCGATCCATATGGACGGAACGGTGGGCAAACGGGCCAACGAAGTGGATCTTTTTATTGTGGGGTTGGAGGAAAAATTTAAGCTGCCGGTTCACCGGGTGGATGAACGGCTGACCAGTCTGGCGGCGGAGGAGGCGATGGGGAAAAAGAATGCGAAGAGGAAAAAACAGGACTTGGGCAAAATTGACGCTTCTGCCGCGGGTTTGATTTTGCGTGATTTTATTGAAAACCGAAAAATCATTCCCGCACCGTCCGAATAATTAAAAAATATGGAAAACGAGAATGCACCGGTTCAGCGATGGCGTTGCCACTGTGCTTATGACGGCACCGACTATGCGGGATGGCAGAAGCAACCTACTGGGGATGCGGTGCAGGACCGGATTGAGGATGCGTTGAAGAAAATTTGCCATATCCCGGTGAGAACCATTGGGGCGGGACGCACGGATGCCGGGGTGCATGCGAGAGAACAGGTTTTTCATTTTGATCATGACTGGATGCACGGGGAGGAAAAATTGTTGCAGGCCTTGCGTGCCCATCTTCCTTCGGATATCAGCCCGCGTTTGCTGAGGGAAACGGACCATTCTTTCCATGCCCTTCGATCGGCCCGTGGAAAGTGCTATCGTTACCGGGCAGTCAAAGGATGGGCGATGCCGGAGGAGGAAAGATTTTGTCTGTCACTTAAAAGACAGGAATATGATTTGAAATCCATGAGAGAGGGGGCCAAATTTTTGGTGGGCAGGCACGATTTCAGTGCCTTTGCCGCATCGAGAGGAAAAGGGGAAAAAGAGGATCCGGTCAAAGAGGTGTGGAGGTGCGAAGTGATTCAGAGAGAAAATGAGATTCAATTCGTCGTCGAGGGAAGTGGATTTTTATACAAAATGGTCCGAAGCATGGTGGGTGGACTGCTTGAAGTGGGCAGGGGAAGAATAGGGGTGCAGGAAATTCAGGACATTTTACAAAGTTGTCAACGGACGGAGGTGGTGGTCAGTGCTCCGGCCAAAGGGCTTTGCCTGGAAAAAGTGTACTACACCGATCCGGTTGGTCAGTCGGAATGAGTAATTTTAGAAAGTTTCTGAATCATTTCTCTGATTTATTGTTTCCGGGAATCTGTCCGATATGCGAAAAGGCTCCTTACAAGGATGGACTTTCCTACATGTGTGTGGAGTGTGAGGATTTATTACCCTGGATACAAAAGAATGGATGTAAATACTGTGGTATTCCGATGAGCGGGTTTGATTTTAACGGACTGGTGTGTGCGGGGTGCCGGGAGGAGCCTCCACAATTTCAGGCGGGGAAGTGTCTTTTTTTACTCGATCAAAACGGAAAGAAAGTAATTCATGAAATTAAATACCACGGGGTAAAGGATATGCTCAAGGACCTGCCCCGTTGGCTCGATCGAAATCCTTCATTCCGGGAATTCCTTAGGGATTCTGTACTGGTCCCGGTTCCCCTGCACCCGAAGCGTTTTAAGAAACGGGGATTCAATCAAAGCCAATGGATTGCCGATGCGATGGAAAAGGAAATGGGGGGTTCTGTTCGGGTAATTGAAGCTTTAATAAGGGTGCGGAACACGCCGACACAAACCGAGTTTGCCCGGGTGGAGCGAAAAAAGAATGTGAAAAATGCCTTTGCGCTGAAGACGAAAAATTGTTTGGATGCACAAAACAGAATTGTTCTGATAGACGATGTTTACACGACGGGAGCGACCTTGGACGAATGTGCAAAAGCATTACTTGATGAGGGTTTTCAAAATGTTAATGTTGCAACTTTGGGACATGGATAACAAAAGATTAACTTATGGCCTTTTTTAGCAAACCAAAATATTCCAAAGTGGATGTTAAATCCCGCGAAGGTGTGCCCAAGGGAGTATTCACCAAATGCCCGGAGACCGGGGACATGGTATTCGCCAAGGAATTAAAGAAGAACCTCATGGTCGTGCCTTCGAGCGGTTATCATTTTCCACTCTCCGCTCCTGACCGGATTGAATCTCTGCTCGATCCGGGTAGTTTTATTGAGTATGACGCCGATCTTTCCTCGCTTGATCCTCTCAACTTCAAGGGGTTGGCATCGTATAAGGACAAGCTTGATCAGAACCGTAAAAAAACTTCGCTCAAGGATGCAGTTCTTTCCGGACTTGGGAAAATGGATGGAAAGTGGGTGAGTTTGGCGGTGATGGATTTCCGTTTTTTAGGTGGAAGTATGGGTTCGGTTGTGGGCGAAAAAATTACCCGGGCAATTGAGCGCGGACTCGAATATTCAATGCCTGTTATTGTGGTCTCCGCATCCGGGGGTGCCCGGATGTACGAAGGAATACTGAGTTTGATGCAAATGGCCAAGACCAGTGCTGCACTCGCTCGATTATCCGAGGCAAGAATTCCGTACTTTTCTATTTTAACCAATCCCACCATGGCCGGGGTAATGGCAAGCTATGCCACGCTGGGCGATGTGATCATTGCCGAACCCAAGGCCTTAATCGGATTTGCCGGAAGGCGGGTAATCAAGGAAACCACCCGGGCGGATCTGCCTGAAGGATTTCAGACATCAGAGTTTTTACTTGAGCACGGGCTGATTGATCAGATCGTGACCCGACACGACCTACGGGACCGGTTAATCACGCTCATCGGGCATTTGGGCACTCGTGTAGTGTCTAAACCCCCGAGCAATTTAAATACGGTTTCCAGGAAAACCACTGCGAGGAAAAAACCGGTCGCGAAGAAAAAAGGGGCGCCCTCAAAAACCACTCCGCGAAAGACACGGTCAGCGCCCAAATCGAAGTAATTTAAAAATTCACCATCCCTATTTGGTGAAGGATATACTTTCCTATCTTTATGCCCTGCGCAACCGGGGTTCGAGCTTTGGCATCGAGCGAATGGCAAGGCTTGTTGAACTAATGGGCAACCCGCAAAGCAACTTCCCGATCATTCATGTGGCAGGCACAAATGGAAAAGGCTCTGTCTGTGCAATGCTGGATGCGATTTACCGCGAAAACGGATACCGCGTTGGTCTGTTTACTTCGCCCCATCTGATTGAACTCGGAGAAAGAATACGGGTAAACGGTCAAAATATTTCCGAGCCTGAAATTGAGGAGTGGGTTGATTACCTCAAGCCCTTGGGGAAAAGAATGGAGAGGGAAAAAAAAGATGACCATCCCACGTTTTTTGAGTTTATGACCGCAATTGCTTTTTTAAAATTCAAGAATAACAATGTCGATCTTGCCATTATTGAGACAGGATTAGGTGGGCGGCTTGATTCCACCAATGTGGTTAATCCAGAACTCTCAATTATTACCTCAATCTCCAAGGATCATTGTGCGATTTTAGGAAATACCCTTGAAGAAATAGCGGCGGAAAAAGCGGGCATAGTAAAAGAGGGCAGGCCGGTTTTAGTAAGTGAGCTTACCGTCGAAGTGGAGCAAGTGATTCGTACTGTCGCAGAGAAAAAGAAAGCCAAATTTTATTCTTTGAAGAACTTGGGTATGAAAAAATTTCCGGATACAAATTTGTCTGGTTCTTATCAAAAAAGAAATGCGGCACTCGCATGGTATGCCTCGGAATTACTAAAAGAAAAAATTCCTGTGAACGAAGATCGAGTGAAAAAGGGGTTACGAAATGTCAAAATAGACGGTCGTTGGCAGATATTAAAGGGGGAGCCCAGAATTATTTTAGATGCCTGTCATAACCTGGAAGGTGCCAATTGTTTAAGGGAAAACCTCAAAAGTTTAGAAGTAAAACCGGAAGTATGGTTTGGCGTGCTTGGTGAAGACCGGGCGCGGGATATCATCGGCGTGGTTTGCGAATTTGCTTCTTCGATCAGACTTTTTCAGGTCGAGCAACCCCGGGCGTGCAGCATCGAATTTCTTCGCTCTTTAATTCCCCGTTCATTTACCGGAGAGGTAACTGATTTTGATATGAAAAAAGCCCGGGGAGCCATGTTGACTTCGACTCCGGGAAAAACGATTTTGGTGACGGGTTCAATTTATCTGATTGGTGACATACTTTCTCTTCGGCGTAGCGGTGATTTTCCTTCCAAAGTCAATTGGAATGACCTTTTTTAATGATTTAAAAATTATGAAAAAAAGCAGATGGAAAAGACTAAATTTTTCACTTAGCAAGCGAATCAAATTGAGTCTATATCCATAATTATTTAACAAGATAAAGCACAATTGGTTTGTATTAAGTACCTTCTCAAAAGTGCTGAACTGTATTCACGAGATTTGTGAATAAGTAAAGGAACAAGTCGTAATAACTTTAGCTTGGAAATCTAAAAAAAATACGATTTTATTGAGTTTTTCTCAATCTTAATTACAGATTATTGTTTGTACATTTCTAATCGTCAAAGTTATTAACATCGCTACATGTTGTGTCTGAAACTTTGCAAAAACACTACATGTTGTGGGTAAGTTAATATTTTTTTTCCAAAATTTTCATTTTTTTCTTTTCTTTTCTCTTCACAGAGGACAATGTCATTTCATGCGATCGTTAATTTTGATTCCTTAAACCCAATTTTAGCAGCATGAGTACGGACACAATCAATTATATTAAAATTTTAGCACAAAATAAACGAAACAGGGGGTAAAAAGATGGATAAAGAATTCAAAATTGGCGAAAAAACATTTCTTCTCGACGAAGAAAAAGCAATGCAGGCATATCAGGAAAAACAGGTCATTAATGGTCGCGACACAATGACATTTAACCTGCTTCCACTCAAATACCAGTGGGCATACGACCTGTATCGTAAGATGAAATCCAACCACTGGGAGCCCGAGGATGTCCCGATGCAAAAAGATGTGGAACAGTGGAAAAGCCAAACTGAATTAAGTGATGCAGAGCGCTGGATCGTAATGATGGGCATCGGGTATTTTTCTGCCGCAGAAGGTATTGTCGGCGATAATATCCAACATGTGGTTCGTGAATTGGTGACTGCACCCGAATTGAAACTTGTTCTCGGCAGGCACGCCCATGAAGAGAACATCCATGCGGACAGCTTGCTCTACATGATTAGTTCCCTTGGTATTAATCCGCATGAGTGCGAAGCGATGTTCGAACAGGTGGATACGATACGCCGGAAAAATGAATTTGTGACCAAGGTATCGAAAAGTTTGAGGAGGGATATGGATCTCACCCAAACTTCGCAAAAACAGGAATTTGCCAAAAATATCTTTGTTTTTGGACAATGCATGGAAGGTACACAATTCTATGGATTGTTTGGTATGATTCTCAGTTTGGCCCGACAAAATAAATTTCCGGGAATCGGACAGATGTTTAGATACACCTTACGGGATGAATCCAATCACATTGAATTATTCCGGAATCTTTTTCGGGTTTTAGTCGATGAGAATCCAGATGTGTGGACCAATGAATTTAAGCAGGATCTAACTAATTTAATGAAGGAAGCCGTGGAATTAGAGAAAGAGTTCATCCGCGACTGCTTACCGGTCAATTCTGTGGGGCTCAGTTCCAATGAGTTCTGTACTTACATTGATTTTATTGCTGATCGGCGGTTAAACGGGGTGGGGCTTGATGTTTTACATCCCGGTCTGGAAAACCCTTTCCCTTGGCTCGCGGAAACAATGGATGTCAAAAAAGAACAAAACTTTTTTGAAGGGCGAGTGACTGAATACCAAAAGTCCTCCGCCTTACCAGAAGTCTCAGACGACGATCTTTAAGAAAGGACATACATTATGGTTTTATTCCGGGGTTTAACATGTGGAGCGAGAAGGTGTAAGGAAAAATATGCGTAATACAATTTTTGATGAAGATAAACTGCTTGTTAAAGCAGCCGGGACACCAAGTGAAAATAAGCCCCGATTTGACTGGGCTCAAGGCTTGGGAGATAACAGATTTGAAGTACCTAAGGTACGAATTACAGATGGCGCGGGTGATCGTGATTTCCATATCGCCGAGGTGGCCGAAGTCATTGGGGAGGCACTGACCAACCTAATGATATCCAGGGAAGAAAACGAAATATATACCCCAAAAAACCGGGAGCTCGTGGTGGAGTCTGCCCGGATCGTCGCAGATCGCTTAATAGAGCGAATGGCTGAAGAGGAGGAAGGCGGAGCCCCCCGCCTCTCCTTTGACGAACTGTATCGTTTGATCGAAAAAGCATTGGTGGAAAACGACGCCTATGATGTGGCCAAAAGCTTGGTTTTTTGTCGTTCCAATGATGGCGGTTCTGTTTCGGATGAGCACATGGTCGATCAAATTCGTCTTATTCGCAGAAGCGGACAGGTTGTTCCCTGGAACGCTTCCAAAATTGAGGTGGCTGTACGCAAAGCCTTTCTTTCCCTTCAATTTGATTCGGAACCTGCAGTTGAACTTGCCCGCCAGGTAACCCGCAAGGCTTTGTCCACCGGGCAGGCATTCATCAACATCGAAGATATTCAGGATTTGGTTCAGGAAGAGTTGATGCGGACCGGTCATTTCAAGGTTGCGGAGTCTTACATATTGTACCGTGCCCGTCGTCGAATTGAACGCGAATCCGGTGCGGATTCGGAGGAGGTCAAGCAGGATTCAATGATTGTTGTCCAAAAGGATGATGGGACCACATTTTTTTGGGACGGAATTGACTTAAAAAAACGCATTTCTTTTGCCTCGATTGGATTGGATCTTTGCCTGAATGCAGAACAGATCGAGGAAAGTCTTCGTCGTTCTGTATTTTCTGAAATCAGCGAAGTGGATTTGCGCCGAACGATCATTTTAAATTCCAAGACATTAATCGAAAAGGACGGAGACTTTGCTAAATTCGCCGCCCGTATTCTCCTTACCTATGTATACGAAGAAGTGTTAGGATGGAATATTTCAGTTGATTCGATCGAGGACTTGAAGAGTTTTCATGCAAATGGACTGAAAAAATACCTTAAGCGGGGTACTGAAATTAACCGGTTGGATGGAAAATTACTCAAACTCAATATAAGTAAACTCGCGGAGGCACTTGATCCTTCTGCTGATTTGGATTTTGATTATTTAGGGATTCAAACACTTTATGATCGTTACTTAGTGGTGGATAAGACCAATGATTTACCGGTTAGACTCGAAACTCCCCAACTTTTTTGGATGCGGGTCGCAATGGGTGTTTTTGCTCATGAGGACAATCCGGAAGATCAAATCATTTCCCTTTACAATCTATATAAGAGCAGAAGGTTTTGCTCATCCACTCCGACCTTATTCAACTCTGGTACACCGCACTCACAACTTTCCTCATGCTATCTGTACAAGGTGGATGATACCATTGAGTCAATTATGTACCGTGGCATTGCGGAGAATGCATTTCTCTCGAAATGGGCCGGTGGACTGGGTGGAAGCTGGACATCAGTAAGGGGAACCGGAAGCCATATTGCCGGAACGAATGGTGAAAGCCAGGGAGTGATTCCATTCCTTAAACTCCACAATGACCAGCTCTGTGCCGTTAATCAGGGGGGCAAGAGAAAAGGCTCGGGTTGTGCCTATTTAGAATCATGGCATTGCGATGTTCTTGAATTTTTGGAACTTCGTAAAAATACCGGTGATGATCGTCGCCGTACGCACGACATGAACACCGCCAACTGGATTCCCGATTTGTTTATGAAACGGATGGAGTCCCGTGAAAATTGGACGCTCTTCCAAAGTAATGAGGTACCCGATCTGCATGATTTATACGGCAAAGCATTTGATCAAAAATATGTGGAGTACGAAGAGAAAGCAGAGAAGGGTGAAATTTGGTCACAAACCATACCAGCCATTGATCTTTGGAAGCAAATGCTTAAAATGATCTTCGAGACCGGTCATCCCTGGATCACCTTCAAAGATACCTGTAATGTGCGTAGTCCGCAGGATCATGTCGGTGTGATTCACAGTTCTAATTTATGCACGGAAATTACTCTCAATACCGGGGCGGATGAAACTGCGGTGTGCAATCTTGGATCCGTGGTTTTGGATTCTCACTTGAAAAGTGATGGATCGTTGGATCATGAGAAATTACGGGACACGATTCGCATTGCGATTCGGGCATTGGATAATGTGATTGATGTAAATTTTTATCCGACAGAAGCCGCGAAAACATCTAATATGAGACACCGGCCAATTGGATTGGGTGTAATGGGACTGCAGAATTCACTTTTCAGGAAAGACATTTGTTTCTCTTCGGAGGAAGCGGTTGAATTCAATGATGAATTCATGGAGGCCATTTGCTACTATGCCTATGAAGCATCAAGTGATCTGGCGAATGAGCGTGGTACTTATTCCTCGTTTCGTGGTTCAAAGTGGGATCGTGGGATTTTGCCTCAGGACACCATTGAATTACTTGAAAAGGAGCGTGGGTGTGATGTGGATGTGCCCAAGGGTGAAAAGATGGACTGGTCGGTAGTGCGGGAAAAAATTGCCAAGCATGGAATGCGTAACAGTAATGTGATCGCGATTGCACCGACCGCTACGATTTCCAATATCATGGGGTCATCGCCCTGTATTGAACCCACCTACAAAAATCTTTTTGTAAAAAGTAACCTCTCCGGTGATTTCATGGTGCTGAACCGATATTTGGTGGAAGATCTCAAAAAGCACAACTTGTGGAACAGTGAGATGTCAGATCAATTAAAGTACTTCGACGGTGAATTGTCGGATATCGGTACGATACCTGATTCGATCAAAAAGAAATACGCCACGGCTTTTGATGTATCTTACGAATTTGTAATCTCGGCCGCTGCACGCCGTCAAAAATGGATCGATCAGTCACAATCCGTTAATCTGTTTTTGGGTCAACCCAATATGAAAACGCTGTCCCACATGTATCGGGCTGCATGGAGGCAGGGGTTGAAAACAACTTATTATCTCCGAACACTGGGTGCTTCGAATATTGAAAAGGCTACCGTTTCCATGAGCCAGGCAAAACCAATGGGAGATGTTGCCGGGGAGCCCTCTGTAAAAAAGGAATACACGGATGCGGAAGCCAAAGCATGCAGCATTCAGGCGATGATGGATGGCGAAGAATGCGAAGCCTGTCAGTGAGGAATTAAACTACTTATCTCTCTGCTTGAACACGAACGGGCGACTGGAAAAGTTTCTTTCTAAGAAGCCCGTCTTGGGTGCGGATTCCTTTGTCGCTTCCAATGCCACGATTTTGGGTGATGTTCGGGTCGGTGAACACTCCAGCATTTGGTATGGAAGCGTTTTACGGGCGGATATTAATTATATTGAGATTGGACGGTGTTCGAATATCCAGGACGGTGTAATTGGTCACCTCTCGGATGACCAGCCACTTATTGTTGGAGATTATGTTACGGTTGGACATGGTGCAATTATTCATGCCTGTACCATTGAAGATGAGTGCCTGATCGGAATGAATTCAACGATACTGGATGGTGCAGTGATCGGAACGCAATCCACAATTGCTGCAGGTGCGGTTGTTCCCGCGGGTATGATTGTTCCCCCGGGAGCGCTGATCGCCGGAGTTCCCGGGAAATTGAAACGAATCTTAAAGGAAGAGGAAAGAGAGGGATTAAAGAAATGGGCAGAAAAGTATATTGATGTGGCAAAGGCTCATCAAAAAGCCGGATCCGTTTAATCGGGATTTCCTTTCGCACTCTCCATTCCATACTGCTGGTAAAATTCAACTACTGAATCACTGAGCGAGGGCAGAGGGAATGAACCCCCTACAGCTTCCGCGCAGCATGATATATAAGAGCGAATCGAGTTTTCATCGGCATGCTTTTGATCAGAAGAAAGAATGCGGATCAATGAATCACGGGCCACAAACCATTCTTCCTCATCGAAGGAATGCTGAAGCATTTTATCACCCCATTTTTCAATTTCTGTTACACTTAAATTTTCTTTTCGATCCATCTTATCGTATTATAGAAAAGATATTTTTTTCAGCAAATCGATTTCGTTTTCGAGCCTTGAAAAATTTTTCTTGGAGAAAAGGTCGGAAAATGCGTAGATGAAAGAGCATATTTTTCCAATGACCTCTCAACTGCACGAATCTTCCTACAACAAAAAGAATCCATATTCTTCGAATCTGCTCATAAACCGTCTGCTGACAGAAGGTTCGAATAAAGAAACACGCCATTTTGAATTCTCGCTCAGCGGAAGCGGATTGAGTTACGAACCGGGGGATTCTCTGGGAGTCGTTCCGACTAATTGTTCGCAGGTTGTGGATGATCTTCTGGATGCAACTGGTTTTTCAGGATCTGAAAAAGTAACAGTGAATGACATTGAAACGGAATTACGTTTGGCCCTTCTTCATCAATTTGCCTGTACCGTCTTGAGTAAAATACAGATTAAAAAGTTCAATGAGATTGCCCAGGTTCAGGCTCTTGAGGAATTGCTTAAGATTGAAAACAAGCAGGACTTGATTGACTACATGTGGGGCAGAGAACTGATTGATTTATTTAAAGAGTTCCCGCAGCCCAGTCTCAGCGTGGATGATTTTGTGGGACTGCTTCGCCCGATGCCACCCCGTTTGTATTCAATTGCCTCAAGTTTGAGTGCTCATTCGGATGAAGTACACTTAACTGTCGCAGTGGTGCGGTATGATACACATGGACGGAAGAGGAAGGGTGTTTGTTCCTCTTATCTTGCAGAAAGGGTGGGGGACACCATTCCCTGTTATTTCCACCCTAATAAAAATTTCAAACTTCCGGAGGAGAGCGATAAACCAATCATTATGGTGGGTCCTGGAACAGGAATCGCTCCTTTTCGGGCATTTATTGAGGAAAGAAGGATAAACGGATCTTCTGGAAAAAACTGGCTTTTCTTCGGGGATCGTTCCCAAAAAACAGATTATTTGTACGGGGACGAATGGCAGCGTTATCAACAGGACGGTTCACTTCATAGCCTTGATCTCGCATGGTCTCGCGATCAGGAAGATAAAGTTTATGTTCAGCATAAAATGTTGGAAAGGGGGCAGGAATTGTGGAAATGGCTGGAGGATGGGGCAGTTTTTTATGTCTGTGGAGACGCATCCCGTATGGCAAAGGATGTGGATCAGGCACTTCGAACGATTGCTCAGGAGCACGGTACAATGAGCGAGGAAGATTCTGCTGCTATGGGTTAAGTCCCTCCAAAAGGAAAAGCGTTATTTAAAGGATGTGTATTAATTTTTTTACACAAAAATAGGTAGGATCGAATTTATTTTAATCACTTTTCGAAGATAGGTTGTTTCGGTTTGCACATTATTGATAATTGATTATCAATAATCATATGTTTAAATTTTATTCCTTTTCATTATGTCTCATGGTTATGTGTGCATTTTTTTTACCTGTGCAAATAATCAAGGGAGAAAGTGAGACTTTTCTTGATCCGATAATAGTAGTTGAAACGAGAACTCCAAAGTCTTTGATAGATTCCTCTCCCTGGGTAACGAGGATCTCCGGTGAGGATTTGGAAAAAAGGCAAATTTTCACTGTTGCCGATACACTTCGCACAGTTCCGGGTATGGCAATCGTAAGAAGCGGTCAGTTGGGAGCTCAAACTTCTGTCTTTAGCCGAGGGTCGGAGAGTAATCATTTAACCTACTTGTATGAAGGAAGAAAATTAAATGGTGGCTTCTCGGGAACTTACAACTTAGGTGAACTCTCTACTTTGGGTAGCTCCAGTATTGAGATTCTTCGAGGTTCCTCGTCTAACCTTTATGGTGCTCACGCCATGGGTGGTTCAGTATATTTGAGAAATGAATTCCTCGAATCTGATGGAGTTTCTTCTCAGGTAAATTTAGCTGCAGGTGGTTTTGGTTCATTGAATACAGGGTATCGTTCCTTGATTAAGAAAGGAGAATGGGCAGCAAACTTTAGCTTAATGACCTTGGAAACTGAAAACGACCGTCCTAATTCAAAATTTGAAAATCTTTCTTCTTCCTTTCATTTTCAGAAAGAAATGCCCAACGATTGGTCTATCAATCTTTTGGGTTTGGGTTATCAATCGGATTTTGGAGTAGTGGGATCAAGATACAGTCCATCTCTCAATAATTTTCAGGAAACCGAACAACATCTATTTTCACCGCAAATTAAAATTAACACGGATGATTGGAATTTTATGGTAAATTATTCTCTCAGTGATGACGAACTATACTATTATTCACCCACCTATCAAACGATTTCATGGACGGAGCAGGAAGATGTGGATGCATTATTGAATGTGATGAATTCAGAAATTTTTTCGTTTCAATTGGGTCTTACTTATTCGACGCAACGTTTTAGACAGGATGGATTACAACCCGCATCAGTATGGGGACCCAAGGTGGAGTGGGATCGTGGAGATAGCTGGGAGCAGATAAGCTCTTTTGTATCAGTTAATTATTTATTCTCTGAAGACACCGAAATCGAAGCCAGTGTGAGGTATGATGATTATTCCGACTTTGGAAATCCCACAACACTCAATTTTCAATTTAAAAACTCGATCAATGATAATTTGAATGCTTATTCGAGATTCAGCACTGGTTACGCACCACCCACTGCATTGGAATTGTATGGAATCGATGGACGTACTGGAAACTTAGGTTTAATTTCAGAAAAATCGGAAAATTTTGAAGTGGGATTGAAACTGCAGAATGATGATCGTAGCAATAATCTTCAAATCAGCTATTTTTTAACAAATTATGAAAATTTAATTTCCGGTTATCCTCTGGCACTAAATATAAACGAATCAAAAGTTTCAGGATTGGAGATTTCTTACAAAAGTAAACTGAATGAGAAAATCGATTTGTTTTCCTCACTCACTTACATGAAGGCAAAGAATGAGGATACTGGTGAAGAATTCCTCGATCGTAGACCAGAATTTTTGGGCTCAGTAATTCTTACTTACACCGACGAATCATTCTCTTTGGGCACTGAGCTAAACACGAAATTTAATACAAAAGAAAAGGACTGGGGAGATTGGGCTTCTCCTACTTATGGAACTTATGTGGAAGCGGATGATTATGCAGTCGTTGGAATTTTTTTTAATTATCAAGTCACTAAAGGATTCGAGATTCATTCTCGAATCGATAATGTTTTTGATGAGGATTATGAAGAAGTGGACGGATATCCAGCCCTTGGAATCAATGCGAACGCGGGAATCCGTTACTCATTTTAATTTCTTACCTGCATTCCGGGCAAGTCCCGTACAGCATAACCTCAAACCCTTGTACTTGAAACCCTCTGGGGGCCCTAGCGGGAGGCGTATCTCCCGTGGTGTCCTCCAAGGCAAATAATTTATCACAGGACCGACAGGCAAAGTGTACTTTGTCCTCTCCGTCCGCCCATTCATAGCGGGGAGGTTGTCCGGGATAGTCCACCCCGACCACCTGGTTTTTCTCGGCCAAAGACTTGAGGTGACGGTAAGTGGTGGCAATCCCAATACGGGGACTACTGGACGAGGCCCTCTGATGAATTTCGAGTGGGGTAAGAGGTCGGTTGGCTGATTTGATAACTTTTAGGATAAGATTTCCCTGCTGAGTATTCCTTTTCATTATTTTTATCAGTCGAATGCAGAAAATTATTTCTGTTTTTTGGTGGTGGATTGAGTATGCTTTTTGAGTGCGTTCACATCCTTTTTAATTTCCGTGAAAATTTCTTTTTCCATATGATCGATGAACAGGATACCGTTCAGGTGATCGACTTCGTGTTGGATACAGCGGGCCAGAAGCCCATCGCATTCAAGTTGATGCTTATTGCCGTCAAGATCCTGATAACGAACAATAATTAACTCAGGCCTGGCAATTTCACCTTTAATTTCGGGGAATGAGAGGCATCCTTCCTCATAGTAATACTCATCTCCGGGTAAAAATTCAATGATGGGGTTGGCCAAACACATCGGCATAATGAGCGGAGGTGCGAGGTTTTTTCCATCTAAAATGCATTTGTCTGGCAGTTCGGAAAGACTTGGTACTTCAACTACGCAAAATTGTAGTGCGATTCCCACTTGTTGGGCCGCCAGTCCAATTCCTTCCTCTTCGCGCATTGTCACGAGCATATCCTCATACAGAGCGGTTAACTCGGAGGAGAATTCAGTAACCTGTTTTCCTTTTTGGCGGAGAATGGAATCACCGTAGTGCTTAACTGGTAGCGTCATAAATGAATTTTTGTGTTTTTCAAAAAATTAAAATTATTGAATTTTCAATAATGTAAAATGTGAACAAAATGCGATTGCAAGAAAACGAAACTCTCGTGATAATAAAGGCATATCTTAAAATTTGGAACCATTAAAAAAAAGTAAAGTTGGAAGTGTAATTCTTCTACCCATTGCATTTGTTTTGGGAGTCCTTGGATTGGGTAGCCCCATTTTCTTTTCATCCGTTTCTGAGGATACCCTGGAAGATGTGGGGGAAGACAGCAAAACAATCGATCAGGAAATTGTCCGACAACTTAGGCAAAACAATCTTGGTCCCGCAGAAATGCTTTTACCGCTTACCTCTCTTGCGGAGCGTGAGAATTTTGCCCGTGCAATTGAAAGTAAAAAAGAGGCCCACCCTGAATTATCAATTTCAGGTGGAGGCAGTATTTTTGATTTACTCACATTCAAAGATTATTTTGGTGGGATTGATCAGTATAATTTAAAACGCGGTCGGTTTGAGGCTTTTTTTGTTTACAACCGGGCCACGACACGCGGAGATTTATGGGATAGACTGAGCAAAAACAGTTCGAATGATAATGTTCAGGCACTTTTACGGGGAATTCCGAAAGAGGGGAGACCAGGCAATTTTTGGGCCCGGGTATTATCCGACCCACGAATTTCCTCATTTCCTGGGGTGAAAATTGCCGAGCTTCAGGATTTCCCGTTTTTCCCTGATCGCCGAATCGTATTATCGGTGGGGGTTCGTTATCCGGGAGAATTTGATCAAAATGCATCCGAAGCAGTAATTAGAGATTTGTGTATTGCGGATGCCCGCAGTTTCCTGACCGAATTCGCAGGCAAAGCCGAATTTTTCTCTGTTCGAAGAGAGGCACCCGATGCGGTGGTGGACAAAGCGGACGGGGTGGCTTCTTCACTGGCAATCGATTTTCCGAATATTGGAAGAGATGCAGGTATGCTGAGAGTGGGAAAGACCGATGATGGTGGCTACGCGGTGGTAGTGGGAGGAATCGTCAGTAAGGAAGGGAAATTTGAAAAACACGGTCGATGGCTTCCCTATCCGATTCTTCTTCCGATGATGGTGGGTACTGCGATGTCGATTGAAAAAGAATACTTTACATCGGACGCAGCTTATGAAATCGGACGTCTCTCCCAAAAGATGCTAAGCGGAGATTTTCAGTCCAAAGAAAGAATCCGGTCTTTCTATTGGGCTGCCCATCAGTTGGCCCGTAAAATGAATCTTATGCAAATGGCGGAACTTACCCAGTCCTGCTCTGACTTACAGGGAGTTTTTGACCTTTCCGCCCTGATTCGCATGCGAAACCGGCCTTTATCCGAATCTATTGGTAAAATAAAAGCTGCGGAGCAGGAACTTGGCTTTTTACCACTTGATCAGAGAGCGAGCGGTAGAAAGAAAATCACTCAATTAATTGAAGAAAAGAAGTTAGCGGAGATCAAATTTGAAGAGGAACTACGCATCGTTTATTGTGCTACACTTCTCTCTTCCGATCCTTCTGGCATATTGCGCTACATTGAGGGGTATCCGGTGTTTAAACATGATGGAGATCAACAGGCTGCGGTGGCCGCGCTGGAAGATATTTCCCGGGCGATGTCGTTTGGTTCCGGGGCATTGAAGCATTTGATTTCCCGCGGGAAACCAATCAACGAGAAAGGAGTAATTTCGAGTTTTGTCAGTCCATTTTATCCTTACTTTGGAGGACATTTTTTAACTTACCTTTCCCACAGTAATCGTTCCACTGCTTTGTTTCTTAAAATTGCACTGTTAGTCGGTTCCATTTGCGTTCTTTTATTTTTCATTGCCCATATCTTACCCAAACCGGCTCATCACCGCTCGAAAAGCTCTTTTTTAATTCGCTGGACCGCAAAACTTTCCGGGGCCATTTTGGTTGCCCTAATTGTTGTCTTATCCTTGGAGCCCAACCTTTTACAAACCCCTAGAGGGCAAATTTCTGTGGCCGGATTTGATTTTGCGCTTGCGAATCTTCTCGCCTTTGCCAATGAGGAAGCTATGGCGGAACAAAATTTAACCGGTGTAACAGCAATTATAGCTGGAGCTTTTTTTCTTGTGCAGGTTGTGATATTTATGATTTGCATGTCACGCATTTCTCAGGTGAAAAACGAGGAATTAAGTTCCAGGCTAAAATTATCTTTGCTTGATAATGAGGAAAACCTTTTTGATTTGGGTTTGTATATTGGACTGGGAGGAACGGTCCTTTCCTTAATCCTTCTTCTGGTTCTGGATGTAAAGCAGGATGCCCTCATTGGTGCATACACTTCGACCCTGTTTGGAATTTTATTCGTCGCGGCCCTGAAGATTTTTGTAGTACGCCCCTATCGTAATCACTTGCTTGTTAAGCAAGATGGCGAGAAGAGGTATGAATCGTAGTTTATTACTGGTAGTTTGCGATTTCCTCCTGCTGAGCATTCTTGCTCTGGCAAGATTTGATATCCCGGAGGGTGCAAAGATTGCGAAGGATGGAGAAAAGATTGTATCCCAAGAAGTAATCGAGCGTATTTCCGACGGAGAGAGTTACGACGATGTGGTGGCTGAATTGGAGGCAACCAATGAAACACTGCTGGAAAATTTGAGTAGTGATAAAGATGATTTACTGGAGCAAAAGATGAAGCTCGAAGATCAAATTGCTCAGCGGCAAAAAGAACTGGAGGAAAAGGAAAATCAGATTGCGTCAAGGGATGCTGTCATTGCCGACAAGCAGGAGGAAATTATTAAGTCACAGGCGGAGGCCGAGGAATTGGAGCGCAAACGCGAGGAGATTGAGAAAAAGAGAGAGGCACTTCTCCAGACTAATGCAGCGTCCCAAAAAGAGCTTGAATTACTTGCAAAAAATCTCGCCGATGCAAAGCAAAAATCAGATCAACTTGCCGAGTTAAAAGCCAAAACAGAAAAAGAGGCAGAGGCCGTCCGTCTGGAACTGGCTCGATCCATGGAAAAAGCCAAGGCCGAGGAGAAAGCCGCATCCGAAGCAAAGGCACAGCTCAAGGATGAGAAAAGAAGGGGCGATGCCCTGATTGCGTCGACTGCGAAGATTGATGAGAAAATTGAATCCCTTAATGTGGGCTTACAGGGAGTGGGGAACGAATTAAAAGATGTTGGAAATGATTTAAAAGTGGTTGGGCAAGGATTGGCGGGAGTCGGAGACAAAATCTCCACCGTCACCCAGGAAGTAAGCAGCGTGAAAGATGATGTCTCCCGGGTTGGTTTGGAAATTGAGGGGGTTGGCTCCAAAGTTGAAAATATTAAAAAAGAGGTGGAGGTTTCTGCTGCCGAGCAGAAAGAAAATTTTAAAAAATTAACCGAGGTTCAGACCAAATCCCTAAACGAAATTTTCACCCGATACGATGAGAACAAAATTAAACTTGAGCTTACATTCACCCATGCCGGTGGATTTTTGGGTGCACTCAGAACGGAAACTTTTGAAATGGATACAATCATCATGGTTGATGGTTCATTTGCCTACTCTCTGGTTCACGCGCGAAGTAGTCCATTCCGTTTAGAACCTATGCCAAGGAAGCTGACTGAGGTTTCCGGTCAAATTTCAAGTCCCAAGTTGAATAATCCCCTTCAGATAAAGGAGGTGGCCTTTATGGATGACCCCCGAATTCTTATCGTTCCTCTTTACATCAATCCTTCCGAGTTGGAAAAAACATCCGAAATCGAGGTTTTTAACGCACCGGAAAATCCATATCTGTTTTCGGAGGCAGTGATTGTTGATTCCAAGAAAGGACGCTTCGGACAAACTGATTTTGTTCGGGATGAGCGAGACTCTCGTTACATTAAGGTAAGTCATTCAAATTTTGCGTTTTTGACGGGAAAGTTTGACCCCGGTGAGGGGGATCTGGTTTTTTCACAAAAAGGTGAGCTACTTGGTATTATGGTTAACAACAACTATGCATTTCATGTGAAGAACTTAGGTTCACGAATTCACAACGGGTCCAGGACCACATTGGGCAAGGTTTTTGACCCCACCAAAACAAACCCATTAATGTCTTCTTTGAAGAAAACTCTTTTCGGACTGAATAGAAAGTTTCGTTGATTCAAATTATTGTCTTGTTATTCTAAAAGAAACTAATGACTCCGTCTATGCTGGTCTTGGTTTAAATAACATTTTTTGAGTAATGAATTTTTTCAATAAATCAGTCACTGAAAGGGGTTTTCTTTCTGATTTAGTCGAGTTGCCCAAAGACCGCGCCCATTGGTCGGTCACTCTGTTGTTTATAGTTTCAGCGTATCTTCTCAGTTTTTGGGTGCGTTTGGAATGGATTGATTTTGCCCAAGCTAATTACACTGATGAGAATGGCGAGGTTCAGTATTTGCGCCAGGATATGGTGAAAAATGGGGTGGCATTGCCAAACACTCATGATAGTTTTTATTTTGGCAGTATTCTTCAAAAGGCGCACTTGGGAATGCATCAGGATAATCATTTGATCCCAAGTGTATTACAGAACGGTATGATTACCTATCTGCCTTACCTTTTACTGAAGTTTTTTCCCTCTTTGGATATTGAGTTACTGTTACTTTGGTTGCCCGTCTATGTGGCTGGATTAGTCTGTATACCCATTGTATTAATCGGAAGATTGTACGGGAGTTCGTTATGGGGCTTTTTCTCAGCTTGTCTGGCTGGAATTACTCACAGTTACTACAACCGTACATTAGCAGGATATTATGACACGGATATGTTTTCCATCACGATTCCTGCTTTTGCATTATATTTTCTTATCTCCGCCAGTCGGAAAAATTCAATTCATTACGCCTTTCTGGGAGCGTTAACCCTTTATTTATATAATTTCTTTTATTCCTCCAGTCAGGCTGTCACTGCATCACTGGCGGTAGCCTACATAGGGTATCGATTAATTTTATTACTTTTAGATTTTCTATCGTTTGGTGGTGGAAAAGAATCGGAAGTGCTTACATCCAAAAGTTCGATCCTTTCATTCTCCTCGATTATTTTGGTTTCATTTGCGACATACGCAGAAGCCTGGTCAGGAGGTGCGGTGGTTGATTCTTCAAATATCAAATTCCCACTGGGCATTGCGGTCATTACATTACTTTGGGGAATACTGAGCAGGGTGCGTACTGCGGAAGAAAACTCCAGAGTTTTCTTTCATTTGTTCAATTCTAACTCGCCTACTTCACATTCGTTCAAAAAGGAGACTGAAAGTCCCCACGCAAAAAAGGGGAGGACAAATTTATCGAAAATGTTGCTTCCGGTATTGGCAACTTTAGTCCTGGTAAGTGTCGGAGTTTTTGGAGGTATTCAAGGAAAGATTTTCAGTAAGCTACAGAGTTATGTTGCGGCCGGGGAGGGGAAATCATCTCAGGTTTACTCTTCCGGCAAGGGGTATAATCTGCATTATCTTGATGTGGTTTCAACGGTCCGGGAAGCCAGTAAAATCCCCAAAGATGTGGTTCGCAACCGAATCTTAGCAGATGCACCCTCGTGTTCCTGCCCGAGATGTCTGCCTCAAAATGAAAAGAATGAATCTACCATCATTCCCACCGCAATCATTGGGTTTTTCGGTGTCTTTTTATTGATTTTACGGTATTGGGAGTTTTGCATTGCGATCCCCTTTTTAGCAATTGCATACTATTGCTTTGAGGGTGCGGTTGGATTGCGTTTTACTGTGCATGTTGGAAATGTTGCGGCGTTAGGTCTTGTTTTTCTTATCATGTCCGTTTTGTGGAGCCTTTCACGAAAAGTTTTTTCGGAATCAAATCTCATTAAATGGGGTACTTTGAGCATGTGCGGTTTTATCGTTTTATATTTTGCCCTCCCTAATATTCAACACGCCAAAAATTATAATTCCCATGTTGTATACCCGATCAAGACAATTGAAGTTTTAGAAAAATTGAATGAAGCGTCCGATCCGGAGGACTTTGTTGTCACTTGGTGGGATTATGGCTCAGGGTGCTGGTTTTATGGAAATACCCGGACATTTACCTCACCGGCACATCAGACTTATGATAATTTCCTAACTTCTGAAATATTGCGTTCGAACTCGCCAAGTCGGGCCGTCAATCTTGCTCGGCTCAAAGCGGAAACTTTTATTGGACTCCAGGAACAGCGTGATCGGGGGGAAGTTACTTTTGGTACTGCAGTTCAAGCGATATTCAAGGATGGCAAACCTGATCTTATGTTTTATCAGGGATTGCTTAATGATATTTCTGACAACAACTTTTCTCTGCCTTTGAAAAGCCGGGATGTTTTTCTTTTCTTGCCTTACGAGATTTTACGAATTTTCCCCACAATTTTGAGCTTTAGTTCCAGAAATTTGTATTTCCCTCAAAAGTACGGATCAAACAATTCCGGGAAGAAAGATCCGCCCATGATGATTCTAAGAAATGGAAGACGGGAGGGAAGTTCGGTAGCTTTTGACGGAGGATATCGACTGGACCGGCGCGGATACTTGAAAATGGATGGTCAGAGCAGAGGAGTCATTTCATATGGTCAATTGCTTGAGGTTCAGAATGATGGAAAGCCTGCTAAAACAGTTGATCTGGTTGAATTAGATGGACTGAAGATTCCCGCGAGCCCAGATTCATCCGCTGCGCGAAGACTGCTCTACATTAAGGAAAAAAGGGAACTTGTCATCCTTTCGCCTGAAACCTACCGCTCCACTTTTGCCCAAAGGTTTTTATTGGATCGCTTTGATGAAAGAGCCTACCTTCATCCGGTTTTCGAGCGGGGACCTTTTCCCCGAAACCAACCCTACATGGCACAAGCCGACTGGGTAACCCAGTCGGGGCCAACGCTATCGCTGAATATGCGTGGCGGATATCGCATTGATGCGGATCTTGGGACAAACTTGGCCACGATACCCGGAGTGAATGAACCTGTCTCATTTAGTTTTCATCGCTGCAATCATCAGGCGGACGGTACAATGGTAAAACTTCCCTCTAAAGAAATGCCTGACTCACGATTTCATTTAATTCAGACCAATATACCCGTTTTTCTGGGTGGAAGAACATTTGAAGTTCCCGCAGGGGGCAAATCCTTGGCAGAGGTGGCTCAGATGAATGGGATCAAACCGCAGTCTCTTATGGTCACAATGGGGAAAGATATTTCTTATCAATTTGAAGAATTCCAAAAAATTGAGATTCCAGCCAAAGGGTATGAAATGAGACCGGCCTTTTTTTTCATGGATAATGAAGTTTTTGACAGTGTGCTTGTTCAGGGGTACCTAATGGAAAACTTAAATTCTCAATATTTTGAGTCAGTTTTCTCGTCTCCTTGGGGAAAGGTCTACAAAATATTAAAATAAATTAATTGTGTAGTGTATTTTATTTGAGCTTTTTGTTAATTATATGCGTATGCCACTATAATTTTTCTTGCTTGTGAAAGCGAAATCACTTCTTTTAATATCTTATAAACTTATTTAATTATGAAATTCCAACCCTTCTACTTCTTTCTAATTTTATTTCCTTCGCTTTTCGTCTTCGGACAACAAGGGAATGAAGACGAGTTAACTGACACGAAAGGTGCAATTATAATTGCTGGGTTGGAAGGACAGGTTACCGTTGTCAACAACACTACTCAGGTACCATTGCCTCCCGAAAAAGTTGTTGCCGGGGGAGTTCTTTTTGACGGGCACACCATTAAAACGGGACCTTCTTCCAAGATCATTCTTCTGCTCACAAACGGTACGATTACGACCGTTAAACCGGAAACTTCACTTAATTTCAAAAAGTTTACACAGGAAAAATTCGACACCAGCAAAACCAAATTAAGCGATCTAAAAGGAGAGCCCAGCAGTTCGAATACCGTGTTGGACATCGAGTTTGGTGACTTAGTAGTCGATGTAAAAAAATTGGATAAAAAATCGAGTTTTAATATTGAATCCCCTGTCGGTACCGCTGGTATCCGTGGAACTGTCCCTGCGATTTCTGTGGCTAAAACTCCGGACGGTGGTTTTACGCAGACAACTTCTATGTTGCGGGGAGAGATTGCCTTTACCCCAGCAGGAGGTGGATTACCAACTCTGCTTGGACCAGGTCAAAGTCTTTCCACTGGAATTGGCCCTAACGGGCTTGTGTTACCACTTCAAATGGGACGAGTTTCCACTGCCTTGCTTACTTCTATACAAGCGGATGTGGAAGCGGCGAGTGCGGCAACCGGTGTGAGCTATGAAGATTTTAAGAAGGGGGTAACCCCTAATAATCGTGAGGGATCAGAAGATGCACCTTCAGAGGACGAGATAAACGATTCGGATGACAGTCGAAAAGGTGCCTCGAAAGGGGTAGGGGGAGATGATGATAACGGCACACAGGAAGCAGTGGCAATGGAGAAAGCGGGACTGATCGATTTAGATAATGCAAGTCAGGTTGAAAAAGTTGATACTTACATAGAGGTTACAGGAATGGCTTCCGAGCTCTTTGCAAGCAAGGAACAGGCGGATCAAGTTGCTGGTCGTCGCCGTGCCGAAGGTACTAACGAATCCTCAACTTTCTTAACTAATATTGTGGGCAATTTGGAAGCGGTAGTAGATGTTACCGAAAGTGCCGCGTCGGTTGGAGCAAAAGATAGTAGCACTTTAACTGCGGTTGTTGACAACCCAGACAAAGCGGGTGAGCTTAAGGAAATTATACAAGCAGCTGAAGATGTTGGCTCGAACGACTCGGAAACTTTAGGTGCAGTTTTGAGGAACGCTGAAAATGCTCTTAATGTTGCCAAAGTGGTGACCGATGCCAAGGCTGCGGAGGACTCGGCTGCCGCTTCGGCTGCGGCTTCGAAAGCATCTGCCGCTGCAAATGCTGCTGATCAATCCGTAAAAGTTGCCAAACTTGGTTCGACTTTTGGCGATGCTCAAAATGTCGGCTTGGTCAACGATCTTGAACAAGCTGCTGCTGCGGCAACTGCTGCCGCTGCGACTGCCGCGACCAAGGCTACTGAAGCCGAGGCAGCCTCACAAGCGACGCAAGCGGCAACCGCTGCAGTTGTCGCTACTGCCAGCGATCCTTCGGCGACCCCTGCCCAGATTGCAACTGTTAAAGCAACTGCTGCTGCCGCTGAACTTTCCGCCACCGCCGCAATGACCGCTGCTAACGAAGCCGCGGCTATCGCTGAAACGGCCGCGGCTACCGCATCCACTGCGGCTAGTGCTCTTGCCGACGCCGAAATTGCTTCTCAGCTTGCTGCGGTTGCTGAAGCCGCTGCTCTAGCGGAGCAAATTGCGAGTGCTTCTGAGGCTGAAAAGGCGGCTTTGGAAGCTCAAGCTGCCGCTGCCCAAGCCAAAATTGCCGCCGCCGAACAGGCTGCTGCCGAACAGGCTGCTGCCGAGGCAGCTGCTGCCGCTGCCGCGACCGCGGCTGCAACTGCTACCCCCGCTGTTTCATCCGCATCCGGAGAGGGCAAAGGTAAAAAATTAATGGGTATGTTTAAGGCGGTTAAAAAAGTTGATGAGGTTGCCCAGAAAAAAAAGGCAGCACAAGCAGAGGCTGCCGCTGCAGAAGCCGCAGCACTCGCCGAAGCACAGGCTGCCAAAGCTGCCGCTGAGGCAGCCGCTGCCGCAGAAGCGGCTGCTGAACAAGCCGCTGCACAGGAATTAGCTGCTGCTGAAGCTGAAAATGTTAGACTTCAGCAGGAAGCCGCTGCTCTAGCGGAACAACTTGCCAATGCATCTGAAGAGGAAAAACTGGCCTTGCAGGCGGCTGCAGACGCTGCCGCAGAAGCCGCGAAAGCGGCTGCTGAACAAGCCGCGGCTAAGAAGGCCGCGGAAGATGCTGCGAAGCTTGCTAAACAAGCTGCTGCGGAAAAAGCAGCACAGGAAGTGGCGGATGCTAAGACCGCATATGACTTAGCGTTGACTGCAATAGATTCTGCATCCAACGCGGATGCGGTCGACCTGATTGTGGCTGGTTTTGAAAACACACATTCTGTTTTAGCTCGCAGCGATCTGAGTCTGAATTCAAAAGCACTCATTCGGAAAAGTGATATTGAAACTCCGGTGGTAGATGCCACTAATGTTTTTACGAATTTAGATGCAGTTTCTGATCTTACTGCCACCGCCACTGCACTTGAGGAAACCGCAAAAGCGGAAGCACAAGCAGCAGGCAAATCTCAAACTGAGATTGACGCGGCTGCGGCCGCGGTGAGTGCGGGATTTGATTCGGTCCTGCAAAATGCCGATCAGGCGAATGAGCTTAAGGAAATGGTTGACAAATCAGCTGCGATTGCTGCTGCTGCTGCGGCGGCGGCTGCTGCAGAAGCTGCGGTTGCAGAAGAAGCAAGATTAGCCGCAGAGACCGCGGCTGCGGCTGCTGCGGCTGAATTAGCAGCGGCCAACTCGGCTGAAGAGCTAGCCGCGGCTCAGGCAAAGATTGATGCCGCGGCCGCCGCCAAAGCACAGGCGGAGCAAGCAAAAGTAGCTGCGGAATCATCCGTTACGACGGGTGCATCTGTTTCCAACCTCCTTAACAACGCGGCAAAAGCAAAAGATCTTAAAACCGTTGTTGAAAGTGCAGAAGGAGCAGGAGCTACTGGTAGTTTAACTGCGCTTTTGAAGAATCCCGATCAAGCTGACAAATTTGCGGAAGTGGTTAAATCAAACCAGCCAGCAAGTGGTGGTACCGGGGGTTCATCAAAATTGAGTACCCTTTTTGATGTCGTCAAAAAAGTTGACGCGGCAAAGGATGCGCAAGCTGCGGCTGCCGCCGAAGCCGCCGCCGCCGAAGCTGAAAAGGCTAGACTTGAAGCTGAAAAGGCTGCTTTAGCCCAACAGCTCGCCGCTGCATCTGAAGCGGAGAAAGCTGCTCTTGAAGCTCAAGTTGCCGCCGCCGAAGCCGCTGCTGCCGCCGCTGAACAAGCCGCTAATGAAAAAGCTGCCGCGGCGGTTCAGGCAAATGCAATCAAAGTGGATGATGCATTTAGTAAAATCGCTGATGTGGTTGACCTTGCAGAATCTGCCACCGAGTTGGCGGGAGGTAACGAAAATTCAAATTTTTTAGATAATGTTCTACAGAATGCCGAACAAGCTGCTGAACTAAATGCAATGGTTAAAAAAGCCGATGAAATTGCTGCTGCTGAAGCGAAAGCCGCTGCCGATGCAAAAGCCGCTGCGGAAGCCGCGGAAGCCGCCGCCGCCGCACTTTTGGCACAAGCCAGTACCGATGAAGCTAGGGCTGCTGCACAAGCTGCCCAAGCAGAAGCCGCGGCTGCCAAAGCCGCCGCTGCAACCAAGGCCGCAGAAGCCGCGGCAAGTAAAACTTCACGGGCGGGTAAATTATTTGAGAATGCGAGTCAGGCTGCTGATTTGAAAGCGATGGTTGACAAGAACGAGGAATTGGCCGCTGCTGAGAAAAAAGCCGCAAACGATGCGAAAGCCGCAGCTGATATGGCGGCCGCTGCGGCTGCCGCGGAATTGGCAAATGCTACATCGGACGCTGAAATACAGGCGGCACAAGCTAAGGCTGAAGCTGCCGCCCTCGCCGCCACTGCTGCTGCTGAAGCTGAAGCTGCCGCGGCGGCTAGTCAATCCGCTCGCTCCAATAAACTTTTAGAAAACGCTGACAAAGCAAAGGATATGAAATTATTGGCTGAGAAAGCGGAAGCTGCTGAAGCTGCAGAAGCTGCGGCTGCTGCAGCGGCCAAAGCTGCGGCGGACCAAGAGAAAGAAAGATTGGCAGCTGAAGCCGCTGCGATTGCCGAACAAATCGCAAATGCTTCGGAAGCTGAGATGCAAGCTCTTATTGCCGCTAAAGATGCGGCGGATGCTCGCCGCTTCTGCCGCTGCCCTTGCCGCAGAAGCTGCTGCTGCGGCTGAAGCTGAGCAGGCTGCTTCGGCTTCATCGTTAGGTTCTTTGTTTGACAATGCGGAGAATGCGGCGGAGGTGGCCGCAGTGGTCGCCGCCGCTGAACTTGAAAAAGACAGACTGGCAGCAGAAAAGGCTCGCTTGGCTGCTGAGTCATTAGCACTTGCGGAGCAATTAGCCAACGCGTCTGCCGCCGAAAAAGCAGCCCTCGAAGAACAAGCTGCCGCTGCGGAAGCGGCTGCCTTGGCCGCCGAAACCGCGGCGGCAAAAGCGGAAGCCGAAGCACTCAGTTCCGTAGGTGCCGTTATTGCGAATGCGGACCAGGCAAAAGCCATGAAGGCAGCCGTGGATGCAGCCCAGGCTACGACTGGAGATGGTGCTGCAAATGGAGATGCCGATCAAAAACTCAAAACCTTGTTTGCGGTGGTGCAAAAAGTAGATGATTCCAAAAAGACTGCTGCAACCACCCCATCCACCGATGCAGGCACCGGTAGTACACAACCCGCTGCTCCAACTACTTCTGCTTTCGATAATCTTCAGGCTTTGGTTGATGTTGCCGAGACGTTATCTGGAACTGGAGACGGAACTGGGGACATTGACTTAGGTGCGGGATTTGACGCGGTGCTGGAAAATGCGGATGCAGCGGAACAACTTGCTTCCGCCCTTAAAGAGGATGCGGGCTTGATTGATTTGCTCAACACTACTCCGGCATCGGGGGAAGAAGGAGCACCCGTTTTTGATCTCCAAGCTGAGGTTGCAAAATCAGCGCTGGGCAATTTAGAAAGCCGATTTTCTGATAACCCTGACCAGGTTGCCGCTATTAATCAGTATCAAGATCGAGCCGATGATTTGGCTTATGTCTTAAATTCCCCATCAGTGAAAGGGAATGCTGAAATTGAAGCCAACTTTTTAAACAACTTGGATAAACTCGATGATCTCTTAGACTTGACCCAGGTATTGGAGGATGATTCGGCCAAAATTCAGACAGTTTTCCAGAATTTGGACAAGTCAGATGACTTAAAGACATTGACCGAGCAATTTAAGTATGAGCCCGAGAAATTAGACACTGTTTTCGGACAACTTGACAAAATTGATGATTTTAAGACCCTTTCTTCCACCTATGTCGATGATCCCGAAAAACTTGATATTATTTTTGCTAATCCTGACAAATTAGGAGAAATTAAAACCTTGTCCGCTGACTTTGCATCAAACGAGATGGAAACGGTTTTTGACAACCTCGACTATCTCAGCGAAATCCAAAGCATTTCATCCAGATATGAGGGTGAGGAAAGAACCGCAGTGCTCGAAAATCTCAACTCCTTAACGAGAAGGTTTGAAGATGATCCCGCAAAGAAGGAAATCATTTTTGACAACCCGGACAAATTGTCTGCGATTCAAACGCTCACTTCGAATTTAGATGGTGAAGAAGGATTCGATGTTATATTCAGCAACATTGATAAGTCCGACGCCATCCTGAACACCTATAATGATATTCAGGAACTTCCTCAGGAACAACAGGGTGAATACCTGACAAATCTTTTTAAGGATCAGACTTCATTTGAGAATACCATGAAAGAGCAGGGGAAATTGAAATTAAATCTGGAGTATCCTGCTTATGGAGATGCCATTGAGCAGTATGGCGATCGGGCAGCTGAGATCGCAACCACAGCTGAATTGTTCAAGGATAATCCCGAGGAACTTGATCTTCTTTTCAGTAATTTGGAAAGCTTGGACCTCATTCGTGAGGCGGACACCCTCGGAGCAAAAGGTACTGATATTCTGCAAAATATCGATGACCTGAAAGCATTGAAAGCGGACGGGGATGTTTCGCCTGCTCTCCAAGCTCAATTTCTAAGCAATCCCAATGAAGTGGGAGAAATTTTAGACATCAAAAACGAAGCAAAGAATTTGGGAGCCGAGGTTACTGAGATTTTTGCGAACATGGACGATCTAAAAGCACTCAAAGCGGATACAGATTTCACTCCTGAATTTGAGTCTCAATTTCTAAAAGATCCAAGCAAGATTGGAGACGCTCTAAAGGTCAAGGATGAGGCCAAGGCACAGGGAGCGAATATTGGTGATGTGATTAACAACATTGACGATCTTGTGGAGTTGAACACTGATTTTCAGGGAGATGCGACGAAAATGGCAACTGTCTTTTCAAATCCTGATAAAGCGGACGAACTAAAGCGATTGAACGACCAGTTTGGAGATCAAGGTGACACACTTCTCGCCAATATGGACAAATTGGACGAGTTCGAAGAACTTGCTACTGATTTTCAGGGAGATGCCACGAAAATGGCAACGGTATTTGCAAATCCTGACAAAGCGGAAGAGTTGAAGCGCTTAAATGACCAGTTTGGTGATCAAGCGGATACTTTCCTCGGTAATTTGGATAAGTTGGATGAGTTTGAAGAATTGGCAGTCGATTTTCAGGGAGACGCCACCAAGATGGCGACGGTATTTGCAAATCCGGACAAGGCGGAAGAGTTGAAGCGTTTAAATGACCAGTTTGGTGATCAGGCGGATACTTTCCTCGGTAACTTGGATAAGTTGGATGAGTTTGAGGAATTGGCAGTCGATTTTCAGGGAGACGCCACCAAGATGGCGACGGTATTTGCAAATCCGGATAAGGCCGAAGAGTTGAAGCGTTTGAATGACCAGTTTGGCGATCAGGCGGATACTTTCCTCGATAATTTGGACAAGTTGGACGAGTTTGAGGAATTGGCGAGTCGATTTTCAGGGAACGATCGCCACGAAGATGGCGACGGTATTTGCGAACCCTGACAAGGCGGAGGAGCTGAAGCGTTTGAATGACCAGTTTGGCGATCAGGCGGACACCTTCCTTGGCAACTTGGATAAGTTGGATGAGTTTGAGGAACTAGCAGTCGATTTTCAGGGAGACGCCACGAAGATGGCGACGGTATTTGCGAATCCTGATAAAGCGGAGGAGTTGAAGCGTTTGAATGACCAGTTCGGCGATCAGGCAGACACCTTCCTCGGCAATTTGGACAAGTTGGATGAGTTTGAGGAATTGGCAGTCGATTTTCAGGGAGACGCCACGAAGATGGCGACGGTATTTGCGAATCCTGATAAAGCGGAGGAGCTGAAGCGTTTGAATGACCAGTTCGGCGATCAGGCGGATACTTTCCTCGGTAATTTGGATAAACTGGACGAGTTCGAAGAGTTGGCGAGTGATTTTGGTGGCGATCCCACGAAGATGGCGACGGTATTTGCGAATCCTGATAAAGCGGAGGAGCTGAAGCGGTTGAATGACCAGTTTGAAGTGATCAAGGGTGATACTCTTCCTTGGCAACTTGGACATGCTTGGACGAGTTCGAAGAGTTGGCTGAGCGATTTTGGCGGCGATCCCACGAAGATGGCGACGGTATTTGCGAATCCGGATAAGGCGGATGAATTGAAAAGGCTCAACGAGTTGCACCCCGGTAAGGAAGATTTATTTTTAGGTAATCTTGACTCGCTTGACATTCTTGAAGGAGATTCTGCTTATATTGATGTACTCGAATCTGACGCAGATTTCTTTAAGGATGTGCAAGATTTGGATCCTGATATGCAGAATTTACCTCCTGCCTTGCTTTCTGAGTTGAAACAACTTGGATTGACCAAGGAAGAACTTGGAGTAGTGGTTGGTGATTTGTTATCTGGACCATCCTCATCCGGACCATCATCCACGGCACCTACAACGGATCCTTCACCGCAAACTGCTGGTTTATCTCTTTTGCAAGATCATACCTTTACAGGGACAATGGATGCCGGACTTTTGATGAGTATGGAGCAGGCATTTGCGAGTGCATTTTTCTCCGACGCGTCCGACGCCTATGATGCCTTAAGTTCCCTGGATCAGTTAGGCGACTCCGTCATCACCTCAAATCGTTTTGTTTTGGGTGGACGGAATCTGAGTTTCGCTTCCGGTAATTATCAATTGGCTAATGACCTGATCATCGCTTCGACTGACAAGATCTCGCTTTTGGGACAATTGGTATTTGGAAACTCCAATAATAATGACTTAATTTTTGCATCCGCAACTTCTATCGAAATTCAAAGTGGAACTTCGATCAAATACCAAGCAGATTCCCTCGGGATTGGTTCCTTTGATACCGTAAATATTATAGATGTCGACCTGTTCGCTGAAGGTGAATTATCAGTTCGTTCACTTGACAGTATTGTTATTAAGAATTCCGATATGCAAACAGCCAATAATGGGGGTGCGGATTTTATTCACCTCCTTGCTGCGAATGAGCTTACGATTGATAATCTGCGTTTTTCAGAGCAGGTACGCAAAATTGCGATGGATGCAATGACAATTAATCTATCCAATATAAACTTCCCGAAAGGATCCACGGTTGAACTAAAATCTCAGTACGGTGGAATTGATGGGAAATATCCAAATTTCGGAAGCAAACTTTATGGTCGAGTGAACTTTATCGAGAATATAAGATACAACTCTAATTTGATAAACTCACAACCCACTTTTGATCAATTTGGAGGTTCAATAAGTGTGGGTACATTAAAATAACCATTCTCTCCTCACTCTTTAATCCATGAGATTCTTAATTTGTTCTCAACTTATTTTCATGCTTGTTTGCCCATTCTCTTTTGGAGAGAGCAACGGTACTGATATCGAAAGTGTTCCAGCTTTATCCAACACTTTTTTATCGTCTGATTTTTTAGCGGGAGCATTAGAATCGACGAGTATTGAGGAAGAGGAAGACTCCATGGGTACGCAAAGATTAATCGATGTGAAAAGCTCGAAGTTATCACCATCAATATCAACAAGTTTTGGGTATAACTATTCTTCCAATCCAGTAAAGGTCGATAAATCATCCCCTGGTTATTTAGACGATGGGTTTACCGCACAGATGAATCTTTCTTTCAATATGGGGCTTGGAGAGTATGGACTTGGGGAAGAGGTTCTAATCACTCCAAGTCTGATGCTTATGCAAATGAGAACCTATAATGATCCAATTAAGGACTATGGTAAAAGCCAGAGTGTTTACGATGTGGATGTTCAGATAATTGGGTTCTCTATCCCTTTTGTTCTCCCAGATGATTTTATTGTCACCCTTGGTCATTCCTATGTGCGTCCCATTGCGTTTCGCACTGAAAATGTAATAAGCTATTCAAACACTCCCAGTCTCACCCTCACCAAAAATTTCCCTTTACCGACAGGTGATGTGCTTTCCTTTACTGCAGGATTAAGTTATTCCTTTACTGAGGGTGATACTTTAAAAGATCAGATAACTGATCCCACTTATTATAGTTTTATTGAAGCGGTAATGGGTGGTGCTGATAGCGTCCTTTCTCAGTATCCTTCCAACCTTCAGGATTCCTTAACTCATACCCTTAATCTGGTTTATCTTATGCCAGTTGGTGATCGATTAACACTTTCACCTTCTGTTGTTTACTCTAATTCAATGTATACCTCGGGTTCCTTCACTAACCGGTCAGACCAGACTTACAGTGGAGGTTTGAATGCAGCTTATCCTTTATTCGATTGGTTAAGCGTTTCCGGTTCCGCAAATTATATGTCTAAGAAAAGTTCTGATGCATCCGCGGAATTTAAGGATTTTGTTGGGGGTGTGACCATTGGTGTGAATTACGCCTTTTGATGTGCAGATAATTGTTGTTTCTCTCTTTTTCCTTCTTTCTTCAGGTTATGTTTTGTGGGCAGAAGAAAATTCGAAAGTAGTTCAATTCTATCAGGAAGCCAAATCATTGGCGGAGGTAGGAGAGTATTCACAGTCTCTTAAATATTTAAACCGCGCTTTAGGGTACATGAGGCAGTCTCCTGTGTCAGATCCTTTGCGTATTTCAATTGAGAAAGAGATTCGGATCGTAAAGGGTAAGTTCCTGGTTGCCAGATATCAGGAAAAGATGAAGCTGAATAATCCGAACAAGAAAAATTTACCCATTCCACTGGTTCAGGAACCAAGTGATGTAATCATTCAGGAATATTTTGGTAAGATTTTGGCCCGTGAAATTTGGCAGTCTTTCGAGGTGGATGATTCAACGGAACATTTTGGTTTTGGCCGAAGAGTTACCGTGTTACCCAAGAGTGGAATTTCGTTATTGATTAAAAGTGACTCTGCACGGATGCGAACGGTAGATGCGGCAAGTTTTAGTATTAAAAAAACGGGTTCGATCGATCTGCATACCGGATCTTATTGTTTTTATGTTGAGGATAGCAGTAAATCCTTGCTTATCAGTTCACCTCTTGCATCGGTCGAGGTGTCGAGCGGGTCTTCATTTGCCTGTATGATTGGTGTGACCACGAATGGCGGACTGAAGGTAATTAATTTATTAGGGAAAGCAGTCCTCAAAAGAGAAAGCGATTCAATTGAGCTTTTACCTGGTCAATTAGTTTTTTCCCTGCCCGATGGATTCAGCAGATCTATGGATGTTGAATTAAGCACACTCATGGTTACCTCGAATTTACTCACTGGTTTTCAATCACCACCCTTATTTTTCAAGAAACTCCGACAACAGGCTATGCTACAGGCACTCCGAACGACCAAAAGATTCAGAACTGTGGTTGGAGATGTGAAGGACCGGGAAAGCTTTCAGATGAAAGTTTTGGAAGAAGGCAGACCCTGAGGTTCATTCTAGCTGATAGTGGGAATATCTGTTTTCACTTTTCCCAGCGCGGTGCAAATTGCAAAGACAGACTATTGTAGGAGTGAATCCTTATTCTTTTTGGATCTTTGCCACTCTCTCCCTCTGCAATATTTATAATATCTCCTCTTTCCATATTGAGAAGTCCTTTAGTTTCGTCAGTTGAGAGTGATCTCCTTTGTAGCTCGTACCCATATTCAAGTCCATCTGAAGCAATGCCAATGAACGAAATTGTGCCTTTTTTCTTTCTTACTGGAGAAACTAGTCGGCAAATAGAAAAGTTTTTTGGAAATGAACGGGGAGGTTTTTTCCCAATTATAGAGAGTCCAAATTTGACTTCACGCATTTCCAAGCCCAAAGGTTTATTAATTTCTTCAATCCTTTGAGATGGATAGATTTTTCTGACCTCATGACTGTAGTAATTCGTTTTTCCTGAAAAGAACGGACATTGATTTCCGTTAAAATATGGGGATTCAATATGTAGGTCTTTTTCAACTGAAGAAAGGAATGCGGTATTTTTATGTAATTGGTCGCAAAGATTTTTTTCTGCCGGTTCAACAATAAGTACAAATCCGCTGGGTGCTAGTAATCCAATGATTTCTCTTATCCAATCACGATATTCGTTTGCTTCGGTATCCTGGAGTACTTCATTGATTGAGTAACCTAAAAGAATAAGGTCGTACCTTTGTTTTGAAGGCTTGGGGAGATTATACCTTAAATCTGTCCTCTTTGTTTTTATTTCGGATTCGGGCCACAAGGGATAGCAAGCACGATGAAGGTTTTTTTGAAAGGCGAGACTTTTTCCGGAATAGTCCCAAGATTCAAGGGAGATTGAATTTTCAATATTCAACTTCCGCAGGAAAGAGAGCGTACTTAACCCACTTGCCCCGGACCCCGAACCGATGTCCAGGATACGAATGGGTCCTTTGCTTGATTTCTCCCATAAGCGAAAATGAAAAGCTTCGCTAAGGGCCAAAGTCATTGCCTTCCAAGTACGGGGAAAAAAGAAGTTTCCGTAACTCAAAAGAGACAATTCACGTGATCCGTAAGCTTGCGGGTCAAACGATCTACTTTTATTGAACCGGTCGCTTTGTATGAGGATTTCTTTACGGATTAAGTTAAGAATTTTTTCTTCACTGAGCTCAGGCCACATTTGGACTGTTTGATTCCACCACCAATCTTCGATTTCTTTCGGATACGAAGGTAATTCGACGGTCGGTTTCATCGATCTATGTTCATTAAAGAAAAAACAAGACTTTCAAAATGACCATTCTCCCCACCTTGATAATGAGGGATGGCTGGGTGTCTTTTCCTTTAAATTGAAAATCTACAGCTTTCCACCGTAGATCGCCTGGTCCCCCAACTGTTCCTCTATGCGTAACAACTGGTTATATTTACAGATACGATCGGTCCGTGAAAGTGAGCCAGTTTTAATCTGCCCCGCGTTGGTGGCGACGGAAATATCCGCAATTGTAACATCTTCAGTCTCACCGGAACGGTGAGAGATCACTGACGTGTAGCTGGCTTCCTTGGCCATTTCCACCGCATCAAAAGTTTCTGTCAGCGAACCAATTTGATTAACTTTAACGAGAATTGAATTCGCCACGCCCTGGTCAATTCCTTTTTTGAGAAAATCGACATTTGTCACAAATAAATCATCGCCGACAAGTTGAACTTTCTCACCCACCGCCTCCGTCAGTTTTTTCCAACCACTCCAGTCATTCTCATCGCAACCATCCTCGATCGAACGAATGGGGAATTTATTAACGAGATCCTCATAGAAAGAAACGATCTCCTCGGAACTTCTTTCGGACCCGTCACTTTTACCAAAAACATACTTTGCTTTTTCCCGGTCGTAGAACTCGGACGACGCGACATCAAGGGCAAACTGAATTTCTTCGCCGAGTTTGTATCCAGCCTTTTCAACTGCAATCGAAAGAGATTCCAGGGCTGCCTCGTTACTCGCGAGGTTCGGGGCGAAACCACCCTCATCCCCTACGGCAGTGGAAAGGCCTTGGTCTTTGAGCACTTTTTTGAGGGAGTGAAAGATTTCACATCCCATCCTCAATGCTTCTCTGAATGTTGGAGCTCCCACTGGCATAATCATAAATTCTTGAATATCAATGGGGGCGTCTGAATGAGAACCACCATTGAGAACATTCATCATCGGCACCGGTAACACTTTTGCGTTGGGTCCGCCTAAATATTTATACAAGGGTAAACCACTTGCGGAAGCGGCGGCATGGGCCGTGGCCATGGATGCCCCCAAAATTGCATTTGCCCCGAGAACCGATTTGTTTGGCGTTCCATCCAGGCTAAGCATTGCGTGATCTACCGCGGTTTGATCGGTTGCGTCCAATCCGACAATCGCTTCGGCAATTTTGACATTCACATTCTCCACTGCTTGGGATACTCCCTTACCGAGGTAACGATTCTGATCACCATCGCGCATTTCAATTGCCTCATGTTCTCCGGTGCTCGCACCTGAAGGAACGGCTGCCCGTCCAAACGCTCCGCCGCTCAGTTCGACTTCTACTTCAACTGTTGGATTGCCTCGTGAATCAATAATTTCACGACCGTGTACTTCGATAATGTGTGTCATAGTTTGTGGGGATGTATTTTAAAGATAAAAATCGCCATAATGACTCATGACCGGCAGATGTCAAAATTCTTTGCATGAAAGAATACTTTGTTATCGATAGTGACTCGCTTTTCTTTCACTTTTTTTTTATATCAGTTGATTAATTATGGCAAAACCACGCAACGCGATCTCACCTACCCGGGAGGATGATTATCCTGAGTGGTACCAACAAGTAGTCAAGGCAGCTGATTTAGCTGAAAACACCCCAGTGCGCGGATGCATGGTGATTAAGCCCTGGGGGTACGGGATTTGGGAAAATATTAGGGATGCTCTGGATAAAATGTTTAAGGATACCGGACATAAAAACGCTTATTTCCCCCTTTTTATACCGAAAAGCTTTTTACAGCGGGAAGCCGAGCACATTGACGGATTTGCCAAGGAATGTGCCGTGGTCACTCATTCCCGACTGGAAGCAGATGAACATGGAATTTTACAACCCGCGGGAAAATTAGAAGAACCTTTGATTGTCAGACCCACCTCTGAAACGATCATTGGTGAATTGTTTGCCCGTTGGGTTCAGTCCTACCGCGATCTTCCCCTGCTGATTAACCAATGGGCCAATGTGGTGAGATGGGAAATGAGACCCCGTCTGTTTTTAAGAACCGCGGAATTTCTCTGGCAGGAAGGGCATACCGTGCACGCAACTGCTGAAGAAGCGATCGAAGAGACTCATTTAATGCTCAAAACCTACGCTACTTTTGCGGAGGAATGGCTGGCCATGCCTGTGCTCAGAGGGGAGAAAACCGAGGCCGAACGTTTTCCCGGTGCAGAATCCACATGGTGCATTGAGGCAATGATGCAGGACCGTAAAGCCTTGCAAGCGGGGACTTCACATTTTCTCGGACAAAATTTTTCAAAAGCGTGCGGTATTAAATTTCAGGGTGTAAGTGGAAAAGAAGAATGGGGCTGGACCACTTCGTGGGGAGTTTCCACCCGTTTGATTGGTGGAATGATTATGACTCACTCGGACGACGACGGTTTGATTGTACCTCCCAAAGTCGCCCCCACTCAGATTGTTATTTTGCCGGTGACTCCGAAAGAGGAAACTCGTGGAAAAGTGCTGGAGGCATGCAGTAAACTGAAAAAGCAACTCGAAGATATTCAGTTCTCGGGATCCTCGATTCGTGTGGAGCAGGACGACCGAGATTTACGGGGTGGGGAGAAGTATTGGCAGTGGGTTAAGAAAGGCATTCCTCTTACCGTTGAAATTGGCCCTCGGGACCTGGAAAATAAAACTGTTTTTGTGGGGAGAAGAGATAAGGGTGCTAAAAGAGAGGGTATGAACCTCGAGGAGTTTATTGCTGAGTCGGCTAATATTCTTGAGAATATCCAGCAATCTCTGTTCAGGAAAGCTTTGGATTTCCGGTCAGAAAATTCGATCAATATTGACGATAAAAAGGAGCTTTATGAATTCTTCACCCCTCCATCCAACAATAAAGCTGAAATACATGGTGGTTTTGCTTATGTTCACTGGGACGGTGATCCTCAGTGGGAAGAGGAAATTAAGAATGAATTGAAAGTAACCATTCGTTGCATCCCTGAAAATTCAGAAGAAAGTGGTACCTGTATTTTTAGTGGAAAGCCGAGTGCAGGACGGGTGGTATTGGCAAAATCCTATTAGACTATTATGCAGGTCATTCACTCCGTTGATGAAATGCATAGGATCAGTGAGAAACTGAG
Source organism: Opitutales bacterium (assembly GCA_045567635.1). Taxonomy (GTDB): domain Bacteria; phylum Verrucomicrobiota; class Verrucomicrobiia; order Opitutales; family Seribacteraceae; genus Seribacter. The sequence goes on along the minus strand of JBJLCO010000043.1, from coordinate 214,624 downwards.
ATCAGAAGGACGCACAATTGGATTGGTTCCCACGATGGGTAGCCTTCACCAAGGTCATCTCTCCCTGGTTGATTTAGTTAAAGACAGGGCTGACACCATTATTCTTTCAATATTTATAAATCCCACCCAATTTGCTCCCGGAGAGGATTTGGAAAAGTATCCAAGGGATTTAGACCGAGACTTGAACTTATGCAAAGATAGAAAAGTGGACATTGTATTTGTTCCCGAGAGTAAGAATATTTACTTGGAGGGTCATTCGACTTCAGTAATCGAGGAAAGATTTTCCTCGGGATTTTGCGGATTGTCCCGTCCCTCCCATTTTCAGGGTGTTACGACAGTGTGTGCGAAGTTGTTTAATATTTGTTGTCCGAATATTGTGGTTCTTGGTCAAAAGGATGCCCAACAGGTCCTTGTTCTTAAGCAGATGATCAAAGATTTAAATTTTCCAATCGAGGTAATTATCGGGGATATTTTTCGGGAGGACGATGGCTTGGCAATGAGCTCGAGGAATGCGTATCTTACGAGAGAGCAGAGAAAGGACGCGTTATTTCTTTCTCAATCTTTACAGGAGGGAAAGAATTTGCTCGAAAATGGGATTTTTGAAATTGAAAGAATCGAGGATAAAATGCGAGAACTTATAAACAAAGGGAAATTAATAAATTTGGAATATTTAAAAATTGTAAACCGGGAAACATTTGAACCTGAAAAGATTGCCGTGCAAAATCAGTCACTAATTTTGCTCGCAGCCCGGGTGGGGGATGTGCGCTTAATTGATAATCAAGTCCTTTAAACCTTTTATAATGAAACCGGAAAGCGAATATGATCTTGTAATCGTGGGGAGTGGGATTGCCGGGTTGAGCTTCGCCCTCAATGTGGCTAAAGCAGGTTACCGGGTGGCTATTTTCACCAAGAAAGATAAAGCAGAATCGAATACGAACTACGCTCAGGGAGGAATTGCGGCAGTGACTTCAGCCGGGGATGACTTGGAAAAGCATGTGGAGGACACTTTGGAGGCGGGGGATGGACTTTGTGACCCCAAAATTGTGCGGGAGATTTTAAGGGAAGGACCGGATCGGATTCAGGATTTAGTAGATCTCGGAGTCGCTTTTTCAAATATGGAAGATGGCAGAATTTCCCTCGGGAAAGAGGGAGGACATAGCAAAAGGAGAGTTCTGCATGTCAAAGATGTGACCGGGAAAGCGATCGAAGAGGCTCTCCTTTCCGCAATTGCAAAAGAAGGAGTGCATTTATTCGAACATTTCTTTGCCATTGATCTCATTACGGCCAAAAAAGTGCGAAAGCTGGGTGTGGAAGTTGAAGGAACTAAGGATCGAGTATTAGGGCTGTACTTTTATGACGGTGTGGAAGATCGGGTCCGAACCATTGCATCCCCCGCAGTCTTGCTTGCCACTGGTGGGGCTGGTCAAACCTATCTTTACACGACCAATCCCTCCATTGCGACAGGTGATGGCGTGGCGATCGCCTCACGTGCGGGCTTAGCCTCCATGAATTTGGAATTCATTCAGTTCCATCCCACGACATTTCATTCCTTGAGTGGCGACCGTTTTTTGATCACAGAGGCGGTTCGAGGAGAAGGTGCAAAATTAATTGATGGAAAAAACAGGGCGTTTTTAAATAAGTATCATCCGCTCGCTGATTTAGCACCCCGAGATGTGGTTGCCCGTGCGATTGACCGGGAAATGAAAAGATCGGGAGCACCTTATGTCCGCCTGGATACTCCTTCGATGGAAGTGAATTTTTCCGACCGTTTTCCCAATGTTTTTGAAAACTGCCTGAAGAGGGGAGTCAATCCAACGGAAAATCCGATTCCCGTTGTGCCTGCTGCTCACTACTCCTGTGGAGGGATCCCCACCGGCCTCGATTGCTCGACTGAATTGGAGGGATTGTATGCATGCGGTGAAGTGGCGTGCACTGGATTACATGGTGCCAATCGATTGGCAAGTAATTCCCTTCTCGAAGCGGTGGTACTGGCTCACAAAGGTTCGGAAGCGGTCTGTAATTTTTTACAGGAAGGAAAGGGATGCCACAACAAACTCCCTGAATGGGTTGATGGAGATGTTCCTGCTTCCGATGAGCGGGTTGTTTTATCGCATAATTTAGATGAATTAAAACGCACGATGTGGGATTATGTTGGCATTGTGCGTTCCACCAAGCGGCTTGAGCGTGCTCAGGCACGAATTCGGAATTTAGGCAGGGAAATCAATGAATATTACTGGAATGCAAAAGTGGATGTCCCCCTGCTCGAAGTCCGAAATCTGGTCTGTGTGGCGGAGTTAATTGTGCGTTCAGCATTACAGAGAAAGGAGAGTAGGGGATTACATTATACTCTAGATTATCCGGATCTTGCACCGCAGTCAGAAAATGTTTTGGTTCAACCATTTAGTTGCTAAATATGGCCGGGCAAAAGCTTGGTAAAATAGGTTTAATTGGAGCAGGAGCGGTAGGAAGTTTTTACGGACTCCAATTATTTCAGAATGGGCAGGACATTCATTTTTATCTGAGGAGTAATTTTGAAAAGGTCAGAGAAAATGGATTTTCTCTTGTTCACCATAAACCCGCACGGAGAGTGGAGAAAATCGAAAATCCACCAATTTATTCTGATACCCATTCGATCGGGGCATGTGACTGGATAATCATAGCCACCAAGGCAACGGTAAATGATCAAATCGGCGAGTTGGTCAAGCCGATGGTTTCGGAGGATACGAGCTTTCTTAGTCTACAGAACGGTATGGGTAATGTGGAGAATCTTGCCGGGCTTTTTGGAAAGGAACGAATAATTGTGGGAGGTCTGTGCTTTACCTGTATCAATCGAACGCATCCAGATAGAATTGAAAGCTTGCTTCCCGGATATATCCAGTTTGGAGAACAGGACACTTCCCTCTCGGAAAAGGCTACTAACTTGGTGAAGGCATTTGAATGTTCAGGAATAAAAGTTAGAAGCTCGGAATCTTTGGACGAAGCCCTTTGGCGAAAGCTTTGCTGGAATGTTCCCTTTAATGGATTGAGTATTATTGGAGGGGGAATCACCACCGATCTAATTTTAAAAGACAAAGAATTACGCATGCGTGCTCATCAATTAATGATTGAGATACAACATGGTGCTCAGGCACATGGAATCACCATTGAAGACAGCTTTATTGAAAAACAGTTTTCCTTAACTGAACCAATGGGTGCTTACAAACCTTCCAGCTTAATTGATTTTCAGGAAGGAAAAGCGGTTGAGGTCGAAGCAATTTGGGGGGAACCCATGCGGCGGGGATTAGTGAAGGGGATTGCGATGCCCGAGCTTACAAAGCTGTACGATGAATTGCTTAAACAAACTTGTTGATTTTGAAAACAGGTGTTGAGGAGATGAGAGAACTGAGGAAAAAGAACGGTTAATTTTCCAATCTCGTAGCAGATTCAGCTTAAGAGAATTAATCTAGGAAGGAGGAGGTGGAGGAATATCTCCAGGAGGAGGTGGAGGAAGAGCGTCCGGTGGTTGGCCCGGGTCGAAGGGGACATCGTTTCTCAGGTACCGGTTACTGCCCTCGTCAACTCCAAAGAAGAAAAGATTAAGCATTGGATGAACAACCGGCATTTTTGCCTGATCGGGAGTAAGATTGGACTCCGCAACATAGGTAATGTGCTGCCCGCCATCGACCAGAATGTGATACCATGCCTGATTTCTGTCTGGCTGGGTTTGATTGGATTCATACCATTCATCGGTGGACTGACAGGTCTCATCACAGGCAACTATTAAACCCCGGTAGTTATATCTGCGGTGCTCCACTACTTCACCGGGATCAAACCGTGGAGGATTGGGTAATTCGGAATACTCTTTATTTAAACTGATCACTTATATTTTTGATAAAGTATCGCGTCCTTTTCCGCAAACTGAATTCAAACGAAATAGGCATGTCATTCCTAAACCTAGAATAGATTCGAGCATAAAAAAAGGGTCACCCCCAGAAGGGTGACCCTTAGAAACTTTTAAGTAACTAGACTTAGAAAGTGTATGTAAGTTCTACCGCAACAAGATTTGCATCTTCAGTTCCAATATCAATGTCACTGAACTCAAGGATTGCACCTAAGCTCTCAGTAATTGAGTAACGAGGAGCGATTGTGAGTTTGTCGTAGTCCAATGTCGAAGTCACTTCGTTGGAAGAGAGACGAAGAGCAACAGCCATCTTGTCTGAAACGGTGTAGTCAGCAAGAAACATGTAAGCATCAAGTTTGTCATTAACAGCAGGACCATCAATGTCTAACTCGGAATATTCCGCGGCAAAGAGAAATTTGCCGGTAGTGTAAGCAGCATGTACATTAACCATGTCATTTTCGGTCGCAGTGTCACTTCCTTGATTATCAAACAAGAAACCTCCACCAAGAACGAGATTTTCAATACCGGTGTAACTGAAAGAGAGTTCAGTATTGAGGTCATCTCCTTCGAGGTTTGAGTCACCACCATTGTGGAATGATAAGTTAAGTGATACAACATCGCCTGTGTAACCTACTGCAACACCTTCGTATACATAACTGTCAACATTTCCAGCATTGAATACGGAGCCAGAATTTGCATTTGTACCGTAAGCACGGCTGTAAGTGAAAAGCCCAGCAGGATCTTCACGTTCGAAACCAAGCTTAGAACCATACTTACCCATTGTTACGGAAATACCATTATCCAATGTGTAGGTGAAGTGAGCTTGCTCGATGTCGATACTTCTCATCTTCGGGATACCACGTGCAGTATTATCATAGTCATCGATGTGGATAGCACCAGAGACATTTCCAACATTGAAAAGAAAGTTCAATTCGATTTCATCAAGTCCCAATGATTGATTGTCATTTATTCCACCAGTTGCTTTTTCTGTATCGAGATCAGACCATGAAGCATCGATGAAACCGTTAATAGACAGATTCTCGTTAATTTCGACAGCGGAAACAGATCCCACCAGACCAAAAGCAACAAGCGTAGCTAATATTTTATTTTTCATATATTCAGTTTGTTTGTTTGTTTGTTTGTTTGTTTTAGGCGAACCTAAATATTCTCCCATAAGAAAGAATGATAATCATTATGATTAATTTTGTGCATATGTCAATAGCAAGATAGGTGCAATAAAGTACCTAAAGTTACCCGCAGAAATGGGAGACAAAATGGGTAAGGGAGGTTAAAAAGGACTTTTAAAGGAGACTACTTTTTCCCGAAAGAAATTAACCTGCCCAATTTCCTCTTTTCCGTCGGCATTTAAATCACCTTGGTAGTGATAAACCCTTTCAATTCGCGGATTTAGAGAGCTTTTTATGGTGTTAGGATTTCCAAGTAATTTGCGAATTTTAAATTCGGAAAGATTTTTGTTCACTTGGTCCCAAGTTTCTTTTTTCGTCCATGCACCTTTTGCTTTTACTTCATCGGATTTGAGTTGTAATCGAAGCTTAGAAAAAAAAGATTTTTTTTCTTCCTCATTTTGGGGCACAGAAAGGGCGGAGTCTAATTTCGCAGTGCGGGCCATTGTTGAGACTTTTTTTAATTCTTCTTTTACTTGAAGATCACGATTTTCCAGTTTGTTGACTCGTTGTTCAAGTCCATCAATTTTTTGGAGGACAAGATCGAGTTTACGTCCAAGTTCTGCATTTGTGACTTCCCCCATGCAAAGAGTCGTCAAAAAAGAAAGTATAAAAAAATTAAATATAAAATTCATGTTTGTTTTAAGTAAGGTAAGTATTTGAATGAGCAAGTGGAAAGCGAAATCTAAGAAAAATGCGAAAGCGTTCGAATGGCTAAGTCTTTGAGAATACCAGGTTGATCCTCTTTTGGTTGAGCGAGAAGCTTTTCAAAAGCTCCAATCAAGTCGGCCTGTAAATCAATCAACCGACGGGTATTAAATTTATCGGTGATCGGGAGGAGGCGACCCAAAAACCATGGATTTTGAGAGAATAAATTGAGGGTTGTTTTATCGCCTGAGTCCGAGAAGTGGTGGGCATGCTTTTGGGCAATTCTCGCCAATTGATCCTTTCCGATACGACCTTTTGAATCAAGTTCTCCTCCGTCCACGAGAACGCGGAGTTGTATAAGCAACCGGTTACGGTTTTGTAAGTTACTGAGTAGTGGACGGGCGTCCTTGGCATGGAAAAAATGCCGGTCAATCGCTTCCAAAGTCCATTTTAAATTCCCTGAAAAGAATGCTTCGGTGGCTTCGAAAAAATCGCCTTCTCCAAAGTCCGGAACCAATTCCATGATTAATTCCTCGGTTATTGTGGATCCTTTTTCTCCCAAATAAGAGGCCATTTTTTTGGTTTCCTCGACTCCCAGTCTCGGGTGACTCCCGATCTTACCGGCAAGAAATTCAAGGGAACCGGGGGCAAAATTAACTTCGCAGGATTGGGCCGTTTCCTCCACCAACCGCCTGAATGCGACATCTTCTTTTTCCTGCTTGGCGACATCCTCATAGGTTGCATTTTTTTGTAACCATTTAACAAAACTGTGCCCCCGGTGAACCGGGCAGGCAGATAAGATAACTATCGTTTCGCCTAAGTTTCCGAGAAAAGACTTAATCGATTCGAGGGCATCTTTCGACCCCTGCGCAGCACCGACTCTGGTTTGGTTAATGAAATTTGCCTCGTTGATCCAGACTAACTTTCCTCCCCCAAAAAGGGAGAGCGTTTGACCGGATGTCCGGGCATCTTTGAGTATCCTTTCGACATCTTCGACTTTTTCCGCTCGCCCGTCAATTTGCTCACGGGACAAATCGTCAGGAAATTGAGAGAGATGTTCATCAAAAATCTCTTTCGCCCGTTGGCGTACGAGGAAATCATCATCCCCCAAAACTGCAAAAAACCTTTCTTTCGCCATCAACTGCTATATTTTAAAAGCGGGGAGATTGGCGATGAGATTAGATATTAAAATCACCTGACTCCGCGGCGGCAAACACCTCTTCCAATTTATATTTTCGAAGTTTTCTTCTCATCCAATCGAGAGCAGCAGTGGCAGCCCGTCTTCGGTTGGACGCACGGTCTCCGCGAAGCTGTATTTTTTTCGCCCAAACACCTACAGGGGAGGCATATCCGAGATAAATAGATCCCACTGGGAGGACCTGTGTGCCCCCGGTTGGGCCGGCAAATCCAGTCACGCTCAGACCGTAATCTGCCCCGTATTTCTCACAGGCTCCCGTGGCCATGGCAATGGCCACTTCCTCGCTAACGGCACCATGTTGCTCAAGCATGCTCTCCGGGACATCGAGAATTTGTACTTTTGCATCGTTGTGGTAACAAACTGCACCACCGTGGAAGACTTTTGAGATGCCCGGGATTTCGGTGAATGAGGAAGAGAGCAAACCACCGGTGCAGGATTCCGCGACAGCAAGAGTTTTGTCCAGATTACGCAATTCGCGGAAAATGACCCCGGCAATTGTCCGGTCTCCGAGACAAACAAAATCCTCCCCCAGTGCATCCCTGCATGCATCGGCAAGGTTGTGTAAATCCTGTTCATTTAGAACTTCAGAGTTGAGAGAACTTAAACGGATATCGACCATACCGGCATGGGCACAATATCCGACCAGCAGTTCATCCTTTCCCTCGAATAAATGTTCAACTTTTTCAGCAACAGTCGATTCGCCAATTCCAGCAGTTCTGATTTGAAGATAGCAATCAATTTCTGGAAACACCCCCTCTTTTTGTAGCCTGGGAATGACTTGGTCCTCAAACATTGGATGCATTTCACGAGATGGACCGGGGAGCATAACCAATATTTTCCCTTCTTTTTTTAACCAAAGACCGGGAGCGGTGCCAAACGGGTTTTTTAAAACTTCAGCATTCCCCGGGCGATAGCACTGGCGAAGATTGATTTCGGGCATCGGCCGTGCGAGGTCACTGAATCTTTCCTTGAGCGCACTTTCGATACTTGGATCAAAAACAAGCTCTTCATCCAATGCCTCGGCAATGTTTTCGCGGGTGATATCATCCGTGGTGGGACCAAGTCCGCCCGTGGTAATCACAAGGTCGGAGCGCTTCCAGGCATCAGAGAAAAAAAGACGAATATCTTCCGGGTTGTCCCGGATAACAAGATTCGCAGATGGTTCAACTCCGTGATGGGCAAGTTGATTGCCAAGGTAGGTGAGGTGGGCGTTCTCACGAATGCCGAGGAGAAGTTCATCGCCCAGGGTAATCGTTTCGACGCGTAAGGTCGAAGTCATAGTCGGTTGTATTTTTGGATCAAAGGTTATAATTTGTGTTCTTGCCAAGTTCTAAAATACTCAAGATTTAATAGATTGCCAATGCAAAATCAGAAAGTCGAAATCCGAAAGTTTATTCGTAGTCTCCCGCAGAGCTCGGGGGTCTATTTAATGAAGGATCGATTGGGCCATGTTATTTATGTGGGAAAGGCAAAAAATTTAAAAAGACGAGTGGGCAGTTATTTTCAGGGTTCCCGCAGGTTTGTCAGGGCGCAACCCAAAATTGCCGCGATGGTTGAAATGGTATGTGAAATCTCGATTCATGAAACTAAAAATGAAACCGAAGCCCTGCTTTTGGAAGGCAAGTTGATTAAAGAGTACAAACCCAGGTACAACACTGATTTTACTGATGACAAACAATTTTTAATGGTTCGTGTGGATTTGCAAAACGAATTGCCCCGCTTCCGTCTATGCCGAAACAAAAAGGAGGATGGCTCTCATTACTATGGTCCTTTTGCCCAGGCGGGTTTTTTACGTTCCACTCTTTCAGAAATGAGAAAAAAATTTGGTATTCTTCTCTCGGATGCCAAACCGGTTAAGTTGAGTGACGGGCGTTACCGAATGTATGATGATGTAAGAGCGGAGATTTTTGCCGGTCACAATGAAACTTCCAAAGAGGAGTATAGGAGGCGAGTGGAGGAGGCATGTGCATTTCTTGAGGGAAAGGCAAAAAGTTGGCTGGCAGAATTACGTGAAAAAATGCAGAAACACGCGGAGGCGATGGAATTTGAACGGGCCGCCGAATTTCGGGACCTGGCGGACGCATTATCCAAAACAATTAAGAAAACCAGAAGATTTACCAGACAATGGCCCAAGCAGGAAGATGGAAATTGGCTTGGGTTGGAGCGTTTGGCTGAAGTTTTACAACTCGACCGTCCGCCTGCCGTAGTTGAGTGCTTTGACATTTCCCACGTTTCCGGAACATTTGTGGTTGCTTCCATGGTCAGGTTTGTATCCGGGAAATCGGACAGAAGGGCATACCGAAGATATAAAATTAAAAGTTTTGAGGGAAATGATGACTTTCGCTCGATGGAAGAGGTAGTGAGCCGAAGATACGGCCGACTTTTTCAGGGCGGTCATGAATTTCCTGATTTAATTGTAATTGATGGAGGGGCAGGGCAGGTAAGCTCGGCGATCAAGGCATTCAATTCCCTGGAAATTGTTGCCCCTCCTTTAATTGGCTTGGCGAAACGGGAGGAAAGTATTGTGTTTCCGGATGAGAGGGAGGAACTTATTCTTGATGCCCGGGACTTGGGGCTTCGATTATTACAGAAAATCAGGGATGAAGCTCATCGATTTGCCAACCAATTCAATGCTGACTTAAGAAGCAGAAGAATTCGAGAGTCGATCCTGGATGATTTTAAAGGACTTGGTAAAGTAAGGCGGGAGGCTTTGCTCAACCATTTTGGATCATTGGAAAAACTTCGTAATGCAACTGCGGAAGAAATGTGCGAACTCAATGGCATTGGCCCGAAACTTGCCGAAAGATTGCATGATTTTCTTGGAATTGATAAGTAGTTTCTCCAACAAACCTTAAATTTAATTCAAGTTAGCTCAATGCACATATTTAACACCGTTGATGGATTTGTTCTCAAACATGGAGATGAGTTTCGAAAACTTTTATTTGATGGGAGTTGGGACTTACTGATTAACCGGGACGATCTTTGGCATTATTTAAGGCAGAATTGGGACGCGGCCGAGTCATGCAATAGTTTAGAAAATGTAAGTTCTGACACCTTTCTTCCCCCGATTGGATCCCAGGAAGTATGGGCTGCCGGAGTGACTTACTATTCGAGCCGACTGGCGAGAATGGAAGAGTCCCGGGATGCAGGTGGCGGAGACTTTTACAGCCGAGTCTATCAGGCGGTGCGCCCGGAAATATTTTTCAAGGCCACCCCCGCACGAGTGGTTGGGCATGGACAGCCCTTTCGTATTCGCAAAGACTCAGAATGGGATGTCCCGGAACCGGAACTTACTTTGTTTGCAACCAGTTCAGGAAAAATTGTGGGGTACACGATTGGAAACGATGTCTCGTCGAGAAGTATTGAGGGAGAGAATCCCTTGTATTTACCTCAGGCAAAAACCTTTGATCAATGTGCCTGTCTGGGACCAGGACTGTATGTTCCCGAAGAACCACTTTCGATGGAATCCACGGTGGCGATTCAAATAGAACGGGCGGGTAAGCTTGTCTTCAGGGGTGAGACATCACTTTCCGAAATGAAAAGAACCCCGGGAGAATTAATCGAATTCCTTTTTCGGGAAACGAGCTTTGAGCACGGAGTTTTTTTAATGACCGGTACGGGAATTGTACCGGGCAGTGATTTTACACTTCAATCGGAAGATATTGTTTCAATTACGATTGATTTAATTGGCACATTGGTGAATTCCGTGAGATGACCTTTTGTAACCACTTTTTAACTATATGAAAGAATCCTCATTAATTGGTTTTTCCCGCGGAGATTTCACGGGTTCCTCTTTTCACGCGGTGAATCCAGCCACCGGGGTTGGTTTAGGAGTGGATTATGTTCATGCATCCGAAGCCGAACTCAATCGAGCCTGTGAACTTGCCCAAAAAGCCAGTCTTTCTATGGCTTCACTTTCGGGTAAGGAGAAAGCTCATTTTCTTCGCTCATTAGCTGATCTGATTGACGGTGCTGTGGATGAACTGGTTGAAATTATGCCTAAAGAGACAGGACTTCCAGAAGGTCGGGTACGCGGAGAAGCCGGCCGTACAAGTGGTCAACTTCGCATGTTTGGCAATTTGGTCGAGGAGGGGTCCTGGGTTGATGCCCGGATTGACCGGGCAAATCCCGATCGTCAGCCATTACCCAAGCCTGATTTGCGTGCAATGCTTAGGCCGGTCGGTCCGGTTGCGGTATTTTGTGCCAGTAATTTTCCGCTGGCCTTTTCAGTGGCGGGTGGAGATGTTGCTTCGGCGTGGGCGGCGGGTTGTCCGGTCATTGTTAAGGCTCATCATGCGCATCCCGGCACTGCGCTGCTTGTGGGAAAACTAATTGCCACCGCAGTTCAAAAATGCGGGTTGCCGGAAGGGACATTTTCCCTTCTTTTTGGAGAGGGAAGGACGACCGGACAGGCACTTGTGACAAATCCGATCATTCGAGCCGTCGGTTTCACGGGTTCCCGATCCGGAGGACGTGCCCTGTTTGATCTTGCATCCCAAAGACGCGAGCCCATCCCCGTTTTTGCTGAAATGAGCAGCATTAATCCTATTTTTCTGCTTCCTGAATTAACTCAGGACGAATTCGATAAAATTGCAGATGGTTTATTCGTATCCGCCACCATGGGAGTCGGACAATTTTGCACAAATCCAGGAATTGTTTTTTATCAGGAGGGCGTTCCGGGAAACAATTTCTGCAATTCGTTTGTGGAAAAAATGAAAAAGTTCGAGCCTGCAACCATGTTACATCGTGGAATCCGTAATTCGTACGGTCAGGGAATAGAGAAAATCAGTAATGGTGAAGGCGTGAAGGTCCTTTTGGGCACTGATGATAATATAGGGGGGGGCGGATGTGATGCAATGCCCTGTGTTTTGGACACCTCGGTTAATCATTTTTTAAATGATTCCAATCTTTCCCTAGAAATCTTTGGGCCCGCCACCTTATTGGTTTCCTACCGCGATCGAGACGATCTGTTGAGAGTGGCTGGTGAATTGGAAGGGCAATTGACCGCGAGTCTGTTTGGGCATACGGAAAATCTCGATGAACATGAGGGTTTAATCGACATTCTCGAAACCAAAGCAGGAAGACTGCTTTTTAATCAGTTTCCCACCGGTGTGGAAGTTTGTGAATCAATTGTGCATGGTGGCCCTTACCCGGCCACTACGGACAGTCGGTCAACATCAGTGGGGACAGGGGCAATTTTACGTTTTGCCCGCCCCGTTTGCTTTCAGGGCTTTCCCGGTGATTTCCTGCCTCCTGAATTGAGGAATGAAAATCCAAATAAAATAAATCGTAAAGAAAACTGATCAATGAATATTTCACTATTTTGATGCAAAATTTGTTTTGCCTTGAAGTACAGAAAATCCGTAACATTGAAATAAATATTTTATTAGATCCCATATGACCTTGAACCCATCCACTTACTATGCTTGGTAAAAAAAGCACCATAGGAATTTTTGACTGCCTTGAGGGGCAGTTCCGTATGCTTGACAAATTCCCCTTCATTGTGGGTTGTATGGGTAATGCAGATTGGCAGGTGCCCGGAGGCGAGGGTTGGGAAGGTGCATGCATGGTCAAAAAGTCCGGCAACGCTTTTCGCATCGTCCCGAACAAGAAAGGTGATGAGAAATTATTGGTGAATGGTGGGCCCTTTGCGGAACCATTTAATGTGGAGGACGATGAAGTCTGCACTCTCCAATTTATGGGATACCCTTTAGTGGTTTTCGCGGGAAAAGACCCCAAATCCTGGGCAGATCAAATTCAAAAAGGCCAATGGATTTTGGCGAATGGAAGAACCGGGACGGATTATGCACAGTGCAGCCGGTACGAGGTGCTGGAAAAAATTCAGGAATTTGGTGCTGATCTTTCTGAGTGCGCGATCAAACCGGTCGGGTTGGATGTTCCTTTCTGGGTGGTACACCTGGTTGAGTTTCTTCAGCGACCGGAGGAGGATGATGAGGAAGAAGAAGCGGTATATCAGGAGGAAATTGTGGTCGATCCTGATCGTGGTGAGTTTACATGCCCGACCTGCTGGTTGAAGTTCGACCGGGCGGATGTCCTGAGTATTGCGGTGCACGAAGATCTCAGAGGGGACAGAAAGTTAGGCGAAGATGCCATGCTACGCTTCGTTCCCACGGAGTTTAATTCGAAGGGTCAGGCAATGGACGCCATGGGGTTGCCTACGACCGATGTCGCTTGCGTGCATTGCCATCGGAAACTGCCCCCCGGTTTCATGGATGTGTCGCACCACATTTTTTCAATTGTGGGTGCTCCCAGCGCCGGGAAATCTTATTACCTCAGTGTCCTGGTCCGCCAATTACAGCGCACACTGTTTCGTGAGTTCGGGATCGCCTTCCGGGATGCTGATCCAAGTTGTAACGCAATTTTAAACTCAATGAAGAACCGTCTTTTCGCGGGAAGCAGTTCCGCGGATGCGATGTTGATTAAAACTCAGCTTGAAGGAGAAATGTACGAGCGATTGCAGCGTCATGACCGCGTGGTTGCTCTTCCCCGTCCCTTCATATTCAGTCTTTCAGATCCGCGTGGAACCGGTCATGATTGTTCACTTATTTTTTACGATAATGCGGGGGAACACTTTGAACCGGGGATTGCCAATGAGGAGAGCCCCGGTACCCTGCATGTAGCAAGCTCCGCGGGAATATTTTTTCTATTTGATCCTATTGCCAGCCCCGAATTTCGCCGTGCCCTGAGAGGTCACGAAGATCCGCAATTTGCGATGGATGGAAGCGGTAAACGTTTGGATCAACAGGATGTGATCATGGCCGAACTCGAAATTCGGATTAAGCAGAATCAGAATATCAGTATTGCCGACAAAATCGATGTGCCGGTGGCGGTGATGATTGGGAAATGCGACATTCTCCGCGATCAATTGGATTGGGAGAGAATTCTTTGGCCAATAAAGGACAAAAAACTGGATTTGGAGATCGTGGAAAAGAACTCGGAAATACTGAGGGAGTACATGATGGACATGCACCCTTCAATTGTGGCCAATTCAGAGGCACTTTCCAATAATGTTCGTTACTTTCCGGTCAGTCCATTCGGGCACAGTCCCGAAAAAGTCGAACTGGATGGTCAGAAGTATATTGCCCCGGATCCTGACAAACTGGACCCGGTAATGGTTGAAGTTCCGACTCTATGGGTCCTTCATCATGTTGAACCTGAATTATTGCCTGTAGTTTCCGACGCTTGACGGGAAGTTCATTCCTGTTATGGCCCAACAACTCATTTTTACCAGCACGCCGCAAGGCTTGGAACCGGGACGCACAGGTTACTGTACGGTTGCCCGTCACAAGGACCTGAGGCATCGCCTTGTAAGAGAGCTTGAAAGATTGAGTGTATACGATTTCGGGCAGCAGCAGGGGGGGAACCGGGTAACGATATCGATCTTTAGAAAAATTATCCTGGGATCGGAAGAATTTTATGTCCTGACCAAAATTTGCGATGCAGGGCTTGATTACACAAATCGCACCAATTATCTTGCCCATCATCTTGTCTTGGATGGTTTTGAGATTGCTACCTGCCCTTCACCAGCGGAAATATTCCTCAATTGGAAGGGGTGGAAAAGCAACTGGGATGAGGGGCCAAGATACTTGTCTCCGGGTGAAGAAATTACGCTTTCCGGATATAAATCCTCCGGTCTGGTTCCCTGTAAGAACTGGTTAAGTTTTACAAATGATCCTGGAAATGCAGCATCTTTGGTCTCTCCCGGACTGGTCAAACCGATTGTATTGGAAAATGGACCGAACCAGGGAGAACATTTGCTTCAGTTGTTTGCTGAATCTTCTGCTTTATTAAAGATCTCTCTGGATGCATGGGATTATTCATTCACCACTTTTTTACAGGGAAATGATGATGTGAAGTCTTTCGCCTGGGTGGGAATTGAAGGTCAGCCTGCCGGGGAGAGAGTGAAGCAGGGGGGCTTGAGAAATTATATTGATCTGCGTGCCTGGACTTCAAGCGTCATTTCGGATGAAATTGATGCCTCTCTTTCGCATATTGCCCGCAAGGGTCCCACTGCTCCTCCGACCAAGCGTGTCAAGAGTGGAAAAACCTCCTCTGTCACCCGTCCTCCGCTCAGTGATAAACAAGTTCAGCAAATTAAGGGAGCCGCCTCTCCTCATCTCAGTGCAGCTCCGAGCGGTTCATCGGTCAAGGCTCAGGAGGCTTCGAATAAAAAAGAAAAAAAGAAAAGACCGTGGATTTTACAGCTGGCAGTTATTTCAACAGCCTTGTGCTTACTGGGTGCCTTAATTGTCGGATTAGCTTACAATTTGGGCGACTGGTTCAACCAAGACGGGCCAGATCCCAAAGCGGAGGATGTGACTTCCCAATCCAAGTCTGAGCAACCCGCTGAACTTGCTAAGCGGACTGTGGTGCCTGGCTCATTTGCTGAATTTGATCAGATTGAATATTTAAAAATTGCCCAGAAACATCCATACCTTAGATGGGTAAGCGTGGATGTGGGTACCAAAGAACCACTTAAAATTAAGATTAACAACGACCAGTTTGACCGATTTGAGAAATCTTTGGATCAGGCAGAGGAGGGCGACGAATTAAAGGTCGTGATCACGGAAAAAGCCGGGGAACTTATTTTTAGCGAATTAGAAAAAGCCCCTCCGCCCAAAGGCCCGTGGCCGTGGGAAAGAGATCACTTTTGAGGAGGATGAAACCATTGCCATATCCGAGGGTGAAAACGAGGTTTCCTTTGTGCTCGGCAATGAAACATTTCAGTATGATTTAAGAAGGGCTCGAAACAACGAGGGAGCAAGAATCAAAAAATTAACCGAGCTCTTGCAGGCGGGACAAAAAATACCCCTCAAGCTTAGAGTAGAGGGGACGAGAGTGGTTCATATTGAACCCTTTGAACTGCCCGAAGATCAGGCGGATGAAACTCTGGCGGATTCGAAACCAAAAGAGCCCAGTGGTAAGCCAATGGTGCTTACCCAGGTACGAGGGGCGGGGTCCGCTTATTTTGAACCACAGCAAATGAGGATTCAACTACCAGTTAATGGAACCGAAAGAATAGCCTACACTTTTAAGCAGGAGGAAGCCGCCAAGATTCAGGCATTATTTCAATTTTTGGAAAGGGGTGAGGAGGGGATCGATTTGGACATTCGATTAAGTGAAGATGGAAAGAAAATTACATTTCTAGATTTTGAGCTTCCCGAAGAAAAACCAGTACCCATCAAGGAGGATATCCCTCTTTCTCCCGTCGGTTTAATTCCCCGAGAGAAAATACTCTTTTGGATACCGGGAGTAAAAAATAATAATCAATGGAGAATTGATGATTCCAAAAATTCACTCATTTACAACGATCCGGATGTAGCAGACTCCCTGCTGAGCTATTTTCGGGACAGCTCCGAGAGCACTCCCGAACCAGTGGTTTGGATGGCTGATTATCCAGAGGGAAAATTATTCAGTCACGATCAGTTTTCCGATCAATCTAAAGTTGAGGAATTTACCTATGAATACAATCTTAGTCAGCATCCATTAGATCCGGTTAAAATCGCAAACATATCCTTCAAATCAGGTAAAAGTTATTCCTTTGACCTCGAAATAACCCAAGGAAAAAGTGTGGAGATTTCCTACAGTTCTGATCATGCAAGAAATTCTTTGGACCGGGGGAAAATCATTCGCTTACCAATTTTTAAATCTTCGGGGGAGTCGAATGACTTACTTTTACTCTCCAACAAGCATGCCAGCCTGAAGGAAGGTGTCAAAATCGGGCAGGGGTATGACCTTTCGCGAAAGGAATTTGAGGTTCAAAATAAGTTTCTTTCCAAGCAAGCGTTCAAATTCTTGTCTCCAGGAGAAAGTAAACTTCATTTCACCCTGTCCTGCTTGCCCTCCTCTCCCCACCAGTCAGAAGTTTTTTTCCAGCAGCCAATCTGGCGGAATTTTGTCGATTCACGTAAAGCAAAACTCTCAGGTTTGCCCACCGCTCTTATACAATTAAGCTTGGACGCCCCTTTCCTTGCCGGAGTTGAATTGGACCTCGATTATTTTCAGAGGATTTCTACTCAGCTACAGTTTGAAAAGAAGAAATGCGATGAACGATTAAATCAACTGGGTGTCGGTTTTCCCGATCCGGAAGTTTACAAGAATCTTCAAACTTACGCAACCAGTTCAAAATCACTGCTTGCTTACCAACCGGGAGCATCTTTTGTCTCATTTGCTTATAACTTACCTCTCTCATTTATCAAAAAAAACTTTTATTCATGGGATGATGTGCGATTTAATAATTTAAGCGGAGAATTGGAAGTGGCTTACAATAACCCCGAATTGCTCAGCGATCCTAAGCTCTTCTCCTCATTTTGGACAAAGCTTGCGGAGAAAGTTGAGAAATTCATTTCCGACAGCGTTCAAAAGGACTTTAATTATCAGCAGGAGAAGGCAGTGCGTGATTTGAGGCTGCTTTTTGATTTTCTCACATTAATGTTGCGAACTGAAATGGCACTTGGAGTAGAAGAAGAAAACTTGTTGGAAGATTTACAGTCAATACGCTCAAACCTGGCATCCCCGTCCCCTGAAAAGGCGTTTGGGATGTTGTATAAAGAAATAATATCACTTTCCAAAGCAAATCCCAAGCTGAGTGCATTTCTGAAAGAGTACAATCAATATTACCGGGATATTCAGAGAAAGCTAGTGCCTTCGTCGAAACTGAACCTGAATTCCCTATCACTTGCGATTTCGACTATATCTGATCTTGGTAAAAGTAAGATTTTCCTGGAGAAGAAAGAAGACATAAGCAATGATCAATCTCAGTCTCAGATGTTTGGGGGAATCATTCAGGAAATTTTTTCAAAGCAAACCGAGATCATCAACACAAATTCACTTCAAACTGCGGAGCGTTTTAAAAAGATAATTTCTGAAATTCCCTGGTCACTTGCTGTCTATGAAGAAAACTCAAATGGCGATTGGGTGAAGCAGTCCGATTTTTTACGGCTTGCCCCACCGGCAAACTTGTAACTTTTATGGTAAAGAACTTTTTGATAAATTAAATCATATACAATAATTCAGATCTGTGAACATAGACCGATTAATTGACCGCATCGAGAAAGCCCTTCGTGAGGAAGGAACCACCGACCCGGTATTCCATGCCCTTGCCAAGGAGTACGCCAAATACCGCACGCAAATTGACGAGAGGTTAGAGCATTGTGTCACCCTGATTCGTTCAGGTAAGGACTTTGCCGCCCGCGAACTTGCTGAGCAGCCACCCGATGTCCTGACACTTATGGAAAAGCTTTCCTTCGCCAATGACGGAAAGTGGAGAAAGAGTTGCGAAGAAAAAGGGTTGTATGTTGGTCCCACTTGGGCGGATGAGCATGTGGATCTCCTCAATGGGTTATATGACAAGGAAATCACCGAGGATAGTCCGCTTTTCAGGGAATATCGTACGGCCGCCCGCAGTCGGGACCAAGAAAAAACTTTCAAAATCCTTAAGATGATCTTAAAGGCGAATCCGGATCACGGAGCCGCTAAGAGACATTTCGGACAGCTCAGCGTAAAGATTTTAGAGGATAAGGTTAAGGAGTTAACCGCATTAATTGCCGGGGGCAGGGAAGCGGAATTTCTTGACCTGATGATTGACATCGAGGACACCGATTGGGTTGTACAGCCCAAGGGTGAACAATGGGAAAATGCCCTTGCCGTTCGCGAAGGAGTGGAGCGAAGAAACGCAAAATCCCGCCTCGAGCAAATTCTGGTAGAAATTGCCTCGTACCGGGCAGCGGACGACTGGAAAGGCTCGCTCGCTCTGATTGGAGAGTTTTTTTAATCTGGCTCAGGAGCACTCACTGGAAACGGAACTGGCTGCCGATGACATCAATGTCTACAACGAGTACAAAGAGTGGGCGGAGGAATTAGCCGAGGATGCGAAGTCCGAACGGGAACTTGAGGCTATGATTTCCCGATTCAAGAATCGGCTTGCTGAAATGCACCAAGGAGAAACTCAGGGTGGTAAAACCCTGGAGGTTTACTCGGAAGAGCAGAATGAATTGCGTAAGTTCAGGCAGGAATTTCAGGATATTGGAAAGTCACTGTCGGCCGAAATTATGATGGATCTTCAAAAGGCGGAGACCCATGTTAAAAATCGTATTCTTCGGCTCCATGGCAAGACAAAGAGAATCTGGATGGCCGGTGTTTTTGCTTTTGTGATGGTGGCAATCGGGGCGGTGACCGGTCTTTGGTGGTTGAAAGGTTTTTGGGATGCCCGTTCCGCCGCGGAAGCGGTATTGGAAGTCCCTAACCCTACACAGCAGTGGGAAAAACTGGCCGCGTTTTTGGGGAATTATCCAGATTATCTTGATGATGTGGAAGTCAGGAAACACATCGATCAGGCAGTGGAGGAGATTTTTCGGGATGCCGGTGCGAATCTAGTTTCTGAAAGCCAGGACGAGTTTTTGCTCAAAACTCAGGACAAAGCACTCTTTCCCATACTCAAGAAAGAGGATGTTGAACGGAAGCGGGCGAGTGTGGTCGCATTAATGTGTGGCAAGATTCTCGAAGATATGGATAACGATCCCAATTTTCAGACTCGTGATGCCAGTCGTTTTTTGGAACTGTTTGAAAGTGCCCCCCGGAGTCGAACCGATGATCAGGGCAATGCTTTACCTTTAAACGAAGTTGATTATTACCGATTCCAGGACAACAAGGTGGTCTTGGATAAATTACAGGAAATTGCTGCGTTTCTTGCCCGCATCGATGATACCAATGACCGGAAGTCTGATCGATTTAACAAATTAAAAAAGGAAGTGCTTACTTTTGACGCCAAGGTCTTGAGAGCATGGACGGAATTTCGTGATTCCGGTAAACCGGATCATGGCATTCTTTCCCAAGAAAAGTATCTCGATGAATTGGATGATGAGACCAGAGGTTTTTCAGGTTCCGATGCGATTGACCCTAATGATTATCGTGAAATAAGGGATGCAATTCGACAGCTTAAGCAAACTTGGAAAGGTTACTCCAAGGAAGTTGAAAACAAATCGGGATCCTCCTATGATAATCTGCTTGATCGGGCGGACAAGCTTTTGACTGAAAGCCGGAAGGCGAGTTCGCGTGAAGATAAACTTAATTATCTAAGGCAAATGTCTGGAGAATTAGCTAAAATTACCGAGTTAAATCGTAGTTCAACTGAACAGGAAAGGATTTCTTCCGCTCAGGGCAGAGAATTTAAAGAGCTTGTACAGGCTCAAAAGGAATCGATCTCTGCATTGGGAGAACTCGGAGAAGTGGAAGGAGATTTGGGAAAAGCCCAAAATTTAAACGAGTATTTTTTTGCTCTCGAAAAACTCCTGAAGAATGATGCTTTGGAAAAAACAAAATCTGGGTTAATCCGTGAGGCACTTGCTCACCGAAAAAAGTTTTCCAATGAAAAGGGCGAAATGAGAAGCAGACTTTTCATCGATGGACCGGTTGAGATTTGGGAAAAGGTGGAAGCGGGTGAGATTAGTCTTGAACCGGAGGAATCCCGTTCGGAATTCGATCACATCATGGGACTGCTTTCACGGCCTGATCTGCGAAATATCTGGAGCTATAAGTTAGTCGAATGTTCTCCCCAAAAGACCGGTCAGTCCGGGGTGTATTTGACCAACCGAAAACCAATGATGTCCCTGTACGCCTATGGTCCCATTAAAGAGGAGGAGGTGGCTCAAAAATTTGACGCCCAGGGACAGCCCGTCGCAAATCCGGTTAAAACCAGAGTGCAAGTGGGCGAGTTTCATTGGAATGGAAAAGTGGAGGGGCGTGAATTTGTGAGCACAGTTTTTGGTGGCGGGGCGAAGGGACTGGCCGCTGAGGATGGAGAATTGACACCTGAGTCAGCTTTTCTTCAGCAACAAATTGAACGCAGGCTTGATCCAAATACCAAGAGCGTTGCTGGTCCGCTTATGGAGATGCTTGAAGTTGTTATTGCGGAGCAATCAATTTCTCCTCTCCTGAAGGCTTATTTTCACCGCGAGATTGTGGAATTAATGAAGAAAAAAACCCGCGTCTTGGGGAGTAGCTTTGAGTAACCAACTGCTCAATGATTATGAATCCCTTCTCGGAAAGGTGAAGATAAGAATCCGCCCCACGGATTGGATGGATAAGAAAATGAATGAGACACTTGAAAAAAGCCTGGCTCAGTTTTATCAGGAAATTAAAAAGCGTGACTATTTTCCTGAGGCAAAATTCACCCTTGGCGTTCTGGAGTCCTTACAAAAAGTGGATTTTCCTTACATCGGACATGTGGATCTTCAAGGTACAAACCGGTTTAGGAATGCTGAGCCTGATTTGTTTTGGGGGATTTCGCAATCCGAAGGCACATATAAATTGAGCAAGGGCTCAATTTCCTCATTTATTCCCTACAGTCCATTAGTGGGCACCAATCCGGCAATTGGATCGATTTTAGCACAAAACTATACGAAATCCAATTTATCGAACGGAAAATTTGGGGGTGTGGACGATTTCCTTCCGGTGGATTTCTCGAACTAGCCATGGCGTATAAGGAAAAATATTCGGTTTCGAAAAGGGGACAAACTTCGGGTCCCTTCACTGCCATGGAGATTATTGATCTGCTGCGCATGAAAGAGATCAGTACCATTCACAAAGTCAAACTGGGTAACGAATGGCTCACGGTTTCAGATTTTATCGACCAATATGAAAAGGGTCTTCTTCCCGAACAGAATCTGGATAAAGTATTTGAGGACGAACCGGAACCCGAGCCTGAACCGGAACCCGATTCGGAACCGGAGCCCGAGCTTGAGCCTGAACCGGAGCCCGAACCGGAACCCGTGCAAATTGATGTTCCGGAACCTGGACCCGCCACGGAGATTCATATCAATCGATCTGGCACCCAGTTTGGACCCTATTTACTAAAGGAGCTCAAGGATTATCTTAAAGCCGGAAATTTACGTTTTAGTGATTTGGTTTGGTTTGAAGGTGTTCCGGAATGGGTGCCGCTTTCCAAAATTCCCGGAGTGGCAGATGGATTGAGCTCATTGGGTTCGGCTGCACCGCCCCCTCCGAAACCTCCCCCAGCACCGGCGGCTCCTGCTTCCCCCCCGCCCGTGCAATCAGCAGTTCCTGCAAAACCTCAAATGAACCAGCCGGAAACGGAAAAAGATTCCGAACCGGAAGAATCGGAGGATGTGGAGGAGAAGGAAATATCTTTGGAAAAGGCCGCGTTTGAAACCGAGAATCTGTCCCCTCATGGAGCCCGTTTAGTCGCGGCGCTTGTGGATAATCTTATATTATCTTCCGTTGTTGGCGTGTTGATTGGAATCGCCGGTGCGTTTTCTCAATTTGACGGGACATTGATTGGAGCCGGTGTGGTTGCATACTTTTTACTCGGCTGGTTGTATTACGGATTTGGTGAGTCCTCGAAAGCGGGAGGTTTTATTGGTAAAAGAATGTCCAAAATCAAGGTTGTTCGTCTGAGTGATGGTCAGATTCCGGGCTTTGGCGTATCCTCCCTTCGGGCCATCCTTAAAATTCTAATCTCGCTGTCGGTTATTCTGCCTTTTATTGTCTTTCTTACACCCCGCCGTCAAGGCATTCACGACTTAATATGCGCCACGGTGGTCAGGGGGAGGGAAGAGGAGAATTAGTTTTCTGTAAGAGCCTTGTTTAATCTAGTGAAAGGAAAAAAATAAATGGACGGAGGAGTAGGATTTGATGAACCCGAGTTAAGTTGGTCGACCCAAGATATTGAGAATAAAATTGGTTTCAGTGGAGGCAGGTACACCGATACCAACGCATTCTTCACTTTTTTGGTGGGGCTCATTCTATCCACGCTTTTTTTCCTCGTTCTTGAATTTGTGATCGGGGACTCAGGGACCGCGGCGGAGTGGAGAGAACAGAACTCAGAAATGGTCACCCTGGAGGACGGTACACAGGAGGAACAGGTACGGGATATTCCTCTGCATGTTGGTCTTGCCGATAAGTTTATTAATCGTGGAATTGGGGGTTATTTAATGGGAGCCGGTATCACGCTGCTTTTTTTCTGGGCTCTGGCGATTCTCTTTGTGAAAGGAAGAAAAGTAAGTTTTCAAAAGAAAATTCTCGCCCTTAACTTGATTCCGCAGGATCCAAACTTTTTTCTCAACAATGCCACCGCCCGTGACGCTCTGCTTCGAATCCGCGGACAGGTCGACGACCCGAAGCACTTTCTACTTTTGAATCGAATAGATGTGGCCCTTTCCAACCTGCAGAATATCGGAGAAATTAGTGAGGTGGCCAGCCTGACCAATGCCCAAGCCTCAATCGATGAGGATCAGGTATCGGCAAGTTACAGTTTAATTAACGGTTTTAACTGGGCGATTCCTGTGCTCGGGTTTATCGGAACGGTTCTCGGATTGGGTTCGGCGATTGGAGAGTTTGGCGTTACCATTCAGTTGGCTGATGATGTGGACAAATTAAAAAACTCCCTGACCGATGTAACCGGTGGATTGTCCACCGCATTTGACACCACACTTTTGGGCTTAGTCGCATCGATTGTCGTACAAATGGTTATGACTTTCCGAAAGAGACAGGAGTTTCTTTTGCTTGATGAGTGCAATGAATATTGCCAGGCTTATGTATTGGCCAAGCTTAAGCTTGAAAAATCCGGAAGAGGTCGTTCCTGATCAATCTGATTTTAGTAAGCTTTAACCTTCCGTAAAAAGAGATGGGAAGAAGTAGTCGAAACAGTGAGGAGAAGGTAAGCTTTTTTGCCTTTCAGGATATCATTACAGCGGTGATTGGTATCTTGGTTTTAATTGCTCTTATTCTTGCTCTGCAAGTAAATCCAAAACGGGAAAAAGAGGGAGATAATCCAGGTAATAACACCGCCCCGGTTGAACTCATTGAAGGGGAAAATGAAGGGGGGGGGAACGCCACCATTGTGGTAGCCAGTGAGTTCAATGCTACTGAGGTAATTGAGGAAATTGCCGAACTTCATCAGGAAATGAGTGAAGAGAAGAAAGAATTCATTGTTAAAAGAGAGGAAAAGAACAGCGAAATTGAGGAATTATCAGAGGAATTAAGAAAATTAAACTTGGAACTCCAGGTTTTTAAAAAGAAGCTTGGAATTGAAGATTCCAACGAAAGCAAGGATACCAAGGAAAAGATTGAAAACCTTGAACTGTTAATGGATTTAGCCAAGGTTCAAAAAAATGAGTTGAGTGAGGAGAAAAAAGGGCTGGAGGATAAGATTAATGCGAGAATATTACGATCCCTGAAAAATCTTTCCGAATTGGAGTTGCAGGAACTCGATTCCAGTCTGAATTCCCAAGTGGAACAATTGCAGTCACAGATTGACAATGAAGTCCGGGTAATTCCCAAGGAGAATAATGTCGGTGAAAAACCGGTTCTGGTTATTCTCGGCTCAACCGAATTCACGATCGGTATTTTCAATGGGGAACAGCGAACAGTACAGGTAAACCCGGCCAATTACTATCAGCAACTGGGATCGGCACTGACTTCCTACGACAAAAAGAAGAACTTCTTTGTTTATTTCTTCCGTCCATCCGCCTGCGAAACCACCGTGACCAATGTACCGGGAAGGAACGGTGCGATCCAGAAGAATTTATTCGATTTATTGTGTGATCCTAAAAATAATCTTACCCGTATGCTCGGATATAAATACGGATTCGAACCGATTCACGAGGAGGCGGCAGTCTTATTTACCGATAAAACGCCCGATCCATTTATGGAGTTCTTTCCTGACCTATGAATATTTTTTTAAATATTTCAGTAAACATACTGAGTAACTAATGGCTCGCGAAGAAGATGAGGGCGGAAGCTTGGATATGTTGCTCGATACTCTGTGCAACACTTTTGGGGGAATCATCTTAATTGCCCTTCTTCTTGCCCTGAGCGTGAATAAAAAAAGTGTCGAACTGTATGAAAAGTTAGTCAAGACGGACGACAATCAATCCGAACTCATTCGAGAACGGGAACAGCTTAAAAATGCACTCCTGGATTTGAAGGATGAGAATATCGAAGTCATGGAGGATCTTGAGGATGACGCCTATTCCAAGCGGGAAGAGATTGAAGAACTGAAGGATAATTTAGACGATTTAAATAGTGATTCCTCCGCGATGGAGAAACTTGCTCAACTTGAAAGGCAGAAACTCGTGGATTTAGAGGATACCGAATTAACCATTGAAAAAGAGCGGTTGAGCATGGAAGAGGAATTGAGCCGATTGGAAACGATTTTTGAACATCAGGAACTGAGTAAGGAATTGAAAAAAAAGCCCTACCGCAAGGTGAGCCTACCGCAACAAAAAGACACCCGGAAAAAACCGCTTCCGGTCATTGTGGCTCACGGTAAAATGTATCCGATGATTTCTCTTGGAATTGGTTCGGTGGAAAAGAACGAGGATGGATTATTATGGAATCAAACCCCGGACAAGCGTTTTCAGGTAAAAGTGGACCCGGGAAAAGGAGTCGACCCCATGAACGAGGATGCTTTGGATCTTTTTCTTTCCTCGGTGGGGGACGCTCCCCGTTTAGTCCGACAAAATTTTTTCTTAAATCTGTTTGTTTTTTCCGACTCTGAAAACTTTGCTATTTTCAATAAGATTCGGGATGAGGCGGTGTTAAGAAAGTTGGATTATAATTGGATTCCGATTTCGGAACTTCCCCTTGTTTTACGCTCGGATAATGTTCCCATGGAAAGTTCAATGATGGAAAGTCTGAAACCGGTATAATCAAGTTAAGACCGATTGGACAATATCCTGTGGTTTATTTTTTGCAGACTCTTTCACATTTTTTGTCCAATGATTTGGATTAACGGCAGAACTGTTATAAATGCACATTGAAATGTTGTTCATAATTCAAGAAAGTTTTATCCATTTAGAATCCGTAAAGCTGTTTACCTAAGCGGATAATGACTTATGACTGAATTCTTTTCTCTTGCATAAACAATCAATTACTAGAAAAATATAACAAATGTCCAAGGAACTACTCATTTCCCTTATTTTGGGTGCACTTTTACTGTGTTGCGTTCTTTTGGGCTTGATCCAAGCGGATTTACTTTCCAATCCGTTTTTTCTGCTGTTTGGACTGGCCACCATTCTCGGGCAGGTTGTGATGGCTCACTTGGCATTTAATCAATACAAAAACTTTTCAACCCAAACCACAAAAGAAAGTATCAATGATGAAGAAGGAAGAGACGAACGAGGACAAGATCGAGGAAGCGACGGATTTGACGACTGAAGATACTTCGGTAGAAGAATCCGAGTCTGCAGAGACACAACTTAATCCTAAGCATCGTGGGGTTGCACTTGCGAGTTTGGTGGCTGGTTATACTCTTGCGTTGGGATTTGCGGCGATTTTATTTTTGGGGTCAGACAATCCGCAATCAACCGTGGCGGATGATGCAGTGGTGGAGGAAGGCGAGATGGTCGTCGCCGCGGAGGGTGCCGACGGTGAATCTTCCGTAATCACCCTTACAGGTGGCAATAGTATTCCATGGACAGCCGGTAAACCATGGGTAGACCCGGGTTACACAGCGATTGTGGAAGATGAGGATTTAACTGCTTTTGTGGAAACTGCATCCTTTGTTGATGTCAACACACCGGGTCAGTATAAAGTTATTTACACCATTAAAGACTCCAAAACTGGGGATGTGATGGATTCTGTTGAACGATTTGTAACCGTGAACGCAGGAGGATTTATTGGAGGTGCGAATGTTGCTTACAATGATCGATTGGACGGCGTAGTGGTCAATGACGAAAAAATCACCGCAGTTATCGGAGATAATGACGATGACATTGTTTATGTTGACAACGATGACCGTCATCTTCGCCTTGGCGGTCACAATCTCGGGGATGGCCGAAACGGAGGAAATGGAAGAGTTCGTGGAGGTCGTGACCGAGTCGTGATTGATGACGATATTGATTTGGGATTACTCGACCGCCGACTGGCCACTTTGGATGACGATGAATTAGTGATTATCGAGGACAACGACGATGATTTAATCGCTCGTCTTGACCGAAAGGATATTGGATTGGAGCGCGGGGGAAATGACCGGGTTGATGTGGGTAATTTTGTCCCCGATGCCCGCCGTGGAAATTTAAATGATGAAGAACTGGGTGCAGTCGGGGACTTTGACAAGGACGGAGCCGGTTTTGGAAAAGGAACGATGCCCGGAATCGGTAAAGGTGCCGAGGTTTATGCCTATAACTTCCCCTCTCAAGGAGTGGGTGCGGGCATTGGAAGTCCTGCAGTTGGAGCGGCGGCTGGTTTTGTTGGACTGGGGGCCGGGATTGGACAGGCAGTTTTAGACGGACAGGCAGTTCCCGCTCTTGGCGGAATTGGCACTTACACCCCCTCCGCACCTGCGAAACCGGAAGGTCCGGATGCAGATCAGGATGGAATTCCAGACGCAATGGAAGCATCTTTTCGCACGAATCCACAATCGAGTGATACGGACAACGACGGAGTGAGCGACGCCGATGAGGTGAGTGCAATGTCTAATCCACGGGACCCTCGCAGCAAACCGGGCACTCCCGCTCCTGGGGATGATAGCGATCAGGACGGGGTTCCTGCCTCATTGGAAGCTCTTTACGGTCTGAACCCCGCGAACTCTGACAGTGATGGAGACGGATTTACTGACGGGGAGGAAATCTCCGCGATGACCAGCCCCACCAACCCAGCCAGTAATCCTGGTGAAATGGGTGGTCCCGCGCTTGCAGTTGCTCCCGGAGTGGCAGGTGGAGTGGCAGGCTTGGTTGGAGGTGCCGGTGCCGGTGCTGCAGCGGGACTGGTTTCCGGTCGGGTAACTCACCCTTTAGGGTTGGGTGTGCCCGATGTAGGCGTAGGTGTTGGTATTGATGGTATCGGTCGAGGTGGAGACGGACATGACGATTGGAATTACGATCACCTTCCGAAAGATGGAAACCTTTACATTATGATGCATGTGGACGGAAGTGGTTCAATTCTGAGCACCAGAAAAGCATTGGACGAAATGAAAGACACTCTTCTTAAGAATGCGCTGCTTCCTTATTACAAAAACGACGAAGATCTTTATAACCGCCGGGTTCTCGTAGTGGATGGTGAAGGGGAGCGTACCCTTAAATTCTTTGCTGATGCGGCTAAAAAAGAAAATGTGTTAGCCCTTGTCTTCCAGGATGAAGCACAACCTGCATATCATCTTCCCAACTTCAACCGTAAGCCCGAGGATCACTACATGGACGACTTGAAAGATCTTAAGAAGGGGTTAAACGGATATGGCGGACTTTACCGGGGAATCATGTTCCAAGTCGACCGGGGCAAGACTTTTGCCAAATCATTTAAGGAATTCGTGGAAAATGCTTGGCGGGGAGATGGTTATCTTTCCGGAGCGGGAGAAAATTTGAAGCCTTATTACTGGCAGGAAAATGGTGACAACATTCGTAATCGTGACGGCATTGTGTTCAGTGATGAATATCATGTGAATTCCGAAGGTGATCCGGCTTACTACATGAACCTGATCATGGAGGCGTCCCGTAAGATCGGTTTGGATTTAGGGAGATATGGTGGCGGGCAGGAGGATGGCCGTTTCAATGCTAAAGTAAGTGGAGGTTCCAGTAGTGCTTCTTCTCTCAATCAGATGTGTCCCGTCAAAAAAGATCGCAAGGCTAACCCTTCAATCACCGCAAAGAACTCGAGAGGGCAAACCGTGGCATTTTGCTGCAACGGTTGTAAAAATAAATACACATCGGCTAATTGATCTCTACATTTTCTGATTTTTCCCTTTTACTACTCGTATAAAAAGGGCATATAGAATTTTAGATAGCGGGAGTATGGTATGAATACAAAGACCATACTCTCTCTTATTTTATGCTCAACTCTTGGGCTTGCTGTAGTTGGGAATTTATTTGCAGGAAATCTCATTCTTTCTTCGGTTCTTGTTTTTTCGGGATTAGGTGTTGGTGTCTTGTCCCATCTTGCATTTTTTGAGGAAAAGAAAAAAAAACCGCAGGGAGTTGGCCCGATTCCTTGGCTCAATTTAGCAATGTCTTATGGGCTCCTGCTGCTCAGC
The DNA here is from genome assembly GCA_045567635.1 of Opitutales bacterium. Lineage (GTDB taxonomy): Bacteria > Verrucomicrobiota > Verrucomicrobiia > Opitutales > Seribacteraceae > Seribacter. The sequence goes on along the minus strand of JBJLCO010000043.1, from coordinate 185,708 downwards.
GTGGGTGCCTTCCTTTTTCTTCTGATTTCTCCTGCTGACTCCCGTCAGTCAACTATTGCCAAGGCTGGGCAAGTCGCTGGAAATGAAACGGAGGGGACAACGGTGCCCCAAAGCGAACAAACCGATGTGGCTTCTGGTGGTGAACGTGCCCGCTTGGGTAGCAGTGGAAGAGGAGAGGGATTAGATGCACTTGGGGGAGCCAACGAAGATAATCAAAATGCCATGCGTGAGGCACAGGTCTTAAATCCGGCAATCGCTGGGGCAGAAGGCGGTGTTTCCGATCAGACCAGGGTATCATCTCAAAATATTGAGGAGGTCATTGAAGCCGGAGAATTTGATCAGGGATTGGCTGAATCGGAGGATCTGCTGCTCTCCCGAATTGGGGAGGATGAGGAAAATAAAGATATTGGTGATCCCAATGCTCTGGTTTTCGAGGAAAAAGAAGATAATGCCTTGGCATTTGATCCCACCGTTTTTCGCGGGGCGGAAGATCCCAACGATATTCTATCCAGAGCCAAAGGGGATAAGTTTACAAACCTTAAGGCTGCGGTTAATTCCCTGGGGGTTTCTGTCCCGAAGTCGATGAGTGGACGTTGCGACAAAGTGGGAAGGGTGGCGAGACTTGCCCGTGGAGGAGTCAAGAATCCGGATCGGGTTGAAGCTTCCGTTATCAAAGCATTGAATTGGTTAAACCAAGATCAAAATGCGGATGGATCTTGGGGAAATAATGCGAAAGGAGCGATGACCGGATTTGCCCTGCTTTGTTATTTGGGGCATTGTGAATTAACGGATTCACCTGAGTACGGCGAAGCGGTAGCCAAAGGAATTAAATATCTGGTGGAATTAGGTGATGAGAAAGACGGTTGGCTTTACGTTACCAATCAAAAGCACGGATCAGCCTACGCACATGGAATTGCAACTTATGCACTTGCGGAAGCTTATGGAATGACTGAGAAGCAGTTTATTTTACCGGTTTTGAAAAAGGCAATTCAACGAATTGTGGCTGGCCAAAAATCAGATGGAGGCTGGGTCTACATGGTGGAGAGTGCCGGGGTTGATAATCTTCGCTTTGTTGATTTTGGGAATAAAGGTTCGAGCGATACCTCCGTGAGCGGTTGGCAATTTCAGGCCCTTAAGGCTGCTTATAACACCGGTGCCGTTTTTCCTGATATTGAGGAGGCACTGGAGGCATCAATAAAAAATTTTTACCGCGTGTACTCGAATCAAAACGGAAGCTTTGGTTATAAAAATAAGTCCCATAAAACTGATAATCACAAATTAACCGGAGTGGGTTCCCTCGGTTTGCAATCTTGGAAACATGGACATCCTTCAGAGGAGGAAAAAAGAGCCACTTTGAAAAAAGCGATGGAACATATTTTGAAAAATAATCTGGCAATGGATTACGCAAGCGACGACGCAAATTTGTATTCCTGGTATTATGACGCACAAGCCCTTTTTAATTATGGTGGTGCTTATTGGACCGCCTGGAACCGGAAGATGGAACCAATGCTTATCAATTCCCAGCTTGCTGACGGTAGTTGGCCCAAAGAAGGTGGGGGGAAAACTTCAAGCCAGGGAGGAAAAGATGCGGAAGTGTACCGTACCACACTATGTACACTGATGCTTGAGGTTTATTATCGCTACGTTTACTGACGGTCACTACTCTCCGACTGATCACATGGTTGGATTTATGAAGTTTTTTCAGATAGTTTTGCTCCTTTTATTTTCCTCCTCTCTTGGGGGGCAGGGATTACTGATCAAAAAATCGGGCGTTCTGGAAGGTATTCTAAGCGCGAAAGGAGAAGCGTGGATTGATGTGAGGGAAGACGGCGGATTATTGGACAGGTATCTCGCCCCATGGTCTGGAGAATCACCTGCACGGGGAGGGGGTTTTGACTTAAAAACACTGGGTGAATTTAAAGAGCTAATTGTCGGAAACCGGGTTTATCTCGACTGGTTTTGGGACGGACATCTACGGGTTCGTAAAGTCAGAGAAATCAAACCCTCCAAAAAGGCGGGATTTTTTACCGGTATGTTAATCAATAAAGGGGATAAATGGATCGAGGTGGAAGGTACTGATAATACCACCCCTTGGCGGTTTTATGCTAGGTGGGTGGGTGGATTGCCTGAAGAGGGGGGCAGATATCATTCCAGGACTCTGGAGTTTTTCGAAAATTTTGAAATAAGTAATCAGGTGCGATTTTATTGGACCTATGATCACCGCCCGAGGATTGAGAGATTTATTGAGCAGGAAGATGACACTTTTATTCCATTCTACTATGGCAAGACTGTTCCGGGTTCCACCAATGAAATTCCGCCTGTAAGTCCGGTAGTCAATCCGTTTGATCAGGTTTCTCCTGCGACCCCGGTTAATCCTTTTGATCAGTTACCGGCAGGAAAACCCAATGAGGAACGGCCGCCCCCATCTGCCAATCCGTTTGAGCAAGTACCCCCAGCTGTTCCGGGTAATCCATTTGAGGCTGCTTCAGCACCAGGCGGTAATCCATTCGACTCGGCTCCCCCGAGCAATCCTATGCCTGGCGATGCGAATCCGTTTGATTCCGCTCCCCAAGCAAAAGAAGTGAATCCATTTGAGGATGTCCCGTTGCCGGGTAATCCATTTGACACAATTCCTCAGCAATAATTCTTAACGGAGGAAATTTAGGGAATCCATTGGGGAGGGCTTGTCCCTAATGGTGATTCGGGAACCGTTGGAAAGTAGCCAGTTTGCTTCACTCACTTGTCCCTTTTGCCAATTCCTGTTTACTTTCCTCCGCTTCCGCTCAATTCGTTCGTCCAAAGGAATGATATCACCCGATTGATTACTAGACCACAGAATGTCAATTATGGTGTCGTCCGCATCCAAACCGACAATTTCAACGGCAGCACCTTCGCGATCATACATCGAAAGTGTTTCCTGATTTAATGTGGTGTCTATTTCAAGTAAAGTCTTATCGGCTGCACTTCGGGCATCAAAAACAAAGGCTTCATAGGTCGCGGGAAAACGATCTGGGAGGAGAAAGCCGTCCATGTTTCGAATAGCAATTTCTTTGATATGCGAAGACCAAATGGGGGTAATTTCATTTCCCCGTTCGTCAATTGCGTAAACAAGAGCGGGTGCGTTATCCGGATTCCGGTAGGATGGAATGGCAAGAATCTCCTTGGCCGCTTCATCAATGGCCCGTGAAAAACCGTCCGAACTTGCGGAATGAATCGTGTCCAACCTCTTGTCATCAGGCATATAAACCACGAGTGCGTGGGTTTGTGGATAATAAGTGGACTGTCCTTCGGAGAGGAAGCCATTTTGATCAAAGCTACCTTCTTCCCGAAGAAGTTCATCTATGCTTAAGTCTTTTCCCCGCGGATGATAATAGGCACGGTATGAACCAACGGGTTTACCATCCGAGAAGGTGGCGTCCAAACGGAGATGATTTTTCACTTCCAATTCTCCGGGGTCCAATCCTTCCTCGTCGAGTTTTTCAAAATAGCGGGCGACGTCACTGGGGGAACTTGGATAATAAAGCCTGAACACTCCATTGAGTTCCCCGTTCAGATACTCTTTTTGATAAACCAATTCCCCGGTTTTTCCATAGGCGGTGAACAGATTATTTCTTTTTCCTTTTTTAAAGGATCCAGTGAGCAGTTTTAATTCATTATCCTGCCAAAAAGAAAAGTTTCCATCCTTGTATCCCTTCACAAATCCAATCTTAAAATGTATCTTACCATTGGGATGGTTGTCTACGATGTAAGCACGTTTTTCGTTTCCAAAAGGTTTATCCATTCCGAGTTGATAAAGGATTGTGGTACCGTTTTCGTCTTTTCTATATTCCACATCATCGGGATGTAGCTCTTTTTCTGAGCAGGAGCCAAGTAAGAGAATCAATGCCAGGCAAAGAAATAAATGCTGGGATTTAACTGACCTGCTGGATAAATTTTGCATTACAAATCTAATACTAGAGAATAACCGATATTTTCCGCAATGGAAAACTTACTGAGTTCGGGTACGTACCTGCTCCGCAATTTCAAGTATATCCGTTGCCGGTAAAGTGACGATTTCTGACGGTCGTCCGGAGACCATTTTATAAACCACCACCCCGAGCCAGTTTCCCATACTGTTGAAAACCGGAGTACCCGGGGAGGTGTTCTCGATCACGAAATAGGTTCTCGGTTTTTCAATCACCGCATTGACCCAACCACGACGGAGGGTGGATTGACGGTACAGTGTTTTTCTCAGCTTTCCGATCGAAACCACTTCGTCCAAAATAATCGGCAGGTCATCCTCGCTTGCTTGTTTCGGAACCCTGGAAAACACAATATCCTTAAACTCGTTCTTTCTTTCCTCGATGGGCAGAACGAAGGCGAGATCAAGGTCGGAGTCCTTGAGCAAGAGCTTGGCGGGCACCTCGGTTCCATCCTGCATTAAAATCATGACCTCGGTGTAATTGACATTGACTGATGCCCCCGGCGAGCGAATACGGGAGAGTATATTGGCGGTAGGATCGACTTTATTGAGGGAAAGAACGGTCAGTCCATCCTCGGCAATAATCGTGCCGAGGGCTTCGAGTTTTTGTTCCTGTGGAGGCATACTTCTTCCACCCGCACTCAGTTCAACGCGAACCGTGACTGAAACCCAGGTCACACAGTCCGCATGTTCACGGAGGAGTTTCCTCCATGTGGAGTCGGGTTTCTTGGCCCAGGTCTGAAAAAATAATCCGTTAAAAAGGAAGATAAAAACAAGTGGAATTGATTTCATTTGAGTGGTTTCTGTGTTTATGTATTGTCCCAGTCCGGTTCAAGTTCGAGGAATAGGGTATGAATTCCCCGTTTTACAAAGAAGACAATCCGTTTACTTTTCTTTTGGATCCATTGATTCATTTCCTTTTCAAAAAATTGAACCTCTCCCATGGTTTTCCCGTTTATTTGCAGAACCAAATCGCCCTGTCTCAATCCGGCAAGGGAAGCCCATCCTGCGGGTTCAACATTTTCCACGATTAAACCCGGTTCTTTTTCTTCAAGCCGTTGATTGACCCGGTCCCCAAAGGATAGTTCCCGCACCGTAAATTCGAATGTCTCCTCTTTGTAATCGGGCAGTTCGTTTGCCGGATCGGGCCGTCTTTCCAGGGTCACGTTCAAGTCGAGTGGGTTTCCATTACGCAGGCCAGAAAAAAGGGCCATTGAACCGGGTTTGTATTCTTTAATCATATTACCGAACACCTCTGCATCTTCGGTCCGGTAAGCCTGAATGATCTGTCCGTCAATTCGGTAAAGCAAATCGCCCGCTTTCAGCCCGGCTTTTTCCGCCGGGGTTCGTGGATATACCTCGGCCAGACGGACGCCACGGGTGGTTTTGGGCAGATTAAGAGCCTCGGAAAGCTCGCGGGTCAACACCTGGCTTGCCACCCCCAGCCAAGGCTTCCATGCTTGGACCGGTCGGTTTTCCTCCGCTTCCGGGCCGATTTTGATCACGGTTAATAATTTGGCCATATCCCGTTCAAAACTCACCAGAGTGGGAACGGGTTCGTTTTTTCCTTCGGTAATCTTTTCGGAAATCCGCACCATGGTTTCAACCCCACTTACTTTTTTTCCTCCGATCGATGTGACCACATCCCCGGGTAGCAGACCGGGCTTGGCACTGTCGGAAGGGCCGCCCCGTCTGACTGAGTGGATTTGGGCTCCCTCCTTGGAGGACCTTCGGGCCTCGAGAGAGGACATCAGGGTGAAATTTCGAATGGTGACTCCCCAGCTTTTTAAGTCCCGTTCCTTGGCAAATGCGGACTCGCGTGCTCCGGTGGTTAATGTCCAGGATCTCTTTTTGTTTTGATGCAGGCCGGAAATTTTAACCTTTTTTCCGATCTTCATTCCATAGGCAAATTGATTGAAAATTGGCAGGTCCTCCTCGATACGGGCGGACACTTTTTTCCCTCCGTATACCCTGATGATATCCCCCGGTTTTAATCCGGCTTTGTCCGCAGGAGAATCCTCAATTATTCCGGCGACCAATAACCCTTCCTCGCTCGGGTCGAGCACCGGTTGGCATTCCAATCCAGTCCAGCATCGGGCAATCATTCCTTTTTCCGCCAGCTCCTTAGACACTGACTGGGCAAGATTGGAAGGGATCGCTCCGCCCAGACTCCCGATTCCGACCTCATTAATACCAATGATAAATCCCGCCTCATCCACCAACGGTCCTCCGCTGTTTCCAGGGAAAATGATTGCATCGTGACCCAACCAGCGTACTAATTCCCCCACATTCTCTCCATCCAGTCGAAAAGAACCCTTGTTTGGCGAGATCAGGGCAACATTTGATATTATTCCACGGGTGACTGATTGGGAAAGCCCCGCCGGGCTGCCCATGGCAAAACAGACATCCCCCACCTCGACCGCGTCCGAATCGCCAAATGTTGCAACGGTCAGGGGCTTGCTCCCCTTGGCCCGGTCTTCCATTCTCAGGCGCAGAACCGCGAGATCAGTCATGGGGTCCGCTCCCAGCAAATCCGCCATCACTTCCTCCCCGTCGTGTAAGCGGCAGGTGATCCGGGTGGCTTTTCCGGCAACATGGTGGTTGGTGACCACCCGACCGTCCGCGGATACGATCACCCCACTTCCGGTGGCCCGTGATTTCATCATCCGTCCCCTCGATCCCTCTTCCGAAACCACTTCAATACGCACAATTGCGGGGTAGACATTTTCCACCGCTTCGGCAAGGGGCAGGGTGGAGACACCGATTTTTTCGGCATGAACAGTAAGTGAAAAGAGCAGGGCGGTAATTGGGTAGATAAACTTCATGAAATATTGGATTAGGCGATGCCGAGGCCTTCTTTCGTTTGACTACAACCTCGACAAACAACAATCAATATCTATCCTTGGTAATAGACTCAAGCAAGGAAACCAAAGGAAAAGAAACATGAACAATGACACCGGGACCCCGCAAATTCTATCTGAGAGGCAGAGGAAATTTCTTGGCTTTGTTGCCTGTTTCGCCGGTGCTTTGCTGTTGGGCTGTCTTTTCACTGCAGTCATTCTTATCCTTAACCGTGCATTCGATCTCTTTGGCGGGGTAATCTGGTCCCTCGCGATCTCGGGGATGCTCGCCATCCTGCTCCGCCCCGTGGTGGGATTTTTTGAGGAAAAAGCCAGACTTGGCCGTTTTGCATCCATTCTTCTCCTTTATGCCCTGGTGATCACCACGGCCGGATCTGCCACTTGGTTTCTTGGTGGAAAAGTAATTTACCAAACCAAGGAATTTCTTGGCACCGCTGCAGATTGGCCCGAACGGCTTGAGGAGAAAGCGAAGAAGTCCTTACCACCAGAGACCTGGGAATCAATCTCCGGTCAGGTGGACGCGTTTAAGGAATACTGGAATGAAATTTTGGGTCAGGAAAAAAACCTTGTCGTCCTTTTGCCCGCTTCCGAGCAGGCGGTTTATGATACTTTGGATGTCGATCAACGGGAAACATTTCGTGCTCTTGATCCTGACGAACGCTCCGCTTTCTTTGCCATCATGGAAAAAGCTGAACAAATTATTTATCTGGAACGCAAAGCGACCGAGATTCGCAACCGTGCGATGGAAGCGATGGAAAAACAGGGCGGTGAACTGGCGGAAAAATCAGCGGCCGTGATCAAGTCTGCATGGAGTGGACTGCTGGGATTCTTTGCCCAGATGACTTACCTTGCAGTCATTCCGATCTACCTCTTTTATTTCCTTGGGTCCAACCGTAACTTGATTGACGAACTGGAAAAGGAACTTGGTTTCCTTTCCGATTCCGTCAAGGAGGATGTAGTTTTTCTGATTCGTGAATTTGTGGGTATTTTGGTCAGCTTTTTTCGGGGCCAACTGTCTGATCGGTGTTCTGATGGGAGTGGGATATGCTATTGGGTTCAGCTTTAGTGGACTGAAATTTGGGATTACCCTGGGGCTTCTTTTCGGACTGCTCAACATCGTGCCTTACCTCGGATCGATTGTGGGGATTGTCACCGCCCTGCTGGTCGCTTACCTGCAACCCGCCGGGATCGCGGAGACCGGAGAATGGACTGTTCTGATTGGTTGCGGTATTTCCTTTGGGGTGGTTCAGCTAATTGAAAGCTATTATCTGACTCCTCGAATTATGGGTCAGCAAACCGGACTTCATCCAGTCGTGGTTATGGTCTCGATCTTTTTCTGGGGCACCGCATTGGGTGGTATTTTGGGAATGATTTTTGGTATACCCCTTACCGCTTTCATCATTATTGCCTGGCGTTTGCTTTGCCGGAAGTATTTTCAGCGAGTAGCTTGTTAGAAAGAATGTTTCGAATGGCAAAGTAACCTCTTTGCTTTGTGAACAGTTTTACAATTCATCTGCCATTCTACCCTTGAGATAAGTCGCGTTCACACCTTGTCATCGCGAGGGCGTAAGCCCGTGGCGATCCACTGGGAGCGGGAAGCGAACCGCTTTGTCTGAACGCGTCGATTGCATGCAGTGGATTGCCGCGTCGGTCACTTGCGTTCTCTCCTCGCAATGACAAAGTTGTGTTCACTAGGAGTCCTTTCCAGTCTTGTCATCGCGAGGGCTGAAAGCTCGTGGCGATCCACGGTGACATAAGCACCTTACAATTTCGGTTTCTTTGCTGTGCTAGTTGATTCTAGTTGGCAGAAGGACAAGAAAGTTTTCTGATCAAGCTTAAATTTACAATTATGAACTCCAATTATCTCTTGTTTTTTTCCTTTTTTTATTTTTTCACTTCCATTTGGGCAGAGCCCAAAACCCAATCGCTGTTCAATGGAAAGGATTTAACCGGATGGACGATGGATATTCCGGCACATGATAAAAAGCCTGAATTACTAAAGTCATTCATTGTTCGGGATGGTATGCTTGTCAGCTTGGGTAAACCATTTGGGCATTTGCTTACGGAAAAGGAGTATGAGAACTATCGTTTAATTGCGGAGTATCGCTTTGCAGGGAAGCCAGGGAATTGTGGCGTGTTAGTACATGCTTCAAAACTGAGAAATCTGTATAAAATGTATCCCCAATCAATTGAGGTGCAGATGAACCATACTCATGCGGGAGATTTTTGGTGCATCGTAGAGAACATTGTAGTGCCCGATATGGTCAAGAGACGAGGCCCGAAAAAAAACTGGGGAGTTACGGAGGGCAAAGGCCGCCGGATTCTGAACCTCACGGACGGTTCGGAAAAACCGGTTGGAGAATGGAACCGTATGAAAATTGAATGCCTGAGGGATGAGGTGAAGGTCTGGGTAAATGGTGAACTGGTAAATCATGGGCATTCCTGTACCGCGAAGAAGGGGAAACTGGCCATTCAGGCAGAAGGTTCCGAAGTGGAATTCCGCAGGCTTGATCTGGTGTCGATTAAGAAACCGGTTAAATAAAAGATGACTTTAATTAATTTGCTCATGGCACTGGCTCCTGCGTTGGCCATTGCACTTTTTATTTACTGGAAAGATACCCATGAGAAAGAACCGGTTGGTGTTCTGGTGATGTGCTTTATTTTTGGCATATTGATCTGTTTTCCGGCGGGTATTTGGAATTCGGGAGTGTTTGAAATATTTGGTTATGACCTAGACAGTGATGATAACGGGATGCTCCCTTCTTTTTTTATGGCTTTCTTTGTGGTGGGCTTGGGCGAGGAAATGCTGAAGTATTTGGTGGTCGTATTGTACGCCTTTCGAAAGCCTTGCTTTAACGAGCCCTTTGATGGGATTGTTTATGCGGTCATGGTAAGCCTGGGATTTGCGGCTTTTGAAAATGTTATTTATGTGATGGAGGGCGGATTGGGTGTGGCCGTGCTGCGTATGTTTACTGCCGTTCCGATGCATGCTGCTTGTGCGGTGATCATGGGATATTACATTGGATTATCTAAATACTACCAGGGCACTGCCCGTATGGAAAAAAGTTTAAAGGGTTTATTTTATGCCGTTGTTATGCATGGGGCTTATGATTTTGTTCTTTTTCAGGATGACTTTCCAGTGCTAGGACTGTTGATTTTCCCGATGATTGTCTGGGCCTTTTTCTTGTGCCGAAAGGCGATGAATAAACACCTGGATGTTTCGCCTTTTAATCCGCAGAAAAAGTAATTGTTTATTAAATGTGCGCAAGATTGCCTTGAAACCTTTTGTTTCTTTGGCGATGGATAGATCAGTAATAATTTAGATTTTATGTCGACTAAAGATAATGATTTTGTGCATTTGCATGTGCATTCGGACTTCAGCCTACTGGATGGGTGTTGCCGGATGGATCGTTTGATGGGCAGAGCCCAGGAGTTAGGCCAGTCCGCAATGGCACTGACTGATCATGGGAACCTGTTTGGTACGATTTCTTTTATCAAGCAAGCAGAGAAGCATGGGATTAAACCAATTATTGGATGTGAGGGATACCTGGTTACTGATCATAAGAACGATGAGAAACCGGGTAGGGAGAACCATAAATCTTATCACATTGGTATGTTGGCAAAGAATTATCAGGGTTACCAAAATCTATCCAAAGTGGTATCCGATGCTCATGTCGATGGATTTTACTACCGGCCAAGGACGGATCTGGAAACTTTGGCTGAACATGCTGAGGGGTTGATCGGATTTACCGGCTGTATGCAAGGTTGGGTACCCCAGTTAATTCTTCGTGGGAAAGAGGCCGAGGCCGAGCAGGCGATGGGGCAGATGGTTGATATTTTTGGCAAGGAAAATTATTTTGTCGAATTGCATAATCACGGCATTGAGGAACAGAGACAATTGGTTCCCGTGCTTTTAAAATTCGCCAAGAAATTCGATTTGAAAGTAGTGGCATCGAATGATGTTCACTATGTGAAGGAGGAGGACTGGGCTCCCCACGATGCATTGCTCTGCATCCAGACGGGTTCGAAAATCGATGACGAAAATCGTATGCGGTATGATGCCCGGCAGTTTTATCTGAAATCGAGGCAACAGATGGAGGAGTTATTCAAAGAGGCTCCTGAGTCCATCACCAATACATTTGCAGTGGCGGAGATGTGTGACCTGAAACTACCTTTCGGGGAAAATAACTATCCTGTATTCACGCTGCCACCGGAAATTAAAACTGAAGTGGCAGACAATATCGAGTATCTGAAAAATCTCTGCGTGGATGGATTAAAGCAAAGATATGATGCGACTTATTTGACTGAAAATCAACGCGATGATGAAACGGATGAAAAAACCCGCGAACTGAGCGAGCGGATTGATTATGAGTTGAGTGTAATTGCGAAGACGGGATTTAATGACTACTTCTTAATTGTCGCTGATTTTATGGGGTGGGCACGGGAACAGCAAATTCCGATCGGACCGGGCCGAGGATCCGGTGCCGGTTGCCTGGTGGCGTATGTACTTGGGATTACTGACATTGACCCGCTTCGCTTTGGATTACTGTTCGAACGTTTTTTAAATCCGGAACGGGTTTCGCCTCCCGACTTTGATATTGATTTTTGTATGAGGCGGAGAGGAGAAGTAATTGAGTATGTCCGGGATAAATACGGCCGTGATTGTGTGGCCAACATTGTCACTTTTGGAACTTTTGGCGCGAAGATGGTGGTGCGTGATGTAGCCCGTGTGCGTGATGTCCCTTATGCGGAAGCGGACAAGCTCGCTAAAATGGTGCCGGATGATCTTAATATTACGCTTGAGCAGGCTCTGGAAAAGAGTCCGGAATTTCGACAGGAGTGCGAGAGCAATCCAATTGCCAAGCAAATTATCGAAACCGGAAAAGTGATTGAGGGAATGGTGCGCAATGTGGGTACGCATGCCGCTGGGGTTATCATTGCCGATCGCCCGTTAAAGGAGTTGGTTCCTTTGACTACGCAGGACGGGATATTGACCACCCAGTTCCCCAAGGACCCGGTTGAGGATCTGGGGCTTTTGAAAATGGATTTTTTGGGATTGAAGACCCTGACCGTGATTGCGGCGGCCGAAAAGCACGTCAGGGAAAAAGAAGGGTTGGGAGATTTTCGGGTGGCGGATGTGCCGCTTGAGGATGAAAAAACTTTTGAATTGCTCAATGAGGCACGCACAATAGGGGTCTTTCAACTGGAATCCGACGGCATGCGCCGGTTGTGCAGGCAGATGAATATTACCAATGTGGATGAGATTATCGCTCTGATTGCACTTTACCGTCCGGGTCCGATGGAATGGATTCCGGATTATATCAAGGGGAAAGAAGATCCATCCACCATCAAGTTCCCCCATCCCTTACTCGAGGAAGTGTGTGAGGAAACCTATGGAGTGATGGTGTACCAGGAACAGGTAATGGAAGCCGCCCGCCGGGTGGCCGGATATTCCCTTGGAGGTGCCGATATTTTGCGACGGGCGATGGGCAAGAAAAAACCGGAGGAGATGGCGAAGCAACGGGAAATCTTTGTCAAGGGAGCCAAGGAAACCAATAATATTGCTGAAAAGAAAGCCAATGAGATATTCAGTATCTTGGAAAAATTTGCCGGTTACGGATTTAACAAGTCTCACTCGGCGGCGTACGGAATAATCAGTTACCAAACCGGTTACCTGAAAGCCAATTTCCCGGTCCAATTTATGGCCGGTGTCTTGTCCTGCGAGTTGGGGAATTCCGATAAATTGTCTCATTTTATCGGAGAATGTTCGGAAATGGGTATCTTGGTGCTTGGTCCGGATGTAAATGAATCAGGAGAGAATTTTACACCCGTGGAAGGAGGGGACGGGCAGGCCGATTCGATTCGGTTTGGCCTCGCGGCTGTTAAGGGAGTGGGGGATGCTCCTTCAGCGGTTATCGTGGACGAAAGAAAAAATGGCCCGTACAGCAGTTTTTCGGATTTGGTTGAGCGGGTGGACGGAAAAGCGGTCAATAAAAGGGTGCTCGAGAATTTAATTAAGGCAGGCGGATTTGATTCGCTTGAGGATGGCCGTTCGGGACTGCTTGCCGACTTGGACCGGGCAATGGGAGAAGCTCAGTTGCGCCGAAAAGACCGGGAAGCGGGGCAGGTTAATCTGTTCGATATGATGGCGGGGGAAAGTGATGATGGAAACTCGGCGGAGAACGGTGGGTTTTCTCCGATGACGGAACGCCCGGAAGTTCCCCCGATGGACGAGTTGGAGAAATTACGGTATGAGAAGGAACTGCTTGGGTTTTTTCTTTCCGGACACCCTGTGGATACGCTGGGCGGGTTGGGGCCTTTATTGGATAATATTACTGCGGAGGAAATTGATAATTTGGAAGGCAAGCGTTCATTCCGCTTGTGTGGTGTACTTAGTGAAATTGAACGCCGGTACACTAAAAAAGATGCCAAACCCTGGGCACGCTTCACATTGATGACCAAAGAAAAGGATTTTTCCATACCGATGTTCAACGATTCCTTCGAACAGTATGGAATTCATCTCGAAGAAGGACGGATGGTGGTGGTGGAAGGTGTCGCATCTCACCGGGACGGGGAAACCCGTTTGAGTGTGACTAATTTGCGCCCGGTGGAAAATTCAGTGGCCAAGGTTACGGAGGAGGTGACCTGGTTAATAGATCCGGATAATCCTATGGCTGAGGAATTCACCCGGGACATGTTTTCGATGGCGGAGAAAGGGGAAGGGGAGACCTTGATTCGACTGGCATTTGCTCGGTCTGGTGAGAGTGAGGGATTAGTGGTTGAGACGGACAGCCGTTTCTCGATGCGGTTTTCCTCAGCCTCATTTAAGGATTGGCGTAACCGGGCCTGCGTCCGCGGTGCCCGGGTAGTTGTTCGAAGTCCGGAACCGCCCCCGGAGAGAAAATTTGGTAAGAAAGTTTTTTAACCCATCTTCCGTCTTGACCTGAGAGCGTGATTCTTTACTTTATATCTTTTCCTTATGACAATCGAAATCAAACTTCGTAAAGGCGAGCCCATGGACCGGGCAATTCGTCGTTTAAAAAAGCGCCTCGACCGCGAAGGCGTAATTCGTGATGTACGTGATAAACGATACTTCAGAAAGCGTTCGGACAAGAAGAGAGAGGCACGCAAAGTGGCTGCATTCACTCAGATGCTTCGGACTCGCTACGAAAAGATGTAAACTTCCTCGAAATCCCAATCGGATTTCAAGGATAATATTTTAGTGGCTGGGGACCCAATGATCGTATGTCCCAATTAGACAGTAGATTGACCCCAAGTTTGCGGGCGGAGTGGAAGTTGTTTGATTTAGTTAATTCTTCCTCAATCGAATTTTTGGCACTCTGTGAAAAAATGATTTCGGTGGGCGAGTTTTTGCTCGCTCACGATGTGGCCAAAGCCGGGCTCAAAAAGCACAAAAACGACCGTCAGCTCTGTCAGCGGGCAGCCCACGCATTAAGTAAAGCGGGTTCTCCCAAGATGGCGTCCAAATTATTGGAGGAATTAGTCGCCGGCGGAGACCGAGGGGTTGAGACTCATAGCCTGCTTGCCAGTGCCTACAAGGATTTGTGGGAACAATCCACGGATTCCGATTCCAAAAAGAAATATGCTGAACTGGCCATTGCCCGTTATGCTGAGGGATTTTCCACCAACAGCTTTGACAATTTGCGAACCAGTCAGCGGGCGGATCTGGAAACACAGTATTATCCCTGCATCAATATTTCGTTCATGTATTTCTTTTCCGGTGAATATGAATCGGGAAAAGAATATGCCGAAAAAGCCTGGAAGATTTGCGAGAAACTCAAGGCGAGCGGAAAACACGACTATTGGATTCAGGCAACTGAGGCCGAAGCTCTCTTACTCTTGGGTTCGGTGGATGATGCGGTTTTTGCTTACGGGGAAGCGGTGGCTATGCCGGATGCGAAACCTTCAAGAGTTTCGAGCACAAGAAAGCAGGCTTTGCAAATTGCAGCCGCTTATGAAGACGGGGAAATTAGCCAAAAAATACAAAATGCATTTCCCACCCTTGGAATCGTGGCCTTTTCTGGTCATGTCCTGGATCAGCCTGGTTCAAACCGTCGATTTCCACCTGAAGCGGAAGAGATTGCCAAGAAAGAAATTGCCGCTGCTCTTGATGAAATGGGGGCAAGTTGTGGCTATAGTTCCGCTGCTTGCGGAACGGATATCCTGTTTCTGGAGATTATGATTGAACGCGGGGCGGAGACTCACATCTTTTTGCCATTCGCCAAGGAGGAGTTTATTGAAACCAGTGTCAGGCGTGCGGGTGGAAACTGGGTTTCCCGTTTTGAAGCTGTTCTCGATCAGGCCACTTCAATCCACTATGTGACCAAAGACGGCTACAATTGTGAAGATACTCTCTACACTTTTTGTAATGATGTACTGCTTGGATTTGCGGCAATGCGGGGAAGGGGGATGGATGAAAATCCAAGGCTACTGGTGTTTTGGGATGGCCAACCCGGAGCGGAAGGGGGAACCGGAGAGTTGGTTAAAAAATGGCGGAAAAACTTTAATGAACCGGTCATCATTGATGCCAAGGAAGTATTGGAGGCCATTCCGGAAGTAACTGAATTACCTGCCCATGGTGGGGAGACAAAGCCTGCTTTTTTAATCAAAGATGATCCGGTTCAAGCACTGCCCCGCACCATCAAAACAATGCTTTTTGCGGATGTGGAAGGATTTTCGCGACTGGATGAAAGCATGACTCCTCAATTTGTGGAAAAGTTTCTCGGGGGGATATCGGAAATTATCGAACGTTTATCATCGGCTCCTGCTTTTGTAAATACATGGGGAGACAGTTTTTTTGCCGTTTTTGACAAGTTGGAGGACGGACTGAAGTTGGCCCTTGAACTACGGGATTATTTCTCCAAGGGAGACTGGTCGGAACTCGGCTTAATGAAGGGAATGGAAGTGCGGATCTCAATGCATGCCGGACCGGCATACGAAAAATTTGACCCAATTTTGGGAAAGTTGAACTTTTTTGGAAACCATGTCAATCAGGCAGCCCGTATAGAGCCAATTGTTCTGCCCGGTTCTGTTTTTGTATCGGAAACGGTGGCCGCGCTTCTTTCTTTTGGACACGAAGGATTTGATTTCGAATATGTCGGACATTTGGAACTGGCTAAAAACTTCGGGAGTTACCCAATTTATATTCTGCAAAGAACCGGATACCGGTATGAAGGATAAGAGAAAATAACATGATTTCCTCGGCGGACATACCTGAACCCTTTGAAAGTTATTCTGGTCAAGGACCTTATGTATTCGTCAGCTATGCTCATGCGGATAAAATTCCGGTGTATCAGACAATGCGCGAATTCAGGGAAGCGGGAGTGAATATGTGGTATGACGAGGGAATTCAGCCAGCCGGTGAATGGGTGGAAGAGATCGCTCATGCAATCAAAAGATCTTCGATGTTCGTGGTCTTCGTTTCGCCCCGTTCGGTGGATTCCCGGTTTGTGAAGAGCGAAGTGGGATACGCCCTCAGTGAAAACAAGGATATTCTTACCATTTATTTGGAGGACACCACTTTACCGGCAGGATTGTCTCTTTGTTTACAGCAGTTTCAATCCGTTTTTGTATCAGAAAAAAATTGGCAGAGAAAAGCGAGCTCAACCCTGCTCGAAAAATTGAGCGAACAGTCCAAACTTGAAGAAAGCTCGAGTCTTACCGGTACGGAAGTTAATGAGTTTGATCACGGGGCAGAGTTGTGGAAATCCTGGGACCGTGTATGGATGTCCCAACTGAAAAGGGGGCTCCACCGAGCGGACATGGGTCGGGAAAGAACGGATCAATTAAGTAAAATAAAACCAGTCGAAACCCCTGATCCATCTGCTGATTATGTTCCTGAAAAACCTCCCGCACTCAAATTAAGGGGCCGACCGGGGCGCGGAAAAACGAGGCATCCTCTTGCCTTTGATGTTTCAATCAACGAAGAAATCCCTGAGCTCGGTGATGTTCCCCACGAAAATCACGATGATTTTTACGCCGGAACTTTTTCCTGGATTCCTCCCGGGAAACTTTCTATCTGGGTGCCGTACGCGGAAGAACAACGAGTGGTTGAGGTGGAGAATGGGTTTTGGCTGGGACAGTATCTGGTTACCCAGGAGGTTTATCTGCAAGTCATGGGTGCGAATCCAAGTTTTACGGATTCGGAAAACAATCTTTCCGGTGATCATTTGCCGGTCAATAATGTATCCTGGTTGGATGCAGTTGCGTTTTGTAAGGCTTTATCAATCTTATCGTCTTCACAGTCCACGCTGCCCCCTGGATATGAGTATCGTTTACCTACTGAAGTGGAATGGGAATACGCCTGCCGGGCGGGGACATCGAGTACCTATTATTTTGGAGAAAACCCAGATCAATTGTATAATCACGCATGGTTTCGTGGGAACAGTGGAAAGAAAATTCATCCGGTTGGATTAAAAAGTCCCAATCCCTGGAATTTGTATGATGTTTATGGAAATGTGCGTGAATGGGTGGGGAATTCTTTCGTGAACACTTTGCTCAATGACAGCGAGCAGGATGAGTTTAGAATTAGCCGGGGTGGGGGGTACATGAAAACGGCCGATGAATGTCAGTCTTCGACCCGCTCAACCAATTCACTTTACCATCGATTTCGAAATCTGGGATTTCGGACTGCTTTAGCAAAAGTACCGGTTTCCTGATGAAATTCTTTCTTCCTTTCCGCGAAGGGATTTCCATTGCTCTTTTTCATAATAACAGACATTTTCTAACCTTTTGTGATGAGCGAAGACAAGCAGAGCACCACCCAAAAACCTGAATCCCCTCTCGATGGGAGTGATCAATTTGCCGTACGACAAGCCAAGCTTGAACAGATGCGTGAAAATGGATTCGATCCTTTTCGTGCGAACTGGTCACAGTCGCACACTTCCACCGAAGCTCAGGCACTATTAACTGAGGACTTGGAGGAAGGTCCAGAGGTCTCCGTGGCGGGTCGAATCGTAGCTTTTCGTTTAATGGGAAAGGCATCCTTTTTAAAGATCCTTGACCGGGATGGCCGAATTCAGGCATATGTGAGAAAGGATGAGATCGGAGATGATGAATATGCTGCCTTTAAAAAACTGGATCTTGGAGATTTTATTGGAGTTCGCGGGAAACTTTTTCGTACCAAGACCGGTGAAGTAACGGTTCGGGCCAAAGAATACAGACTGGTCAGCAAGGCCCTTCGGCCATTGCCCGAGAAATGGCACGGCTTGACTGATAACGATCAAATTTATCGTCAGCGCTATCTTGACCTGATTGTGAACGAGGAATCGCGGCAGCGATTCCGGACCCGTAGCCAGATTATCCGGGAAATCAGGGAGTTTTTCTGGAACCGCGATTTCATGGAAGTGGAGACTCCGATGTTACAGGCCGTTTCGGGTGGGGCGGCAGCCCGACCATTTAAAACTCATTTTAATGCCCTGGATTGTGATTTCAATATGCGGATCGCATTGGAATTGCATTTGAAAAGAATGCTGGTGGGTGGATTTGATCGTGTTTTTGAAGTGGGCCGGGTCTTTCGGAATGAGGGACTTTCCCGTCGGCACAATCCTGAGTTTACCATGCTCGAGGCATATCAGGCATACACGGACTATCGGGGGATGATGGAATTGACTCAGTCCCTGATTCAGCAGGTTGCGGAACGGGCACTGGGCACTTTGCAGTTGGAGCGCAATGAGGGCGATATCATTGATCTGTCCGGTGAATGGCGCGAAGCGAAATACAAAGACTTAATTATCGATGCGGTGGGCAGGGCAGACTGGTTTGAACTGCCAAAATCCGCCAAGCTGGAAAAAGCGAAGGAACTTAAAATTGATGTGGACCCGGATCTGGAGGATTTTGAAGTGACTAATGATGTGTTTGAAAAGATTATTGAACACACTTTGGTGCAACCCACTTTTGTCACTCATATTCCGCGGGAACTTTGCCCATTAGCCAAGATCACCGAGGAGGACTCGAGTACTATTGATGTTTTTGAACTTTGCATAAACGGGCAGGAAATCGCACCCGCCTATTCTGAACAAAATGATCCAGCTGTGCAGAGGGATGCATTTATGAAACAGGCGGGAGAGGAAACTCAGGAATTGGATGATGATTTTCTTTTTGCCCTTGAGCACGGGATGCCTCCTGCGGGAGGTATGGGAATGGGCATCGACCGTTTGGTTATCTTTTTAACCAAGGCAGCTAATATTCGGGACACGATCCTTTTTCCGACTCTCCGGCCTTCTTAAGCGCTGTTTATCTGTAAAAATTTCTCTCATTTGTGAAAGTCAGATCAAAGAGAGGGGACAAGGAAATTATTATCAAACCCGTGGCTTGGAGGCAGATTGGGTTTACCTTGTTTTTATTAATTTCTGCGGCTTTTTTCTCGATGGTTGGTTACATCGGTCTGTTTTTCAGCTGGCTTGGGACCATTGTTTTTTTTCTGCTCGGAGTGTTTAATCTGCTCGATCAAATTTTTGAATGGTCCAGGTTATTGATTAACCGTGATGGATACTCCTACCGCGGGTGGTGGAGAAGGCAGCATTACCGTCACGAAGAAATCGAGAGTTTTTCCACGGAGGCCTATGCCGGGCGACTATTAATCATGGTGAATTTGAAAAAGAGAGCACTCAGCTTACGAGGCTTGGAAGAGAAGCCGATTGCCTTTCCCTGTTCTTTTGGACGACCGGTGGAGGAAGTGCTGAAGGTCTTACGGGAAAATCTCGATAAGACTCCCCGAGCGATTAACTAGGTATTGGTTTAACGGGAGCTTTTCCGGCGGGGAAGTAGGCGATCAAAATAAAGATCATTTGCGAAACGAAAAAATACATTAATGGATTGAAGGCTTTGTCCATAAACCCGTAGGAGTGCAAGCCAACTCCGAGCATGTTGGTTCCGAACCATGACCAGGCGGTGACGACATTCCCAAAAATCGAGAGTGCGGCCATACCCCGCGTTTTGGCCATTCCGGAAAGGCGACCGTGAAGGATAATTGCGTTCCAAATTACAATTAACAGGGCACCGTTTTCTTTTGCGTCCCATCCCCAGAAACGTCCCCATGACTGGTCTGCCCATATTCCTCCGAGCACAGTGCCTACAAGGCTAAAAAACAGAGAGAAACAGGTCACTCCAAATATCATTGATCCGAGAATACGGTTGGTATCCCGTTCGGCACCATGGAGGCGCTTGCCAAGCAAGTTGCCCTGAGGGATTATAAAAATACCGAATCGGTAAAGTGCATAGGCGATTCCCAAAAAACCTCCGAGAAAAGTGGTTGAATATCCTATGGTGATAATAACCACATGCGTGGCGAGCCAGAAATTTGAATCAAGCACGGCTCGCATCATTTCCATGGTGTCACCGGATGGGTTGAGGGAAGAATCAAGGCTTAAGCTGTGTGCGATAACGAGACTACCAAAACCGATTAATGACCCCATTGCCGAGGCGATTCCCAACCGGACATATTTCTCAGTGCCGAGACAAAGTAAAACGGAGCCCCAACCGATGAACAGAGCCGAAGAGTAGAGGTTGGTCACCGGCGGGCGTCCTTCAATATACATCCGTGCGGCCAATCCAAATGTGTGACAAATCAAAACAATGATGGTAAGGTAATAAGCGGAATTGCGAAGCATAGTCACCATTTTCTTAGTTGCTTCCCCAAAGGAAGCCAGTAACCAGGATATACAGGCAAGCACGAGAATGAACACATAGGCGGAAGCACTCCGGTAGAATGGTTCGAATCCGTTAAACACTTTTTCGAAGTGCAGGGTGTCGGCTTTGGAGCCAGCCCGTCGGACAGTGAGATCACGAACCTGACCGATAAGATCGTTGAACTCCTTGAAATTTTCCTCCCGAAAAGCGGTTGCGATGTCCTCGTAAATAGTGATCACGGGGTCCACTCCTTTTTTCAGTTTAATGGCCTCTGCGTACTGGGTTGCGAAAAGAGCGGCGGCATCCATTTTTTGATTATCCCGAATATACTCAATTCTGGATTTTAGGGTGCTGGCATCCAAAGCAAGTAATTCCCGTAAAACCGAGGCGAAGCGGGAAGGATCCATATTTTGTTTTTGTTTCGAGTCCAGAGGCTCCGAACCTACAAGAGACTCCGTAACCTTCATCCATACACCTTTGGAATCTCCTTTCACCGGAGGAATGGGAAGGAACTCGGTCCATAGATTCGCCTGATTGTACCGGTCGACAAAAAATACAACCTTGGCAAATTCATCGCTGCCTAACTTGACCGCGGTCGGATTTTTGGACAGAGCTGCAGTCAGTTCACGAAAGCGGAAATATTCCTCGCTTCTCGCTTTGTCGCGGTCGGGGTTGAATACGAGATCCGTCACTCCTAACTGGGCCAGGGACTCCGGTCGTTCAGCAGGGGAAGGAGGGGATAGGGAATGCTTTAGTTTTTTATAAATCAGAATTGAACGATACAGTTCGATAATATTTTGCTGAAAGCTGTCCCTGAGTTCAGTATCCACCTCACCCGCTTTTCGGGCCGAGGAGTCGATATTGGAAAGAAATGGATTGAGGTCGTTAAAGGAGTAAAACTTACCATCACTGAGAAGTTTGCGGTTAATCAAACCGAGCACCTGATCGTGGTCGATCAGAAATGTCTTGAGGTTATCCGCTTTTTCAGGATGAAATAGAACCTGAGCAAGCCAGTCAATCGCTTGAACCTCAACAGTTTTCGTTTCAACTCCGTTTTGTGGAATGTTGATAATTTTCTGGTTTGTCTGTTCCCCATCTTCAAGAATCCGCAGTGCACTCCGCTTATTTCGAAGAACAAGCAGAATATTTCGGGCAACACTGTCCAGGGGTTTTACCCGGCCGCCACGCAGAACGGGTACTCGGGAAAAGGCCTCGAGATCGAACTCCATGTTCGAATCAACCCTACTTTTTTCATCCTTAAAGAAGTCAAAGAAGGATGCATTTGTCCAAGAATTGGGAAGGAAGGAAACATAGACTCCTAGGAGTATGAAACTACCGAGCAAAAAAGCGTATATTTTGGGGGAAGACATTATTTATGCACTTTTAGGTTGAGCCGAATTTTTCTTCAAAAAACGGAAAAGATGAAAGCTGAACTGCCAGAGCATGCCAAGAGACACGAGGATACAGGCAATGTATGGCACGAGCCAACTCGGATTGCGTATAACCTGAAAAACGGTGTAATTAGCGGCGTCATTCATTTGATATTGATAAAATGTTTTTCCGTCATGGCGTAGAGGTGTGTTCATGTACACGAGAGCACGGCGTGTCTGGTTGCCCTCAAGATGCAGGTTGATATCGCTCTCGAAATTAAATGGGGTTTCAGTGCCCTGATAATATTCGTTTTTAATATCAAGTAACTCGATGGAGTAAGGTAAATATTCTCGAGTTTGTCTCAGGGTCATGCCCCATAATTTCCCCTTGTGACGCACTGATTGGAAGGCAAGGTCAGCAAGTTTGGGATACATAATTTTCCAGTACATATTTCCTCCGGGATTCGAAATACTTAGCCATGTTCCCAAACTTTCTTTTTCGTCTATTAGTTCCACCGCAAGGTAGCCAAAATTGAGTGCGTCATTACTGAAGTCCTCCTCCTTAGGCACAATGTTGAGCTTTGCTGTTTTACCCACCCCGCGGGTAATGATCTGTGAGATATCGGATAAGGACTCCTCCTTCTTCGCAAAATCAAAATCACAGTTTACTCCAAAGTGATGGATTTTGAGTTTGAAAGGTAATTTAGGATCATAAATCAGGCCACCTTTCTTGAGCAGTTCCTGGGGAATGGTGATCACCTGTTCAATGGCGGGATCCGTAACATCACGAAGAGCGAGTTCCACTCCGTGAAAACGCTCAATAAAATCTGATTTTTCACCTTTATTAATTTGCATTCTGGATTCCTCCTGTATGGCCTGAGTGGCTAATTGTCCAATGAGGAGGAGAATGATTCCGAGATGAATTAACTGAATCCCGATTTTCTTGCCAGTCCACTGAAAGCGGACAATGTAGGCGGCACTCAGATTGAGAATGAGTAAGCCCCCAAGAAGATAGCCTCCGGGAATGGGCAGGGGAATTTGATGAAGCAGTTCTCCGCCCCAAAATTGTTCCGGGTAATACCATACACCAAAGAAAGATTCAAAATATTCTGCCAATGCCCCACGAATTCCAATTCGAACCTGTTCAAGGGTGGCCACGAAGATCAGAATCATGGAGAGGCTTAGAAGGGTTATAGTAAGTCGGAGGGAGGCAAACGGAATGAGAAAAGAAAACCTCTTTCTATTTTGAGCAAGGGAACTTTTCTTCCTTACTGTTCTTTTCTCGGTAACCGAATCATCTAATTTTTCTTTAAATGACTCTTCCTTCCAACTTTGACCTGATTTCTTTTTCATAGTAATCAGGGATATTGGGGAGAGGTGATTGATTGAAGGAATTGCGAAAAGTTAGCTTTTTCGCGTTCGGCTAATTTCCGGTCGCCTTGAAGTTTAAAGAACCAGGATTCATCTTCCAGGAAAAGTACGCCGGCAAACAATCCCTGCTCTTTTCCGTAAGCTTCCACCATGTGACCGGAATGTCCGGCAAAAGAAAGGGAAGAGCAGTATTTTTTTAGATTTTCCTGACCAACCGGAGAAAGTCCAATCTGACCAAGCCACCGGTTAACATTGGCGAGTAATCCACCGACATCCCCAGGGAAAGAAGTGACCGAAATATCAAGTGCCTCACCCGAGTCGCCGGACACCGAAAAACTGGCGAGACGAACTGATGACACTTTTCCTTCATCCCAGGATTCGGGAACTTCCCACTTCCAGGGGTTTTTCTTTGATAGGGGTGGGGCAGGCTTACGGACCGCTGGGGCGGGGCGGGAAGATTTGGCCACAATTTGTCTTTCTTTTCCGGGGCGTAGGATACAGGTCTCCAGAAAATTTTCAAAATTTGCGGATTCCTGAGCAACTAGTTGTTGATCTGCAATAAAAGGAAACAGCCAGGTTTCTCCCTCCTGACGGAGCAGTGCGAGCAATGCCACTTTCGGGTTGGAAAGGGTGAGACTGTTTTTTTCCTCGAGAATTAACCATTCGAAAGTACGGTTCCCAATCTTCTTTTTTTCCACAAAGGGAGAAAGAGTTTCCTCATTAAACAAAGGGAATCCCAGTTCCCGCCCGAACATATTGGCCACATCCAGAGTGGAGACCTGCTGACGAAATGGCATTACCCCGATTCTACCTATTGGTCCGGACTTTGTTTTGACATGAAAAGAACCTGCCATGGGCCCGGAGAGATCCGGGTTTTCTCCCCATTCAGAGGGGAGTACCCACGATACAATCGGACCGTCATATTCAGAAGGTATTGAATAGGACTTAATTTCGGCTTTTTCGGAGCAGGAGCAAAAAAAACCAAAGAATGATGCCTGAAGGATGGGTCGGGCAAAAACTTGTTTTAAAATTTTGAGCAGGAAAAGAAGCATAGTACAAACGCACTCCATTCAGAGAGGATAAAGTAAAGATACTTATTCTATGAAAATTAACTTTATAAGCAAGCGTTGGCGTCTAAAATTAGGCATTACATTTGAAGAGGGTGACATCACCGTCCGCAAAAATATAGTCTTTTCCTTCCAGTCTTAATTTCCCAGCATCTCGTGCCGCCTGCATCGAACCGGTTTCGAGAAGTTCAGGATAGGAAACGATTTCTGCCTTGATGAATGATTTCTCAAAATCCGTGTGAATTACCCCGGCGCACTGTGGTGCAGTCATTCCTTTTTTGAAAGTCCATGCCCGGGCTTCTTTTTCACCGGCGGTGAGGAATGAGGCCAGGCCGAGAAGATCATAAGAAGACTGAATCAGAGTGGAAACTCCGGAGTCAGAAACTCCGATGGCCTCCAAATATTCCGCCACATCCTCCGGTGCTAATTCAGCTAATTCCTCTTCCATTTTAGCGGAGATCACGCATGAATCCGCATCCTGTTGTTCGGCCGCCCAGTTTCTCAAATTGGTAACATGAGGATTGCCCGAAAAATCCGCGAGTCCATCCTCTTTCACATTGCAGGCATAAAGCATCGGTTTAGCGCTTAATAAGCAGAAGCTTTGTAGTCGATTATGTTCCTCTTCATCCATTTCAAGAAGATTGGCGGGCCTGCCCTCATCCAAGTGAGGGACCAGTCTTTCAAGAAGAACGGCATTTGCCTCAGCATCCTTATCATTTCCGCGTGCTTTTTTGGCATTTTTTTGTAATTGGCTGGAGACTGATTCGGCATCGGCTAACACCAGTTCGGTCAGAATTACTTCCGCATCATTGACCGGGTCGACCCTGCCCATATTATGAATAATGTCATCGTCTTCAAAGCATCGCACCACATGAACGATCGCATCGACCTCCCGTACATTGGCCAGGAATTTATTTCCAAGTCCTTCTCCCTTACTTGCCCCCGCAACCAATCCAGCAATGTCAACCATTTCTATGGCGGCGGGAATGATTGTCTGGGTGCCGACAATTTTGGCCAACTGAGCCAGGCGGTCGTCGGGTACCTGAACCACCCCCACATTTGGGTCAATCGTGCAAAAAGGATAATTGGCGGCCTCCGCTTTTCGACTTTTTGTCAGGGCGTTAAAAAGGGTGCTTTTCCCCACATTGGGCAGTCCTACAATTCCGGCTTGTAACATAGTATTAAAAAAAGGGTCTTTTATGGCTGTTTCGCAGGCATTGGTCAAGAAAGCTTACCACATTGCCCGATGGTTTCGCATTGACTGATTAGATGAGTTCTTTAGAAATGTTCACGGAGATGGCGATAGTAGCTCAGTTGGTTAGAGCATCGGCTTGTGGTGCCGAGGGTCGCCGGTTCGAATCCGGTCTGTCGCCCCATTTTCCTTTTCAACCCTGACTCAAGCTTTACGCAGCCAGTTTTTTGGCACTAATTAAATTGTCGATTTCTTGCTTTGTCTTCTGCGTGGGGGAGCCCTGGTACTTTCTCCACTTTAAACCGGCTTTTTTCATTTGATTTCTGTCCTCCTTATTTTGCACAAGGGCATGGATCAACCGCTTTATCTCAGGAAGAGAGTTTCCCTGCCTCGCGGCTCCGCATTCAATGAGTTCCTGGCAAGTCTCCTTAAAATTGGTGCAGGCGGGCCCAATAATAAGAGGAAGCCCCATTGAAACCGGTTCGATTGGATTTTGTCCCTCACACCTTGGTGGAAGAGTTTTTCCGAGAAAAGCAATATCCGCGGATTCAATCAATGACACCAGTTCCCCCGTTGTATCAGCCAAGTAAACAATTGTATCAGAATTTTGCTTCAACGGACGGGTTCTTTGCTGAAATGAAAAAGAAAAAGACGCCAAGGTATTGACAATTTCATTCCTCCTTTCCGCATGTCGGGGAACGAGCAGAAGTCTCGCATCAATATTGGATTCACGGATTTCTTTGAGAACTTCCAGCAAAAATTTTTCCTCCCCCGGCCAGGTTGAAATTCCCGCCAGCACTACTGAAGGCGGAGGAAAGCCGAGTTCTATTTTACGTTCGGTTACTTTCGAAGAATCAAGTGGGTTGAGCGGGGAGATATCAATTTTTAGATTCCCGGTGCTGGATGCCCTTGAATGTGGCAGGCCAATCTGAGTCCATCTCTCCAGTTGTTTTTCTGATGATGCGAGCACATTTAAATTGTTCGGAATGAGTAAACTTTTAAAGATGTTCAGGGAGCGAAGGCGGGCAAAGGAGCGATCCGACAACCTGGCGTTGATTATACAGAATGGAATGCGTCTTTTTTTTGCCTGATTCATATGCTCGGGCCAGAGTTCACTGTCCACACAGAGAGCGAGGTCGGGTTGAATCCTTGACCAGCTAAGGGATGAGAAGGGCAACCAATCGAGCGGGAAAGGACCGTGAGCCAGAACTTTGGCGGAGTATTTTTGCCCGGCAAGACGCTGCCCCGTACTGGTTGTGCCACTCAGAACCACTTCTATTTTTGGATTGGAAAAGAAAGATTCCAAAAGAGAGTGAATCGAAGAAAGCTCTCCCACACTTACTGCCTGGATCCAAATACGCGTGCGGTCGGAATTTTTTTTAGGCAATTTTGGCCACAGTCCCAAGCGGTAAAGGATTTTTTTCCCATACCCCCCGCGCTTAATCATTCTTCTCAAATAATAGGGAGAAAGAAGAAAAAATAAAATGGGATAAAGAATGCGGTAAAGGAAAATCACTTAAATAAATAGCGGTTCCGATAGCTTTTCCATTGCCAAGCGGTCGGTTGATGAGAATAGATGCATTGCGTATAATTATGGAGACTATTGATCGAATCGCGAAACTTTTTTCAAGCTGCCAAAAAAAAGAGCGTGCTGCCTTTGTGGGTTATGTCTGTGCGTGTGATCCGGATTTTGAGACATCCTTACAGGTTTGCAGGGCGTTGATTGAACGGGGTGTGGACATTTTGGAGCTGGGAGTCCCTTTCTCTGATCCACTTGCAGATGGTTTAACTAATCAACTGGCAGCCCAACGTGCCTTGGAGTCTGGATGCCGACAGGACGATGTTTTTCGACTGGTGGAAGAGATAAGAAAATTTTCTGAAGTCCCGATTGTATTCTACACCTACTATAATTTAGTATTTTCCCAAGGGATTGAGGAGTATGTGGCCCGGTCCCTCTCAGCCGGAGTGGATGGTCTTTTAACCCTGGACTTGCCCCCGGAAGAGGCGGAAGAGCTGGTGGAGTGTTGCCGGGAGAAGGGAATGAAAAATATTTTCATTATTGCCCCCACCACTCCCGAGCACCGGATTCCCAGGATTGTGGAGAGTTCTTCCGGATTCATCTATTATGTTTCGAGGGCAGGAGTGACGGGCGAGCGAAAGGACCTGGCCGAGGATCTGGATCAACGAGTGGCCACGATCAAAAAATACACCGATCTTCCCGTGGTTGTGGGATTCGGGATTTCAACCCAAGAACAGGCGAAATCAGTTGGGCGGGTGGCGGATGGAGTAGTGGTCGGAAGTGCCTTGGTCAACTGTATACCGGAGAACTTGGGAAATACAGAATTAATGGTGGAGAAAATTGGCTCGCGGGCTGAGGAATTATCAAGCGTCCTGGGTAAAAAATAATTTCCCCTTTCAGTTCTCCAGGTGAATGAAAAAAAGCCAACCCTGTATTTTTTAGCGGGGGTAACGGCTTCCGGAAAGTCATCGGTGGCATTGGATTGGGCGGAGGCCAATCAGGCTGAAATTCTGTCCTGTGATTCGATCGCCCTTTATCGCGGAATGAATATCGGTGCGGCCAAGCCTTCAGTGGAGGACCAACGCAGGGTTAGGCATCATGGTTTGGACCTTTCAAAGGTGAGCGAACGGTACGATGTTTCGCAATACTTACATTATGCGGAGAAAATCGTGAGCGAGGTTTACCGGAGAAAAAAGAAAATTTTGGTGGTTGGGGGTAGTGGCTTTTATCTGCGTTCTTTTTTTGCTGCGGTGGTGGATGAGGTGGTGATTGACGGAACCATTCGTCAAAATGTGCAGGAACTGTATCAAAATGACGGACTGACTGGCTTGATTTCAAAGCTTAAGCAGATGAATCCATCCGGCTTGGGAGAAATTGACCAGGCGAATCCGGTACGCGTGATCAAAGCCTTGGAAAGATGCACCGCCACCGGATTAAGCATTCAGGAATTAAAAGAGGAATTTGAAAAAAAACCAACTCCCTATCAAAATTTTCAAAAGAAGACCTGCCTGCTTGACCGCCGAGACGAGGAAATAGAAATTTTGATTGAGGCCCGGACAAGATCAATGATTTCGGAGGGATTAATCGGGGAAGTGGAAACTTTAATGAAAATGGGTTTGACGGAAAATTATCCCGCATCCTCCTCGATTGGTTATCGTGAAACCCTGTCTTACATCCGTGGGGAAATCAGTAAAGATGACCTTGCCAAAGCAATTCAATTATCGACCAGGCAATTGGTTTCCAAGCAAAGAAAATGGTTCCGCAAATATTATCCATCGGATCAGCGACTGATTCCCCGAGTGGGACAAAAACTTTCTGGGGAAGATTTGAATTGGCACTCGGACACTTGACCGATTCACCACTTTTTGGCTAGAGTATAAAAAATTGAATTATAAACCATAAAATGTAGTTTTTTGAAACCCCTCACAAAAATAGCAATCGTAACCAATGCGTCGAAACCCGGATCCGGAGAACTGGCTTTGGCACTTGCCCAAATTGCCAAGGAGAACGGAGTTTCAACAATCACAACTTCTGATTTCCCCTGTCAGCCGGGATTTATCAAAGGGACTGATGCCTGCTTTGTTGTGGGGGGAGACGGTACTTTACTTGGCATGATGGAGGAGGCGGTGCGATATAAAGTACCGGTTGCGGGAATTCGTTACGGACAACTTGGCTTTCTGGCCACTTTTTCGCCGGAAGAAATGGCCGAGAGTTTGCCCGGACTTTTTTCCGGAAAATATCAGATCAGACAGCGGAGTATGATTGCTTATCAGGAGGTGGATGGGGAATCCAAGCTTGCCCTCAATGATTTGGTAATCAAAAGCGGAAGTAACGGACGACTCGCCCGATTTTCGGTGCATGTTGGAAAGGAGCGGGTTGCTGATTATGCATGTGATGGAATCGTATTCTCCACTCCCACAGGTTCAACCGCATATAATTTGGCAGCGGGAGGCCCGATAGCACATCCGGATGCACAGGTTGTGTTGATGACTCCAATCTCAGCACACACGCTTACCAGCCGGAGCGTAGTTTTTCCTGCCGGAGTCACTCTGGAAGTTTCCGCCCTCGAGAATTCGAACGAACCCTTTGTGTCGGCGGACGGTCAGCCCGCTTTCAGTGAAACCCCGCTTTTTCCGGTTCAAATTACATTGGCCCGTGAGAATTTTCCGCTTCTGGAAGTCCTGGATCATTCCCATTTCCGGGTTTTACGCAACAAACTGAAATGGGGGTAATTATCAAGGAATGAAACTGTAGATCCCAGCCATGCTTTCCTCAGGAACCCGAATTGAATCGACCCGCATTTTAAACTGGCTATGCGAAGGTTCCTGCGGTCAGAGCTATCACTGCGAGGGATCGGAAGGGGAAATTAAGGGGAGTGAATTTTATGTTAAATTAATTCCAAGGGAGGTCTCGGAGAGGAAGGGATTTCAGGATTATTTTATTCAGGAGGTGCAGGCCATGGAGCAATTGGACGGTCCGGGGATTTGGCCGGTTCAGGCTGCGGGTGTCACCAAATGGAAGCATTGGATTCGTTATCCCTGGTTGGCGGGACTGGAAGCCAAGGTTCCAGAAGAATCAAACGAGGAAAGAGCAAAGGATTACCCAACGGAATCCCGATTTATCAGGACTTTGGAGGATTTATGTCTCTTGGAACCTGCCGAAATTTCTCCGGATCAGTTGTTATCAATGATGATCCCGTTTCATCAGGGCTTATATAAAGCCCACCTCTCCGGAGTTTGCCACGGGAATCTAAAACCCTCCAATGTACTGGTTCAAAAAAATGACAAGGGTCAATGGGAAAGTCTCATTACGGAGTTTGGGTTGTACCGGTTAAATCTTTTTACCCCTTTTGGATTGTCCGAGGAGGAAAAAGAAGAAGTATCGGTGATGAATATGGACGGGCGGACCTCTTTTGAGGAGGGGGAGAAATTTCGTCCGAGCGAAGTCGATCCCATGCAAATGCCCGAGGAAAGCTGGGATCTGTTTGCGGTCGGTAAGATTATGCTATGGATAATCGAAACCGTCAAACAAGGTGACTCTTCCAATCATGACTGGGAAGAGTGGGAATTATGGGCGAATCAGGCGATTGGATCGGGTGGCATGGCCCCTTTTTTATCCTGTGCCCACTCGATGGAAGCTTTGCCTCGTATCGGAGATATTTCACGATTTGGGGTAAAGGTTGAATTGTCATCTGAAGATTCTGCCTTTGATTTGGAGGAAATCCGGTTGCAGCGAGAATTGAAATTTAAGCTGAATGAAAAGGTGAACACCTTGAAGATGAAGCGCGGAATTACCGCTTTGGTGGGAGGCGTGACCTTTGCATTTTATTTAATTTATTCCTTCTATCTCTATCTTTTTCCCACCCCTTGGACAGAATATTCCCTTGAAGGCGTTCTTGACAGCTATCAGATGGGAGCGGGAATTTTCGGTGGGCAAGCTTGGGGTATCGTACCGGGAAATTACGATGAAGAAGGGAACGGCGGGCAGGATGTGGTCGGAGAATGGAGTAAGGAGGATGGATTATTCAAACTTAAATTTAAACGCTTTAAAAAAAGTAGGGAGGAAGCCAGCGGGAAGAAACTCTGGCAATTTATTGGAGAAGGTAAAACTTCTGATGAGGACTATTTTATCTGGAAAGACTATCTGGAATATGACCGGAAGCAGGACGCCCTTCTGCTCATTAAAAGAGAGGATTCGAAGCACACTTATGTTCCCGGTATGTCCAGTAATGGGATCCCTAGACTTTATCCGGAGGAACGTATTCAATCGAGCCTTGGGCAAATCAAAAAATCAGAGCTTCTATTTGCCAAGGATGAAAAAAACGGGGTTCGTTGGTCCCTGTTTTTTGCCGTGGGTTTTTTGCTTGGGAGTTACCTCTATCATCGTGAACTTAAAAAATTGATTGTTTCCAATGGGGAAATGATTGAATAAAAGAAATTTTTTCCGTTTACTCTCTCCCTATGCTTAATCCCCAAGAGACGATCTCCAAAAAGAGAGTCCCGATCCTTTTTGCAATGAGCTTTTTTTTGGTCTCTTGCTTTCAGGAGGATCCATCGGGCCGATTTGAAGGGGAAATCAAGGACTGGGTGCATGAAGTCTTCGAGGCATCCCTGACAACTCAGGGGAATTTGTGTCAAATTGAGGTCATTTTAAGACAGCTTCCCGATGGTTTAATTTCCAGACTCACTTTTCAGCATCCGAAAATGCAGGAGGTGGTCAGAACCGGGAAATGGAAAGTGGAGGATGGTTACAAAAGCATATTTTTCGAAGATGGTAAGCAGCCGTCTGAATATTTTCTGATCAAGAAAGGGGCCAGGTTTGCTTTTCAGACTAAGGACGGGTTGAGCAACGATGACGGCAGTCCCATTCTAATGATGCGGAATGAAGGGAAATCACGCAAAGCTTCATATCCCATCAAAATGTTTTTCGAGGAAGAGGACAAGGTACGGGTTGAGTCTTTTGGGAAAGATCAGGTTTACAGCGGAACATGGCAGTGGGGTGGTGATCAAATTGCTGTGAGCGTAAAACTGGAGGAGGAAAACGCAGAGGGTTCATCCATTACCCCTGAGACCTACAAGTACTTTCTGCACTGGGAAAAGGGTGGAAGTTCCGATCTAGTTCTCGAGAAAATGGTTATAATCCGCCCTTTTTTAAATGAGGATGGATCCCGGCGGCAAAGTTGGATGAGCTCATTAATATTTTCGGACCGTCCGCTTCTGAGAAAAAAATAAACAAGCTTTTTTTGAACCTTCAAAGGTTTGACGTATTGATTATGATGGTCATGCTCTTTTCTTTTAATTTATACCAAGCTCTATGATTACAGCCTTACAAAATTTTATTTCGAAAAAAGGAAAATTCGTCTTTGTTCTCCTGCTTTTCGTAGTGGTGATTTCTTTCGTGCTCTACCTTGCCCAGGGTGCATCCGTTTTTGATCTCTTACCCGATCCAAACAAAGAGAAAAAAGAACTATATGGTGTTGATCTTAATGATCCCGATGAAATGCGTTTTTTCTCAATTGAAAATCGCATCGCTTCAGATTTTGGCGCCATTATTCCTCCTTTGGAAGAAAGCATGGAAGAGGCGGATGCTAAGTTCCTCGAATCTTTACAATTACAACTTCAGTCGGCATTTCAGGCCAATCAGGCAGATATTGATCGCTCAGCCCTTCAAAGGCTTTTCAGTTTCATGCAATCATGGCCAAATTTACCCAAAAACTTTAAGGCCCGGGAGATTGCGAGGTCTGGTGGGTATGATCCGGTTTTTTCCCAAGCCGCAATCCGGGCAAAACTCGTCATGGAAGGACAGGCGAGATCATGGAATTATTTAAGCGATTCTGAAAACCACCCTGGAATCAACGATGGATTTAACCGCTATGTGCGTGAATTGGATCCTGCATTGGCGACCGACGAGAATCGTTCGCGTGCATTACAATTTGTCGGCACACGACAGGGAGTAAAGACGATATATGTGGAATCCGCTCTGTTTGCTCATTTCCGTGCCAATCAAGTCGACCGAATCTACTCGGAAGGAGGGTTTACTCTTGAGAAAGAAGGTGAATTAGATTTGTTCAGGGACCAGTTTGCATGGAAAGCGGGTTTATTATCTCTACAATCCGCTGATTTAAACATCAGCAATGCAGAAATCCAGAAGTTTTCATTTATTGAACAACCGGCTGCGGATGATTTCATCAGTTTTTCCTACGGTCAAAAATCAGGCAAACTCGTTTTTGTTGAGAACGCCGAGCTCAATTCAAGTGATATTCAGGTGAAATTGGGAAATCAGATTGCCG
This sequence comes from Opitutales bacterium, assembly GCA_045567635.1. Classification (GTDB taxonomy): domain Bacteria; phylum Verrucomicrobiota; class Verrucomicrobiia; order Opitutales; family Seribacteraceae; genus Seribacter. The sequence continues at coordinate 152,428 of JBJLCO010000043.1, read as the reverse complement.
GAACGATACAAAACTTAATGCGGGCATTGCAAACGCCAGAATTTGAATTTGACCTTCAGGCAGGTCCGAAGAATGCAGTTTTTCTTACTCCCCGGTTGGATCAACTTCCCAGGCAGACACCTCAGTTTTCCTCATCGACCGAAAGAATAAAAATTACTGCTCTTTTGGAAGAGAAGCTCAGGAGTTTCCACGAGGAGCGGAAGAGCGATCCAGTTTTTAGCGAACCGGCAAGGACCTTTGCCACGATGGTTACCTTTCCATTCAGTAATTATCTTTCTCTGCCACCGGAACCTCAAGAATCCAGACTTCGCTCTTATTTCGACTTGAATCGTGATCAATTTGAACCGGTTCCAGTTGCTCCTGAACCCGTCGATTTACCGGAGGGGGAAAAAGGGCCAAAGGGTGAGAGTGACAACAATCAAAGTGAAGAAAAACTAGATTTTATAACAACCCCGGACGGCGAAGTGAATGAAAGTATAGATTTAGAAAGCCTTTTCGAGGAGGTTAAAGAGGAAATTCGTCTGCGGATTATTGAGGAAGACCGTTTGGATGCCGAAAGAGAGGCTAAAGGGTTGGCCCAAGAAGCCTCGTTGAAATTTCTTGACCAAATTAATTCACTGCGTGATCAAATAAAGTCGAAGTATCCCAATTTCATTCAGCGTAGAAACTCGGTCGAATTGAAATCCTTGCTCGAGGAGAGTGGGGGGAAAGAAAGAAAAATATCTTTTGCAACCAGAGATATGTCGGTTCAGGGTGCGATTCTCGGACTTGAACGAAGGGAGAGTGAAAGAAGGAGCAACCGTGAACCTCTCGAGGAAGTCTCGATGCTGAACGAGACACTGTTCTTTACTCAATCGACACGAATCGTTCGCGATGGTTATGCGGTTTTTGTTTTGGACCGTAAAACTGAAAAGGGAGCGGGCGAGTTCCAAAATGCATCTTTTGCTGATTTGTACAGAGAATATTCAACGCAACTCCGGTCGGACAGATTCACCGGGTGGGCGGAAAAAACTCTCTCCTTGCTTCAGGGTGACGGAGATGTTCAGGAAGCACTCGGTCGTGGAAAACACATTACAATCGACAGGAAAAGTTTATCTGCATTGGAAGGCATGTATAACGCGAAAAATCAGCGAATCCAATCCCGTCTAAGCAAGCTTGAGGAAGAGAGAGAAGAAATTTCGAAAGCGGAGAGAGATAAAAATGCCACCGCTTCGCAAATTTCCAGAAAGTCAGTGCTTGACCAGGCAATTGATGACTTACGAATCAAGCAGGAGGACGAGAACCGCAACCGTTCTCTTTCGATACAGCTTGCAAATGCGTGTCCGAACCTGGAGCTTGGCGAAGGATGGTCTGAATTGGAAAGAGGTGAGGATACGGTTGTATTTGTCAAGTTGGAGGATGTGTACACTTTAAAGGCTAAGCAGAGTGAGGAAGAAGATATTTTTACCCGTGTGGATGAAATTGAGCGTTCAAGGGGAGAGCTTGATCGTGACTTGATTTTGGAAAATCTACTTAACCGGGAACTCGCGAAAAATTCCAGTAATTAATTATCCGCTCTTTTTCCAGGCCAGAAAGTATTCAAGATTCCCGTCCGTTCCTTTTGGGCTTGATTCCGTTTGGGCATAAAGCTCGGAATCAGTGAGATAATCATTGGCGAATTCTGATATCTCCTTGAGGACTCTCTGCTGAATAGACTGGTCCCTGATAATTCCACGTCCACGGTCGGCCTCCATTTTGGTGCATTCAAACTGAGGTTTAACTAAGGCAATCATACTGCCCCCGGTTGATAAAAAACTCCATGCCCGAACCAGGACTTTCGAAAGGGAGATGAAGGACAAATCCATTACTACCAATGGGAAGGGGGAAAGCGGGAGTTTTTCCGGGGTTAAATGACGAAGATTTGTTTTTTCCAAATTGGTGACTTTGGGGTTAGTTCTTAATTTGTAGTGCAGTTGACCATGCCCGACATCAACGCAAGTCGCCGATTGGGCACCTTGCTGAAGAAGGAAATCACTAAAGCCCCCCGTCGAAGCACCAAGGTCAAGGATGTCAAGACCCTGTACGCTCAAGGGAAATTGTTTAAAAAAACTTTCCATTTTAAGTCCACCCCGACCCACATAAGGAGGGGGGCGTTTGATGGTTAACAGACTCTCTTGGCTGAGCATTCTGCTGGCCTTGTCTATTTTTTCTGTGCCCATCCTAACCTGCCCAGCGAGAATACTGGCCTGAGCCTGGGTACGACTTTCACATAAGCCCAGCTTTACGACTAGTTCATCCGCCCTAATTTTCCCGACCTTCTTCATTTAGAAGTAAAAATTCATCTGTTGGTGGTAGGGGAATTAAAACGAAATGTGAACCGTAAATCTCGCAAAAAATAAAAAAATATAAAAAAAACTTGACCATAGTGGGTTAAAATGGCAAGAAATGGGTAGGAATGGAATTTAGTGGATAAAAATTGGATTAATAATGGCGGAAGATAACACAACCTATTTTGTCGGAGAGTTTATACATGCACTCGACTCGAAGGGGCGTGTAACCATTCCGTCTAAATGGAGGATCTCCGGAGGGGATAACACATATCTGGCTTTACCGAATCCATCGGGATATATAACCGTTTATCCTCCCAAAATGGTTTCCCGCTTGGAAGAGAAAGTCGCAGCGGCAAGTCTTAGTGATGTCCGGGCTCAAGCTTTACTAATGGAGTTGTTTTCGAAGGCCGATTCATTTGGCTGTGACAAGCAGGGTCGAATTAACTTAAACGACAAGCTTTTAGAGCATGCTGGAATTACCGGTAAAGCCGTGCTTGTGGGAAATTTTTCCGCTTTTGCAATCTGGTCTGAAGCGAAATACAGCAAGCGTGCCCAGACTGATGATAGAAATATTTTTGATGCGATGAAGGAGTTGGGGTTATGATTCTAAAACACATTCAGTGGGTAACTTTTAGGGTGGTTACTCACATTAAGGGAGTCTGTGTTGAACTGCCCCAATTCCTTCGCGTTTCTCTTTTTGGTGAATTGTTGAGGCAGAACTATTCGGTGCGTTCGAAGGTACAATTGAGGGGGTTGGTTTTTTCCGATGTATTGTGGTGCTGTTGAATTTGTATGTTCCCCCTCCATGGTAAAGCATGTCCCAGTTTTACTTGAGGAAAGCTTGGGCTTTCTTCAGCCTGAAAAAGGGGGACGATTTGCAGATCTTACTTATGGGGGAGGTGGTCATTCCGAGGCTATTCTGGCGGCGAATGAAGAAACGGAACTGGTTTCGTTTGATTGTGACCCTGATGCGGGCACCCGTTCCGAGAAAACGGCCAGCCTCTTTGGCGAGCGATTCACTTTTCATGATTTAAGTTTTCAGAAAATGGATGAAGTTTCATCCGCTGAAGATTTTGACGGTATCCTTATGGATTTAGGGATTTCGTCCTTTCAATTAATGGAGCCATTGAAGGGCTTTTCATTTAGACTGGATGCACCGATAGATATGCGCTTGGATCCGAGGGTGGGTCAGAGTGCGGCGGATTTTCTTGAAACCGCATCGCGTGAGTCCCTGGTTCGGGCGGTCCGGGAGTACGGGGAAGAGCGAAGGTGGAGTCGCGTGGTAAACGCAATCCTTGAAGCGAGGGGTACGGGTGTGCTCCAGAGGACAATGAGTGCGGCTGAACTGGTGGCCGGGGCAGTTGGTGGCTTAAGGGTGAGGCAGAGAATTCATCCGGCCACAAAGACATTTCAGGGTATCCGGATCGCTATAAATGGGGAGATGGAGGCACTTGCGATGACATTACCCAAGGCGTTTCGTGCACTGAAGGTAGGAGGGGTGCTCGCGGTAATATCTTTCCACTCCCTTGAGGATAGGATGGTTAAAAGGTTTATGAGGAAAATGGCGGGTCGTCCAGTTAGTCGTTGGGACAGAAGTGTTCTTGACGAGCGAAAAGTCTGTGCGGAAATGCTTAATACAAAAATAATTTCTCCTTCAGTCGAGGAGGTTGAAAATAATCCAAGAAGTCGCTCGGCGCGACTGCGTGTTTTGAAAAAACTGGAGCAGCCCAGCTTATGATTAATCTGAAAGGAAAAGGAGTAAACCGGTATATATTTATTATTGCTTTGGCCCTGTTATTTTTTTTCGGGGGGGGTGCTTTGTCCATTGTTTGGCTTCGTATGGAAATCTCCTCAGTGGCCAGAAATTGTGGTCAACTTGAGGGGGAGATGGAAATTGTGGGTCGTGAGGTAGCCCAGTTAAGGGGGCAGCGCTCAAAGTCACTGCGACCCTCTTCGCTTGCAGTTATGGTAGAAGGCAGGCTTCTCATGCCGCCTGCAAGAAATACGTATCATATTTCCAATTTGGATATGACCCACCGATTGAGAGAGGTTGAAAATAGGGGTTATAAGATTCGGGGAGAATTTGCCGGGACGCGGTAAAATGAAGAGTGTTTTTATTTCTCCTTTTCGATTCTACCTTGTATTTTTTGCTATTTCTATAACCTTTTGTTCGCTGGGGGGACGGTTGGTTTACCTTCAGGTGTTCAAGTCGAGTGACTTTTCGCAATTTGCTCAAAGTGCACGAAAAAACTTTGTCACACTCAAGGCAAGGCGGGGAGACATCGTCGATCGAAAGGGTAATCTTTTGGCGACTACCCGCTCAGTAGTTAATGTGGGCATGGATCCATACTCAGTGGGGGAGGACGACTACAAGAAATTTGCCGAGCTTTCGCAGTTGCTGGATATACCGCTCGAGGAGATTGAAATTGCGGCTTCAAAAAAAATCAAAAAAGGCACTGAGTTTGAGGGTGAAATTAAAAAAATCCGCTGGGTTAAGTTAAAAGGAGAAGTAGATGAAAGTACATACAGGGAAATTCAGTCGTTAAAAATGGGCGGTGTGTACGGAAATTACAAGCATTCAAGATTGTATCCAGGGAATCGATTGGGAAGTCATTTACTTGGATATTTAAACAAAGAGGGACTGGCGACGATGGGTGTGGAAAGATTCGCAAATTATTATCTAAAAGGTCAGGACGGATGGAAAGAGAGTGAAAAGGATGGGAAAAGGAAGGAAATGCCAGAACATAGAATTCTTGAAGTTTCTCCTCAAAACGGGCTTAATGTTGAGCTAAGCATCGATTGGATGATTCAGGATATGGTTCAAAAAGAACTAGCCAGAATTGTAGAAGAATATAATCCCTTGAGCGCGAGTATGATTGTAAGTGAACCTCGTACCGGAAATATTCTTGCACTGGCAAATGTTCCTGATTTTGACCCAAATTTTTACAATAAATCAGAATTATCGAGTCAGAGGAATCGGGCACTTTCAGATCTTTACGAGCCGGGCTCAACCTTTAAAATAGTAGCGGTAAGCGGATGTATGAATGATGGAATTATATCTCCGGATGATATAATTGATTGCTCGGTTTCTTCTGTTCAACGAGGCTCCAGGCGGATGAGGTTACCCGGAGATCATCATCCACTGGGTCGAATAAGTGTTAAAAAAGTGGTTCAAAAATCAAGTAATCGTGGTGCGGCACAGCTAGGAATCTTACTTGGATCTCAAAGGCTGTATGAGTATTGCAGGGCATTTGGATTTGGGGAGAAAACAAATTTTGGAATTGGAGGTGAACGAAAAGGTGTGCTTCATCATCCGAAAAATTGGGACGGGCTAACGATCACGCGTCTGCCCATGGGGCATGCGGTAAGTGCAACTCCGATGCAAGTGCACACGGCAATGTCAGCAGTTGCAAATGGTGGGGTATTAATGAAGCCAAAATTTATCAATCGAGTGTTTGATGAAGAGGGAAAAACCGTTACTCCTTTTAACGCAAAAGCGGTAAGGCGGGTGGTTGACAATGATGTCGCATCCTCACTAACCAAAATGCTCGTCAGTGTCGTTTCTAATGAGGGAACAGCAAAAAAAGCAAGAGTAGAGGGATTTAATGTGGCGGGAAAAACTGGAACTACACAAAAACTAGTAGATGGAAAATATTCGAGGAATCATCATGTAGGTTCATTTGTTGGTTTTTTTCCGGCACAGAAACCGAGAATTGTAATAACGGTTGTGGTCGATGAAGCAAAGATGAAAAATGGCATGCTTGGTTATGGAGGAAGCGTGGCTGCACCTGCATTCCAAAATGTAGCTAAACAAATAATCAGTTACTTGGGTATCGAGCCTAATAAAGAAGAGGTAAATATAGCCTCCAATTTAATCTTAAATAAAGAGGCACTTTGATTTCCAGTAATAACATTTATGAAAAGTAAAAAAGAAAAAATTCAATCTTTGAAAGATATTCATAATCGGTTGGGTAGGGTGAGTATGTTAAAAGATCTATCTGATAAGAATGTAAATGTAGCACAAGGTAGTTTAAGTACAAAAATAACCGATTTAATCACGGACAGCCGGAGAGTAACACCAGGTTCCGCGTTTTTCGCCATTCCAGGACAGCGTACGGATGGAAATAATTTTTTAGAGGAAGCCATCAGCCGTGGAGCCAAAACAATTATCTCCAATAGGGAAGATATTGATCTTCCACAGGGTATAACCTCTGTACAGACCGAGAACCCTAGACTCGCATTGGCTAAATTTGCCAAAAGATATCACGGATCACCGGATAAGACGCTCAATGTAATTGGGGTAACCGGGACAAATGGAAAAACAACTGTTACCACTTTAGTACGACATCTTTTGGAAAGAGCAGGCCGACCGGTCGGTCTTATTGGAACGGTAAAATATCACCTTGGTGACCGGGATGTCCCTTCTTTTAAGACTACTCCTGAAGCTTCTGACATTTATCCATTACTACGAAGTATGCTTGCGGCTGGATGTTCAGAAGCAGTTATGGAGGTGAGTTCTCACGGCATCCATCAGAGCAGGGTCGCCGAGATGAATATGGAAGTGGCGGTATTTCTAAACCTCACCCGAGATCATCTTGATTATCATGGGAATATGGAAAATTATTTTTGTGAAAAACGAAAGATATTTAATGGTGAAAATGGTTCTCTGCCAAAAGTTGCGGTAATAAACGCTGACTGTCCATACGGTAAAAGATTAATGAATGAATTACCGCCTCAGGTGCACATATTATCATTCGGCGAAAATGAGCATAGTACATTCAGGGCAAAAAATATCTCACTTTCTTCCGTTGGTTCAGAATTTATTTTAGAAGGACCGTTTGGATCTACAGTGGTTTCAAGTCCGTTGCTAGGAAGGTATAACATAATGAATGTTCTGGCCGCATTTGCTATCGTTCATGCACTCGGAAAAGATGTATCCAAGGCAATCCATAAAATAAACGGTTTCTCAGGAGTTGATGGGCGTATGGAATCCGTGGATCGGGGACAGGGATACAAGGTGGTGGTTGATTATGCGCATACCCCCGACGCACTGAGGAATGCACTAAGTATGTTACGCGAGTGTACGAAGGGCAAACTGCATTTGGTATTTGGATGTGGTGGGGACCGAGATAAAGGAAAAAGATTGGAAATGACCAAAGTTGCCTGTGCGGGTGCCGATAAAGTCTGGGCAACCTCTGATAACCCAAGAACTGAGCACCAGGACAGTATTTTTAACGATATGCGTAAGGGTATATCGAAGAGTTCAAAAGTTTACTTTGTCGATGACCGTAGAAGAGCAATCAGCATGGCTTTGGATACAGCCCGAGGGGAAGATTGTGTTTTAATTGCGGGAAAAGGGCATGAAACCTTCCAGGAAGTCCAGTATACTGCAATTCCTTTTGATGACCGGATAGTGGCTGGTGAATTATTAAGCGCAAAACAGTTGGCTGTGTAATGGCAATTTTCGATCCAGATGAATTGGAAAATTGGTCCTGTGGGACATGGAAAGAAAAGCCCATTGAACCAGTTTCTGGGTTTTCAATTGATAGCAGAACAATAAATTCAGGCGAATTATTCGTGGCAATCTCCGCAGAGCGGGATGGACATGATTTTTTGATTTCTGCAAAGGAAAACGGTGCTTCTGGCAGTATTGTAGAACGGGTAAAACTGAATGTTCCCTTACCCCAGTTATTGGTAAAGGATTCACTCATTGCATTTCACGATATTGCCCATAAGCATCGTAAAAAATTTAAGGGCTCGGTTGTAGGAATTACCGGAAGTTGCGGAAAAACATCAACCAAGGACACCCTCGGTTTACTACTTGGGGAGGACAAGGCACTTTGCACTGAGGGGAATTTCAATAATCATTTGGGAGTCCCTTTGACCCTGTTACGATGCGATAACGGGAAACATGAATATGCAGTGGTTGAAGCGGGAATCAATCAGATTGGCGAGATGTCCATGCTCGCGAACACAATTTCCCCGGATCTGGTTGTGGTGACTGTAATTGCACCGTCTCATTTGGAGGGATTGGAAACAATTGAAAAAATCGCATCTGAAAAAGCGGAATTATTTTCACAAACCTCTAATGTACGAACGGTGATATTCCCGGAAGACTGTTTAAAATATGAAAAGTTTTTAAATCGGTATGAAAAAGGTGAGGGTGCAATCGTGCTTCGTGAAGGTGAACCGCAAAGAGAGTTAGAATTTAATGAAGTCTTTTATTCCATTTGGACTGAAACAAACAAGATCGGGGACTCGTCGTTGCTAAGGCTTTGGCGGCGCGGGTCCCCATCTCTTTCCTTTCCCGTGCCCTTGTTATCCAAGGGAATGGGAAAAAATGCCGCACTTGCAGTGTTAGCCGCATTAGAGCTCGGTGTTTCTGTCGAAAAAATTTCTGAACGCCTACCCCAATTTCGCCCTTCGGCCTTGAGAGGAAGACACTTTCAAGGCCGGGGGCGTTCCTATTTGGTTGACTGTTACAATGCCAATCCAGAATCAATGAAAGATTCAATTGATTTCTTCAGAACGAGGTTTGCACAGGAACCGAAGTTATATGTTCTTGCCGGAATGGAAGAATTGGGGGACCGAGGTCCTGAATTGCATGAAGAAGTTGGAGGTTGTATCCAGCTCGAAGATAGTGATTTGGTAATATTGATAGGCGAAAAAGCTGCCTGGATGGCTCCCGCATTACTTGAAAACGGGTGTTCCGAGAACCAGATTATAGTCTTGCACGAAATGATTGATGCAATTTCAGTCGTTGAGGATTTTGACGGAGTGGTTCTGTTCAAGGGTAGCCGATCGTATGAATTAGAGAAATTGCTTCCCAGTTGGGCCGTTCAGGAGGATGAGGCGGAGAGAAATGAAAAATGTTAAGCTATCTTCAATTTGGGGAGGATTGGCTGGGTCCCCTCCGTTTGTTTCAGTTTATATCGATTCGTTCGATTCTTGCCGGAATCACAGCACTAATATTTGGTTTCGTACTAGGACCAAAACTTATTTCCGCCTTGCAATCATTTGGTGCCAAGCAAGCTTTTCGGGACAAAGACGAAGTGGGGGAACTCGCTCAATTACATCAAGCCAAGGCAAAAACTCCGACAATGGGAGGACTTTTGATATTTGGTTCGGTTCTTTTCTCAACAATCTTATGGGCGGAACCAAACATTTATGTAGTTACTGCAATGTGCGTTTACATAATTTTAACCTGCATTGGGTTTACAGACGATTACTTGAAAATTTCAAAAAAAAACAGCAAGGGCTTGCCCGGGCGCTACAAACTACTCGGACAGCTCTTTGCCACCGCGATAGCGCTTGTTTTGTTGCTCGGTCCATTGGGTGGGATATTAACAGGGGTTCAGGAAAAAGCGGTTGGAAGTCCCACCAAAATGCTCGAACTGTGGATTCCGTTTTACAAAGATGTGCTTCTTTCCTCGATGCCGGTATTGGTTGCATTCGTGCTCTTTCTTTTCACGCTTACTGGTTCAAGCAACGCAATCAATTTGACCGACGGTTTAGATGGACTGGCAATTGGATGCACAGTCACCGTGGCTTTGACCTATGGCATCATGTCCTATGCTTCGGGAAATTTTGTGATTTCAGAATACCTGCGAATCAGCTGGGTTCCTGGGACCGGAGAATTATCGGTGGTTTGCGCAGCACTGCTGGGAGGAAGTCTCGCATTTTTATGGTTCAATGCGCATCCCGCAGAGATGTTTATGGGGGACACGGGTTCCCTCGCGATAGGAGGCTTGGTTGGGATTATCGCGCTGATGGTGCATCAACCTTTCACTCTCATTATTGTGGGGGGGATTTTTGTAATGGAAGCTGGTTCAGTAATTTTACAAGTTGTCTCGTACAAAAGCCGTGGAAAAAGAATTTTTTTAATGTCTCCCATCCATCATCATTTCGAACTGAAGGGATGGAAGGAAACAAAAGTGGTGATTCGATTTTGGATTTTATCTTTGCTTTTCGCAATTATCGGGTTGGCAACCCTGAAGTTAAGATAGGATGAAGCGGGAGAGTGAAAATTGGAAGCAATGGCAACAGCAACCAGTTGCAATATTGGGCGCGGGTATTAGTGGAAACGGAGTAGTGGCACTGCTGAAACAACTGGGGTGGGATTATGTGATCTATGACGAGCAAGGGCGTGCCTTCACGGAAGAGGAGGCACGTGGTTGCTCAGTTATAGTATGCAGTCCGGGGTTTAAGAAAGAACATCCATGGAAATTAATTGCACAACAGTGCGGAAAGAAGGTAATTACTGAAACCGAGTTTGGGTCCAAGTTCACGGATGCAAAAATTGTTGCAGTGACTGGGACAAACGGGAAAACCACATTGGCAACCTTCCTTGCACATTTGTGGAACTCAGTAAATAGACCCGCCGTAGCAGCTGGAAATGTAGGTTTACCCTTAAGTCAGGCAGTAGCAGATGGACTTGGTTCGGATGCTACAATATTCCTTGAAACCAGTTCATTTCAGGCAGAGGACATGGTCGATTTAAAACCAGAAGGTGTTCTGTGGACCAATTTTGATTTGGATCATATTGATCATCATGGGACAGAAGAGAAGTACTTTTATGCGAAAGCAAAACTTTTAGAATTAGTAAAGAATGGACAGGTTATGATTGGTGAAAGTGTGCACCGCTTTGCCCTTAAAATTAATCACAATTTACCCATTCAAACCCAAATCATTCGTCGGAATCAAGCGGTGCCCCTGAGGGTAAATAGGGAACATTTTTTATCCACCTATCCCCAGGCTGAAAATATGGCAATCGCCCGAGAATTTTCTTCCAGTATGGGGATCAGTCAGAACCAATTTTTACAGGCAGTGAATTCTTATATTTCTGAGCCTCACCGACTCCAGAAAATTGAATCGTTTGGAAATGCAACATTTTGGAATGATTCAAAATCAACAAATTTTTTATCGGCAATCGCGGCGTGTAAAAATTTTAGTGGAAACTTATTTTGGATCGGAGGTGGGCGTTCGAAGGGAGGAACGGTTGGCGGGTTGGCTGATCAATTAAAACCACTTATTCAAAAAGCATTTCTTTTTGGAGAAAGTGGAAAGAGCTTGGTCAAAGCTTTTCAAGCAAACGGTCTTCCAGGCACTTTTTGTAATTCTCTTGAAGAAGCCGTGAGCAAAGCATTTTCTGCAGTTATCGAGAAGACTGATATTTTGTTCAGTCCGGGATTTGCCAGTTTTGACTGTTTTAAGAATTACTCTGACCGCGGAAATTATTTTGTTAAATGTGTTTTGGATTTGAAGAAAATATCATCTATGTCTACGCATAATACCTCGCTTGATTTCGTTCATTAATAAGGAAAAAAAACCATGAAACTCACAAAAATATTTGGAATTGTTTTATCGCTGCATGTGGGAGTAATTCTACTCGTTATGTTTCAACCCGGTTGTCAGACCGTAGACAAAAAAAAGCCGGCTGAACCTGAGCAAGAAAAGGAGGAAACACAGGAGGGAATTGGCTCTTTTAACGAAGGGATTTCTGAATCAGATTCAATTACCCCGGCTAAGCCTGGGGGAGAACTGCAGGAACCGACCCGACCCATTGCGGGTGAACTGTTTGTGCCTGGTGAACCTGCCGAACCGGATTCATCTGATTCTATTATCGTTCCAGGAGGCGAAGCTGATATATCGAATACTTTGAACCTGCGACCTGAAAACCTCAATGTTTATAAAATTGCAAAGGGTGACACATTATGGGGGATAGCGAGGAAAAAGAATATGACATTGAAAACACTCCTTGGTTCAAACCCTAATTTATCAAAGGATTCAAAGCTTAAAATAGGACAGGAGATCATGATTCCAGGAGGGGAAGCGAACGCTGCACCTGTTTCCGCGGTTGCTACACCTTCCATTCAGGTCCCAGAGGGATCCACGACTTATACTGTACGTGGTGGAGATAACTTATCAAAAATTTCTAATTTCCACGGGGTTTCACTATCCGAATTACTGAATGAAAACGGAATGGACATGAATTCGATTATTCGCCCGGGGCAGGTTCTGGTAATACCGAAAGGTTCATCTTTTCCGCCAGTCACATCGGTGCCTAGTGGAAATGCTTCCAGCGGTTCGGGTACACATTTAGTGAGTAAGGGAGAAAATCTGACCCGGATTGCATCAAAATACGGTATGACGGTGAAGCAAATCATGGAATTGAACAACTTGACGGATGCGGGGAAAATCAGAATCGGTCAATCACTGCTTATTTCAGACTCATCATTTGATTCTTCGACTCAGTCAGTTGACGATCAGGAAATTCCATTAGAAAGTGACCCTGCGAGAGTGCAGGACTTTTTTAAAGGCGTGATCGATGAAAGACCGGTAATTGATGTCCCGGAATGATTGGTTAAAATTTGCATAATAAAAGGGTGAAAATGGAAAGGGAAAAGTGGCGGGATCGGTTGAAAGCAGAAATTTTGTAAAACCAACAAATTGGACCACGGTTTACCTGATTGCAGTGGCATTGGGTCTGACCACTCTTGGTCTGGTAATGCTGTTCAGTGCAGGAGTGAAGACCAAGATGGGAGCTCACACCTTGCTGACCAAGCAGATTATTTGGATAGGATTGTCCTTTGCCATTGGGCTTTATGCGTCCTATATGAATTTGGCCTGGTTGAAGGGGAAATCATGGTGGATTTTCGGCCTTTGCGTAGTGGGTCTGATTCTGACCCTCGTACCGGGAGTGGGAATCAAAGTGAACGGGGCACAACGCTGGATTGGTCTTGGCCCTATGCGCATTCAACCATCTGAATTTGCTAAAATTGGCTTGGTTATTGGACTGGCGGCTTACTTCTCCACCCACCAACGAAAAATCAAGACGTTCATGTACGGCTTTTTTATTCCATCAGTTGTAATTGGAGTAATTTGCGGCTTAATTTTAAAGCAACCCGATTTTGGTACCTGTTTTTTGTGTGGAGCAGTCGCGGCCACTTTGATGTTTCAATCCGGCACAAGTCTGAAATGGTTGTTACCCGTCGCCACCCTCGCCATTGCCGCATTCAGTGTACTGGTATATTTCGATCCGGTGAGAATCCGCAGGGTTACCTCGTTTCTGGATGTAGAGGCAAATGCTAATGACAGTGCTTATCAACTTTGGCAGGGCATGCTGGCTTTCGGGGTGGGAGGTTTAAACGGAGTAGGGCTGGGTATGGGGCGCCAGCAAATGCATTTTTTACCGGAAGCACATACCGATTTTATTTTCCCTGTAATTGGTGAGGAGCTTGGATTAATATGCACAATGGGAATTGTTCTTTGTTTTCTATTTCTTTTTGTATTAGTTGCCTGGCGTTTGCGGCAAGCTCCCAGACTTTATGAATACTTACTTGCGATGGGGGCACTTTTATTCATCTCCCTTCAGGCGGTAATCAACATGGGTGTGGTGACCGGGTCAATGCCAACCAAAGGGATGTCTCTTCCTTTCATAAGTTACGGCGGTTCCAACCTCATGGTCACATTCGTATTTTTAGGAATCATTATTAATGTTTTCCGAAAATGGGATAATCCAAAGCTTCATCAACCAAGAGAAATCAAGGAAATATGAGAAATGTAGTCATTGCGTGCGGAGGGACTGGTGGTCATTTAACTCCGGGAATTGCTCTTGCCCAAAATCTCGAGGAAAAAGGATATCCATCCTGGCTTTTTATCAGCCAGAAAGCGGTTGATTCACGACTCTCCCGAAAATACCCGAAACTCAGTTTTGAACCCATGCCGGGAGCACCGCTTATCAAATCCCCTCTTGGTTTGGCCCGATTTGTCTATGGTTTTATTTTTTCTTTCCTTCGTTCTTATCGATTTTTTGGGAGAGTGGGTGCTGATGCATTGGTAGGGTTTGGTGGGTTTTCTTCATTCGGTCCGGCCATGGCGGCAAGGGCACGCGGGATTCCCGTCTTTATTCACGAAGCTAACCGGGCAGTGGGAAAAGCAGTCCGATTTTTGGCAAAAAGATCGGACCGGTTGTATCTCCCTGAAGGTGTTCTTCTCGATGGTATCTCACCCGAAGTGATACGAAATATTGGATATCCTTTGAGGAAAGAATTTCGGAGAATTCCAAAAGAACGTGCCCGCAAACAACTGGGTATATCTTTACATGACCGATTACTTGTGGTGCTAGGGGGCAGTCAGGGTGCGGTTGCTTTAAACCGGTGGGTCAAAGACAATTTGGAGAGCCTTGCTGCTGAAGGAATCTCCACCTATTGCCTTACTGGAATGAATAATGAAAGTTCCGGAGTGGTCCAATTAGAAGGATTAGGAGGTCAAATCGTCACAAACCGGTTTGTTTCATTCACCGATGAAATGAATACGGTACTTTCTGCGGCGGATTTAGTTATTTCAAGGGCAGGTGCGGGTGCAATTGCGGAAATTGTTCGCTGTAGAATTCCCTCAATTCTTATTCCCTATCCCTTTGCCGCAGATAATCATCAATTCTTAAACGGTGAATTTCTGGAATTAAAGGGAGGTTCAATTTTGTGTCCTGAAGATAACATGAGCGAGAATTTATTGGACGAAGTCCGTGAAGTTATGTTCAACGAGGATTTCCGCACGATTCTCCGCCGTAATCTGTTCGCTTTGGATTGTGGTGATGTTGCCAGTCGAATATCAGATGATATCTGTCAGTGCTTAAAAGACCGTGCCGCCCATGAACCGATTCAAGGTGGAGTCCTGCGAATGATCGGATGAAAACTCCCAAGCGAGTACTTTTACTGGGTGCCGGTGGTATGGGCATGGCTCCACTTGCCCTTTACCTTCAGGGTGCGGGAATTCAGGTGGAAGCATATGATGACCGATTTCGCGAACCTTTACGATCTCACTTGGTAGATGCTGGAATTGAAGTACTCAGTGAACCAACCCCTTTAGTCAAACCGGACTGTGTAGTCCGTTCAAGTGCGATTCCACTGGACAGTAAACTGGTCAGGAATTGGCAGGCGATGGAAACCCCGGTCTATCAAAGAGGTGAGTTTTTAGCGCGTTTGACTGCGAAAAGGAAAACTCTCGCAATTGTTGGGAGTCATGGGAAGACCTCAACAACCGGCATGCTTTGCTGGGCATTATCCCAGGTTGAGTTTCAATGCTCTTATTTAGTCGGGGGCAGTTTTGTAAACAATCAACTGCCACCCGGGCACTTCGAGAAAAACAGTTGGCTTATATTGGAAGTCGATGAAAGTGATGGGACCATAGATTTTTTCTCACCCGCAGTCACGCTTGCCCTTAATTGTGAGTGGGATCATGTGGATCAATATGATTCAAAAGAGTCTCTTGGCGAAACTTTCCGTTCATTATTTTCGAGAACGAGTTCGACTATTATTACCCCGGATAATTCTGAGCTTTCCAAATGGGCCCGTGCAGAAAATGAAAAGAAATTGTCCACTTTCAATGTAAAGAATGATCCTTCAGAATACAGGCAAAACAACATTTCCGCAGTTCTCGCGGCTGGGACGGTCTTAGGAGTTGATTTATCCGCGGTTAATTTCAGTGACTTTCCGGGGATTGATCGGAGGGAAACGATTTTGCATGACAGCCATACGCGGTCAATTGTGGAGGATTATGCTCATCACCCTACTGAAATTAACGCTTTTTTGAGTCGCCGTCGTTTGCTTCTGCCCAAGCATTCACTTCAGGTTGTCTTTCAGCCACACCGATTTACCCGAACCCATGCATTGGCGAAAAATTTTGCGGAAGAACTCTCACAGGCGGACGAACTTCACCTTCTCCCCACCTACTCGGCTTTTGAGGAATTCGACCCAGCTGGGTCAGTGGAAAGTCTTGTCGGCTACCTGCCCCCCCGCCTGAGGCAGCGTGCTCGCATCTTTTCTGATTTTTCCCATCTTTGCGATATTCTTGGACCCACACCAATTGCTCCCGAGAAAGATCAAGTTCTTTTTATTGGTGCCGGAGATCTTGAGCGGTGGGCAGACGGATTTTCAGCGTGGGAAAAGGCCAAAGGTAATAAAACAGATGCCTTTTCTTTCTATCTTAACAATAAATTATCGAATCAAACTGTGCTACGGGAAAACGAACCTTTGGCAAACAAAACCACTTTGAGAGTGGGCGGTCGTGCCCGTTGGTATTCCGAACCAAGTAACTCAGAAGATTTAAGGTCGCTGGTGGAGGCAAGTAACCTCTTTAATATTTCCCGGGCAATGATTGGAAGAGGATCAAACTTAATTGTTCCGGATGATGGATTTGGTGGACTTGTCATTCGCCTGAAGGGGGAATTTTGGAAAGAAATCACATGTCGATCTGAACATGCACTCGTAGTCGGTGCGGGAGCAAAGTTAAAGGAGATTTGCAGTTTCGCCTGTGCCCACGGTTTGACGGGTTTTGAATTTTTGGAAGGAATTCCCGGAACATTAGGAGGTGCACTGAGAATGAATGCCGGTGCAATGGGATGGGAAACATTCGACCTTGTTGAATGGGTTTCTTTCCTGCTGCCCGATGGCAGTATTCGTGAAATTCCCGGCACTGATTTAAATGTGGGATACCGATATTGCCGAGAAGCCTTTGACGGAATAGCCCTGCGGGCAAAATTAAAAGCAGATGGTAAATCAAATCACCGGGAAATTCGTAAAGCGATTGAGAAATTGGCCAAACGTCGACGGGCGTCTCAACCCCGAGAAGCCAGTGCGGGTTGTATATTTCAGAATCCTGATCATTTCTCAGCCGGGTTTTTAATTGAGCAGGACGGGTTAAAGGGTGAGCGTGTAGGCGGAGCGGAGGTTTCTGATCTGCACGCCAACTTTATCCTCAATAAAGGTGGGGCAACTGCGGACGAAGTAATTTCCTTAATTCAAAGGGTGCGGGAACGGATTCGAGAATCCAAAGGACTGACACTTCAGCCAGAGGTAACTTTGATGGGCAAATCATGGAACGAATATTTATCCTAGAATTTGATGAAAAATAATAAAGATTTTAAGATTTGTATTCTGACTGGTGGTGTTGGTCCGGAACGAGATGTTTCGATTTCAACTGGAAATGCATTGGCCCATGCCGTGAATGAGAATTTCCCTGTGGAGTTGATTGAATTGAATGAAGAGTCGCTACCTGCCGGAATTGATTCTGATACAACTGTTGTCTTTCCTGCAATTCACGGAACTTTTGGGGAGGACGGCCGTCTCCAAAGTTTGCTTGAAGAAAAGGGAATTAGTTATTGTGGCAGCGACTCAGTATCGAGTCGCTTGTGTATGGATAAATATGCCGCTAAAAAAGCGGTTGAACGGGCAAGCGTTCGAGTGGCACCGGGGTTAAGTTTCAAGGATCCGAAGGAACTGAATATTTTCGAGGTACTTTCATCGCTTGGACAGGATTTAGTGGTAAAACCAATTGATCAGGGGAGCAGCGTTGCCCTCTATGTATTGAATGGAGAGAGGGAGCTTCGTGAAACACTTCAGAAAATAACTCCGGGAAATTGGATGATCGAAAAGAGGGTGTTCGGGCGCGAAGTTACGGTGGGAATACTCAACGGTTGCTCGCTTGGCATTGTTGAAGTGATCCCCAAAGGTGGAGTCTATGATTTTGAGAGAAAGTATTCACCTGGTTCCACTGAGTATCGTTTCCCTGCAATCCTTGACTCTGATATAGAAAGCGAAGTTAAAACCTTTGCCCTTAATTCCTTCCATGCATGTGGATGCAGGGATTTTGCCCGGGTTGATTTCATAATATGTGAGGATGGAAATGCCCATTTTCTTGAAATTAACACGCTACCCGGTCTTACCGAAACAAGTTTACTTCCCAAGAGTGCTTCATGTGCGGGCTACGATTTCATGAAATTAGCCAAGGAACTCCTCAAGCCCGCTATCGATCGTCATAGCCGGAAGTCACTTGTAACCTTGTAAAATTTGCTTATGACCAAGAAAAATAAATCGAACCCCAGTGGACGATCGGGGAATTGGAAAAACCTCGCTCCCAAGACATCACGCCGACCGGCTTCGAAAGCAGCCCGCCGTAAAAGACTTATGGGAATAAGCAGATTTTTGGGAATAGTATTGGCAATGGGTGCATTGGGGTTTGTCGGATGGTTTTTACAGCAACAGGCAAAGCCGGAATCAGGCCCGATTGATTTAACCGGTGCAGGTGTACCAATCGAAAATTTGCAGTTTGAGAGTAATGGTGTTTTACATAAGAATTGGTTTAAAAATTGGTTTGGGCCCATGCGTGACCGAACCCTAATGGATCTCGATATTGAAAAAATCCAGTCTGAGTTAAAGCAGGAGGCGCAAATATCTTTCGCCAAAGTCAGTCGCCAATTTCCTGCTACCCTGAAGGTTGAAATTCATGAGAAAAAACCAATTTTAAGACTTTGCCTGCGATCGAAAACAAAAGGGGAGCAAACATGGCTGATTGCTTCGGACGGTTTTCTTTATCAAGGTAGCTGCTACAGTCATGCCAGTCTGATCCATTTACCTTTTTTAAATTTACAACCGGATATGCTTAAACCTTTGGAAGGGGGGGGATACGAAAAGCTTCAGGGTGTGGCCGCCGTTTCTCCGCTGCTTGAACTTGTGCGGAAGGACTACCCTGGTTTCTATCAGGACTGGCAGATTATTTCCTATCAGAGACCTCATCAGGATGATGCGGGTGCTCATATTCATGTGAAGTCAAGAAAAGTGCGTAATCTGCGTTTTGCACCTCGCGATTTTGCCAATCAGCTTCGTCGTTTAAAATATCTGCTCTCGGAAAACGATTTTAGGCGTACGCGAGTTGTCGAATCGATTGACCTTTCACATGACCGCTCAGTTTTCGCAAAGCTGAGTACTCATTAATTTCCCGTATCGAAAAATAAAAAATTAACCATACCAAGAAATGAGCAAAATTATAGGTGCTGTCGAAATTGGAACTTCAAAAGCGAAAGCTCTTATTGGTGAAGTTGCGGAGAATGGAAGTCTAAATGTGGTCGGTATGGCATCCCGTCCCAACGAGGGAATGAGGAAAGGTGAAATCGTCAATTTTAGAAAAGCGGCCGCTGCCGTGCATTCAGCTTTAGAAGACGCGGAGAAGATGTCCGGGACCACGGTGGATGAGGTTTATCTTGCCCAGACCGGTTCCCATTTAACCGGTCATGAACTTTGCGGTTCGGCTTCCATTGCGTCTTCCGACAGTCGGGTGGAAGCCTCTGATGTACAACGTGCCGCACAGGAGGCTAAGCTTAAGGAACCGGATCAAGGTCGTACCTATGTTCACCACGTCCGAAGACCAATTTTGTTGGATGGACGGGTCGTCCAGGACCCCGTTGGCATGTTTGGGTCAAAAGTGGATCTCGGTTACTGGTCAATCGACGGGGATAATCACGCCATTGAATTAGCACTTCATGTAATCAGTAATTACAGTATTGAGGTGAAAGATTTAATTCTTTCTTCCATCGCCTCCTCCACGATGATGGCTGGGCCAGACTTAAGACGGGCGGGCACCTTGGTAATCGATATGGGGGCAGGCGTAACGGATTTTGCCCTTTATCGGCAGGGGTTTGTTGCCCGCACTGGAGTTATCCCGGTAGGGGGTGACCATGTAACCGGAGATTTGAGTATGGGGCTGCGTATACTTGAACCGTATGCTGAAAAGTTGAAAATCGAGCATGGGAAAGCAGTCTTCGACCCGATGGATGAAGGTGAGGATTTATGGATTATTGGGAACAAAACAATTGGAGACCGATCCATTCCCCGAAAAGCAATTACCGATGTGATTCATGTCCGGATCGTGGAATTATTTGAAATCATGAGTAAGGAATTAGAGGGGCTGCTTGACCCGGATGAATTAAAGGGCGGGATATTACTTACAGGTGGTGCTTCGCTGCTTCCCGGAGTGGAGCAGATTGCCAGTAAAATTTTAGGATTCACCACTCGCAGGGCAAGTTTTCCATCGGGAATCGATTCTGAACTGGCAAGCCCGGAAAATGCAACCGTTCTTGGTCTGTTACACTACGGTTTGGAAGACCACGGATTACCAGGTCCCAAAAAGGAAGATGCGGAGAAGGGATTTATTAATAAATTCCGAACCATGGTGGGGCTTGATTCCCAATCATAAAATACACTGAAGTTGTAACCAAACTGAAAGAATACGAAATGAGCCAAGACAATTTATTCCCCAAAGAAACTAATTTTTCTCCTGAAAATGAAATCCCTGGCATTCGGGCCAAAATAATAGGGGTAGGGGGAGCAGGACTTTCTCTTGTGGATGGTTTGCGTTTTGATAATTTTCAAAGTGTTGAGCACTTAGCGGTGGATGTGGACAGTCGAGCGTTGGCGGATTGTATTGCTGGAGAAAAACTCTCCTTTGGACGTCGTCATACCCGTGGTATGGGCACCGGAGGCGAGCATACTTTAGCCCGCAAAGCTTTGGAGGAAGAAAAAGACAATATTAGAAAAAAGCTGCAAGGGGTTGACTTGGTTTTTTTATTGGCCGGACTCGGTGGTGGTACAGGGGGAGGTGCTGCCCCGGTGATTGCCCGGTTGGCACGAGAGGCTGGGGCACTGGTTTTTGCGTTTACTCCCCTGCCTTTCAGTTGGGAAAAAAGCCGGCATAGTATGGCGGAGGAATGTCTCGCAGACTTAAGGAAGTTCGCCAACGCGGTTGTTCCATTGCCCAATGATTCGCTGTTACAAATGGGCGGAGCCGATGCCACCGCCCTTGAATGCTTTGCTGAAGCCGGAAGGAATGTCAGTAAAGGAATCTCCGCCATCTGTTCTCTGGTCTTTCGGAGGGGGATGATCGATGTCGATTTTGTTCATCTTCGCAAGGCATTTAACCGGCGTGCAGGGAGAACTTTGTTTGGCTATGGAGAAGGGGATGGAAAAGATGCGATCCGGCAGGCAGTTCGTGAACTTTTGCTCTGTCCCATGTTGCATCTTCCCGATGTATCCAAAGCGGCCGATGCTTTATTAATATTAATTACCGGCGGAACCGGTATGGGGATGGCGGCGCTTCAGCAAGTCTCCACTGAGATTCGCGAAGAGTTTAAGGCAGGTGAACATATCGTATTTGGGGCCCATGTGGATGAGAATATGGGCGAACGAGTTCAAATTACCGTTCTGGGGGCAACCGATCTAGAGGCGGGTACACCCAAAGCAGATGTTGCTCCGTCCGCTAAGGAAGTGATTACATCACTGCCCAAAACTAAAGTCGCTCATTCTTCCAAACTTAAAAAAGAAAAAAAATTGCCGAAGACAGGCAAAAAAATATCAACTGATTCCCTCCGGAATAAAAAAGAGCCTTTAGACCAAAACACATTTGATTTCATGGAAGCTGAGAACCAGAGGGGTATCTTCGGAGATTCACCTTCCCGAAATATTTATGCGGGAGAGGATTTAGATGTACCCGCTTATTTACGCAGAGGTGTCAAAGTTGCTATCTAACAATATTTTCTAAGCCGTTATCAAACGGCTTTTTTAGAAGAAACCCTATGTTTTCCAGGGGCTTGACTATTTGCAAATACACTTGTTTCGAAGCTTAATTAATCTGGAATTTTACAATGCATTGTCCGCCTAGAAACTTTTAGGTTTACCGAGCAAATCTGATCCTTAGCATTGAGGCTCGGGTTTCAAACCTTTCTCAATTTTTCGAAAATGTCCACCAATGAGAAGGGAGAGGAGTTGTTGGGTAGTTTATCCAGTTCTAAAACTTTTGATCTCGGTTTTGCCATAACTGGAAATTATCAGTTTTGAATGTTTGACCTTAGGGAAAACCTTCTTTTTGATTATTAGGTATGCGAAGGTACTATTGGATATTTTTAATTTTTTGTGCTTCTAATTACTTCCTATCAGGGCAGGGCAGGCATTTGTTGATTTCTCAAATCGGTAAGGGTGCAATCGTCTCCAAGGAACAAGGGATAATCGAACCTTTAAGGAGAGCGAGTTTTTTACCTTTGGATTATCGTATTTCTGTACCAGCAAGAAGCGGATTGGAAACTTTATCAGCAGGGTATCAATTTCGGTTTGGAGCGGACACAAAATTTTCATTGGTGGATGAAGCCCTTCATCTGCACGAAGGTTCAATTATGATCCAATCGAGAAAAATGGGAAATAGGGTGGTCATTCAATCTCCTGAGTCCTTACTTCGTATTTCCGGAGTGGGAACATGCATGCTCGAGGTGGAGACCAATGGGGGAGTAAAAGTCATTGGCGTTTTGGGCCGGATGATTTTGAGAGCGGGAAAAGAGTCGAAAGAAACTGACTTGTTGGCGGGTGAATTAATCTTTGTGAAACCTGAGGAATCCGGATTTGGCGATAAAATAAATGTTAACCTGTCCAAAGTTTTGGAAACTTCATTTTTGTTATCTGCATTCAAAAATAGCACCAGTTTTCAAAATTCGCTTGTTTCTATCGCTCGGGTACAGAAAGATTCCACCAGTAAAAGCTATGCCGCTGAGGTCGGAGACGCAAAAGAGTCTGATACTTTCGAAATTTTAACTACTGCAAAAGAAGGGCAAACCGAAAACTTAATCCCCGTCAGCAACAATGAAGCTTCAACCTCCTTGATTGACCGTTCTTCTTATCACATCCCTGAAACGGATCCTCTCCGTGAGTTACTCGGTCGGTCACCCATGCGATCGGGTTCTTTGCCAAATCCGGTTATAACTCCCCCCCCCGTTGATTCAAGGCCTTTGCCGGGCACATTATTAAGATTGAAAAAATAACAAATTTTTAGTTCAACTATAACATTATGAGTACTTTCACCCCTTTAATATTAGCCTCTTCAGGTGGACATGATTACCTGTACGGACTCTTTTTCTTAATTGTTGCCTTAGTGATTGGTGCAGCTACCCGTCACTTTTTACAGCGCATTCCACTTCCCTTCACCGTTTTACTTTTAATAATTGGATTAGCCATGGGTGCCCTTAACCGGGCATATGGGCCCCATGGTGGACACGGGCATGAGGGTGAACATGCTTCTCACACCGAAGGAATTTGGGATAAATTTGTTGATACTTTGAGTGGAGCCATTACTTGGGGAGGGAATTTGGATGGACACTTAATTCTTTATGTTTTTCTGCCTATATTAATTTTTGAAGCTGGATTTGCCTTGGATGTGCATACCTTTAAAAAATCGGTTCTTAATGCCTTTTACTTGGCAGGCCCGGGCATTGTGACGGCAACAGTAATGTCGGGCGTCGCATTTTGGGGATTAATTCAAGTGTTTGGAGGGGATGGCGGTGTTCTGTCAGAGTGGAACAGTGAGGCCGGGGCTTTTATTTGGCTCGCATCCATGTTGTTTGGAGCTGTCGTCAGTGCCACCGATCCGGTGGCGGTGGTTGCTTTGCTCAAAGAATTGGGAGCCAGTAAAAAGCTGGGTACTTTGATCGAGGGCGAATCTCTGTTGAATGATGGCACCGCGATTGTGGCTTTCGTTTTATTAATAGGAGTGGTTACCGGTGCGGAGGTTTTTTCCAGTACCGGAAGTTTTATCGGGAGTGCGGCCATTGGATTTGGTAAAATTGGGGCAGCAGGAGGATTAATTGGAGTTTTTCTTGGATTGATTGCGATTCTTTGGGTCAAGAAAGTATTCAATGATCCAATGATTGAAATAACCGTTGTTTTGGTGACTTCTTACGCCGTATTTTTCATTTGTGAGCATTTCTTTCATGTCTCCGGCGTGCTTGGACTTGTTGCCCTTGGAATTGTAATGGCGGGAATTGGAAGAACCCGAATCAGTCCGGAAGTTGAACACTTCATGCATGAATTTTGGGAACTGGTTGCTTTCGTGGCAAATGTGATCATTTTCATTGTGGTTGGTGTGGTTATTGCCCAAAACGCCAATCCAACTGGTATGGATTTCTTAATACTGGCCTTGGTTTATGTTGGTATCCATCTGGTGCGTGCCATCAATATGGGAACTTTTTATCCCTTAATGAAAAAAGCCGGTTACGGGCTGCCGGGCAAGGATGCAATTGTGGTATGGTGGGGAGCATTACGGGGTGCAATTGGACTGGCATTAGCTCTGGTTGTGTACGCCGAAGATTACAGATTTGAAAAGTTTGAAATTAAGAATGGTGGAACGGGATACCAAGAAGGGAAAACGGCAGTTCTTTTATTGAATGATGATATCGCGGCTAAATTTGAATCCGGTCTCAAGGATAATACCAATATCAACTGGCGTGAGCTTGTTGCGAGAGATGAATGCTTTGCCACACCGATACTCGATCGTAAAGGATCGATTATCGATATTTCCCAGACTCCAGAACAAAAGAAGAAGTTCTTTGGTGAAAAGTATGATCAGGATGGCAAGCTTATTGCCAGCAGTTTTTCAACCCAGCAGGTGGCTGAGTTGAAGGAGGCAATCAGTACTGGAAAGAAAAGAATTTTAGTGGTGGGGGAAGGTGCTGGTTTTGAACTGAAAAGCAAGAACGATGAAGGGGAAAATATTGCCGGATTTAGTTTGGTAGGGATTTCATCCCGGGTTCGTGATCAATTCCTTTTTCTGATATCTGGAATTGTATTACTCACTTTGCTGGTCAATGCCACCACGGTGGGACCGTTGGTAAATTATCTTGGGCTGACTAAACTACCGGCAGTTAAAAAACTTATGTTTTCCAATGCGTCCGGAAATGTGGCCAAAGGGTGTGAGCAGGAAATGGACTTATTGAAGGACGATCGTTTTCTGAGCGGTGCCAATTGGGGGGAAGTCCGCAAGTATTTACCGGATCCTGTTGCCTATCCCTTAAGTGCGGATGAAGTTGCGGGTATGGACACAGTTGCAGAAACCCGTAGGCGCTTGCTTGAAAGGGAAAGAAGCAGTTACTGGGCTCAGTTTCGGGCTGGACTTTTGAGTGCCCAGGCAGTGGCCCAGTTGGACAATAACCTAAGCGAATTTCTTGACTTAGAAGGGAAGGTGCCCATGACTGACCGTCCTTATCTGGAGAAAGTTTGTGGAGTCAGTAAACTGACCGAGGCGTTCAAGGACTTACCCTTTTTAAAAAATCATTTCACTGACCGGATTACTGTCAGTTATGATGCCGCAAAGGGTTTTGTGGTTGCTCAACAGGACATGGCCAAAATGGTGGACAGTTTGTCGAAGGAATTGGATGAGAGTGGAGATGCCGAAAAACTCGAAAGAACCCAGCGGATGTTAAAAGATGAAATTCGTCAAAACCGTCTGTCCGGTCTTAAGTTTATTCGAAACATGCATGAAAACTATCCGGAGGCAACCGTGGGCATTGAGACCAAGGACGCAATACGTTCGGTTCTTAATCACGAGCGTAACACAATTAAAAAACTGAAGTCTGAAGGCATGCTTGAAGCCGATGAAGCGAGCCGTCTAATTATTGCCGTTGAAGAACGGATGAAAGATGTGATGGACAGCTCGCTGGAATTGAGGCTTCCTGAACCGGAGGAGGTTCTAAGGGAAGTAAACTGGTTGAAAGGTATGGCAGACACTTTGATTGCGAAGATTGTAAACGCATCAGAATCCAGAGTCTACAATACCGGTGACACCATCATGAATCAGGGTGGTGAAGGGGATGGCATGATTGTGATCACACGGGGAAGTGTGAAGGTTTCGATCGGGGATATCGTGGTTGATATCATGGGACGCGGATCAGTAATCGGTGAGATGGCCGTGCTTGCCGGGGTGCCCCGAACCGCAAATGTGGTCGCCGATTCTTCGGTTACCGCACTTTGGTTAACCACGGAATCCATGCAGGGCATCATGGCGGAATCGCCTGAACTCTCCGGGAGTCTTTGGAAAACTGCGGCGATGCGATTTGCTGAAAATCTTATTGGTACAAAATCTCCTTACAATTCATGGGACCAAATGAGACTGCGACGCTGGTTGAACGAAGGAGAAGTCAGTGCACCAACCGATGGTGAGTCTGTTAATCTCTATGGTAAAGTTGCGATTCTGGTTTCGGGACAGGCTTCCGCATCTGCGGGGGCTGAAGCAATTTCGGCTCCGGCAATGCTCGATTTAGCCGAGGCCACTTTTTCAGGGAATGCCAAAGTTTTCGTTCGTGAATCTTAAAGAATAACCTCTGCATTTTTCGAGCAATTTAATTGCATCGAGATTCCGCTGAATGGCGGAGAGGGCGGGATTCGAACCCGCGGTACCTTGCGGTACACAGCATTTCCAATGCTGCACGATCGGCCACTCTGTCACCTCTCCTTAATAAAAACAGCTTATACTTCTTGCCGATTTCTCTTCGGTTCGTCAACGATCAAAAAACAGCAAACTAATTATGAATTTATAAAATCATAAGTTTTTTGGCCTGTTTTTTTTTTTGAGGTTTGCTTGTTTCAAAAGATTGGTTAGATTTTAACACATGCATATGACAGCTAGCGATGTTGCGTACAATGGTAAGGTTGAAGGTGATGTTATTGTCACCAAAGCGGATGCAGTGATTAACTGGATACGTAGTCATTCCGTATGGCCAATGCCGATGGGATTGGCCTGCTGCGCAATTGAGCTCATGGCGTCTGCTGCTTCCAGGTATGATATATCACGTTTTGGTATGGAGGTGATGAGATTTTCACCCAGGCAGTCTGACTGTATGATTGTTGCTGGTACAGTTACCTACAAAATGGCCGAGGTGGTACGAAGAATTTACGATCAAATGGGAGACCCCAAGTGGGTTGTGGCAATGGGAGCCTGTGCTTCCACAGGAGGAATGTATCGATCTTATGCGGTAATGCAAGGTGTGGATAATATTGTTCCAGTTGATATATATGTCAGCGGCTGTCCTCCCCGCCCTGAAGCGTTACTTGATGCAATGATGAAATTACAGGACAAGATAGGAAAAGAATCTTCCGTCAGTAATCTCCGCAAAAAAAGTACCGTTAGTACTGCCTGAGTTGATGATCGACGAAGAGTTCAGCGGCAGTCTGCTTAAAAAGCATTCTCATCTTTCAATGCGAAAGTCAGTAGATTGTTTAACTGTGGAATGCTCCGATAAACACCTCTTTTCTTTCCTGACCTCCCTGAAGAGTGATGAAGGGTTTGAATTGCTTGTGGATCTAACCGCGATTGATCACGGAGAAGGTTCCGATTCCCGATTTTCAACCGTGATACACCTGTATTCTCTGGTCCATCGTGGATACATACGGGTTCATTCCTCATGTTTGAATAATGATGAACCTGTGATGCCTTCAGTTTCAAGCGTGTACCCCGCCGCCAATTGGCATGAGCGCGAGACATTTGATATGTTCGGGATTCGATTTTCTGATCATCCTAATCTAAAGCGCATTCTGATGTGGGACGATTATCCTTATTTTCCGTTACGCAAAGAATTCCCGTTGGCTGGGATTGACACACCTCTTCCCGCTGATGATGTGGTTGAGGTTACTCAGGCTTCAGTTGAACCCGCTCCTATGATGGGGGGGCCATTTGTATCTCCGAGTACGGGGCCGGTGAGCGACTCGGAGCCCCGGGCTAAAGATGAAAGTTGGACCGAAAGGAATGAGAAACCACTATGAGTACGACCAAGGAAATTTCGATCGGTGATATTGCTGCTCAGGGTGCCGAAGCATCTGCGAAGCTAGATGGTGATAAGATGGCGTTAAATGTGGGTCCCTCTCATCCCACCACTCATGGAGTGCTTCGCTTAATCATGGAACTTAATGGTGATATCATTGATAAATGCGAACCTGTCCTTGGATATCTTCACCGCGGAGACGAGAAAATTGCCGAGAATATGACTTACAACCAATTCGTTCCCTACACCGACCGGTTGGATTATCTCGCACCGCTTGCCAACAATGTTGCCTACGCTTTAACTGTGGAAAAGTTGACAAACATCGAGATTCCTCCCCGTTGTCAGGCAATCCGGGTTTTGGTTTGTGAAATGGCCCGAATCTCGAGTCACCTTTTGGGCATGGGAGTATTTGGCATGGATGCAGGGGCTTGGACGCCCTTTATGTACACTTTCACGGAGCGTGAGAAACTCTACACGCTTTTTGAAGAGCTCACCGGTGCCCGATTTACCACCAGTTACACTCGAATTGGCGGAGTGGCCAGAGATATTCCCGAGGGATGGCTTGAGCGCGTGGACAAATTTGTTGATGAACTTCCCAAGGCTATTGCCGAGGTCGAGAAGTTAATGACCCGCAACCGGATATTTCTGGACCGAACCGAGGGTATTGGTGAAATTTCCAAGGAAGATGCTCTTGCATACGGTCTTACTGGTCCCAATCTTCGTGCCTGCGGTGTAGACCTTGATTTGCGCAAGGACAAACCTTATTCCGGATATGAACAGTATGATTTTGATGTACCTATCGGAACCCGTGGAGATTGTTACGACAGGTACCTTGTCCGGATCGAGGAGGTGATTCAAAGCATTCGTATTATCAAGCAGGTAATAAAGGACTTCCCCACTGGAGCATGGTACGCGGAGGATGCAAAGAAAATTTTTGCTCCGCCCAAGGATAAAATTCTGACCAGTATGGAAGAATTGATCCAAAATTTTATGATTGTGACTGAGGGTCCTCAAATCCCTGCCGGTGAGGTTTATTTTGAAGCAGAAAACCCGAAGGGTGCACTTGGATTCTATGTGGTTTCAAAAGGCGGGGGAGTTCCGTACAGAATGAAAATCAGGGCTCCCAGTTTTTGTAATTTGAGTATTTTAGAAAAACTGGCTCCTGGACATTTTCTTTCTGACATTACTGTTATCCTAGGCAGTCTTGATTTTGTAATGGGAGAATGTGACCGATAATCAAAATTTAATGGAACTTTCTCAAGATACTTGCACCAAAATTGATAAAGTGATTCTTCGTTACCCCGAAAAACGAAGTGCCGCACTCATGGTTATTCATTTGATTCAGGATGAAATCGGATCAATTTCCGATGAAGCATGTGCCTGGATTGCGGAAAAACTTGAATTACAACCAATCAATATTAAAGAACTCATAACTTTTTATCCAATGCTTCGTGAAACTCCCTGGGCGGACAAGCATATTCGTGTATGCCGGACACTGCCCTGTGCTTTACGCGGATCTTATGCTACCTGTAAAGTGTTGGAGGAGAAGTTGGGGGTAAAGGAGGGGCATGTGCGGGAAGACGGCGAGTTTTCAATCGAATTTATGGAATGCCTCGCCGATTGCGGGGAAGGTCCCGTGGTTATGGTTGGAGAGGAAACTTATGAAAATATCGAAGGAAAAAAAGCGGTCAAATTTGCCAACCTCCTCGCGAAAGGAAAATTGAATTCTGCCCGAGATTTTGTCAGTTACGAAGAATCACTTGTAAATGAACCTCCTTCCACGAAAACACCAAGTAAGAAATGATCAAAAAAAATACACCGCAGGAAAGACGGATCATTCTCAAACACGCGGACGATCCAACATATTCCAATAAAATCAGCTGCTACCTGAAGAACGGCGGATATAAAATGCTGAAGAAGGCTTTCAAAATGAAACCCGAGGAAATCGGTGAAGAAGTGATGAAATCAGGTGTCCGGGGTAGGGGAGGAGCAGGTTTTCCCGCCGGAATGAAGTGGAAATTTTTAGACAAAAAATCCGGTAAACCGATATATTTAATTTGTAATGCGGACGAGTCGGAACCCGGTACTTTCAAGGACAGACAGATTATGCACAAAGACCCTCATCAATTAATTGAGGGCATGATGATTGCGGCGTACGCAATTCAGGCAAAGCAGGCTTTTATATACATCAGGGCAGAGTTTTTCGAAGGTGCCCGTATACTTGAGCAGGCAATTGCGGAAGCAAAGGAAAAGAAATTTTGTGGAGATAAGATTTTAGGATCCTCTTTTTCCTGTGATTTAGTGGTTCACCGTGGAGCGGGAGCTTACATTTGCGGCGAAGAAACCGGACTGATTGAATCCTTGGAGGGCAAAAGACCAAATCCAAGAATTAAACCACCCTATTTCCCGGCCGTGCTTGGACTTTATCAATGTCCGACAATTGTGAATAATGTGGAAACTCTCTGCAATGTTAAGCACATCCTAGAGATTGGAGGCGAAGAATTTTCCAAGATTGGAAAACCTAATAACACTGGCACCCGAATTTGGTGTGTTTCCGGGCAGGTCAAAAAACCGGGCTATTACGAGTTTGAATGTGGTGCTCTTACTTTGGGAGAAATGATTTATGATGTATGCGGCGGGTTGTTGCCCGGACGCACCCTGAAAGCAGTCATCCCCGGTGGTTCATCCTCCAAAATTTTACGGGCAGATGAAAGGTTTTCCGGCAAGTTAAAGGACGGTACTGAATTTGATTGGGGAATCGAAGACATTCCTCTCGATTTTGATGGTCCTGCTTCGGTGGGTAGTATGTCTGGTTCGGGTGGGATCATCATTATGGATGACACCGTTGACATGGTGGAGGCCATGGCGAATATTAATGCTTTTTACGCACATGAATCATGTGGTCAATGCACCCCCTGCAGAGAAGGATCACTTTGGATGAGAAAGATTACCAAGCGTATGTGCAATGGTGATGCCCGGGATGAGGATGCTGATTTGCTACTCTCAGTCGCGAATCAAATTGAGGGCCGAACAATTTGTGCCTTCGGGGAAGCGGCAGCTTGGCCGACCCAAAGTTTTATCGCCAAATTCCGTCAAGAATTTGAAGGAAAATCCAAAAATGGAAGTAAGAGACCTTCCCTCCAATTAATCTAATTTTTTATGGGCACGAACGGTAAATCTCCCACGGTTGCGATTAATCTTGATGGACAGGATGTCGAAGTGCCTGCTGGCATCAATATCGTGGAAGCGGCAGCAATTCATGGTACTGAAGTCCCTCACTACTGCTATCATCCACAGCTCAGCATCGCCGGGAATTGCAGGATGTGCCTGGTTGAGATGGGTACCCCAATGAGAGACCGAGGCACAGGTGATGCCATTCTTGATGAAAACGGGGTGCAAAAAATTGGATGGATTCCCAAACCGGTGATTGGATGCGGTACAAATGTATCCCCCGGGATGCATGTGAAGACGAAATCCAAAATGGTCACTAATTCGCAGGAGGGGATCATGGAATTTTTACTGGTTAATCATCCATTGGACTGTCCCATTTGTGATCAGGCGGGGGAGTGCAGACTGCAGGAATTTGCTACCGATTACGGTCGCGGATACAGCCGCTATGTAGAGCGTAAAAATGTGAAACCTAAGAGAACGAGGCTTGGCCCACGAGTCACCCTTGACGATGAGCGTTGTATACTGTGCTCCCGTTGTATTCGTTTTTGCCAGGAGGTTGTCGATGATGACGTGCTTGGCTTTGTGGACCGTGGGAGTTTTTCAACTCTTACCTGCTTCCCAGGCAAAGAATTGTCCAATAATTATTCTCTGAATACGGTAGATTTGTGCCCGGTGGGTGCGCTAACAAGTTCGGATTTCAGATTTAAAATGAGGGTATGGTTTCTTAAAGAGTCCTTCAGTATTTGCACTGAAAGCAGTGCCGGTGCAAACACCTTGGTCTCAAGCCGAGAAGGCGAGATTTACCGGATTACTCCCCGCAGAAACGATTCAGTCAATGATAGTTGGATGCCTGACAGCGGGCGAGAATTGTACAAGCAGGTTAAATCGGAGAAACGAATTACTTCACCGATCATATCCGGTGAACAGTCAAGTCTGACCGAGGCACTTTCTGCTGCGGGTGATCTTTTGAGAAACAAGAAAGTGGGGGTTGTCGGATCATGCCGATCTTCGGTTGAGGAGTTGTATCTGTTAAATAAACTGGCCAAGAATATAAAAGCGAAGAAATTTTTGCGTGGTCATTTTGGAGAGGACGACGGCATTCTGCTTTCCGCAGACCGGACTCCCAATCTTCGCGGTGCCCTTGCCACTGGATTTTTCACCAAATATCCCAAAGAATCTCTGAATGATGTTTCTGTTGCGATCAGGAAATCTCAGGTGGAAGCCCTTATTGTGGTCGGCGAAGAATTGACCGATTCAGGAGTTACTGCGGAAAGCCTCAAGGGAGTTCCGATTGTGTATTTGGGTACCCATCGTAATTCGACTTCCGATTTGGCGGAGGTGGTTGTTCCCACGCTCACTCCCTTCGAAAAAAGCGGATCTTTTATCAACAGAAATTTCCGGCTTCAGTCTTTTAGACAGTCCGTGCCGGGTCCAGCGGGACTTCTTCCCGATCTTCATTTGTTTGCCTCATTGATTACTTCTTTGGGCGAACACAAACAGAGCTCCGACCTTGCTGAAGTTTGGAAGGAAATTGGAAAACCATCAACCAGTGTATTCAAGGGTTTAACTTTTTCCCGAATTTCAGATGAAGGCACACAGTTAGATAGTTCGAAATGGGATAGTTTTTCATTTGTTGAAAAAGAAGCTCTCCATTACAAACCCATCCCACAACTTCAGGAGGCTTAGTTCAAAATGTTCGAATTTGATGTGCTTTTAATGGTTGGGCTAAAAGTTCTTTTTGCTTTGTTGATGATCGGAGCCGTGATGACCATGGCGGGATATTCTGTGCTCGCAGAAAGAAAAGTGAGTGCATGGATGCAGGGACGTGTCGGTCCTAACCGCACCGTGTTACCACTGGTGGGTCATATTCCTTTTCTTGGAAGCTTCTTGAGAGGTTTGGGCATGTTTCAACCTCTTGCGGACGGATTAAAATTTTTGTTCAAGGAAGAAATAATTCCGGGGCATGTTAACAAGCTATACTACAATCTTGCACCCATTGTTGCCTTGGTTCCAGCACTTACCACCATGACTGTTCTTCCTTTTGGTGAATTTTTTACGGAGGAAGGAAAATCCGTGCCTTTAATGCTCGCTAATTTAGAGGTCGGAATCCTCTTCGTGCTGGCTGTTTCCTCTTTGGGAGTCTATGGCATAGTGTTGGCAGGTTGGTCCTCCAACAGTAAGTATCCTTTCCTCGGTGGCATACGGTCCTCGGCACAGATGATTTCTTACGAATTAGCTATGGGACTATCCTTGCTACCCATTTTTCTCTGGGTAAGTGTACCCGGAACGGGAGCAATGGGGCTTAGTCTTGTTGATATTGTGAATTCTCAAAGCAATGGAGCCTGGCTTGTTTTAGTTCAACCCTTATCAGCATTTATATTTTTGATCGCATTATTTGCGGAAACTAACCGGCTTCCTTTTGACATGCCTGAGTCTGAAACTGATTTAGTGGGTGGGTTTCACACCGAATACGGCGGGTTTAAATTTGGAATATTTTTTGTGGCTGAGTATGCTCACATTGTTGTTGGATCCGCTATTTTCACCACAATTTTTCTTGGAGGTTGGCACTTTCTGCCCTGGATTGCTGATCCATGGCCATCGACTTGGATTGGATCTTTAATTGGGATTGGATGGTTTTTAGCAAAGACCATATTCTTAATCTTTTTCTTTATCTGGATTCGATGGACACTCCCTCGTTTTCGTTACGACCAAGTTATGAGCCTTGGGTGGACAAAACTTCTTCCCCTCGCATTGCTCAATCTGATTTTTTATGTCTTGCTTGTGACATGGCTTGATCAACCACCCGCTTAATTATCTGACCATGGCCAAAACTGTAGTACTCGAACGCAAACCGCTTTCTTTTTCAGAAAGAACATACCTCCCCCAGATTGTAACCGGACTTAAGACGACTTTTTCAAATATGTTTAAGAGTAAAGTCACGCTTCAATATCCCGAAGAAAAACCCATCATTCCTCAAAATTATCGTGGGGTTCCCACACTGGTTAAAGATCCTAACGGTCGTGAAAAATGTGTGTCCTGTCAATTATGCGAGTTTGTTTGTCCGCCCAAAGCAATTCGGATAACCCCTGGTTCCGTTCCCGAAGATGAGGAAGACAGGGAGCATGTTGAAAAAGCTCCTCAGGAGTTTGAAATTAACATGCTTCGTTGCATTTATTGCGGATATTGCCAGGAAGTCTGTCCTGAGGAAGCTATCTATCTGCAGGAGGAATATTCTTCATCGGGCTATACCCGGGAGGAAATGATTAATAAAAAAGATAAACTTTATGAGCTAGGAGGAACTCTACCCGATTCACACTACAAGTGGGACAGGAAGAAAACGGCGGAGGGGAATGGAAATGAACATTAGACCAACTACCTAACTGTCTAATCTTGATTTTTTCCCATATTTGCTTATTCACTAGAGGCAATTCTTGAGTACTGTAGATTTACTTTTCTATTTTTTTGCCTCCCTTTCAGTGGGTGGAGGATTGCTGATGGTCGTGTCCCGACATCCCGTCCCGGCCGCTTTATTCATGATCATTTCTCTGGTAAGCGTGGCCGCGCTTTTTGTACTTCTTGAAGCATTTTTCCTGGCGATCCTACAGGTCCTGGTGTACGCGGGTGCTGTAATGGTTCTGTTTCTTTTCATTATCATGCTCCTCGATGTTGGTCCTGAAGGTGGAAAAGCTTCCCGATTGAAATTAATCTCAGGTCTTGCCGGAGCTCTGACCGTTAGCATTTTGATTATTCTCCTCTTACAGATTTCCGGTATTGGAAATGAGGAATTGGCTGGCTGGGAACCGATCCAAACTGATCAGCTGGTACAGGGAGATTCACTTGTATTTTCAACTTCCCTGAAAAATTTTGGTTTTGGTCTGTTCACCAAATACATGTTGCCTTTGCAGATTGCCGGTTTTCTTCTCTTGGCGGCTATGGTCGGTGTCATTGTTCTAAGTAAGAAATCTTTGCCCGCGGAGGATTCGAATTAAATGGAGACAGTCACACCCCAGCATTTTTTAGTTCTCGCTTTCCTACTTTTTGCAGTTGGTTTCCTGGGGGTGGTCATTCGTAGAAATTTACTTCTGGTTTTAATGTCGCTTGAGTTGATGCTTAATGGTGTAAACATTGCACTCGTTTCCTTTTCCCGAACCAGTCTTAACTTGGACGGCAGTCTTTTTGTTTTTTTTATTATGACCGTCGCCGCCACTGAAGTTGCAGTGGGTCTGGCACTTTTAGTTGCGCTGTATAAAAGAAGGCAGAGCGTGTTTTCTGAGGACCTTTCACTTTTGAAAAACTAGAATCATGCAAACAGTCGCCTTTAGCATTTTACTTCTTCCGCTTCTTTCTGCTTTCACAACCTTGATTTTTTTAAGAAAATCAGGAAATATTGCCTCACTTTTGTCGGTTGCGACTTCAGGAGGGATTCTGGTTTTTGCCCTTTATCTCATATTTAATGATGCGGGCGAGGTATATTCATGGCAGGCAACTTGGATGAAGATGTCTGGCTGGGAGCTACGCTTTGGATTTTTAATAGACGGCCCCGCACGGCTTCTTCTTTTCGTGGTTTCATTTGTAGGATTCCTCATTCATGTGTTCAGTCTTGGATACATGGCGGATGATGAAGCCAAGGCACGCTATTTTGGAGGTTTGTCCATATTCATGTTTTCAATGATTGGAATTACACTCGCTGATAATTTGATCATGATTTTTGTTTTTTGGGAACTCGTGGGATTCAGTTCCTACCTTTTGATCGCACACTACCTAACCACAGAAGATGCGGCCAGTGCTTCGCGGAAAGCATTTATTGTCAACCGCATCGGGGACTTTGGCTTTCTGATTGGAATTGTGCTGACCTATTGGGCTTTTGGCACGGTAAACTTGCTTGAATTAGCTGATTTAGTTGATTTTGATCCGAGCTTGATCAGCACCTTTTTAGGACTGATGCTGGCTTGCGGCTTTATCGGTAAATCCGCTCAATTTCCATTACATGTTTGGCTTCCCGATGCGATGGCAGGTCCCACTCCAGTTTCCGCGTTAATTCACGCCGCCACCATGGTGGCAGCGGGAATCTTTCTCCTGGTTCGCATTGAGTTTATGTTCACTGATCAGGCTCTTTCTTTTCTTACAATTCTTGGAGCGGGCATGGGATTGTATGCGGGCTTTTGTGCTCTTGTTCAAAGAGATATTAAAAAGATACTGGCCTATTCCACACTTTCTCAACTAGGCTACATGGCCGCTGCATTTGGATTAGGCATGCCCGGGCTCGCTTTGTTTCATCTGATGACTCATGCTTTCTTCAAGGCTCTTATGTTCCTTGGATCCGGCTCCGTTATTCATGCCTGTCATCACGAACAGGATATATTTAAGTACGGGGGGCTGAGAAAAACGATGCCGGTCACGGCACTCACCTTTCTTGTCGGTGTGCTTGCAATTTCCGGAGTTAATTTTTTATCCGGATATTTTAGCAAGGATGCCATTCTTTTGAGTGCATATAATTCAGATATGCCTATTTTTATTATCCTTTATGCCGGGGCAATTTTAACTGCATTTTACATGTTCAGACTTTATTTTATTACCTTTGAGGGGAAGGCACGATCCTCCAAAGCGTCCCAAGCTCATGAGAATGGAGCGTTAATGACCGGTCCTTTGGTTATCCTTGCTGCACTTGCTATTTTTGGAGGATACCATTCGCTTTTTCCATCTGCCATTGTTGACTCCATCCTTCCAAATATTGAAAGTGTAGCAGCGATGCCTAATCATCTATGGATGGTGGTGCTCGGAACATTTGCTTGGATAGTCGGGGTAATTGCGGCAAAAAATATTTATGGCCGAGTGGAGGAAGTGGATCCATTATCGGAAAAATTACCTTTGTTTTTTGAAATTTGTAAGAGTAAACTGTTCTTCGATCAGATTTATGGTTTTTATGTAAATCGGATTCAGGATCCAGCTGCCCGATTTTTTGAAGTGTTGGAGCTTTTGTTTATCTCCGGACTAATGGTTCGTGGAACCGCTGGGGCAGCGGGTATTTTGGCTCTGCTCGCCAGGGTTTGTTATGTTGGTAAAATTCACTCCTACACCTTTTGGTTCGTAGCCGGAACAATTGGTTTCCTGGCATACGCGGTGGGAATCTTTGGAAACTAATCTGCACACAATGACATTTGATCAAATTTTGCTTCTCGGTTCCATTGTTATTCCTGCATTGGCATCGATTTTCTTATTTGCGGGGCTGGGCCGAAATGAATTTTTTGCCAAAAATCTGGCTTATCTTGGATTTGGCTTTCCTTTCCTTGCGGGCATACTGCTTTTTATCCGCTTTGACGGCTCAGCTGGCGGATACTGCTTCGAGATTTTTCATCCTCGCATGGGTTTACAGGATCTGAAAATCACCTTTCATTTGGGATTAAATGGGGTGTCCTCTCCTTTATTCGCAATGGCTGGGGTAATCGGGCTTGCTGCGGGTCTAACAGCTATTCGCTCAGGTGCGGAGAGGTTGAGTCTTTTTCTTGCCCTGCTTCTTGCCATGCAGTCAGGGCTAATGGGACTTTTTGCAAGCGTGGATTTATTTTTCTATTACCTGTTTCACGAGTTCGCTTTGATTCCCACCTTTATCATGATTGGATTATGGGGAGGACGGGACCGCAGAAGCGTGGCCCTTGAAATTACTATTTATCTCACATTGGGGGCATTACTATCACTTGGTGGGTTGGTTGCGTTGAATGTGATGGTTGATGCGGAAAAATTTGATTTTCCCTCACTGTCAATGGCACTGGCTAATGCAGATTTGCACGAGTCCACTCAATTTAAGATTTTTGGTCTTTTATTATTTGGTTTCGGAATCCTAGTTGCTCTTTTTCCCTTCCACACCTGGGCGGCCAAAGGATACGAAGCAGCCCCCACCTCAGTTTCTATGCTGCATGCCGGGGTTCTTAAAAAGTTTGGTCTTTATGGACTAATTCAAATTGCCGCTCCTCTCTTACCCGATGGTGCATTGGCATGGAGTCCCTATTTGTTGTGGCTGGCCTTGGGGAATGTCATCTTTGTGGGTTTTGTCACTGTTGCACAAACTAACTTAAAGAGTATGGTTGGGTACGGTTCAGTAATGCATATGGGGTACTGTTTCCTTGGTTTGGGAGTCTGTTCCTCTCTCGGTGCTGGTTCTGCGGTGATGCTTATGGTTGCACATGGATTATCAGTGTCTCTGATGTTCTTGCTTTCTAATTATATTTACAAAAGAAGCGGTACTTTTGAGATGAGTGAGATGGGTGGATTGGCCACCAAAACTCCTGTCCTTGCCTGTTTTTTTGTGGCAGCCTCTCTCGCCACGATAGGTTTACCTGGTTTCGGTAATTTTTGGGGTGAATTTGGGGTTTTTCTTTCTCTTGGCGAGAACCCGGATCATAGAATCTTTCTAATTTTGGCTGCATTGGGAATCATTATTTCGGCTATTTTTGGACTCAGGGCCGTAGCAAGAATCTTTTTCGGTCAGAGTACAGAGGAACTCAAAGAGCAGGAAAAGCAAAAGAGTATTACCGACTTGTGTCCCGGTGAAATTCTTCCTGCGGGAATCATTCTTTCCGTGCTTCTGTTCATTGGATTATGGCCTCGTGGGATTTCTGAACGAATAGACCAGGAGATCGGTAACCGATACCAGAAAATAGATTTTGTCACACTTTCCCAGTTCACTCCTGCATGTTGCTTGCCAGGCGCTGATGTTGAGAATAATGCAAGTAATCAGTCCCCATTAAACCAGTTGCAGAAAACCGTACAACCCGAAGCAATTCTTGATCTTTGAGATGGAAGTTTACCTAAATTTTTCAAACTCCAATATTTGGTCTGAAATTTGGCCGGAAATTTCGCTCGCAATCGCAGCAATTGTGCTTCTTGGAATTGACCTTTTTCGAAAATCGAGCCGTCCTTTAGTGTCCACCGGTATTCTTGCTATTACAGTTCAGGCGTCTTTGCTGATCTTCCATTTGTTTGACTACCTTGTTTGGCACCACACCTTTGACCGGGAAACCTTCTCCGGCATGTTGCAGCAGGGAATACAGGGAGATGTAATGAGAACTTTTTTCTTGTTATCCTCACTACTTGTTACAGTTCTGGGGCACCAGTATCTCAAAACAAATCATTTACGGTCCGGTGAATTCCATCATCTGACCATGCTTGCCACTGCCGGATTGATGTTACTGGTGCAGAGCAATAATTTCCTGATGCTTTTTGTTGCGCTGGAAACAGTCGCGGTATGCTTCTACACCCTCGTTGCTTATAACCGGGACTCGGCGAAGTCTTTGGAAGCGGGAATCAAATATCTGGTTTTTGGTGCACTTAGTTCTTCGCTTCTTCTATTTGGCATAGTACTTCTTTACGGCGTGGGTGCCAATCCTGAAGCTTGGGGCGCAAACTTTGTTGGTTATGAGACACAGGATCCACTTGGTTTTAATTATCTAGGAAATTTATTGGAGGCAAACCCTGAACACCTTCTTTTGCGTGCAGGCGTGGTCCTTATAATTGCCGGAATTGCATTTAAGATTGGGGCTGCTCCTTTTCAAATTTGGGTTCCTGATGTGTATCATGGATCTCCCATGCCTATTACGGCATTTCTTGCCGTTTCATCCAAAGCGGCTGGTTTTTTTGTTCTCTTAAACCTCGTGAACGGTCCGTTTTGGGGGATGTCGGAGTTTCTTATTCCGCTTCTTGGGTTTGTTGCAACCTTTACAATATTTTTTGGAAATCTTGCTGCCTGTGCCCAACGGAATATCAAAAGGATGTTGGGCTTGTCCGGAGTTGCCCATGCCGGATACTTATTAGTCGCAGTGGTGGCTTCAATGCATTTTGCTGGTGACAGTGACCGTGCTGTTTGGGTCCTTTTCTTTTACCTTTTCGTATACCTTCTTGCCTCTTTTGCCGTTTTTGGGGTGATGGGGGTGGCTCGTCTGAGCGACGAAACCGAGCAGGAGTTTACTGATTATGAGAATTTGTCCAAGAAACACCCCTGGCTTGCTTTTGTGTTGGTTTCCGGAATTGGTTCATTGGCGGGTATTCCTCCTTTTGCAGGATTTGTGGCAAAACTTCTTCTTATCTCGGTTGCTTATGAGGCAAAGCTATATTTTTCACTTGCCGCTATGGTCATAGGAGTCGTGATCTCAATTTTTTATTATTTTGGTTGGATTCGGGAAATCACTTTCAAGCCAAACCCTTCATTTTCGGATGGGGAGAGTGACGAAGTGGTTCAAGACCCCTGGAGTGTGGTTCCCCCAATGGGAATATTTAAATTTTGTATGATCGCACTGGCGGTCTCATCAATTGTCCTTGGAATTTGGCAGGGCCCGCTGGGCGATGCCTTTTAACCTTAATAAATGGTGCCCGGGGCGAGACTCGAACTCGCACGCCCTAAGACAATAGATCCTAAATCTATCGCGTCTACCAATTCCGCCACCCGGGCACAAATTAACGCTATGTCATTGTCGTAGCGAATTCAATCCAATATTCAATTCTTAGCTAAATTTTCATTCGTTCAAATCAGGCAGCCTTGAAAGGTCAGAAATTATAAATAAAATCCGTTCTTGCCTAGTCTTTAGTGCTTAGCATAATTTACCTACATGTTATCATCCTGTTTATCCGTATGCAGGCAAGGCTGGATTGGAGTTCCTTTGTTTTTTGTGGGAATTGTAAGCCTTGCTTTTAGTCAACTTGTCCAAGATGCAGAAACCGAGTCAATACCTCCAGATCAGCAAGTCCAGTTCATCGACGCAAAACTCAAGGATTTAAATACTCGCCTTGTCAAGGTTAAGCAGAGTCAGAGTGGTAGTCCGTTCCAATCAAAAAAGAATTCTGCAATTGGAAACTTGAACCAACTTATTTCCGTGAACGGAAAAAATGATGCAAATTCTCTTTCCATTCAAACCAAACTGGATAATGCAAATCAGAATTGGCAGAACCGTACTCAGGAAATTGGGCAAGGGGTTTCCTCAGTGGATGAGCGATTAAATGAGGCAAGCATGATTTTTGATGACTTGCAGGAAAATTTTGCAGGACGACTTGAGGAGGCTTCTCCTTCCCTGAGTGTCATTCAAGAGAACCTAGCTCGGACTGAGGACGAAGTGGATGCCTTAACACAGCTTGCGGAGAATGCATTAAAGGAAGCGATTCGAGATTATGACAACCTGGAAACCGAAAGTGATCGTTTGGCGATTCAGGCGGTGCCGGAGATACCAGTCGCATCCAGTGTCGTGCAGTCTTCTCCTCCTCGGGGGAGACAGGTTGCAAACGCGATCACTGCTAAAGAGGCGGTTTCCTTGGGGGGATCCAATCGTTTTGCTCCCTCCATAAACACCAATGCTGGTTCAGTTGGGGGTGCTCGGGGAAATCCGAACTCAGTGGAAGCGACGGAGGTGATTAATCGGCTTAAGTCTGAATTAGCAGTATCTAAATCAGTTCAGACTGAACTCTCCGCTGATACGACTGATTTACAGGGCGACCTTCGAAAAGCTTACCGCGAAATTGTTTCCCTTCAGAATAACCTGAAAGAGTCTCAAATGATTGTCCAGGAACTCGAGGAAACTAAAAATTCACTTTGGCAAACTGGAAACGGCCAAAACCCCACTGCACAAAGCGTAAGCGGAAAAATTAGGAGATTAGAAAATGAACTACAACTTGCCCGTGAAGATCTTCGTGCATCCAGACAGACTCTTTTACTGGAGCAGGAGCGTTCCAACGCAATGATTCGTTCGGTTACCAATGAATTGGACCGAACCAGGCGAGATTTGGATGCGGCAAGAACTGCGGCGGTCAATTCCGGTGCAGATTCCACTCGTTTAGCCACATTGGAGCGGGAGTTAAACGATGCGAGGCGTGCTTTGCAAATGGCTAAAATGGCACCCATGGATTCCACTCAGGAAACCTATTTAACCCTCCAGAATGAATTAAAAAAAGCCTTGGGTGAGATTACTAAAATGCAAATTGAATTGAGCGACCGTGATGAATTGGAAGCTCAATTAGTTAAACTACGCAGTTCCATGGAGAATATGGGGGAGAACACGAATCGTGCACAATCCTCAGAATATGTTAACAGCTTGTTAATCGATCTTAATTCTGCCAGGCGAGAAGTCGAAAAAGCCAAATCAGCCAATCGTCAGGACGCCATGGATTTAATTGAGAAAGTGGCTTCGCTCGAGAATGACCTTAAAATATCCCAGTTAGAGCTGAAGAAAACCAATGCAGAATTCAAGGACACGAAGCAAAAGATTGCCATGAGGGAATTTGAATATGCCACCACCATTCAACAATTGGAGGAAGATGCTCAAATGGCACAAAATTCATTGGTTGAGGCATCTTTGGGTAAATTGCCGGCGATTCCATTTGTGGATGAAATGGAGAGGAACCTAGCTGAATCTGAAGCCAGAATAAAAGATTTATCTGACCGGTTTGAGTCGGAGCAAAGCAAGGCAACTGAGCTGATTGACGGTTTACAGGTTGAGCTTGACGCTGCAATTCTTCGCCAGAAAGGAGCCATTGAACAATTGGCCCGTCGCGAGATCGATTTAGAGAGCAAAGATTCTGAGTTAAAGCAGGCTCAGGAGGAATCAAAAAAGCTCAAGGAGGAATTGGCGGTGGTTAAGGTAATTGCCGGACAATTGGAGGATTTGAATAATGTGTTGGAGGATACCAAAAGATCCCAGTCTTCTCAGTCCGGCAGCATGGGGCAAGTGGTTGAATCTCTCCGGGAAGAATTGAATCAGGCCAA
Organism: Opitutales bacterium; assembly: GCA_045567635.1. GTDB lineage: Bacteria > Verrucomicrobiota > Verrucomicrobiia > Opitutales > Seribacteraceae > Seribacter. The sequence continues at coordinate 109,800 of JBJLCO010000043.1, read as the reverse complement.
AGTGGAACTGGTTTTCACTATTGAGGAAAGAGAGAAAATTCAAAGCGATTCTTCGAAAAGAATCAATGCTTTAGAACTACAGCTCGAGGACACACGCAATCAGTTGCTTGCGGAGCAGCAGGGACTTTCAGATTACACCAATGATTCAAAGGAATTAGTGCTCGATTTAAAAAGTGAGCTCGATGCTACCCGGGCAGAGATTGCAAGAATGAAGTCAGCCGGTTTGGGCGAGTCGGTTGAAACGACCCAAGCAGTTTCTCAGTTACAGGAAGCACTGGGTACGATACGAATATTACAGGAAAGTTTAGACGAGTCCGAAAAAGTTAATCTGGAAGTGGATAACTTGCGAATTGAACTCGCCAACGCCATGGAGTCACAACTCAATGAACTGCAGAAATTGGAAGAGGAAAAGTCTGTCCTACGCCAGGAGACAATTGACCTTGAATCGGAGATTGCTCTTTTACGTGAGCAAGGATTGGGCACTGGAATTCAATTTCAAAAATCGAATACCTCCCTGCAGGAACAGCTTAAAGTTTCGCAAGCCAATATTGCTGAGCTCGAACGCAGAACTGCCAGCTCTGAAGAAAATGATGTCCTGTCACTGATTGAGCTGGAAGAAGAATTGGAGAAAGAAAAATTACAGAACCAAGAATTAAGAGAAGAGCTCGCCAAGACTTCGCTCGCCAAAAATAAAACCGTTGAATTATTAGAGGAGGAATTGGCAAATGCGTTACAAAAATTGGATGCATTGGAAGGAAATCAAAAAATGAGAGACACCAATCTGGCCATGCTCGAGCAAGAATTTGAGAATACAAAAAGACTTGTAGATTCAAGTGCACAATCCACTGGGGAAGATGGAAAAGAGCAGTCTGAAATTATTTCCCGGCTCGAAGATCAATTATTAATGGCACAGGCTAAGCTTGCGAGCTTAGAGAATCGAGCCATTCAATCAACCGACAATCAGGAGGGTGCAGAGGCATTTCAGGAATTAGAGAAAGAACTGCAAAATGCTGAGGGAACGGTTGCCAACCTGCAGGCTGCACTCAAATCTCAGGAATTAAAGAGTAATGAGCTGGAACAAAAATTCAAAAACGCTCTTTCCGCGATGGAGGGAAGAGAATCTGATAATGCATCCTCGTCTTTTATTATCGCAGAAATAGACACACTTGAAAAAAAATTGCAGGTTGCTGAGGGTAAGTTAATCGCCAAAGACGCGGGTGATCCCGAGGATGTACTTAGGCTGGAGGATGAACTTTCGGAGGCACAAAAAACGATTGATGACTTACTTGCTAAAACTCAATTTGAAGAGGCAGCACGCCTTGAAATGGAGGATCAACTTACCGTGGCTCTTAATAAATTAGATTCTATCGGAGGGCAGGGGAAACCTTTAGAAACAGAGGATAGAGCAAACACAGATGATGTGGTGACGAAACTTCAGGCTCTTTTGGATAAAAAAGATTTGAAGCTTGGATTATTAGAAAATGAGTTGGCCAACGCGATTTCAGAAATGACCGAAAAAGAGGCGGAATTAGAAATGGTAGGATTGATCAAGGAGGAAATGCTCGCCCTGGAAAAGCAATTAAAGGAAGCTGAGAATAATATGCAACGCACTCAAACACCTTCTGAAGTTGCGATTCAAAACCAATCCCTTTCGAATGCTGAAATAAAAGGGCTTCAGGATGAAATTGATCAACTTAAGATCAAGCTCACCCAAGCCAAGGAAGATTCCAAAACTGGTGTTTCCAACGAAGATTTGTTGAGGTTACAGGAGCAGTTGCAAATTGCTGTTGCTGAAAGTGTGGAAATGCAAGCTGAGTTGGAAGCAACGAAAGCCAGGTTAGCCCAGATGGAAGCAAACGGTCCTTATATAGAGCAGCAGCCCCAGTTGCAGAAGCTCTTGAGTGATGCTCAGAACGCCGAATCGCAGGCAGAATCAAGAATTGAAAAACTAACTCAGTCACTGAGGAATTCTGAAGGTCTAAGAAAACAGATGGAGGAGTTAATTTCAGAAATTCAAAATAATGCTGAAATAAAAGCGAAGGACTACTCTGATGACCCGCGTTTTTTGGAAATGCAAAGGGAATTATTGCTTTTACAGGAGGATTTACTCGCGGTCAGGAACATAGACAATCCCAAGATTGAATCTCTGCAAAATGAATTAATTGCCAGTCAAAATGACAGCACTAGGTTGAATGAGGAGTTTAAAGGAGCAATGGCAGATTTTGGTGAAATTAAAGAAAAAATGGCTCTTTTGGAAAATGAGAATGATAGATTAGAAAAAGAAATTCTTGGTAATTCAAACAATCAAAACAAAGATATCGTTAATAATTTGCAGAATCAACTCAGTGAGGTGCAGGGTGAATTTGCCAATCTGAGGGAGCAACTTGCTGAGAAAGACAAGCGACTATCTGACCTGAGGGAACAACTTGCACGGGCCCAACTATCGGTACCGGGGATTTCTCCCGACAATGCGGCTCTTCGTTCTAAGGTGGTCAGATTAGAAGGTATGCTTGAAAGTGCTCAGGATGGTGAAAGTCGTTCCAAAGCTCAGGCCGAATCTTCTTTCAGAAAGGCACAGGTGCTTTCTCAGGAGGTGGCCATGCTAAAGGACCAGCTCCGTCAGGCTGAATCCGCCTCGAGAGGACTGCCCTCAAGAATAGAACCGTTTGCGAGGTCCAGTCAGGTTATTACTCCGAGCAATAACGATGATCAAATTGAGATCGCTCGTTTGAAGGAACAAGTCCAGCAACTCAAACTTGCTCAAACAATCCCGCAACGGGATCAGTTTGATCGTAAGATAAGAGATTTAAATCAGAAAAACCTTACCGCACAGATACAGCTTGATCAGGAAAGAGCACGGGTTGAAGATTACAAGCGACAATTAGCCGATGCCCTTGAAATTAAGCAGGGTGTCCTTGAGCGTGGGCAGTCTGCGAACTTGAAAGTTTCCTTGCTCAATGAGGAGCTCGAGGGTGCAAAAAACCGAATTTCCTCATTGGAGAGAACACTTATCGCGGCGCGGGATGCAATCCGCGTTTTGAAAAAGAACCCCAATTCGTCTTCCATGCAAGTTTCAGTTCCTCGGTCAACCCGATTTAATCCAACCGGTTCTCTTTCTTCAAACCGTTCGGTTGTTCCATTTACTGCTTCTCCTAGTAGTTCAAGGCAATTTTCATCCCGCACCGGAGCACCTTCCCGCACTTCCGGCAATCGAAACAGTCTTATTCCGCAGTCATCATTTTCGTCCCCGGGCATTCAGCAAATCCCCAAAGGCAACGCGAGCATGCAACTTCGTGCTCAGGTGCAGTTTTTAAATAATAAGAACAGACCCGCCGGATTTACTGAGTTTTTTCTTCTCCGGGATGACCTTGAATCGATTATCAAAACGGCCGGTATTCGTATTCCTTCGGGGCAGGGCATCGATTCAGGTTCTGAACTGTGGGCCCGTTCGGTACAAAGAGGTTATCGATATCCCGGGGTTGCCTCTGCGATTCGCAATGCATTGGCCACCAAGAGTCTCGCCCGAATTAAAACTAATTCGATTGGAGAATCTAACTTGGAGAATATAGAACCAGGCAATTATTTTGTAGTTGGATCCTCGCCTCTGGGTCAGGTAGGTGTGGTATGGTCAAAAGAAGTCCAATTAAGGCCAGGAACCAATGGTCTGACATTAGACCTGAGGGATGCAGTTTGGGCTGAATAAAGAATCACTCTGCCAATAAAAGGAAGACAAATTAATCTTAATAAAATTGCTTCACAATTCTGAGGTACCGTGTTGCCTCCAAATCTCCTGCCTGAGCAGCTTTTGTCAGCCATTTGTCTGCAGTAGCGTAATCCTGTTGCACACCCTGACCAAGAAAATAAAGAATTCCTAAGTGACGAAGTGATTCTGGATCATTTCGGTTGGCAGCTTTTTCAAACCACTTTTTCGCATTCGTAAAATCTTTTTCTTTGTACAAGATTAGCCCTAACTGTCTTGAGGCGATTGAATTTCCTTTTAACGCAGGAGTTTCAAGCAAATTTTTAGCTTTCTCGGGATCTTTATCGACGATCAGAACTGACATTGCCGCCTCAATTGCATCAAACGCAAATTCATCACTATCACCAATTTTATTTCGGTTGTTAGGAAGCATCGAAGTAAGGTTTTCTGATGAATTAAAGTCCACGGTTTGGATGCTTCTATCCGCGATTCCTGCCACAGGATCCTTTCGGCTATCAGGTATATAGGTTGCCGGTGGGTTACGCAATCTCTCTAAACGATTCTCGTATTTCCTCAGTTGAAGTTTCGCTTCGGATGAACCTCCCTGTGAGGCACGATGCAGCCAGTTTACCGCAGTTTGCAAATCCTTCTTTACCCCATCACCCGTGGCAAATTTCATGCCCAATGTAAGCTGGGCCATCACTAATTCACGGTCAGCGGCAGTTCGGATCCACCGAATCGCATAATCGTCATTCTGTTCCACGCTATCTCCAATTGAATAAGCCATACCTAAATAAAACATTCCAAGTGGAAGTTTTACCCGTGCTGCCCGAGAGCACCATTTTATCGCGGTATCCGAGTTTTTCTTTACTCCAATTCCGGTAAAGTAAATCATTCCCAATGTCGCTTGGGCAGTGGCGAATCCTTTTTCAGCGGAAGCTTCGAGGTGCCTTACGGCTTTGGTAAAGTTGCGCGGGGGATTATCCATTTCAATCATTCCCAGGCAATACATGGCTAATGGGTCTTTGCCCTTTGCCAAAGCAAGAAGATTGGAATGCAAATAAGCCTCATCATAAAGAAATTGGCCCCGGTTTGCCTCACCTTTTTCGAGTGAAAGTGCGGCAAGGACACAGAGTCCAATGGCACCTTCTTTTTCAGCTGACATTTTAGCCCATCTTTCTGATTCTTGGAGGTCAATGGCAAGACCCCGTTCTCCAAATTTGTGAAATAGTGCAAGTATGCCCTGATAGTGAGGGTCGCCCTTTAATGCTTTCGATTGTATTGAACTCAAGGACTCGGTGATAGGTGACCTTGCGTTTGCAACGGTTATTCCGAGATGGCTGAATTGCCCCAGTAATAAAATCAGGACAAAGGTAAAAGTTTTCAATCTAATAACCTTCTTCAACATTTTTTGGGAAAAAATAAAATCATGTAATTGCCTTATATGTTATTTCTTGTTGGAAATAAGGTTTTGAGCAAGGATAATTTAGTGATAGATGTACCCAGGGGTTCCCTTAAAAAGTGAAATGTTTAAGGTTTGTCCAGAATGTGATTTTGAATGGCATATCAATGATGGCTCGAAGTGCCCAAGTTGTAATCAATCAAAAGAAATCGAGTTTGAGTCAGAGACCAATCAGTTTCGAGGGGGAGCTTTTGGTACCGGGGAAAATTCAACCAATTTTAAAAATGTGTACAAAGCGATAGGGTTAATCACATTACTGTTGATCATTTACTCTCTTTTACGTGGATGGTGGTAAGCATTTTTAATTCAGCTCTGTACTTTCTGACCCATTTGATTGTGCGGGTAAAAAGGGGTGCTCAAAAGCTTCCTTGAAGTTATATCCCCCTTCAAAGTCATCGAGCGAGTCATTTTCAGTTCTGCCCAGAATACCATGGTCGACCAGGTTAAATACAATATCACCAAAGTCCCGGCATTTAGAAATGTTCCAATGCTCCATTAAGGTCATGGTCATTGGACCAAACCGGTCGAGAGCGTAATCCCGTATTCCATTCAATAGCTCGTTTCCGGAAACATGGCCTTTGTTTGTTCTGTCCGCTTTTTCAAGATTTTTAAGGGTGTGATCCAAGGCTTCACGAATAAAATAATAAGCACCTTTTCCAAAGCGATCATCCTTGGTGTGAATTTCTTTAATAACTTCCGGGAAATTTTTTTCACTCATTTTCTAGTTCTTAAGGGTTGAGTATAAGACGATCTTAGATTGTTATCGTTTCCTTTCTTTTACTCAACGCTCAAATTAAAATGAAAGTATCTTATTCACTCGCGACCGGGCGTGCATCCCCACACTGCATCACCTGGACACACCGTAAAAAAAGATACCGCAAATATTTCCGTAGTCGAATAGATGCAGTTCGATTTAGGAACGAAAAAGAACAGGAACTGGGAATTCGGAGTTCACACGAGATAGAAAACGAGATCATTTTTTTGGCCCTGAGTGAAATCAAAGACCGATTAGATTCAATGGACCAGAGAATCGAGGGAATTGAGCAAACTGTACGAGCACAGGAAGGACATTTAAAAGATCTAAGAAAACCCCCTGTCCCCAAGATTCTAAGAATTTCGGAAGCTGCCAAGGTTTTGAGAATTTCCTCTAGAAAACTCTACTACCTTTTAGATAAGGGAGTGTTCAAAAGATACAAGCTTCCTCACACCAGAACTACATTTATCAAATTAAACGAAGTTGAAGAAGCTTTGGGTTCAGGAGACGTGAGCGAATTGCTCGGTAAATAATCAATTTATTTTATAGAAATTACTGATTTCTTTTTTTTAGTTTTGCCTGTGGCGAGCAGATGTGGGAAAAGGTAATAAAATTTCAATTATAACCTAACATACTATGAGTAAAAAATTTAAAGGCGGAGTTGTTACCGGGGATGAAGTGCAGGCAATCTTCGATGACGCTCTTGAAAATCAATATGCATTACCTGCTGTAAATGTGGTGGGTACTAATTCAGTCAACGCCGTTATTGAAACTGCCGCTGAGTTGAATTCTCCGGTAATGGTTCAATTTTCAAATGGCGGTGGAGTCTTTTACGCGGGCAAGAGCCTATCCAATGAAAATCAGAAATCCGCGATCGCCGGATCAGTTTCCGGAGCGATGCATGTGCACGCAATGGCAGAGGCATACGATGTGCCTGTTATTCTTCACACTGATCATGCCGCCCGCAAACTGCTTCCATGGATTGATGGATTATTAGATGCAGGCGAGAAGTTTTTTGAATCGAATGGAAAATCCTTATACAGTTCACACATGCTCGATTTATCTGAGGAGCCCATTGAGGAGAATCTTGGCACATGTAAGGATTACTTCGAAAGGATGAAAAAAATCGGTATGACCATAGAAATTGAATTGGGTGTGACTGGAGGAGAAGAGGATGGAGTTGATAACACTGATATTGATGTCTCCCGTTTATACACTCAACCCGAAGAAGTGAATCAGGCCTATGAAATTTTATCTGAGGTAAGTAACCGCTTCACAGTGGCGGCGGCATTTGGAAATGTGCACGGCGTTTATAAACCAGGTAATGTAGAGCTTACGCCTAAAATCCTTTTGGAGTCCCAGAAATATGTAAAAGAAAAGCACGGTCTGTCAGATCGTCCGATTCATTTTGTCTTCCACGGAGGTTCGGGTTCTTCACGTGAACAAATTCGTGAGGCGATTGGATACGGAGTGGTCAAAATGAACTTGGATACAGATATGCAGTGGTCATTTTGGGATGGTGTTCATGATTATTACAATTCGAATAAGGACTATCTGCAGGCACAGCTTGGAAATCCTGAAGGTGAGGATAAACCTAACAAGAAATTTTATGACCCCCGGGCATGGCTGAGAAGCGGAGAGACTGCATTCGTGAAGCGTCTGACTCGCTCCTTTGAAGATTTAAACTGTTTGAACAGAAATTCCGCCTAGTCCCTTAGCTTGCGTTTTCTATGAGTAAGTCAGTTCTGGATCAATTAAAGGAGCACACAGTCGTCGTTGCGGACACTGGTGATTTTGCATCTATCGAGCAGTATGCACCGAGAGATGCCACCACCAATCCCAGCCTTATTCTAAAGGCTTCCAAGCAAAAAGATTATGCCAACCTGGTCGAGCAGGTCGTAAATACTGCTGTTCAAAACGGAATAACAGAAGTGGATTCGGTTATGGATCAGTTATTGGTTCAGTTTGGACTCTCCATCCTGAAAGTGGTGCCGGGAAGAGTATCCACTGAAGTGGATGCAAGGCTCTCATTTGACTTTGATGCCAGTCTCGAAAAAGCCCGTTCGATTATATCTCTTTATGAGGATAACGGTATTTCACGAGAGCGTATTCTTATCAAATTAGCCACCACATGGGAAGGTGTTCGAGTTTCAGAAGTCCTGGAAAAGGAGGGGATTCATACGAATATGACCCTTTTGTTTTCACTTGTGCAGGCAGTTGCCTGTGCGGAGGCAGGTTCTCAATTAATTTCTCCTTTTGTCGGACGTATTCTTGATTGGCATCGGAAGGAGCATGGAAAAGAGTACACCGGCGTTGATGATCCGGGAGTGCAATCCGTTATCAAAATTTTTAATTATTATAAAAAATTTGGTCATCCCACCGAGGTGATGGGTGCGAGCTTTCGAAATACCGGTGAAATTAAGGAACTGGTTGGATGCGATTTGCTTACCATTGGACCCAATCTGCTCGATGAGATGCAGCAGGATTTTTCTGCCATTGAATTAAAACTTGATAAAAATAAGGCGATGACCGCAGATTTGGAAAAAATAGAGATCAATGAACCGGTTTTTCGTTTCCTCCTGAATGAAGATCCTATGGCCACCGAAAAACTTGCCGAAGGAATCAGGAAATTCTCGGCCGATGTGCGCAGTTTGGAAGATTTACTCAAGGAAATGCTTTCCAAGTAAAGTCCGGATCATCATTTTTACATTACTTAATTGGTTGGTGGATTTATTGTATTTGTGTTTTACACATTTTCTTATCTGCTTTATGAAATCCTAAATGGGGGATCAAACTGTATCAAATTTACCCAAGCGGGTTGTTCGCACAATTACGCTGACTCAGCAGGATTTAGCTTTGCTTGATGGAATTGAGCGTGTGATGTCCAAAACCGGACTGCGCATAAAAACAGATTCCAAGTTAATCCGGGCAGCGATTCAGGTCGCCCATGCTTCATTGTCGGAGGAATCTTACAACCTCATGGACATTGCAGAGAAAGTAGTGAAAGAGGATGGCCGTTCTTTAAGCAGGTTACTGGAAAAAGAGAAAAAATCTTAGTGCTCAGGAAAATATTTTCTTAATTAACTCAACCGCGTTGTCCGATTTTTCGGTGTATGTTTTACCAATTTTCAACACCGCAGTCTTATCTCCATTGTTGGAGAAAATAAAAATGGGTCGATAGGGATGGCAAGAAAGCTCGCGGACAACCGCATCCATTTGATCTGGCAGGCAGTTTAGGGTGGAGAGACCGACGGCTTCTTCGGTAATTGCACAAAGAGCATGTCCCACACCCTGAGGGGCTTGTCTGCAAAACTGGGGGTACCCTGCCTGGGCTGCCCGGTATTCTTTCATCCATAATTCCTTGTTGGTGATCTGGTAAAGAGTGGAAAAGACACGCAGAAGAGAAGAGTTTGCGGAAGGGGTCGCATTATCATACCAAAACTTCTTTTGAACTTGAGCAGGATTATTGGTACTTTTTTCATTAAAGTAAAAACCGCAAGCTTGCTTATCCTTAAACTTTTCAAGGGCAGTTAGGGTAATCTTTTCCGCGAGTTCAATATAATGGGTGGAGCTACCCGGCATGATCCAATCACTTAGCGAGCTTAAGGTGAGTAAGCTTTCCGCCCAAATCGCGTAATCATCAAGGAATGAAAGTGTGGAGAGTTGATCATTTTCGAACGAAATGGAACAGATTTCATTTTTCTCTGTTAATAATTTTCGGGTCATCCACTCATTCAAATCGATGGCAGTTTTAAGCCAGTCTTTTTGGATAAATGCACGGGAGGAATCCACAAGTCCCCGAATCAAAAGAGCGTTCCATACGGTAATTTTCTTTTTATCCGTGCTGGGTTTAACTCTTTTTCTACGGTATTCAAGTAACGCATTTTTTTGCTTATTGAATGATGTTTCTTTCTCAATCACAGGAAAATTTCGCATCGGAAGTGATTTTTTATCCTCAAAATTTCCTTTTTCACTCATTCGATGAGCAAGTATGAATTCTTCGGATTCTTTGTCTGATAAAATATTTTTAATTTCTGAATCAGTCCACAGGTAGTATTCACCTTCGCCTTCTTCTGAATCGGAATTAATGGAGGAATAAAATCCACCGTTATTATCCCGCATATCCTGAATCAGCCAGTCAATGGTTTGGTTAACAATTTCCTTAAAAACGGATAAGCCGTATTTTTGATGGGCTTTCGAATAGGTGGAAAGGAGCAGTGAGTTATCGTAGAGCATTTTTTCGAAGTGTGGAACGCACCATTGTGCATCCACGCTGTAACGAAAAAAACCACCTCCAATCTGGTCGTACATTCCCCCCGCCGCCATTTTCGTTAAAGTTGTCTGAATTGATTGCCCAATTTTGTGGGCAAATGCGGAATTCTGACGCACGCTTTGTGATTCCTGAATTGCGAGCAAAAATTCAATTTTCATGGGAGATGGAAACTTGGGTGCGGAGGTAAAACCACCCTCCTGATCGTCATGGCTGTCACAAATCGATTTGGCCCCTTCGAGGAGAAGCTGATTTTTCCATTCGCTTTCACTCGTGGACATGGCGTTGTTGGCATGGAGTAAATTACTGACCACATTGTTCGCATTTTCTTCCAGCTCTGCTTTTTCTCGCTTGTAATGATCTGCAATTCTCATCAGAACCTGCGGCCACGGAACAATTCCCTGCCCCTGATCTTCAAGCGGGAAATAAGTACCTCCCCAAAAAGGGCGTCCATTGGGGAGACAAAAAACATTTAGTGGCCAACCCGCTGACTGGTTGAACATACGAATAGCCTCAAGATAAGTCTGATCGACATCCGGTCTTTCCTCACGATCGACTTTTATGCAGATAAAATGACGGTTCATTAGTGATCCGATGTAGGAATCTCCGAAAGACTCCTCGGACATTACATGGCACCAGTGGCAGGCAGAATATCCAATTGAAAGGAGAATGGGTTTATCCAGTTGTTGGGCCAGTACGAATGCTTCATTCCCCCAGGGCATCCAATCAACAGGTTGGTCGGCGTGTTGTTGCAGGTATAGGCTTGACTGATTGGATAATTGGTTCGGCATTACCTTTCTCATGTCAGATATGTACGGATTTCCCAAGCATGAATAAATAAATTATGTATTTTCCAATTGGCAGAAATGTGCCATGTCCTTACGAAAAGATAATGGCAAAAATTCGAATTCTTCCTGACCGCGTGGCAAATCAGATTGCTGCAGGCGAAGTGGTGGAACGACCTGCGGCGGTGGTCAAGGAGTTAATTGAAAATAGTATAGATGCCGGTGCCCAAAAAATTGAAATTGAATTCAGGAATGGGGGTAAGTCCTACCTGAGAGTAGAAGATGATGGGTGCGGAATGAATCCGGATCAGGCCCTGCTGTGTCTGGAAAGACACGCAACCAGTAAAATTCGTAAAGCCAGTGACCTGGATGAAATTCAAACATTCGGTTTTCGGGGGGAAGCACTCCCATCCATCTCAAGTGTGAGTCGATTTACTCTCCGAACGCGAACAGAGGAGAACTCGGAAGGAAACGAAATTCTGATTAATGGTGGAAAAATGATTCATGTGAAAGAGTGTGGCATGCCGGTTGGAACGAGAATCGAGGTTGCTTATCTTTTTAATTCAGTGCCCGGTCGAAGAAAATTTCTTAAAACGGAGGTGACTGAGTCTTCCCATATCATACACTTGGCGAAGTTGTATGCCCTGGCTCACCCGGGAATTACCTTTTCCTTAATCGATGGCAGTCGTACATTATTTCGTTCTCCAGCCTGCGAAGATTTACTTGACCGGGTACGGGAGATTTTTGGCAAGTCTTTGGCCGAGTGCCTTGCTCCAATAGAGATTGAGTCCGGGGGAATGAATCTTGGGGGATTACTGGGAAAGCCCGGTTACAGCCGCCCAACCCGCAAGGAAATGCTGTTCTATGTGAACCGACGGCCTGTGGAGAGTAAAACAATGTCCTACGCCCTGCTTGAGGCTTATCATACTTATGCCCCTAAGGGACGATTTCCACCGGCTGTTTTATTTCTCTCTCTGGATTCGAGTCTGGTCGATGTGAATATCCATCCGGCCAAGCGGGAACTTCGATTTCGGGAGGAGATTAAAGTTCGTGGATTTTTAATTGACTCAATTTTACATGCAATAAAACAAATTTCTGGAGAAAAAATGGTTGAGTCCAAGGCAATTGAATTGGAGAGGGATTCCCACTCCGGTCAAATGGTGCCCAAGATCGATGATCGATTATTGGATAGATATAAGCCCGTTCATTCACCTCACCCGATTCCCGGAGTGGCGGACTTGAAACCAGAGCTTGATTTTTCGAATAAGGTGAAAACGAAAACCTTGTCGGACGAAAAATCCCCTGCTGACTCCAACCAAGGTGGATTCGCGGAAAAATCCGATCCAAGACCAGTGGTTGGACTTCGGGGTGACATGAATGTAACTTGGCGATTGATTGACCGGAGTCATGGCAACATGGCCCTTTTTTCGACACCCCAGGGAGTGGTCGTGCTCCACAGTCGATCGGCGTATGAAAGAATTCGTTTTGAAGAATTGGAGGATTCCTTTGTGAATACGGGTAAGGCGTCCAGTCAGTCACTCCTTCTATCAGATTCCCTTGAATTAGACGGTGCGGAGAGTGCTTACTTACAAAAATGTATCCCTCAACTGGGTGAAATTGGATTTGCGATCGAAGAGTTTGGTCGGAACTTTTTTCGGATGCAGGCTTGTCCCACCTGGCTTGAACCGGAAAAAGCCCACACTTTTTTGAGGGATTTTCTTGAAATTGCGAGTGATTCAGGGGGAGAAAGCAAAATAGAAATTTATGTAAAGGAAGCAATGGTGAGGCAGGCAACCAAGAATATCGGTTCCCATGAGAGCTTTTCCGAGGATGAGATTATTCGCCTGTCCAATCAGCTTCTTGCCTGCAGAAATCCTTACACATGCCCGCAAGGGCGACCAATATATTATGAATTGCCGCTTCGGGACTTTGAAAACCGATTCCAGAGAAAATTATAAATTTTTTCCTTTCAAAAATTTTATTTTCAGGACAAAAAGAAACTATGAATAAAACTTATGTTAAATCTTTCCCTGTTTTTTTACTATTTTACTTCCTCTTTGGTTGTACTCTTTCTGAAGTTAGCCAAAAAACCAAAGATGGATTTGTGAAGAGCGGAAACTATCTTTCTGAAAAAAGCAAAAAGGCGTACAATATAGGGAAAGAGCAACTTGGACTTACTGAAAATAAAAACTCACCCAAAAAAGCCATGACAGTCGCAAGGAAATCATTTGGAAAAATGCCGGACGGAAAGAAAGTCAGTATCTTCGTTCTCACCAATGCAAACAAAATGCAGGTAAGCCTGCTTGATTATGGTGCCACCGTGAAAGAGATAATCGTTCCTAACCGTGACGGTAAATTGGGGAATGTTTCCCTTGGCTTTTCGAGTTTGAATGAGTACATCGAGAAAAGTCCTTATTTTGGATGCACCGCAGGTCGGTATGCGAACCGGATTGCCAACGGAAAGTTTTCCCTTGATGGAAAAGAATACCAGCTAGCCACTAATAATGGACCCAACCATTTACACGGCGGAGAACGCGGTTTTGATAAATTAGTATGGGATGCAAAAGTTAAGGAAGTTGGCACAGGAGTGGTTTTCACTCTAAGGAGTCCTGACGGAGACGAAGGTTATCCGGGGAATCTAGTGTCAAAAGTTACCTACACACTCACCAATGAAAATGAGTTGAAGGTTGATTACTCCGCCACCAGTGACAAACCCACTGTCATTAATCTGACTAACCATACCTATTTTAATCTGGCAGGGGAGGGAGACCCCACCATTCTCGATCACCAGCTTACATTATATGCGGATGAATATGTGGCCACTGATGAAACCAATATACCGGTCTCTATTTCCGGGGTTGCGGGTACTCCGTTTGATTTTACCAAGCCTTTTGTAATCGGTAAGAGAATTGAACAAAAGAATGAACAATTGAAGTTCGGAAAGGGCTATGATCACACCTGGGTTATTCGTGACGGTGGAAAGATGAAAGATAATTTAAGGCACGCGGCAACTTTGCGTGACCCCGGATCCGGGCGCAAAATGGATATTTACACCGATCAACCGGGAATTCAGTTCTACTCCGGGAATTATTTGGAAGGAGATTACAATGGGCAGTCTGGAAAACCGTACCCTTTCCGATCCGGCATGTGCCTGGAAACGCAGGTTTTTCCTGACAGCCCCAATCATCAGGGTGATGAGGGTTGGCAAAGCTGTGTGCTTAATCCCGGAGAAACCTACAGGCACACAACCGTTCATAAATTTGGAGTGGAGTAAACTCTCGAATCGAATATTGAATTTTACACAACCTTTCTTTGATTAGAAGATTGGCATAGAGTCTGCCTTGATGTAAGGAAATCTTACACATGACTCTTAAAACTCCTTCTCGATTATTTACAATTCACGCAGACAAAACTGAGGAGACTCTTGTTGCCGAAGTAAAGAATGCGATTCAGCGCCAATTACGGCTCATCTTGGCGCGAGATTTAGGAAGTGCGTCCAAAGCTGAACTGTGGAAAGCCACTTCCCTGGCCGTCCGCGAAATGATGGTGGATCGATTTATCGAGACCCAGAAAGAGCACAGTAAACAGGACACCCGGCGGGTTTATTATTTAAGTTTGGAGTACTTGATGGGGCGCCTCCTTAATGTGAACCTTACTAATTTAAAGTTAAAAGAACCGGTGGAAAAAGCACTTTCGGAGCTCGGGTTTGAACTGGGAGTTTTATGCGAGGAAGAACACGATATGGGATTGGGGAATGGGGGCTTGGGGCGACTGGCCGCCTGTTTTCTTGATTCAATGGCCACGATGGATTTACCGGCGGTCGGGTATGGGATTCATTATCAGTTTGGGCTCTTTAAACAGGAATTCAAAAATGGCCGTCAGATCGAAAAGCCCGATGATTGGCTTAAAAACGGAAACCCTTGGGAAATTGCCCGACCTCAATATGCTCAAAAAGTCCAACTTTACGGTTCCGTGGAGCATTCCTATGATGATCTTGGCAATTATTCGCCTCAATGGACCGGCACCAAGGAAGTGGAAGGAATTCCATATGATTTACCGATTGTTGGATACGGAGCCAAGACGGTTAATTTTCTCCGCCTTTGGGAATCGAAAGCATCGGAGCAGCTTGATTTCCAAATTTTTAATCAGGGTGGATATGTGGAGGCAGTCCGTGAAAAAGCAATGGGAGAAACAATTTCAAAAGTTTTGTACCCCAATGATGAAACCGAAAGCGGGAAAGAATTACGCCTCGTTCAGCAGTACTTTTTTGTATCTTGTTCCTTGCAGGATATCATCAGAAGATTTCGTAAAAAAGAACGCACTTGGGAGGATTTTCCCAGGCAGGCAGTCATTCAGCTGAACGACACTCATCCAGCTGTGGCGATTCTTGAAATGATGCGCATTTTTCTCGATGTTGAACACTTAAGTTGGGATATTTCCTGGACCCTGGTTCAAAAAACTTTTGCATATACGAACCACACCCTGCTTCCGGAAGCCCTGGAAACCTGGAGTGAGGGGCTTTTTGCCAAGGTTTTACCAAGGCATATGGATATAGTACGCGAGATCAACCGCAGGTTTGTGGAGAAAGAATTGGGGCAAAAATGGCCCAACGACCTGGAAAAGCATCATCGAATGGCTATTATTGCAGATGGGCAAATTAGAATGGCGTTTTTATCGGTGGTGGGAAGTCACTCGGTTAACGGAGTGGCCGCTTTGCATACCAAGCTGCTCAAGGAAAGATTGCTTAAGGACTTCGCTGAGTTATATCCGGATCGTTTTAACAATAAGACCAACGGAATTACTCCACGTCGATGGTTACTGGGTTGTAATCCCGATTTATCGGACTTGGTCACTTCGGTGGTGGGTGAAGAATGGGTCACTGACTTAAGCAAATTAAGGGGACTGGAAAAAGTGGCGGAGGATCCGTCTTTTCAGCATAAGTTTCTTGCCATCAAGAAAGCATGCAAGGAAACCCTGGCTGATGTGATCAAAGATAAAATTGGTCTGTCAATTGATTCAGGTGCGATTTACGACGCCCAGATCAAGCGATTGCACGAATATAAGCGTCAGCATTTAAATCTTCTTCATATTTTAACTTTATATCGTAGACTTCTCCAAAATCCTGATTTGGATATCCCATCCCGTGTGTTTATTTTCGGGGCCAAAGCGGCACCGGGATATCATTTGGCAAAAGTTATTATCCATGCAATTAACTTGGTGGGGAATCGAATTAACCATGACGCACGGATCAAGGATAAACTCAAAGTTGCTTACCTGCCCAATTACGGAGTTTCCTTGGCTGAAAAAATAATTCCCGCGACCGATCTTTCTGAGCAAATTTCAACTGCGGGAAAGGAAGCTTCAGGTACCGGAAATATGAAGTTTGCCTTGAATGGTGCCGTTACTATCGGAACATTGGACGGTGCCAATGTTGAAATCCACGAAGAGGTTGGGGATGACAACATTTTTATCTTCGGGAAAACCGTCGAAGGTATCGAGGAGTTAAAGCAGAGTGGATACAACCCGAGGAAATTTTATGAGGAAGATGAAGAGTTGAAAGCCGTTCTTGACTGGTTGTCCTCTGATTTCTTCTCTCCAGAGGAGGGCAGTGTGCTTTCTGACCTCCCCAATAGCCTTCTCCAGTGGGGCGATCCCTTTTATGTTATGGCTGATTATCGTGCCTATATAGATGCTCAGGACTTAGCCGGGAAAGCTTATCAGGATCCATCAAAATGGGCCTCCATGGCAATAAGGAACATTGCCGGATCTGGAAAGTTTTCCTCGGACCGAACAATCGGAGAATATGCCCGTGAGGTATGGAAATTAAATTCCGTTGAAGTCCCGGCTTCTGAATGATGCGAAGAATATTTCTTTTCCTGTTTTTCACCTTCCACTTTCTTAATCCGTCTCTGGCGGATCAATCCCCCAATGCTTTCCCGTTTCAGGTTGGTGAAAGGCTTGAATATGATTTGAAATGGGGCTTTTTCTCTGTTGGTTCAGCGGTGATGGAGGTGAATTCTCTAACTGAAGTGGCAGGTCAGACTTGCTATCTCATCAAGTTTTCCGTCCGGACAAATTCCTTTGCGGACAAATTTTACAAAGTTCGAACGAGTATAGAAAGCTCGGTTGCTGCTGATTTTTCAAAGTCCGTACTTTATTCTAAATCTCAGGAGGAAGGCAGTACCAAGAGGAAAGTTTTAGTCAGATATGACTATACTCAATCAAAGGCAATTTATTCGCAGGATGGTCAGGTTCATTCGTCCACAGCGATTCCCGAAAAGGTTTTTGATCCCCTCTCCATTGCCTATTTCTTTAGACTTCAGGAACTCAAACCCAATCAGGAAGAAACGCTACCAACCTGTGATGGTAAAAGTTTTCGTACAATTAATGTGCGTATGGGAGAGAAGAAAAAAATTACCGTGCCTGCCGGTACATTCTACGCGATTGAAACGATTCCTGAACTGAAAAATATTCGTGGTGTGTTTAAGAAAAGTCCCAAAGGAATGCTAAGGGTTTGGTATTCCACCGGTTCGAGAAGGCTCCCCGTTAAGATAAGCAGTAAGGTGGTGGTGGGCAGTTTTGTGGCTAATCTAAGGAAGACAAGCGGTTTAAAATAATCAACTTTTAAGCTGAAATTTTCTCGGTCAAAGGAGAATGCTGCATTTTTTCAATGAATGAACGGAGTGCCGGGGTGAGCATACGGGTCTTTTTGTGAATTAATGAGAGTGGGCGTATGTGCTTACCATTATCCAACCGGGAAACGACCAGTTGATTTCTTTGCACTTCGTTGGAGGCGGTGTTTTTGGGAATAATTGCCACCCCTGCGTTAATTTCCAGTGCCCGTTTAACCGTTTCCACATTGTCAAATTCCATCGCAATTGAAACTTCAATATCTGCATTTCTGAGGATTTCATCGGTCGCTTTTCGGGTCGGAATATCCTTCTCGAATGCGATGAAATCAACGCCCTTGAGCTCATCGATAGACAAATTATCCTTTCCTGCGAGAGGATGTTCAGGATTCATAGCAACAACTAACTCATCCGTAGCAAAGGGAATAATAGTGAGCTCCTTGTTTTTGACCGGAAATGCAACCAGTCCTAAATCGGCAGTGCCATGAATCACATCTTCATAAACCAAATTCGCGCGCCGATACTCAACCCGTGTGTTGACTGAGGGGAATTCCTGCATGAATGAAGTAAGGTAGGGGGGCAGTTCATGAAGTCCAATGCTGTTCACTGTTGATATCTGAATTGTCCCGCTTACCACATTCCTCATTTCCTGAATCTCACAATTTAATCTCTCATAAAGGGTGAGTATTTCCTTAAATGTTTTATAAAGTGTGGTACCCTGTTGTGTGAGGCGAAACTTTTTTTGATTACGGTCGATAATCAACATGTCATAATAACCTTCCATCGCTTTCAACTGTTGGCTGACTGCGGATTGTGTCACTTCATTAAGTCGGGCCGCTTTAGAAAAACTTTGAGTTTCCACCAAGTCACAAAAAGTTTTGAAATTTTGAATGTGCATGCTTATTGATATTAATTGATCTTATGCTTATCAAACCTATTATTTGAAAAACTTATAATAAATCATGATTACAGAAAAAGCATTTCAGCAAAATCTGAAAATACTCAAGGAACGGGTGGCCCTGGCCTGTTCCAGTGAAAACCGCTCGGTTAATGAGGTTGCCATTCTTCCCGTTACCAAAAATTGGCCAGTGGATGCAGTCCATTATGCACAGCGGGCGGGTTTTTCAAGGGTGGGGGAGAACCGGGTGCAGGAAGCAATGGAAAAGCAGGAGGGCGTGGAGGAAATGAAATGGGACTTAATTGGTCATTTACAAAGCAATAAAGCCAAGCTGGCCGCGGGCAGGTTTACCCGGATTCAGACCATTGATTCGCTTAAACTTCTGACCAAAATCCATGCAGCCTTACTCCATCTTAATGAAAAAATGAGTTTTCTCATTCAGGTGAACACCGGACGTGACCCTGCCAAAGCCGGTATTATGGAGGATCAATGTGAGGAATTAATTGAAAAGGCTATGGCTTTCCCCATGCTCCAATTGGAGGGCTTTATGACAATTGCTCCCTATGCTCCTGATGATCCGAAAGTGGCGAGAAACGCATTTTCCCGATTACGGGATTTAAGAGAGCGTATGGCTAACCAATTCAAGGTATTTTATCCCGAGCTCTCAATGGGAATGACAGGGGATTTGCACGAAGCGGTGGCAGAGGGAAGCACCATGATCCGGGTTGGTTCAGCCCTGTTTGGTCAAAGGGATTGAATGCAATGCAGAAGTTAGCTTGCCCCGCATGCGGGAAGGCGCGATTATTATTTTAACATGAATATGGGAGCAGTAAAACCGGAAGACGAAAAAAAATGGGATCAGATTCGTCGACTATTGGATGATGAGAGTCCAGCCGTACGCGGTGCCCTGATCTCTGAACTGAAAAATTTTCCCGAGGAAGGGGTGCGCTTCCTTGAGAAAGTGGTTCGTGAACCGGATCACTTTTTAGCAAAGCACGCACATAGTTTATTGGTTGAACTGGGATGGGTGGACGGAGTGGGTGGATTCCTACAGTTTATTCGTTCCCTCAGATATGAGCTTGAATCAGGATGGTTTTTATTAGACCGGACCGTTTTTCCCACCCTCGATATTTCATCCTCCACTTTATTTTTAGACAGGTTGGCTGACCGGGCAAGGGAACTTTTAATTCCCCCGCAAAGTGCCAGAGACATTTGTTCGGTTATTAACCGGGTTCTTTTTCATGAATTCGAATTCAGGGCGGCGAGCAAAGACTTTTCGGATCCTCAAAACAGTTTCTTGCACCGCGTTTTGGAGAGAAGGCGGGGCTTACCGATCACACTTTCAGTCGTTTATTTACTGGTTGCGAGAAGGATAGGTTTTGAGCTTGAACCGATTGGCTTACCCGGGCGGTTCATGGTCGGATGTTTTTCTGAAAAGAAACCGTTCTACATTGACGCGTGGTCAGGTGGGAAATTTTTCGAAATTGAGCAAATGGAGGAATTTTTAGGAGATTCATCGATTGAGAATTCGGGCTCTTTTCTACTTCCAGTCACGGTTGCTGAAACATTAACCCGTGGATGCAGGAATCTGGTTCAACAATTCGCCCAGTCAGAAGAGGTTGAAAATTCGGGTCTCTTTCAAAAATTTGTCAATGAATTTGAACGGGTTCATCAACGGGAAGCCAATGCTTGAGCCTCCTTTATTAATCGAAGATTTATCTCCCCTTCCTCCGAATCAAGTGGGACTGGCTGTTTTAGGAGCAC
The DNA here is from genome assembly GCA_045567635.1 of Opitutales bacterium. GTDB lineage: Bacteria > Verrucomicrobiota > Verrucomicrobiia > Opitutales > Seribacteraceae > Seribacter. Next base: position 89,538 of record JBJLCO010000043.1, on the reverse strand, counting down.
CGATTAAACATTCCATTAGTCCTCAAATTCATAGTGCCGCTTTGCGGGAACTCAGTTCAGGGATTCCTTCATTCTTAAATTGGGTCTATCATAAAGTGGAAGTCAGTTCCAAGGATTTAGCTTCCGGTTTGGAGCACCTGAACGAGTGTGGATACCGCGGATTGAATCTGACCATACCACATAAAGTGGATGTTTTTTCAATGATTGATTCGATCGACCAGGAAGCCCGTACTATTGGAGCAGTCAACACCCTCTTCCATACTGGTGAAGAATGGCGGGGTTTTAACACCGATGGATACGGCTTGGAGCAAGCCCTGAAGGGGAGACTGGGAGTCCGTCTGGAGTCAGCCAATATACTGATCTTAGGAGCTGGTGGAGCGGCCCGGGCAGCGGCGGCACAGTCCCTTTCGCGCGGTTGTGAAAATTTATGGATTAGCAACCGTTCCACGGAGCGTCTGGAAAACATGATCGATGCACTGGGTAATTCCCTGGACACAGCCAGGGTGGTTGCCTGTCCCATATCCCAATTGCCCGCGGGCGTATTGGATTGCGGGGATTTGGTCATTATTAATGCCACTTCACTTGGCTTAAATCCAGGCGATCCTTCTCCGGTTTCCCTCCGTGCCTTCCCTCCTTCGACGCGGGTGTATGATATGATTTATAACCCGGCGGAGACTCCCTTGCTAGAAGAAGCCCGGGCAAGGGGAATGGTCTGTGAGAATGGATTGTCTATGCTTGTGCACCAAGCCGCACGGTCACTGGAGATTTGGACAGGTCAGGAAATTTCAGTTGAAGCTATGTTTTCCGGAGCACAGACCGCGCTTAACTGCTAGATTTGATGCTCGATCTACTAGTAAGTCCCGAAATTCTGCCCTGGGTCGGTCTCGTGCTCGGTAGTATTTTGGGAAGTTTCCTCAATGTCTGTGCTCATCGGCTGCCCATAGGCAAATCGATTGTTTTACCTGCTTCTCATTGTCCCAATTGCGGAACAAATATTCCTTGGTTCCGGAACCTGCCCGTGCTCACTTGGCTCTTTCAAAAAGGAAAAGCCCATTGTTGTTCCTATTCTATTCCGGTTCGGTATTGGCTGGTGGAGATTTCCCTGGGCTTGGTATTTGCCTATTTTGCCCATTTATATTCGATTGAACATAATCCGGTTCTCCTGGTTGCCCGTTTATTGTTTAGCTGGATTATGGTTGCAGTCATCGTGATTGATTTTGAGACCATGTTGATTCCAGACCGATTTAGTGTGGGCGGGGCAATGGTTGGGGTGCTGTATTGCTTTTTGTTCCCGGAAATTAACGGAATGCATATAAGCGATTCATGGTCGGTTCATTTTGAAAGCGGCTTTAATTCCATTCTTGGTTTGCTCGTCGGTTCGGCCCTGCTGTATTGGATAGGAGCATTGGCTCAGATTACTTTTGGTCGGGAAGCGCTTGGAGAGGGGGATATTAAATTATTGGGTTGCATCGGTGCATTCTGCGGATGGAAAGGTGCCGTGTTCTCAATATTCGGGGGGGCGCTCATGGGAACACTTTTATTGCTCCCCGCCATGCTTTTTCAGCGGCTCTTACAAAAAGGGGGGAAGCAGATAAATTCTGATCAGGAATTGCAATGGGGCGGCGAAGTGCCATTTGGCCCCTATTTAGCAGTCGCTGGGATATTCTATTTTGCCGGTGCATCTGTTTTAATTGATCCTTGGTTCGATCCTATTTTGTGGTTTTTTGATAATACTTCCGCGGTGTCCGCGTTTTAGCATTGAAAAATTAACGGGTTGTATGCATTCAATGAGAGTTGGATTATTAATCTTATCCTTTTAAATTATGAAAAAACTCCTAGTCGCCAATCGTAGCGAAATTGCGGTTCGTATTTTTCGTTCTGCCACTGAATTAAATCTGCGTACTGTCGCAATATATGCCGAAGAAGACCGTTTTGGAGTTCATCGGTTCAAGGCGGATGAAGCTTATCTTGTCGGGAAAGGGAAGGGCCCGGTCGCGGCTTACCTTGACATCGATTCCATTATCACATTAGCCAAGGAAAAGGGAGTCGATATGATCCACCCGGGCTACGGTTTCCTTTCTGAAAATGCCCATTTTGCCCGTGCCTGTGAAGATGCCGGTATCACTTTTATTGGTCCACGCCCTGAACTGCTCGAGAGTATGGGGGATAAGGTTGCCGCCAAAAAAGCTGCAGACGAAGCCGGTGTTCCGACTTTACCGGCGACTCCGAGCGCGGTGTCAAAACCTGCCGAAGCGCTTAAGTGGGGAAGGAAAATCGGATTTCCATTGATCATTAAAGCCGCTTTTGGTGGCGGAGGCCGAGGGATGCGGGTGGTACAGAAAGAGGAAGACTTAAAACCAATGCTTGAAGAAGCCCAGGGCGAAGCCGAACGGGCTTTTGGGAATGCGGCGGTATTTTTGGAAAGGTATGTGGGGCGGGCCAAGCATTTGGAAGTCCAAATTCTGGGAGATCGAAAGGGCAATATCGTTCATTTGCATGAGCGTGACTGTTCGGTCCAGAGAAGATACCAGAAAGTGGTGGAGGTGGCACCTTCGATTGGGTTGCCTAAAGAGGTGGTGGACAGCCTTTGTGATGCGGGCGTGGAACTTTCTCGCAAGATTGGATATGATAATGCCGGAACCGTCGAATTCCTTTTGGACCAGGACACGAATGAGTGGTTTTTTATTGAAATGAATCCGCGCATTCAGGTCGAGCACACCGTCACCGAACAGATTACCGGAATTGACATCGTGCGGTCCCAAATACTGGTTGCAATGAACAAACCTCTGCACGGAAAGGAAATCGGAATACCCACCCAAGACCGAATCCCCCGAAATGGTTGTGCCATTCAGTGCCGGGTCACAACTGAAGATCCGGAGAAAGATTTTACTCCGGACTACGGGAAAATTTTGAGCTATCGTTCCGCAGCTGGATTTGGAGTCCGCTTGGATGGAGCAATGGGAGATACAGGGGCAATTATCACTCCTTTCTATGACTCTCTTTTGGTCAAGCTCACCACTTCGGGCCCGAATTTGCCACAGGCTTTGGACCGGATGCACCGTGCCCTACGGGAAATGAGGATTCGGGGAGTAAAGACGAATATTCCCTTTCTTGAGAATGTGATCAATCATAAGGATTTTGTGGAAGGCAATGCGACCACCCGCATGATTGATGTCACTCCGGCTTTGTTTCGCTTCAAGGCAAGGAGAGACCGGGCCTCCAAGCTGCTTGGTTATTTAGGGGAAATTATTGTCAATGGAAACCCACAGGTTAAAGGCCGGGCCCGAGCGGAGGCGCCACTGCCGTTAATTGAGCCGGAATATGACGCCAAAGTTTCTCCTCCCCGTGGGACACGCGACCTGCTTCTTGAAAAAGGAGCAAAAAAATTCTCCGAGTGGATGCTGAATCAAAAGAGCCTCCTTGTTACTGACACCACACTGAGAGACGCTCATCAGTCGCTTTTCGCCGCGAGGATGAGAACTTATGACATGGTGGCCGTTTCTGACTTTATCGCACGCCAGGCTTCCGGTCTATTTAGTCTGGAAATGTGGGGAGGGGCAACTTTTGACACATGCATGCGTTTTCTCGGGGAATCTCCCTACGAGCGGTTAAGGCTGTTGCGTGAAAAAATTCCCAATGTACTTTTCCAAATGCTTCTGCGTGGATCCAACGCGGTGGGGTATGCCAATTACCCGGATAATGTGGTTCGCGAATTTGTAGTTCACTCATCCGAGGCGGGGATGGATATTTTCAGAATATTTGATTCCTTGAATTACCTTCCTAATTTAAAAGTGGCGATGGAAGCGGTCAGTGAACGAACCAATTCTCTGTGCGAGGCGGCACTCTGCTTCACCGGGGATTTCACTGATTCCAGTGAGGAGAAATATGTGCTTAAATATTATGTAGAATTAGCCAAGGAACTGGAAAAAATGGGGGCACATATCCTTGCAATTAAGGATATGGCGGGATTATGCCATCCCATTGCCGCTTACCGACTGGTCAAGGCACTCAAGAATGAGGTTTCATTACCGATTCATTTTCATACCCATGATTCGAGTGGGATTGCTTCGGCCTCTGTACTGAAAGCCAGTGAGGCGGGAGTCGATGTGGTGGACCTGGCCATTTCTTCCCTCTCGGGTTGCACGAGTCAGCCAAATTTGAATTCCGTTGTTCATTCCCTTCGGAATGCGCCTCGCTCCACCGGATTGGATGTGGACGCTTTAAACCAGTTGTCGATTTACTGGGAGGCCGTGAGGCAGTATTACGCTCCTTTTGACAGTTCTCCCCCCTTCGGGAGCGCCGAAGTGTTTCAGCACCAAATGCCCGGAGGTCAGTACACCAATTTAAGAGAACAAGCCGGTGCCTTAGGGTTGGGGAAAAGGTGGCCGGATGTGGTTCAAACTTATCAACAGGTGAATCAAATGCTTGGCGATATCGTTAAGGTTACACCGAGCAGTAAAAGTGTGGGGGATCTCTCTATTTTTCTTATTACCAAAGGAGTGAAACCGGAAGACTTGGCAAACCTGCCTCCAGAAACAGGTTTTCCTGAATCAGTAATTGATCTTCTTTCCGGAAACCTTGGACAGCCCAAGGGAGGATGGCCCAAAGATATTCAAAAAGTTATTTTAGGGAAACAAAAACCGCTCCGGGGTCGCCCCGGTGCATCCGCTCCCAAGATTGACCTACGCAAAGAGTCAACCACATTGGCAAAGAAGCTGGGAAGAAAAGTGACGGAGGATGATTTATTCTCGAGCGTAATGTATCCCCAAGTTTTTGAGGACTTCCAAAAATTCAGAACCCGATACGGCGATGTGGCAGTGCTCCCCACATCCGCATATTTTCATGGACTTCTCCCTGGAGAAGAAATTGCGATTAAGATTGAAGAGGGCAAAACTTTATTTATCAAACTCCTTCATGTGGGAGAAGCGGATGAAAAAGGGGAGAGGTCATTAACTTTCGAATTAAACGGAAAAGCAAGGACAACCATTGTACTCGATAAATCGGTCAAAGCGGAAACGAAGGTTAGGGAAAAAGCGGATCCAGCTAACCCCATGCATGTGGCTGCTCCTATTCCGGCAATGGTCAGCAGTATTTCCACCAGTGTGGGGAAAACCGTATCCAAGGGTGAAAAAATTGCGGTGTTGGAAGCGATGAAAATGCAAACTACTTTGTACGCCTCTTCCGGTGGCACCGTGGACGAACTTTTAGTCAAGGTCGGAGACTCAGTTGAATCGAAGGACCTGATCGCACGTTTGCGTTAAAGTAAATAACTTTTTGGTCGATTATTGTTGCGTGTCCTCATTTCGAAGCATTTTCAGAAACATCTCGTCGATAAGTAAGGTATTTCTTTGTGCCTTTACCGCCCCTTTTGTTCTGTGCGGAGGTTCTCTTTTTGTGCCAGAACCCGTTTTGGAACAGGCACTGGCCAAGTCTCTTCGTGTTGATGTTGAGGATCTTACCGCTGAATTGGTGGCGGAAAATTTAGAATATTTTGAACTTAATAATGCGAATATCAGGGATCTGACCGGATTGGAGTCTGCCCTGAGATTAAGGGTTTTAGTACTGCGAGATAATTTAATACAGGATCTTTCTCCACTCTCGGAATTGGCTTATTTAACAAAACTAGATTTAGCCGGTAACAAGATTTCCAATTTAAAATCCCTTTCCAATTTGTCCGGGAGAATGATGGAGGATGAAATTACCCGGATCCAAAAAATGTTGTCCGACTACAAAACCCCAAAAGACGAGGTGGCTCAACTGGTTCTGTCATTGAATGAGTTGACTCAACGCTACAGGCGCGGTCCCTGGCAACTTCGCGAATTATCTCTTTCCAATAACCGCCTGCTTGGGCTCACGGGAATTTCGCAACTTTCACATATACGACACTTGGATGTCTCCGGTAATTCGCTCATTGATTTGGAAGGAATCAGCAGGCTATCTTCTTTGACCACACTCTATGCTCATGGGAATCAGCTGGGGCGGGTTGAAAGTTATGTGGACGAAAATAAAAATAAAACTTACGAACTGGGAGAACCCATTAAAGATGAAAGTGGGAATGGGAAGAGAGACACTGACCCTGTGATCGAACTTCAGTCGCTGCCCAAACTGGTAAATCTCTATTTATATGACAACATGCTCAAGTCTGTTGCTTCTTTAAATGACTTACCCAGTCTGCAGGTTCTTCTTTTATCAGGTAACCAGCTGGAAAATGTTGGTAATCTGAGCAATTTTAAGGAGATCCGAAGACTGTCATTATCCGATAATCGGATAAACAGCCTGCAAGGACTTGATTCCTTACCCAAGATCGAGCACCTTTATTTAGTGGAGAATAGAATCTGTGACTTGCGTCCCATTCAGGGATTGAATTCGCTCAAGGAATTACGACTGCAAAGAAATCAGTTTGTCAGCTTAAAGCCAATTGCCGGTTACCAAGATATTCAGGTCCTTTCGTTATCAAATAATTTTATCTACTCGATCAAACCACTGCTGGGACTCAAAAAGATGAGAAGGCTGTCTCTTTCCGGTAACTGTTTAGATCTTGAAAACCAAATTGTTCAGGATCAACTCAGTCAAATCCGTTCGCTGGGTACTTTTTTAGTGACCGGGAATCAAAAAAAACGGGTCATTGAAGCGGAGCAGCTAGTTTATTCTATGATTGGGCATCCCCGTTCCAATAAAATGCTCGGTGATTATCTTCAAATGAAAGGATATTTAAGACTGATGGATTTCGTGGAAGACCCTTCCGTGGACGAAGGTGAAAAAACCAGCTGCATATCGATCCTGGCAAAAAGCCCTTACCAATGGATCCTTCAGGAACGATTTACCTTTTCTCGGGAAAAAATAATTCTAGGAATTAAGGTAGAGTAAGGTGGACAGAATCACTGTGGCCACGAAGCAAATGAGATACAGTATCCGCATGAGAAATTTTTGCATACCGTGTGAACGAACTATTCCGTCGACCGCCCGGTAGTATTCCTTTTTCCACTTTTTAGCCAGCGTCTGCCTTTTGGTCACCATTGCCTCCATACAATTGATAATTTCCTCAAATCGCAAGCCTTGAAACGATTCTTCCTCCTTTACAGAAAGTCGTGCTTGTTCTAGAAATTAGCTCTTAAAATGCCGACAAAACAAAGGACAATACGCAACGAAAGATCAATCAAGGGGAAATCTCTACATACGGGAGAGGATGTATGCTTGACCATTAAACCGGCGGAGGTGGGTAAGGGCTTTGTTTTCCGGCGGGTTGATTTATATGGGAAACCTGAAATTATACCTCTCTCCTCCAATGTCACTGAATTGGTGCGCAGCACCACAATCTCAAATGGAAATGCGAAAGTTCATACGATTGAACATGTGCTCAGTGCCCTGGCCGGGTGCGGGGTAGACAATGCAATTATTGAACTGGATGCAAGTGAGCCACCAATTTTAGACGGTTCCGCACGCCCCTTTGTCAATCTCGTCCTCGAGGCAGAACCGGTGGAACAGGAGAAAGAGCGGGAGTATTATCAGTTGCCTGAACCGCTCTCGGTGACTTCGGGAAACCGCTCCATGATTGCGCTGCCCTATGATGGTTTCAGGATCACATGCACATCGGCGGATGACCGTGGCAGTCATGTTCAGCATTTATCGATCGATCTAGATCCTGAAACCTTTGTCGCACAGATTGCACCGGCCCGTACATTTACGGTTTACGAGGATATTGAGGAGTTATTAAAGCTGGGAAAAATTCGCGGGGGCAGTTTGGACAGTGCCATTGTGATCAAAGGAGACAAAATTCTCTCCAAGGAACCGCTTCGGTTTGAAGATGAGTTTGTACGCCATAAAATTTTGGATATTGTTGGAGATCTCGCCTTGCTTGGCAAACCTCTCAAGGCACATATCATTGCTGTTCGCCCCGGACATTCTCTGAATTCCGACCTTACCGGTAAGATTGCGGAAAGAATGAAAAGTAAGGGTAAACCGAGCCGGGAAAAAAAGAAAAATAAATCCGTGGTTCTGCCTGATGAGACAGAATTGGATGTCCGACGGGTGCTCGATGTGTTACCCCACCGTTTTCCTTTTGTGATGATCGACCGGGTAATTTCAATTGAAGGAAACGAAGTTTTAGTCGGGATCAAAAATGTGACGATAAATGAACCCTTTTTCACCGGTCATTTTCCCGGTCATCCGGTTATGCCCGGAGTCCTCCAACTCGAAGCCATGGCGCAGGCTGCCGGAATATTATTGCTCCGCAGGAGCTCATCCGAGGGGAAAGTGGCCTTTTTTATGAGTGCGGACAAGGTGAAGTTCAGAAAACCGGTCGTTCCCGGTGACCAGCTTGTGATTACCGCCACTTTGGAAAAGGTGCGCGGTAACAAGTTAGCCACTGCCCGGGTGGAGTGTATGGTTAATGAAAAAGCGGTCTCATCGGCCAGCCTTATGTTCTCAATTGTGGACGCAGGAGAGGAGAGTTGATGGAGGTCAGTGTTCATCCCCAGGCAATTGTGGAGGAGGGTGCACAGTTGGGAAAAGGTGTCCGGGTCGAAGCATTTGCTTTGGTTGGAAAAAATTCCGTAATTGGAGACGGATCGATTGTCCGACACCACGCAACCGTAGAAGGAAAAGTGATTTTAGGGCGGAATAACGAAATATTCCCCTATGCGTTAATCGGGGGGCTGACCCACGATTTAAAATATACCGGCGGAGAGCCCAAACTGACTATTGGGGATAATAATATTTTCCGGGAATATGTAACTGCTCATGTGGCAACGAATGGTGAGGACAGTACTGAGATTGGTTCCAATAATGTCTTTCTTGCTTACAGTCATGTCGCCCATGACTGCAAAGTGGGTAATCATTTGGTTATGAGCAGTCACTCGGCTCTTGGTGGGCATGTTCAGGTGGAGGATCATGTCAATGTGGGATGGGGCGTGGGCATTCATCAATTTTGCCGTTTGGGTAGACATTGTATGGTTTCCGCCTGCTCGAAATTGGTTCAGGATGTTCCTCCTTTTATGCTGGCCGACGGATCTCCGGCAGAAGTTCGTTCAATTAATAAAGTGGGAATGACAAGAGCAGGATTTTCCAAGGAGGACTTGGATGTGGCCAAAGGAGTTTTTAAGGTGCTTTGGCGCGGCGACCTGAATCGTAGGCAGGCGATAGCGCGGTTGCAGGACAATTCGGAATGGGCCCGGGAAAAAATAACCAGGGAAATCATTGCATTTACTGAAACAAGTGAAAGGGGTTTGGCCTAGCACTGGATGAGTCCATTCATAATTTTTTTTTAATTTTCACCGTGAATCTGATGAATGTTTTTTTGGATATGAACTAATACTTACGGATTAAAAAAATGTTTATTTACAAAAAAGATTGGAATTTTAAAACCTCGGGTAAGGGGACTTACGAAATAACTCATGCCGTGAATGAAGGCTTAAGGGAATCCAGTTTCTCAAGTGGATTAGTGTCTGTTTTTCTTCGTCATACCAGTTGCAGTCTCGTGCTTATGGAAAATGCAGACCCAACCGCCAGGGAAGACCTGGAGCGATTTTTTGAAAACCTTGTCCCCGAAGATTATCCCGAATTTATTCATACCATGGAGGGACCGGATGATATGCCTTCTCATATTAAAATGGCCCTTACCCGGAGCAGTGAAAACATTCCTTTTGAGAATGGTAGATTGCAACTGGGAACCTGGCAGGGAATTTTTTTGTGGGAACACAGGGCAATGGCACATTCACGTAATTTGGTATTTAGTTATATGGGGGAATAATGAAAAATAGTTTTTTGAGTTTAATTTCTTTTTTACTTTTACTTGTCGCTTCATGCAGTCGAGAGAATTTGGTTCCCAATGAAGAAGCGGATGCTGCGTTTCAACAGGGTCGATCGTTTTTGAAAGTAGGTAAAGAGGAGGAAGCATTGGATGAATTTCTCGGAGTCACCCGTAGGACATTAAAGTGCCCTAAATCCCATTTGGAGGCGGGAAGGTTATTTCTTACCCTTGAATCCCGAAAAGATCCGGTGGCGGCGATTTATCACTTCAGAAGATTTCTTCTGCTCGAAAACGATTCGCGGGAGGCTCCCAAAGTCGAGCAGTTAATTGTCACTGCCGAGCGTGAAATTATTCGGAATTTACCGGGCGAGCCCTATTCCGAATACCTTGATTCTCTTTCTCTGAGAGAAGAGAATGAACGTTTAAAAAGGGAAGTGTCTGATCTACAGGCCCGCATTGGTTTACCTTTAAATGTCAAGAAGTCTGCAGCCGGGCAAAATAATAAACCAAAAGTGGCGGTTCCTCCTCCTCCTTTAGTCAAAAAGATGGCTGAATCTGCCCGGCCCCGTACTTATGTGGTTAAACAAGGAGACAGTCTATACGCGATTAGTCGCAAACTCTACGGTGACTCCTCTCACATTGACCGAATTTTTCAGGCCAATCGACAATCCTTAGCCAGTAAGAATAGTTTAAAGCTCGGTCAAAAATTAATTATTCCTGCCTTGCCCCCAAGGCCCTGAGGCGGTTTTGATGACTTATTTTGACAACAATGCGACTACGCCACTTGGTCAAATCCCGCTTCAGGTTTATAAAAATGCATTAGAGGAGGACTGGTCGAATCCATCGTCCCCTTATCTTGCTGCTTCCCGGGTGCGGGCCAAGATGGAGAAAGCAAGAGAGGAATTGGCGGATTCCTTGAAGTTGAAGAGTGATGACTTGATTTTTACCTCCGGGGCAACCGAGTCCAATAATGCAGTTTTCGCCCATGCCGCCACCCTTTCATCGAAAAACAAGGGGTGTCTCCTTTCCCCCATTGAGCATTCCAGTATTCTTGAACCCGCCCGGCATTGGTTTGGAAACCGAGTTTTCAATCTCCCGGTTGATTCGGGTGGCCGCGTTTTGATTGATGATTTGGAGAAAAAGATTGAAGGGAATGATATTTCCTTGGTTTCCCTAATGGCGGCCAATAACGAGACCGGGGTATTGCAACCCTGGCAGGATGTGGCCCGGCTTTGTGCACAAAAAGGAGTTTTTTTTCATTGTGACGCCACGCAGTGGGTGGGGAAAATCGATGCGTCCGAGTTGTCTTGCTGTACCTCTTTTTCTGCAAGCGGGCATAAGTTTTCCGGTCCCAAAGGGGTGGGGTGGCTCGCAAGTACGCGGCCATTTCCGCTTCAGCGAGGGGGCGAGCAGGAAAACGGATGGCGTGGCGGAACGGAAAATTATCCTTCGATTGCCTCGATGTTCTCCGCTTTCACCGAGTCACAGGAAGTACTGGCAGATTTTTCAGGGCGTGCTTCATGGCGGGATCAATTTGAGATTAATTTATTGAATTTCCTCCCGGATACCCGGATTCTGGGGAAAGAACATCCAAGGCTATGGAATACCTCAATGTTGGTTATGCCAAAATTTGAAAGTCTGAGTTGGATTGGGAAATTAGATAAAATGGGATTTTCGGTTTCCACCGGATCCGCCTGTTCCACGGGGAGCGGCACCAATCCTCAGGTTGCCTCCGCCATGAATTTGTCTGTCAGTGAAACACGCCGACTCATTAGGATCAGTTCATATTCGAATGAGTGTGCCGAAGACTGGCAGAATTTAAATTCAGCGATCGAGCAAGCATACACTCAACTGGAAAAGGAGGCGTCCTCGTCTTCGGTGATTTCCCTGTAATGTATTTAAGTGCCTTAAATCTGGAAAACTTTCGCAATATTGAATCGGCAAGTTTGCAATTTTTAAGCAGAAGAGTTTTTTTCCTCGGATTGAACGGGCAGGGTAAGACCAATTTGCTTGAAGCGATTGGGCTGTCCTCCACATTACGATCCTTCCGGAAATCCGGAATGGACGGACTGGTGAAGCACGGACAAAAAAAAAGCCGTCTGTTTTATCAGTTTATCGATGAGGAAGGAGAAAAAAATCAAACACTTTTGGAATTCCAGGATAAAGGAGAAAAAAATCTTGAAGTGGAGGGGGAAAAAATCAGGCGGCTGACTGATTATCTTGGTAGTTTTCCATCGGTCAGTCTGTCTTCTAGGGATTTCCGTCTGATCCGAGATGGGCCGGCTGAAAGGCGAAGGTGGCTCGATATTTTACTGTCCTCCTCCTCCTCCGAGTATTTCGAAACACTCCGGATCTTTCATCGGTCATTACGTGAACGAAATGCCATTTTGAAAAATTCCGGAGGAGATCGTGAACTGGATGCCTTTGAACGAAGTTTAATTCCCAGTGCCCAAAAATTGTATCAGCTACGGAAACAGGCAATCAGTCAAATTTCTGATTCATTAATTAATTATTATCAATCCCTTTCCGACGGGAAAGAGCAGGTTGGGCTGCGTTATCGACCTAATTTCGAAATCGAGCATGTTGATGAGTATGCCGGGAAACTTCTTTTTGACCGTATGCGTGACCGGCAGCTCGGAAATACCCGCCGCGGTCCGCATCGCGATGACTTTGAATTTCTTATCGCGGAGAAGGATGCCCGGACATTTGCCTCGGAAGGACAGCAGCGTGGGCTGGTTTTAAGCCTAAGGTTGGCGGAGTTTGAATATCTCAAATCAGCGACCAAGCGAACGCCTATTATTCTCGCGGACGATGTGCTGGGAGAATTGGATGAGGAAAGAAAAGCAAACTTCAAAAAACTTCTTCCGCCGGAGGCACAGGTTTTTGCCTCGGGGACTTCTTTGCCATCCTCCGAAGAGAAGGAAATTTGGGAAGTCTTTCAGGTAAAAGGGGGAATTTTTGTAAAGGACGAGGACGGGGTGGGGGAGTGAATTATGTTTTCTATGTGCAACGGACTGGCTTCGATAATTGTATCATTTTGATATGGAAGAATTAAACAACCTGCATTGGTTCTTGCTGGCACTGGGTTCATTAATTATGGGCTTGAGTAAGGGGGGATTACCTGGAGCGGGTAATTTGACCGTGGCAATCTATGCCCTGGTATTGGAGGACGCTCTCGGTCTGGTTGGAGTTCCTCTTTCGGTTGGTTTACTTCTCCCCGTCCTGATTGCGGCGGATGTTACCGCCACTTTCCTGTACCGCAGGCATACGGATTGGAAATTCATTATTCGATTACTGCCCTTTTTTATTATCGGTACCGTTCTGGGCTGGTGGGTCTTTGATTATTTTCAGGACGGAAATGAACGGGTTCGTCAGTTGAAATATGTAATTGGTGGAATCTTACTGAGTATGACCGTGTTGCATTTTTTGGTTAAGTTTCGATCGGCGAGACAAAAATCAGCAGTTCATTCAGACGGGCAGACCCCCAAGGGATCCATTGGATTTGGGGTGTTTTTTGGCCTGCTGGGCGGGGTGGCAACCATGCTGGCGAACGCGGCCGGACCGGTTGCCCAGCTTTATTTACTCGCCATGGCCCTGCCCAAATATGCCTTTATCGGCACCTCAGCCTGGCTTTTTCTGATTGTGAATATTATCAAAGTCCCCTTCATGATTGATCTTGGCATCATTACCACTGATTCGATGTCGGTAAGCTGGTGGATGTTTATTCCCGCGGTAATTGGGGCTTCACTGGGTCCGATGATTGTAAAATATATTAACCAGCGAGCCTTCGAGAGTCTGGTCTGGTTTTTTATAGTGGTTGCGGGAATCCGTATGCTCTTTTAATCAGTGAATGAAGAATGAGTAAAAATTCCCGAAAACTTTGGGCTCAGCATTTGGCGGGGCGGTCCGGACAGTCCTCGGCGGTGGACCCTCAAAGCCTTCTTCGAAAAACTCCCTATAAAGGAAGGATTCTCGGCGTCGATCCAAGTTTGAGGGGAACGGGATTAGCCGTGTTGGAATGCGAAGGTCAGTCCTACCGTTTACTGCACTCGGAAACTCTGGCACTGAAACCCAAAATTGATTCCATTGCCTGTCTCGGATTAATTCATCAGTCAGTGGCCACTTTATTGGATTTGTGGAAACCGAGACATCTTGCCTGTGAAGCGACTATTTATGTGCAGAATTTTAAGACCGCTCAAATCATGGGTTCCGCCCGGGGGGCGGCTCTTTCCGCCTCCGCAATCCGGGAAGTACCCGTTTTTGAATATGCCCCGTTGCGGGTGAAGCAGGCAGTGGTGGGTTTTGGCCGGGCCAGTAAGGAGCAAATGTCGCAAACTTTGGCTCAAATGTTACACCTGCCCAAAGCTTTACCATACGACCAGTCTGATGCACTCGGGCTTGCCCTTTGTCATGCCCTGACTTGGGTTTCCCCATAAACAAAAGTACCGGCTCAATAAAATAAGGCAGAGGGCAGCAGAGGACGACAACGGTCCGAGCACCCTATCAGGGAAAATTTTACCGTAATTTGGTCCTTGATCACATCAAACATGTGCCCGGGGCTTATCTCAAAGTCCGTTCGGCTTAGGGGAAGCTGACCCTCGAGCAAGAGCAGGTCTCCCCGTTTACCGTCATATTTTCTCCGTGCCCCCCGCAAATATTGAATGCTTACAGGCAGGTAAATTTTTTTGGAAACCCCTTTGAGCAGAAGACTGCCTTGTGCACGGGCCCGAAGTACTCTCTTTTCCCATCGACAATTATCGAGTCCAAGCAGAATGAAAGAAATTTCCGGATAAAGTCTCGAATGCATCCAGTCTTCCTCATGGGCATCAAGGTTGACTTTATTAAATCCGAATTGAAGGGCCCGTGCGTCCAACAATACCCGACCGGTTGAACGGGTGGGATGTTCAACGATAAAATTTATATCCCCGGCCATGCTTTTAAAACTGCCACGCAATTGTCCGAATCCGAAGAGCTCCCCTTTATTCAATCCCACTTCAATTTTGTTTAAACGCGCCATCGGCTGAAAGTCAAAATGAGTCACCTTTGCCTGGGAACCCGTGCAAAATTGAAGGAAAAATAGTAGCGGCAAGCACTCAAATATTTTAATTCGCATCGATTGGATATAAGCGGAATAAAGTCCGGGTGTCGAGATTGCTAATCATATAAGAAAAAGTTTTCGTGTTGACGCAGGTTTTTTTTTACTCAATAAAATGATTTTATTATGTTTACCAATACGGTTACTCGTTCGTGTGCCATCCTGGCAACTTTTATGGTTTTTTGTAAGGGCACCGTTTTTTCACAGCTTCAAAACGAGGGTGTGCTGGGGGCTTCATTCTACGGCGAGACCATGGATAGTACCGGTTCCATTCGAAATCAGGTCGGTCCCCATGCGGATTTTGCACTGCCTGTGGGTCTGTCAGCAAATTCTGAACTTTCTTCTCTCTTCTCGGGTACATCATCCAAATTGGTCGCTTCGATACGATTGGATGACGGGACATTGACCCGATTATCAGCAGATGAAGTAAAATGGGAAAGTAAGTCGGGGGATATATCATTCAACGGAGATGTTCTGACCTCAAAAGGGGTTACCAAAAAAAAGAGGGTTGCGGTAATGGCATCTGCTCAGGGATACACCGATCAATTTTTTGTTATTTTAAAAATGAACGCCCCGAATGCAGTTCAAAATTCCGATGTCTCTCCCGTTCCCTCATCACCACTTTCCAATTCCACTGATCTTGCTCAGGCAGGATGGAAAAATTCAACTTGGTTAGGCAATTATTATGATGCAGGAAATGACTGGATTCATCACCTCGATCACGGTTGGCTCTTCACTTCCAGTGACAGTGCAGATTCTGTCTGGCTATGGAGCACATCGGATCAGTGGTTATGGACTGGTCCGGGAATCTATCCTCATTTATTCAGAAATCGTGATGCCAGTTGGCTGTTTTTTGTAAGACAAGCCCTTCCGCAAAAAGTCTTTTATAACCAGACCTTAAAAGTATTTGAAAAGAAGTAATCTAATTCCCTGAATCAAGGGAGGAAGGGAAAACTTAATCAATCAGCATTTCCTTGGCTGATTTACCCTGAGGGATCATCGGAAGCACATGTTCGGTGTAGGGAACAATCACTTCGAGAAGATAGGGTTCATCCGCATCCAGCATTTCCTGAATCCCGTCCCGTAAATCTTCGCGTTTGATAATTCTCCGTGCTTTCACACCAAATCCTTCGCACATTTTAATGTAATCCGGGTAAATGCCATCCTCGTTTTCCGGACCGCCGATGTTGTCCGGATCGCATAGTATGGTGTGCCCGCGAACACTTTCGTAAAATCGGTCCTCCCATTGCACCACCATGCCGAGGTGCTGATTGTTGAGGAGTAAGCACTTGGCATTGATCTTCTCGATCTTGGCGGTGGCCAGTTCCTGCACATTCATTATGAATGAACCATCCCCGTCAATATCGATCACTTCCTTGTCCGGACGGGCCACTTTTACGCCGACAGCTGCCGGGTATCCAAATCCCATTGTACCCAGCCCGAGTGAGGAAATATAGGTTCTCGGTTCCTTGTAGCGGTAATACTGAGCCGCCCACATTTGGTGCTGTCCCACCCCGGTAGTGATGATTGCCTCGCCTTTGGAGACTTCGTAAAGGGCTTCCACCGCTTCCTGGGAAGTGATATGCTTTCCTTTTTCGTATTTAAAAGGGTAATCTTTTTTCCATCCGGAAATGGTGTCCATCCAGGAGGTGATCTCCGGTTTTTCGAATCCTTTTTCCCGGATCAGTTCCGACATCCGTTTAAGTGCATACTTAATATCGGAACGGATGGGAAAGTGTGCATGAACATTTTTGTTATGTTCTGATTGATCCAAATCAAAATGGATCACATACGCTTCCTGGGCATACTTGTCCACCTTCCCGGTAATCCGGTCATCAAACCGGGCACCGGCACAAATCAGTAAATCGCTCTCACAAACCGCCCAGTTTCCGGCCACGGTTCCATGCATGCCGTACCAGTAACAGGACTGCGGATGGTCGGGATCAAAAACGCCCAGTCCCATCAGAGTATGAGTGACCGGGAGTCCGGTCAGTTCAGCAAATTCCTTTAATTCTTCATGGGCATGAGCGGAAATAATTCCACCACCCGTGTAAAGCACCGGTTTTTTGGCCTTGGAAATCAGATTCAGAACTTCAATCAGTTCCTCATCGGTGGCCTTGGGCTGATCGAGCTTGTAGCCCTCCATTTCCGGAACCTCATCGGGGAAAAATGGTTCAAACACTGCCTGTTGCACATCCTTGGGAATATCAATCACGACCGGGCCGGGTCGTCCACTTTCAGCGAGATAAAAAGCTTCTTTAACCACCCGGGGCAAATCCTCCGCGGTCAGAACGAGGTAGCTGTGCTTGACGATGGGAAGGGTCATGCCAAAGAAATCGGTCTCTTGAAAGGCTGCCTTGCCAATAAATTCCTGATATACCTGCCCGGTAATCGCAATCAATGGAATACTGTCCATGTAGGCATCTGCAATACAGGTCACCAAGTTGGTGGCACCCGGACCGGAAGTGGCCATACAAACTCCTGCCCGACCCGTTGCCCGGGCATAGCCATGAGCCATAAATCCTCCCCCCTGTTCCTGACGGGGTAGGATCGTACGAATTTTTTCCGAGCGGGTCAGTGCCTGGTGCAGTTCCATCGAGGCACCGCCCGGGTAGGCAAAAATCGAATCCACGCCTTCCCGTTCAAGGGCGGCGACAAGTACATCGGCCCCTTTCATAGCGGGCCCACGCTCGCCTTTAATTTCAGGATCGGGTTGGATAATGGATTCTGTGTTCATGATATGGATAAATTAAGTAATTACAGTATGTCAAAGAGAGGCATTTTTTTCAAGGTCGAAAGATTCTCCTTGTTTTCCGCATTTTATTTTGGATTGATAATTTGATAAAGTTTGATGGTCAGCCCTTGGACCTTGACCAAAGTTTTCAAATTCAATTTGGATGATTATATGAAAAATCAACCCACCTTCTTATTTTCAATTTTGGCGCTTTTCTACCTCTGTGGATGTATCTCTTTTCCCAAACTGGAGAGCCCGCGAAATCATGAAATTTCTAAGGATGAAAATTCCCGCCGGTTGCATCATGTTGTGATATGTTGGCTGAAAGAGGAGGGCAATAAACTACACCAGGATAAAATTATCGAAGTGACCCAAACTTTTTTGAAAATACCGGGTGTAATCCACGCAGAAGCCGGTACAGTGGTAGGCAGTGATCGGGATATTGTTGATGATAGCTTTGATGTCGGGATTCTGATTGTGACGAAGGACCAGGCGAGTCTCAAAAACTACTTAGAACATCCGATCCACCAAAAAGCTAAAAAGGAAGTGTTGAGCCCACTGGTCAAGCGGGTGTTAGTTTATGATTTTGAAAACTAGATATTCTAACTCTCTGGAGTCCATCCAAGTACGATATCAAATTGAGCCTTCACTTCGCCTAGCTTTGAACTGGGCAATGGATTAAAGGGGACGATTAACGAATTCCTCGCGTTGGAGTCCTTTACCCGTTTGAGGATAAAATCTTTCTTATTTCTCGGTTCGCCTTTGACATAGCACTGGGTGGTTAATTTTCTTTTTCCTTTTGCAGAAACCGCCATGTGAATGTGGGGGGTCCGTCCGGAATATGGGGACGGTTTTAGCGTGCGAAAGGAATAATTCCCTTTCGAATCAGTAAGAAATTTTCCATACCCCTGAAAATTGGAATCCAGCTTTTCACGTTTTCCACCTCTTGAATGTATGTAAATGCCGTTGTTATCAACCTGCCAAATTTCCACCAGTGCATTCCGAATGGGATTACCCTTTATGTCCGTTACCTTACCAGTGAGATAAGCAACTGTACCAACAGCCGGGGTGAGGGAGTCGTTTATTATAATAAGGTCATTATCGGTATCAAGGGGCATCTTGTCGGGATAAAACGGTCCTTCGGTTTGCTTGGGTGTCAGGGTCAAGGCTTCGGCCATCAGTCCGGGAGTGACAAAAAAGGGCAGGGTTGAAATAAAGGAACGACGGGGCAGATTTGGCAGATTCATAATTTAAATTTGTAATCCGTCCCAATAATTGTAAAGAGAAAAGGATGAAGCTCTTGCCTATTTGGATTGGTATTACCGCATATCTAAGTTGCTTTGGTATTATTACATCTGCCCAAACCGAGACGGTTACCATTTCCATTCAGCACGAACTGAAAGAAACCGAAACACCGAAACCGATCTCCTGGGTAGTGGTGCCGGATGGTTCAGGTCGATCCCTTCTTGTTCTGCAGGGCGGGCAAGTACTGGTCGTTCCTGCTGACCGTAAGCAATCAGAGATCACCTCTTTTTTAAAATTATCTCCTGAGCAAATGATCGTGAAAGATTTTGAGGAAGGCTTACTCGGGCTGGTTTTTCATCCGAAATATCGAAGTAATGGATTATTTTACCTTTACCATACCTTACAATCTCCCAAGCGTTCGGTTTTAGCGGAACGTCGGGTAAAGGATCAAAAAAAATTGGCACTGGACCCGAATCACACTCGAACCTTAATCGAAATCGGACAGCCTTATTGGAACCACAACTCGGGCGTTCCTGAATTTGGACCGGATGGATACCTCTACCTTTCGACAGGAGATGGTGGAAAGGCGAATGATCCGCACGACTTTTCGCAGAATACATTTTCATTGCTTGGTAAAGTGTTACGCTTAGATGTCGATCAAACGGAAGGTGCTCTGCAATACGCAATACCGGATGATAACCCGTTTAAGGATAAGCCCGGATACCGAGGGGAAATCTGGACGACTGGGATGAGAAATCCCTGGCGTTTGCACTGGGATTTACCAAGCAAAACGCTTTACTGTGCGGATGTTGGCCAACATCAGAAAGAGGAAATTAATCTGATCAAACGCGGGGGAAATTACGGCTGGAGTTTTCGTGAGGGAACCGGGGAATTTTCACTTAAGAACCGAAAGCCCTCACCGGAGATTAAATTTATTGATCCAGTTTTTGAATACGGACATGATGAAGGAACCAGTGTGAGCGGGGGCATTGTCTATCGCGGTACCAAGCATCCGGAATTATATGGACATTACATCTTTGGGGACTGGGGAACCGGAAAGTGCTGGGCCATTGAGGTAAAAAACAACCAGACAGTTTCCAAAAAATACATCGAATTTACACTTGATGGTGAGGTGATTAACGACCTGCCTGAATTTGTGAATGGCAAACCGCAAAGTCCTTTCAAGCCGGTAAATTTTTGCATGTCTGCACAAAACGAGCTCGTTTTATTGGACTGGCAGGGAATGATATATTTTACCAACTGAACCTACCTGCATCTGTTAGAAAACAGGAATTTTTATCTTCACATACCTCGCATGTAAAAAATTCTCTATTCAAAGGATTGGGTGGAATAATTATAAAGAATGATCCGTCCGCCGAATTTCCCCTGGAAAAATAGCCAACTTGAATCACGCCATCTGAAGAGATAGGGGTAAAGACCCTGCTGTGTCCATCGCCAACCATCTGACTCGTTCCACAGCCATAAGCTACCATCCTCCATCGCAGACGGGTAAAGCCAGCCCATTTCGGAGTGGTAGATCCAGGTGTGACCGGTGTCCCGGTAAGTGCCCAGCCAATCCAAAGTTTTCCAACCGTCTGCCAGGTTGACCGCACCTTTTTGCCAGTCATTCAAGACGACCTGTTTCGGAGTCCGGAACTTTTTCAGGGCTCCCCGGGTTTCGCCAACTGCGTTGACCGCAAAAGCACGGAAGTAATAAGTTGTGTTGGGGGAAAGCTCGCTGATTGAAGCGTGATACTGTGTTGCATTGCTTTCGAGCAGAGCAGTTATCCGAATTGAATCGGCTAGGAAAATCTTTTTGCTTACAAGGAAACCCGCTTCGAAAACCGGGGATCCTCCATCCGTTAAAATCTTTCCTGCTAAATGATGAGTTCCATTCGCATCTGTCTGTGCGGTTAAGGTTTGTAAGATTGGAAGAAAAATTTCTTTCGACGGGGGAGGTGTTGTTTGATTTTGATCATCGATTGGGGACGAATTGTTTCCGTCGGGCGTCTGGTCGCCTCCGGTGGGTGACTGATTGGTGGGCGAGTTATCGCTTGGGTCGTCGATCAGGGAGAGGGTGAAGAATTCCCAAAACACGCCTGCTTGGTCTTGCTTGGCTTTGACTCGTAAGTGGATGGTGGAGGAATTATTTTCATAATCGAATACCACGGCAGTGCGGAGTGTATTATTAGCATCGATGCTGAAGAGGTGATTATGGGAAATGTTTTGGTTGATATCGTTAAACTTGACTATGTGAGCATCTTTGATGTCAGGGTCGATCACAGTAAACTGACCGACGACAGAGCCTATGGGCAGGTTTTCCATGACTTCCAGGCTGCTGAGGGTGAGCGCGGTGGGGAAGGGTGTCGGCTACCGAATTTGCATCCAACGGATCGGAGGGGTAGGCCAGTTCGGTCTCATTCGAATATCCGTCCCCGTCTATGTCGCTGTCATAGGCATCTTCGATTCCATCCTGATCCAAATCCTCAACCAGATTGAGGACATTAACAGTGAAGTCCTGCTTAATCCAAAGGTTGTATTGGTCACGCACTTTTACCCGGATCGCATAGGAACTGTTTGATTCGTAGTCAAATCGAGCAGTTGTTTTGAGGGTGCCATTGGTATCGATTGAAAAGAGGTGATTGTCATTCGCTCCGCCCACAAGTGTATAAGTAAGGGTGGCATTGCTATCAGGGTCGTTTGCAGTTAATTGTCCGACCACTGTGCCAACCGGTAGATTCTCAGCAACGGAAAGTGGAACGCTTGAATTGAGATCAGTGGGTGCCTCGTTCCTGTCTTGAAGAGTTAAGCTAAAAGTCTGTGCCAAAGAGGCATTGTGCTCGTCCGCCACCCTTACCCGGATCGAGTAGACCGACTGATTACCCTCATAGTCAAAAACCGTATCGGTGAAGAGAGATCCATTAGTATCGATGGAAAAGAGATTATTATCGTTTGATATATTTCCATCGATCAGAGCATAATTCAGCGAACTATTGGCATCCGGATCAACTGAATTGAATCGACCAATAATGGTCCCAGGTTGCAGATTTTCTGAAAAGTTTAAATCCTGTAAAGTAAGAGAAGAGGGCGGGGCGTTGGCGGAGGAATTTGCGTCTCTAGGATCAGAACCATAGGCGAGTTCCTCGGCGTCACTAAAACCATCGTTATCGTCATCCGGATCGTAATGATCCTCGATGCCATCCTGATCGAAGTCCTCAATTACATTGGTGACCAAAACGGTTAGCCTTTTCTCGGAGTATCCGCCATTTCCGTCCCCTGCCCGGAACCATACGATATAGGAATTGTTGGCGTCCGAATCAGTTGGGTTTTCAAAGTCGGGTGAATTCTTAAAGGTAAGAACGCCGGTACTTGCGTTTAGATCAAACAGATCGCGGTCCAATCCCGCGGTTTTGTAGAAATCAATCGCATCTCCATCCGGATCGCTGGCATTGATCTCAAGAATGAGGGTGGAATTTTCCGGAACGGAAACCAAGCCAAGCAAAGTGGGACCATTACTTCCAATATTTGCGGAGTGAATGACCGGGTTTTCGTTTAGGTTCTCTAACTGGATCAAAAAGGCTTTTTCAAGCGATGCATTGTGCTCGTCCTTGACCTGCACACGGATGGTATAATTGGATTCGTTATTCTCGTAATCGAAAGTATTGGCAGACTTGAGGGTGCCGTTTTCTTCAAGGATGAAGAATTCGTTGTTGATTGATTCATTACCGTCGACCAGAGAATAAGTCAGGGTAGCATTGGCATCCGGATCGGTGGCATTGAACTCACCGATTACTGTGCCTACTGGTTGGTTTTCGAGGAGGGGGTTGCTGGAAAGAGAAAGTGAGATTGGAGTTTCGTTGATGTTTTTGAGAATAATATTCCTAGAAATTTGCTGGGAGGCATTATGTTCATCGGTGACCCGGACTGAGAGGTTGTAAACTGATGCGTTGGTTTCAAAGTCAAAGATCGCATCGGTGAAGAGCGAGCCGTTTTGATCGATACTGAAGAGATGGGCATTGGGTCCGGAAATCGAGTAGGTGAGGGTGGCATTGACATCAGGGTCGGTGGCATTGAAGTCTGTAATCAGTGTTCCAATAGGTTGGTTTTCAAAGAAGCTTGCCGAGGTCGAATTATTCAAGTCCGTGGGGGGGGCATTGGCGGTTGAATTGGCATCGTTGGGATTGGATCCGTAATTTGACTCCACGAGGTCGGAGAAGCCGTCTCCATCGGAGTCAGGATTTTGATCGGATGTTCCGAGGGCTTGTTCCTGAGCGTAGGTTAAACTGTCGTTATCATCGTCTTTATTCGGGTCGTGAATGGCCTGGATGGTGAAGTTCTTATCAAGGGAGGCATTCTCATCGTCACTCACCCGGACTTGGATGGAAAAATTGCCTTCTGTTGTCAGGATTTGGGCAGTCCGTAAGTTTTGGCCCAATAGGTTGAATTTAATGTTATCCTGACCACCTGCACCGGAGTGAAGTTCATAGGTGTATGTGCGTACACGCCCTGGGTCGTCTGGGTCGGTGGAGGTAAAGCTACCCACGGTTTGGTTGGCATCTTTATTGAGAAAGACAAGGGTGTTGTTGAGTTCCAAATTATTGGGCGGGCGGTTTTGTTGCTGGTAATAGAGTATGCTCGGGGAAAGCCTACCTGATATTCCTCCCCATTCCACACTGTCAAAAATTGAGGCCTCCTGTCCAAGTTCACCCTCGCGCTTATTGGAGAATCCATCCCCGTCTGGGTCATCGGTACCGCTTTGGTTTAAATCTCCAAACTGATAAAGCTCAAACCAGTCCATCACCCCGTCGGAGTCGCTGTCTTCATTGCTTGGCTTGTAATGAGCAACAATGTTTGTCGTGGCATTCACATCTGTAGCAACCTTGTTCAGTGAAACACCCGTGGGTCCTGCCTGGCGCACGCCGTTTACCGACCAGTAGGCAAAATTGTACCCATTGGTTGCCCCATGCAAACTACTCGTGGTCACGGTGCTGTTTGCATCCAAATAATTACTGGTCTCGGTTACAAAGCCTGCGGGGTCGCTCTGTATCACTGCCAACACCATGGAATTATCCGCATAGGTAAAGCCGGGGGATAGTCTGCCCGATATTCCTCCCCATTCCACAGTATCGGCAATAGTTGCCTCCTGCCCGAGTTCGCCTTCCCGCTTGTTGGAAAATCCATCCCCATCGGGATCGTCGCTTGGACCTTGGGTAAGGTTGCCAAATTGATAGAGTTCAAACCAGTCCATCACACCATCCCCGTCTGTATCCTCAGTACTTGGTTTGTAGTGGGCAATGATATTGGTGGTCTGGGTAACATTCTGTTCGACCTTGCTCATAGATACGCCCGTCGGGCCTGCCTGACGTACACCATTTATTGACCAGTAAGCAAAGTTATATCCATTTGTTGCTCCATGCAGACTGCTCGTAGTCACCGTGCTGTTCATATCCAAATAGTTACTCGTCTCGGTGACGAAGCCCGCCGGGTCGCTCTTCACCACCGCTAATACCATGGAGGTGTCAGCATAAGTAAAGCCGGTGGAGAGCCTACCCGATATCCCTCCCCATTCCACCGCGTCCACAATTAATGGGTCCTGTCCCAGTTCGCTCTCCCTTTTGTTATTGAACCCATCGCTATCCGGATCATCGGTGGGGCCCATACTCAGGCTTCCAAACATGCGGTATTCATACCAATCCATAATCCCGTCATTATCGGTATCCTCCGACTCACTGAAATAATAGGCGGTAAAAGTGGTGTTGGCGGAAATACTGGTGGATACCTGGGTGAGGGAACGGTTATCATCTCCGGTTTGACGGACACCATTTATTTTCCAGTACCCAAATGCATATCCATTGGTACTGAGGTTCGGTGTTACACTGTGCTTCGTTGTTCCCCCTTCAATCGCCTCGGTATCGGATACAAAACCCGCGGGGTTGGACAACTGCTCCACCTGGAAAAGCACTCCGTAGGAAGAAAGTGGAAGGAGCATACACCCAAGAATCGCCCAGCTTACTTGGCTGATTCTTACTTGGGTATTTCCCTTATAATTCACTCTTTTTCCTCGTTTTTGTTCTAGTAATTAATTCCTCCGATTAACAAATTATTCCTTAATCACCCAGTAACCTGAGGTGGTTTGTACATCAAATCCATATTCATTTACACTGCCGGGTAAATTTCTTGGCTTTACTTGCACCGATGCGGTCCAATTATTGACCGCACCCGGTGTGGCTGCTTCGCGAGCCTTCGTGACTTCGGCAGAGGTGGCGAACTTGTAACCATTTCCAATAGAAAGTAACAAATCGACCCTGCAAGCGTCTTGGACATTCCATCCTGCATCTAGAATTTTAAGTCCTGAAAAACCCAATGATTGTAGATTACCCAATCTTATAATTACAGTTCCATTTGAATCTCCGGGACCAGCTAAATTAATTGGATAATTGGAGGCGTTAAAAGAGCCACCGCCACCGCCACGTTCATCACTAGACCCTCCACCACCGGAGTATCCACCACCACCACCGCCTTTGTCATCAGTTTCCTCCTGGTGCTGCACCACCGCCACCAAACCCTCCCTCTCGTCCGCTTCCTCCATATAAACCTCCTTGCGCTCCCTCTTGAAAAGATCCCCCAAAATTTTTAGTATTTAAACCAGTTCCATTGCTATCGAAACCACCACCACCGCCACCCCATTGTCCCAAACCTCCACTTCCAGCTGAACCACCAGTTTTGGGTCCACTTCCACCATAGCCATCTAAGCCATTCTCAGTTATCGAAGCATTTTGACCAGTGGTGTCACCACCTTGTCCACTTCCTCCTCCTGCAATCACAAGGGGAGTGTTATTGGTATCCGCGACCACAAAAGTCGCTCCGCCACCTCCTGTTCCACCATCCGCAGTAGGGTTGTCCTGTCCGGGTTGTCCTACGACGATAGTGAGTTCCTGTCCTGCAGTAAGATTGAATTCTCCCCGAATATATGCTCCTCGTCCAGGTGAAGTTGTGTACTTAGGCTGAATTCCACCTCTAGCACCAATTGCTTCAATTGTGTAAGTACCAGTAGTAGGGACTGTCCATTTCTGATAGCCAGCCTTCCAGCCACTTGTTACCTGGCCTTGCAAGTTGGTTCCATTGTATTCAGCTAGAATCTGTGCTGCCGAAGGTCCATTACTTCCTGCTGCTCCACAATTCGTAAAAGTGAAGGTACTTGTGGTGTTTGAATCCGGAGGCAAAAATACCGCATTGGAAGTATTGCTCTCAAACTGTGCCTGCCCGGTGGACAATAAGAACTTGGCATAATTTAGAAAATCAGAATCCTTGAGCGGCGACCGGCTGATGGTCATATTGCCATCGGAAAATGGCAAGGTGAGGAAGTGCAGGTCGACGGGCTTATTGGTCCGTCCATCCTGGCAAAGAATTTCGAATTTGATGGTGCCGGTGTTGGTGGTCCAATCCTGCTTTACATCCCAGGACACCCGGTGTACCTGATTGGTGGTGATGGGGGTACCAATTTTGTTTGCCGTTCCATCCACCCAGGTTTGTGGGACAAGTTTATCGCTCCCTGCATAGGCAATAATTCCAATTGTGGCATTGGAATCATCGGGATCAACAATTTCAAAATCGAGGTCCAGTACATTGGTGCCCGCCCGTTGGGTAACTCCACGAATCGCAGGTTGCGGGATAACATTTCGGTTTACCAATCCCTTTGTACGATAAGCCCGTTTCCAAAGTCGGAGCTTATTATTGCCACTCTCAATCAAATCTCCCTCTGGGGTAAAAGCAGTTCTTGAATTTTGATTTACGGTTGATTGATAGACAATTTGACTACCCTCTGAATCCCGCAATCGCTGATAACTCCAAATCGACCCATCCGGAGCAAGGGAAACATATTGTTTTGCACTGCTTGAATTTGTCCGGGTAATAAAAGTTCCATTACTGTCAAAATAATTCAGGTAAGAATTATCCCCAACGATTAACCTCCCATCGGGTAAGAAGATTAAATCACCTGGACCATTCAGTTGCCCAGGTGCGGATCCATTTTCCCCAAACTTTTTTATAAATGTCCCATTTTTGTCTAATACCTGGACTCGGTGGTTGTCTCTATCTGTGACATATAAATTCCCATCCGGCCCTTGGGTAATTCCATTGGCAAAAGAAAATTCCCCATTCCCAGAACCTGTAGATCCATAGCCAGACATAGATGCATTTTTTCCCTTTCTCCACTTAAAGGTTCCATCATTTGCCAGACAGGTAACGGCAGCATACTCCGCAATGTAAATATTTCCCTCAGCATCCAGGCAAAGATCAAAAGTATACCGTCGACTTGACGCGATAGTGATGTGCCGGTCCAAAGACCCATTTAAATCATACACACTTATTTTCCCGCTAGAACTACTTCCATTTAACTGATAGATCTGCCTGATTCCCGTGCTATTATCCTCGTAGTAAGCAACCCCATATGAATAGGAGATACTTTTCTCCCAAGCTAAGTACCAATTGTCCTGCTCATAGGCATGCCCGATGGAGCAGGCAAGCAAACAGGTGGTGAAGAAGAGAGCGAATTTGTGGATGGTCGTATTCATGATCAAATATAATTGGAGAAATGAATTATAAAATATTTTGGTTTATAAAAAGGGGGTGGAATAGGAGCACAGGAATTTCTTCCCGAATCTAGAAAGTTCAGGAAAAGTAATGGAATTGCCCGTTGAATTTTTTATCATATCTTCTTTAAGCACGGAAGATTGTAAACGATACGACTAAAATACAGGCAAATTGTTTTAGATGGTCAAACATTATATTTCAAAAAAAGGTAATAAGTTTTTTATCTGAAGAAAACTTCAATGAGGATTTTTATACTTTGTCTTGTATAAATTTTCTTACAAGAAATATCCATGGCCTTGAGGATATAGAATATAGAGATTCACTGAAGATCGGGAAAGCGAATCCATTGTTTGAACACGCCCATTGGATCCAGGGGATTGCCGCGACAGCTCACTATGCTCTCTCCTCTCAATGACAAATATTTTCAAATATTTTACTTACAAATTTACAACCTGTTATCATCAACTCAATCTGGTTGTGGCGATAAACTCTATCAGAGAAAACGAACCATATTGTTTCAAGGGATTTATGAGGATGTAGTGAATTAATTTTTACACTATTTCTCGCACCCTACGGTCGGGATGACTTTTTTAAATCAGTTCGCGCAGATCGTTCACGCCAAGAGATAAGTTTGCTGCTTCGGATTCCTCAAATACTTGTTCGAGGAGTTTCTGTTTTCCTTTTTGGAGCTGAAGGACATTTTCTTCGACTGTGCCGGAGGTGATTAATTTATAAACGGTTACCTGTTTGTCCTGTCCGATTCGGTGGGCACGGTCGCTCGCCTGAGCTTCGGCGGCGGGATTCCACCATGGGTCAAAATGGACCACCACATCAGCAGCGGTTAAATTTAATCCGGTTCCCCCTGCTTTGAGGGAGATTAAGAAGACGGGGACGGTTTCGTCTTCCTGGAAGCGGTCGACCTGAGCCATCCGGTCTTTGGAGGATCCGTCCAAATAGCAGAAGGGAAGTCCAGCTGCTTCGAGTTCTGCTTTTAACAGTTCGAGTACTTTTACAAATTGTGAAAAAACGAGCATTCGGTGTTCTCCCTCGAGGCAGTTGTATAGGAGTTCGCGAAAGGCGTTCATCTTGGCCGATTGATCGGGTGGAAATTCGGGATTGATCAGACGGGGGTCACAACATGTCTGCCGGAGACGGAGCAGCTGGGTAAGGGTTTTCATCCGCATCGCCCCATCGGAGGCTCCAGTATCTGCCATTTTATCGAGTTCGGTTTCCGCGGATTGGCGAACATGGGCATAACATTCCTGTTGCTCCTCGGTCAGGTCAACATAAAGGATCTGTTCGATCTTATCGGGAAGTTCGGGTGCGACTTCTTTCTTGCTCCGTCGAAGAAGATAGGGTGCCGATTCCTTGAGAATTCGTTGTTCGTGCCAAATACGCTCATCTCCACGGGATGAGGAAGGCAGGCTGGGACGGGCACCCGGGAGAAGGAATTCGAGGAGGGAGAGCAGGTCGGATACGCTGTTCTCGATCGGTGTACCGGTCAGTAATACACGCCCTTCGGAGGTAAGGGAGGACATGGCTTTCGCGTTGTTGGTTTTTCGGTTCTTTAAATGCTGAGCTTCATCCCCAATGACAGATAAGAATGGTATGGATTCGAAGAGTTCGACATCACGGACGAGGGTGCCATAGGAAGTTATGACAAGATCGTGTTTCCCTAATTTGCTTCTGTCTTCCGTTCGTTTACTTCCGTGGTGAATGTAAGCGGAGAATTCCGGGCAGAACCGATCCCGCTTCCCGTTTCCAGTTTTCCAAAAGTGTGGCCGGGCAGACGACCAGAGAGACTGTTGAAAAAACCTCGCTCCTGGCGAAGAGCGGAGAGAAAGGCGAGGGCCTGCAGGGTTTTTCCCAGCCCCATTTCATCGGCAAGAATGCCACCCAGCTGATTACGGAAGAGGTGAAGGAGCCAGGCCACGCCGGTGGTTTGATAAGGCCGGAGGGTGTTTTTGAGTGAATCGTTTACTTTGGGTGCGGGCAGGGCGGAGAGGTCGCGCAGGGCGGTGCTCCGTTTTTTCCACATGGCCGGTGGTTTAAACCGGGGATCGGCTTCAACCAAAAATTCCTCGAGGGCGGGGGCCTGAAATTTCTCAATCGGATGACTGGTACGGGCGAGTAGGGGGGCATCCGGATTGCCCGATATTCGCCGTTGGAGCCGGCTGGCTTTCTCCTTGAGGTCACGGGTGAGGAGGTAGACTTTTCCTTCGTGCCGAATATGGTTCTTTCCGGTGGCGAGGGCGTGTTCCAGTTCGTCCTCCGGGACATCCCCGGCAAGTATGCTTACCTCAACCTCGGCCAATTCTGAGGATTCTGAAGCAGAAGTTCGCAGTTCCGCTTTTTTGATCACGGAGGTAAGTTTACGAAAGTTATCGGTAAATTCGGCATCGAAATCGAGCTCGAGGTCTTCCTGGTGGCTGGCGAGGAAATCGAGGACGGAGGATGGATCGCGCAACCACCACCAGTGACGGTGTGAGCGGTCGCGGAGGAAATTCCATTCCCTCATTAATCTGAGGACTTCCTTATAGCCTGGATGTTGCGAAGAAGGGAGGATAATGCGAAGATATTCAGTGGATCCTTCAACCTCAATGGCAGGCCCGGTGTATTCGGGTTCGTCGCGAATGGGGGAGGGGGTATCCTCGTAGGTACTTTCCGGAATTTCACGAACGGGTCTTGGGCGTTCGGGCTCAGGGAGGTCGATAAATTCACTGACTCCGTTTAATTCGCCCTCTTTCCATTCGATTGGATTTTCTGGATCATTGGCCGGGAAGAAGCAGGGTATGTTATTAAGTAATTTAAGAAGTTCTCCTGTCTGCCTGAGATCGAGTTGAAGGAAGGAGGTAATCGCTCCACCACACCATTGGGAAAGTGCGAAGAGTGCAGACCGTTCGGCATCTCCTAGGTCGGCAAAGGCAGTGGGGGGAATTTTTTCCGGAGTCGCCCGGGATCCGTCCTCCAATTCAATTTCGATTTTGGCCGGAATGGCATTCCTTTGCACGCAGCCCGCCATGGTGGGGGGCAAGAGGATACGGATTTTCACCCTTCGGTAGTGAAGGAAATGCCGTTGAGGGCCTCGTTGAGATCTTTGCCTGCAGGAGCGCCGCCCATGGCGAAATCCGGTTTTCCGCCGCCTTTTCCACCCAGTTTTTCGGCGAGTTCGCCGAGGTACTTGCCCGCCTGGTGACCGGCTTCGACTGCTTCAGGAGAGCAAATGCAGACCATTCCACATTTTCCGTTGGATTCGCTTACGAGAAGAACGATCGAGGGAGCGGCCCTCTTATTTACCTGAGCGGCAAGGGAGCGTAAATCGTTTGGGTTCAGATTGGGAACAACTGCTTTAATCAGGCGAAGGTCGCCGTTTTCTTCCGCTTGCTCAATGAGCTTGTCTGCCAGTCCAGCCTGTCCCTTTTGTTCGAATGCCCGGAGTTTTTTGTCCAACTCCTTGCCTTTGGTCTGCATCTGAATGATACGGTCAGCTAATTCGTCTGGTTTGCATGCCAGTTGGCGGGTAAGTTGCTGGATGAGGGAGACTCGTTGGTCAGTCCACTGATAGGCGGAGAGACCGGCTACTGCCTCGATCCGACGGGTGCCGGCGGAAATGGCGGATTCACTTGTGATGCGAAGCGAACCAATTTCTCCCGCTGATGAAACATGAGTTCCACCGCAAAGTTCCTGGCTCCATCCCCCAAGGTTAACCACCCGAACCGTATCACCGTATTTTTCATCAAAGAATGCGATGACTTCTTCGGGTTTTTCGGAGAAGGGCACTTCGTAGCTTTCCAATTTGTCGTTGAGAAGGAGTTTCTCGTTGGAAATTCGTTCGATTTCTTCGATCTGTTCGGGCTTGATTCCCTCGAAGTGGGAAAAGTCGAAACGCAGTCTTTCTGGCTCAACCAATGAGCCTGCCTGTCTGATATGATCGCCGAGAACTTTTCGCAGTGCCCAGTGCAGAATATGAGTGGCTGTGTGGTGCCTTTGTATGGCTTTGCGCCTTTCGATATCGACATTGAGAACAGCTGTCTGACCGGCTAAGTTAGAATGATTGGGTGCTGATTTGAGTGCATGAAGAAAGCGACCCGATCCATCTTTTACCACATCCGTGATGAGATGGGTCTGATCGTTGATGAGAACCGTTCCGGAATCTCCCACTTGTCCGCCCATTTCTGCATAAAAGGGCGATTTTTCAAAAGCTAAATAAGTGGTTTTGTCCTGAGTCACACAATCCACGCAGGTGCTGGAAAAACCTTCAAGGTTTGATGGGATGAAACCAACAAATTCGGTGGCGTTGGCAGAATCTTCTTCCTCACTTACCAAAATATCGACTGATTTACGAGCCTGCCTGGCCCGTTCGCGCTGTTTTTCCATTTCCTTCTCAAATTCTTCACCATCCACAGAAAGGCCGGATTCACGGGCCATCAACTCGGTCAGATCGAGGGGGAAGCCAAAGGTGTCATACAATTTGAAGGCAAAGGATCCAGTAAGCTGATCGCCTTGGCTCATCCCTTTGATCTCTCGATTAAACAGGTCGATTCCACGGTCGAGAGTTTTATTAAAAGACTCCTCTTCGGATCGGAGTGTTTTTACAATCAGATCTTCCCGGGTTTTAAGCTCGGGGAAGAAATCGCCCATTTGTTCGATCAGGGTGGGGGCCAGTAAATGAAAGAAGGGTTGTTCAAACCCAAGGGTTCGCCCGTAACGGATTCCTCGGCGAAGAATCCGCCGGAGTACATAATTGCGATCCCCATTACCGGGCAAAATTCCGTCAGCAATCGAGAAGCAGAGTGCACGCAAGTGGTCACCAATTACACGAAAGGCAATATCCACTTCCTCCTGCTCGTTCGCCGGAGTTCCCTCAGCGGGTAGGGTGGACTGATAGGATTTGCCTGAGAGTTCCTTTACTTTTTCGAAAATGGGTGAGAATACATCGGTGTCGTAATTGGAGGTCGGTTTTGAAAAATCAGTGAATCCATTGGTTGACTGCATCACCGCGGCCACCCGCTCGAATCCCATTCCGGTATCCACATGCTGGGCAGAGAGAGGGGAGAAATTTCCCTGGCGGTCCGCGTTGAACTGAATGAATACAAGGTTCCAAATTTCAATGCAGAGGTGGGAGTCCGCATTGACTAATTTTCCCTGAGTGTCCCCATCCGGAGTCAGGTCAATATGGAGCTCACTGCAGGGTCCACAGGGCCCGGTTTCCCCCATCATCCAAAAATTATCCTTTTTATCGCCGTTCACCACATGAATTGTTGGATCGAGTCCGGCTTTTTCAAAAATGGCGCTCCAAAAATCATGGGCTTCCTGGTCAAAATCAGCCGGTTCACCTTCGCCGGGTTTGTACACGGTCGCGTACAGGCGTTCGGCAGGGAATTTCCATACCTCGGTCAATAATTCCCAGCTCCATTCAATGGCCTCCTTTTTAAAGTAGTCGCCAAAGGACCAATTTCCCAGCATCTCGAAGAATGTATGGTGGTAGGTATCAAAACCAACATCTTCCAAATCATTATGTTTACCACCGGCACGTATGCATTTTTGTGTGTCAGTGGCTCTTTTAAAAGGTGCCTTTTGATCTCCGAGGAAATACGGGACGAATTGGTTCATGCCCGCATTGGTAAAAAGGAGATTTGGGGATTCAGGGAGCAGGGGAGCCGAATCTACGACCTGATGCTCCTTTGAGGCAAAAAAATCGAGAAAGGATTGACGGATTTCCAGGGCTTTCATGGAAGCTAAGAAGAGATTATTTAAGGTTTTCGAGAATGGAACGGCCCATTTCCTCCGAACCCACTGATTCCCCACCCTGTGCAATGTCACCAGTCCGCAGACCGGACCGGATCGTTTCCTTGACCGCATTTTCAATCGATGCAGCCGCGTCTTCCAATCCGAAACTGTAGCGGAGCATGAGGGCGGCACTGAGCACCTGGGCACAGGGATTGGCCAGGCCCATGCCGGCAATATCGGGCGCGGTGCCACCAGCGGGTTCGTAAAGCCCGAAAGGTAGACCCTGGCTGTTTTTCTGGGTGCCAAGCGATGCGGATGCGAGCATGCCGAGCGAACCACAAATGACCGCAAGTTCATCGGAAAGTATATCCCCGAACATATTTTCGGTCAGGAGGACATCAAATTGATTGGGGTCCCGGACGAGTTGCATGGCGGCATTGTCCACATACATATGAGTCAGTTCAATATCGGGGTTTTGCTTCTGCACACAATCAATCACCACCTCGCGCCAAAGCACCGAGGTTTCAAGTACATTGGCTTTATCCACCGAGCAGATCCGACCCTCGCGTAGGGAAGCTGCTTTGATGGCGAGTTCGGTGATCCGCTGGATTTCACTGGTGCGGTAGACCATGGTATCAATCGCGAGCTTTTCGCCGTTCTCCAGGGACCTTGTCTCTTTCGGTTGGCCAAAATAAATCCCCCCGGTCAATTCGCGCACGCAGAGCGTATCAATCCCGGAGGCCACGGTGTCTGCACGGAGGGGAGACAGATCGGAAAGTTCAGGATAAAGATTACCGGGGCGGAGATTGGCGAACAATTCGAACGCTTTCCGAATGGGAAGAAGGGCTGCCCGTTCAGGTTGTTCCTTGGGCGGAAGGTTTTCCCATTTGGGTCCACCGACTGAGCCAAAGAGGATAGCATCGACCTGCTGGCAGGCGGAAAGAGTGGAATCCGGAAGGGCTTTTCCGTGGTTGTCTATTCCGATGCCGCCCACATCGTGGCTGCTCGTTTCAATGGTGAAATCGTATTTTCCTCCAAGTGCTTGCAGAACTTGAAGGGCAATTTCCATGACTTCCGGACCGATCCCGTCTCCGGGTAGAGTGGTAAATGATATTCTTTTCATCAAAAGGAGCATTCATAAGGTTTCCTCGCCATCCTGCAATGTTGAAAAATGAGAACCCTTGAATGGTGTATGAAATCATTGACAAAATTGTTCACTTAGTTACTATGATTTTTTCATTACAGTCTCAACCTCGAAGGAGCGAGCCCGGCTCGCTTTTTTTGTTTTTAAAATAACCCACCTAATATAATCAATCATGAGTAGCGAAATCCTCGCAGTTCTTGAATACATGGAAAAAGAAAAGGGCATCAGTCGTGAAGACATGATCGCCACGATTGAGAGTGCCATCAAAACGGCCGCAGAACGGGGAGTGAATTCTTCGGGAGATGTGCGGGTGGAAATTAGTGCAAAAACCGGGACGATGAAAGCATGGTCACGGTTGGAAGTGGTGGAATCCGTTTCCGATACATTCAGCGAGATCCATGTGGATAAAGCGAGACTGTATGCGGAGAGCCCGGCCGTGGGGGATTTTGTCGAGCGTGAAATGGATCCCTCCTATCTGGGCAGGATTGCAGCCAAAACGGCGGAGCAGGCAATTAAGCAAAGACTCCGGCAGTTTGAAAAAGAGCATATTTACGATGAATTTAGGGACCAAGTCGGAAATTTAGTTACTGGAATCGTTCGCCGAAAAGACCGGGGAGATTTAGTGGTTGAAGTGGGGAAAGCCGAGGCTCTGCTTCCTTGGCGTGAACGAGTTCCTGGTGAAGACTGGGTGCCCGGAGAACGGATTCGATGCCTGCTGACCAAGTTGGAGCAGCATGGCCGTGGGCCTGAGCTTATCCTCAGCCGTTCCAGCCTGAATTTTGTCCGTAAACTGTTTGATATGGAAGTTGCGGAAATTGCGGATGGAACCGTTCAACTTGCAGCGATGGCAAGGGAACCGGGATACCGGACAAAAGTATGCGTAAAAAGCACAGATCCAAAAGTCGATCCGGTGGGTGCCTGTGTGGGAGCCCGTGGAGCCCGTGTGAAGAGTATAGTCCGGGAAATGAACGGAGAAAAAGTGGATATTGTCAGATGGTTCGAGGATCCGATCGAACAGTTGGCGGAGGCCCTTAAGCCGGCATTGCCTCAGAATGTGACTTTGGACCGTGAAAAAAGAAGAATGTATTTTGAAGTGGTAGAGGATGATCTTTCGGTCGCGATCGGGCGCAAGGGAATCAATGCCCGGCTCACTTCCCGATTATTGGGATGGAAGCTTGATATTGGGAAGGTCGTGGTCAAGCAGGTTGGATTTGACGAACGGAAAAGCAAAGCGGCGGAAGCCCTTACTTCCGTGGGAATTGAATTTGAAGTGGCGGACCGGTTGGTTGCATTTGGTCTGGTTAGTCCGGAGGCATTTGAAGGTGTGACCGCAGCGGATTTGGTCGGACTGGGATTTGAACAGGATATTGCCGACTCCATTCTTTCCAAGGTTTCATCGAATGAGGAAGAATCCCCATCAACAACTGACGGATCTGCTTCGGAAGAGCAAACAAGCTAATCTATTTACTAGTATTTAATTTATGAGTGTACGCGTCCACGCAATTGCGAAAGAAGTCAATAAATCGAGTAAGGAGCTTATTGAAATTCTTATTGAGCGTGGTTACGATATAAAGAGTGCTTCGGCTTCGATCGACAACATTACCGCCCAGTCAATCATCGATGAATTTTCAGTGGCGGTGGAAACGGACAACACGGTGAAGGATAGCCCGGTCACGGAAGCTCAATCTTCGCAAGAACCCAAAAAGGAGCCTGCTAAAAAAGCTCCTATTGTTAAAAGTAAAGCCGATCTTGAAGAGGAAAAGAGAGAAAGAGAACTGGAAGAGGAGCAGGAAAAAGCCAAGTCGGATGTGGCCGAATCTGTCAAGACGCCTCCTCCACCTGCCCCGCAGAATGCCCCTTCCATTCCTCCTCCTCCCGCCACCCGTGCGAACACTCCGCCCCCTCCCTCCACTGCGGGGAAATCCGGAGTTCCCTCTCCCCCCCTTCTCCTGTTTCGGCCGCAGAGAATGAAAAAGAGTCTGATCCAAAATCCTCCGATGATGCTGTGGTTGTTGAAGGTAATCTCATTTTAATTAAGCCTCCGATCGTAGTCCGGGAATTTGCCACATTCATAGGATTAAAACCATTTCAATTGATTTCCGAGTTAATGGAAATGGGAATCTTTGCCTCGATGAACCAGACCATTGAGGAGGAGGTTGCCCGTAAGATTGCCAAGATCAAAGGATTCGAACTGGAAATTCGTCATCGTGGAGAAAAAGCGGAGGCGGCTGAACCCAAGAAAAAAGTGGTGGTCGATGAAAATGACGAAAAATTTCTTCAACCCCGTCCTCCTGTTGTATGTATTCTTGGTCATGTGGATCATGGAAAAACAACTCTCTTGGACACAATCCGCAAAGCAAATGTGGTAGCGGGAGAAGCGGGTGGGATAACTCAGCATGTCGGTGCGTATCAGATCGAACATAGCGATCAAAAAATAACTTTTCTTGACACCCCGGGGCATGCCGCCTTTTCCAAAATCCGTGAACGGGGTGCGAATCTTACCGATGTTTCTGTTTTGGTTGTGGCGGCAGATGACGGATTTATGCCCCAAAGTGACGAGGCATTGAAATTTGCCCAACGAGCTCAGGGGACTTTGTTGGTTGCGATCAATAAAATGGATTCCAAAGGAGCGGATCAGGACAAGGTAAAGACACAGATGCAGGAACGTTCAATTCCTTCCGAGGATTGGGGCGGGGAAGTGGTTACTGTCCCCATTTCCGCACTGAAAGGTGATGGAGTGAGTGATTTACTGGACATGATTTTATTACAGGCTGAATTAATGGAATTGAAGGCAAATCCTGATGCCGTCACCAGCGGAGTCATCGTGGAAGCCCGTCAGGAAGTGGGGCGTGGTCCCACCGCGACCGTGATTGTGCAGAAAGGAACTCTTAAGATAGGAGATGCGATTCATTGCGGTTCAGTTTATTGTAAAGTCAAGGCAATGATTAATGATCAAGGTGAGCAAATCAAGCAGGCACCACCATCCACGCCCGTCAATATTCTTGGCTGGTCGGGGGTTCCAGAATCAGGAATTATTTTTACCCGCACCAAGAATGAACGGGAAGCAAGAAGGGAGGCGGAAGATTTCGATCAATTGAACAAGGAAGTCACGGCCGTTGCAGACGAGGAAACCGATCAGGAAAATTCGGGTGTGGAAGCTTTATTTGCCGCAATTTCAAGAAGCAAGACAACTTCGTACCGGGTGATTTTACGTGCTGATGTCCGTGGCTCACTTGAAGCCTTGCAGGAATCCCTTCAGTTAATCACAAGTGACAAGGTAATACTCGAAATACTCCAGTCAGATGTCGGGCAAATCACTAAGAATGATGTGAAGATGGCCAAAACATCGGGGGCGGATGTAATTGGATTTAATGTGAAGATGGAAAACGGTGTGATGGGGGAGGCCAAACATCAGGATATTAAGATTTTCCAAAACAGTATAATTTACGAAATAATTGATTTGGTTAAGGACAACATGGCAGAGTTGCTGGAACCAGAATTAATTGAAAAGAAAACGGGTCGTGCTGAAATTCGTCAGATTTTCAAGGTGAGTAAGGGAAGGATCGTGGCCGGTTCCATGGTGATGGAAGGTTCAATTGTACGGAATAAAGGTGCCCGACTTGTCCGCAAAGGAAAAGTTTTGGCAGAAGGAAAAATTGAAACGCTTAAGCGTTTTAAGGATGATGCCACTGAAGTTAAGGCTGGTTTTGAATGCGGTATCCGTCTGGATTCTTTTGATGAATATGAGGAAGGCGATATGATTGAGACATTTGAAGTCGAAAAAATCCGTCCTTCCCTGTAAACTAATTTTTAAATATGAGCTTGCGCCTAGCTCGGGTCAACGAGTTGATAAAGAGGGAAATCGGCAATTTTTTACGTCGACGATACCGGTCAGAAACTGTGTGCTGGACCATTACTGGCGTTGATGTTTCCGCGGACTTACGTAACGGAATGGTTGCGTATTCAGTAATTGGAGATGAAGTCAAAGCACGCGAAGCCCAACAATTTTTTCGCAAGCATGCCGGTGAGATTCGTCGGGAAGTGAGCAAGCATGTTATTCTTAAATATTCTCCAAAGCTAAATTTTACTCAGGATTTTGGAATCGAACGGGGAAACCGGGTGATGGAAATTCTCGATGACCTTGAAGAAACTGAATCCGAACCCCCTTCCGAAAATGTGTGAGTCAGCCGACACAGTTAGTGTGACAACCCGGTGGCACATTGTCTCACTTTTTCGATAACAAAAGTAGGTAGATATCCTTTGTTTTTCATAAGTGTCTGGTAATTAAGCAATTTTGTTATTTCGCAGATCGGGCACGATTATTGCAATTTCAAGTGTGTGAGTAAAATAATTGGAATTGATCTAGGAACGAGTAATTCGTGCATGGCCGTGATGGAAGCGGGAGATGCCAAAGTTATACCAAACGCGGAAGGTGTTCGAACTACTCCATCCATTGTTGCGTTCAGTAAAAATGGTGAGCGACTGGTGGGACAGGCGGCCAAAAGACAGGCTGTCACCAACCCAGAAAACACCATTTTTTCGGCGAAGAGAATGATTGGAAGAAAATTTTCGGAAATCAAAGATGAGATTTCGACTCTTCCTTACAAAGTGATCGAGGGTAAAAACGGAGCGGCAGTAATCGAGTGTGAGATTGACGGGAAACCGGAGACTTTCATGCCTGAGCAAATTTCTTCGATGATTTTAGGTAAATTAAAAGCCGATGCAGAGTCTTACCTGGGTGAACCGGTAACTCAGGCGGTCATCACAGTGCCGGCATATTTTAATGATGATCAACGTCGTGCGACCAAAGATGCTGGTTCCATTGCCGGTCTTGAAGTTATGCGAATCATCAACGAACCCACTGCCGCCTCGCTCGCATACGGATTGGACAAGAAGGGCGAAGAAACGATTGCAGTTTTTGATTTGGGCGGGGGTACATTTGACATATCCGTTCTTGAGATAGCGGAGGGAGTGTTCGAGGTCAAAGCAACCAACGGTGACACTCAACTTGGTGGAGATAATTGGGATCAAAAAATTATTGACTGGTTAATCGGTGAATTCAAGAGTGAACAGGGCATTGATTTGTCCGGTGATCCGATGGCGATGCAAAGACTGAAAGAAGAAGCGGAAAAAGCTAAGATGTCTTTGTCCTCTTCTCAATCCACGGATATCAATTTACCATTTATCACAGCAGATGCATCGGGCCCGAAGCATTTGAATGTAACTTTATCCCGGGCAAAACTTGAACAAATTTGTGATGATTTGTACGCCCGAACCAAAGGTCCGTTTGAAGCCTGCCTGAAGGATTCCGGACTCAGTCTTGGTGATGTGAACAATTTGGTTTTGGTCGGAGGAATGACCAGAAGTCCCAAGATTGTTGAACTTGCCAAGGAATTGGGCGGGAAAGATCCCAATCAGGGAGTTAATCCCGACGAGGGTGGTGGCAATTGGTGCTGCCGTGCAGGGTGCTGTCCTTGGGGGAGATGTCAATGATGTGCTTCTTCTCGATGTCACCCCGCTTACGCTGGGAATTGAGACAGCAGGTGGAGTGTGTACATCAATGATTGATCGTAACACCACCATTCCAACCAAGAAATCACAAACTTTTTCCACTGCTGCCGATAGTCAGCCTGCCGTTGATATCGTGGTTCTTCAGGGCGAACGTTCTATGTCCCAGGATAATAAAACGCTTGGCACTTTTAAACTGGACGGAATTGCACCGGCACCACGGGGTACTCCACAAATCGAAGTCACATTCGATATTG
Source organism: Opitutales bacterium (assembly GCA_045567635.1). Classification (GTDB taxonomy): domain Bacteria; phylum Verrucomicrobiota; class Verrucomicrobiia; order Opitutales; family Seribacteraceae; genus Seribacter. The sequence goes on along the minus strand of JBJLCO010000043.1, from coordinate 49,485 downwards.
ATGCGAATGGAATTTTAAATGTCACGGCCAAGGATCAGGGGACTGGAAAGGATCAAAAAATCACAATTTCCGGTTCGTCAAGTATGGATGAATCTGAGGTTGACCGTTTAAGAAAGGAAGCGGAAAAATTTGCGGATTTAGACAAAGAGAAAAAGGATCAGGTTCAGGTGCGAAATGAATTGGATTCGATGATATATCAGTGCGAGAAGCAACTCAGTGACCTGGGCGACAAAGCCCCGGATGAGTTAAAGTCCAAAATTGACTCATTGCTTGCTGACACCAAGAAAGTGGTCGAAAACACTGATTCCAGTCTTGAGGAATTGAACTCCGCCAAAGACACCCTTCAAAAAGGTTTCGAGGAACTGGGGCAGGAAGTCATGAAAAGCGGGGCTATGCCGGGTGCCGAAGCAGGAGCGGATCCCGCGACCAGTGAACCTGCTGAGGAAGCGGAGAAAAAGAAAGAAGATGATATAGTCGACGCTGACTTCGAAGTGGTGGATGACGAAAAGGACAAGAGCTAAATTTTTAAGGGAGGCATTCATGGATAGAATTTATGAATATACTCCTTAAAACTGAAATCTAACAAAACCTAACCAAATACAAAAGGAATATGAGCAAACCAAAAATAACTCCATTGGGGAGAGATCGCGTCTTGGTCAAGCACGTCGAAGAAGACGAGCAAATTAAAGGCGGTATAATCATCCCGGATTCTGCAAAAGAAAAATCTCAAGAAGCTCAAGTTGTGGCTCTTGGGACTGGCAAGAAAGATGACGATGGTAAAAATATCGGCTTTCAAGTCAAAAAAGGAGACAAAGTGCTAATCAGCAAATACGGTGGAACTGAGGTCAAGCTTGACGATGTTGAATATCAACTCGTTCGTGAAGACGATATTCTCGGAATCATTGGATAAGGCTTCTTAGCTAACAATCAAAACAATACTTAGAAAAATCAAATTATGGCTAAGCAAATATTATTCGACGAAGCAGCACGTAAAAGAGCCCTTAAAGGGGTAAACACACTTGCTGATGCGGTAAGCGTAACATTGGGACCCAAGGGTCGTAATGTATTAATTGACAAGAAATTCGGTTCACCCACAGTGACCAAGGACGGGGTAACCGTTGCCAAGGAAATTGAGCTGAGTGATCCCTATGAAAACATGGGCGCTCAAATGGTGCGTGAAGTGGCTTCCAAAACTTCCGATCTTGCCGGAGACGGAACCACAACTGCCACCGTTTTAGCGGCTGCGGTTTATCAGGAAGGTCTCAAAAATGTGGCCGCCGGAGCCAATCCAGTTTATCTGAAACGTGGTATCGACAAAGCGGTTGAAGCCGGTGTTGCCAAACTCCTTCGTGACAGTAAGAAAGTTTCCGACCGTGAAGAAGTTCGCCAAGTTGCAACTGTTTCCGCTAATTGGGACGGTGAAATTGGTGAAATTATCGCGGATGCGATGGACAAAGTTGGAAAGGACGGTACGATTACCGTGGAGGAAGCAAAAAGCATCGAAACCACACTTGATGTGGTTGAGGGTATGCAGTTTGACAAGGGATACCTAAGTCCCTATTTCTGCACCAATAACGACACAATGGATTCAATCCTTGAAGACTGCTACATCTTGATCAACGAAAAGAAGATCACAGCACTTAATGATTTGCTTCCAGTGCTTCAACTTGTTTCCAAACAAGGAAAACCTCTTCTTATCATCGCCGAAGATGTGGAAGGTGAAGCACTTGCTGCTTTGGTGGTCAACAAATTGCGTGGTACATTAAATGCCTGTGCAGTGAAAGCACCCGGATTTGGTGACCGTCGCAAGGAGATGCTCCGTGACATTGCTATCCTTACCGGAGGCCGTTGTATCACCGAAGATCTCGGAATCAAGCTTGAAAACATTGAACTTGCTGATCTTGGAAAAGCAAAGCGTATCTCTGTGGATAAAGAAAACACAGTGATCGTAGAGGGTTCAGGAAAAGCATCTGACATTCAGGGTCGTGTGAAGCAAATCCGTCGTCAAATCGAGGAAACCACTTCTGATTATGACCGTGAAAAACTCCAGGAGCGCTTGGCTAAACTTGCTGGTGGAGTTGCGGTGATTAATGTCGGTGCAGTTTCCGAACCTGAAATGAAGGAAAAGAAAGCCCGCGTGGAAGACGCATTACATGCTACCCGTGCCGCAGTGGAAGAAGGAATTCTCCCCGGTGGTGGTGTGGCCCTTCTTCGTGCAGCTAATGCAGTGGAAAAAGCTGCCACCCTTCTTGAAGGCGATGAAGCGATTGGTGCTGCAATTGTGCGTCGTGCAATTGAATCTCCTCTTCGCAAGCTTTGCGATAATGCTGGAGTTGAAGGTTCATTGGTTGTGCAGCAAGTCCTTAAGTCCAAAGCGGCTATGGGGTACAATGTTGCCACTGACAAGCACGAAGACCTGATTAAAGCCGGTGTCGTTGACCCGACCAAAGTTACCCGTACCGCTCTGCAAAACGCAGGATCTGTGGCCGGACTTTTGTTGACAACAGACTGCATGATTACTGACATTCCCGAGGAGGAGAAACCTGCTCCCGGAGGACATGATCACGATCATGGCATGATGTAAGGAATTTCCTTATCTCAAATTTTAAGAGGCATCCTCAAAAGGGATGCCTCTTTTTTATTTTGAGTGACTAGTGGAATTTTTTGAATTCTTTGTTTTAAGTTCGATTACTCGGATGCTTCACCGCATATTTTTAGGATGGAAAAAATTATGACCACTTTCTTACTTCTTTATCTTTCCGTATCAGCCTGCGGGCAGGACTGGCCTCAATTCAGGGGACCCCTGGGAAACGGGCATGCTCAGTCCAATGGGCTGCCCACAACATGGGACCGAAATACGGGAGTAGCCTGGAAGATAATTTTGGATGGAAAGGCGTGGTCTTCGCCGATCTGTGTAGATGAGCAAATATTACTTACTAATGCCCTTGAAAATGAGGGTAGGCTTACCTTGGAAGTTATTTCGGTTGGTTTTAATTCCGGTCAGATTCAATGGAGAAAAAAATTATTTGAATATGAAACCCAGCCCCGTATTCACAGAAAGAACAGCTACGCGAGCCCGACACCATTTTATGACCAAAAAAATATTTATGTACATTTTGGTAATCTAGGAACGGCTTGTCTTAATTTAAGCGGGGATGTGATTTGGAAAAGTAAACTAGATTATGAACCGGTGCACGGCAGCGGTGCTTCTCCGGTAATTTATGATGACCTCTTGTTGATAAGTGCGGACGGAAAAGAGAATCCCTGCCTTTACGCTCTGAATAAAAAAACCGGACAAATTAAATGGAGTACTCCCCGGGAGAGTGAGGCCGAAAAGAATTTTTCATTCTGCACACCCATTATCGTTGAGACAGACGGAGCAGTTCAGATCGTCAGTCCGGCAAGTGATTTTGTGTTTGGGTATGATTTGAATGGGAATCAGATATGGAAATTTAATTACCCAAATGGATACTCAGTGGTACCAAGACCGATTTTTCACCAAGGTCTTATTTATATAAGCAGTGGATATGACAGTCCGGTTTTTTATGCAATTAAACTCGGGGGAAGGGGAGATATAACCAAAAGTAATCTTGTGTGGAAAACCAGAAAAGGGGCTCCGCGGAACTCATCGCCGGTCGTGGTGAATGACTTGCTTTTTATGGCGGCTGATCACGGGGTGGTCTCCTGTTTGAATGCCAAGACCGGTCAATTAATCTGGATGGAAAGGGTGGCTGGAAGCTGTTCTCCCTCGATGCTTTATTCAAATGGGAAAATTTTTCTCACTGATGAAACAGGAAAGACTTTTATTTTTGATGCCGATAAAAAGTTTAATTTGATCGCCACAAATGACTTGGAAGAACAAACGCTGGCTTCCCCTGTTGTGTGTAATGATTCAATTTTAATCAGAACGGAAATAGGGCTATGGAGAATTGACTCTCCGCAATAACAATTCAGTCGGTCAGGCAGAAGCACGTTCTTCCGCGGAAAAACGCGCGGACTGTTCGTCCGCGTGATAGGAAGACCGAACCAATGGACCTGATTCAACTACTTGTATGCCCAGGGCAAGGGCCTCATCTTTCCATTGCGCAAATTCCTCGGGAGTGGCCCAGCGTGCAATGGGAGCGTATTCCGGGCTGGGTTGTAAATATTGCCCCAATGTCAGAACATCCAGTTTAATATCGGCAAGATCTGATAAAGCCTGGCGGATCTCTTCCTCTTCTTCTCCCAGTCCAAGCATGATCCCCGATTTGATGGGAAACCCGGATTTCTTAGCGTAGGCAAGTACATCCAAACTTCTCTGATAGGAAGCGGTTTTTCGTATCGGTCTTTGCAGGCGTTCAACAGTTTCTAAATTGTGATTAAAAATATTAGGCTTGGCGGCAAGTACGATATCTAAATTTTCGAATTTGCCTTTAAAGTCGGGTACTAAAACTTCAATTGCGGTATTCGGATTCCTGTAACGGACGGCACGAATGGTGGCCGCCCATACTTTTGCGCCACCATCGGGCAAATCGTCTCGTGCAACCGAGGTTAGCACACAGTGCTTCAGTCCCATTTTAGCGACTGCATCAGCAACCCTTGGGGGTTCGGCTAAATCAAGCTCGGTGGGTTTTCCGGTCTGCACCGCACAAAATGAGCATGCCCGGGTACAGATATTTCCAAGGATCATTAATGTTGCTGTTCCCCGGGACCAGCATTCCCCCATGTTGGGACATTGAGCACTTTGGCAGACTGTGTGCAGCTGGTTGTTGTCAACAATGTCACGAACATTTCCGTAGTCAGGACCGGAGGGGAGCTTGGCTCGGAGCCAACTTGGTTTTCTACGCTTCACGATAATCGAATTTTTTTATTCAGTCGGGTTGTGGATGTCATCATGGGAGATCTGATCAGGTCCCTGATTTCCCGCGATTTTATAATAATCTCCGCTTGAAGAATCTTTTTCATACTGGGTAAAGCCATTTTTATGAAGGTTACCCGCCGACAGTGATTTTTTTTCATAACTGTTGGAGTGATCCAAGGTTAAGGTGGGAGCAGAAACGACCCGTTTCACAGGTTCAGAAGTTAAGGGATGCTTGGTCAGGGGGGCATCCTGCATTCCTTGCTCAACTTCAAACAGTTCAACCGTTTCATCGTCTTTCAACACTTGATACTGGTAAACTGGCATAATTAACCTAAGCGGACTTCTTTTTGCGGGGTGGGAATTCAAAGCCAATACCGCCATTATCTTTAAGGATCAGATTGGCGTCAAAAGGCCTTTTTGTTCTTCTTGAAACAAAGCCCTTGATTAACCCGGTTTTTTTCTCGTTTACCAACTTAAGAAATTCTTCCAATGGAATTTCCTTATCCAGCAGTTTGCGGGTTATTCGGAAAGAGCAGGAACCCTCATCTGAGACTTTTTTATGACTGGTGCAGATGTAGGCGGTTTCTGTCTGCTTGACTTCCTGCTGGCAGACCGGGCATTCAGCAATGACGGGAGCTTCCTTGATGCTTTCCTTTTCTTCGGCTTCCTGCTCCTCGTTATTCTGAAAAACAAAATTTACTTTGAATTCCTCGTCGAGTTGGAGGATGGCGGAAAAAGGCTGTCCTTTTTTGGACATGAAATTATCAAGTGGGCCTATTTTTTTATCGCGCAGAAGGATATCCACTTCATCAATGGGAAGGCGACGCCCGGCAATGCTTTTAGGAATGCGAAAATCGCCTTCGAGGTTTTGATAAAACCCAAGCCCTTCGAAAAGTGGCTCGTCGGTAACGGGCGAGCGGAGCGTAGTTTCCTTTAAATTCTCCGCGGTCTCTTTAAAGCCCGTGGTCTTGGTCACAAATTCCTCGGTCAAGCTGCCGATTTCTTTCATGAACTGCTCGCGGGTCATGGTTCCCTCTTCAATGAGCTTGAGTTTGTGTTCCCATTCTCCGGTCATGCTTGGGCTGGTCAGAATATCAGTGCCTGCCGCGTCTAGGAAGTGGAATAAATCTTCAGCCTTGAGGTTGGGGTGAATTTGGGTTCCTTCACGCCGCATGTATTTTTCCTTGATTAAATGATCAATTGTGGATGCCCGGGTAGCCGGGGTTCCCAAACCTTTTTCTTTGAGGGCTTCGGCAATATCCTCATCGTCCACATGTTTTCCAGCCCCTTCCATAGCGGACAACAGAGTTGCTTCGGAGTAACGTGCGGGTGGTTTCGTTTGATCACTTTCAAGCTCAGCATTAAGAAAATCAGCCTTATTCTCATCCTCGGGTGTGAGTGCGGGAAGTGCGTCTTCGGGCTGATTATCCTTCCCATAAATGGACAGCCAGGAAGGCTCAACCAGGACGCGACCTTCAGTCCGGAATTTATGGTCACCTAATGAACTGATACGGGTGGTAACATCCCATTGTGCGGGAGGATAAAAAACAGAGATAAAGCGTTTGGTTATGAGATTGTAGATTTTCCATTCATTCGCGTCCAAATTGGAAGGGGAGCTCGTGGTTGGAATAATCGCAAAGTGATCGCTGATTTGTTTATTATTAAATATTTTTTTGTTTTTCTCGTCTACCCAATCCGATTGCAGTACTTTTTGTGCATGCGTGGCCAGTTCGCCCTGTATTGCCCCGAGCAGATTCTTACAGGTTGGGGCATAATCCTCAGGGAGAGCCTTGGAGTCCGTTCTTGGATAAGTGATCACCTTGTGTCTCTCGTAAAGAGACTGGGCAATTTGCAATGTCCGGCTTGCAGGGTAGGAATGTAGCCGATTTGCTTCCCGTTGGAGAGTGGTGAGGTCATAAAGTCTACCCGGACTCTGGGGGGATCGCTTCTTGGTTTCAGAAATATCAGCTTGCTTCGTAAGTTGAATCTCAGAGTGAATTCTTTCGGCTTCCTCTTGGTCCCAAAGACGGTCTACCCGGTCGTGTTTATCCTGATCTGATTTTTTGAAGTTTTCTTTTTGGTAAACGCCCAGGTATTTCCCTTCGGACAATTGAAAGTTCGTGGTGATTCGGAAAAAGGCGCGAGGCACAAATGCATTAATTTCCTGCTCCCTTTTAATAACCAGGGAAAGGGTGGGGGTTTGTACCCGTCCCACCGTTGACACCTGACGACTCATACTCCTTGACCGTTTCAGGGTTACTGCCCGGGTTCCATTAATTCCGATCAGCCAATCTGATTCTGAACGACAGCGGGCAGCGTCCTGAAGAGGCTTTAACTCCTGACCTTCCCGCATGTTGGCAAACGCATCCTTAATCGCCTGATCAGTCATGGACAGCATCCATAAACGCTTGATGGGAAGCTTTGTTTTAGCCAATTCGTAAATGTAAGTAAAAATCAGTTCACCTTCCCGTCCCGCATCGCAGGCGTTGATTACTTCACCCACATCTTTTCTTTTCAGTTGTTTCTTGAGTTGCTGAAATTTTTTCTTGGTATTTGTGATCGGTTTAAGTTGAAACTCGGGAGGAATGATCGGGAGGTTAGTCAGTTTCCAGGCCTTTAATTTTTTATCAAAGTCATCAGGCATAAATAATTCAACCAAATGCCCCACGGCACAGTCGATTACCCATTCATCGTTTTCGTAATAATCCTCTTTCTTAGGAACCCGACCAAGAACTCTGGCCAAGTCTTTTGCAACGCTGGGTTTTTCGGCAATGACTAATTTTTTCACTTTAAAAAGTTAAATTTAATTCAGGCGGGGAGGAATTGCGAAAGAACTTCATCCATGTTGCTTAATAAATGGTTGATTGAATCCTCGGTTTCGTCGCCCATATTGGATATCCGGAAAGTTTTGCCCTTAATCTTTCCGTATCCTCCGTCGATCGATATTTTTCTTTCCTCGCGAAGTTTTTTTACAAATCCCGCCACATCAATATCGAGGTTATTACGAACACAGGTTAATGACTTGGAGGCAAATTCGGTCCTGGGTAGTAATTCAAATCCTTTATCGGCGACCCATTGATGTACCATTTGATTAAGATTCGCGTGCCGTTGAAATCGGTTCTCCACTCCCTCGCTAAAAATTTTCTGGAGGGTGTGATTGAGCGCATGAATAAGAGGAATCACCGGAGTGCTCGGGGTCATTCCTTTCGCATGATTGGAACGAAATTCAATAAAATCGAAATAATATCCCCGGCCTTCCGTTTTTTCCGCCCGCTGAAATGCTCTCTCAGAAACGGAGAAAAGTCCCAATCCAGGAGGCATGGCCAGTGCTTTCTGGGAACCGGTCAGAATCACATCAATTCCCCACTCGTCTTTCGGTATTGAGACTACGGAAAAAGAACTGACTGTATCAATCACCGAAATAACATCGGGGAATTCCCGGAGTACACTCATGATCTCCTCAAGAGGATTCATCATCCCGCAGGAAGTTTCGTTATGAACAAGTGTCACCACATCATATTCACCGCTTTGCAGTCTGGATTTAAGCTCACCGGGATCAATGTTTTGTCCCCATTCAACCTGAAGGGCATCCGCCTCTTTGCCCGCACGTTTTGCCACATTGAGCCATTTGTCTGAGAATGCCCCGCACATACAGCAAAGAACTTTCCGCTGGCATAGATTACGCAGTGCACCTTCCATAATACCCCATGCACTTGACGTGGAGATGAAAACAGGGTCGCTGGTTTGAAATAATTTTTGCAAATTGGGCTGGCATGACTGGTATAACTCAACAAAATCCGGGCTTCGGTGTCCCATCACAGGAGAGCACATTGCTTTGTAGGTTTCATCCGAAACATTGACTGGGCCTGGAATATGTAATTTATAATCAATCATTAATCTTCGATTTGGCTGGTTAACATTTTAAAACTGGTATTACCATCTTCTATTATAACAAGTCGCGGATCCCAAGCAGACGCCTCTTCCGGGTCCAACTGTATGAAAGTGAGAATAACAAGGAGATCCCCCGCTTTGCCCTTGTGGGCAGCCGCTCCGTTCAGGGCAATCTCTCCGGAACCGGGCGGTGCAGGGATGCAGTAAGTTTCAAACCTTTCTCCGTTTGTAATGTTACCGACAAGAATTTTCTCATGGTTGAGAAAGCCTGCAGCTTCCATGAGGGAACGGTCAATCGAAAGACTGCCCGAGTAATCAGGGGAGACCGACGTGACCACAGCACGGTGAATTTTAGATTTTAAAAGGGTGACCTGCATAAAAGAAAAATTAGGAAATATCCATCAAATCTTATTCAGGCTTAAAGTCAATCGATGAAGGATCATGATATGATGAAATCCTGTTGTCACGAACGTCAATATCTGTACAAAAGAGTATTTTATGGCAGGAAACAATGGCAAGTGGCTCACTGGAAAATGGGAGGATTTCGAAGGATTTGTCGAAGGGGTTATTTACGACCGGGATCTTTCGGTGTCCGCCCGGCTTTTTGGTCTTTTTTTACAACCTTTTTCCTATCTTTTTTCGGGAATCGTACGGTTACGTTTATTTTGCTACACCCATAGATTTATTCTGAAGGATAAACCGGTTGACTGTCTGGTGATCGTGGTGGGTAATTTAACCGTTGGTGGAACCGGAAAAACCCCGGTCGTGGAAAGATTCACCAAGGAATTAATGGCCAAAGGCAGACGGGTCGCAATTTTAAGCAGGGGGTATAAAAGTAAGGAGGAAAAACCGGCGAGAAAATGGTATCAGTTTTTTTCCAAGTTGGAATTTCAGCCTCCTAAAATTGTCAGTGACGGAAACAATGTTCTTTTGGATTCAGAGGAAGCCGGAGATGAACCGTATATGCTGGCGATGAATTTAAAGGGTGCGGTCGTTTTGGCGGATAAAGACCGGGTCAAATCCGGGCTCTTCGCCATCAAGAAGTTTAATGTGGACACGCTCATTCTTGACGATGGATTTCAATACCTTCCGATAAAGGGTAAATTGAATCTGCTGCTCGTGGACCAAACCAATCCCTTCGGCAATCGCTCATTACTTCCACGAGGAATCCTGCGCGAGCCAGTCAGGCATCTCTCCCGGGCGTCCTATGTTTTTTTAACCAAGTCAGAAGTGGAGCCGGACCTTGATTTACTGCAAACAATTCGTCATTACAACACGGATGCCGAAATTATTCGTTGCATTCACAAGGCGAGGTATTTCCAGGAAGTGAACACTGCCAACACGAAGCCGTTGAATTTTCTTTTTGAGTTGTATGTGGGAGTTTTTTGTGGAATTGCCTCACCCCGTGGTTTTGAGGATATCATACAAAGAATGTCGGGTGAAATGAGGTTTAAGCAGAGATTTTTAGACCATCATCGTTACACTCATAATGAACTGGACCGTCTTTTTCTTCAGGCCAAAAATGCTGGAGCGGATGTTATGGTCACCACAGAGAAAGATGCGGTTCGCATACCTTCGAATTATAAGCCCATTCTCCCCTTTTATTATGTTCGAATGGAAATTGAAATTGTGGAGGGATTTGAAGATTTTGAGGATGCGGTCGCGGATATTTGTTTTCCAAACCGCAAAAGAAAAGGCTACCAGCCCATATCTGCGGAGAAAGCCCGGGATATATAATTCTTTTTTCTGGAATGCTGATTATGAGAATTCCGAGACAGTTTGTACCAAAGATTGCATACATTCGACTTTTGCCTGAGGCCGAATTCCGTGCCCGAGGTTAAGAATATGACCCGGATCACCTTTCATTTTGAGCAGTAAATCGAGGGCAGCATTTTGTACTGTTTTTTCATCCGTTTCGAGAAGTGCCGGATCAAGATTTCCCTGAAGTGTAAAGTGAGAGGGGAGCATGGAGCGGGCATAAACAAGGTCAGTGTTATGGTCCACGCTAATGCCTGAAACCGGACATTTTGAAAAATGGGACAATCGTTCGCTGGGTGCTTTGGCATAGAGAATGACAGGTACTGTAGAGGAAACCTCTTCAGCGATTTGATTGATCCATTGCAAAGACCATTCATTGACTTTTTCACCCGGGCAAAGCCCGTTCCAACTGTCAAAAATTTGAATGGCATCCACACCTGATTTTGCCTGTAGCCGGACATATTGTATCAAAACTTCGGTTAATTTTTCCATCAGCTTCGCAAAAGTATCAGGAGAAGATTTTGCCCAGTTCACCGTTTTAGGGAATTGAGGTTCGGATCCACCGTCGATCATGTAGCACGCAAGTGTCCATGGAGAACCACAAAATCCAAGCATACCTTTCTCTTCACCGAGTTCTTTCCGAAGAAGAACGAGGGCATCGCGGACATAGGAGAGTTTTCCCACCGCTTCCCCGGTATCCAATTTGGAAAGACATTTCTCATTTTCCAACCTGAAATCCATCCCAATGCCCCCCTGTTCACGAAAGTGGTAGGGTTGCCCCATTGCTTCGGGCACCACCAGTATATCACTGAATACAATTGCAGCATCCAACGCGAATCGATGCATGGGTTGCATGGATACTTGAACCGCGAGTTCCGGGCTTTTCACCATTTCGAGAAAACTATACTGCGAACGAAGGGCCCGGTATTCCGGAAGATAACGCCCGGCCTGTCTCATCACCCAAAGAGGGGGACGCCCCACATTCTTGTTACTCAGGGCCTGTTGAATTTTTGTTCGTGAATTCATTGAATGTCCAGCCAGTTGACGGGGTGCAAATAATTTTGATAGAGGTCGTCTTCCGGAGAATTTTTTTCGGGTGTCCATCCATATGTCCAAGTGACTTCCGGGGGCATGGACATGAGAATTGATTCCGTTCGGCCCCTGGACTGCAAACCGAAATGGGTTCCCCGGTCGTAGGCAAGATTAAATTCCGCATATCGGCCCCGACGATACTTCTGAAACTCTTTTTCTTTTTCGGTAAAAGGAAGTTCCCTCCTTTTTTCCCAAATTGAGAAATAGGAATCCTGAAAGGTTTGTCCCACTTTTTTCATGAATGAAAAACTGTTCTCAAATCCACCCTCATCAAAATCGTCAAAAAAAATTCCCCCCACTCCCCGGGTTTCCTTGCGGTGGGGGAGGTAAAAGTATTCATCGCACCATTGTTTGAATTTGGGGTACAATTCAACACCAAAAGGATCGCAGGCGGATTTGGCTGCCAGATGCCAATCGAGGACATCCTCCCGGTACGGATAGTAGGGAGTTAAATCAAAGCCTCCTCCAAACCACCAGACAAGAGCATGATTTTCTTTTCTGGCTTCAAAATAACGAACATTTGCATGGGCGGTGGGAATTTTTGGATTGTCCGGATGAAAAACAACAGAAACTCCCATCCCCCGAAATGCGGAGCCTTCCAATTCTGGACGGTTTTGGGTGGCGGTTTTGGGTAGTTGTTTTCCAGATACATCCGAAAAGTTAATTCCCCCTTTCTCCAAGACCTTTCCCGCCTTGAACGCAAGTGTCTTTCCTCCTCCTCCCTCGGGTCTTGTCCACTCGTCTTCCTGGCAATCCACCTGGGGGTCAGCATTTCTCAATTCCACAGCTAGACTGGTTTGCAAGCCAATTAAAAATGACTTTACCAGTTCTGCCTGTTCATTTTGCACGCCCGCAATAACTGACCCAAAAAGTTGTGGTGAAAAAGTGACGGGGGGAGGGCTCTACTCGTCTTCCTCGTCGTCAGGATCCTTATCGAGATGTTCCTTCGCAGATTCGATATCTTCACAGATGCCCCATTCTTCGCATCCGTCGAGGTTATTCCACATTTCCGCTTCCTCTCCGGTGGCAATGATTGCTCCTCTCATGGGAAGTTTCATGTCATCAATTTTTTCCGCAAATTCACCGACCACTTCAATGGCTTCTTCCCCAACCTCCTCAAGTTCGGAAACATCAATAATTAGTTTAAGAATACCTTCGTTGATCGTGTTCCGAATCCGGTTATCCATGTTTTCTTTGATATCGTTGATGACAAAGGGGGATAATTCAGGAGGCAGTTTAAAGAACAGAAAATCTTCCACGAATTTGAAGTACCGTGCGGAAGAATCCAGATCCATAACTTTAAACATAACCGCGTCTGTTTTGTTCGGGTTGAATGGTTTGGTGATACAATCGGCAAATCCCGAATTGAGTGCTTTTTTCTGGGCAGCTTCGTCTCCCTGTACGATCATTCCAATCACGGGTGTATTTAAAACATTGTGGTTGGTTTTTAATTTTCGGCGCAAATCAACCGCGGAGTCGCCCTCAAGTGCCATACTGATCAAAATAGCGGAGAAGGATGAACTTTCACAAATCTTAAGAGCACCAGCCTCATCGGGAGTACTTTGCACGATCCATTCGTTTTTGGAAAATATATCAGTAAGTTGTTTAACGATATTTGGTTTGTCATCCACAACGAGGATTTTGATTGTGGTCTCTCCGGTCGCTGGGGTATGCGTCTCATTTGCACTCATTTCCTTGGTAGCCAGACGATTCATACGATAAAGTCTTCTCCCGAGAGTGCGTATCAGTTTAACCGAGACTTTCGGATTTTTGGTCACGATGTCCTCAATACTCTCTTCCACATGTCTGACTTTCGAGGTTGTCTTGGCTTTAATTACCGCATCGCGCTTCATTCCAAGAATTTCACTGAGTTCTCCGAAGATTGAGCCGGGTTGATCAATTTCACTGAGGGTTTTTCCTTCCCTTACTACTTCAAGTGAACCCGATTCGAGTATGCAAAACCCTTTTCCGAGCTCACCTTCATTAAGAACAATATCTCCTTCTGAATATTCTTGTAATCTGATCATGAAATTTGTTTCACAATAATCGACTAATTTTGTTTAGGGATCAAATAAATTCGTAAAGACACAGTGTATTTGAATAATATATAAGTGCTTATTTACCGAATTTTTAAGAGTTCATTGACTTGATTGAATCCGCTCAATTTCAACTTTTATATTTCCAATCATCTCGGCGAGACTAAACCCGATTTCCAAAAGTGAATCCTGATTGAGGGAGGATACGGAAAAGGTGATCCGGTCGGCATGGGAACCAATCTTCTTTAACGCCGAATCGAGAGTGCGCCATTTCCCGTTCAGGTGGAACTCCGTCCACATATGAAAGCCCATTATATTTTTTTTATTCTCAAATTCCCTCATAAACACAAGTCCGGTCGCAACCCGGGTGGGGATTCCGAGAACACGGCCCAATGCGGCAAGGAAAACCGCATGTTCAGTGCAGTCTCCTTCCCGGGATCTCGCTGTTTCACCGGCGGTACCGAAACCCACGCTGAAATTTTTATGGCGAATATACTGGTGGGTAAACCGAAAAAGATTTTCAGACAAATCAATGATGTTCTTGGAACCCTGTCCGGCATTTTTAGCAAGTTGTCGGATCAATTTATCCTTCGAGTCGATCATCAGATTCGACTCGCTGTATTCGGGGTCGACTCTCTGATGACTTTCTTTTCGCAGTGAATTTGCGCTCCATGGCTCAGCCCGGACATCGACGATCAAGTTTTTTCGGTTGATCCATTCAATCTTCTGATTCCGGTTGGAGAACAATTTGGGGGTCATTTCACCATTGATTACTTGCACATTAAATCGAACGGAAGTCGCATTGGGCGGAATTTCCCGGTCGAGGAAGAGCAAAGTCTGGAAAAGAAAGTCTTCGGGATCCCCACTTGTTTTCGCATCTGATTCGGAGCATTGTTTAATCTCAATGGGGATCCCACCCATTTGCATTTGGGTTTTGACCGCAAATCCGTCCCGGTCCAGCCAGTTGACCGTTTTCATTTCTCCCATTTCGGTTAAAAGTGTTATTTCATTTTGGTAGACTTTCCTTTCCTCTCCTTTAATCGTGATCGTTTTTTCTCCCAATGACATAATTTTTGCCCGGGTTGTGGAGGCCATTCCAAAATCCGCTGCGTACATTTTCGTCTCGAATACATTACCGGGTTCTTGGAACCCTTTCTCCCGCAGAAGCTTCATTAATCCCCATGTCATTCTGCCTTCCGGATCAAATGGGTAGCGTTTTTCAGTTTCCGTAAAAAACTGTTTTTCTTTCACCACTATCTCATTTCCCTCAATCCATCCTCTTTTTATTATTGGCACCCCGGCCATATTGATTTCTCCGGAGAAACTTTTGATTTCTCCAGCGAGGGATTCGCGTGTCCTTTCCCGGGTTTTCATTTCGACTGAAATTCCTGCCCGTTTAATTGCCATACTGAAGGAACTTTCCGAGACCACTTCGTTCTCAATCAGTTTGACCGTTGAGTGAGCCCTTCCAATTTTTGATCCATTAAGAAATACTTCATACCACCGGTCTAATTCCTTAAATTCAGGGCTACTCGAAGAATTATTCGCACTTAGAGAATTTTCCCATCCCAGTGCGCACAGCAATAGAACAGGAATTAAGGAAAAACTGAATTTTTCTTTCCGTAATACTGATAAGGAAGGAATCTCTGTTCTTGTCTGCATTGGTCTTGTTGTCGACAACTTGTCTTTGACTCTGTTAATAGTCGAGCCCACAATTATCAAGTAATGGAACATAATTTTGATTTTCTTGTCCTGGGCGGAGGGAGTGCCGGCTATGCGGCGGCCCGGACTTTTCATGAAAGCGGGGGAACCGTTGCTTTGGTCGATGGAGCGGAAGAACTGGGCGGTCTTTGTATTCTGCGGGGCTGTATGCCGTCTAAAACCCTAATTTATTCTGCTGAAGTCTTGCATATGGCTCAAAAGGGTGGCGTCTTTGGTTTTGATGGCGAATCCCCCCGGGCCAACCTATCCGCGATGCAAGCCCGCAAAAAAGATGTGATCGCAGAGTTTGCAGAATATCGTAAGGGGCAGATTGAGGATGGTCGCTTTTCGCTTTTTCGTTCGCAGGGAAAGTTCGTCGATGCCCATTCGGTTATTCTCGACAACGGTGATCTTTTAAAGGCCGGGAAAATTCTGGTTTCGACTGGGTCGGAAGTGAAAGTTCCGCCCGTCCCGGGCTTATCCAAAGTAAAGTACCAGACAAGTGATGATGTATTGGAACTGGATTCCGTTCCCCCGGAATGCGTGGTGCTGGGCGGTGGTGTGGTCGCCTGTGAACTGGCTCAGTTTCTTTCACGCGTCGGATCGAAGGTAACTATTTTGCAGAGAAGTCAACGGCTGCTCAAGGGATTTCCCCAGTCAGCCTCGGACACTCTTGCGGGTGCGATGAGAGGGGAGGGCATTCATCTGAATCTGGGGGTGGAACTGAATGGTTTCCGGCAGACTGATCAAAATGAGATTTTGGTGTCCTATTCACAAGGGGGGGAGGATAAAGAGATTAAAACTACCTTTTTATTTCTCGCTCTTGGCCGGATCCCCTCCACTCAGTTCCTGAACTTGGACCAAGCCGGGGTACACCTTTTGCCCAGTGGTCATGTGAAAACAAACGGGTTTCAGCAAACCGACAGCCCGAACATTTATGCCGCCGGAGATTGTGCCGGTCCCCATGAGATCGTTCATATTGCAATAAAACAGGGGGAAACCGCCGCTTTGCATGCCTTGGGCAAAAAAGTCATGCCCTTAAAATACGACTCCCTGCTCACCGTTGTATTCACGGATCCACAACTTGCGGTAGTTGGTTTAAGTCCCGAGGAAATCAAAGAGCGGGGCATAGAATTTTCCACCGCATCCTATCCGTTTGACGACCATGGTAAATCTATTCTTATGGAGGCCAAAATGGGCTATGTCGCGGTTCACGCGGAGACCAGGACGGGACGGGTGCTGGGGGCGGAGTGCGCAGGCAAGGACGCCGGAGAACTTATCCATTCAATGTCGGTAGCCGTCGGACTGAAGGCAACGGTTCACGACCTAATGGAAGCCGACTGGTATCATCCCACACTTTCTGAGATTTGGACTTATCCCCTAGAGGATTTGGCTGAGGAAATTCCTCCAAAAATTTAGAAAAAATAATAGAGCATAAAGATGGCGCAACCCGCCAGCCCCCCCGCCCAAAATCGGTCCTCCTTATAAACAGCCTCACCATTTTCGGATGCTTTCAGACGGGCGGAAAGATAAAAGCAACTAAATGTCCAGAGCGAACCAATCCATGCGGCATGCACCGGTTTCAAAGTATCGAGGACAACGAGGGTAGCGAGAACGGCATAAATAAGCATGGTAATGGCGAGAGTCTTTCCGAAAACGGCAAACTGTTCGGGAGTGAATATTCCAAGCCCCGTCCAGGTAAGCTCCCCTTTTTTGGGATCCGTTTTGGTTTTCAAGCTGACAAAAATGTGAACCAACGCACTGAGGATTGCGGATATAAAGGCTCCGTGCATAAAATTAAGTTTGGTTCCAAACAGTGCAATGAGTGTCTCATTTTGCTCCGCTAAAGAAGCGTAGACCGGGGGAATCCCATAGCTGAATATTACTCCGGCAATAATCGCGGATACCCCGCCCGCTGCAGTTGCACCTTTCCATAACATTCCCAGGGCAAAGGCAATCACCACACCGGCAATCAAATTTCCCTGATGTTTGGCGACATGAAGGAAGAAGCTGTCCTGTGAATTGGGATCCATCGTAAAAATAGTCAGAAAGCCGGCAATTGTGATAAAGATAACGATCGAAATCCGGCCAATGGAAATTAATTTTCGCCCATTTGCGTCCGGATTAAAATATCTTTTATAGAGGTCGAAAGTGACAATGGTGGCAGCAGAATTCATCATGGAATCCAAACTCGACAGAATGGCTCCAATCATTCCTGCCGCAATCAGTCCGACCAAGCCGAATCCTAGAGGAGAAATTAATTCAGTCAGTAACTTGATGAAAACCGCATCCTGAGCTACTTCAAGATTACGGTCCTTGAAGAGATAATAGGCGGCAATACCGGTTCCGATCGAAAAGAAAGGAATGAGCAGTTTAAAGAAGCCGGCTGCCAGTATGCCGATTCTGGCTTCCTTATCGGTTCGGGCGGAAAGGGCTCGTTGAACAATGAACTGATTGGTTCCCCAATAGTAGAAATGGAGAACCATTAACCCGGTGAGCACCCCGGTCCAAGGCAGAGCTTCATGGTTTGAAGCATTATATAGATGGAGTCGCTCCACCCCTTCCGCACCAAGATCCCGGGCGACGAGATTCGCCCAGCCACCGATCTCAGGCTGTGAGAAAGTGATAAAAGCAACCAGTAAACCGGCGAATAGAAGGAGGACGGATTGAATAACATCGGTCACAATCACGGCTTTCAAGCCACCAAAAATCACATAAGCACCCGTGACAATTGCCATAATTAGAATACCCAGCTTGTAATACGAAGGCTCCACATCGCCCGGGGAGATTTCCGGGTTGTTTATATTTCCACCGACAAAGGAGACGGGCATGGGAAGAGAGGGGGTAAATCCGTTTATTTCCCCACTCATTACAACCCCGGTAATTTTTCCATTTTCAAGAAGAGGGGAAATACTTTCCCTGATCTCTGTACCGACCCGGACCTTCGGGGGAGAACCATATTTTTCACCGCCGTATTTTACGGTTATTTCACTCAGGCTGCCCTGGTCGTTAATCGTGGCTTCGGCCACTGCCTTCCTCCCTGTGTCTCCCTGTAGAAGGAGGTTAATTGAACGGGAACCGATATAGAATCCAGGAACCATTTGAATTACGACCATAATTATCACCATGATAAAGGCATAACTGACCCGGCTTTTGTCATCATACCTCCTGCTTAAATAATCGCTCAGTGTGTACACATTAAGTTTCCGATACACAGGCAGGAAGAAATAACAGAGCATTAGCAGTCCGGCAATGGCGGTGATTTCGAAATGACTCTGGGCGAAGCCCACCGCAAATCCCACCCCCATCATTCCAACGATATGATTCGCGGACACATTGGAGCCAAAGATCGAGCCGGCCACTCCCCACCATCTGGTACTTTTCCCGGCCAGGAAATAGTCTTCCGAGTCTTTCTCCTTTCTTCCGGACCAAAGCCCAAAAGCCATTACTATAAAAAGGGAGCCAAAGAATATGACTAAATCTTGAGTGGAAAGCAGGCTGTTCATTATTTCAGCTTACCTAAAAAGCGGTGTCACATGGAAGCTAAAACTTGTTTTTCACTGCGACCGCTTTTGCGAAGCAGGTTCTCGTGATCTCACTTTAACTCTATTCAACCTTCTACCCTATATACCGTTTGCTTAAATGGTCCATTGATCTTCCCCCTCCTGGTAAGAATTTGACTGGGGATTGGAAATAAGGGTCGGCAGAGCAAGGACTTCCGCTTTATTCAGCCATCTTCGGCTACTCTCTTTTTTTTTCTTTGTCTTAAGGTATTTATTTTTGATTAAAGCGAGGATTGGAGTGCTTTGTTGATAGCCCAAAATGTGGGCCGCTTCCTTAAGCGAAATTAATTCTATTTTTTCCTTCTTTTTGATTCGAAATGAAGATTACTTGGTTCTTACCCGTACGCGCAGGAATTGTTTGCCCCCGGACGCGTTTCGGGTCGCACTGGTCTCATAGAGGACCCGTTCCATTCCTCCCCCGGCATCCACTCCCTTGCCGGCAGTGGAGGGACCATTGAGGTCAACCTGAGTCACGCCGGATGTTGTCCATGTCCGTAAGTCGGTGCTTCGCTCGACAATGTACTCAATTCCTTCAGTATTATAAGTGGCACTATATTTTTGAAAGGTAATCCTTTGTTTACCGTCGTTTTTCTTTATCGAACGGGGGAGGGTATCCTTGGAATCGCTACTCAATGAATCTCCTCCGAATGCACGCTCCATGAAGTTGCTTACCCCGTCTCCGTCCGAGTCAAAGTCATCGGAATCGAACAGCAGCTTGGCGTCGTTGACGGTGATGGAGCCATCGCCGTCCAGATCAATCAGCCCCTTGAGGTTTTTCTTGGCAAAAAGTTTGCGGGCAAATTTGTCCCGCTCCTTAGTGTACCTTGGGTCCATTCTCCGTTCGTCAAAGAACGCGTTTTTACCGGGTTTCTTAATCTTGATATCACGGGACACATCGGCGGCGGCATTATAGCTTCCATTCCCTGCCTGGGTCGCCTCGATGGTAACGGTTAATTCATCCGCTCCGCCAAATCCGGTGAAGTTTTTGGAGAATACGAGCATTGCATTTTGCCCACTTCCAATAATCTGCATGGCATTGTTCGGATTGGCGGTTAACGCAAAGCTGACCCCGAGATTGGAGGTTGCGGAGGCCATCCGTCCGATTGGAGTGGGTTTCCTGGAAAGGGGAAGATCACGAAGCCCTCCGGACTCGCCCTGTTTAAAAAGTATTGTCTGTCCCTGTTTATTGGTGACATCAAATGAAGCGGTCCCTGTTGTGGTAAAGAATGCAGCACCTGTTGCGACGGCTCTTACCTGAACTGTACCGGTAGTATTTCCACAGGTAATTTGATTGCCGCTTATCGTCGCAGGACCAGATATGATGGAGTAGGTGGGTGTCACTTGCACCGGCTGATTACTTATGCCATCGAGCACAATGGCCTTCACCGCAAACTGTTGATTTTGCCCCATATTCCCAATCGCATCAAAGACCAGATTAAGCGGACGTTTTACCACGAATGTCCGATCCACTGCCACCGCAGCGGCATAGGTACCATTTCCTGCCTGGCTTGCCCGCACCGTGACCGAACCCGTCCCGGTGAAAGTCAGTCGGTTATTGGAAAGGTTGGCAATACTTCCTCCTGCGGTGACCGAGAATGTAACCGCCAATCCAGCCGAGGAGGTGCCGTTGAGGTCCATCGCCTGATCAATCCTCGTTTCATTCACGGTGGTGAAGGTCAGGGTCTGGGGCCGTTTTCCAATTATCTTCATGTCAAAGGTCTGATTGGACGCAGCGGAGAAATGACTGTCTCCAGGTTGCTTCAGCGTCACGCGGACGAGGCCCGTGCCGACGGGATTAAGTTTGCCGCTTGAATTAACCGCGATCACAGACGAATTGTTGGTTTCGTAGACAATATTCAGTCCTGAAGTGGCGTAGGCCCCTTCGAGGACAAAAGGATCATCGAAGGTGGACATAAACGGTTTGTTGCTGTCCGCTGCATCGAGAGGCACATTGGTGGCCGCAACGGTGATGGACTGGCTTCCACCAAACAACGGACGGTTCGACCCGAATGGATGACCATTGACCAACCGGGCATTGGATCCCCATTTATAGGCGAGGTATCCTTCCAAGCGACGCACCGCAAAGTCATTGAGATCTCCTTCGAAGAGCATCACTTCATGAATCACTCCGTTATCGAGCTGCTGGGCAATCGCACCGCTGGCATTTCTACCCGCTCCCAGAATCATATCCCGTCCGCTGGAAGGGATAGAAGGCGTACTTGTTCCGGAAATCGCAGTACCAATTTTCTTGGTGCCGTTGAGGATAAATTCGCTGTCCGCATAAGTGGAACCAGCCTTGCGTCGGAACACACCCACTTGGACATTTCCTCCAAAGTTTACGCCACTGAAGGTCTGTTCTCCGCCACCGTTGAAGTAGAATCCACCATTCTTACCCAGACCAATCACCTGTCCGGCGGTTCCGGAAGTTGACCCGAAGTGGAAGAATCGATTCCCCCCGGTCCCCGCGGTCTTCGCGGCGATCACCATAGTATATCCCACATTCCCACTCACTGTGCTGGGCACGCTTCCGGTTAAATGGGCTCCGTTATTGCCTTGGGATGAACCAAAGGCCAGACCGGGCTTTCCACTCTGCACCACATAGACGGGCTGAACCGAAGTGGAGGACTGACTGAAAGAAGCGGAGTTACCCGAGATATCCGCCCAACCGGAGGGTTGCACTTTTCCGCCCACACTGGTGAAATCGGAATTGGCATCCGGAGAACCGTCCCCGTTAATATCATATCCGTTTAACCAGAAGATCATTCCCGGCAGCGAGTTGCTGTAGGGACTGTATTCGGTAACGGTTACGGTAAATGTCTTCAAACTGGCCGCGTTGTACCCCACATTCCCGGCTTGTGTCACCGTAATCGTGGCGGTTCCGCCCCCCACTGGTTTTAGGCGGGTGCCCGAACTGGTTACAAGAATGATATTCGAATTGGAACTGGCATAGGTCACCGCCAATCCCGTACTCGTAGTGGTACCCGTTTTGACCGTCTTGGTTCCGGGGCTGAACTCGAAGTCGCCCGAGTCCTTGGTCAGGTTGGGCAGGGAAGTGGCGTTATTCGCCGCAACAATGGTTTGGTTGGCCTTACTGACGGTTATGTTTTTACCCACCGTGGAGGCGGCGGAATACTGACCGTTTCCACCCTGAGAGGCGGATACCGTGGCGGAGCCCGCTCCGATAATCTTTAGGAAGGTTCCGTTGACATCCACCACATTGGAATCCGAACTGATGTAAGTAATTGCCAGTCCCGAACTTGCACTCGCCGTCATATTGGTATCCGCTGATCCATAGGTCAGGCTGGAAAGTGACTGCGACCAGGTGATCGTCTGGGCGGTCAGGGTGTCATCAATAATGGTAAGGTTTTGATTGACCGTTGGAGCGGCATCATAGGTGGAGTCTCCCCCCTGACTGGCAGTGATCGTTACCGTACCACCGGAAACTAAAGTAACCACATTACCGGATATACTCGCCAGGGATGAATTATTGGTGGCAAAGGAGACACCCAGACTCGAACTGGCGGAGGCACTCAGGCTGTAAGTCCCCGCACTCAGATTTTGGTTCGCGATTGCTCCAAAGGTGATCGTCTGGGGAACCTTCGTGATGGTCAGGGTTCCGTCCACTGTGGGGGCCGCGTTGTAGCTGCCGTTTCCATCCTGAGATGCCCGGAAGGTCGCCACTCCCGTGCTCTTAATCGTCACCGTTCCGCTACTGGTTACGGTGGCGATATTCGGGGTCATACTGGTGAAGGTAACCGGTAGGGTGGAGCTTGCAGTCGCATTCAGATCAAAATTGGCCGAAAGGGCATTCTTATTCGGAATTGCCACAAAGGTAATGTTCTGGTCCGAACGGGGAGTCGCGGTCACGATCCAGTCCTGATACGCATTGGCGGATAACCAATTTGCATTTCCCGCCTGAGTCGCGGTGATACGAACTTTACCCACCGCCAAGGCAGTGGCCACATTTCCGGAGAAGGAAACCACATTAGTGTCGTTGCTGTCATAACTAAAAGTGGAGAGTCCGGAATCCGCACTAACGGATAGATTGACTGTCTGTCCGGTCTGACGGTCGGGCAGGGTCTGGAAGTTCAGATTCTGGGTTCCTCCGAATGCCGGCTTCGCCACTTTGTAAGTGTGAGCGGTGGGGAAGGAGGTGTTCAGTCCCCATTTGTGTCCCAGGTATCCCTCGAGCTTTTCCCGGACCGAGGTGTTCATCGCGGCATTATATGCGACGACTTCCGCAATCTGTCCGGCAAAGTTATTACCGATCTTATTAAAGGCGGCGGGTGCATTCGGATCGGTTCCGGTTACCCGTTCCTCACCGTTGATGTAGAGGGCGTAACTTCCCGCGGTCATTTGCCAGGTCACCACCGCAAAAGACTGCGAGCTAATGCCTGAATCCATCATGCTGCTCCCGGTTCGCTTCAGTCCGAATTTTCCCCCCGATGTGGTCGCGGAGATATTTCCTCCAAAGGGCTGAGTCTCCGCACTCTGGGTCGATGCCTGTTTAATCACTGCAAAGATCGAACGGATCGAAGAATCTGCGGAAAGATCGGAGGACTGACCCGCAGTGTAGGCGAGGACGCCTTTGCTGTTTAATCCATTCAACACATAGGTCGGACGGTTTGCACTCGTCCCCTGAACTGCGTGATTGGTGCTCGCGGAACGATCTTTCCAGGAACCGATGGTTGCTCCGTTACTCAGAGTGTCCGCGGATGAATGGTCGCTGTCCACACTGTTTCCATCCAGCCAAAGTTTGAGTCCGGGAAGAGAATCAGCAAACAGATTGTAGTAACCCACCGTGAAAGTCTGGTTGGCGTCAGCGGACGCATCGTACGCGGTGTTTCCTGCCTGCGATGCAGTAATCGTCACCTGTCCGGCGGCCCGAACCTTTATCTTTTGGCTTCCCGCGGTGGTTCCCTCAACCGAGGCGATCAACGGTGCTGAACTGGTGTAGGAAACGGGTAATCCCGAACTTGCGGTGGCACCCGGATCAAAATCAAAGTCACCGATTGATTTGTCCGTAATCGGAGAGAAGGCAATATTTTGGCTCAGCTTACCAATATTGAGGGTAGTGGTCACATCCGGGGCGACCGCATAGGTTCCGTTTCCAGCCTGTGAAGCGGTCAGGGTGAAACTGCCCGCCGCCTTCAATTGCAGGCGGTTGAAGTCACCGGTGCCGGATCCGTAAATCTGCCCCACCACAGTGGCGTTCAGTTCCGCATTGTAGAGACGCACATCATCAAGCTGACCGTTAAAGTAAGCCGAGCCATCAGTTCCGATCTTCAGGTCGTTGGCTGCATTCGTATTTACTGCCGTGCTTCCGCTGCCCGATGAGGCCGAACCGTTAATGTAAAGTTTGACTCCGCCCGAGTTTCCGTTCTCCGGAACACTCACTGCCAAGTGGTGCCAAGCACCGTTGGCCAAACCGCTGCCACCAGTAATGGTGACATTACCAAGGTCAACCACTGCCACTCCGGATCCGTTGATGGACACCTTGAACAGCGTTCCGGTCCCTGCCGCACCGTATTGCAGGATTGGCTTGTTCGCGGTCGAAGTCTTGAACCAAAGCGAAAGCGTTCGACGCGTGGTTCCGGTGATTCCCTTGTATCCGCTGGTAAAGGCATAATCGTTGGTTCCGTCCAGGGTCAGGGCATTACCAAACTTACCCGCACTCCAATTGCTGGATCCGTCGGTACCAATCAAAACAGCCGTATGGGCACTCGATCCGCTTCCTGAAGAATCCGTGATGGTGGTGGCACTGGTTTCATCTAATTTCCACCAGGAATCCAAGTTGCTTTGCAGCGTGACCGCGAGCTCCGCTTTGCTTGTGTCGCTGACCGCATAGGTTACGGGCAGGCTTGAACTAGCGGTCGCATTTAAATCAACAATCTGATTAATTGCCGCACTCGAAAAGTTCTGTCCCCATGTAATGGATTGCGGGGTCTTATTGGTAATGACCAGCTGTCCGTCGACATAGGTCAGGACATACTTGTCTGACACCGCACTTCCGGGACGAACATAGAAGGTGCCCGCACTACTCGAATCGGAAGCATTCGTGGTCATGGTAACCTGGCTCGAGAGACCGGTTGTGTTTACATCACCGTTCTTCCATCCGGAAGAGGTGTAGCCCATCGCCGGCATGGTGTTGCCCACATTGATACTGTAGTCGTTGCCGGTGATAGTCAGGGGAGCCTTGGAGACAGTCACCGACTTGGTGATCGGTGTGCCTCCAAACATGTTGTTGGTGCCCGGTGCATATCCGGTCAGGGTAACCGTTCCAGCCTTCTTAATACTTACCTGGTTACCGGTTTGGACGGTGACGAAATCTCCGTTCCCATTTCCATAAAGAGTGGCCACTTCGGCACCGCTGATCTCGCGGTCATAAAAGCGCAAGTCGTCTATGAGTCCGATCCAACGGTTGTATCCTGTGGTGGAGGAGGCACCGATAGTCAGATCGCCACTCCCATCCTCGATTTTGGGGATATTATTTTGATCTTTCTGCACGCCATCCGAATAAATCCGCCAGCGTTGGCCAGTAGCAAGTGCCTTGCTGTTAAAAGTCAAAACTATATGGTGCCAATTTTGTGCATTCCAGGCATTGACCACATCCCGGTTTCTAGCCTGGCTCGTTCCTTTGGTGGTCAGGCGTTTGTTGTTGTTATTGGAAGCATAGAGCTCGAATCCGGCATTTGCACTTGCGGATTTATTACTGATCACACGGGCGGTTCCACTATTACTGGTGCGTTTGAGCCAGAGAGAAACAGAGAAAACGCCGCCAAAATTGTCACGCGAGGCGGTACCAAAAGAGACCCTGCTTTGTGCGGCACTGGATCCTTGAAACTGCAAGGCATTTCCGAATTTGCCAGTCATAACCGTGACTTGGTTCCCTTTGGTTCCATTGAGCCCTCCAATCAGAGCGGTCACCGTTGCCGAACTGTTGGTATCATTATCAAAATTCCAGTAGCGGACGAGTCCATTTTCAAGGGTATGTTGGGTTTGCTGAGTTCCATTGAGTTCAAGAATGGATTCGTCACTCGATGAATAAGTGATACCTCCAGCTGAAGTGGAGGATGCACTGAGAGTGAAGTTGGCATCCCCATAGGTTTTACCCGCGATGGTCTGATTCCATGAAAGGGTACGGTATCCCTTCTTGACAGTGAAATTGTAAAACTTGCTGTCGCTTCCTTCGGAATTGGTTGCGGTAATGCTTGCATTGAAGTCACCCGCCGCGTTGGGGGTACCGGTGATGACTCCGGTGGAAGTATTGAGAGTCAGTCCGCGTGAGGACAGGTTGTTGCCCGCTGTACTCCATGAAGTCGGTCCCTGTGTGGCCGGAATCTGATAAGAGTAGGGAGTGTCAACATACGCCACCAATTTGTTGGACTGGATGGACATGGCGGCAATCTCATACGATTCCAAAGCCCGGTTATAAATCCGAACATCATCAATGTGAGCCTTCGAGTGAGCGTCAGCTGAAATCGCTCCGTTAGCCGTTCCATTGTCTCGACCACTAAAGGAGAGGACCCGTCCATTGGATGAACTAATTTTTCCACCCCGAGTGCTTTCGCTTACCAATACGCCATCGACATAAAGTCTCTGCTTGCTTCCCTGATATCCGTGGACGACCGCGACATGGCGCCATTGTATGGTGGACATATTGTGTTCGGCTCTGGTCTGGGGAGCAGTTTCCCCGGTAGTATCGTCAGTAAAAAGATAAAGGTCTGCGGAATTACGTTTTTTGACACCCCAGCCCCCATTATTTTCTCCACGCTTGCCGACCAACATTCTCCAATCATATTGAGGGAGCCTTTTGGTCCATAATGCGACGGTGAAGGCATCTCCGGTCTGATCGAAACTGAAAGTGGTTTCACTGCCTCCAGTAGTGACCCATGCGTAATTATTACCTCCGGTGAAATCAAGGGAGGTCCCAGTTCCGCGTGGGGTGTCGGTGGAAAATACACCGTTGGAATTGACTCCGTTGTAATTATTCCCCGAAGTGTCGACAATGGAGTTGGTGGTATCATTATCATCAAATAACCACTCCCCGAGGAGTCCGGTACGGGTCACGACATCATATCCAACCTGACCGATGACCGGAGTGAGCTTGGGCGAGTTGTCAAAGACTGGAGCCACTTGTTTGTAGGGATGTGAAGCGGGAAGGGCAGCGGTTCCGCCCCACTTGTGAGCGAGATAACCTTCCACTTTTTGTTCCTCGGATAAACCGAGTTTGCGGGTGAAGATCAGAATCTCTCCGATATCTCCACCAAAATACTTGTTTCCACTCGCAGTATCCCGCCCAATTTTCAAGTTGGTTAAAGTGGCTCCGCTATCCGCGGATTGATTGGCCACATAAGGCGTGTAGGATCCGGTTCCAGTACTCGCTACAATATTCCAACCGGCTTCCTTGATCAGGTAGGCTCCTGGATCACCGGTTCCACTGGTGGCTCGTTGGCTGACTGCAAAGACATGGTAGCCTCCGGCCGAAGTGCGTACGGGTGTCGATACGAGGAAGTCATCCGACCCGTCGAAACGAACGCCGGCTTTATTTCCAAAGACCGAGGCCTTGTAGACCGGACGGTACCCGGCGGATCCCTGATTTATGGTTTGGGATGAGTTGGATTTGTCTGACCATGCTGAAAGTGCAGATCCATCGGACAGGGAATCTACAGCCCCGTTTCCGTCCACATCGGTGGCATCCAGCCAGAGAGCAAGATCGGGTACGGTGTTCTTATCCAATGCGGTGTTGGCGGGCACAAAGCTCTTGACCGCTCCCCAGACATTACCTCCTGAGTTGTTCACCTTGGTGGTGTAGTAGTAAGTCGTTCCTTTAGTTAAACCCGTGAGTGCTTTGGAGACCACGCCCACGCCGTGGGTTCCGGCGATTTGGGCGTTGTTGTCCCAGCTGCCGGCGTTGTTGTCCCCAGTGCCGGCGTTGTTGTCGCCCCAATAGAAGGTGACGGTTGCGTCTTCACCACCCTGATTGACGGTAGGCTGGTAGGGGTCGGTGGAGTAATAAGGATGCGAACCACTAAACATACTCGACATCAGACCCCACTTACGGGCAAGGTAGCCTTGAATTTTGAGACGTTCGTTCTCAGAAATTACCCGGTTTACCACAATGAACTCCGCAATTTGACATTGGCTTTGTTGATCATTCGTAGAACCAGTGGCTCGTTTCCTGCCGCTGAACTGAATGCGTTTGGGTCGATAGTTGGTGTTATGGGCACCGTCCCGGTTGACTCCACGCACCTGACCATCAAGCCAGCAATTGCCACGGTCCTGATCACCCATGGTGGCCTCGTAGAGGTGCCAGTTGTTTTCATCCTGAGGCACGCTGTTGTCGGTGTTGTGAATCCATCCGTTAAAATGAGCGACCCGGTTGTAATAACCGCCATGGCCAGCAAATATCCAGTTCCAGTTATCAGCGTTACCAATGACTTGCTCGCTGTCCGTTCCGGTGTACCGGGAGACCGCGAAAATCGAAAACTTGGCGGTATGGTCATAGAGACTCTTGGCATTATCGGTCTGCCAAAGAATGTCTTTTTGGTTATTGCTTCCAGTGTTGTCGAAATCGACCACACCGAGTCCATTCAGGGTGTTGGGGAGGAAGCGAGGATCGGATTGTACCCCATCGAGGTGTCGGGCATTTCCTGACTTGTCAGCCCAGGAACTGAGATCAGCCTCCGAAGTATTTGCGGTCCCATCTCCATCGAAATCGTTCGCGTCCATCCACATTAATAGACCGGGTACGGTGGTCGCGGAGAAAGGGGCTCCTCCCTGATAGGTGACACCACCGGTAGAGGTAATGCTCGCATTCAGGGTTACGGAGGTTGGGTTAACATCCGAGGCACCAGTCACATTAATCACTGGTGTTCCAATGGTAACAAAATCGCCCACATTGGAGTAGGATGTGTAACTGGTTGAGGAAACTGTATTGACTGCCTTGAATCGGAAAAAGTACCTCGTTCCTGCACTCAGACTGGATAAGTTGTGAGTGAATGCACCCAGGCTCTTCGCACCGAGACTCGCATTGGCAGTCCAACCGGAATCAGTCGCTCCCCGATCGGTGGTGCCGTAATACAAGGTAACAGTGGGCCGGTCGCTGGTGGCACCGTCATAGGAGAGAACTTCTCCATTCACCGTCACCGAAGTGGTGGCCACCGAAGAGGCGGGCTTGGTGATCACCGCGGGTGGGCTTACCGTGGAAGTGGTGGCAAAGGTAAATGCATCCGACCAACCGGAACCCGCGGAATTGGTTCCTTTGAGGCGACCATAGTAGGTTGTACCTGCACCCAGATTGTTAAGCGAGAAGGTGATGGAACCGGCAACATGGGTTGCGGTAAGCGAAATGTTTGCATCCCAGGAAGCCTCAGTGAAGTTGGCGTCCGAGGTGCCGTAGAAGACCATTATAGACGGATTGGCTCCACCCGTGTCCGCTAGGGTGTACGCACCCACCGCGGAATTTCGTCCGATCGTGGTCATGTTGTTGGATGCGTTTCCGTCATCTGTGAAGACCGGAATATTGGGGGTTACCCGGACGGTAATTACCTGAGGAGTCGCGGTACCGGAAAGGTTGGAGGCACCCACGGTCACATTGTGGTCACCAATCGCGGAGGCCCGGCCCTTGATTTTACCGGCTGAATCAATCGATAATCCGCTTGGCAGTCCAGATGCCGTAAATGCAGTTGGTCCGTAAAGGGCTCCGATAGTCGCAGCCACCGGCGGTGCGGTTTCCGCATAGATCGAACTGACTTCGGCTGCGGTTAATTCTCCCTGATACAGACGGATATCGTCCATTTTCCCTTTGTAATAGGGAGACCATTGGTAGGCACCACGACCGAGCCACTGCTGGCCCCGGGTGATATTATCGGGTGCGGTTTTGTCGGTGCCCGACTGGCCGAGGAAGGTGCCGTTTTTGTAAACTTTCATTCTTGCCCCATTGGTTCCACCCCCATCGATTGTAGTGGTGAAATGAAACCACTGTGCATAATCAATCACATTGTCCTGATGATGCTCTTCTCGGCCACCGGCTGTGTCATCAAGCCACCAAGAGTACATTCGACTGGTGGTACCAATTGAACCGATCATAATGTTTTCGTTATCATGCCCCACGGCCATATCGAGGATTCTCATCGAATCCATGGGTTGATCGATATACAACCAGGCCGAAAAACTCATCGATCCACCGATGGTCCAGGTGCTCCCCATGTCCACATAAGGCCCGGAATCTAGGCTCGACCACACACTGCCCGAGTAGTCAAACTTAAGTGCATTTCCCAAGACGCCCGGTACCCAATCGCCGTCGGTTCGGTTTTTGACGGAACCATGGCGACCGTTTCCGGATGAATCGGTGGCGGTCGTTCCGGAACTTTCGTCGAACTTGTACCAAAGTTTAAGGTCATTCGCACGGGTGGCTGCCGCCTGGTAGTTTAAATTGCCATACTGTACACTGACTACGCCCGGGTTAATGATCACCGGAGTGGTATTTTCCGAGACAGTGCCGGCAAAGGTTCCCGAACCCACATCGACTGTACCTTTGGTTAAGTTGTTTTTGAAATTAAAGGCCACACGACCTCCTCCCCCGGTGGGAATCTTAATATCCGTTCCTCCTTTTGCGGAAATAGTGCCGTTATTTACGATGTTATTTCCGGCAAATCGCAAAGAACCTCCCGATCCGCCTCCCCCCTGACGGTCTCCATCTCTCTGGTTGGTTATTCCCCCGTTGGCGGAAACGGTTACCCCGCTCAAAATAGTTACATTTCCATCACCGTGCGCTTCCAGGGATAGGGCTCCGCCCCCCGCTCCTGAACCCGTCCAATGTCCGCCACCTCCACTGGAGCCGCCGTGCAGGTGGGCGAGGGTGGAGGAACCGTAGGGTTGTCCGAATCCGGTGGTTGCGTATTGCCCGGCGGAACCGTAGCCTCCGCCTCCGCCTTTCCAACGAAGACCGTCGGATTCAAGAGTGCCTTCCACGCGGTAGTTTCCACCTCCTGCACCGAGACCAACATAGGAACCCGTTTGCACACTATTTTTACCTCCAAGTTTGCCGAGACCAATCCAATTACGGTAGTTGTTAAGAATTGGATTAACACTCCCTTTTCGGGCGGTGGTGTCATCCCAGGTCCAATCACCTCCGTCCGCGTTAATATCGGTGCCAATCACAATGTTCCCGTTGCTATGGGTTTTAAGAATAAGCGAGTTCTCTCCACGCAGAACCAGACTCAGGCTTCCAGATAAATTAATTGAGTTGAATGTGAAAGTGCAGGTCTTGTAGTTGATTCCATTATCGTCATGGCTCTGTATCACTCCATCTCCATGGTCGCCACCGGAATGAATCCAAAAGCCCACCGCAGTGTCAATAGTAAGCGTTCCACTCGAGTAGCTTAAGTTGGATGCGCCTGAATCTCCCTTCAGACCAAGGGTACCATCCAAGCTCGGATAATAACTGAGGTTGTGCCGGCTTTGGGTCTTGTGGCCGCTCAGGTCGTAGGTGCCGGTTTGTATGGTGCCATTACTTTCAAACGCAATGCGTCCGCCCGCTCCGCCGAAGTCTGCTTTCCCGACCCGTGGACCGGTGGGACGACCGGGGTGAAGTCCGCCTCCCTTGGCTTCGAGCGTGCCGTTATTAATAATGCTTCCTCCCACCAACCGGATGGAACCACCGGAACCACCTCCTCCACCCCGGTTGTTATCGGGGCCGGTGTCTCCACCGTTCACGGAAATTTTGGATCCGGTGGCTAAAGTCAAAATACCCGTCCCGTCCGCAACCAATTCGATCGCACCACCACCGGCACCGCCACCAAGATGGTCACCACCACCACCGCCGGAACCACCTAACAAATCGGTTAGGTGAACATCTCCGTAAGCCTGTCCATAGGCTTGGTTGCTGGATGAGGGTCTGGGTCCAAAATTACCGTATGCTGCACCCGCACCATCGTTGTTATCCACCTTTGTTTGTCCGCCACCCGGACCGTTTCCATGACCATCGTGATCTGCTCCATTCCAGCCACCGAGTTTTCCGATTCCCCCAATTCCACTGTTGGAGCTGGGCTCGCTTCCACTTCCGCCATTGGCGAGGAGCTGGGTACCAATAGTCAAATCCCCATGGTTCCGGGTTCTGAGGGAAAGAGAGTTGGTTCCCTGTAAATTCACAATCACACTCGAGCCGATACTGATCCGATCCGCAGTGAAAACGCATACCTTGTAGGGGTAATTGGATCCGCCGAATGAGAATGTTTTTTCCTGCAAAGTACCCGCAAGGAAAGAACCGTCACTATGAAGAATAGTACCCAGAGTGGTATCAATGGTGAGTGAACCACTTGTAAATACCAATTCGGTGACCTGCGGGCGAAGAATCTTAACCGAACCATCGGTTCCGTGCCTCGGAGTTCCACTGGCCGCCTGACTCTGACCACCGGTAGCTGAAATGTTGGCATTGGTGGAACTTCCATTGTTGACAAGCGAAGTGGTGGCTTCGATGTAGACGCGTCCACCTCCGCCGGCTGCTGGTCCGGGGCCCCCCGCCATCCTTACTGTAGGTGTTACCTGCATCAATTCCGGTTGCACCGGCTCCTCCGTTCGCACGAATTTGAACACCTGAATTAATGACCACATTGACCGCCTTCAGATAGATTGCTCCACCAGAACCCGAGCCTCCGCTTCGGCGGGCTTCATTGGAACGTGCTCCACCTTTTCCTCCGCAGGCCCAAATATTTCCGCCGAGGGTCAGGGTGCCACTGGATACAATTTTAATCGAGCCCGCTCCGGATCCTCCTTGGCGTTCATTTCCGCCCCCTCCACCCGATCCGCCGAACAGATGGGTTAGATCCGCGTTTCCATACACTTTTCCGGATGCTCCTAAGGTATCATACCCAGTCTCGCCACCCACCGCTTCGGGTCGTCCTCCGACCCCACCATAGGATCCACCTCCAGGCTCGGTTCCACCGGTAAAAGTCGTTGCACTTATATTGCTCCAACCTTTGAATGGAGCACCTGCGGACTGGAATGAATCTGCACTGAGCAAATGAGCGGGTCCGGAACCAGCACCCCATGTGGCACTATTCCATTTATGTCCGCCAAAGCCACCACCCAATTCACCAAGTAGAACCCCTACCGCATTCTGTCCTTCGGATCCGTTGGCGTCGAGATCAGCAAGAATGGTTGCATCACCAGTCACATTGAGGAAGATAGGATTGTTTCCGGTTAAAGTGACGGTGGCACCGTCCCCGATATTAATCCGGTCAAAATCATATTTGGCAACCTGGTAAGTAACCGTATTCTGACTGGAGTCGGTGTAGGAAGTGGTAACGATTTGACCGCTTCCACCCTGTCCGCCCGCCGAACTCCATGTCGGCGTCGGTCCGTTCGTGTTGAATGTGACCGTTCCAGTACTGGCATCCAATGAGTTCTCAGAAACAAAGCTGGCCGTGGAATCTGCCCAGTCTGTGCCCTGAGAGTTAGTGCCCCGGATACGATAATAATAAGTGTTACCCGAAACCAGATTGGAAGCATTCGTTTCCAAGGGGTTTTGAGTGGAAGCAAGGGCTCCGTTCGAAAGACCTTTAATCAGGAACATTCCGTTGTGATCCGCTGAAGTGACATTAACCTTTTTCTCGGACCCACCGGGAAGAGTAAGCTTGAGATTACTGCCTCCATTTCCACCATAATTGAGTTGTGCGTGTCCAACAAGGTATTCCTGATTAGCGGTTAGGGTGACGGCATCCATATTACCGTTGTAGTTCACATTGGAATCACCTTTGAGCATCTCATTTCCATTCGCTCCGGCAGTGGCAGTTCCACCTTCGAACACCCCATCCTGATCCTTATCCAACCAAAAAGCATGGCGGTCGTCCCGGTTATCTAGTTTAAAGACATAGGAACCATTGCTCGGTGCCTTGAAACGGGCCAAAAAGAGAGTCATGTAATTGGACTCTTCTCCATTGCCGTCAAGATCTTTAATAAGTCCGGCGGAAATGTGTTCAGTGCCTTGGTAGTGCTGAGCATTTCCGCGCAGGGGATTTCCCTGAAGTTGCATAGTTTGGTCGGCGGTGACTGCTCGTAAAGTTTCTAAGTCCTTCAGGTAACTTTCGTTGCGGTAGGTCGACTGATATCCGTAGGCGTTGAATCCATCGATGTCTACCTGATCCTTGTAATAGCGACCCAAGTTGACTTCCTGCTCCCAAAGGGTGGGGTTGGTTCCTCCGTCATTGGTTCCCCAGAACAGAGTCATGTCAACCGCCCCAATCGGATCGGCAAAAGTCGGGGCGGATCCAGCGTAAGGATGACCGCCTATCAATTTGTTGGTCACTCCCCACTTGTGAGCAAGGTAACCTTCGATTTTTTGGGCATCGGCTGCCGGTACCCCATCCCGGAATACTAAAAGCTCGGAGAGTTTCATCTTTGTAACACCACCGGGTGTTCCCACGGTTCGACCGGATGCCCCGATCACCATGTCCCCGGTACTGAGAACCGGTATGGTACCGGTGTCGGTAACGGATGCAGAGGTGCCATCGAGGGTAAAGGTTCGGGAAGCCCCGTCATACATCAACGAGACAAGGTGAATGCCGCTCCGGGTACCGTTGAGTGTCGAATCATCGGACGCGGAGGTACCAATCAGTCGGAAAGTGGCTTGGTTTCCATTTCTCCAAAGCAGACACCATCCTCCGGTGTCACTTTCGCTGCAGCCAATTACCCGACGCCAATTGCTGCTCGTTCCCCAGTCTTCATAGACCATAAAAACCGAGACTTTTTCCCAGCCATGAAAATCGGATCGTCCGTTTTTCACGATTAATCGGTCATTCGATCCGTCAAATCTAACGGTCGGTTTGCTGTTCATATCCGCCGAATAGTACTTGGGCATATTACCGGTGGCAGTTTGGTAAACTTCCGCATGATGACCGGTTCCACTTTTATCTCCCCATGATCCAATCGATGTGTTGTTGGAAGGGGAGGCGGACCCGGTGCCATAAGTTAGTCCGGTAAAGATGGTTGAACTGTCGTTGGCGTCCAACCAAAGCTTGAGGTTGGGATAACGAGTGGCGGTAAAATTGGTCGAACCGAGGTTGATCGTCCCTGCTCCCACGGTGGTGACTCCTGCCTTGAAGGTGGCAGCAGTTCCTGTGGTGTTGAGCACAGCCCCGTTATTGACCACCGGTAGGGAGGATGAACTGGTAGTGAAGGTTTGGGATGAACTGGCCCACACCCCAGCGGAACTCGCAGAATTGTAAGCCCGCACGCGGTAGCGATAGGCGGTGCTGGGTAAAAGGTCACCAATAATTTCGCCAAAGGTTCCCTGTCCCTTTCTTCCCACTTCTTTAACTGAAGACCAACTCGAGGCGGTGTTTCCTCCATCGGTGATGCCGTAGTAAATGCGAATGATCGGAGAGTCTCCGCCGGTATTGGTCACATTTCCGTTGAAGGAGGCACTGGTCGCCTGAACTGAGGAGGCCGCGGTGGTGGTAATGGATGGGGCGGTCGCGTTGACGGTGAGGGTAAGAATGACCTGGGGTCGGTCTCCGGCATTTTCCGGAGGAAAAATCGATCCTACCTGGTCAGGATTGGAATCCGAATCAGTTACCGCCCCGTCATCGTCATCATAATTGACAACAAGAGAAACGGGAAAGATTCCCGCCGTGGTCGGGGTACCGGTGACCTGTCCGTTTCCGGGTGTGAACTGGAGACCACCGGGAAGGTTGAAAATGGTGTAGGAGGTATTGGAGTTCGTACCCACGGCCGTGGTGTTGTAAGTATAGGCACTACCCACGGTGGCGGTGGAGGCGAGAGGGGAGGTGATCATTCGGGGGCCGATTACATTTCCATAGCTGACCAGGCGTGTCCCGGAGCTCTTCTGGTTGTCGTAGGAGGCTTTAATCCAGTCGTTACTCCGGGCAACACTGGCGATACGGACTTCATCAAAGCGTGCCTGAATGAAATGAGAATTATGCTCGGTGTCACCCATACGCAAATCGCTGGTGGTGTTAACCACAAGATCGGCGCCGGTACTTCCGCCCTTATCCACTCCATCAGCGAACCAGCGTAGGGCTGCCCCGTTCACTCTCAGTGCAAGGTGGACCCAGTTTCCGTCATTCCATGCACCGCTGGCCAGCATATTCTTGCTCTTCGATGCATTACCGGAACCACGATAATAGAGGCGGTTGGTGCTCGTGCCCTTGTAGAATTCCCACCCCACGGTGCCGGCGCTTTGGGATTTGTTTCCAAAGAGCCTGGGGTTGTTACCTCCGCCACTCATTTTTGCCCAAAAGGTCAGGGTGAATACAGAGCCGGGATTACCGGCATCCTTGCCAAAATTTACATAATCATCGGTTCCGTCAAATGAAATGGAATTGCCGACCTGTCCGTCCGCGATAGTCGGTCCGCCGACACCCGTACCATGATAGTTTTTGCTTCCGGAATCGGCTAAAGTGGAGCCGACCAGTTCCTGAAAGTGCCAGGCACCCTGATAATCATTGGACCAGGTGGTACCATTGGTCACATAGGAGGGAGCTGTAGAC
Source organism: Opitutales bacterium (assembly GCA_045567635.1). Taxonomy (GTDB): domain Bacteria; phylum Verrucomicrobiota; class Verrucomicrobiia; order Opitutales; family Seribacteraceae; genus Seribacter. The sequence continues at coordinate 13,091 of JBJLCO010000043.1, read as the reverse complement.
TGACTGGAATCTCCCCAAGCCGCGGTGATTATTGTGTTGGTACCGGAAATAGAGCCTGCCCGAACCCAGATCCTCGATGTACCCGATGGATTCCATGTTTCGATTTCATAGGGTAATTCCTCGCCATCCGCGGCGAAAAAGCGCAGGTCTCCTCCAGTTGTGGAAGTAAAGGAATTATAAGTGAATCCAGTTATACTTGAATTCAGTTCCACCAGAACCGGGAATTGATTCAGAGTCGAAGAGCCGGTGTAGCCCGCCAAAGTAAGGGGTAGACGGAAAGTATAGGCATCCGGATCGGAGACCTTGAGCGTGTAGGTTTGAGTAGCGGAACGGTTGGCCCCAGCTGCATTGGTGCCTGATGCGGTGACAGTGAATGAACTGGCTCCCGTTTCATCTGTATTACCGCTGATTTGTCCGTTGGAGGAATTAATTGAAATTCCGGGTGGTAATCCGGCGGCAGTGAAGGAGATGGAACCACCTCCCAGGGCAATCGGCGTAAAAGCAGTCATGTTCACATCTTTCTTGGCAAAGAGCTCCGTGCGTGGATCATCGAAGTAAGGAGGTCCGGCCAGATTTGCATAGTTTACATAAGTGTTACCCGGCATTTGACTGGAATAGGCGGCATTAATCCACCGTTCATGGCGGGCAATCTTATGGAAAGTCATTTCGTCCTGAACCGCACCGGCGGCGTTTGCGTCCCGCCGCTTGCCCATCATGATCTCCGTAACCTTGGAACTGTCCTGCATGTCCTTGGATTCCTGAAAGACTCCATCCAGGTAAATCTTTGCTTTTCCGCCCGAGGAGGTGAAATACACATGTTTCCAAACCCCGGTTTCCATTTTAGTCGGTGTGGTGTCCCAGGTATAGGCCCAAATACCGTTTGAATCATCCCCGCCTTCCACGAAGGCTCTTGGGGGATTTACATTATTGGCAACCAGACGAATGTCGCCCCCACTGTTTGTCCCCATTGCCCAGTACCCGGCCCAATCCTGAGCATCATCCTGAAGACCTTTAATCCAGGTACCCGCCGAAAAATTATCGAGGTTGAGGGTACCGGTTACATTGGGAGCTTTAAACCCGCGTGAGGTGTTTTTGGTAAATCCATAAGCTCCCCCTGAGATCCCGTCACTTTGGTATTCCGGAAGTGTGGAAGTGTTGTGAATGACTCCGTGATTATCGTGGGGGCCCGCATCCGGTGCGGTCACTCCCTGAGCTTGGTCCAAGTGATACACACCTAAGTAATTGGACCATGCCGATCCATCCGACACATAACTCGGAGCGGCGGCGGCGGTGTTGCCCCAGCGCATGAAAATGACATCATTGCGGGTTAGGGTGGGGAGATTGACCCAAACAATGGATTTGCCTGACTGGTTCCAGCTGGTTATCTCATATTTCAACTCCACCCCGGTGCTGGATTGGAAGCGCAGATCCTCCCCGTTGGATTGGCAGAGAGAATGCCGGAATCCGGCATTCTTAAAAGTAGCGTTATTTTCATCGAGAATAACCATCAGGTTAAAGTCGGCTAGGGGAGTGTAGTCTACTCCGATCAGATCAACTTCGCGAAGTCCAAGATAAGTGTTAGTACCCGAAGCCTGAGTAATCAGGAGCTTGTAATGCGTGTAGTCGCCTGGGGAGTCCACGGTGAAAGTACGCTCCTGGTTTTCGGTCCAGTTGGTCTGGTGGTTCCCGGAGGAGGCGTTCATGTCATCAATTTTTGTCCATGAACTGCCGTTATTCGAACCGTAGAGGTTGAAGGCTTTGGGTCCCCGGTCGGCGAAGGTGTCGTTCTGCCCCTTGATCTTGTAGCTGGTCACCCGAAACGGGTTGGTGAATTGCCAAACCAGGTCAACATTGGGCAGAGCACTTTGTAAAGGAAGCCAGCGGTTGCCTCCTCCCGTACCTTTATCCTGGTCAAAAGCCTGAGCGAAAGCATAGGAGGTGTGGGACGACGCAGTGGAGCTCACCGTGGCCTCTGCGGTGGTGGCGGATCGTGACATTCCCACATGGTCGGTGGTTAATTCAAGCGAATACTCAAACGGGGCATTGTCGCCCACCGACACAATTACATCTTGAAAGTCTGTGCCATTGGCATTGGAGGCACCTGCTTTGAAGGTAACCACTCCCCCGGTGGCGGGAGTTCCGGAAACTACTCCGGTGGCCGTGTTCACACTCATCCAACTGGGTGCGTCGGCTAAGCTGTAAGATGTGGGTGAATTAGTCGCGGTAATCTGGTAAGTAAAAGCCATGCCCGTGGCTGCGGTTGCACTGGTTGCACTGTTCACATTAATCCAGGGTTGCCCAACATCTCCAAGACCACCGCCGTAGATTCTGGAGACCTCAGAATCGGAAAGGAAAACATTGTAAAAGCGTATATCATCCAACCACACATTCGCATGGTTCCCAATATTGGGGGATGCGGAGTTGTAATTACCCGAATTATCTTTCGCTCCAAAAATCAGAGCCGAATCGGTTACATTAACCGCACCGCTTCGATCCTCGCTCTTGGCAAGGGTACCATTAATAAAAGTTTTTCGCTTTCCTCCGCCCCAAACTCCAACCACATGGGTCCAGGTGGTCGGGTTGATATCCCCCACAAATTCCTCTTCACCCACTCCCCGCAAAGTAAAGGACATTTGCGGTTGTCCACCATACCTGCGAATTTGCCAACCCTGTCCGGATTCGCCCCGTTTTGAAATCCAGGATTCCCATGCATCATCTGGTAATTCCTTGATCCATGCGGCAAGGGTGAACTGGTTTCCCCCGTCAAAAGTGTTTTGTCCGGATGTGGAAACCACCACATAATGATTTCCATTCAGATCAATTGATTTTCCGGAAGAAAGTGGTGTGTCTGATTTGTGCTGGGTGGCAATATTCGCATGTGAACTGTTTTTCAGCAATCCGTGGTTGTTATTCCCGGATGAATCCAGGACGGTTGCGTTGGTGTCATGATCGAATTTCCACCATCCGATGAGATTGGCCGCACGGGTAGGACTTGTCTGCAGTGCACTGGGGGTAAAACTCACTGTCGCAGAAGCCCAGGTTGAGCCAACCCAGTTTACCGCTTTGGCACGAAAATAGTAAATAGTCGGTGCGGATAAACCATTGGTTATTTCCCCAATCAGATTACCGGGCTGGGCATTGACCACATTGATTGAATTATCCCAGGAACCGGGCGTGGTTCCTCCGTCGTTATCCCCCCAGTAAAAAGTGACATTTGAATCCGCCCCCCCAGTGCTCTGTAAGTTTACATTGAATTTGGCTGCAGTCGAAGTAATTTCAGCTGCGGCATGAAGGCTGCCCAAAATGGGAGCACTCACTGAGGTGGGAGTGGTGAAACTTTGAACGGGTGACCAAGAAGTTCCTCCGGTTCCACCGGCCGCGTTCACTCCCTTGAATGCATAGTAGTAAGTGGTTCCTCCACTTAGTCCGGTAATATCCTTGGCGAGTGCGACATTTCCTTTACTTCCTAGGTTGGCATTGCTGTCCCAGTTTCCGGCGGTGGTGCTGGCATTGTTATCTCCCCAATACACGGTGATGGTGGCGTCCCTTCCACCGGTGTTGGTGACGATCCCTTTGAGCTTGGCACCGTTCATAACCAAGTTTGCGGGAGCTTCCACGCCAAGAAGGGGAGCGGACACCGGAATGGTGATTGTTAATATTTTGGTTGCTGATTGAGTGGAAGAAGTGGACTGGGCGGAAAGGGTGACACTGTACACCCCACCGGCTTGCGGGGTCCCACTGATTGCACCGGTTCCCAAGTTGCAGCTCAGACCGGGAGGAAGGTTGGCTGCTTCGAAAGCAGGACTGGTCACATTGGTGGTGATGGAATACGAGAATGAGGAACCCACCGTGGCCGAGGCCGAGGCCGCACTGCTGATCACAGGGGCGGCGGATGAAGTGGTTCCGGATTTGTAAAGATGGGAATTGGGAAGACTGCCTGCGATTCCCCATTTATGGGCGAGGTAGCCCTCCATGGCCTGACGTCCTGAAGTGGAAAGAACCGTGTTCATTACAATCAGTTCGCCAATATGTCCGTTGAGTGCCTGTCCGTTGTTGTATCGGTTTCCGATTTGCCAATAGGTTCCAGACCCCGTGGAGTAACCAGCACCGGAAGTACCAAGTTCGGAACCATTGAGAGTGATACGGAAAACGGAGGCATCACTCTCGTAACTGAACAGATGAGAACCGGTAGCAGGCATAGAGGCATAAGCATTGGTTATGTTCCCCCGGTAGTTAAGGAAAGAGGACGGACGAACCTCGGTCCAGTTTTGGGCGACGAAGCGGTCATCGTTCAATGAATTAATCCCGATAATGTTATATCGCTTGTTGGAAGCTTCATCCAACTTGACCACCGCGAACCAGCTGGCGGCATTAGGAAAGTCAGAAGCGGGGCTATCCACTCTCATGTCGTCTCCGTTATCGTCATTATCCTGATTAAAACGAACTGCGGCCTTGGAATTAATCTGGCTGGTTTGAACCGTGGGACGGTCGTTGGCAGTGGTTTGAGCAAAATGATTTCCATTACCCGATTTGTCCTGCCATAAGGCGAGTGAATTACCGTTCCCTGCAGCCGAGGTTGCTGCTGCGTCCTGCCAAAGAGTGTTGGAGGTATCGGCATCCAGCCATATCTTCAGATTGGCCGGACTGATGGTAGTGGGAGAAGCAGTTAATCCGCCGGCGTTGCTGGTGGAGAAGATTCCCAGACTGTCCGAAATCACGGACCCGGAACCATTGGATGCGGCGGTGCGGAAATAGTAGACCTTTCCTGCCTGCAATCCGGTCAGGTTTGTGGAAAAGGAACCTGTTCCCAGAACACCCATGGCCACCTGGTTATCCCAACTGGAAAGAGAGGCATAATTGGTGCCGGCGTCATTGTCTCCCCAAACGAAATAAATCGTGGGGTTTTCACCCCCTGTGCTGGTAAGAGTTCCGTTTAAGGTTGCGGTGGAAGCGGGAGGAGAAATTAAGGTGGATGCGGTATTGCTGGCGTTGACATCACCCAGAGTGGGGGCGGAGAGTCCGGCTAGGGTTGCAAAAGTACCCGCGGATGAAGTCCACTTGAGGCTTCCTCCGGCATTTTCAACTGCCATCCGATAGCGGTAGGTGGTGTTAAAAGTAAGTCCACTCAGCACTCGGCTGAAACTTCCGGGTGACTGGTTTTCCAGGATGTAATGCTGTGCCCATGAACTGATGTTACTGACTCCGCGATCGGCACTGTCGACTAAAAAGTGAACTTTACAACTGGTTCCGGTGGCATCTGCAAATGATCCTTTCAGAGTGGCACCGTACATTCCCAAATCGGTGGCTCCCCCGTCTGTGATCGCGGAGGGTAGGGGATAAGCCTTGAAAATCATCGCTTTCGTTGTCTTGCCGAAACCGTTGGTTGCCATTAAGTTAACTGCATGCTCGGTTCCCGTGTTGGAAGGAGTACCACTGGCGGTTCCGGTGATGGCACCAGTGTTGGCATTAATTTGTAAGTTGGAAGGCAAACCGGTGGCGGACCATGACGGAACATAAGCACTAACCGGAACGGTGTAAGTGGGCTGTATGGCTAAGGCTATCCCTGCGTTAAAAGGAACGAGTGTCTCAGTGGAAATGACCACCGCTCCGGATTCACCTACGGCAGATGAATACAAGCTGCTGACTTCGGCATCAGAAAAAGCCACATTATACAGACGGAAATTTTGGATACTTCCTTTCAGCCAATTGGAGTTCCCGTTTTCGTTTGCTCCAATATAGATGGGTTTGTCCTGTTCCACCCAAATTGTGTCATTAATGGTCGTGGACTGAATGGGTGCTCCATTGATGTAGGTTTTGGCAACACCGGGATTTCCCTGATTGGTCAAGGTGACCATGCTCCACTGCTCGGGCGAGACCCGGTAGGCGTCGTTTACCCCGTTATTTGTGTTGGATCCCATTCGGAAACGGTGGTGAACATATCCACCGTTTGCATTGTTATTGTTACCGAATGAAAAGTTATAATTTCTACCACCACGGGTAAAAACAGAACCCCAACCTGAAGATCCAACCTCGTACCGAAGCCAAATGTTGGCGGTGTACTGCCCATTATTGTTCATTCGCATTGCCCGGTGATTGGCGATGGTAACTTTATTGTTGGCGGTTCCATCAAAACGAAATGAAGAACCGGTTAATCCGGGAAAACGACCCACGGTTCCGGTAACCGTTCCGGTCAGTCCGTGGGAACTCCAATCCTGTACGGTGGATGCATTTTCAGCTTCACCAAGAGGAAAGAATAGGGCAAGATTTGATTCCTTGAGCACGGAGGGGCGGTAAAGAATGGTTTGTTTAACCTGTTGGTTTCGTTCACCACTTGATTGACTGCTCACTACGCCCGCATTCAGCCCAAGGGAAATCCTTGCCGGATTGGTGGAGGGAGTAAGGTTGAAAGTGTAAGTATGTCCTGATCCTGAAAGTCCTGAAGCACTTGCCCCGGTTAGATTCAGGTCCGAAATTGCAAAACCGGTTACAGCGGTGGAAGTACTGCCTTTTTTGAAGGTTATCGATACAGGGATAGGGTAGGATTGTGTGGGACTGACGACAGTAAAATCAGGTACCAAACCCGAACCAACTCCGGCAGGGTTGGCCTTATTCGCATGTCCAGCGGGCAGGCGGGAGGTCAATTTCCATTTGTGTGCAAGATAACCCTCAATGGATTGACGCTCGGATGTAGTCAGGACCCGATTAAACGCGACAAATTCAGCGACCTCACACTTGGAATATTCGGAGTTGGTTCCCCAACCGCCAAATTGTAATTGTTGTGGCATGTAAGTTGTGTTGTGCGCGTTGGTTCCGTTCACGGTGCCAACCTGGGTGCCATCGTAATAGGTGTTGCCTTGGTCGGCGTCATTCATAGAGGCACTATGAATGTGAAAAAGCTGATCCTTACCATTGTTAATATCAGTCAGCCAACCGTCGAAATACCATTTCTGCATGTTCCCCGCCTGAAATCCAAAGATCCAATTTCGTGAACGGTCTGAAATCACACGTAAATTCGTATCGGAGTGCGTGTAACGGGCAACGGAGAACATCGTAAACTTGTTTCCTCCACCCCAATAATTGTTGGAGTAGAGGGCATCGCCTGTTCCATCGAAGTTAACTACCCCATTCTCACCAAACTTAGCCCAGGTTGGGTTGCCCGCACCGGTCATGTTGTAACCATTACCCGATTTATCAGTCCATGAATTGACCGCGTTCCCCACACTGTATCCGGTATCGGTGGTGCCATCCCCATTTAAGTCAGTGGCATCGTACCACATTTCTATCCCCTCAACGCCGCTTGTCGAAAGGGAAGCCGTGTAAGAGGCTTGAAAGACCACGCTGGCTATATCATTTCCGTAAATTCCACCACCACCAGCGGCACATCCTTTGGGAATAGTCAAGGTGATCGAGGAAGGGAAACTCGCCGGGTTCACTTTAAATGTATAGGTATGCCCGCCTCCACCACTGCCAGAAAAATTGACCACGCTTCCACTGCTCAGGGAAACATCAGTGTACGCGAAGCCCGCGACGGGTATATTCGAACCTCCCCGTTTAAATGTAACGCTCACCGGAACGGGACTTGAATTGGAATACTCGTCAACAGTTATAACTGGCAATGTCGGAGTGTAGTAGCCTTCTCCCACACCGTTGGCATAAAGCGTGGAGGCCACACTGGCATTGATTTCTGCGTTATAAAGTCGAAAATCATCAATCGTACCGGTAAAGTTAATGCGATTTGCCCCGGTGGTGTCTCCTCCAATTTGGAAATTTTGCAGGGCGGAAATATTAAAGTTCGATCCGCCGGACCCGCTTTTGCTCACCGAAGAACCATCCACATAAAAAGTGACGCCGTTCATATTGCCATTAGCAGCCTTGACGACCACTAAATGATGCCAGTTTCCGTCATAAAAGGAGTTATTTGTACTTGCAGCCCCACCGGCGTTGTCTAATCGGAATTTTCCTCCATCAAAACTGAGTGTGGCCCGCAATCCGGCAGAATTTTGCCCCCAGGACACAATGGATTGCTGAGAGGAGGAATTATTGGTGGTCGATTTTGCCCACATCGCAATACTGAATGCGGTGGTTCCCACGACCCCCGTGAAGTTGGGAACATTCACGACATCGCCGGTACCATCCAACTCAAGGGCAAACCCTCTTTTTCCGGCAACCCATGCCGGATTCCCGCTAAGAATTCCGCTTAAACCACTTCGAGAACGGTCCAGTGTGGTGGTGCCAGTTCCCTCATCAAAGGGGAGATAAAGAACCAAGTTATTATCCAAGCTCACTGTATCCCTGAATTGAGTCAGTCCGGATCCACTCGCAGTCAATCCGCCGGCCCCGGTGGTGGCGGCTCCGGCGGGAATGCTTAAATTAATAATTGCAGGATATGTAGTGGGAACAATATTGAAAGTGTAGGTATGACCCGATCCGCTGAAATTAGTGATGTTTGCATTGGTAATTGAAATGTCAGAGGAAACAAAGTTGGTCACTGATACATTGGTGTCATCCTGCTTGAAAGTAACGCTTCCTGAAATAGGGGAACTTCCAGCAGTTTGGGCAATGGTAAATACCGGAGCCGCGACACGGGGCTTCTTGAGCAGTACAATTCGGGCAGGCCTTTGATCATCTGTGGCGGTAGCCGTACTGGTTTCCTGAGCGATTCCAATTGATATTAAATCGTTGGCCTTAAGATCGTTAAGTAACACCACGAGAGCTCCTGAAGAATGATAATGAGCGTCATTACGGATGTAATGACTGGAAACCAATGCTCCTGGAACTGGGTTGCCGTTTACATTGACCGACATTTGTGGATTCACCCGGGTCCCAGTGGCGTTTAATTCGTCATTGTAAAGAAGCAGATAGTCGCCGTCGGCATCCACTTCGATCTGATTGGGGTTGGAGCTGGTTGAATGGGTAAATTTGGATGAATCAATTGTTTCCTGTGTGGACCACTTCACCTCGCCGGCGGTATTCCAATTATTGGCATTGGATGCGGTTGTCTGAGTAGCAGTGGCAGAAAAAAGATTATTGGTGTTCGCGAGCTTTTCGATAAAGATAGAGCCTTTTTCACCACTTGGCACTGTTGTATTGGTGCCGACCGTTGACCGTTTCTTGACTTCCACGGTAAGTACCTGATTGGAGGAACCGCTGCTGACCATGCCGACCCAGTGCAGTGAGGATTTATTAATTCCATTCTGATTACGCAGATAACCCTGTGTGGCCACTCCACCCGTGACCTCATTTCCGCCCAGTTTGACCATCATCTGTGGGGAAACTCGCTGCCCGGCGGATTGAAGAGGTAAATTGACATAAACCAAATATTTACCCGCACTGTTGAGGGTAACATTCTGTGAATTACTCGAATCGCTGTGAGTAAAACCCGTGTTGGACACATCGTTGTCCCATTGAAGAGGCGAAGCGTTTGCCGGGTTTAAATTAGTTCCCGCAACCGTGCGCACGGCGGTGGCGGAAAAAATGGGCCGTGATGAAGCTATTTTTTCGCTGAATAGCCGGCAGGTTCCAAGCCGTACTGTATTCGCATGGTTATCGATATTTTTAGCAAAGACTTCAAAATAATCATTGGTAGATAGATTCGGTATTAGTAAATGCAAATGCCCACTGGCTTCGGTATGACCGGAATCATGTCGGACATAAGTACAACGGGTGGAAGCTTCCGGTACCGCGGTGCCGTTTTTACGAATTACAAATTCGACCTGAGAACGGTTGCTTGATGTTTTGGTTTGTTCCACAATTGGGCCGGTGAAAGCGAAAAAGTAGTTCCCCCCAGATTTGATCTTCAATCGGGTCGGGGTGGAACTGTTGAAGTCAAAGGTGCCGGGATCAAGGTCGGAGAAACTCCATTTAATTGCTCTCGCGGTGTTGGTCACCGTGGCATTACTGTCGGAGTGAACGGTACCGGTGACAAGGGCACCGCCTTCGACTGCTCCGCTCGAAAATTGAACAAAGAATAAAAGCCAACTTATCGCACAGAGTAAGGCTTTTACGATGTAATTTGGATAGATCATAATTGAGGACTGGTTTTTAGGAAAGTAAGGACAAATGGCAAAAGGGCTGATTTAAATATCGTTTTTGAATATTAATGTAATATAAAATGTTATTATATAATAAAGGATCAGATTCTATTAGCGTTTTTATTGTTTTTAATACATAAATAGCGAAAAAACATTAAAATAATATTTTTTAAAAAAATGTACTATTCTTACTTGTTGATTTAGAATAATTTACAATAAGCCGGTAGAATCCCGCCGGTTATTACTTTTTTTCAGTTCAAGTAACCTTGAGTGATTAATTACTATTATACACTCGTTAAATTGTGGATAAAGCCGCCGGTATCTCGGTCCAGTGGCAGAATTTTAGGGAGGAGGAAGAGTTAAATGGGATTTCTGAAAATTGTTTTAATACTTGGAAGGACGACCCCGTGATCTTTTGACCACGCCTGTATCACTGTGGTTATTCTTCTTGAATTCTTTAAGTTTCACTACTTCGCTCAGAAGTACACGCCTTCGAATGACATGGGGGAGGAGGTAGGCAGTCAGTTGACCGTTATCAATCAGTTTTACCACCGAGTGGTAGTGAGCATAACCTAGGGTTTTGGCCGCATCAGTTAACTTGATAAATCGATCAAGTGGACCATCTTTCTGCGGGTCATATTTTGAAATCATTGGATTGGAATTGGTCCGATTTGTTTTGTAGCAAGGCAAGAATTCTGCTCTTACGCACCCGCACCCGATCGGTGAGGGGTATTTGATAAGATTTAATTACCCCTTTTTTAACTAATTCTGCAATTTTACTGTGAGAATGCAGGGACAGTATATCCGCCGCTTCGGTGTAGGTAATAAATCGCTCGTTTTGGTAGCTGTCCCCTTTGCCGTAACCAAAATTCATTACTCAAATTCTCCAGTGAGGCACTTTAGTAAATCAGTATCCAAATTTTTAGTAACCTGAGTGAAGTAGAAATACATTCTTATTTGGGTGGACGACTGGTTCTGTTTTGGGCAACCGCAACTTTCATCACTTCACTCAATTTTAAGTATTTGCGTGATTTACGGGAAACTGAGTAAGCTTGCAGATATCCTTCATCAATGAGGGCTAAAATTGACCGATATGTTTTATAACCAAGTACATGGGCGGCCTGAGAATAAGTGACAAAACGATCCTGACTTGTATTCATGTTAAAATTTATTAAAATCTTATATTATTAAATAAAATATTAAAATAAAACGCAAAAACATAACATTAATACATATTTTATTAAATTCTCAAAAGTATTTTTCGATAACATTAAAGAATTAACTTTTCTAATTTTATATATTAAATAATTTTATATTAATAAATTGCAGTCGTTCAATGGTTCCGGGTGCACCCTGAATGAACTCATTGGGTCTGATCAGTGAGTGTAAATAGATACAAAAACTTCTTTTACAGACTTACACAGTAAGGAAAGATGAGCAAAAAGACCTGATCATGAAATCAATTGCCCTTCCTAATGAACACGGACTTAAGGGAAGAAAAAGATTAAATATGATTAGTAATTTTGGAGAGAAATTTCAAATGTGATAGTGGAAGCAAATAATTCTGAAATTACAGATCAGAATATTTTCCGATTCACTCTCAACTTCAGGCGGGCGGATCTTTTTTGGGAAGATTAAGCACTTCGTTTTTGCTAAGAAGTTCTCTTGTGCCTGCACCAAAAGTGTAGGTTTTAAGGTAACCGTGTTTAATCAGTTCGGAGATCGAACGGGTGTTTTTGAATCCGAGAATAAGCGTGGCTTGCCGCCGAGTGATATACTCGTCTTTTGGGAAGGATGGATTAATCATATTATACTTACTAAGTTACTTGTAGACCGAAAATAGCCAAAATGAATTAAATTAATTGTTTAAATTAATTTATAAAATTTTTGGAAGTGTGCCTGAAATCAAAAATTAATTAATTTAGTGTCAAAATTTATTTGGTGCGGAGCCTTACCCGAAGGAACTGTTTTCCGCCCGAGGAGTTCCGGGTGGCGGATGTCTCGAAGAGGACCCGTTCCATTCCCCCACCTGCATCCACTCCTTTACCTGCAGCTGCCCCATTAAGGTCAACCTGGGTAATTCCGTTATTTGTATTCGGGTTGCTGTTATCGTATTGAATCCAAGTTCTCAGGTCGGTGCTTCGCTCGACGATATACTCGATCCCTTCCTGGTTATACTGTGCCTGGTATCTTTGGAAGGTGATTCGTTGTTTTCCGTCTCCCTTTCTGATCGAGCGGGGTAGAGTGTCCTTGGCGTCACTGCTGAGCGAGTCTCCACCGAATGCCCGCTCCATGAAGTTGCTGATTCCATCCCCGTCCGAATCAAAGTCATCCGAATCGAAGAGCAGTTTGGCATCCTCAATGGTGATGGCGTTATCCCCATCTAAATCGATCAACCCCTTAAGTGTTTTCTTGGAGAACAGCTTACGGGCGAATTTATCCCGCTCTTTTTCATAACGCGGATCCATGCGCCGTTCGTCAAAGAAGGCGTTTTTCCCGGGCTTTTTGACTTTGATCTCGCGGGTGACGGAGGCGGCGGCATTGTAACCTCCGTTTCCTGCCTGGGTTGCTTGAATGGAAACAGTCAGTTCATCGGCACCCCCGAATCCGGTGAAGTTCTTGGAGAAGACGAGCATGGCGTTGGAGCCGTTCCCGATCAGTTGCATTACATTGTTGGGATTCGCGGTGAGGGAGTAGCTGACCGCGAGCCCGGAGGTGGCGGTGGCCATCCGACCAATCGGGGTGGGCTTCCTCGAAAGGGGTAAATCGCGCAGTCCTCCTTTTTCTCCCTGTTTAAAGAGAATACTCTGTCCCTGTTTGTTGGTGATGTTGAATGTGGTGTCTGCGGAGCTGGTAAAGAACTGGGCTCCGGTTGCGACCGCCCGTACCCGCACGGTTCCGTTTGAATTACCGCAGGTGATTTGGTTTCCGCTGATCGTGGCCGAGCCGGAAAGAACTGAGTAAGTCGGATTGACGGGTACCGGGCGATTGCTGATCCCGTCCAGAACGACAGCCTTGACGACGAAGGTCTGGTTTTGTCCCATATCCCCGATATTATCA
>JBJLCO010000042.1:0-26894 GCA_045567635.1 Opitutales bacterium | reverse complement strand
TCAGTTCACTGATCAGTTTGCCCGCTTTTTCGATAGTTGTTTGATCTTCAAGCATTTGCTCGAACCTGTTTTGATCTCCATAGACCCCACACGGAACCTGGCAATGAGCAAAAAGATTGCTAGAGAAACAGCTCGTGGCAATAAGCAGAATAGAGAGGCATAAATTTTTCATGATTAGTGTAGTTTGATTAATATAAACAATGAAGATTTCAATAAAATCATAGTGTTTAAATCTGCCAAGCAAAAGCGACTCAATTTTAAAGTTTTGTTCTTGTGCTCACGCAAACCCAATTCCTTTGATCTTGCGAAGCAAGCGCAGTATAGGCTATGGTAAAAATTACTCATCAAATATGATTGATAATGTGCGGGAGTAGCTCAGCTGGATAGAGCATCGGTCTTCTAAACCGAGGGTCGTGGGTTCGAATCCCACCTTCCGTGCCATTTTGTACTGCTGCGTATTGTTTGGAAATGTATTGAAATACTAGGTATAATGAGGGTTTTAGCCCTTCGGGTGTTTTTTTAGGTAATTAAGGTCAATCCCTCAAGTTTGTAGCAAGAATGAACTAAACGGCACATTTAAGCAAAAAAAGTGACAATAAACTGACAACGGAATGGGGGGGAGGGGGTCAGTAATAATTCAGATTATTTATCGCTTTATCGATTAGCCCCCGTAAAAAAATTTGTCATTAATTGGGGAATCCTAGCTGAAATCTTTTGATGGTAAGTTTTTTTCTTTGCTTTCTCCATAGGTCAGCAATGTCGTCGCATTTTTGCAGAAGTTCATTTTTCTGTATATCAGAGATCTTACCTTCTTTCCAAAAAAGTAATACCTTTTGCCTCACATTTAAATCTTCCCTTTTGTGATAAAGGAATTCATAACGCTTAGACTTTAAAAACAGTATCTTTTTTTGTTTATAATTTCTAAGCAATTTATCTTCGGCATTTTTAATTGATTGTTTAAGTGACGCTATATCTGAAACTGACGACGCAGAGCTCTCCTTTTTTTTAATTGTGGATCCGATCGTATTTTTGACCGAACAGGAACTAAGATTAACAAGAAAAATAAAGAAAGAAAAACAGAGAGGAAATCTGAGAACATAAACCGGATAAGTTTGCAGGAATGGAAGGGTCATCTGAAAAAATAGTTTTACACTTCAATCTTACTAAGGCAACCCGCTCATCGATTTTTGAATCCGAGGGTCGTGGGTTGAAATCCCAGCTTCCGTGCCATTTTTGAATGGCATTGTAATGTTTCGATTTGTTCTGAAATACTGAGTGAAATTGAGGTTTAAGTCCGGCTCTCATTATTCTTAGGTCTTCTAAGTGGGGAACTTAATCCGAATTTTCTTTTATTGAAATATATTTTAAGAACCATAACTTGATGACAATATATTTACCGTGAAACTACCTTATAAGCCAAAGAAGACTCATACAGATTTTAAGGAAATTCGTTCTAGGTGGAAAATTGAGCCTAAGCTAAAGGTATCCCGCTTGCAAGAGCGGGTGAAAATTCTGACACTTCCAACCGATGATGAAAATTCAGTATCCTATGTACATATTGATCCCAAAGTCCAAAGGATGGGGCGGTTCACCAAATATTGGACAGAATTTTATGCAGGGACTGGCATTCATGAGGTTAATGTAAGAGTCTATTTTAACGACAATGAGGAAGCCACTTTTTTAGGGGTGGGCTTAGCAAATTATAGCGATGGGCATTCCGGAGATTCTCTCTTTGTACATGGTGAAATCTTCGTGAATCAGCTTGCTGAGTTATTTTCATTTAATTTAATACTTGAAGAATAAAAAATTCGGTGCAACCACGATGGCGGTGTGTACAGTCATGAATAGAAACAAATACCATCGTAGCACGCGAGACGACCGGCAGGGAGTCAACGCATGAGTGCTAAAGTGCCTGTAGGATTGGTTTGAGAGCATTCAACTAGTTCACCGTGATTTTATATAGTGCTTGGTTGATGAGAGATGAAAAGTGAAATAATCTTTTGATTGGTTCCGTTTTTGCTCTGGGTTATTCCGATGACTGTGGCACTCTCGAAAAGGCGCTAGAAAAATTAACTGCGTTAAGATTTCCGGCGAGATTAGGATTAAAGTCAAAAGGCATGGAATTTCGGATCTGGAAGCTCTTATTGAACTTACTCATCTGAGCGACCAGGGTCTAAGCGATAACAATATTTCAAATTTAGAGCCTATTCGTTCGTTGTCCCCATCAGTTTTGAATCTAGCCTCAAATTCGATTCAAGATATTTTCCCACTTTTTGCCCAAGTATTGTTGGATGAGAATTGGATCAAGTCGACGGTTAATAGCAGCACCTGATCCCAAGCGATTCAAAGTGACCGTTTTCTTCCTCCTGGAACCGGTTTGTGTGCTGGATCGAATTCAGGAGCCGGTTTGGATGCTGGATCAAATCCTGGAACCGGTTTGTGTGCTGGATCAAACCCAGGACCGGTTTTGTGTGCTGGACCATAGTCAGGACCGGGCTTCTTCCACGCTTTGATTCCCGCGATCAGCAAGGTAAACCATGACACCATTATGGTAATACCTCCGAACGGGGTAAGGTATACAAGCTTGGGGATATCGAGTGAAATAGAAATGTAAATGCTGAAACTGAATAGGAAAGTGCCAAGCACGAATAACTTGCCACTCCAGTTGAACGCTGAGATTTCTGAAAGTTTTCCGCCGTTGATCAGCACCATTCCAATCGCACTAATGACAACGGCGTGAATTTGATTGTACCGCAAAGCAGTCATTAAATTCCGATAATGCTCTGCATCTATGTTTTCCTTGAGATCATGCTCAAGATAAGTGCCAAAAAGAACGGACGAGAGTCCAAGAAATGCTCCAAAAAAAAGTATCATTTAAGAAAGTTTAGTTTTAATTTATGTCTATGCAATAGCTAGTAAAAAGAAATAGCATTCTCAATATGTTTCTAAGCCACTCGAAAATTCCTCCATTTTGCAATTGATTTAATTGGTAACAATTAAAATCCGTTGGGTTATCTCACAATGCAATGGGGTGAATGCTTTAAAGCCCGACCGGGGAACCTTCGGTCAGGTTTTACCTTCCCAAATTAAACGGATGGACTTACACGGATAACTCCACTTTTCTTTTGATGTACGACCACTCCGAAAGCGGTTGGATTTTCAACTCAAACCCCGCCGCAGATCACACTAATTTAAAATATTCGGACACGCTTGTAAATTGATTGTTGTTTTGGCCAGTTTCAGAACAAACGATTTCCACCGTTTTTCTACCTTTCCCGGTGATTAATTTTTGAATTACTTGCGAAAAACTAATGTAGTTGGTGAGCCTCCTTCATTTTTTGAGTTCAGATCGAAGGTGAATCCGAAAAATTTCAAAATTTTAAGTCATTTTTAATCCCAGATACATTTTGGCACAGGGTATGCAAAAACATTTTAAATTAAAATTGGAGGGAAACAAAATGCCAGAATTAAAATCATATGAAAAAACTACAAGTGAGTCTTCAGTTCTTTGCATAAGCCTGTCTTTTGCATTTGCAATCACGATTCTTGTGGTTTTGATGATCGGGACATTTTCTTTGTAGTTCATGCAGGGAAAATAGTCGATAATCATAGATAAACTTTTGAGCTAGCGCTCAATTTTGCTCGGAAGGCAAAAACCTTCGCTTGCCAGATGCCTGCGAAAAGTCTAAACCCTCCGCTCAAATGAGTTCATCTTCAATCATTTCGGATAAAATCCGAAACCTCGCAATTATTGCACACGTTGACCACGGCAAGACGACTTTGGTTGATCAAATGCTTAAGCAATCAGGTGCCTTTCGTGAGAATCAGGTTCTTGAGGAAAGAGCAATGGATTCGATGGATCAGGAAAAAGAGAGGGGGATCACGATCAAAGCGAAAAATACTTCCGTACAATGGAATGAGTATTTGATCAATATCGTGGATACACCTGGGCATGCTGATTTTGGTGGAGAAGTGGAACGGGTAATGAAAATGGTGGACGGAGTTATGCTTGTGGTGGATGCTTATGAAGGTCCCCAGGCTCAGACTCGTTTTGTTTTACAAAAAGCGTTGGCTGCCGGTTTGAATCCGGTCGTGTTCATTAACAAAATCGACCGCCCCAATGCCCGGCCTAAGGAAATGCAGGATTTAGTTTTGGAATTGTTTCTCGAATTGGATGCAAGCGAAGAGCAATTTAACGCTCCTTTTCTTTTTGGCAGTGCCAAGGATGGATACGCGATCAGGGAACTGAGTGATGAACAAGAGGGAATGACGCCTTTGTTTGAAGTCCTGGCAAGTAAGATTCCGCCTCCGCAAATTGAAGAGGGAGATGATTTTAAGATGTTGGTGTCTAATGTTGACTGGTCAGACTATGTGGGGAGAATTGCAGTGGGCAAAGTAATTTCCGGTAAGGCTGCGATCGGTGATACGATTTGGCGCCTTCGTGGGGATGCTCCTCCTTTGCGTTCGAAAGTATCTAAGATTTTCGAATATTCCGCTCTGGCCACTAATGACGCAGTTGAGGGGGTGGCCGGAAACATTATTGGATTATCCGGCTTTGAAGAGATTGATATCGGTGAAACTCTTTCTGGGAATCCAGAGGTCGAACTTCTTCCGTTTGTCGAAATTGATCCGCCCACAGTGATGATGTCGTTCTCGGTGAATGACGGCCCAATGGCGGGGAGGGAGGGCGAGCGCGTAACTTCACGCGAGATTCGTGACCGGTTGTTAAGGGAAGCACGAACCAATATATCGATTAAGCTCGAAGACATGGATGGATCCGCTGATTTTAAGGTCAATGCCCGGGGAGCGATGCAGGTTGCGGTAGTGGTCGAAGAAATGAGGCGTGAGGGTTTTGAACTTCTGGTCAGTCGCCCGACGGTGATAAAGAAAATGATCGATGGACGGTCACATGAACCTTTTGAAACTCTTTATCTTGAGGTGCCTGAGGAGGCAGTCGGTGGATGCATGCAATCTCTGGCAAACCGAAAAGGCCAGGTCGAGTCGATGTCCGCTAGTAAGGGGCGGACATCATTACAGGCAACAATCCCAACCCGTGGATTAATCGGGTTTGAATTTGAACTTTTAAACCTGACCAGTGGGGAAGGCATTATGTCCCACCTATTCAAGGAGTATCGCCCGGACTCCGGAGATATCAGAACCCGTCGGACTGGTACACTTGTTTCAATGGAAAAAGGTGAGTCCAATACTTATGCCCTCCGTAATATTGAAACGCGGGGCAAACTATTTGTGGGAGCGGGAGATGAAGTGTACGAGGGCATGATCGTGGGGGAAAATCCAAGAACCGAGGATCTGCCCGTCAATCCGACCAAGGCGAAGCATGTCACTAATCACCGTGCGGCGGGAAGCGATAAAAACGGAGTCGCTTACTCCAGCGATCAGGTTTTCCCTTGAGCGTGCAATTGAATATATTGCACCCGATGAACTGGTGGAAGTAACACCCCAAAACATTCGCCTCCGTAAAAGAATTCTTGATTTTACTGTTCGCAAGCGAGAAGCAAAGAAAACAATTACCTAAATTTCTTGTCGGAATTTTCTGGGTGAATAGAATTTACATCATGCGTTTAATTGCCCCGTTTATTCTTTTACTTGTACTTCCTGGTTTTCTGGGATGCGGAGCAGCAAGTATTTACAATTCTTCCTACTATTCTGAAACAAAATTGGATGACGACTTGCTGAGAGTTACTTTTCAAGGAGGGAGTGCTCCGATGGCGGGAGATCTTTGTCTTTTGCGTTGCGCTGAGCTAACCCTTTCATCCGGAAAAGAATATTTTTCAGGTGGTTGATTCCGAGTCCGGGAATTCAATTCGCTCTTCCCCCTCAAGCTATCCTTTTCACAGACATCAAATTCACGGGGATCCGATGTTCGAGGATTTTCCCTTTGCCACCAAGACGATTCGGGTAATGGAGAAGGAACCTCTTTCCGGTTTTGCCTATGAAGCAAGAGTCCTGAGCTCCACTCTGAAGAGGAAGTACAAAATTGACGGGAATTAATTTCTTTCTTCAGAAGATATCCTTCATTGACCCTTTAACTTAAATTCTATTCTCTATTTCGCTTATGAATCAACCCACTGAAATTCGAATCCCCGACTTTTTCCGTAATGGAATTATTTTATGGGTTCTCTTAATTGTCACGGTGCTTGCCGGATTAGTTACCTCCATTTATACGGTGCAGGCGGAATCGCGTGGTGTCGTTCTCCGTTTTGGTAAATATCTAAAAACGGTCGAGCCTGGTCTGCGCTTTAAACTGCCATTCGGTATCGAACAGGTTTATGTTGTGCCTGTTGAACGGCGGTTGATGGAGGAGTATGGTTTTATGACCCCTGGGTCATTCAAGCCCGGACAGTCCAATGAGCGGAGTATGCGCGAGATGGAAAAGAGTATGATCACGGGTGACTTAAATGCCGCAGAGGTGGAGTGGATCGTTCAATACAAGATTAACGATCCCCGGCTTTACCTTTTTGAGGTTTATGATCCGGTTGGAACCCTGCGCTACATTTCTGAATCAGTTATGAGAACAGTGGTGGGAGATCGAACGGTTGATGAGGTGATCACTATCGGACGAGAGGAGATAGAAGAAGAAGCCATGGAACGGCTTGAGATTGCGGTTCAAAAATACGAACTTGGCATTGGGATCGAGCAGGTACAATTGCAGAATGTTAATCCTCCACCGCCTGTACAGGCGTCCTTCAACGAAGTAAATCAGGCACAGCAGGAACGGGAGAGGATGATCAATGAGGCGAAGGGCGAAAAAAATAAAGAAATTCCGCTGGCAAAAGGAGTAGCTGATCAAAAAATTCAGGCTGCAGAGGGATACGCGTTAAAACGTGTAAATGAGGCTTTGGGAGATGTCGCTCGCTTTAATTACCGCTTCGAAGAATTTCTAAAAGCTCCGGAAGTTACCCGAACCAGGCTTTATCTGGAAGCGATGAAAGAGGTTATTCCGAAAATGGGAAAAAAGATAATCCTTGATGAGGATGCCTCTCAAGTTTTACCTCTCCTGCAACTCCAAACAGACTCAAGAGGAGGATTATCAAGATGAAAACATCATTATCCATTCAACTGGCAATCATTCCACTAATTTTTATTATTTGGGCAGTCTACATCTGTTCTTATGTGGTGGAGGAAACGGATCAGGTCATCATTACTCAATTTGGTAAACCGATTGGCGAACCGGTAACGGAGGCGGGTTTGTATTTTAAACTCCCCTTTATTCAGGAAATCAATCGGATCGAAAAAAGGTTTCTTCCATGGGATGGTCCAGAAAGAGAGATGTCCACCATGGACAAAGAATATATTGTGATCGATACTTTTGCCCGTTGGCGGATTGTTGACCCAATGCAGTATTTTCTGAAGTTAAAAGACGAAGGCAGTGCTTTAAAGCGATTGAACAGTATCTTGGGAAGTGAGACAAGAAAAGCGGTCGCCAATCATAGGCTAAGTGATATTGTTCGAACCGACAAAGACCGACAACCAGAAACGCCCGAGTCACTTGTCAAGGAACTCGGCGATAAACAACTCCTCAAACCGATCGAAATTGGCCGTGAAAATGTTGAGCAGCAGATTTTTGAAAATGCCAAGGGGAAAGTGAATGATTTTGGGATTGAACTGCTTGATATTCGGATCAAGAGGATTAACTATAATGAATCTGTTAGACCCAGTATTTATGGACGCATGATAAGTGAACGGAATCAAGTTGCAGAACTTTTCCGATCGGAGGGTGCGGGTGAGGCGGCAAGAATCAGGGGATCAAAAGAAAAGGAGCTTCAGGAAATTCAATCGAAGTCTTATCGAACGGTAGAGCAAATTTACGGGGAAGCAGATGCTAATGCATCGGCTATTTACGCAGAAGCCTACAATCAAAACACAGAATCAGTCGAATTTTACGGTTTTTTGAAAACTCTGGAAACATATAATGATGTGCTGAACTCTGATATTTCACTATTCATTACCACTAAAAACCCTCTCTTCAAATTTTTTAAAAGCTTTGATCCCAGTTTAAAAGCTGAGGGAAATGCTATTTCCGAGTAAAGCGACTGGTCTTTTGATCAGAGTGTAATGTATGAGTCTCTAAAGTAGATAGGTTAGCTTGGGAACTTCTTAAATATTTCTGAATAAAAAAGCAAAAAACACCAAAAAGTAAAAACAAGTTCGTAAGGTCAGAAAAATTCGAAGCGGCTGCTTTGGCCAAGGTATGATCAGTAGATCCATGCAAAATATTCAGATAGACTGCGTGGAGTTCCTCATCTGAAATTTGTTTTTGGAGGAAAAAAAGTTCAAAATTACTCCTTAAAATAGCGTCCAGTAATGCAGTCGGAATGAGAGCGTCCTCCTCTCTTATATTTGTCAGTGAATGATGGTTTTCCCATGAGAAAACGGTGTCCGTAAAGCGGTAGGAATAGGAAAATGTAGGAGTACCCAAACTGAGTTGTGCCAAATTTTTGGTAGGTGAGTTCATTTGCTCAGGTGACGAGTATACATTTCTTGGACTAACCGTGGAATATGATTCAATTCCTGTACAAGTAACAATCCCCTTGTCTGTATTCTCTTCATGTTTATCAATCGGGTAGGATGGGTGTAAATCCCTTTGAAAATGTGGAGACAAAAATGTATCTCGCCTAAGCAGAGGGGAGGTAGGCGAAAGGATATCTTTCAAGACCAGTCACGCTTTCTAGTTTTTCACCGTAGTAACGGGTCAGTTCCTCTTTACATTGAAGAACTGAGTCACCATATTCACATTCCAGGGAGAATAAACCTCCGTGGGGAAGCAAAGTTTGAATTACCGGGGCAGCAAAAACCGTATTTGAGCCATAGAAAATAAAAAGTAATCTAATTATTTTTAAATGCATTTAAATGAAACAGGGGATATTCAGTCTGAAAAGTTAATTTTTAAGAAGTTTGTGAAATTTTAAGATATAGAATGTAGAATAGTTTAATTTAGTTAGCACGAGAATTAAAAAAAATACATTTTACACGAATTATTATGGCAAATTTTATTCCAAACTGTATCACCGCTTGAAAATGTAAAAAATAAGAGCTTTTAATTTTCTAAAAATACTCTTTTTTGCCATGGTTATTGGAGATGCTTCCCTTTTGCCCCATTATTACTAATGTTTATGACCAGCAAAAGAATGATTACTTGACTTCTCTTGTCTTTGATTAATCCGGGTTTATTTTGAGATTAAGCTTAGATAGAGTAATTCTTTTTATTTTTTCATTTATATTTTGCACTTTTACTTAGTGCACAAAATATTTTTCTCTTTTTATAAATTGATATTAAAATATAATTTTTTAATTTATTATATCAGTTATTTTCTTTAATTTTGGATAATATTACAATGTGGAGGAATACTTTGCATAGGCACCCAATTATTCCCCCCCAACCTTAGAGATCTGAAAGAAATAATGATGACATGCTTTTTTTTAACACTATACCCGCGAAAAATTAAAATTGGCATAGAGTTTTCATTTAGCTTGTTGTCATGTTATCTCAGAATATAAATTCCCTAACTGTACCCATTGATTACTCTTCTTTTTCTCTGAAAGGTCTCGAAGGATTTAATGCGGGTTTTTCAGTGCCGGACTGGTTTTCCGGTGAAATTTTGGCAGGGAACAGTGGATGGCAGATTATGTCTTTTTTACTTTCTCTTTTTCTGGTCTGGGCAGCTGCCCGAATTCTGAAGGCGTTGCTTTTTAATCTCGCTCAGAAAAGTGATGACCAGGAGGGAATTCGCCCGGTCTTTCTTCGTTCGGTTGGTCAGGCATTACCTCTGCTCGGTCTTTGGGGTGGAATACGGGTGGGTATTCTTTTTGTGAATCTTGGAGAAGCGGACGGAACTGTAGAGCGAATAATTCTTACCTCACTGGACATCATGTTTACTCTATGTATTTCCATGTTCGTTTACTTTCTGATTGATGTTCCGGACCAATTGCTCAGGCTTAAAACAAGTAAGACGGAAAGTAAGTTTGATGACATGCTTGTACCTATCGTACGGAAAAGCTTACGGGTTACCGTTTTTTTATTTGCTTTAGTGAGCATTGCTCAGATTTTAAGCGACAAACCAGTAAGTGCCCTCATTGCCGGACTTGGATTGGGTGGTTTAGCATTCGCTCTTGCCGCGCAGGATACAATCAAAAATTTATTTGGTTCACTGGTTCTTTTCACCGACAAACCTTTTGCCTTGGGGGATCGAATTAATTATGACGGTCACGATGGTACAATTGAAGAAGTTGGACTTCGGTCAACGCGTCTGCGTCGTTTGGATGGGCATTTGGTGACGGTTCCAAACGGAGAATTGGTCAATCACTCAATTCACAATATTTCCAAGCGTCCCTTTATCAGGAGAATTTTTATAATTTCGGTTACTTACGACACTCCCCCGCAGAAAATAATGGAAGCCAAAAGCATTTTGGAGGACATACTGAATGAGCATCAGGGACTTGATCCAAAGGGTGAACTTCTTCCCCGGGTGTATTTGAGCGATCTTTCTGCCTCATCGCTCGATTTCAAGTGTATGTACTGGTACCACCCACCTGCATACTGGGATTTTATGGAAATGTCTGAAAAAGTGAACTTGCAAATTCTCTCCCGTTTTAACGAGGCAAAAATTGAATTTGCCTTTCCGACACAAAAAGTTCACTTGGTTACTACTGATCATGCGGACGAATCCAAATCTTAAAATTTTCTAGATGCTTACCTATGCTTTGGTATGTAATTAAGATTACGATCACGGCGGTGATCATTGTAATCATTTCTGAAATTTCCAAAAGGCTTCCGCTTTTGGGCAGTTTAATTGCGTCACTTCCTTTGATTTCTGTCTTGGGAATGATTTGGATATTCAGTGAAACCAAGGATGTGCAAAAAATAATCACCCATGCGGAGGGCACTTTTTGGTATGTCCTTCCCTCGTTACCCATGTTTTTGATAATGCCCTGGATGCTGAAGAAAGGAATTTCGTTTTATCTTTCGCTCGTATCCGGGATTCTGATAACCATTTTACTCTACTTCCTCATGACAAAGGTTCTCGCCCGGTTTGGGATGAATTTGTAAGGAAAGGAAAAAACTTAGTGCTGTATACAAATATGGTGATCATATGGTAGACAGCACCATAAAAAAACCAAACGGAAGTCTGTTTAATATAACAGTTGATCTCCCATTAGTTAGCAAGTTTTCCCTGCAGTAGGGGATGAGAAATTTTGTCTAAACTGTCATACCTTGGGGAAGGTGCATTAAACTTTTTTAGATGCGTAGTTTATCCGGATAGCCTAAGCAATGTATAAATTTCTAAAAAATCTGCAATTTTATAGTTCTTTTCAAAGTTCTTTTATTTTGTTTTAAGAGAATTCATCTTTATATGTTAAGGTTTGGTACAAAAATGTGTTATGAATAAAATATTATTGGGATTTCTTTGGGTATTGACGATCACGGTTGCTTATTGGTTCGGAATTACAAAAAAATTCGAGAGTCAGGAACAGTTGTCGGATTATTCTACGATTTCACCCCAAACTATTTCCAAGCCCATCAACAAGCAGGAAATGCCGATCCGGACTTCGGAAATAAATGATCTAACAAGTAAGCAGGGAAATAGCGAAACGGTTGTGGAATTACCGGATCAGGAAATCGTGATTAAAGAATCTGTTTTTAAAAGAATGCGTTCGAGCAATCCGATCATTCGCATGCAGGCCTTTACTGAAGCATTGCAGAATCCAACGGAAGAAAATATAGCCCAAGCGATTGAAGCCTATGAAAAATTACCGGAAGGTCCGAGTCGTTTTAGTGAATTAAGAATGCTCACTTTCAGTTGGGCACAGGTAAATCCAGAAGGGGCTATTGAGTGGATCAGCAGCCTGGATGGTTTTGAAAGGCGAATCGGCACCGGTTCGATTATGGATTCGTGGGCTAGGGTAGATTCAGATGCGGCAATCGCTTGGGCCAATGAGAATTTTGAAGGTCCGGAGGGAGGTGAGAATCCCTACTTTACTGGAATCATCAGTGGAATGGCGGAAAACAATTTGCCCGGAGCAACCGAGTTACTGACCGAAATGCCTTATGGTCGGGCTCGTGGTCGTGCGGTATCGGTTCTTTTTGAACAAACTTGGAAGAAGGGAGAAGATGTAAGCATGCAATGGGCCGAAAGCCTGCCCGAGGGATCTTTGCAGAACTTTGCATTCAGGGAAATTGGTGACAAAATTGCACGGGATGATTTGGGCCGTGCAGTTGAATGGGTTGACAACATGGAAGAGTCAGAAGTAAAGGCGGCAGTGAGTGAGGATGTGGCCGAAAGATGGGCCCGTGATAATCCGATCGAAGCCGCTCAATGGGTTGAGCAAATGCCTGAAGGAGAGGCTCGTTCAGAAAGTATGGAAGAGGTGGTCAGTCAATGGGCCCGAAAGGATCCGACCGCCACTGCGGAGTGGCTCAACCAATTTCCTTCCGGAGAACTCATGGATGAACCGATCCAGCGTTTTGTCAGGGAGGTGGTTCGCGAGGATCCTGAAATCGCTCTGACCTGGGCGGAGGCCATCGTGAATGAGGAGCGAAAGGAGCGTACAGTTACCGAAGTCAAGAGAGTGGCCGAACGGGTTGCCCAGCAGAAGGAGGCTCAGGCAAATGGCGAACCTCAGCAAAATCAAAATCCTGGTGGGGGAGGCGGTCCGGGCAGAGGACCTCCGGGAAGCCGTCCCCGTTAAATTTTCTTGTTAATCTATCTAGAATCTTATTGAAATGAGTTGAGGCAATAGCTTCAATAATCTCTATCTTGCTGAGGTTCCCCATCGTATCACTTCTTTTCGTTTTCATTCTATCGGATGGAACACTTGGATTATCTGCTAAGATTGATTTTAATCGTCAAATTCGCCCAATTCTATCGGAACATTGTTTTGCCTGTCACGGGTTGGATGATCCACAGGGAGGTTTACGATTAGACTTTGCTGAATTTGCATTTAAGGGTGGGAAATCGGGATTTGCTGCTATTGCACCCGGTGACTTGGAAGAAAGCGAAATTCTGCATCGCGTGGTTTCCGCCGACATGGATGACCGGATGCCTCCCAAAGGTGATCCCCTCAAGCCTGAACAAATCCGACTTCTCCGCCAATGGATTTCTTCGGGTGCCAAGTATGCGAAGCATTGGGCGTATGTGATTCCGAAGAAGCCTGCCTTGCCTAAGGCAAAAGACCAGGAATTTATAAAGACGCCTGTCGATACTTTCATCCTGGCAAAACTGGAAGAACAGGGATGGAAACCAAGCCGCCCCGAGAAAAAGGAGAAATGGATTCGCCGAGTCAGTCTTGGTCTCACCGGATTACCTCCAACGCTCGAGGAATATGACAATTTCATGGAGGATGATTCTCGCCAAGCGAGGGAAAAAGTAGTCGACCGCCTTTTGGCTTCACCGCGTTATGGAGAGCACTGGGCACGCCAATGGCTCGATTTGGCTAGGTATGCTGATTCCAATGGGTTTCAGGCAGATCAGCTCAGAGACAGCTGGGCATTTCGTGACTGGGTGATTAATGCCATCAATCATGATATGCCCTTCGATCAGTTTACGATCGAACAGATTGCGGGGGACTTACTCCCTAATTCGACTATCGATCAAAAGATAGCCACTGGATTTCACCGCACGCCCCCCTGTAATGTGGAGGCAGGCGTTCATCCCGAGGAGAATCGGGTAAATCAAGTGGTCGACCGGGTAAACGCCACGGGTACCACTTGGCTGGGGACCACCATGGAATGTGCCCAGTGCCATAGTCATAAGTACGACCCATTTTCGCAGGAGGAATATTTTCAAATGTTTGCTTTCTTTAATAATACTCCTCTTGAAGTCGAAAATAAGAGCGGTAAGGGGGTAGCCTTTGATTTTTGGGGGCCCAGGATGGAGCTTTCTCTTCCTGCTGATAAAGAAAAGCAACGGAATGCTCTGAATGCTGAGCTTAAGGTAAAAAAAGAGGAGCTCGCCACCCTAGACAGGGAAGCGAAGCGGAAATATGAGGAATGGACTCAGCAACAATTGAAAGAAACCCAAGTTAAGGAGTCCGAGTGGCAGGTTCTTACTCCCACGAAGGCCGTTTCTGATGGTGGGGAGACTTTACGAATCGTAAAGGATGGAAGTTTATTGGCAGAGGGGGATCCCGGAAACAAGTCCACCTACCAGATTGAAGTGTCCATTCCCGCGGGGACCTGGGAATCATTTCAAATGGAAACCCTGCTGCACAAATCGATGAAGCAAAATGGGCCGGGCCGAAACACCACCAATGCCAATCCAAATTTCGTGCTTACGGAAATGATCGTAAAAGTGGAGGGGGCATCCGAACCATTGGATTTTGGCCGTGTTGTAGCCGATTTTAATCAGGGAGGGTTTTTACCGAAAAACTTATTCGATGGAAACTTGGATTCCCGTAATGGTTGGGCGATTGCTCCTGAATTTGGAAAAGCCCATTGGATTCGGGCAGAATTTGTGGAATCACTGGTACTCAGTGAGGATTCCAAATTACTCATTAAAATGAAGCATCTCTATGGGGGAGGGCGCAATGTGGGCCGACCACGTTTCTCTCTTTCCACTGATGGGGTGAAGAAAAGTGAAGCGGAGAACAAAAGACTGTATGAACTTTTAGCGAAGGAAAAACGGAACGGAAAGGAAGAGAAAGAATTGCGGGCAATCTTTGATCAGGAAAACCCAAAACTTTTGGCCCTCCAAGAGAAAGTCGGTGATCTTGAGAAAGCCATAAAGAAAGTCACCCCACCCACCACCTTGGTGATGGTGGAAATGGATGAGAAACGGGAAACCCATGTCATGGCCCGGGGAAGTTATTTATCCCCCAAGCAAAAGGTGGAAGCGGATGTACCCGGAGTGCTCAATGACTGGAAACCGGAATGGCCCAAGAACCGTCTCGGCTTGGCCAAGTGGTTGGTCGACACTGAAAACCCCTTGACTGCCCGGGTGGTGGTTAATCGTTGGTGGGGCCAGTTTTTTGGTTCCGGTATTGTTTCCACGGAAGAGGATTTTGGTTCACAGAGCGAACCCTCCACTCATCCAGAGTTATTGGATTGGTTGGCCGTTGAATTTATGGAGAAGGGATGGTCGATGAAGCACATTCACAAACTGATCGCACTCAGTGGTACCTACGGACAAAGCTCCAAGGTCACCACCTCGATGCTGGAGCGGGATGCCAATAACCGGTTCTTTCTTCGAGGACCCCGTTTTCGCATGACTGCGGAAATGATCCGCGATAATGGCTTACAGGTTGCGGGTTTACTGAGTGATAAAATGGGAGGTCCTCCTATATATCCACCCCAACCGGATGGATTGTGGAGACAGACTGGGCGTAATGAACCCAAGTACATTGCCGCTCAAACGGAAGACCGTTTTCGCCGTGGAATCTATGTGATTTGGAGACGGGCGGCTCCTTATGCCAGTTTTGTAAATTTTGATGGTCCTGACCGAGCGGCCTGTCATCCCAAGCGCAGCCGTACGAATACCCCTCTGCAGGCACTTACTTTGTTGAATGATCAGGCCTATGTTGAGATGGCACTAGGCTTTGCCGTGTCGATTCTGGAAAAAACACAGGAAAAGTCTGATAAGGATCGTGTTATCCATGCCGTCCGCCGTGCCTTGTCTCGTGATCCCTCTGCCCGGGAAATCAAAGTCCTGCTAAGTCTTTTAAATGAACAGAGTGAAAGACTGAAGTCCGACACTTCGATTGCTAAGTCCTTACTCTCCCAGGCTCCCCAAATTGAGGTCTCCAAGAAATTGGACTCTGACGAAGTGGGTGCCTGGTTCTTCGTAGCCAATGCTCTGCTCAATCTCGACGAAACCATTACCAAAGGATGAATACACACCCAGTCGATCAATATCTTCGTACGCTGACGCGTCGCCAGCTTTTTCAAAAGGTGGGGTTGGGTATAGGAGGTTATGCTCTCGCTGACTTTCTCCAAAAAGATTTAGGGGCAGCTCCAAGTAATCCATACGCCCATTTTGCACCGAAAGCGAAGAACGTAATTTATTTCCATCTGGTCGGAGCACCCTCACATCTCGATCTGTTCGATTACAAACCCGAGCTTCAAAAACGAAATGGCGAACTCTGCCCCAAGGAAATGTTCGAGGGGAAACAGCTCGCCTTTATTCGCTCACGACCAACTCTTCTTGGAACATCCAAAGAGTCAAAATATGATTTTAAAAAATGTGGGGAATCCGGCATCCAGATATCCAATTTACTTCCCAACTTGCAGACGGTGGCTGATGATATGTGTTTCATCCGTACCCTCCATACTGAGCAGTTTAACCATGCTCCTGCTCAGATGTTTATGCAGACCGGATTCGAACGTTTCGGCCGACCCAGTCTCGGGGCGTGGACGAATTATGGGATCGGCTCACCCAACAAGGATCTTCCTGGATTTGTGGTCATGGTTACCGGTCAATACCCCGGAGCAGGAAACAGTGTTTTCGGAAGTGGTTTCCTGCCCTCCGTTTATCAGGGTATAGAATTTCGCGGGAAAGGGGACCCAGTGCTCTTTCTTTCTAATCCCAAGGGTGTGGATGCATCCGCCCGAAGGAAAGTAATCTCAGCGGTCAATCAGTTAAATGAGATGCAGCTCGATGGCGTGGGGGATCCCGAGATCGCTACACGAATCAGCCAGTACGAAATGGCCTATCGTATGCAGACGAGTGTGCCCGAGTTGAAGGATATCTCCAAGGAGTCACAGACTACCCTGGATGCATACGGGGCAAAAGTGGGCGGTGCTGGATTTGCTAACAATTGTTTGCTTGCCCGTCGTATGGTGGAGCGGGGTGTCCGCTTTGTTCAGTTGTTCGATCAGGGCTGGGATCATCATGGCTCGGTCTTCAGCAGACTGCCCGGCAAATGCAAACAGGTGGATCAGCCGATCGCTGCTCTGATTAAGGATTTAAAGGAGCGAGGCTTGCTTGATGAAACTCTGGTTGTATGGAGTGCTGAATTTGGACGCACACCGATGGGGCAGGGAAATAACGGTTCCGGTGAGAAAACTACGGTCGGGCGCGATCATCATAAGGAAGCGTTTACCGTATGGATGGCGGGCGGAGGAACGAAGCCCGGCCATGTTCATGGACGTACGGACGATCTGGGTTATGGGATCGCGGATTCCCCCGTGCATGTGCACGACTTCAATGCAACCCTGTTACATCTCTTGGGAATGGATCACGAACGCTTGACCTACCGGTTTCAGGGAAGGAAATTCAGGTTGACCGATGTGCACGGCCATGTGGTCAAAAATGTGATCGCCTGATTGCTGGAAATAGTTTTTGGCAGATCTATTTCTTGTCGCCTGCAACCATTTGCGGCCCATTATCTGCGGGCATTGATTTGTGCCAGGCAATCACTTTCTGCGAAAGTTCTTTGACAATCTTTGGGTGTTTCTTTGCGAGGTTGTTTTTCTCACCACGGTCTTTCGTCAGGTCATACAGGAGTGCATCCGATCCGTCATATTCGCAGAGCAGTTTCCATTTGCCTGAACGGATGGCAAGGTCGGGCAGATCCTTTACACCATAAAATGAGTCGCGGTCCGGTGGACGTCGAAAAAGAAGATCCTGCTTGCGGGATAAATTCGATTTTCCCAGAAGCACATCGGGTAGGGGTTCGCCGTCGAAATTAGCATGCTTTGGTGTTTTTGTTTCTGTGATCTCGAGTAGGGTGGGCACAAGGTCGATTGCCGAAAAGGTGGATTTTTTATTGATCGTACCCTGCACTTCTTTGTTCATTAACTTGGGTGCCCAGGCGACGAGGGAGGATCGGATTCCCCCTTCATAAAGATGGGTCTTATATCCACGGAAGGGCCCGGCAACTCCGGCTCCTTTTTCCGGACCGTTATCGGAGCATGCAAGGATAAGCGTATTGTCGGCAAGATCAGGATTGTTTCGGACATGATCAAATAATTTGCCCAGTTGCCGGTCCATTTCCTCGAGTACGGAGAGAAAAAGTTGGCGTTTTGACCCGTCTTTCCATTGTTCAACAGGAGGCCAAAATGGAGTATGCACATCATCCGGCCAGAGATTGATGTAAAAGGGTTTGTTCTCCTGTTTAGCTTTTTTAATGAAAGGAATGGCGGCATCCACAAAACCTTCGGTGATTTTGGATCGTTGCATCCAACGGGCACCTTTCCCCAGCATTTCCGCGTGCCCCCAAATGCGACCCGGTCTTTTCGGATCCTGTCCGGGCTTGAGGGTGAGGGGTAGAAGCTTGGGCCCCATACCTTCAAAATTGGTCAGTGATTGATCAAATCCATATTCTGATATCGGCGGAGCATCGGCCACATTTCGCTGTCCCCCCATGTGCCACTTGCCAAAGTGACCGGTAGCATATCCGTTTTTTTGCAGGGAGCGGGCAAGCATAGGTGCTTTGGGATCGAGCCACTGAGCCATGCCTCGTTTTTTATTATGGTCGCGGTTGCTCAGATAAGAAGTGATTTTCCACTTCTGGGGATATTGCCCGGTGGAAATAGCGACTCGGGATGGTGAGCAGATGGGCGAGTTGACATAAAACTGATCGAAGCGCAGTCCTTCTTTGGCGAGGCGGTCAATGTGTGGAGTCTTGGCATGCTCATTTCCAAAGCAGGAAAAGTCTCCCCACCCCATATCGTCAATGAAGACGAGGATGATATTAGGGCTTTCAGCCTGAATAGAAATGGATGATATTAGGAATAAAAAAGGAAGGAAAGTACGGTCCATGATGCTAGGTTGAGAGTTGAGTAAAGGGAGATCAAGAGTCAAAAAGAAGTTTACTTTGTTTTTATTATGTTTTGTTATGTAATTCCATTTTTCGTTAACCCAATACCTTATATGAAAAAGTCACTCGTATCTATATTGTCCATCTGTTTTTTCCTCTGTGCAATGATTTCCGTTTCCGCGGACGATCATAAGCACGAGCTCCACAAAATGGGCGAACGTATCAAGCAGGCGGTGAAAGCCGGCAAAATCACTGAGAAAGAAGGGTGGGAAAAATGGCATGCTGTCCTTCGTGAACATGGTCACGATGATGAGGAAGAGCATGACGATCATGAGTGGGATGAAGACGAAGAGGAATGGGGAGAAGTGGAAGAACTTGAGCATGAGATTGAGATCCGTGAATTGGAATTCGAATTGGAACGGCTTGTGAATGAACACCAAATGGAGTTGATGGAATTGAATCATGAGCGTGAGCGCATGCAGCGCGAGTTTGATCGCGAGCGTCGTGACTGGGATATGGAGAATTTACAGTGGGATATGCGCCGTAAACAGATGGAAATGCAGATGAGAGGGGGGCACCGATCTGGTGGAATGCCTCCGCAAGGACATGGTTCCCATTCAAAGATACGCCGGGGTGGTCCACACAAGGGTATGATGTCGCCAATGGCCAAAGGTCCGGGTCGCGTTCCTGCTAGAGATGCGAAGTCTTGCTCAGATTCCAAGGGTAAATCAGATTGCGGAAAACAGAATGAAAAGTCTGAATGTAAAAAAGGAAAAGAGGAATGCGGTAAAAAAGATGCCTGTAAATCTGGAGGATGTAGTAAATCTGGATCCTGTTCGAAGAAAGATACGGCTTCCTGTAAAAAGGATACGAAATCATGTCCTTCCGAAAAGGGAAAGAAATCCCGTGGGCTTTCTAAGGATCAGTCTGGAAAGAAAAAGAAAAGAAAGTAAATTAAGTTAATGTTTTTCTTTTTCGGTTTTTGTTCTTTGTTCAGTCTTTTTAAAATCAATATCCTCTATACCTCATGAAATCAATTATTTTTCTTCTATGTATTTCAGGCATTTTTACCCTCTCGGTCAGTGGGGATGAATGGGAACAGAAATTCCGATCCAATCAGGAAAAGTTTCACCAACAGACCAGAGAAATTCATGAGTCTATTCGTGGGGGTGACCTTTCCCACGAGGAAGGCCAGCAAAAACTTACAAAGATTAGCCTCGAGCACGCCGAAAAAAGTAAAAAGATGCACTGGAACCGGATGGAGGGAAAGATCGAGGGTGAAGTCAGTTCGGGTCGAATGAGCCGTGAAATGGCTGATGAAAAATACAAGCAGATTAAGGAAAGTATGGAGCGCAAGGAGGAAGTTGCCCATGAGCTTGAAAGCAAAATTAAGGCCAGCCTGAATGAGCTCCGGGAAGCGGTGCAGGCAGGTGAAATTTCCGAAGAGGACGCAAGAATGGAAGGACAGGAAATTCGTGCTCATTTACATCACGAAATAAGAATGGCTCACATGGAAATCGATTTGGATGCGGAGGAAGCCCGTTTGGACCGAGCGGTCGAGGAGGGAAAAATCGGGGAGGATGAAGCCGAGGAAAGGCTTGCCCAGATGCAAGACCGAATGGAAAGCATGGAGATGAAGTTTCATCAGAGAATGGAACAGGAAGAAAAAGCCCATGAGGACGAACGCGGAGCTCACTGGGAGGATGAAGAGGAATTATGGGAACAGGTTGCCCAGGGGATGAAAGCGGCGGTACGCCTGGGCAGAATGTCCGAGAATGAAGCCCGCGAAATTTGGGAAGAATGGAAAGAGGAAGCGGAAAACGACTACGGGGAAGAGCAATAAAGTTGCTTACTTAATAATCAAACCAATTTAAAATGAAAAGAATGATCAATATAATCTCTCCGGTTCTAGTTTTAATCATGATTTCTGGTATTTTACATGCCGGAAAAAAGCCCGAAGAACAAAGCGGTTACGAAAAGAATAAGGATGTTGGTTTGGAAGCACCCAAGGGGGCGGAAGTACTTTTTGATGGTACCATGAAATCAGTTAAGAAAAATTGGGAAATGTGGCCCAAGAAGGACATGGAAATTACCTGGAAGATTATGGATAACCCCAATGGTAAAGGAAAAACCCTGATGACCGATGGTGGAAAAAAATGGGGGACCCATGACTTGGTGACCAAAAAGAAATATTCCAGTTATGAAGGTCATGTTGAATTCATTATGATGGGTGCCCGTGGAGATGGTAAACCGGACGGTTACACCAACAGTGGAGTCTACATGCAGAACCGATATGAAATTCAGATCGAATCACCCAAGGGAAAAAATATTGAGGACCCGTACAATTGGAAAATTGGCGGGCATGGGATTGCCGCTTTCTGTATGGATCGTGTACCTGACCGGAATGCTTGGAGACCCAACGGTCAATGGCATGCCTTTCATTTTATCTTTAAGGATGCGAAGTGGGAGGGTGATAAAAAAACCGCCAATGCCCGAGCTACGGTTTGGTGGAATGGAATCAAGGTTCATGACAACGCCGAGATACAAAAAGCTAATGGTGGAATCAAGGTGACTTCCACCCCCGGTGGATTAAAACTGCAGGAACATGGTCAGGATGTGCGCTATCGCAATGTCTGGATGATTGATCAGGGTTCTTGAGATTGACGAATGTGAGTAAGGCCAAAGATATGAGTTCTTTGGTTGTATTACGGTTGGATTTCTTACGAAAATACAGTTCATTCTAGGTTTTATGAAAATAATTCTTTCCATTCTTATCTTGTTTCTTGGTACCTTGTATGCCGAAGAGGGTTCGAATCCGAAAAAATCATCAGATCATCGAATATCGTATTATAAGAATGGAGAAATTCATGTAAATTATGTTGGATATCCGGATTCCGCGCCATTAACCAAGGGGCATTGGGATTTCATGCCATCGTGGTCGAAGACCGGTAACAAACTGGTGTTCTTTCGCCGCTATGTGAATGCTCCTGAGGTCTGGAACTGGAAGACGGCCATTTGTATCATCAATGCCGATGGTACGGGGTTTCATCAAATTACCGACTCGGAGAAAACTAATTTTAATCAGACCTGGACACGGGATGGAACCAATCGACCGATTTGGAACCGCAGGAATCCGAGTGGCAAAGGGTACCATGTGATGATCAGTAATATTGATGCGAAGCCGGGCAATGAGATTAAGTTGACGAGTAAAGAGGTTCATACATGGGTTTACACCTGTCTTACCGATGGCAGAGCCTTAGTAAATCATACTCACCCCAAAGACGGAAGAGGGTATTATTTGATGAGTGTAATTCCCGGAAAAAAACAGACTTATCAGGGAATTGAATGCGAGTTGGCTAAGAAGGGCTATCTCGATCGGTTAAGCCTTTCCGTCGATGAAACGAAAATATGTTTTGAATTTCAGAAAGGTTTTAAACGGAAAGTACCGGGCCGAGTATTGTACCTCGCTGATTTCGACAAGGAGAAGAGATTAATTTCTAATTGTAAACCGATTGCCAATCAGGATGAAAAGCCTGGTTGGTTTGCCTATCCCCGATGGACACGCGACCAATCCGCGATCGTATACCATGCATCGAAATCACTTTATCTCTATGATTTGAAATCAGGGAAAACCACCAAGGTATCAACCGACCCGAAGGGTGACTATCGTTATCCCCATGGAGAAGCGACGCCTAAGTAAGATAATCAGTTTTCTACTTCTGCCAGGGCATATCACCTGACTTTTGCAGGTGGAGCATGAGCTTTCCGATAAGTTTACGAGCGATCGGATGAGTCGCCGGTTTAGGATTCTGCTCGGCGGGATCCTCCTTTAAGTTGACCAGTTGCATCGGTTCGAACGGGTGGTTCTGCAGAAGTTTCCAGTTACCTTCACGAATCGCATAATAAGCACGCCCCTGATAGCGAAAGTTTCCCTCCCTGCGCACCCAAATAAGGGTGCGGTTTGGATCGCCTTTTTTTCCTTCCATCCAAATAGGGGCTAGGCTCTTTCCCTCGATTTCATTTTCCACTTTCACACCCGCAATTTCCGCAAAGGTGGGAAATAAATCCATGGTGATGCCGAGCTCATCCGTCTGCGTGACAGGAATCTTCCCAGGCCAAACCGCGCAGGTTGGGACACGGATTCCACCCTCCCAGTGTTCCTGCTTGCCTCCGCGCCAGGGATCATTGGTGGCAGCATGGGGAATCGAGCCTCCATTATCGGACGAGAAAGTAATCAGGGTATCCTTGGCAATTCCGAGTTTTTTGACCGCATCTAAAACCTTACCAATTTCATGATCCATGTGCTCGACGAATGCCACATTGGTTGCCCGCTTAAGATCAAGTTGAGGTTCTCTTTTTTGGACTTTCTTCAGCCAGTCTTCAGGTGGTTGAATGGGGAAGTGCGGTGCATTGTAAGCAAGGTAGAGAAAGAATGGCTTTGTCGTATCTTTAGATTGCTCAGTAATGTAATTTATTGCCCAGCGACTAAACACTTCGGTGGCATGTCCCTTTGGTTTGATGGTCTTTTTGTTTAGACGCATCCAATTGACTCCTCCGCGTAAATGGGTCCAGTAGTCATCCATCATGTCGCCGAGGAAACCGTGGAAGAAAGTGAATCCGCGATCATTGGGCAGGTTGGGTGCTTCATAACCCAAGTGCCATTTTCCGACCATACCAGTGTGGTAACCGGCTTCGTTCATCAATTCAGGAAGAGTGGGGCCGGTGGGATTGAAATACCCCCAGTTACTTTCCGGGTTTTGGCGGATGACTCCGGGTGCACCCACAAGGTCGGGATACCGACCGGTCAACAGAGATGCCCGGGTGGGTGTGCAGACATTGCAGTTCGCATAGAACTGATTCATCCGCATACCTGAGTTCATCAGCTTATCAATCGCGGGCGTCTTTATGTCCTTCCCCCCGAAAGAAGACAGATCGCTGTATCCGAGATCATCCACGAGGATGCAGATAATGTTTGGCTTTTGTGCAAACAGAGTTGTTGCTAAAAGTAGCGAAGGTATGAGGAGTTGGAAAAATACAGTTTTCATTTTTACATAACCTATGCCTTAGCTTGGATAGATGGGCAAGCAACACCTGCGCCCTTAGATTAGAAAACTAAGCAAAGATATCTGTTCGCCGCTTTACCGATTCCGTCCTTGGTCGCGTAAAATGGACGTTTCTCCACTTCATAGGCAGTCTTGGGATTGATCCCCATCGCGGTGTAGATCGTGGCATGCAGGTCCTCAATAGACAGAGGGTTTTCCACGGCCATCAACGGACGTTCATCCGCGGTTTTTCCGTAGACAAATCCTTTCTTCACACCGCCTCCCCACATGGCAATACTGGTGCCCCCGGTAAAGTGTCTGTGCAATCCATACTGTTTCATTTCGCTGAGTTTCTCTGCTCGGGCACGGGACTGATCCTTAGCATTGGATCCAGGCACACCTTCAATCATCATATCCCGACTGAATTCACTGGCGAGAATAACGAGTGTTCGATCCAAAATTCCTTTGGTTTCTAGATCACGAATCAACTGTGCGATTGGTTGATCAATTTCTTTTTTCATGCGGGCGGCAGTGGTATGCCCATTTTCATGCGTATCCCAATGAAGGAAGGGGACATATTCAGTGGTCACTTCGATAAAGCGGGCACCTTCCTCCACCAACCGGCGGGCCAGCAGACATCCTCTTCCAAAGCGTGTATCTCCATACTTTGCGTAGGAATCCTTGGGTTCGCGCGTAAGATCAAATGCATCTTTTTCCTTGGATTGAAGTAGGCGATGGGCAGATTCCATTGAACGGAGCATCGATTCCCTTTGAAAATCACTGAGTTGTTCGCGATTTGGGTTTTGATCGAGGAGTTTCTTGAAATGTTTATAACGATTGGAAAATCTCCCTGGCTCCATTCCTTTGGGTGGTTGTACTGACTGCACTGCCTGTTCGGGGTAGGGTAGGTTCATCGGTCCGTATTCGGAACCAAAGAAACCGGCGGTGGTAAAGGCCTTTAATTCCTCTTTCTCTCCCACACCTTCCAAGCGTTGCCCGATGTTAATAAAAGGAGGAATCACCTCGTTTTTCGGACCGAGCACTTTGGCCATCCATGCACCGAGATGGGGGGCCGCCACGGTGATGGGAGGGACATATCCGGTATGCCAGTGGTATTGGTGTCGGGAATGAAGAATCGATCCGAGGTCGGGTTGTACCGCGGAGCGGATTAAGAGTACCCCGATCCATTACTTGGGCTATATTTTCCAGACCCTGGGAAATCTTTATACCGTCCACATTTGTGTCGATTGCAGGAAAAGTACTGAGGATTTTATTGACCTCTAATCCCTTTTCAAAAGGGAGGTACCTTTTGGGATCAAAAGTATCAGGGGCCGCCATTCCTCCTGCCATCCAAATCAGGATACAGGAGTCTGCTTTGGCTTTTGGATGGATCACCACATCATTTCCCCATGCCTGAGTTCCATTTGTGGCCAGTGCTGCAGTGGAGGCAAGTCCGAGTTGTTTGATAAAATCTCTTCTTTGAATTTGTTCAGGAATATTCATGATTTCTTACTGATATTACTTATCGAATAATTTGAAAATCGGGTTGCATGAAAACCAGCCAAAGCAAGTCTTCCACCTGCTGGGGGTTTTGCGAGTCATTGGCAACGGTTTGAAGTAATTCTTTTTCCCCGGCACTGGGCTTTCGTCCCAGTGCATATTCATAGAGCCAGGAGACAAAATTTTGTTTTTCCGCGAGTTGATTTGTGAGGTTTTTAGCACCCTGAGTAAGGTACCGGGAAAGGATCTCTCCATTTGCCAAGTCGATTGCCTGTAAGGTTGTGAGTTCGGCCGGGGAGAGGTAACCACCTGATCGCGGTGGGGACGACCGAGAGAGCGCATAAGGAAATCATTCTTCACCAAGGATGCACGAACTGAGGGTCCATCCTGATTGAGCCCGGGTCTTGTTTGCTTTGCTTTGTCCAGTGGGCGTTTCCAGGGACCGGATCCGTAGGGGTATACTTCAGTTGCCGCTATCCATTCTTTATTTTTCAGAAATTCCCAGTTTTTACCGGTTTCGAGAATAATTTTTTGATCGCCCGCTCCCAAAATAAATTGGGCGATAAAGCCGGCTCCTCCGCCAAACATTTCTGCATCCACTTCAATCCAATTTTTGCCGGCTTTAAAAAAGCCCGAGATTTCATGGTAACGTGGTTTCGTCCATTCTTTGGAAGAGGTGACATACTTTCCATTAATTTGGAGCGAGAATGCATTATCACATGTAGCCAGGAAGGAAGCAATCTTAGGGGCATTGAGTAAATCGACTGATGTGCGAAGTTTTACTTTCCGGGCTTGGGAGTCTGGACCCCATATCCAATGAGCATTAATGGCTTTTGGTTTTCCAAGAGTTATTAGTGGTTTAGGTAAATTACTACTAAATCCAGGGGAGCGGTCCACTTTTGCTTCTCCTTTGGCTGGGGAGGTTTGGGTAACCTGCCAAATTGAATCCATCAATTGCTCCGCAGTCATCCGTTTGGGAACGGGGCCATTAAAAACATAATTGCCACTGGGTTCTTCTTGTAACCGGTCGCTTTGAGCCCCGTATGCTTCCGAAGTCATTACGAAAAGAAGAAATGTTTTAAGGTCGTATCCATCTTTGGCAAATTGGACGGCGAGGAAATCAAGCAAATCCTCATTCCATGGTTTGGTATGCATCGCATCAACCGGATGAACAATACCGCGTCCCATTAATTGCGCCCATACCCGGTTTACGATCGTTCGTGTGAAACGACCGTTTTCGGGGTGAGTCATTAACTTGGCCAACTGTTTAAGCCGTTCGTTCTTTTTCGCCTTGGGATCGATCTGTCCAAGTTCGGGAAACATCCAGCGCGGGGTGGCCATTTTTCCGGTTGGCACATCGCACCGTTCCAATTCAAGCGGTTCCTCTGCAAAGACCGCGGCCAAGTCATAAGATTCCTGCAGGGTCCAACGATCAATAAAGCTATCGTGGCAACTGGCACATTTCATATTGATTCCAAGAAAGACTTGAGACACATTCTGGGCGAATTGCATATTTCGGGTTTGACTGGCATTTACATTTCCCCGCCATTTAATCCCGTTGATAAAACCCTCCGCATCTTTGTTGGTATCAATTAATTCCCGGGTCATTTGATCATAGGGCTTATTTGCCCGAAGTGC
>JBJLCO010000041.1:0-75080 GCA_045567635.1 Opitutales bacterium | reverse complement strand
AAGCTTTTTCCTGCGAAAGGGGAGAATTACATTATTTAATTTTTCCATCTTTCGACTCCGTATCCCTGTAATTCAAACTCTAATTATACAATAAAGTAATGAAAAAATTATTTATCAACATGCTTATTTTTTCACTTTGCCTGAATTCTTTGTATGCCGGGAACTGGCCGGCATGGCGAGGCGAGGATGCCAGCGGTTCAACTGATTCGGGAAATTATCCGACTGAATTGAATCTGAAAAAGAATTTGCTGTGGAAAGCTTCCTTGCCCGATAAAGGATGTTCCACCCCGATCGTTTGGCAGGATTCCATTTTTTTAACTTGTCCGATAAACGGGGAAGATGGGGTGCTTTCATTCTCGA
This sequence comes from Opitutales bacterium, assembly GCA_045567635.1. Lineage (GTDB taxonomy): Bacteria > Verrucomicrobiota > Verrucomicrobiia > Opitutales > Seribacteraceae > Seribacter. Next base: position 74,720 of record JBJLCO010000041.1, on the reverse strand, counting down.
TGAATGGTGGGAAAAACTGGCAAACTAAAATGGGGCCCCAGCGGAAGGGGAAGCACTTGAATGGTTCGGGGAGCAATCCGTCTTTGATTACTGATGGCCAGAATTTGTATGCCTTATTCAAAAGCGGCAATTTGGCCTGCCTGAACAGGGGTGGGGAAATTCTTTGGCAAAAGGATTTATCCTCTTACGGGAAAGATACTCTTTACTGGGACTTTGGTACCTCCCCCATTCTTTCCAGTAAACATGTAATTGTGGCGTTGATGAGAAAGGGAAATTCCTGGCTGCTTGCGTTTGATCCCTCAAGTGGAGAGGTGGCATGGAAGAAAGAACGAAATTACCCGACTCCTCCCGAGTGTGATCACAGTTATGCCACTCCCACTTTGATTAAGCACAAGGGGAAGGAAGCAATCCTGGTCTGGGGGGCGGAGAGATTATCAGCTCATTCCGCGGAGGATGGGGAGATGCATTGGGTATCCACTGGATTTAATCCCAAGCAAAAGAAGAACTGGGTGGTGGTGGGATCACAGGTGGTGGCCGGAGATATTGCGATTGTACCGTATGGTCGGGGGACGCATCTCGCTGGAATTCGGATGGGAGGGAAGGGGGATGTCACCGAAACTCATCGTTTATGGACGAGGGCGGACACGGGCTGTTTTGTGCCCAGTCCCGCAGTCTCGGATGGAAAGGTTTATATTTTACGGGATCGTGGAGAAGTGCATTGTATCGATCCAAAGACAGGAAAGAGTGAGTGGGAGGACGCCTTCCCGCGGGCAAGTTCGAGTTATTACGGATCTCCCACGATTGCGGGTACTAAATTATACGCTCCCCGGGAAGACGGGGTAATTTTAATTGCGGATATTTCCACCGGATTCAAATATCTGGGTAAATACGATATGGGCGAGCGGGTAATTGCATCTCCTGTACCCGTGAATGACCGCATCCTGATCCGGGGAGAAAAGAACCTTCTTTATTTTGGTGGCTGAAAGAAATGGAAGACTGATTTTTAATTGGATCTTAATGAATGGCTAGATTTATAGATCGACAGCAATGTCTTTCTTAGTCTGCGAACAGTGGCGGTCCGATAATCCGTTTTTCCCAATGGGTATCCATGGCCAGCGTTAGGGGGAAGATTCACACATTTACTTTTTAATCGTTCGTGCTTGTTAGTGCGAACTGTGTCCACACGGGGTAGGGTCACCCTAAAAACCAGTCATAATCAATGATTTTTAAACTTATCTTTTCTCAAAAATATTTTGTCTCGCAAGCGAGCTATTCGCCACTTTGTGACGAGAGTCGAGAAGATATTATTTTAAAACTAGTGAGCTTCCCTCGCTTGGCTCTTTTCGCTCTCCATCTCCCTCCGTTTGATCCGAGAAGAGCTCGAGGCCGGACATTTGGAATCGGTCACCGCAATGCTATCTTGCAATTTGTACCAGTCTGCAAACAATCCCCAACCATTTCCGTGCATATCGAAAATGCTCCATACATTCCGGCTGTAAGAGGTTAGTAATCAAAATTGATCTTGAAACCAAGCTCATTGAGGGCCTGTCCGATTAAGTTTCGGTAATAACTTTCTCGACCTTCCCCATCAAAGACATCGTTGACTACCTTGAGATAATTCGTGAAGGGCAACTCGCTCAGTCCATTATCCTTGGAATACGCACCCTTTCCCTGTACCACCGCATCAAGAAAATCCCTGAACCCAACTTCAGCGGGGTAGCCATTTTCCCTGACCTGCATGATTATGCCTCGATAAAAGCTTGGATTTAGCAAGTTTACCTCATTGACGGAGTTGCGAAAGGCCTCGATGTCGGAATCGTAGGTCGCATTTTTCGAAGCCGTTTGAAATATACTCTCGTTGTAATAAGCCTGCCCATTTGCCTCGTCTTGGAAGACAATAATTACCACATTGGAAGCATCGGGGAATTCATCCTCGACTCCGGTTCCGAAGCCTAGGCTTGCGACCTTCTCGTCTGAACCGGAATTTAAAAGCATGGCAAAGGTTCTTTCGGTTTTGTTGGAGACGATCGAGACGCGATCTCGAAAGCGATCCGAACCATTAGTCGCGGGATCGCTGTTACCTTCCGACTCTCTGGTCTCCGTAGCGTAAAAATCCTGTAGTATGCTCCTTAGGGAATCTGGGTTTTGATATTCCCCTTGTACCATTTCTTCAAGCTTGAACAGAGTCGAATTCATAGAGCCCGAGCTGTCGAAGAAAATCTTGATATAGGTTTTTGGGGTGATTGCTGGTTCAAGTGATTCCTCATCCGAATCAGAAACATGGAGCTTGGCCTTGCGACTCCATCGCCCAAGGGAGGCACTCCATAATTGCATCCTATGGTGAAGGAAATCTAAATAAAGCCACTGCCCTACAGGCTCGGTCCGGACATAGCTCAGTTGGGAGTATACAAAGGGGAAGTGGTCCCGATGTATCCAAAGCCAGTAGGGCCGGCCATTTAGACTGTAAGCATATGCCCAGATACTGTTGGAATCGTTGGGATACAGATACAGCCAGCCAAGGGTAGTGTGATAGATCCAATTCTTATAGGGGTTGTGCCAAAAATATCCGAACCAATGGGAATACCACCAGTTCTGCGTCGCCCATCTCGCTGTTCCGAAGATCGGGTCGGATCCTTTTGCCCATCCATCGGTCCATTTCCCAACATATTCAAAAATAGCCTTAATATTTGCATCTGCCTGAATCAGAGCTGTGGTTTGATGGCTGAATGGATCTTGAACACCGCTTCCTTCCCAGTACTTGAAACGATACTCCTGACTGGGGACAGCTTGGATAGATGCATTGGTATCCTTATCTATGGCACCACCACCAATTACCGATCCACCCGTGCCCGAGGACAGCGATAAGGTGTATAGTGTGGAACCACTAGAGCCTGGATTTTGAGAAGAATAATTGGACAAATTAATCTTCGTTTCATCTAGCCAATATTGAAAAGAACCACTGTTATCATAAACCGCAAATCTTGCATTAAGAATTTCCGTCCCGGTGAGGTTGAACTGAGCATAATTTACAGTTGTTGACTCTTTGGGGTGTCCCCCGAAAAATAATTCATTAGAACCATTTTTTAACTTCAAATGGAATCTCAATGTTGCTGGGGTTTCCCATCTAAGCAAAATACCATCGTCAGTTCGTTCAGTGTTGAATTTCGATGAAGTCTCTGAGGGCTGATCGTTGCCTGTTCCTTTAGGGTTGATCTCTTTCAGCACGATTCGGAGACCGGCGTAAGTGGTGGTGGGATCCCGACCCCAACGAACAGAGGAACGCGAATAATTTGCTGAATTACCATAACCACCCCCGCGATAAACCCGTTCGGTACCGGTGGAGGGCCCGACAGGATTAACCGCCGGTCCGTTTAGGTAATAGGTATACCAATCTGCGGTCCATTCAAGGGTATTGCCATACATATCGTGAAATCCCCATGGGTTGGAGGGGTACTGACCGACCTCGAGAGAATCCCTAGGTATTCTTCCATTGTCACTGTAACGGGACCAGGACATAGAGTAGTTGAAATCGTCTCCGTAATAATAGGTGGTGGTAGTTCCCGCCCGGCAGGCGTACTCCCATTCCGCCTCGGTGGGCAAGACGTATATCCAACCCGAGGGCAGACGGCCCGCGTTCCGTTCCAGTGCGGTAAGTTGACCACAAAAGTTTTCCGCTTCGTGCCAGTTTACGCCTACCGGATGGTTCCCCCTTCCCGTAGTGTTGGCGTCGATGGGGGATCTTCCGGTCACCGCCTCGTACTGGGCGTTGGTCAATTCGTACTTCCCAAAGTAAAAACCTTTCGTAAGGGTAACTTCGTGAACCCTTTCATAGCCTTCTTGCCCCATGGTGAAAGTGCCCGGTCCCACCCAGATCATTTCCAATTTTACTGAAGAACTCAGATCCACAGTGCGAGTAGAAGTATTGTCAAGTGCAGGAGAATTCGAGCCGTTCGAACCAGGAGGTGTTGTAGTTTGATTTCCGTCAACCACGATACTCTGATTGTTTTCCGTCTTCGAGGAATTTGAATTGCTTAAAGCGAGACGGAATCCGATGGCGGGGTCGCGGGTGCTTGGAGGGTATGGGAATCGGCGCTCGGCTGAACGCAAGTCGGCTCCGTCGCGAAAACTCCAGGTTCCACCGCGACCGATACGACCCGATCCCGCGACCGGACCAGCGGGGTCGGTTACTGAATTAACCGGATATAAACCGTACCAGTCTGCACACCATTCCAACACATTACCATGCATATCAAAGAACCCCCACGGGTTTGGTAAGTATTTACCCACTTTAATAGTTTCGCCGATATTTCTCCAGCTATCCCAGTTTGCCTGAGAGGTATTGATGTCATTTCCCCAAGAATAAGCGGTGCTCGTCCCTGCTCGACAGGCATATTCCCATTGGGCTTCGGTGGGCAAAACAAAAGCCCAACCCGTTGGAATGTTTGCATTTTGCTGATTGTTCAAACGAGTCAGGAAGACTTGAATGTCATCCCAAGAAACCTGTTCGACTGGTCGGTTTAAATTGCCCTGAAAACGACTTGGCGTGGCACTCAACCCGTCTGCATTTCCAGTCATTACCGCTTCGTACTCAGATTGAGTGACTTCGTACTTACCAAGGTAAAAGCCCTGAGTGAGCGTTACATTGTGCTCGGTCTCATCACTTTGCCTACCCGGTTCCGCGACTGAACTTCCCATCGTGAAACTGCCCGGTTCCACCCAGATCATTTCCAATTTTACTGATGAACTCAGCTCCACAGAGCGTGTACCTGTAGTTTGTTCGCTAACATTTGCATTTAGAGTTATAGTTGGACCAATAATATAGGCGGCAATGCATTTAAGTGCACGGGTAGTTTGTACGCTGACATTTGCGTTTAGGGTATGTAGCAACAAAAGCCATCCGAATAAAAAGAGAGAGAGTATCCAAATAGATTTTACCATAGCAGATTTTCTAAAGTTTTATTACGATTCGATGAACTTGTTGTTTTGAAAAAAAGGATTCATTGCGGGTACGAAATCCCTCGGCGTTGATGGTATTTGTTATCTTTTGTAGGCTCATTCGTCCATAAGCAACCCTATTTTGTAATTCTTTTATCCTATTCAATAGCATTCCATCTCCCTCTCGGCTACCGTAGCTATAATTGCCACCTAAGGGCTTATCTTTTTTCTTTGCTTTTCTTCTTCCACTCTAGATGCGTCGCACGGTTTTCAATTTGTCATATTCACTGATTGCTTGAAGTAGATTATTGATCAGAGCCACCTCCGGGTTTTCGGTTTTGGAAACGGCAAGATCATTGCCAGTGGATGCATTTCAAATTGATTCTCTTTTTTGTTTACCAAGGTAGGGAGGAATGATTTATTAAACAATAATCAGGAGAGATGGCAGAGTGGTCGAATGCGCTGGTTTGCTAAACCGGTGAGGGGCTAATCGCCCCTCCACGGGTTCGAATCCCGTTCTCTCCGCCATTTTAAATTGCTCAAGCGTAACAACTTGAGCTTTTTTTGTGCTCGGTGTACTCAGAGTTCTTCTGTTTCGCGACAAGATCCCGCCCTCCGTCATGCCTGTTGCCACGGGTATCTTAATTGATAAGCACCGAGCGATGGAGGGAGAGCCGACTCAGACCATCGAGGTGAAGAAATCGGTCAGCCTGGAGGATGTTCGGGGGGAACTTGAGCGGATCAGGCGGGGGGAGAGTGAAGTGGTGTTTGCCTTGTCATTTGTCCTATTAAAATTGCATATTCGGCTTCGAAGAAAATAATTACAGCTCCTCAGTCTTCACCAAACATTCATTGGTGGGTGCGATTCATTATTTCCCCATCGTTTACCAATACGCCAATAGGGATCGTTTCTTAGTCTCCTGAATTCTTATCTTTTGCAATTACTTGACTGAGTGGAAGTGGCATGGTTACATGACCTATTATGAAAATCGCCACTTTTATTGCATTGTTGTCTTGCTTGGTAAGTTTTTCTCTTTGGTCGGCAAGTCCAGTCCCTTACTCGGGCAAGGTGGCGATTGATGGGATTAATTTTCATGGCAATGCCCAATTTACTTTTGCCCTTCATGATGGAAATGGAACTACCCATTGGTATAACGGTGCGGATGCAAATCAAAGCATTCAGGTGTTTGTCCGCAATGGTCGCTACTCGGTTTTACTGGGTGGCCAAGGGATGAACATATTACCACCGGAATTATTTCTAACTCATGATAAGTTGTATTTAAGAGTGAAATTTGATAACGGTGATGGAAAGGGTCTCCGCCACCTTGCACCTGATCAGTTAATTACCGCTACACCTCGTGCCTTGGTGGCGGAATGGGCAAAGGTTGCAGAGGTGGCAAAGGTTGCAGAAAGACTTTTAGGTGACATTACATCTGACATGCTCAGCTCTGAGATACTGTCTAAACTCGATGCGAATCAAAGCACTATCTCGATTGGTCCAATTACTCTTTCCATGCTCGCCCCTGAAGTGCGGAGTGATTTGAACCGTACGATTACTAAATCGATGCTGGGCAGTGATGTGCTTGCGGATCTCAACCAGTCTATAAAAACGATCACGCGGGCTATGTTACCCGCCTCCGTTCTAACTGATCTCAACCGTACAATCTCCAAGTCTATGCTTGGGAGCGATGTGCTCTCTGATTTAAACTCCACCTTGGCACCCGGTTCAGTTTCCCGGGATAAACTTTCTGCAGATATTCTTGCGGATTTAAATAAAACGATCACGCGTGATATGTTACCGGGTTCGGTCCTCTCAGACCTTAACCGTACAGTCACACCGCAAATGATTCAATCCTCCTCGATCACCACCGCTCAGTTGAACGAGCAAATCTTAAAATATTTAAAGCCTGAAATTACTCTGCAACCCCAGGCACCCGGTCTGATCTTTGGCGGGCAGAGCATGAACCTGACCTCGCAGGCACAGGGGAAGTACCTGACTTACCAGTGGCAACGTAATGGCCAACCGATTGCGGGGGCAACAGGTTCAAGTTTCAGTATCTCGGATGTGAACGGTTCTTTGCACGACGGAAACTACAGCGTGGTGGTGACTAATGATTTTGGTTCGGTTACCTCCGCAATCACCCCTCTGCAGGTTGACGGGACTCCGAGTGCTCACACCGTGGCTTCGATCAGTATGGGAATGATTTTCTGCCCGCCGGGCACTTTTACGATGGGCAGTCCGTCCTCGGAAAGTGGCCGGGGAGGGGATGAGACTCAGCATCAGGTCACCCTGACCAATGGCTTTTACCTCGGTAAGTATGAGGTGACGCAGGCACAGTACCAAACGGTGATGAATGGAAACTCCGAGGGTTTGAGTGCTGACCCAAGCCAGTTCAAGGGAAGTAACCGCCCGGTGGAAAAAGCCTCGTGGGAGGATGCCCAAATTTTTCTGAGCCGTTTAAATTCGATTGAGCAGTCCGCCGGCCGATTGCCCAATGGCTGGAAATATGTGTTACCCACCGAGGCGGAGTGGGAGTATGCCTGCCGGGCAGGCACGACCACGGCGTACTCGTGGGGCAATGATATTAATTCCTCCCGTGCCAATTACAACTGGGACGGCGGTCCCAATGACGGCAATGATTCCAAGCAAACCGTGAACATCGGCCAATTTTCGGCCAACCCGTGGGGCTTCTTTGACATGCACGGAAATGTGCGGGAATGGGTCCACGATTGGAAGGCAAATTATCTTACCGGTGCTCAGACCGATCCTGAAGGTCCGGCATCGGGCTCGGATCGGGCCGTCCGGGGTGGTTCCTGGAACTCCGCCGGATCGAACCTGCGTTCTGCTAAGCGCTACTACAGCTCCCCCAGCAACCGTTACAACATCATCGGCTTCCGTGTTGGTTTCCAAGCAGTCAAGCCAGACGGGGCGAATCCCGAACTGGAACTGTTCGGGGGAGCCGGGATCACGCGTGAGGCCGGGCAAGCCTGGGCGGAGCCAGGCGCCGCGGGGCACGATGCGCGGGACGGAAATTTGACCGCTTCCATCACCGTAACCGGGACGGTGGATATGAACACGACGGGCACCTACATTTTAACCTACTCGGTGGCGGATGCCGCGGGGAATGAGGCCAATGCTTCCCGTACCGTCACGGTGGTGGACACCACCCATCCGACCATCTCCTTGAACGGAGGATCCACTTATGTCCATTTCAAGGGGACCGCCTGGGTGGATCCGGGCTATTCCGCGAGCGACAGTTTGGATGGTAATCTGTCCGGATCCGTTGCCGTCACCGGCACCGTGGATACAAATGCCACTGGGACCTACCCACTCACTTATTCCGTATCCGACGGAGCCAGCAACGAAACAAACGCCACTCGCACGGTTTATGTCCGCAAGGGACAGACCGTGGACCTGAACGCCTCGGTCCAACTCGATATGCTCTGGGTGGAACCGGGCACCTTTACCATGGGCAGTCCGACCACCGAAGTGGGTCGGGGAACCAATGAAACCGAACACAATGTGACCCTCACCCAAGGATTTTACCTCGGCAAATACGAGGTAACCCAAGCCCAGTACGAGGCGGTGATGACCGGTAATACGGACAGCCTGAGTGCCACCCCGAGTGAATGGCCAAACAACCCGAACCGTCCGGTGGAAAAAGTCAGTTGGGCAGATGCCCAGATTTTCCTGACCCGCTTGAATGCACAGCAATCGGCAAACATACCCGCCGGTTGGGCCTATGTGTTACCCACCGAGTCGCAATGGGAATATGCCTGCCGGGCCGGTACGACGACGATGTATTCGTGGGGAAATGATATTAATTCATCGCGGGCAAATTATAACTGGGATGGTGCCTATAATACGGGTGTCGATTTTAAGCAGACTCGTGATGTGGGTCAATACGCGGCCAACCCGTTGGGCTTTTTCGATATGCACGGAAATGTGTGGGAGTGGACCGCGGATTGGTACCAGGCGGCTTATCCCACCGGCAACCCTGTTGTGGATCCTAGCGGACCGGCATCGGGCTCGCTTCGGGTCCGGCGGGGTGGTTCCTGGTACGTCGGCGGGGCGAACCTGCGTTCTGCTAGGCGCTCCGACTTCTCCCCCAGCGTCCGTGACGGCAACATCGGCTTCCGTGTTGGTTTCCAATTCACCGGGGAGCACAGCGTGGATCTGAACGCCTCGGTCAAACTTGACATGCTCTGGGTGGAACCGGGCACCTTTACGATGGGCAGTCCAACCACCGAAGCGGGTAGGAGTACCAATGAAACGGAGCACAATGTCACCCTGACCAAAGGATTTTATCTTGGCAAATACGAGGTGACGCAGGCCCAGTACGAGGCGGTGATGACGGGCAACACCGACAGCCTGAGTGCCACCCCGAGTCAATATGGAGGAAATCCGAATCGTCCGGTGGAAAAAGTCTCTTGGGCGGATGCCCAAATTTTCCTGACCCGTTTGAATGCGCAGCAATCCGCGAATATTCCTGCCGGTTGGGCCTATGTGTTACCCACCGAGTCGCAATGGGAATATGCCTGCCGGGCAGGTACGACGACGATGTATTCGTGGGGAAATGACATTAATGCAACACGGGCTAATTACTCGTTAAGTGGTCTGAGCCAGACCCGTGATGTGGGCTATTATGCGGCCAACCCATGGGGCTTTTTTGATATGAATGGAAATGTGCGGGAATGGACCGCTGACTGGTACCAAGCGGCCTATCCTACCGGCAACCCAGTGATCGATCCGACCGGACCGGCATCGGGCTCGCTTCGGGTCTTACGGGGTGGTTCCTGGAACTACGGCGGGCCGAGCCTGCGTTCTGCTAGGCGCTTCAACAACACCCCCAGCAACCGTGGCAACTACATCGGCTTCCGTGTTGGTTTCCAACAGCAGTAGCAAGGGAGTAATGTACGGAAGGATGACGGACATGGCGGAAGGGGAAGGCGGAGCGGGACGGGCCTGGACCAAAGGGGCGGTAGCCCAAAAGGGCCATGCCAGGCACGCGGAGCCCGCGGTCTAATCCCATTAACCTCCGTACCCATCTCTCCCGATCAAATGGCTATAGTGAGTTGGGCATGTTTATGGAAATTGAAGCTACACGGTTGCAAATGGATTTATTGACGAAAATTTTTGTAAGTGGTTTGATAAAAAAATGAAAACAACAATTCCGCTAATCTTAATTTTGATTTTTTCATGCTCAGACAAAGCGGAAAACATTACTTTGGAAAAACAAGTTGAAGAAACTGTCAAATCTCCCACTTGGGAGGAACAATATGAAGAATGGGTCAAGAATCCTGAGCAATATGGAGGTTTGGAAACTCTTAAGAAAATCAAGGGTGTAAGAGAGAACAATTCTTCTGAACTTGAGCTAAGCAACACCAACATCTCCGATCTAACTCCACTCGCTGGGTTGGTGAATTTGGAGATTCTTTATCTTTTCGGCACCAACATCTCCGATCTAACTCCACTTGCTGGGTTGGTGGGGTTGAAGTCACTTCGCCTTTCTGACATCAACAGCTCCGATCTAACTCCACTTGCTGGGTTGGTAGGGTTGAAGAGGCTTGGTATCAGTGGTAAAAACATCTCCGATTTATCTCCTCTTGGTGGGTTGGTGGGGTTATATGACCTTAGCCTTTCTGACGACAAAATCTCCGATCTATCTCCTCTTGCTGGGTTAGTTAAGTTGGACGAGCTTACTCTTTGTCGCAACAACATCTCCGATCTTTCTCCACTTGCCAAATTAGTGGGGTTGAAAAAGCTTTATCTTGTTGACACCAACATCTCCGACCTAACTCCACTCGCTGGGTTGGTTAAGTTGGAGATTCTTAATCTTTTCGGCAACAAAATCTCCGATCTATCTCCTCTTGCTGGGTTAGTTAAGTTGGAGAAGCTTACTCTTAATCGCAACAACATCTCCGATCTATCGCACCTTCAAGGGCTGGTAGGGTTGAAGAGGCTTCATCTTGATCCGAAACTAGATTCGCAAAAAGACGAATTGTTTAAAATAATAGAGAAAGCAAAAGTAGAGAAAGCAAAAACATCAGCACCTCGCCCTCCTCCTCGAATATCTTCGAGTACGACCTTACCATCGCGAACAATACCACAACGCAAGTAATTCACTCCGAATCATAGGTGAGTGATTTCATATTCCGATCAATGGATTCGATTTCGCCAAATAGCCAGGTTCAAAACCGATAACCTCATCATGCCATTGTTTCAATCCTACCCCCACTGACAATACGCCAATAGGAATCGGTTGTAAGCCTAGTAAAAGGAGTGGGACAGTGTGCACGTTCGCGAGGAGTAGATGGATTTTATGTGTAAAAATAGCAATTAAATATTTAGCTTATACTCTCAACTTGACTCGGAGAATACGGTGTGGTGAGAGTAGCGAATGGAAAATTTTTTGATTTTAAAATTATCTTTTGTCTTAGTTGGTTTAAGTTTCTACGCGGACGCCCAATACGAAAATAGAGATTTAGATTATCTTCGGCCTTCGTTTAAACCACTAGAAAACCCACATGGTGTTCAAAGAACATACAATAGTGCCCCTACTTATTCTCCTCGATCTTCTTACACGCCCGTAAGCAAAGACTATGGGGGGCAGAAAACCAATTCATATTCCCCTGCTCCCCAAACCTTTTATTCTAAAGATGATAACGCTTTTCTTAAGCAAAAACTTGCCCAATCTAGGATAAAACTAGGAGAAGTCGTTGAAGAAATATCTCATTTGGAGCGTCAATTAGGATCGATTAAACAAATTGAAATGAAATCTACTAAAACTTTCTCAGCTAATGGAGCAGGCGACTTAGAAATAAATGCAAATTTTGGGTATGTAGTAGCTAATTACAAATTAAACTTAAGTGGACTGGCAAGTGCCGATGTTGAAGGTAACCCATCTGGAATTGCAGTTGAATTGGGAGTGAATTGGAATTTTTACAACGGCACATCAAAAGCATTTGGTCTTGATTTGAACTCAAATTTTAGGGCAAATTTAATGTCGGAAACAGCAGGCGGTGTCGAGGTTGAAGTTGATCATACACAATTTGATTTAGCTTTGCGTCCATTTTGGAGAATTAGTGGCATTAATCCTTACTTGATTTTTGGTATTGGGTATAATTCTTTTAATCTTTCTGATGGCTATAACAACTTCGATAAAGGCAAAGCTTTTGCTCCTAGAATCGGTTTTGGAGCGTCAATTAATTTTAAAGACTTAGTTTTGTTCAATCCATATTTCAATTGGACTTATGCTGACTCACCAAGCGTTGAGGTTTTTAGGAATGAATTTTTGGAATTAGGTTCTTCAAATATGTTTGAGTTTGGGTTACTCACCCTTTTCGAAGTTACCGAGTCTTTTTCTTTAGGTTTTGAGTTAAAGCATCTAAATATGAGCCCTTGGGAAGACAGCATGTACGGAGTAAGAGGTAATATTGATTTTCATGAAACTTTATTTCTTGTTCGTTCTGATTTGGCCTTCTGATTTGGACACTTCTAGTATGTCTTAGTCTGTATTATGTATATCATACTTCTAACCCATGAACCTTTGCACCCACTTGTTACGCTCGAACGGATACTGATTGTTGGGCATGTATGATGAGTCGCTCTTATTTATAAACTTATCAAAAGATTGTAATAGAAATAAATGGAATGAATAAGCGATAATCAGTTTATGAAAACAAAAAGAAAATATGAGTTTAAATCAATTGAGGGTTTGACAACTTGGTTGATTCGAATTTTGAGACTCTCCGCATTTTTATATGCCTTATGTGTTGTGTTCTCCGTTTTACATTTTTTAATCCCTTATTCGATTGATGATGAGTTTGAACTTTTTGACGGACTTTATTCGATTACAGGATTACCAATTCTTTTTCTTTTTCTTCTAACGATACTATTATTTGGGATATGGATTGTGCGGGCGAATAAAAATGTCAGGGCTTTGGGTGCTAGAGAACTGAGCATGAGCCCGGGCTGGGCCTTGGGTTATTTTTTTATCCCGATTTTGAATTTATGGAAACCCAAGACGGCAATGAATCAACTCTGGCTTGCCAGTCATAATCCAAGTACATGGAATGGTAATCCAAAAGAGAAAAGCCAAGTAGTAGATAAATGGTGGGGGTTATGGCTTGCTAGTTTGGCAATAAGCAATTCAGAAATGCATTATTTTAACAAAGCGGTCACTGTTGAAGATTATAACAAAGCTATGATAATTAGTATCGTTGCATCGATTTGTTCCATATTAAGCTGTAAATTCGCCGTAGCTTTAGTTGATAAAATATCAACAATGCAAACCGAAATCTTTGATAAAAAAAAGTCTTTATTTGGCAACAAATCAGATAGTTAAAATATTTAACGCTTCGATCCCCCACTCTGACATTATGCCAATAGGAATCGGTTGTAAGCCTCGTAAAAGGAGTGGGTGTGTGCGTGCGTTCGCGAGGGGGTGCGTTGATTTAATATGTAAAAGAGCAATAGTTGAATCCTTTGCACAATGCGAGTTGGTACTTAGGTTAAAAAGAACTAAACTTCTCGAAGAATGTCATTTTGCTTTTGATTTTATTGCTACTTTTTATTTGGAGTATTTTATTTTTGACGCTTAAAAATACATTCGTAACTAAATTTATCAAGCGCCCCCTTTGCTCGTCTTGCAGTTACTAATTCCCATCCATCTTCTCCAAGCCCATCCAATGATAATGTAAAAATTTCATCAATAGGATTTGTAATTTTATATTCCCATTTTGGTGTTGGAGGTTTGGGTTTGAAAAAACCAAAAATTGGAAAACCTAGAGCGGACAGAAGGAGTAAAATTATGATATTACCCTGTAGCTTTGTAATGCTACTGCTGCTTTCGCTTATACGATTTTGGTCTTTTGAAATTGGCATATCTTTTTTGTTTGGAGTCAAACCCTTTTGTTCTGCCTTCATTCGTTCAATTAACTTTTGTTGTCTTTCATTATTATCCATTTTTTAATTTAACGATCTAATTTTTTAAGCAACAAGCTTTTTATTTAACTTCCCACCCATGAACCTCCGCACCCGCCTGTCCCGCTCAAACGGCTACCGTGAGTTGGGAATGTATGATGAGTCGAAACTCATCTTGGAGGATATAAAATTAGTTAAATCTTATAATGGGAATGAAGCTAATTGTTAGGATATAATTGCATGATGAAAATCAATCCTCACTTAATTGTAATATCAACTTTCCTATTTCTAGGTTGCTCTGAGAGTGAAATGTCTAGAAATTTTGTAGAAAAGTTGGTTGAACAAGCAAAGCCACAAGGGGAACGACTTTTGAAAGAGAATAATTTTTTGAAAGATGTAAAAATTAAAAGAGATGGGAATGAGAATGGTATTCTTTTTTCTTTAATAATTAAGGAAGATGAAGAAGAAATAGAGAATTATTTTTCAAAAGGTGGTGATGGAGAAAAGGATATTATATCTGCTCTTAAATCTGCTCTTAGTAGCGGACCCAAAAGCCCGCTGCACGTTATATTTAAAGAAGGCGTTTATATTAAGTACCAGTATTTTGACCATAAGCATCAGTTGTTAAATAAATTGTCTTTAATCCATAATAATGTAAGAGTACAGGATGTAATGTTGCACCGAAATCATTGCACTTCGCTCCATGACTCGTTGAAGTCAGTCGATATTCAGATATTTCACTTTCTAAGTTCCGACCAGTAATGCACTTTTTTATCTATTTTGTTCATCCTGGAAGGTTGAAGCTAAACCAGTCAAGAAGTTGCTAGGCATAAAGCTATTCATTGTTGGGGTCTTCTTGGCACTCGTTGTTTCATTTGCCGGATTAACTTACTACCTGATTCGCGGATATGAAGAGAAAGAAGCTAAAAAAGAAGCTAAAAAGGAAGCCGTGCAAGTGGAAGCGGATGAGGAAAGAAAACGGCAGGTACTTATAACGAAACGGGTTAATCCATTAATCGAAAAAAGGAAGAATTTTATAACCGACAGCAAACTTGAAATGATTTGGGTGAAGCCTGGGACTTTCATGATGGGTAGTCCTGTAAGCGAAGTAGGGCGGGTGAAACCCCTTGAGATTCACCACCAAGTCACCCTCACCAAGGGTTTTTACTTGGGTAAGTACGAGGTGACCCAAGCTCAATGGGAACGAGTGATGGGAAATAACCCAAGCAGATTCAAGAGGGCGGATCGCCCTGTTGAGAATGTTTCGTGGGACGATGCAGTTGAGTTTTGCAAAAAACTTACAGAAATGGAGAAGGAGGCGGGACGAGTACCCCAAGGCATGTCCTATCAATTACCCACGGAGGCTCAATGGGAATATGCCTGTCGGGCAGGGACGAGTACGATCTATTCGTGGGGTGACTCAATCAGTTCCTCAAATGCGAATTACGATGGTAATGTTGATGAAACAACTCCTGTCGGCAAGTACCCCGCCAATCCATGGGGCATCCATGATATGCACGGGAACGTTTGGGAATGGTGTGCTGATAGGAGGGGGAACCCGGAATTGTATCGGGTTATCCGGGGGGGGTCCTGGGACTGGAACGAGCAGAACCTGCGTTCAGCTAAGAGCGGCACCTATCCCACCCGCTCACATGCCCGCGACATCGGCTTCCGTGTTGGTTTCCAATCAAGCAAATAAGCCACGCGGAGCCCGCGGTCTAATCCATGAACCTCCGCACTCGTCTGTCCCGCTCGAACGGGAGTTTGCTAATGCAATGTCTTGGTTAATGTGTAAAAGGGTGCCAAGCACCTTGAAGTGGCAGGAAGATTTAATTTGGAGGTCTAGGTAATCCACGGTGCAGTCGATAGTAATCTCGAAGCGAATATTTTGACTTTCTTGCAGATTTGGAAATTTCGACTTTTGGATCAATCGTTTTTATTTTCGATTGATTGGCTTCTGTGAGCTTGGAATTGACTGGACTGGTCGGGTTCGATTCGTGAAGTAATTTATTTTTCGACTCTTTTTTTTCGGTCAGGCTTTCAGTTGTTTGCTTGCTTGGCATCACTTCTTCAGAAACGGCACGCGTACCTGTCTTCTCTTTGACACTCACTGCGGGTGAATGAGATTCAACCGTTTTAATAACTGTTTTTTTTGAAACGGAGCTGCTTGTATTGGTCCTGTTTGAATCTGAATTTTTTTGTTCGGCCGTCTCGATTTTTTCCTTCTGTTGGTTGTTTGATTCTTTGGAACATCCACAAAAAAACATGGTTAAAATCATGCAAAAGTTTACAAACTTCATTAGTTAAATTAAGCGCTCAACCACTGATTCGTCAAGTGCCTGGAGATGAGTTTTTTTATGAATATTAATGAATTAAACCCATCATAACTTGGGGGGATAAAGGTAAGGCAGAGAAGCGAGTGAGACTTGTATTAAAATCTATGGACCAAACAAGACAAACTTTCTCGATGAGCCTCCATTTGATCCGGTTAGGGAGAGTTTTGAGGGGGACTAAAATTTGTCCTTCCTTCTAAACTCGATCTGCTTGTTTGAACCATTCTATTACCTGCTGTAAATACGGTTCTCCATATTTTAATCTAAACTCCTGTGTCGATTTATCTTTTGAGTTTTGTAGTGCAGAAATTCGAGAACGAACATACTCAGGGGTCAGATCAATCTTGCAGCGTTCTGTTATTGCTTTGTGCCATTCTGAATAGCTTTGGAAGTAAAAATCTGTTGTATCAATCATTATGTTTTAAATAGGTTTTCTAAAAAATAAATAAATCTAAAATAAAATTCGTCAAGAATTCTGCAATTCATAGAGGTTAATTTTATACAAAATAACTTTTAAGCACACCGACCTCGCCCGTTCGCTGTGATAATTCTTGGCAAGGCTCTTGACCTTTCGCATGGAAGTACTTGGATCGGGGGATGAAAGCTACACTATTGGCTCTGTTCGTTGGTTTACTCTTCGTTGGGTGTGGTCGTGACCGGTTAGTTGACTATTACGATAACGGGCAGAAGAAGTGGGAACGTCACTGGAAGGGGCAAGATTTGGACGGGCCTGTTACTTGGTGGTACGAGAGTGGGCAGAAGCGGCAGCAAATAAACTACAAGGACGGCAAGGAACATGGGCTTTTCATTTGGTGGAATGAAGACGGGACGGAAGTACATCGCAAAACTTACAAGGATGGCGAATTAGTTGATGACTAACTCTTGCTTCGCTCACCACTCCAGCCTTCCTTCTCCTCATCGATCCAAACCTCTTTTACAATGCGAAAATATTTCGCTTGTTGATGATTCCGGAGTTTGATCTTACTTGCTTCTGATCTATTGAAGAGAATGGGCATCAATCATTATTTTTTCCTGATTGTGATCCAGTTTCAAAGTGGAGTCGTTATTCTCCACATGTTAAACGATAATCAATGCAAAAGAATAGTTAAGTTCATGGTCGCTGTTATAATTACTTTCGCGACTACTGGACTTACAATTATTAACTCCGTTAACTAGTTCTTCTAGTTTCCGTTCCATTCTAGGTACATAAATGAACAGACGAGGCTGTTATTTGTTTCCCATTCGCCTTAGTTGTTTTTAAAGTATTTAACTCAAAATTGAGTACTTTTTACACTCACATCCGAGCATGAAATTATTTGCGTAGACGACTCACTCAGTTTTAATGGTCGATTCAAACCATCGTTCCATAACTGTACTCTTGAATCTGTGATTGAAGTTTTGAAAATAACATCACCTTTGGCAAAATTTTTTAAAAGGGTGTAATCAATCTTGGGTAATCGTTCAATCCGATATTTGTACCCTCGCCCCCCATGTATTAAAAAATATGTATAAAAAAATAAAAAATGTGTATTGTCGTTGTCCTGACAAAATATGCCCTGTACTGCCAAACTTTTTGCCTTTAATTACCATTCTTGTCCTTTAAACAGTTATCACCCAGAAGTCCTTAATGCTTGATAAATATTAGGACACACCGCGAAATAGGGGTTATGACTCTTTGCTGAGCAAAGATAGTATGAACGATTTCGAATCCCGTTCTTTTCTGTTATTTCAAACCGAACAACCGATTCAAATTTTGATCAATTTAAGTTTTGACTTCTATTTGGTATAAAATGTGCAAATTTTGTTTCATGGATACAAAAGATGATTATGAAAATTGGGGCTTCATTTTATTGATGTTGTTTCTTGTCATGATCTTTTCCTATTTGTCCTCCAGTGCTCTCTGATTTTTTGATATCAGTCATTTAAGAAGCGAAGATATTTCCATTGGTTTCTTTTCAATTGGTTGGAACTGGTTTAGAGCTAGGTACATTTAAACTGAGTTCTTTCTTGATTTTCTACCGTTATCGCTCGCGAGCAGGTGGAAGTACGGATTAAAATTCAGGCTTAGAAGATTTTCAATGGGTTGACTAAATTTTTGTAATTTGATTTTTTGTTACAAGCCCTTCCTCATTAATCCTTGCTTTTCAATTCTCCAATAATTTTTATTTTGAAATTTAAATCAGACCTTATTTCCCTTCTTTTTGGTTCATTGTGTGTAATTTTTTCTTCCTGCACTTCTGTGGAATACAGTAGGGTGGGACAAGGGCAGAGCTCTGTTAGTACGGAAGCAATGGACCCGTCGGTAGAGGCTCCCATTGCAGATGTAAATGTTCCGGTTGAAGAACCGGAGTATAAGGTGGTGTATCGAAAAAGTAATCTTGAAGCACTTGCCATTGGTCGTAACCGAATTGAAATTGAAGCACTGATGGGAGAACCGGAGGGAAAGAGCTTGGATGGAGGAAATGGATATCTTTGGGATTACCGCCGTCCAGTCTATGATGAATCGACGGAGGTAACTTATGGATGGAGTTTAATTTCTTTTAAGTTTTTGAAGGGGCTATGTGCCTATGTTAACATAAATTTGGAGCAGCCGCCCCCGGAGATGTTAAAATCTCAAAACTAAAACAATATTGTGTTGTTAAGCCTGAATATAATTCTATTCAGTCACCCGTTCAAAAGTATTATGAATTCAGACTTCCGATTTATTCGGAAGCAGAGGTTGATTAGGGAAGCCTTATAATGCTTATTCCTTTTTTAGTTCCTCCAATTTGGAAAGGTTTACCCGACGGATCGTAAATTTTCAAGGACTCACCCGATGAGCAGGTAATTGTGAGCGGACCATTGTGTTTGAGAGGAACTTTTTCTCCGGACATCAAACTGAGCCATTCCAGTTCATTTCCAAATTTATCCTGAATGAGAACCCAGATGGTGCCGACCGCTTCGATGGTGTACATTTGGTCGAATGACCGGGAAACAGGAAGGGGAGAAGGCCGCTGCGTTGTTTGCCTTGGAAATGAATTATTATTCGCTCCGTAATTATTACCCCGCGGATCCGGAGAAGGCGGGGGAGTATAATCATTGGGTTGAGTATTCGGTTGGAATGGAGAGTCAGGATAGGGTGGGGGTGCTTCAGGCAAAGAGGTTTGGGAACTGCCCCAACAGCCGGTGAAGAAACAAAGTAGAGAAACAAGACAAAATAAAGAAACAATGTGAATGCAGGCGTTATGTTTAGTCATTCGTGAATTGGTATGTGGACAGAAATTGGCAATATGTAATTGGTATCAATTGAAATTAAGGATTCAACCCTAAAATAAATTAAGGGATCCTCAAATCCTTAAATAGATTCCATTTTCTAAAACCATTTTTCAATTTCTTCGAAATTATGAGGATTAGTAGAACCGGTGGAGTGAATAATTCCGGTCGGATAAATTAGAATTTCTTTGGTTTTCAGTTTGGCTACGATAAACTTGCCGTCTGGAGAAAACCCGCACTCTATAAATGAAGAAGCAAATTTGTCGCCAAGGGTTGAAACCCATTCGCCCGTCTCAAAGCACCATAATCGAAGGGCTCCATCAAGCGTGGTCAGCACGAGTTTCTTATCCGGTGAAAGACGGCACCCCTTTTTTGAAAAGTCGGGCTTGACCGGGTGGTCAAGACCCGAAAGGAAATCAGGCAGTTTTTTGAAATAGGGTTCGGTTTTATCAGCCAATGCGAAGAAGAAATCAGGAGATTGCTCCAAGTTTTTCGTTTCGTCCTGAATACAAATATTATTGGTGACCGGGGTTTTCCTCACCGAACAAAGTCCTTCTTTTGTCGAAATAATGATTCTTTTTCCATAGGGAGAAAAAGAGAAATCAATAATGTCCTTTAAATTTAATCTTACAATTTTATAGACCAGTCCACGGGTTGTCTCGGTAAACAGTAACAGTCCGGATTTTGTGACTGAGACAAAAGATTCTTCGTTGGGTAAGAAGCGGCTTCGGACACAACCAATGTATGGAAAGGTGTTTAACTTGATTTCTTTCCCGGATTCCGCATCAAATAATTTTGGAAGCACCCCCAGACCGGAAGTCAGAATTTTGGAACTATCGGAATTGTACTCAAGGAAATCGAAACTGGTATTGTGATCGGATCCGTAAACCGTCCACTTTTTTTCTGTTTTGGGCAGTCGGTAGGAATGAAATTTACCATCCAGTCCGGAAGTCGAAAAACTCTCGCCGTTCGGAGCGAATACCGTACTGGTCACTGCGAAAGTATGTTGTGATAGAGTCCGTTCTAATTGGAATGATTGACCATCCACGAGGTGAACATTCCCATTTGCACAACCGGCCAGGATCCACTTTTTGTCTGAGGTTGCATCCATACTGGTAATGGAGGAATTCAGGTCGGCCAATTTTTCTATTGGCTGACCTGAAAAATCGGTAATTCCTAATGTTCCATCGCTTGAACCGGTGATCAATTCATTTCCAAATGCCCGGGTCATTGCATGGGGGGCGGTTAGAATATCCGGGCTTCCCATCAGAAAGGTCCCGGATGAAATTGGGACAAGTGTAAGCTTGAACTTTTCAACATTTAAAGTTTTGTTCAACATTTCACTTTTGGTTGAATTTCCTTCGTAATCCAGAATTGGACCCAATGCGATCCGGAACCCCCGGTCACCCTGTACAATGGAAGGGGCATTCGCTCCGCGATACGCTGAGCGACAGCGGTCAAACTTCACATCGTAACAACCACCCCGTAATATTTTCCAATCTCCATCGGTGGAGAAAGGATTCATTTTTCCGGCCACTCGTTGTTCAAGAATTTTTGCTTTTTCACTTTGGGTTGAGTCAAGACACCATTCCCAAACATTTCCATGCATATCATAAAGCCCAAAGGCATTGGGGAGTTTCTGCTTAACAGAATGAATCTTATTTCCTGAGTTTCCTGCAAACCACCCGTAACGATCAAGATGTTTTTCAGCGAGTTCCTCATCGTGATTCAACGGTCCCACTGTACTTTCACAGAACGGCCCGTTGCTGCCGGCCCGGCATGCCCACTCCCATTCCGCCTCGGTGGGTAATCTCCATTCATATCCCGCGGGTGGTTTATGTTTTTTATTTAATGCTTTGCAGAAATCCTGGGCATCAAACCATGAACATACAACGGGAAATGAACTGTTTTTTTCGAGACTTGGATTTTGGGAGGTGACCAATTCATATTGTTCCTGAGTGACCTCCGTATCACCGATCCAGTAGGGTTTGGTAAGGGTAACGGCGTGTTGTGCCTCATTGGACAGTCGGCCCACTTCAGCGGGAAATTTTGCAGGATCGGAGAAAGAGCCCGAAGCCAGCTTGGCATGCCCGCTCCACAGGGCATACTTACCATTTTTGCCCAGAGTCAGAACCGCATCTTCATTGCCCGCGAAGGATGCGGAAAAAAGGCCTTTCTCTGGATGCGGGGAAAAACTGAGGATTTCCTCGGATTGCATACCTTTGGCCAAAAATGAGAGTCTTGACCAGTACCAGGAACGGAGGTCAGTGGGTTGAAGGTTCAGAATGGAAAGCGCAATTTCGGGCTTTTGGTTGTTCAGTGCTTTTTTGACTTCAGCAAGTTCTTCAAAGTATTTGCGCAGACGAAGTAAATGCTGATTACATTTCATTTGTTTGACAGTCTCCAGGGAGAGCTTGAATTGACCAAAATCAGGATGAATACCGTTTAAATATTCCTTTGAAATCGATAGGATTTTACAACTTATTTGACCGAGGGAATGGGTAAGTAAAATTTGCTCCGTGGATTGTTCAGTTGGAGTTGGGGATGAATCCTTATTGAAATGAACACTTTTAATCCGGGGCAGGGGAATACTGAATGCCCCTCTCTTGGTAGCGATTGAAAAAAGATTTTCCTTGCCTGAAATTGAATCCAAAGTCGTGGAATCCCCATTCTTGAACACAGCATAATTGGAATTGGGAGGAGGAGTCATTTCTCGTTCCTCGGACGGGAAAAATGAACCATCCCAGCCGGCAATATTCACTTCTTTCAGCCGGATATATGAATTTCCGCCCTGATTGATAAAAAGAATCCCATTGGCATCGGGATGGAAATCCTGACTTGCATCTTTCCACTGGGCGACTTGTCGCCCATTGACAAAAATGATAAATTCTTTTTTCCCCCGGTGCGCCAGCACGGAAATGCGTGCTTTCTTTTGATCCATCATTTCTTTGACCATTAATGTACCCAGAGTCTCTCTTATGATTCGTCCTTTTTTTCTTTTGTTTGCCTGAAGATTTATCCGGCTGTTTGAAAAAGAAAGATGATAGCCCACATTACCGTAACTTGACCCGTCGGAGTCCGAAAAAATTCTCAGGGCGAGGTACAAAGACCGTTCCCATTCCGCTTCAAATTCAATCTCAAGAACATCCTTTCTTGGCAGTAATGTCCCGGTACTACCAGAAAATACGGAAACAAAATCCCCGTCTTCATCTGACCATGATTTACTGTTACTGCTTTTCCACTCTTTCAAACCCATTGACGGATCGAAGAGAGATTCATAGGTGGCGGGTAGGAATTCCAACTTTTGAATTGCATCAATCGGAGCTTGGATCGGTTCAGTAAATCCTGTCTCCACCCAAAGGTGAGATTTAGTTAACTTAATAAAATTACACCTAAGCTTGTCCCCGTTTTTAAAAAATAAACGCAGTGCCCTGAGTTTTTTGTATGCGTCCTTTGCGGGAGGAATCGACCGATTGAAAATGATGTTTGAAACCGATTTATAATCGAAACTAATTTTTCCCGAAACTGATTTGTTTTGCCAAAATAAATTTTCTTCGGCATCGAGACCGATTAAATATCCGCTGAGTTCGGAATCATCGAAGAGGCGAATTTTTTCTTTTCCGATTCGACCGAACTTTGCCTGTCCGGATTGATTGGATTCTGGCGATGAATTGAAATGTTCCGAAGAAATAGGGTCGAGTGCACACAACCGAACCATTCCGATCCAGAAGTAAAAAATAAAAAAAAGAGCGAGAGGCTGGGTCATCTTTCGTATATTGGAAGGTACCTGTAATTTAATGCGAGCGAGAGAAGTGCTGATGTTGTGGAAAAAGTGGTGCCATAATTTCCATTCCACCCGCCTGCTTCGGTCTGGGTGGATTGAAGTTGTTTGAAATTTTGATAATTCCATGAATTCCACAAGCTCGGATCCGCTCGAAAAACCGCTTGTGCGGTGTAATACAGACTGTAAAATTTATGACCCTGATCACCGAAACTTGCATTTTCGCTAAGGAAATCCACGGATTTTTGATACGCTTCCGTTTCCTTTTTATCCGCCAGGGAAAGAATCAGGGAACCAATTGAAGTCCTGGGCAGGTTGGCTCCCGTACCCCCGGTGTATCCAAATCCGCCTTTACTATCCTGACAGGTCAGAAGAAAAGCGATGCCCTGTTCGACTGCTTTCTTCGGGACATGAATCCCGGAGTTCTGGGCCGCTAAAAGAGCGACTAATTGAGCACCCGAAACCGTGGTGTCCGCATCCTTACTTTCCGGACTGTACCTCCAGGCTCCCTTGGGATTATTTTTTTGAGAGGTTAAGATTAAATTGGTGGCTTTTTGTAAGGCGGGACCTATGCGTGAATCATTATACATGCCGTAAATTTCAGCCAGTGCCAAAGTGGCAAAGCCATGGTTGTACATTGAAGTTCCGATATATCCCGTTTTTTCGTCCTGTCGCTCGAGCACATATTTCAAAGCCGCCTGAATGGGTTTCCGATAGGTTCCAAATTCTGGGTCATCTCCCCGACCAAGAAATGCCAGGATTGACATCCCGACCACGCCGGGTTCAGATCCATAGGAAGAATCATCCCAGCAGCCTTTTTCATTCTGTGTGCCGGCGAGGAAACGAAGGCCTTTGTTGTAGCTTTTCTCGATCTCATTGACCAGACGGTCATTTGTTTCCTCGAACAGTTCTTGTCCAAACATATGGACTCCTCCAATTAGGAGAAGAATCCACAGTGTGTAAAAATGAAAATACGGACTCATCACTATTCGATTTCCCGAAAATAATTTTCCATGATTTTCTTAAATTCCGCCGGAATGGAATAGGAGGAACCGGTTGTATTTTTCGATTTCCTTCCCCCGTTTCCCTTTTCGAAAACCTGACCGTTCACGGTCCCGTTTTTCCGGTCTGTTTGTCCTCCCTGCTTGGAACCCCCTCCCGTCGAACCGGGAAGCATTTTACCTGGTTTATTTCCCTCCTTCTGGTTCATTTGAAGAAGGAGAAATTCCATACCACTCATATCCTCATTATCGCTCATTTCTTGGGACTGACCGGATTGTGGCGAGGATTCAAGAATCAGATTGATTAAATCGCTCACCAAGTTACGGGCTTCCATCTGAAAGTCCAGTGTTGGGTTGCCGTATTGATCTTTCCCCAAATTGATTGCGGATTCAGACATGGCCATGTGGGCATCGTCAAAGATTGGATTCAACGCATCCTCGGCGGTCTCAATCTGCACATCCGTTAAATCGACCATTAATTCCTCTTGTTGAACCTGTAATTTTTTTGTCCAGTTTTCCCTCATTGCCTGAAAGTTTCCGTTTTGAAGGACCCGGGTTTTGGAAATTATATCTTTTTCCTTATCCCGAATTTGGAGAAGGGAAAGAATAATCTGAGTGAGATCCCTCGATTCCGAGTTTTTGATTCCCTGCGCGTTTCCTCCCTCCATTCCGGGATCGGATTCCTCAAGCATATCCGCCCATTCCCCAAAGTTTTGAGAGAGAATATCAAGCTGATCGAGAGCCACAAAGGAAAGATTATGTTTGATCTTATTGGCGACGAGGAGAATTTTTTCTTCCGCTTTCTCCCTTTCCATTAACTTGCTGACTTCCCCGTAGACCGGTTTACCGGTTCTTTCATGGTAACGACTTATTTCTCCCTTCACTTCTTCCGCATCAAAATGGGTTTTTATTTGTTTCTGTTCAAGTTTGGTTCCTTGTTCAGATAAATGGATATTCAATTTCTGTGAGGGTTGACCAATTGATTGGGGAAGAATGTTAAGAATGTGCTCACTTGCACTGCTCTGATTTTTTTCGATTTTTCGAAGGCGCTGGGATAATGTTCTGGCTTCAAGCCGATCGAGTTGCTTGGAACTTTCAGCTAAGATTTGGGTGAGTTCCTGAATGGCCCGTTGTTCCTGTTTTTCTGCTTCCTTGAGCTTTTCTGAAGATTGAATCGAATCGGAGGTGTTTGCCTGTTCGATCTTGTTACTTGCCTGGGACATCGGATCTGATGCAATCCCCTCCATCTTGTTAAAAGTATCCGCAAGTGTTTCCAGGGATTGTGTTTCGAAAATAGGATTACGAATGGCATCATCCAGAATATTCATTCCGTCACGGGCCGCACTCTTTAGGCTTCGAGCGGTTTGTCTCTGAAGATCGGCAAGCCGATTAATTTCTTTTTCCTCCCGGGAACCAATCTCTTTTTCCTCCCGTGCAAATTCTCTTTTGAGTGCCGCCGTTTCGATCAGAATATTTTCCTGCTCCCGTATAATTTCCGATGTCCTGGCCATGATCGCTTCAATCTCATCCCTTAACTGTTCCGCGTGTTTTTCGATTCCCACGATTTGAAATTGAACTTTTCGTGAAATCGTTGGCTTTCGATTGGGCATTCGATCCCATGCCAAGCCGTACAATTCAATTCGGGCACTGTCTTCCAAGTTAAAAAAATCCGGGTCAAAGGGAAGGGTAAATGCGGATTGCAGAGATGGTTCGGACAGTTTTTCATCGAAGAGCACAATCGGAGAGCTTTCTTTTTTTCCTCCTAAAATAACCATGCATAACTGAATGCGGGCCAGTCCGAGATCATCACTTGATGAAACCCGGATAGGAATGGTTTCGTGAAGAAGAATACTCGCTTCCGATGGACTGTCTGGAAGTCCAATTGCGGGTGGTTTATCATTGAAAGCCGTCAATTTAATCGGAGTAGATTGAGCAGGGGAGAGCTTGACTGAGTCAATTAATTGAAGTTGAAGATTTTGATTTTCGGTGAGAGGGGGCACCTGAATGGTGAAAGATTTCCGCTGAAAGCTGACCTCGAGGTTTTGATCCGATTGCAGTGCATTAAAAAAAGAAATCGACCGCGAGCATTTCCCCATAACCTGAAGTGATGTTCCCATTGGAAATCGTGATGTCCGGGATTGGAAATCGATCTTTTCAGCTCCGAGGCCCAGATAAGAAGGGTAGAAAACCACGGCTTCAAGCTGAGTAATTTCCGGCCGGTCCATCGGTAGAATAGTAAGCTTTTTTCGAAAGTCACCCGCTTTCAGGTTCACCCTGTATTCATCACTTATTCCGGGAATTGAAAATTCATAAATGCTTTCGTTCCTTTCCGCTTTGACGAAGAGATTTTCTCCTCCTTGAAGAATTGCGGAGTCTGGAACTCGTTGAGTATTTTTATTCAGTTCAATTTTAAAATTGGCGATTTCATTACGGGGTACAATCCAGGAATCCGGTATCGGGTTAAACTTGGTCAGGGTTGCCCGGGGTAATTCATTCCAGGGATTGATCCATCTGATCAATGAATTGATAGCTAATTCAGGATAACTCACCACGCCTATTCCGGCAATGAATACCACCAGGCTCAGGGACAGAAAGATCTGCTTGGTCTTTTTGCGGGAAAGTGTTTCCCGGAGTGGAAGCTTGGAGATTTCTTTTTCCACTCCATCCTGGGCAGCGAGAAAGAGAGTTTTGGAATAAAGTTTTTCCTCTTTCTCCCTCGTTTTACTCAATTCAATTACTCCGAGAAAGCGATCTCCCGGACCACCAAACCGGTCTTTAATTCTTCGAGCCAGCCATTCTGGGGAACGGGGCAAAATATAGGCATGTAAGATAAGTTGATAGGAAAAATAAAGGGTCCCCGTCATCGACAAAAATGAAATGCCCAGACGGAGCCACTGGGGAGTCTCAATCAACCGGTCAGCGATAAATAAAATCCCCCACATACTGAGGCATAAAAGAACGATGGAACTCAGGTATTTGAACAGGTAGAGATTCCTGGCCATTTTCTGGAGTATATTTAATGACCGTAGAAGGGACGGGGGTAAGACTTTTTTTTCTTTTTTCAAAATAAAGTTTAAATCATGCCCAACAGCTTTCTTCCAATCCAGTAAATTGCAAGTAGAACAAAAAGAAAAAGACCCCAGGTCGGACTGGTTCGCAGACGGTCCACGGTAATGAGGGGTTCAGGGTCGGGTACAATGACGAGTTTGTTCACCACCTCCTCCCAATTCTTAAAACCGCCAAATTTTCCTCCGGTTAATTCGCTCAGGCTGGATAATTGATTTTTACCGGTCGGTTTCCCTCTTTTTTCTTTTTGATTTTTCTCAATTTTCAAATTCATCTCGAGTTCCCTTTTGAACGGTGAACTTTCGACCGAAATTTTCAGATTACCGGATTCCTGGGTTTTAACCTCGGTAAGAAAAACGCCCGGACTTTCGGGATTTGCCTGAAAAGTAATATTCTCATTTAACCCGTTCGAGTGAATAACTGATGCGGAGACCCGTCCGTTTTCGATGGGGAAACCGGCTTTATCCAATGCGATACAGCGAAGAAACACCGTCTCTCCCACAGCAGGCCTTTCCGGCTCTGCAATTACCCGGATTCCCTCTTTGTTTGCCAGGTAGCGCCCGTGAGCCATCCAGCGCACTACCTGGCTCCAGAAACGGTAATGATATTTGTCCTCCACGCCTCTTCGCCAGCGCCAGGCAGAATCACTGCCTAGAAAAAGCGTCTTGCCTGCACCGGAGTAGCGTATTGCCAGCGTGGGCATTCTTCCCCAATCATTTTTAAAATTGGAATGGACCGCTAAGACCTCGGAACCGGGCCTACTCTTTTTAACCACTGCTGCCCAGTGAAATCCGGGAAGTCGATTCCAAAATTCCCGGTCTGGTTCACCCGCTCCCCTCAGGTTGGTTAACCAATGATCCTTGCCGCGATTGGTGAGCTCCAAATTCGATGGATTCACGGTGCCCAGTCCATTTGGTTTTTCCGCGTCCAGAACAACGGGAAGAAGATCAGCAAGTGGAGAATCCTGAAGAGTCAACTGTCTGCCTCTTTTTCCGGGTAAGAACACCAACCCGGATGCCTGCTGTTGAACAAGTTTTTTGAGCATCGCACAATTTTCTTCGCTTAACTCGCCATTTCCTATACCCACATCTCCGACAAAGATAACATCAAAGGGGGCTAACTGATCCATTTCTTTTGGGAAACTTCGGCGATAATTCTGTCCGAATCCCGTGGGCATACCGGGGTGAAAAAGCAGGCACTGTAGGTCGACTCCCGGATCCCGCTCCAGGGCGTTCCTTAAAAAGCGGTACTCCCATCTGGGGAGTGAATCTATGACTAATACCTTGATCACCTTATTTTCCACCCGGGTGGTGAGGGATTTTTGGTTATTGTTCGGATTCGTTTCTCCATCGATTGGGCGAATTACTACTCGGAGGCTGTAATTCCCGTCCGTTGGAGGCATCCATGCGAGACTGCCAGTATGTTCAGTGGAATCTTGAAGTATGAGTTCCTGGGTGAGGACGAGCTGTTCGTTTGCAAAGAGTGAAATTTCTCCTCGCTGGACAGTTTCAAAATAATTCATTACCCGAAAAGGAAGGGTGATTTTTTCTTCATTGAGAACAAAAGCGGGAGCCGACACTTCTTCGAGTGATAGATCGGGTAGGGCATGTTTACTGCCCACCTGCACGCCGAAAACCGGAGTCTTCGAACCTCTTAATCTTCCCGCCATCGAAAGGAGTGATTTGCCGGTGTTTGAATCGCCATCAGAGAGAAGCAGAATCGCTTTCACACCTTCATGTTCCTGAAGCGTTTCCTCCAAAGCGGAACTAATATCAGTGGAATCCTTACCTGTTTCGGACGAGAAGGGCTTGATTAAAAAGCTGGCATTTTTTTCCATTTGCACAGCCCATTTCATCGATAGTTTTTCTCTGCTCCATTCAAGCCTGCTGATGGTGGATCCATTTTGTTCAAGAATGTCCCGGGTTTCCATGCTGTTTGACTCGTCAAGTAGGCAGATAATTTTAGCTTTTTGATTCCTTTCAATCCGTCTGATTTTTTCGGGATTGAGCAGGGTGAGAAGAACAAGGAAAACAAGCAGCGTTCGAATGATCTCCATCACGAGAGTTGTCCGTTTTGCCCCATTTCTTTTCCATGTCTGGAAGGATAGGTAGGCACTGGCAACAAGCACGAAGATACAGACCAAGAACGTGGGGATAGAGTGTGATAACTGCCAGCCAAAGAGTTCGGTCATTATCCTAAATTTTTACACGAGGTTTGGAGGGTAATCCAAGTGCCGCTTCCCCAAGCAGAAAGGCGAGGCAAAGAAATAGAAATGTCGTCCATATCTCTGACCGCTTCAGGCTCGAGAGTTGATTGGAATTCAATTTCTCAACCGATTCAGTATTTGGGAGCAACGAGTCTAATTCGGCAAGGGGAATGGTATCAGCATCATTTTCAGTTTCGGGACGGTTGATTGCAATAAGTTGATTATTCACATTATATACCCCGGCATGCAGTGAGGGAATTTTTTGGCCCGGTTGATCAACACATTCGTATTCAAACAGCTCCTTGGATTCCTCCGATCCGCAAATGATTCCACTCGTGGATGAGAGGGAAGAGGAATTCTCGATGATTCTTTGGATTGCAGGTACGAGAATGAATCCGTCTTTGAGGGAGGACCAGGAATCGAGCGGCAGAGTGGAAAAGGCATAAACCAAGCCATTTCCAAGGGTGAATTTTGACAGAAATGTCTTTCCATCACGATAGTAAGCCAAAGGTTCGCCATCACTGGGAATCCTTCGGTTATAAACAGATAAATAATCAAGGGGAAGGGGAGAGCCGTCGGTGAAATTTTCCAGAACACTGTTTTCTTTCGACCAGTTCCCGATGGAATAGTAATCAGTTTTCCCTTTGGTTTCCACCCGGTCCCAATTTAAAAATGAAAATTCTAACGGGTTGGATTGTTCGGATGGAAAAAGAACCAGGGTACCCCCGTTTTTGGTAAATTCCTCAAATTTTTCCGCATCCGATTCACTCACTCCTCCTTGGTGAATAATTACTTTAAATGCGGACATTTTTTCGGAGTCCACGCTTTGCCTCGATAAGTAATCAGCGGTTTTTCCTTCTTTATTTTGAGCGGCGGATCGCAGGATTACACCGATTTCCGGATTACTTGCACGAACTGCAACGGAAGAGGACGACTTTTTATTATAAGCAAAAAAACATTGGTTATCCGAATTGCAGAAATCATCGCTCACCTGAATGGATCCCCAACCAAGGGCCGTTTTTTGAGTTAAATCAAATTCTGGATTCCACTTGGTCAGATTACTTTTTAATCCAATGGAAAAGGGCTGCTCCTCGCCATTAATACTGGCCATTACATCAACCTTGCCAGGCTGCCCGGAGGAATTTTTTTGATTAAAAATTATACTGGGAATCAAGGTGTCTTCGTTTCTTCTAACCTCATCGATTTGAACGGATACATTTTTAGTGGGTGAGGAATAAAACGGAATCATTTTGATCGTCCACAAGTCTTTTTTCTCTTTCAGGATACGATCAATCCTACTTAACTCGTCCATACTTCCCTTTTTGATCCAGTTGCTCCTTTGCATGTCGGAGGCAATTAAAACTTCCGCACTACCAATCTGGGTTTCCTTCATCCAGTTCAATGTTTTTAGAATTGTGCCGGTTAGGGACGCCGCGGTTTCAGTCCTTCCGATTAAGTGTCCGTAGTTTTTTTCATCCAGCGATTCAAAATTGTCAATAAAGCAGGGTTCCTCATAGACCGTGTCTACCAGGACAAATTTGCTTTCTGGCCAAGGCTTTAAAAATTCACGAAATGCCTCAAGCGCGAGTTCCCTCTTGGAGTTGGAACTTTTTCCGGATATTGTTTCCATACTGGCCGAACGGTCAAGAATACAGACAAGAACATCCGGATTTTGAGAAGAGAAAGAGAGCAGGAAATCACCCCCGGATATCGGCCGGGCAATGGTAATGGTCAGGCAGGAAAGGGCAAGGATACGAAAAAGAAGAGTGAGCCATCTTCGAATTTTTGACATTCGGGAGGAACTTTTTCTGGCCTGAAATAAAAATTGGGTGGCGGCCCATGGTTCAGATCGGTGCCTCAGCAGATTAAGTAAATGAATGATCAGGGGTGCGAATGCGAGCAGCAGTCCCCACAAAGCAAAAGATTGAATGAAGGTCACTAACTTGTGCCTCCCCGATGGCTCTTTTTGAGCATGTCAAGCGTTTCACTGACCGGTTGATTTGTGTTGATCTTAAAGTAGCTCGACTCGCAGCCCAGGCAATGGTGCAGAATTGATTCAATATGCTGATCGAGGCTCGATAAGTATTCTTCGCGGATGAGGGAAGGCTCGGTAATAATCGAGCCGTCGCCTTCGAGGTCGACAAAGCGAATGGGCCGGTCGAAAGTAAATTCGAGCTCTCTTTGATCGAGCAGATGAAAAAGAATAACATCATGCTTTCGGTCCCGAAGATGGGTAATGGCATTGGTGATATCGGTTATTTCTTCAAAAAAGTCGGATATAATCACAACCAGCCCTCTCATTCTCGCACTCTCGGCAATTTCATGCAGGGACTGAGAAAGGGTGGTTTTTCCCCCGGCCTTGAGAGGACCCAATACTTCGAGAATTTCCTGAACCTGTGCGGGAGTTCTTTTTGCAGGAAGGGTAATCGGACTTTTCTTTTTGAGGGTATGCAAACCAACCGCATCACCCTGGCATAAAAAGAGGTAGGCCAAAGTCGCACCGAGCTTTTTGGCATATTCCATTTTATTGATGGGTTCACCAAAATTCATCGACGCACTGCAATCAATAGCCAGATGACAACGGAGGTTGGTTTCCGCTTCAAATTCTTTGAGGTAGTAACGGTCTGACCGTGCGAAAACCCTCCAGTCCATCCGCTTTGGATCTTCCCCTTGGGTGTATTCACGGTATTCCGCAAACTCCACGCTTGATCCCTTATGGGGGCTTCGATGATGCCCGGAAACACTTCCTTCCATTGGAAAAGGGCTGAGCAAAGGCTCTCCTGATATCTCAGAAAGAACATCCTGATCGAGGTAGGAAAAATATGAATTTTGCCTTTTCGGCATAATTTTATCTTTTTTCTTTTTGGGCATCCGAGATTAACCTGCTCACCACCTCGGCACTGGTCACTCCTTCGGAACGGGCATGAAAGTTGGTCAGAATCCTGTGAAAAAGAACTGGTTCCGCGACCTTCTCCACATCTTCCATTGTCACCATAAAATTACCCATCAAGACGGCCCGTGCTTTTGCGCCTTTCACTAAATACTGGATCGCCCGAGGACCGGCTCCCCATTGAACCCATTTTTGGAGCCAGGAAGGGGACTCTTTTGAATCCGGACGGGTGCGACGAACCAAATCCACCGCAAGTTCATGCACATGATTGGGCACGGGAACTTTCTCGACCAGATCTTGGAGCTCCTTCAGCTTTTTTCCGGAAATAACTTTTTTCAGTTTTGGAGTTTTTCCACTTGTGGTCTGTTTTGCTATTTGTATCTCCTCGTCCCTGCTCGGGTATTTCATCCTGATCAGGAACATAAATCGGTCGAGCTGGGCTTCGGGTAACGGGTAGGTGCCCTCCTGTTCAATGGGGTTCTGGGTGGCGAGGACAAAAAAAGGTTCCTGAAGCAAGTGGTTTTTTCCGGCAACGGTTATTCTTTTTTCCTGCATTGCCTCCAGAAGTGCGGACTGGGTTTTCGGTGGAGTACGATTAATCTCATCCGCGAGGATGACATTCGCAAAAATGGGACCCTTAATGAAGACGAATTCCCGTCCGTCCCCATCCTTTTTATTCTGTAGTATTTCTGTCCCCGTCACATCGGAAGGCATTAAGTCCGGAGTGAATTGAATACGGCCGAAAGACAGTGATGTGGTTTGGGCAATCGAGTTGACAAGCAGCGTTTTGGCCAGGCCGGGTACCCCCATGAGGAGAGCGTGCCCTTTTGAAAGGATACAGAGAAAAATTCTTTCAATTGCTTCGTCCTGACCGATAATTACCCGACTAAGTTCACTCTTAATAGTAACAAAAGTTTCTTGCAGTTCCTGGATTGCCTGAACATCGTTGTTTGAAAGTGATTCCGATTCCGGATTAGTAGAAGATTGTCTTGCCATAAAATGAAATTTTTTGGATGAAGTGGGGTATAACCAATGGGAATGGTAGTGTAATGTAATTAAGGTTAAAATTTAAACATCATTATTTGCCTTAGCACATAAGTATTCGATTGCCTTTATGTTTTGGCTTCAAAATTTGTATCAAATCAAATAACACTACTAAAATGATAACGGTTCAAAGGAAGTACAAGGTAATTAAAGCATCCTCCGCAAAAGAGTTAAGCGAGATTGTGAATGAATGTATTCAAAAGGAATACAAAGATACCGAAGGATTCATTTTTAGGTCTTCGGCACGCTGGCAATGCCTGGGCGGTCCCCTCAGGGAAGACGAAATTTGGTACCAGGCAGTCGTTTTCATTCAGGAAGAGGAAGCATAGCAGAAAAAATTAAACTATTCTATTATTTTAAAATGTGTAGCACATGAAAATAAATTATAGAATTAAAAAGTTAAATAGTTAACTTTTCCTTTTGCATGGAATTGGTGCAGTGTTCATGTTTTATTTAAGCACGGATATATTGTGCGGTAACGCACGATATCAAACTGGCCGTCGACTTGGGCAAGGTCGACGGCTTTTTTGTGTCTGGAAAACTAAGCTCACTGTCTATAATTTCTTGTTTTTATCTACAAAATTTCACGAGCACGACTTGGGGTAAGGAAGATTATTTTGTTGCCATTCTGTGCTGTAAAAGCGAATCAGAAAAACAGTAATTACAATCTTTCCCTCCAATAAAAATGAAACAATTATTCAAAGCTACATTTCGAACCTCCATTATTTTGCTTATCTTACCTTTTTCGGTTTTTGCTCAATCGCAAGTGCCCCTGTCCACCCCCTCGGTTAGGCCCAATTTGCCGATGAATATTCCGCCACCGCCAAGCTTTGGTTCAATGACAAATAAAAATGGGAAGTTCCAAATAATCAGTGCGGAATATTACTCGGAGGACAAAAAACCATTTCTTTACAAGCGGCTGGTCAAAATTGACACTACAACCGGGGAGGCATGGGTTCTTTTTTCTAAAGTTGGACCGGAGGGCGAAGTAAGGAAGTGGATTCCCCTGGAAACAAAGTGATTTGAAACCGATTTAAAATTTTGGACCCTGGAGTTTAGTTGGAATTCGATTCAGACGATTTTTTCAGTTGTTGAAACTTCAATTCTATCGCACTCACTTTTCGTTCAAGTTTTTTGTTTTTTAAAGTAAAGTGCCCGATCAGGAGAAGAATACCAAATCCAACCAAAGCGAATCGTCCAAAAGGGATATCTCCCCAGGTTTTATTCCAGGCAACATAAAAAGCAGCAGTCCCCATGATTGCAAGAGACAGAATCAACCCTGTGTTCCAAATGATCCGTCCCATTCCACTGGGTCTTTCTCGGCCCAACACATTTTTGCTATTGAGGAGTAAAAAGAAGCTGAGGTAGGCAACCGGAATTAAGGTGAAGCCTAGTATCGATGTGGGAACCGCCAACCAGAATGCAGCATCACTCCATACGAAAGGCCCCAAGACTCCGATCCCGGCAATATAAGCCCCTCCAAGGAAAACTGGACCTTTGTGCGGTTTTCCGAGTACCTCACAGATTGCATGTCCATTAATCGTCATCAGTATAATAATTGTCGAAAGGGCCATACCGACGACTCCAATCCCGAATATGTAGTGTGAGAAGGTTTTATTTTCCATCAGCGATTCCAGGGATGCGGCAAGGTTAAAAGCGTCTCTTTTCACCAGCATGGCAGCCAGCTGTTTATCTGGCTCCGGAATCGATCTCATCCTTTCCTTTTTTTGGATGGGAGCGAGTTTGTTAAATTCTTCCTTTCCCAACTCGAGTGACAGTCTTTCAGTCATGAAATCGCCGTATCCCTTGGCTAAATTGGAGTGTAATACCCGATTTTCATAATCCTGATAAGCAGATTCAGGTTTTCCATTAAATTGGGAGCCTGCTGCGATTACCACGCAAGAGGTGGCAACCACGTATGGAATGAGAAGGGCGGTCCACAAGTCAAATTTAGCCAGTCCACGGTGCTCTCTTCCCCATTTTCGGTTGAGCAGTACGAAGGGCATGAAAAAAGTCATATTAATTCCCACTGCAGTGGCGGCTGCGGCAATCATTACATCTTTTTGAAGACTGATAATTTTATTTTCCCAGAATGAACGGAATTCCCCAGTCCCCTCCAAAAAGGGGGTGTATACTTCAGCCGGCTGCGAAAAAAGCGAAAAATCCGGAATAAATCCGGCGGCAATTTCATTCCATGGTAAATCTCCAGCCGTACCCATTTTGATGACCACCCCAAAAAAAGACAGCACCACGAGCCCGACCATAATTTTCAGGATTAGGTCAAAAATTTTAACTCCTCGATTTCCGCGGTCATAGGCCCAGATAACCAATCCTGCGGTAAGGACGAGGACAAGGACCACCAAGACCTTTCCACCGGTGTGATTAAGGGAAGGTACAAGATTTTGCGTAACGGCGGCCGTTCCCAATGTAAACTGGGGTAAACACCAAACAATATTTGCCATTATAGTGGCGATTGCCCAACCCCATCCTAAAACCGGATTGATTTCACTATTGATTGAAACAAATGGACTTTGTCCGGTTGAAAGAGTCACATGGCTGATCGCACAGAGCATAATGATACCGAGTATGATCGCAATAGGTTGGAGCCATAGGAGAGAATAGGCCCGCAAGCACACCCAAAAAGAGACTGGAAGCAAGCGAACCTCCTCCAAGCGTGATTGCACTTTGAAGCCAACCCGGACCGGACAGTTTAGTGTAGGCTGCTAAGCACGAGTAAAGCCCTTTGGACTCAGCATCTCTTAAGTATTTTTTCTCTTGTTCAATGGACATACCATTTGTATTTCGCCCAAAGGCAAAATTGTCAAGTAGTCATATTGGGGACAGGTTGTATCCCTGCCCCTAAGAGTGGAAGCTATTTGACCGTCATCGTGCCGCGCATCATCGCAAAATGACCGGGAAATGTGCAGACATATTCGTAGGCACCTTTTTCCTTCGGTGCAGTAAAAGAAATGACTTCCTCTTCGCCGGGGCCCAATAACTTGGTACTGGCAATCACATCTTCTTTAATCGAGTCGGGCAGGGGGTTCACTGCGTTGGCTCCTGCACCCAACGCTTTCTGCCCGAATGCAATGGCGGACACCCCTTTTTTGAGAAGAACAAGGTTATGCCCCATCGCAATTTTGGGGAGTTTGCCTGAATTTTTAAACACAATCTTAACTTCTTTGCCCGCGGTGACCTCAAAATTTTTGACATCAAACTGCATGGTATCATTTCCAGAGATGGTAATCTCCTGAGCATCGGCCTTTTTTTCGGCATTTGCAAAGATTGCAGCGTGGAACAAAAGAGTGAAAACAAGTCCTATAATTTTCATGGGGGTCATCATATAGTAAAGTGGACCAAGTGACAAGCTTGGGCGAAAAAATTTAGAAATTAAACCTTGGTGGAGGGCATGTAACGGTAATACACTTCCAACATCAGTATAGCCATTGTGGTCCGATAAATATCGGTGTCCCCCGTGAAAATGGTTGCCATGAGGCCAATGGCCATCCGCAGCCTGATTTCCGCATACAGTTTGTTGAAAATCCTTGTTCCATGCTTTCCAGTATTTTGATCCACCGGAAACTCCGGTAGCCTGAAAGCATGCTTGTGCATTATAGTACCATCCGTACACATCAATTGTACTCCATTCCTTTTTTACTGCCTCATTTTGCACAATCCACTGCAGTCCTTTATCGGCCTCTTCGGACTTCGCGTTTTTCCAAATTTGCAAGGAAAGAACACCGGTTCCGGTTAAACTTGCTTTTCCTCCCCCACCTTCCTGGTAAGCAAATTTACCCTGTTTATCCTGACACCTTTTCACATAAGCGATTGCTTTGTCCATTGATTCATCCAGCCCCGAAATTTCTATCCCAGTGAGGGCTGCGGCCTTTAACGCTTGTATATTCCATCCTGCCACCGAAAGGTCTGTATGAGCAGCAGGCCCTTTGCCATAAGCATACGCCCAACCGCCTGATTCATTTTGTCCTTTAATGACTAATTCTGCAGCACGCTTGGCATAGACTTCTAATTTTTTGATTTTCGTCATGGTGTATGCCTCACACAGGGCATAGGTGCGGATCGGGTGGGCATAAGAACCACGATTACCTGCTCCCACATCTTCATCCGGAGGCATGGAAGTAATATAATTAATGGCTTTTTGGACAGTAGGACCGTATTGAGGTGAATCCTGCAACTCACAATGTCCGAGGTAGCAAAGTAGAGCCATTCCTGTCATCGCTTTCTTGTGGTGGGCATCAATTTTGGGGGCTTTTCCTGTTTCGTCTTTATCATTCGCTCCCCATGATCCATCCTCACTCTGCATGGTTTTGAGCCAATTTAACCCTTTAATAATTGCGGCTTCAGTCTGAGTTTTTCCACCCCCAGATTTCAGGCGGGCAATTCGCTTCTTTGGATCGCAACGTTGTTGCATGGTTTTAGGTAAAGACAAACCGATTCCGGCCATCGCCTTTTTCATTTGATCATTATTCATTCCGGCCGCGGACATGGTGGGTGCCGCCGCTTCCACAACTGGAGCCAAATCTTTCACATCCAATTCATTAAAGTCGGGTAAAGTGATATCCGAAATTGCAGTGGTTGTGAAAGTTTGCTGAGTGGTGGGCTGTGCTTTTTTCTGCCTTTGCATGAGCTTGACGACCTTTTGCTTTTCCTGCTTCTGTGCGGCAGGGGCAGTACCTCCGTCTGAAAAGTCGGAGTTGCCTTCTCCACTGAGTGCAAGACCCATCATCATCCCCCAAATCGAGGCCATAATAATCGTCAGGCAAAGGAGGGATACCAATAAACTGTTGAGTAAACGATATTCTCGCATGTATTTACTGAAAGCACCTTCGAGTGGAGGGGCAACGGTTACAGACTGATATTCCTCCGTGTAGTCTTCCTGGGGAACTTGATTTTCGTCGGGGTACACTTCTTCTTGGTCCATGATCTTGAAATTTAAAATAAAAGTACATTTTAATATGAAACACAAAATTATTTAGGTCAAGTACTCAGAAATTTTATTCGATTATTTAAATCCTTTTCTTTTGTGCATCGTACTCTTAGGTTAATTTACTACCAATGATAAATGGTTGCCTTAGTCTGTCTAAAGGATTGAAAGACATTTTTAATCCCGTTTTTTTGTTAAATTTCATTTGTTTGAGTCCTCTGCTTGCCGATGGGAACTCTTCTGATTTACCAGAAATTAGGAAAGTGGGAGATGGAATCTATGAATTTGGCGGGGTGACAATAAACCGAAATTCCAAGTCGATTTCCATTCATGCCACCACCAATCAGGTAAACGGATTAATTGAGTACGCAGTGGTTCATGAAAATGGGAAAATTCATGAATCTCTTTTCAGAACAACGGTCAGGCCACAAATTTTTCATACCTCCCTTCTTTTGCTCAAAGCCAAACCAGTGAAAACATTTTTTGAAAACTTATGGTCAGATGAACCCAAAATGATTAACTACACGAAAAATTGTTTTGAAATTTTTGTTTCCTGGGATGTAAACGGAACAAAATACGAAAAAGAAATGGAAAAACTTTCCTTGAATCAAAACCGCGACGGTCCAATTGGGAAGAAATCATTTATTTTTACGGGCTCTAGAATGATTGAAGGAACTTTCTTGGCTGAGTCATCAGGTTCAATTCTGGCGGTATATGCGGATGAAAATGCGATTATGAACAACAGTGAC
The DNA here is from genome assembly GCA_045567635.1 of Opitutales bacterium. GTDB lineage: Bacteria > Verrucomicrobiota > Verrucomicrobiia > Opitutales > Seribacteraceae > Seribacter. The sequence continues at coordinate 35,595 of JBJLCO010000041.1, read as the reverse complement.
TATGACAGTTCGAATGACGATGTTTGGATCGCGAATAAAGAGGAAATGCCTCCGTTGGAATTACCAGTCATGATTCGCTTCCACTTGCCTCAGGAAAGTAATTAAGCTAATTTAATTTCTAATTTATGAAAATGTTTACTCGCTTTTTAACGATCTGTTTTTTCCTGCATGCTTGTTCAATTTCTTTTGTGTTTGGGGATGAGGTGATTTCGATCAAGCTGGAAATTGAGCGGTCACTCAGTAAGGGGGTGACCTGGCTCAACAACGAGCAGAATGCCACTTCTGGATCGTGGGGAGAAGCGGATTATCCCGCCCTTACCGCCCTTGCACTCAGGTCCACAATGGGGCATCCGGATCTCTCTGTGGTTAATCAATTTTCTTCCAATCAAAAGAAGGGGTTTTCATTTATACTTTCAAAAGTTCAGTCTGACGGTGGAATTTATGGGAAAGGCCTCGCATGTTACAACACATCCATATGCATGATGGCCCTTTTGCAGTCGAAGAATCCGGAATATAAGGAAGTGATTAAATCGGCCCGAAGATTTTTGGTAAATCAACAATCGGACTTTGATCAAAAGGGAAAGACCGACAATACTTTTGACGGAGGAGTGGGATATGGATCCCGGTGGGCACACTCGGACCTTTCCAATACTCACCTCGCGATGGAGGCACTTTTTTATGCAAAAAAAACTCTTCAGTCCAAGGAAAGCGAAGATCTCGACCTTGACTGGGATGCGGCCATTTCTTTTGTGAGTAAGTGCCAGAACTTATCTTCGACCAATCAAGAGAAATGGGTCAGCACCCAAAAAGAAGACGAGGGTGGATTCGTTTATTTTCCCGGCAGCAGTATGGCGGGGGAACGAGAACGGGCGGATGGATCAATCGCGTTGCGTTCTTACGGGAGTATGAGCTATGCAGGCTTGCTCAGTTTTATTTATGCGGAGATGGATGATACAGACCCCCGCCTGAAAGCCGTCCGTACCTGGTTGAAGGAGAATTACAGCATTGCCGAAAACCCCGGAATGGGACCGCAGGGGTTATACTATTACTACCATACCATGGCCAAGGCTTTGTCACTGAGTGGAATTGAGCATATTTTGGATAAAAATGGAAAGAAAAGGGATTGGAGAAAGGAACTGGCCCTGGAATTATTGAATAAGCAAAGCCCTGAGGGATATTGGCTGAACGAAAATGGGAGATGGTGGGAGAGGGATCCTGTATTAGTCACATCCTATGCGATCCTTGCCCTCGAGCGTGTGTATTACAGCCTGTAAATGGTATATGGTTTATTCATTTCAATGAAAGTGAAGGTTTTTCATCTATTGTTTTTGTTTGCTTGGCTTCATCCCTCACTGATGTGGGGCAGTGAAGCTTCCACCCACTTTGCCGAGGTGGGCACAGAATTTGTTTTCTCCGATTTAAAAAAAGGGGATTCAAGGAAAGTAGTTATGCAAAAATTACGAAATCTTGGATTTATTCAAATTTACGAGGAGCGAGAGAACGAATTAGTAAAATGCACTCTCCGATTAAATGGTTTTCGATACGAACTTGCGAGTAAACTTAACGGAGATGCGCTTCAGTTTTGCCTGATAGAGGGTCAAAAGGGCTGGCAATTCTCCTTCTATGAGGACGTGGTTGAACCGCAATGGAAAAATTTAAGAGAAATTTTATCCAAAAAGTACGGAAAAAAAAGATCCCATAGAAGTTTTCCTAATTTAGCTGATGTTCCTTTAAACGATAAGGGTGGATATGTGACTGACACCTGGGATTTGAATGACCGTGTGCTCATGCTGACCGTGCAATTTTTTGAGGTGAAGGACTGTTGCACTAATCAAATGGTGGAATATTCCTGCTGCACATTACTGATCCAACCAAAAAAAGAGATTTAATCGCAAAGAAGTGGGAATTTTTTCAAAATTTAAAAAGGGATTTAAAAAAGGTGCCTCGGTCATTCAGGGTGCATTTGACACCCTTTCTGGTAAAGGAAAAATTGACGAAAGCACGCTTTTGGATATCGAGGAAGCTTTTTATGCAAGTGATTTTGGTGTCGAAACAACGGAAGAGATTTTGGAATCGATTCGTGAAGCACATCGGAACGATCGAGAGTTAAGGGCTGAAGGAGTGAGACAGATAGCCCGCAATATACTGAGAAAAACCCTCCAGGGATCGGAGGGAGTTTACGAAATTGGAGAGTATAAGGAAAAACCTGAAGTCTTATGTTTAATTGGAGTCAATGGTTCCGGCAAAACAACCACCTGTGCCAAGCTCGGATTTCAATTGAAAGCCTCCGGATATAAGGTGATTCTGGGAGCTTGTGATACTTTTCGGGCTGCAGCTACGGAGCAGCTGAAAGCCTGGTCCAACCGATTGGGTCTGGAGGTTGTGTCCGGGCATCACGGATCAGATTCCGCTGCCGTGGCGTTTGATGCTTACACGGCGGGAGAATCCCGGGGGCACGATCTTGTGATCATTGATACTGCGGGCCGGCTGCATGTGAAAGAGGGCTTAATGGATGAGCTCGTCAAAATGAAAAGGGTTTTAGGAAAACGAAATGACAAGGCACCCCATCATTCTTGGTTGGTGGTGGATGGTTCAACTGGTACCAACGGGATTGAACAGGCTCGGGTATTCAATGAAAAATTTGGTCTTACCGGTTTGGTGGTTACGAAATTGGACGGGACTGCAAAAGGAGGTGCATTAGTCGCCATTTACCGGGAGCTTGGATTGCCCATTTTTTATGTGGGCTTGGGCGAATCTGCGGACGACTTGCAGCCTTTTGGAGTTGATGATTATCTTGATTCTATTTTACCAGAGATGAAAATAGAAGTAACCAGCTGAAAGTGCCTTCCTATTGGTTGAACCAAAGAACTAATTTTATATTTTGGGAGTACTTAAAACATTAAATGTTGGACTGGGAGATCGATCTTATCCCATTCTCATTGGAACGGATTTGGGGTCTGAAATCGAACGGATCTCCGCTGAATATTTGCACCAGGAGAAGAAGGTAGTCTCTATTGTGGATCGTGGTCTAACTGAGTCGGCGCCTTCATTTGCTAAAGATTTTCTCGATTCGGTCCCGACCTTGAGTTTACCTGCTGGAGAAACAACCAAGTCCATTAATTTTTTATCCCAAGTATGGGATTTTCTTGCCCAGGAGGGTGTTGATCGAACTGGAGTTCTTTTTACTATGGGTGGAGGAGTAAGTGGAGATTTAGCTGGCTTTGCAGCAGCCTCTTATTTGCGTGGGATTGATTTTTATCAGGTGCCGACAACCCTGCTTGCCATGGTGGACAGTTCGGTGGGCGGGAAGACGGGAATTAATTTATCCGCGGGGAAGAACCTGGTGGGTTCATTTCATCAGCCGAAGGCGGTCATTATTGACTTGGACTGCTTGCGAACTTTACCGAAAAGAGAATTCTCTGCGGGGATGGCGGAGGTGATTAAATATGGGCTTTTGGGGAATAAAGAACTTTTGTACAAATTACTCTCTTTTTCCTCTCCCTTAGGATGCGATTCACCCGAGTTACCGGATATTATTGAATCCTGTTGTTCCGATAAGGCTCAAATTGTGAAACTTGATGAACGCGAAACGGCAGATGGAGCCGGTGGCCGGGCTCTTCTTAATTTAGGCCACACATTTGCTCACGCAATTGAATCAGTGGCAGGATACGGTGAGTATCTTCACGGCGAAGCCGTTTCCATTGGATTGATCTGTGCAATTCGCTTATCTGTTCTAGCTGGGCATTTGAACGAAAAAGAAGAAGAGCCTGTTCAATCACTTCTTCAGTCTTACCAATTACCCACCCGTCTTACTTCGTCACTGAAACTACCCGATTTATTGAATGCAATGCAGTCTGATAAGAAAGTGTCAGCCGGGAAGATTCGCTTTGTTGCCCTTAGTGAGATTGGAAATGCATTTGTCACTTCCGAGATTGCCCATGAGGATGTGAGCAAAGTATGGAAGTCAGTGGGTGTGAATTAACTCCAGCTTATGGATATTGAAAGTGATTTAATCGAAGCTTATTTTGAGAGTAACGGTTTTTTGGTTCGCCAAGCTGGTAAGGCGGAGACAATCACGAACCGAAAAAAACGAGGTGCGTTGCCTACCTTGGCCATTTTCAACCCCGCAGTGTTGACGAATTCATCATCGTTGGGGGTGCGTCTGTATACTGGAGATTTAAAAAAAATTCGGGCAGCTCTTGTTTCTCTGCTTGGATGGGGGAATTCAGACTTTACCAACGGAATGCTTAATAATGATGGGATGCTATTGAAATTCTACAAAAAAGAAGTGAAGGAAAACCGGGTGGCATCTGGATTCAATCCGGGACCTGAACTTGCGGAAAGCGGTATGGGTTCATTTTTACGGTTGTTGATTGTTCCCGGCTTACCTCGGAATGAGACTAAGGTAAGCGAGGTTTTCTCAATGTTTCAGGGACTTGGTGTGGATGGGGTGTTAACTTTGCGATCCATGCTTGAAAATTTGCTTAGACAATCCGAGCCAGGCAAAGTTTATACCGGCAATCCTTTTTTTCAGGTCCTAAAGTTGGTTAAAGCATATGAACTTGCGAAAGAGCCACAACTGGAAATGTTCTAAAATGACAAGGGCTCTCGACATTCATCCCACTGCAATCGTGGATTCTTCCGTGGAATTGGGAAATGCATGCGTAGTTGGTCCTTATGCAATGATAGAATCCGGAGCAGTGATCGGGGATAATTGTCAGATTGAAGCCCATGCGATTATTAAAAAAAGAGCAATTCTCGGCAACGATGTGAGAGTTGGACATTTCGCCGTAATCGGTGGTGATCCTCAGCATCTAGGTTTTGACTCCCGAGTTGTATCCTCTGTTCAGATTGGAGATTCCGTACGATTGGGCGAAGGGGTAACCATTCACCGCTCAATCTACGCGGATGGAGTGACGCAAATTGGTTCCCAGTGTTTTCTAATGGGTTACTCTCATGTGGGCCATGACTGTAATCTTTCTAAAGAAGTAATCTTGGCGAATGGAGCACTGATTGGCGGTCATGTTCTAGTCGGGGCTTTTACTTTTATTGGGGGTGGAGCCGGAGTTCATCAGTTTGTGCGGATAGGGGAGGGAGCGATGATTGGGGGATTGGCGGAAGTTTCCAAAGATGTACCTCCTCAGGTAACCGTTTCGGGCCGTAATTTAGCCTGTGGTTTAAATTTGATTGGAATGAAAAGACGGAAAGTCTCAACTTTGGATAAAACCGCGTTAAAGCACAGTTACCGGTCGATTTTGATGAAAAGTGGAAATCCAGTGGTCCATGCGCAAAATTGTCTAGAGGAAAACCTGATTTCACAATCGCCATTGGCTAAGAATTTTGTGGAGTTCTTTTTGGCTGAAAACAAAGGTTTCGTAAAAAGTAAATCTTTGAATTAGTATTCTAAACATGTTGAGTTCAGAAACCAATTAGCTTAGACAATACGATATGCATTCAACTTTGGAAATACCGGCTGGAGTTCGGGAGGGAAATGAAAAACTTGTTCAGGTTTCTCCCTCTGCGGCGATCAAGATTTTCCAATTGATTGAAAGGGAAAAGAAAGGAGATTTTCTCCGTATCCGTATCACCGGAGGCGGATGCAACGGATTATCTTACAAAATGAAATTTGTTCTTGAACCCAAAGAAGGCGATATCTTTGTTTTGAGTGAAGGGGTAAAAATATTAATTGATTCGAAAACGGCATTATATCTCAGAGGCACTTTATTGGAGCACTCCGATAAGCTGGTAGCAGGTGGTTTTAAATTTGCCAATCCGAATGCAAAAGCGAGTTGCAGTTGCGGAGAAAGCTTTAATCTCTAGTGAAAAATAAAAATAGGCTTGCTTTGAGGGGGGCAAACTTGTCATTAAGTGTACCCTAACATATACACCCATCCCTATTGCAACTTTTGACAATTTATAATCTCAGCTAGTCCAAATGGTTAAAAAACCAAGTGGCAAAAATAAAAAGCGGTATAATAACCGTGATTACATTCGAAAGAATGACAAAATTCGGGCAAGGGAAATTCGTGTTATTGGGCCGGACGGTGGGATGCTTGGGGTTATGCCCCCTGAAGAAGCACTCAAAATCGCAAAATCCCACCAACTCGATTTAGTTGAGGTCGCTGCGAAGGCGTACCCTCCAGTTTGTCGAATATTAGAGTTTGGAAAGTATAAGTACGAGTTAAGTAAGCAAAAAAGGAACAAGGAAAAAACTTCCAAACGGGTTAAAGAAGCGAAATTTAGACCGAGAATCGAGGAACATGATTATATGACCAAGATTAGGAGATCTGAAAAATTTCTTCATCAAGGTAACAAATTAAAAATCACTTTAATGTTTCGTGGGCGGGAAATGGAACATAAAGAACTTGGTATGAATCTGGTAAAGCAGGCGATTAATGATCTGGTTGGAGTCGGTAAGGCAGACGATGTTCCTAAGCTTAACGGACGATTTATCATAGTGAGTTTGTCACCGCTTCCCCAGCATCAAAGGGTTCTCAAGTACAACTCAATTGATGAAATAGATGATTTGGAAGAGGAAGATGATTCAAGTGAAGAATTTGAAGAAGAAGAAACCGCGGCAGCTTCCGAAAAGGCTGAGTAAACGGTTTTAATTAAAAACGGTAAGATCATGGATTGGAAATTCCTTCTGCTGGTTGCCGGTGGCGGAGCAATAGGATCAGTACTACGAGTTTTGTTAGGACATTTTTCTCGCTCTTGGATTCCTTGGCCAATTGTGGTGGTTAATATTCTGGGAGCTTTTCTTATTGGTGTTTGTGTAAAGCACTGGGAACAAAACTCCGGGGATACTCTTTTCCGGGCTTTTTGGATCATTGGGTTATGTGGGGGCTTTACCACCTTTTCGACCTTTGGACTGGAGGTGGTGAATTTCATCAAATCAGCCCAGTGGCTTAACGCCTTTGTTTACATAAGTTTAAATTTTTTGGGTACCCTACTCGCGATTTTCCTGGGCTTCCGTCTTTATGGTTGGATTAATTCCTAATTTCCTTGTCCCTTGCCTCAGGCAATTCTTTGTGTCATCTTAACTAGGTGTTAATTAGAGTAGTATGGATGCTTTTTTGCTTTGTCCCCTTTTTGGACGGGTCAGTCGCTCCTAACCCCTTTCTCAAACCGGGATCAAATCGAAAACCTCCACCCCCGAGTCCACCAATTGCAACTCCGAGACCAACCGTCCGCCCAAATGTTGCACAGGAAATAGAATTCAAAGGCTATTTTATTCTTCAGGGAAAAGCTTATTTCTCTCTTTTTAATAAAAAAGTAAATCATTCCGAGTGGATTAGTATAAGTGAAAAAACCTATGAGGACTTTATGGCCCAGGAATTTAATATGGAAACTGAAACCCTCACGATACTTTATGAGGGGCAAACCTTTGACTTATCATTAATTCAGTCGAAGTCAGGTTCCGGATTACCGTCCTTAAGTAATGGATTATCCTCTAATCCGGGTCCGGGTTCAAGTCCAGCACAACCCAAAATGCCTCGGTACATGCCTCCGAAACCTAAGAACACTCCCAAAATTCCATCCTGGTTAGTTAATAATAAATCGAGTAATTCAATGCCGAGACCGCCGAGTCAATCCCCAAGCCTCAATAATAAAAGAAGTCCAGTTCCCTCACTGCCTGGTTTACCCTATCCTGGTTTTGTTCCAAGGAGAACCCCATCAGGAACCACCTCGTCTTCGCCTTCCCCATCGGTTAATCCATTTGCAAATCGATCGAATAATCAATTCACCCCGCCCAATTCTGCCTCTGATATACAGGCAACCATTCCTGAATCCAGTAGCGATCCAGAACCGAGCGTAAATTCCTCAACCGAGAATTCAAGTACAGAGATCGACTTGGAAAACCTGCCGCCTCCACCACCACCTCCCAATATTTTACCTCCGAGTCCCCCTCCTAATTTACTTCCATCCCGTGAGTAATGTATTCGCGTTCTTTCTGTTTTTCATCTTTGTCACTAGTATTTTTGCAGGAAATCAAAGTCGAAGATTAGGAAAGTTACATACTTTAGACTTTTCAAATTACTACTCTCTCGGTCTTAATGCCGGTAAGTATAGTTCTTCAATTGAATATCCTGATCTCTCTTGTGTTGGGGCAGTTTATTCAGATAGCGGTATGTTGGGAACCGGTACACTTATCGCACCCAATATTGTGGTAACTGCCGCTCATGTTTTAAAAAACAGTTCCTCCGCACCTACTCCCACGCCATCCGAGTGGAAATTTATTCTACACTCCAATTTTGATCAGGCTCCTGACAGTTCAAAATATGAAATTGAAAAAATAGTTATCCATCCAAGTTGGATTGCCAGACTTCCACAAAAGGGAGGTGCGGGCGATGGCGATATTCTTGGAGTTGATTTGGCTCTGCTTTTTTTAAAACAAAATATTACGCAGATTTATCCGGCAAAATTAAATTATGGTAATACAGAAAAAACGGGAGAGCGTGTTGTTTTATCGGGTTACGGAAGTTTGGCGGATGGTGTTCAGGGAGTCCTATCAACACAGAATGATCAACGGTTAGGAGGGGAAAATATTCTCGACCGTGTGGTGGAAGAAGTGGATGCACCCCATGTGGTGAAAACTCATCGTGGAGGAATCCTCGCCATAGATTTCGACGCACCCCAGGCAAACTCAAATTCTTTGGGGGCCAATTTGCCTGTAGTTGATTATCTTGGCGATGGAAATAGCAGCGCGTCACCGCTTAGCCTTGAATCCAGTACCGCAGTGGGTGACAGTGGGGGACCAATATTTATCTGGACTGATGGTGCTTGGCGGGCGGTGGGCACGGTGTCCTATGGGACAGCGGATTCGCAGTACGGCGATATTACCGTATACACCCGATTGACGAGTCAAATTGAATGGATTCAGGCTTACTTCCCTAAGTTTGCACAGGCGAGAGATCTAGGTGTGAATGGATGGAAGGAACTGGATTGGTTTGGATCCTTTTTTTCATTACCGAACAACTGGAGTTTTCATCAACTGCATGGTTGGTTTTATAACGAAACATCGAATGGCGAGTCTTTTTGGGGTTGGCAGGACAACCATCTAGGATGGTGGTGGGCCTGTCTTTCTCTGTATCCGTATATTTATTCTGATTCTTTACAAAGTTGGCTCTTTATAGATGTTGAGTATTCCACTCCGGGTAATTTGATTTATTTCAATTACGATCTAATGAGTTGGAATAGAATTGTAAATTCACCTTAAAATGTGGCTCGCACGGTAGTATTTTTTGCCATACTTTGATTCGTTAATGGAACCAATCCTAAGTTTATTTAAAAAGAGAGATTTGCTTTGGCAGTTTCTTTTGAGAAATGTGAAGTCCAGGCACAGGGGAAGTATTCTCGGAGCCTTTTGGTTAGTCGTGAACCCATTACTGATGCTTGGGTTATATGTATTTGCATTTGGTGTAGTGTTTGGTGGGCGCTTTACGGATTCGCCCGATGAATCTACACTTGATTATGCTTTGGGAGTATTTTTGGGATTGAGTGTTCTTGGATTGGTATCCGGCATAATCGGTGCAGCACCGGGTATCATTGTGGGGCAGCCCAATTTCGTAAAAAAAGTGGTGTTTCCCTTGGAAATTCTACCCGCCGCAATGACAGGTGCACTCGCCTATGATCTTTTAATTGGACTTACCCTTTGCTTAATTGGCACATGCTTTTTGGGACCAGGAATCGGTCAGACCTTCCTTTACATTCCAGTAATTATCGGCCCCGTGTTTTTGATAGCTTTGGGATTATCCTGGTTTTTTTCGGCTCTGGGGGTTTTCATCCGGGATATTGGACAACTTGGTTCATTTTTGGGATTGGCCCTGCTTTATGCGAGCGGGGTTTTTTATTCGGCCGAGAAAGCTAAATCCACCGCACCCGAGATTTGGGAATTTCTTCAGTGGAATCCATTACTGCAAATTATTGATTCGTTACGAAAAGTAACCATCTGGGCAGAACAGCCGGATTGGGGCTCTATTCTGTATGCCTGGATTTTTGGAGTGGCAACCCTGCTTATTGGTGCTTGGTTTTTTAACCGGCTGAGACCCGCATTTGCAGATGTTCTTTAAGAATCTTTATAAATTTCTTTTGCGATCCTAGCCCAATTATGCTGAGCACTCCATTTTTGTCCTTGTATCCCCATCTCTTTTCGGAGTTTTTTGCTTTCAGTTAATTTTAAAAGATTCCGTGCCAACTCATCTACGTTTTGAGGGTTGGATAGAAGACCTGTTTTTCCATCCAGTACCGCGTCTTCCACTCCCCCTGCACGCGTTGCTATGATTGGTAAACCATAAGCAGAGGCTTCCAGGTAGACGAATCCAAAGCCTTCTACACTGTCCTTAAGGGTAATTGGAGTTAAGCCAAAGATATGTGAGCTGCTATAGTAAGCGGACAATTTAGTTTCTGAAATATCTCCCTTGAATTGAATTTTTCCGCTGAATTTATGGCTCAAAGACAGGACCTCCTGATGATACCTTTTATCTTTAATGGGGCCGACAAAGATAAATTGAATATTTGATTGTATTTCTGCCGGAAGCACAGATGCAGCTTGTAGAAGTAATAATTGTCCCTTTCTTGGGTGAATTCGACCAACACAAAGAATTTTAAGTACTTCCGGATCCTGGTCTTTCCGGTTTTGTTCCGTGTCATTTTTAACCACCCTTGATGGTGCTCCTGGGATTAATGTAAGCTTTGGAATGGCAGGAATGCAAAATTTGGAACACTTTTCATAATTGAATTTTGAAAGCACGTGAATGGTTTCACATTTTTGCAGAAAACAATGAAAAAAGAATCTTTCAATTGGATTTCTGGTAAACTTTAAAAGTTCCGAACCATGAATCGTTACCATGATTCGGTTTTGCGAGGGAAGTAGGAACCCAAAACGAATGAAAGCTTTACAGACTCCCATATCCGCTGCATGAAGCAAAAACTTTTCATCCTTCCGATTATAAAATTTACGGATAAAAAAGAGGAGACGAAGAGAAGAAATCCAACTCTGTGATCCTTTCCAAGTAAGTTCCCGAAGTTTTGGCCTTGCATGAAGTGTTGAGCCTTGGGGTGCCACCACTTCGATTTCAGAACCTAATGCAGAAGCGGCATTTGCTAGTTCGTAACAATACACTCCCGCACCCCCCCTGATAGGGGGATACTCGTGTGTTAGAAGAATAATCTTGTCTGCCATCTCAAACTTGCATCATTTCAATCTTTTGCTTCGCCGCGATCAAAATTTTTATTACCATGAAGTCAAACCATGAATTACAAGAAGATTTTGATAACGGGGGGATCCCGGGGAATTGGGCATGCATTGGTTCAGAAACTTCAAAATCCAGTTACCGAAATTCATTCCGTTTCAAGAAGCCTGTCTGTTCACTCTGTCTCCAATCATATTCAGCATCAGTGCGACCTTTCTTCGATTAATCAGACGGAAGTATTTCTTGAAAATTTCATCAAAGACCATGGAGTTCCCGATTTACTTATCAATAACGCAGGATCCGGTGCCTTCTTCGAATGGGGTGAATTTCCAACTGATGAGGTTCAAAGACAAATCAATTTGTTATTTACCGTGCCGATTCTCTTCTCCCGTAGTTTTGCTCCATTAATGGCAGGGGAAAATAAGGGGACGATAGTGAACATAAGTTCCTTAGCTACTTTGTATCCCTTGCCGTTCATGCCCCTTTACAATGCCGGAAAGACAGCTCTTTCCTCCTTTACTCAATCGATGATGCTTGAATATCAGAACCATCCTAAGTTTATTGATTTCCGCCTGGGTGATATCTGTTCTGAATTCAATAATGCCCAGAATAAGCAATCTGAGGGGAACTGGACTGAAAAAATGAAGAGTGCATGGAAGCAAATCGAAAAGCAGCTTTTAGAGTCTCCCAAACCTGAAATTGCTGCTTTGCAAGTCCAGAAAATTATTGCAAAGGAAAAATCTGGTGTATTTTACGGGGGTGGTTTTTTTCAGTCCAAAATAGCCCCGAGGTTAAGAATATTGTTAAACCAAAGGGGCTTATTATTCTTGTTGCATAATCGTTACTTTAAATAGAAATTATACTCTGCCCTCAGAAAGCTCTATCTCTAAAGCATTTACTTTTAAGGCTATTTACCCCTTTTTAGTCCCCAATCATAAAATTATGAATCGAAACATGCATAACATCGGCACATCCAGTATATTTATTTTAACTTTTGTTTTTCTTTCAACCAATGTCTTCTCGAATAATGACGAACTGGGCACAGTACGATCTGTTGCTCCCGACAGCCTAAACGGGTGGTCCTTGCGAGTTGAATTTGATCCGGACGAAAATGGGCGAAAAGAGGTTGATGTATATACCTTTGGCTCTGACCGGGTCATTGAGACTGATGAAGGTTCTGAGCGAGAGGTTTCGAGCTTCAACTACAATATCTTAAAGGCGGGTCAAACCATAACGGTTAATTTAGATCAAGGACAAGATGCCGATGATTTATTGATCTTAAACTTCGAAACTGGAGCAGGTAGTTTTGAAGATCTTACCAACGATCAAAGAGTGGCCAATGATAGAAGCTTTGAACCGACAACTGTCGATGGTGTTTACAAGGATTTGGTAGGAAGCGGATCTTTTACTTTCTCGGTGATTGCTCAACCTTCAACATCGACTTCAAACTGGTCGGCACCACACTCAATTGACGGATTTGTGTTGAATGCTCAGGACTCAAATTGGCCCGTATATGACGAGAATGTTTCATTTGATGGCAATGGTGGGTTTGTCGCTCAAGTTACAAATGGTAGTGATAATCCACGAGCTCAAGGTGCATACTCATATGCTAAAACAGGTGAAAGCTCTGCTGATTTGAGTTACACAGTTACTGATGGTCCTTCTTTTCAGTATTCGCTTACTTTCACATCTGACTCCTCAGGAAAATATACAAAAATTGCTGACTATGGAACCTCTTCGGATACTACCAACGGGCCATTTTCCTTAACCGTTACTGGGAGAGGAAGCAATACCGCCTCTTCGAACTCATCTGTCGTGGCACCCGATAGTTTGAACGGATGGTCCTTGCGAGTTGAATTTGATCCGGACGAAAATGGGCGAGAAGAGATCGATATATATACCTTTGGCTCTGACCGGGTCATTGAGACTGATGAAGGTTCTGAGCGAGAGGTTTCGAGCTTCAATTACAATATCTCAAAGGCGGGTCAAACCATAACGGTTAATTTAGATCAAGCACAAGATGCCGATGATTTATTGATCTTAAACTTTCTAACTGGAGCAGGTAGTTTTGAAGATCTTACCAACGATCAAAGAGTGGCCAATGATAGAAGCTTTGAACCGACAGCTGTAGTTGGTGTCTACAAGGATTTAGTAGGAAGCGGAACCTTTACTTTCTCGGTAATTTCTCAACCTGGCTCTGGTCAAGCAAAGGATCCTGAAGTCTCGGATAATCATGGGAGTGATCACACTGGAAAGAATGGAAATGCAGACTCCTCGGAAACCGAAACTGAAGTTGTTGAGCAATCCACAGCAAAGATCACTGAGGGGAAAAAACCCGAAATGGAAATGGTTCCAATGGCTGAAGTCGAAGGGTTCGTTAATTCAGTCAAGCGAGATAAAAAACATTACGAAAATGCGAATGTGGTATTTGCAGAAAAAGCTTATGACGCAAAGAATGGGGATAAGTTTGTTTATCGTGTCGGATTAGATACTGGGGTCAGCCTGATTTTGGATAAGAATGGCAGTTTTCTGCATTCGGAAAATACGGATGATTATGCTTACTCGGAAATGGAAAAAATTACGGAGGATCAGTATCCCAAAGAAGTTAAGGATGCTATTGAATTGGACAATCCTGGAGCTAAAATCATAGAAATCGAAAAGGAGTTTTCCTTGGAAGTACCCGAAAACCCTGAACAATCCCGAGAGTTTATATATACTGCGGTGATCGAAAAAGACGGCGGAAAGTTCGAAGTGCGACTTGATATAAATGCGAAAATCCATCTGATTACAAATTACGAAGAATCTGATTTTGAGCAAAATGAGTGGAAACCATTTGAGCTGCCTGCAATTGCAGTTTCCTATCTATCTGAAAAATATAAAGATGGAACCGTCGAAATTCCCTATTTCGCAGACCAGCGTCCAACCATGGATGGTCAAGGAATGGAAATTGTGGCTTATTTGGATAACGGGACAGAGGTAATTTTTGATGCGGATGGTAATTTTACCCGTGAATTTGATCCGTGGAAAGCGTTTGAGGAAAATCTTGACGCAGGATTAAAATTTGATGCGTCCCGTTCTTCATGGGGCGAAGGAGATTCGAGATCCGCTTTTATTGAAAATGCTACTTCTGCCAACTCTGCGGCGTATGTTCGTGTTTCCAAGATCGAGGATAATTCTTCCTCCTCCAATGATGAACCGATGATGGGTATGAAGGGAATGTCCTACCGTATCTCACTTCTCAATCAACAAATTGTGAATACTGAGGCAACCTTGAATGATCTTGAGCTAAACAGCACGAACTTGCCTGCCGGTACGATGCTTAATCTGACTTTTACCTATGAAATGGGGCCACCCCGTTATTTCATTGTAAGTGGTGCAAAAGTTTCCGCTTTTAAGCACAGGTTGCCGGAGTACGGCAATGTGGGTTCCTTCACCATTTCAGCGGAGACGGTTGCTCCGGTCGCATCCGCTTCAAATCCTGACGGCTCAATCGGATCCACATTTGGAATCGTCGTGGAAATGAGTGGTGATCGTTTTTATGAAGGAACCATTTTTGAAACCAATGTGGTGTGCCTGGATGTTGCATCCGCTGAATTGTCTTCTCCCTGGGATCCTGTGGCCAGTTTTTCACTTAATGGTAAATCCGGGGAAAATACTGCTGTTCGTGCCTACATTCCCAGAAAGCTTTTATCTGACTACTACGGATTAATGGATCCAAGCATGGTTAAGGCTGCGATAATTGATTCCAATGGCAGTCTTTCCTTTGTGAATGGAAGCGTCGAAGGGCAAACCGATAGTGCTGGTGCCAATTTCAAAAGAAAAGCACACAAGGGAGTGGACGAGCGGGAGATTGAGAATTTTTCTTTGCTTGATCCGTCTGCACTCGCAAACAACGAGTTTCATTTGGGGGATGATGATTTTGGAATTATACAGGAGAATGCTTCTTCTCAAGGGGGACATGGAGATATGGTTTCAGGTCATGGCCATCCAACGGTTCAATCGGAAAACGGCAATTTACCTACAGCAGGAACACCAGTCGAACAGATTACTGATACTAACGATACCTCGGCAGCAAGAAGGTCAGGTTCAGTTAAACCGACCAGTTCGAAGTTTGATTTTGACGGTAATCAGTTTGGGGATTCATTATTGGAAGTTTCATTCAGTGCCAATACATTCCCGGGCGAGGTTCAAATTGGCGATCCTTATATCGATCCCTTCGCCAATCTTGATGAATCGTCATTTGGTTCGGTTAGCGGATCAGTAAACACTGTCGAAGGTAATGCTCTGAAAGAGTACAGTATTTGGTTTTTCAAGGCACCCGAAGCAGGTGGAGACTTGTACGGGGGAGAACCTGTTTTCTTTGATTTTGAGATTGCCGAGGATGGATCGTATGTAGCTAAATTACCTGCTGGGAGTTATCATGCTGAGGCATCCGCCTATGACTTTTCGACCGATACTGCTTACAAACCGACTCTTGCGGTAGATGATAATGGAACCTTACTTACTTTTGAAATTGTCGATTCGTCTTCCCAGTACACTCAAGATTTCTCATTGGAAGCTGAGTTTCGTATGTCTTTTGAGATGGCAAATATCTCCGGTTTGGTCACAAAATCTGGTGGTGGAAAAGTACAGGATGTTTTCTTTGAACTATTTCCGGTCGAAAATGGGCAGAGGGCAACCGATTATCCGGTTCACTCCTTTTCTATTGATCGAGAAGGCAAAATTATTGGTGAGGCACCCACTGGTACCTTTGAACTTGAAGTCTTTTCTCATGATAATTCATTATATCTCGCTGGAAGTAAGCAAATTACTTTAACTTCAGATGGGCCGAATGATCTTGGTACGATAATCCTTTCGGAAAGGGCTTTAATCACAGTCTCCGGAACGGTTAAAGATACAAGTGGTAATCCGATATGGGCAGATATTTTGTTTGTTAACCCGAATGACCCCGAGGATATCTTCTGGCCAATGCCAAATGAGACCGCTAATGAATTATCAGATGGGGAGTTTTCGGTTAAAATTCCACAGGGTGATTATTTGGTGAAAGCTGAACGCTACGACGGACTCTACCTTTCTAAAATGTATGATAGAGACAGCAACGGAACTGCGGATATAGTTCAAATTACCCCAAATTTTTCGGACCAAATAAATTTTGTACTGGAGACAAGGCCCACCGCGACTGTTTCGATAAAACTAGTGGACGCAAACACCTCAGAACCAATTAAGTACGCATTCTTTGACTTTTTCGATGCGGAAGATGAATTTGGTTCCATGGTGTTTCCTGATGTAGGCATCGTGGATTTTGAATCAGATACATTTGACGGGACTTATAATTTGAAAGTCCCCGGTGGAAATTATAAATTGAGTGTTGTCGCTGATGGATACGAGCATGCGTTCAGGACCTTGGACGAGTCCGGAAACACTGCTTGGACAGCCACTTCTTGGGATCAAGGATCTTCATTGACCCTAGTTGACGGCAATTTGACTGCTCTTGGAACGGTTCAAATGAATGGATTTAAGACCTCGGATGCAGAGCGATTTGGGTTCAAATGGATGGAAGAAGGAGTGGAATCCGTGGGATATTCTATCAAAGGAAAAGTGAAGACGAATAAAGGAAGTGATGTGCCCAAAGCCCGTATTATCGCACATACTCAGGATTATCTTTTTTGGATGGATCATTTTGTATCCCGTGCCGATGGTTCTTTCGAACTCAAGAACCTTCCTGCAGGAAATTGGATGGTATTTGCTGAACCTCCTTTTGATTCGGATGCCTTTTTGGGATTCAGGGAATCACTCCCAGTTACAGTCAATTTAACTGATTCGAATAAAACTGCGGTTGATCTAGTCTTGCAGGGTTCCAATGTTTCCGGTCGTATTTTATACCCGGCAAAAGACGCGAAGACTGGGGTTAAAAAGGATAAATCATTGAGCAATGTTTTTGTATGGGCGTATCGTGACGAGAATGGTGATGGGGAGCCCGATTATGACGAAGAAGTGCGAATCGGTAATGTAACGCTAAGTGAAGCATATGGTGATACCGACGAGGACGGTTTCTTTTCTTTCTACTTGGCAGAAGCAGGTAAATATTCGATCAAGCTAGAATTGCCCGGTGAGTTGTCGACGTTATCACCTCCACCCATTCAATTTTCACTTCGGAACCCTTCAGACGATTTGAAATTGGGTAACTCGATCAAGATTGATTGGAAAAGTGATGTAAAAGCCACTCAATTTGATATCGAGCGAAAAGCATCCAAAGAATCTTCCTATAAAAGCCTGTTCTCCTCGGATTCCAACAATTCCAAGTTTAGTAAGCCAACCGCTCAAAAAAAGTCTTTTGTGGATACCACAATTATAACGGGAGAAACTTATTCCTATCGGGTGATAGCGGAAACCACCAAGGGTAAAGTCACCTTGGATTCCTCGAAGGTCCGAATATCCAGCCCAATGATTTATTTGGCCCCTCCAAGCAAGACCGTAACCGGACGGGTTGCGGATGGAAATGGTTCAGTTATTTCCGGCGCTGAGATTGTTGCCTGGAGAGAGGAAGGGGAGGGGTGGAGCAGCACATTATCCGGTGATGACGGAAAGTTTGAATTAACCGGCGGCCAGGGAAAATGGGAAATTACTGTGTATCGTCCGATGGATACAAAAGTTGATTGGGTTTATGAACAGCAACCCAAGCGAATTTCATTTAAGAAGGATGATTCCACGGAAAGTAAGGAAGTGAATTTTTCAGTTTCCCGAATGGCAGGTGGCAAGATCGTAGGAAGTATTGCTATTCCCGAAGGTAAGACCGCAAGCGAACTCGCAAAGTATGTCTTTATTGATGCCTTTAATCCGAAAGGAGAAGGTAACTGGGCAAATCCAGATTCTTCAGGTAACTTCGAAATCCCGCTTCAACCGGGAGAATATGAGCTTTCGATCTGGGTTGACCCGACATTGAAGGGTTTGGGCAGTCCGCCTTTTCAAATTGTGAGGGTTGGTTCCTCCAGTGTGGATGTGGGACAGCTTTCACTCACGACGAGAAACCAAACAGTCTTGGGCTCCATTAAAACCAATCAAGCAAAAGCACTCCCCAATGTTGAGGTGTGGGCTTGGTCCGACGTGGGTGGATGGGTTTCTGATACCACAAACACAAATGGCGAATACAGTCTGAGTGTTTCTCCCGGAAGATGGGAAATTGGCTATGACCTGCCTATGGCCGCGGATGGAAGTGAGCCCCCTTACTTAGCTCAACCTCCCAAACGCATTAAAGTAAATCAAAATGATTCGAATAGAACAATGGATTTTGTGCTTAAGGAAGCGGGAGCTAAAATAAAAGGGGTTGTATATGGATCTTCCGGTAGTCCGGTTTCCAATCTTGATGCTTGGGTCTTTGCGAAGGATATCAGTGGCACATCTGCTCAAGATGAATTTATTGATGTAGTGGCGGAAGTGCCTATCAATTCGAGGGGTGAGTTTACATTTCCAAGTGTCCCCGGAACATACTCAGTTGGACTTTGGTTACCTCCTGGATCCGGCTTTGTCCCTCCAGCAGAAAAGATCTTTGCGATCGAAGAAATGAATGGAACATCTGTGATTAAAGATGGAAATGGAAGTGTTATTTCTCAAGTTACTTTCAGTCTGATGGCCAATGACTCCATAATTGAAGGAAGCTTTAAGTTGAACGGTTCTCTTCTCTCGGGATTGACCGGTGAAGTTTATGCCATTCGTGCGGATGGAGACGGCTGGGCATCTACTCCAATAGAGGATAATGGGACTTACAGTCTGCTCCTCTCCCCAGGGAGTTGGATGATTGATTATTACATTGAAAATGACACCCAGGCCAGAAAGCTGCCTGCTCAACCAGCAGAACCATATCCAGTAACTGCAATCACAGGACAAAGTGTAACTCAGGACTTTGCCCTTGTTTCCGCGACTGCAAAAATTGCTGGGAGCGTTATGTACGAGGCGAATAGTTCCAAGATTACCGATTCCACTCTCTATGTATGGGCTTACCGGGAAGGTAGTGCCTCAACTTCCGAATATTGGAATGAAGTGGAGTCGGATGAGAACGGCAGTTTTTCGATTTCCGTACTTCCGGGTGGCAATTATGAAGTCGGAGCTTATTTATCCCAATCTCTGCGTGACAGGGGTTACCTTGACCCCACCATACTGTATGCTTCAGTTGACAGTGGAAATGTCAGCGACTTAAACCTCACCATTTCAAAACCAAGTGCATTGAACTTCATCAGTGGAACAATTGCCAAGTCCACCAACGAAATTATCGAAGGTGCCACTGTGTATGCATGGGCGGATGATGGTCGCGAAATAGATGCGGTCACCGATTCGAACGGAAGTTTCAAATTAACCGTTCCGAGTGGAGTCGTCTGGCATGTGGGTGCGGAATACGGTGAAATTGACGAAAACGGGACGGAAGCATTATTTTTTCTCAAAGACGAAGTGGATGTCGATTTGAAATCGTCAGATTCGAAATCCGGATTAAATCTTTCTCTCACACAACCCGACTTCGAGGTGCCAAATGGAAGCAGTAATACATTTAATCCATCCTCTGATTTTGTGACCAAACTGCCAGACGGGACTGAACTGACTATTCCTGCAGGTGCCTCTAATGTGTCCTCAGATGTTACTTCAGTTCGGTTGGTTATTACTCCGACTGCAAAAGGGCTATCCAAAAGTGCAACTGAAAAACCCGCTGACTACGGATATTCACTTGAACTTTTTGATAACAATGGCAAGAAAGTAGAGGGTAACTTTAAGAAGGATGTTATTCTGTCTATGCCGGTTGATATCAATGCCTCCATTAAAAATGGGATGGATGTCGATAATGTTCAAGCGATGTACTATTCATCAACTAAGGATGCATGGGAAAAGGCAAAAACCAGCACTTGGGATAAGAATAATAGCAAACTGAGTTTAACCACTGATCACTTCACCACCTTTGCAGCGGTGTCTGCCCCGGATGTTTCTGATCTGGTTAAAAATATAGCAAAAGTGGATTCCTCGACCTATGGAGATTGGTATAATTTACCGTGGTTGGGTTATTTTTACGACGCGTCTTCTGGGTGGGTTTACCATACTGAACTCGGTTGGATGTATTCCAAGGAGGAATCCAACGGAAATTTCTGGTTATATGAGTCTGATCTGGGATGGTTATGGACGGGACCTTCTTATTTTGACGCAACAAATGACACAAAAGCTTTTGTTTACTCTGTCTCCGATGCCGGCTGGCTTTACTTTAAATCTGATGGGGGGGTGAAGAAATTTTATCGTTACTCTGATCAGAAATGGATTTTGGCTAACAGAACTGAAACCCAAGCACCGTAAATAAAATTATATAAATTACCTTGATATACCCAAAAATCTTCCTAAATTAACCTATATACCATGAAAAAACTTTTTCTATTTATCCTATCAGTTAGTATTTTAACTATCGCTTCTGCACAAAGTGGCCTTCCCGGTACCTGGAATCAAAACTCTGCTTATTCGAGTGGTAGCCTTGTTATATCGAGTGGGAGCACTTATCTTGCTCAACAACAAGTTCCTGCTGGGACTGCTCTTACATCCACTGCCTACTGGCTTTCATTAGACTCAGCCGTTCCAACAACTACACCAGGCACCGCTCCAACGAGCACTCCGGATGTAAGCACAGCCCCCACTTCTACGCCAGCATCGGATACTAACACTACAGTTACCCCGTCCGGATTATCGACTGCATCGAATGAAGCTTTCGTAAAGCAACAATACTTGGATTTTCTTGGAAGAGATGGCGATGACGCTGGAATTGCATTTTGGACTGCTGAATTAACTAACGGTACACAAAGCCGAGCTGACTGTGTGAACTCATTTGTTTTTTCGGAAGAATTTCAACAGAAAGTTGCACCAGTTTCTCGACTTTTCCTCGCGTACTTCATGAGGATTCCGGACACATCAGGACTTCAGTTCTGGATTAATGAGAAGTTAAATGGAAAAACAATTAACACAATTTCCGATTCGTTTGCCGCATCCACCGAATTTATTAATACCTATGGCAGCTTGGACAACACAGCCTTTGTTAATTTAGTTTACTCAAACCTATTTAACCGTCCAGCTGATACAGGTGGCTTTAATTACTGGAAAGGACAATTGGACACCGGAGTAGATTCCAGAGGTAATGTAATGGCTAGCTTTTCTGAATCCACTGAGAATGTTAGCCTAACACAAAGTAATATTCGGGTAATTTCATTTTACTATGGCATGCTGAGACGAGCTCCAGATCAAGGAGGTTACGACTTTTGGGTGAATGAACTTAAAATTGGTAAATCTCCTAATGAACTTATTAATGGGTTTATTGGTAGTGCGGAATATCAGCAACGCTTCTAAAAAAGTCCATCAATTTATCAAGATTTTGAATTTTTTTGAAAACTTCGGTTATCTCAGTTGTAGCTTCCACACTTGTACGCCTAAGAAAAGAGGCAATGTATGAAAAACATGGATGGTTGGCCAAGTTTTATATAGATTACGGTTCCAAAACTTCGTCAATTCCAGCTCGGTTTTTGTTGGATGAAAGCGGTCATCGTTTCATTGCTAAAGCTTATAAAATACTTCTTAAAAGAACCGTCGACAGTGATGGGCTTTCTTATTATTCAAAAGAATTAGAAACAGGAAAACTTAATAAATTAGAGATAATTTTGGATATTATAAATTCCCCAGAAGGCAAAGAAAATAATCCTAACATAAGTGGTCTAAGTTGGCGAAAAGCTTTAAACTCAATTTTTCGTTCAAAAACTTAAATTCAAGATCTTGAATAAGAATGTATTATGTTATTCATGGAATCCTGGTATAAGTTAAAGTGAATATTGCGATTGCTTCCGTTCAGGCTCCTTTTGTTTCCGGAGGGGCAGAATATCTTGCTCAAGGATTATTAAATGCGCTTAGGTCATCTGGTTACAGTGCTGAAATAATTACTGCACCTTTTCATTTCGGTCCTCCGGAAAAAGTAACCCAATCAATTAGATATTGGGAAAATCAAAACTTCACATATTTTGATTCTAACAAAGTAGACCTTGTCATTTGTCTTAAGTTTCCAACTTATTTACTTAATCATGATAATAAAGTCTTGTGGCTCCTTCACCAGCATCGATCTGTCTACGACCTTTGGGATTTAAATGAAAAAAGAGGCCATAAATTTAGTTGGAAAGAAAAAATAAATAAATATTTTATTGGCCGAAGAGACGATAAGTACATCTCTCAAATTAAGCGAAGATTTACAATTGCTGGAAATGTGTCCAAGAGGTTAATGAAATACAATCGTATACAATCAAGCCCTCTTTACCATCCTCCATTTTTCAAGCCTTCCCCTGGACCTTATGAACCTTTTATTTTTTGTCCAAGTAGGTTGGAGCCACTAAAAAGACAATCTTTACTTTTAGATGCATTAAGTATTTCTAGAAGTAGTATTCGGGCTGTTTTCGCGGGGACAGGAAGTCAAGTAGAACATTTGAAGCAAAAAGCAGACCAGCTCGGTTTAAACCAAAGAGTAGTTTGGTTGGGGCAGATCTCTGATGAGTCAATGTTACATCATTATAAAAATTGCTTAGCAGTTTTTTTTGGGCCTTTAGATGAAGATTACGGTTATGTTACCCTTGAAGCAATGCAAGCAGCCAAGGCAGTAATTACTTGCACAGACTCTGGAGGACCTTTGGAATTTGTGGATGATCAGGAAACGGGTTTTATTGTTCCTCCCATTGCTGAACCAATAGCGGAGACAATTGATCATTTGTCATCCGATAATAATTTGGCTCAAAAAATTGGGCGTTTTGCATTGGAAAAGTACAACAGCCTGGATCTCTCATGGTCTCGTGTTGTGGAAACCCTCGTAGGTTGATTTTTTTATTTCTAAAATGAAAATTGCTATCTGCCATGAGCATATTTTTGCTGGTGATGCTATAGGAAATGATATTGTTGGAATGGCGGAGGTTCTAATTGAACTTGGAATCGAAATACATTTGATTGGAGAAAATATTGCTGAATCAATCTCAAGTTTATTTCCTGTTATCGAGGATTTTGATAACCTAAACTTATGCCAATTTTCGATGTTAATCTATCACCACAGTACCTTTTGGAAAAGAGGGAAGAACTTACTTAACAATTTTTCTGGTTCGATTATTTTTAAATATCATAACATCACACCCGAATATTTTTATAAACCATATTCCAAAATATATTACGAACATTGTCTTAAAGGAAGAAAGCAAACTTTGGAGTTAGTTTCACAGTTTTCAAGTGCCATATGGTTGGCAGATTCAGAATATAATAGGTTGGAATTAATTCATCAAAATCCAAATTTGCTTTATTCCAAAGTAGTACCTCCATTTCATAAACATGATTTTGTACCTAGGGAATTCTGTGTCGAAAAAAAGAGACCACCCTCCTTCCTCTTTGTTAGTCGTATTGCTCCAAATAAGGGGCATAAAGCCTTAATCCGTATCTTTAAAGAATATTTAATAAAGTACAATAATGATGCCTCTTTGGTTATCATTGGAGGAACAGATCCAAATTTGAAAAAGTACCAAAATGAATTAATTAAACTTATCAATGAGCTTGAAATTTCAAGCCGAATTTATTGGAAAAAAAACCTGACTGATCTTGAGTTAAAGGAGTACTATCTGAATGCAGATGCTTTTCTGTGCTTCAGTGAGCATGAGGGGTTTTGTGTACCACTTATCGAATCACAATCAATTGGTTTACCAGTGCTATCAACTTCCACTTCAGCGATCGATGAAACATTAGGTCCTGATCAATTGATCGAGCAATACCCAACTCGAGATGTTGATTATTTATTTTATGCCAAAGTATTAAATGAAGTAATGATAAATACGGAGTTAAAAAAAGAGGTCATAGATCGAGGTTATATGAATTTTCTTTCCAGATTTAGCCGAGAGCGAATTTCTGATTGCTTCGTTGAAAGTATATTATCTACCTTAATGGAGTCTGCCAAAGAATGAAGGTTGGAATTGCCACAGTTCAAGTTCCCTTTACGACTGGAGGTGCGGAGTTACTTGCTGACGGATTATGTGCTCAAATCAAAAAAAGAGGTCATGAGGCCGAAGTTATAAGCATGCCATTTAAGTGGTATCCACCATCTTGTTTAATCAATGAAATGGAAGCTTCACGTTTGCTTGATGTTACTGAGGTTAATGGAACTCCAATCGATCTTCTTATTACTCTAAAGTTTCCGGCTTATTTTTTTCAACATTCCAATAAAGTAATGTGGATGTTACATCAGCACAGGCAAGCGTATGATCTTTACGGAACGCAACACGGAGATTTACATACTACTCCTGAAGGAATAAAAGTTTCAAAATTGATAAAGCATTGGGATGACCAATATATTCCCGAGCATAAATCATTGTTCACAATTTCCAATACGGTTAGTAAAAGACTTTCACATTATAATAACTTAAATTCGGAACCTCTTTACCCGCCCCCTTTCAATGATGAATTATTTCATTGCAATTCCTGGGAAAACTTCATTCTTGCACCAGGCCGTATTGACTCCTTGAAGAGGCAAGCATTAATCATAGAGGCGATGACTGAAGTTCCTCATTCCGTTAAATTGATCTTAATTGGAAATGATCAAAGTAAATATGCGAATTTTTGTAAGAAGCGAGTTGAAGAGCTCGAGCTTAATAGCAGAGTGATTTTCATGGGCTTGGTGAATGAGGCACAGAAGGTTGACTTATATTCCCGTGCGACTGCAGTGTATAATGGTGTCTTTGATGAAGATTTTGGTTATGTGACCATTGAGTCCTTTTTATCTGGAAAGCCTGTTGTTACTCATTCTGACAGTGGAGGACCCCTAGAATTTGTAATCTCGGGAGAAAATGGTTTTGTAACAGAGCCCTCTCCAAATGCAATTGCTCATTCTTTTCGCAAAATTTTTGAAACGCCTAATTTTGCATGTGAAATGGGAAAAAATGGTTATGAGAGTATAAAAGGAAAAAAAATCACATGGACAAGCGTAATTGAAAGGTTGCTTTCTTGAAAATAGCTTATTTTTCTCCCTTGCCCCCTAAAAGAACTGGGATTGCAGCGTATTCAGAGCATTTAATTCATGAATTTAAAAAATTAGCAGAAATAGAATTATTTCATGAGGGCAAAAGTGAGTTAATAGGGCTTCCTATTCATGACTATGTGATGTCCCCATCTAGTCTTGCGAAATTAACAAATTTTGATGTTTGCATCTATCATATTGGTAATAATCCTTTTTTCCACTCCAGCATTCGAGACGTTTTAATTCACAAACCTGGGTTAGTTGTTCTACATGATGCAGTCTTGTACTTCCTAGTTGCCGGAAGGGGGAAGGGGGCTCTTTTAAGAGAATTACAAGCCTCTTCTTCCGATCGGTTCTCTACCTTGGAGCAATCTTTTTCCACTATTGATGAAGTTTCCCAACACGACCTATTAAAATTTGAAAAACCTGATTTGTTTCCATTACTTACTTCAGTGCTTAAGCACGCTAAAATGGTCGTAGTTCATAGTAATGCTGCATTTGATGCTGTTCTTAAAGCGGGTTATACCAAGGAGGTCAGATTAATCCCTCCTTCTATTTATCCAAATGCGTTGAACGATTCGCGAAAAGTTAACCTCAATGAAACCCGATCAAGCTTAGGAGTAAAATCTGATGATTTTCTTATTGGCTCATTCGGGTTTATAGGGCCAACCAAGCGAGTCGAAAATCTTCTACTAGCGGTAAGGAAATTATCAAAAGAGAATCATTCAGTTAAACTTCTAGTTGTTGGAGTCGGCGATGAAATAACTGAACTAATTCAAAAATATGGAATAGGACATCTTGTAATTGTCGCTGGTTTTGTAAGTGACTCACAATTTCAACTTTTGTTTTCTGCAGTGGATGCAGTAGTAAATTTAAGGTTTCCAAGTACAGGTGAGGCATCAGGTACTCTTTTGCATGCATTCACTCATGCTAAACCTTGCCTGGTTACAAACATTGCTTGGTTTGCAGAGCTTCCTGATGAAGTAGTTAAAAAAATTTCCCATGAAGAATCTGAAGTGGAAGAAATTGTGGAAGCTTTATCCCATTGGATTCAGAAACCACATGAAGCCAAAGAAATGGGAAGGGCAGCATTTGCTTATTCAAAGATTGAGATGGATCCCAAAAGAGTTGCAAGATTGTATTTTGAGGCATGTGAAGAATTCGTAGACTACGAATAAAGACATCTAGTTTTCACATTAAATTTGTATTTAATAAAAAACTTTAATCACACTAACATGTTCCAAATTTCGAGAGAGAAATTTGTTTACAAATTTTTTCCCGAAACAATCGGATTTTAAGTTAATTTAGCTTATTAGCGAAAAAGACAGGTTGGTTATTTATTCTTCTTCGTCAGTGATGATGATATCCCACTAATTATTCTGTAACTGGGACTTTATATTTTTTGTTTCGGGTAATTTTTTTCCAAGCTCGAAATAGATGTTTTGTAAAGTGCACATAGTAGATTTTTTCGTAAAGACTGTGCGATAATTCATTCAATTCATTAACTTGATGAGTTTTTTTAGAGAGCACTTCATTAATGCTTTTGTTCTCATCCTTTAAGGTGTTATGTTTCTGATAAATAATATTTTTATCAGATAAGCATTGGTCGTATTGCTGAGAGATAGATTTGATTTTAAGTTTATTCTGATTGATAGTTTCTTTTAAATCCTTGTTCTGATTTACTAGATGCTTTTGAATATTTTTGGCTTTTATAAAATCTTCTTCCAAAGTTATGATTTTTTTTGCAAGCTCTTCGTTTTCGTTCGATAAGGAAAGGACATTTTTTTTAATAGATTCACATTCTTGTTTTAGAGAGCCAGCTTTATCTTGGATATGAGTAACATCCTTTTCTAGTGAAAGAATATAATTATTTTTTTTGCCGAAAAGAGTCTGAATATTTTGAAGCAGAGCATCAATTTTGAATCTACTTTCTTTTTCACCAAATAATAATTTTATTAATATTTTTTGAACTTTTTTTAACTTTTCAATGTGTAAATTTAAAGATAAATTCTGCTCATTAACTAGCGTTCCAATCCTCTGCTCGGCACTTTTTTCGTTGCAAGCTAAAATTTCTTTCTGAATTGATGAAAATGAAAGTTCTCCCGGTTCTTTTAACAGAATTTTAATAACGGGGAATTGAAGTTTCTTAAGTCCTTCCAGTTTCCTTAAGTCCAGCTTTCTCGTCGGGTTATGATGAGAAAAATCTCCTGTAAAAATTTCAATGACCAAAATGATAAAAGAATGGAAGATATTCGAGGGCCATACGCAGTCAGTCGGTGAATCTGATATTGACCCAAAATCAATCAATGAAACCTTCTTATTCTGATTTATTAAAATATTCCAAAGTCTTAGATCATTGTGATACAAACCGTTTTCTTCGAGGTTGATTAACTGAGAAATTATCTGAGACACTACTTTTTCTTTATCCTCAAAACTTAAGTTATTGATTACTTTATATAGTAATTCCCCCTTAATTTTTTCTCTGGCAATGATTCCATATTTTTCATTTTCAAACTTATATACAAGTTTAGGTTTATTTTTGATCCCCTTTGGGGTTTCAAGGAATTTGACTTCATTTTTAAATTCTCTTTGGTTTGATAATCTGTTCCCCACCTGGTCAAATATCATATATTTTATGACAAGTTTATCTGAAATAAAATACTTCCTAGTGCCATTGTGTGCGTTATCTTCAAATTCATGTGGAGAATTCAAAGAACTATCAAAATTTGCGAAAAAAGATTCAGATAAAAAAATCTTATTACTGGTAAAGAAAACTGGTCTTTTAACCTCAGATAGATGAGTTTCTACAGTAGAAATTTGATTTACAAATGAAAACCCTATGAGTAGTTCCTCAGCATTTTCTCTTAAGGATTCAGCCCAATATAGCGGTTCCGACTTTAATGCTAGTTCAAATATACCATGCGGAATAACTTTCGCAGTATCCTCAATTAATTTTTGGGTAAACTCGAAACCTTCTTCGTGGCAAATATGATGAAAAACACTTAGTCCTAGGACTAAATCATAATCTTCCAAGGGATTTTTAGTGAGGAAATTTTGAATTTCATCTTTTCTAAAATCTAAATTAGGAATGTTTTCTACATCTGCCAGTTTATTGCATAGATTGATATTCTCATCACAACAATCGACCCCAGTTACAACTGCGCCGTGTTTGGAAAGATTAAAAGAAAAGTAACCTTGGGCACAACCAAGGTCCAGTACTCTTAAATCCCTTCCGGTCGATGCCTTGATTTGGTCATAGATTTTTAGAATCGAAATTAGTCTTATTTCGCAATTCCTGGCACTTTTAATGTCATAATCCGAGCAGTTGAAAATTTGCTGATACTGCTCAGGTAATTTTTCAATTAACAGTTTTAATTCTTTCTGTTTTGAATGCATTTTTGGTTATTTTCAAATTTAGCTTCTAAGTCGACGACGCCCCATACTTTATTTACGCATTCAACTTTCAACAATATAGAATCATATCTTCTATCCATGGGGAAAATTTCGGTTGATTCTTGTGATGAAACTCCAAGAGAAATTAAATAACTTCCCGTGTTCAAATTTAGTTTTATTTTGAAGGAAAAAGTATACGAATCCCCCTTTTTTGCGCTAATGATTTCTTTATTTCCAAATGCATGCAAATTATTGGTGCCGTAAAGAAAATTCCCATCGATTGATTTAACCAATAACCCAGGTACAACATTTTCAACAATTGAATGAAAGGCGACGCTGAAAGAAATTGTTAATATGTCCGAACTTTTAATTTTATTAGGGAAAAGTTCATTGCTTTCATTTTTAATAATGTAATCAAGGATTCTAGCCTTTTCGTTACCCCAGCGATGTTCTTCCTTTCTGTAAAATGGTCTTTTATTAAAAGTTTCAATTTCAACTGATGGGTAAGTTTGATCCGTTTCCTCCAGATTAGCTTTTCCAAAGGTCGGTTTGTGAAGGTTTTCCAGATAAAGATTAGTGATTTCTTGTGGGTTTCCGCTAGCAAATAAAGTTCCCTTCATCAGAAGTAAGGCTTTGTCACAATTTTTTGGAACATCCTCAAACGAATGTGTCACTAAAATCAAAGACATGCCATTCTTTTTAAATTGGGATATTCTCTCAAAGCATTTTGCCTGGAAATAAGCATCACCAACTGCTAATGCCTCATCCACAATAAGTATATCTGGTTGATAGGAGGTTGCGACTGCAAACGCCAATCTTAACTGCATGCCACTTGAGTAAGTTCTTACCGGCATGTCAAAAAATTCACCGATTTCGGCAAAGTCTTCAATTTCAGGGATTTTTTGTATAGTTTGGCTGGAAGAATAACCGATCAGCGCTCCATTCAGAAGGGCATTTTCTCTTCCGGTGAAATCTGGGTTGAATCCACTTCCAAGTTCGAGAAGAGCAGAAACTTTTCCCTTTACTGTAATAGTTCCGGAACTGGGTTTTAGGGTATTAGCAATGATTTGTAATAGGGTGCTTTTGCCAGATCCGTTTAATCCAAGTATGCCAAGCGAAGATCCTTTTTCCAGGTCAAAGGATATGTTATCTAGGGCTAGTATTTGCTTATCGGGTTCAAGCTTACTATCGATTGAAGAACCCAATAAAGTCTTTCGTAGTTTTGTGATCGGTTTGCCTCCCAATTCATACTGCTTGGTCAAATTACGAACGGAGATTATGTTGTCAGAATTTGTCACAGGAAAATTGAATGGAGACATTAAACTCGACTGGTTCCTAAATGATATTCAATGAATTTAATTCTATTTTCAATAATTGCGGAAACTCTTTTTATCGAGTGAGCTTCTTTAATTTGTTGCTTCGCGTTGTGTTTGACCATTTTGTTACCTGCAAATTCATTCTCGAGCACTTTTTTCATTTGTGATACTGCGTGTTCAATGTCCGCTTCGGCCCAGAAATTACTTTTCCTGTACGATCCTGTATCATTTTGTAATTGTACTATTTTGAAATTTACTGGGTAAGAATTGGTTTCGTTCATGAAGTCTACATTACCAGACCAGTTCGTTGCGAGGACTGATTTCCCCATTGCCATTGCTTCAGATAGATGAAGGCCGAACCCTTCAGAACGATGAAGGGCAATTAATGCATCACAAGTATTGATTAGTTGAAGCATTTCCTGTCGTGGTAAGGTTTCTTCAATGAGTGTGTATTTTGCATCTGGAATTGAACGCAAAGCTTCATTAAGCGACTCAGCAGATGCTGGATCAGCGTGAGCGTTGCTGGTTTTTACTACTAAATGAACCTTTTGAGTATTTGACTTCCCCGATGCAATAAGTTGTGAGAATGCTCGAATACTTGCAATTGGGTTTTTTCTTTCCATGGATGAATAAAAATCAAAAGTCAGAAGAAAGAGAAATGTATTTGGGGGCAGCGAAAACTTTTGTCTATCAGGATGAAGTGGGTTTAAGACATTGTTATCCAATGCAAGTGGAATGACTTGGACAGGGTGGGGAGATTTTAAAGTGATGGAATTATGTACAAATCGGGAAGGCACCCAAATTTCATTGACACGACTAAACCAAGATAAAAAGTCATTTGGGAATTCAGGAAGTTCCCAATGCCAAAACCCGATTGAATATCTACACTTGAATACATCTTCTCCCCATTTATTTGCTAACTGATCTGAATGATCTCCGTTAAAGTGAAACAGCCTTATTTCGCTATTATCTTGTGGGGGTTTCCTTTTTTCGGTGTGCAGAGAATTATCTTCGCCGTGGTGTTTCCCAGAAAAAGGAATCTGAGTCAAATGGTAAGAAATCTTTGACAAACTTAGGGCAGATGAGGTCCGTTTGGCGGCTTCAGCTAATCCAAAAGTCTGATGAAAAAAACCAAAAACGCGAATTTTAGAAAGTATATTTTTTTCTAAAAATTTTGGGAAGAATCGACATTTTTCATGATGGTAATTTAAGATTGGATTTTCATCTAATTTAATTTCTTTAATAAGAAGAGAGTCCCTCAACAAAGATTTTGGAGAATTCTTAAATTTTTTTTTCTCA
Organism: Opitutales bacterium; assembly: GCA_045567635.1. Classification (GTDB taxonomy): domain Bacteria; phylum Verrucomicrobiota; class Verrucomicrobiia; order Opitutales; family Seribacteraceae; genus Seribacter. The sequence continues at coordinate 4,357 of JBJLCO010000041.1, read as the reverse complement.
AAAGTCCTGTAAAGAAATTTAAGAATTCCACTTGGCACTATTTTCAGAGAAATTGTGAGGGTAGTACTTTTGTTCAGTTTCGGCAGTATGAACTCAGAGCGTATTTCGCCAACTTTTTTTGAAACAAGCTTACCAATATATTTTCCTTCAGCGAAGACTTTTATTGAAGCAAAATTCCACTCAGTATTGGTTCGGATATAATGGATAACCAGGTTTTGTGGTGTCTGTTTTTGACTTAATTGTAGTTTAAGAATACCGGTTCCACGAATTGCGAACCCTTCATTTAATTTATTGTTGCTAGCTTCGATAAAACCTGAGTTTGTTGGTCCCATTTCCACCTTCTTTAATTTAATGCACTGAAAATGTCCAAAATATTCAGTAAATAAAAAAGGTTAGCTTCTATAATAGAAACTAACCTTTTAAGAGATGATTAGAATTTTATCTTACTAATATCTAAGTAAATAGTTCTAGTTATGAATTTATAAAACTATTTATTGAATCTTGTTTGATACTCAGTACTACCGATAAATCCATTTATAAGATCATTAGGCGATTTACCAATCTTGAGTTCATTCACCCAAAAGTCGTAACCTGTCTGGTCCGGTGCTCGCCTCAGCATACCATAGTAAAAGGAAATTACCCTGATCTGACTTTGGGTTAGACTAACATTCTCCGCAGATTCAGAGAAGCTAGCCATTACATTGCCTCTCGTATCTATGCTGTTATCCAATTGTCCTTTCCAATAATTAAAGCCACCTGTATCCGCGGAACGGTTAAACAAGTTTGTGTAAACTAAATTAACAAACGCTGTGTTGTCCAAGCTGCCATAGGTATTAATGAATTCGGTGGAAGCGGCAAACGAATCGGAAATATTGCTGATTGTTTTTCCATTTAACTTCTCATTAATCCAGAACTCAAGACCTCCTGTGTCAGGAATCCTCATGAAGTAGGCAAGGAAAAGTCGAGAAACTGGAGCTACTTTCTGTTGGAATTCTTCGGAAAATACGAACGAGTTGACGCAGTCTGCACGACTTTGCGTACCGTTGTTTAGTTCAGCAGTCCAAAAAGCAATACCCGCATTATCTCCATCCCTTCCAAGGAAATCTAGGTATTGTTGTTTGACGAATCCTTCATTCGTTGCACTCGATAATCCTGATGGGGTGTTATCTGTTCCAAGTGGGTTGGGGTCAGTCAAATCAGCAACTCCATCGCCATCAGTGTCTGTTTTAGATGGATCCGTGTTTTGGTTGGTGGAGATTTCTTGCGCTAATGTCAACCCATCACTATCCAAATCGGATGAGAGGGTAGCCAGATAGTCGCTCGAATCGACTTTGGTCCAAGACTCGGCCCAGTCCGTAAATCCGTCAAAAGCTCCACGGTAAGTGGTTTGAGTTAGGAATACAGTTTGGAAGCCCGAAAATAAGGCCGAACCTGATTTGGCTGGAGAACCTGATTGGGGATGTGCACTCGTGGCTAGTATTCCAGTTCCACCAACGGTTCCAATTACGGCTAATTTCGGGTCGCTACTGAACGAGTTACCATTCGTAGTTGCGAAGATAATATCGGATGCAACTTGGTCATCTTCCGCAGTGCCCAAGGCTGTGTTTCCTTTTCCTCCGTTATAGAAGATATTCCCTTTGAAAGCTAATACACCATTTTCAAGAAGTGCCTGAGATCCGAAGCTACCAGAACCGGTAGTGGAGGCCGTTCCCTTGGACGACGAGGTTTTCTCGATATCCAATATACTTTTGGAAAACTCGGTGAAAATCGAATTCCATACTTGTCCTCCTGCATTATCCCGAATTTCCATTCCCACATTGCTGTCTTCATGTAGGGAGGTACCATTAACTCCAATTCCGATCGCAGTCATATTGGAAATGATAGCGTTTGAATAACTCGGGAGGGTGGATGTGTCTGCAGCTCGGTCATCCGATTCGGTCGAACCATCCCATTCAATCGCACGATTGGAATTTTCATCCTGTAGAGAAAGAAGGAACTGAAGCTGACCATTATAACCTTCATCGATGTCAAATGAATCGTCTCCCACATAGGCAACAATGAGATGTTTGGCGTTAACTGAGCCGCCGAAGAATTCGATTCCATCATCTTTATTGGCAAAGATTTCAATATGATCAATTGTGGTTCCGTTCCCAACTCCGCCTAATGTAAGACCATTGATTTCATTACCGGCTCCAATCTCAGCACCACCATGACGGATGGAAACATACTGAAGGACTCCAGAATTGTCAGCTGCATCGGTTCCACCATACTGGGCATAAGCTGCTGGGATTGAATTACCGGAAATACCACTGGTTGTGGGAACCCCTTCAATTGCGTTAGTAAGTGGAGAATTATCCGCGTTACTTTTACCGTTGGAATTGATCGGAGCCTTACCCAGAATAATCAGTCCTCCCCATAAACCTTTTTGATCTTTTGTTCCTGAACCTGTGTCGAGAATCGAAGTGAAAACAATTGGCTTAGCCGCGGTACCCGCAGCCATGATTTTGGCTCCTTGTGTCACGATCAGTGCAGGGGCGGAATCACCCGTTCCCTGATCCGCTTTAATCGTAGTACCTGCTTCGATGGTCAGTGTTGCACCTGTTTCCACGAAAATGTAGTCCTTAAGGAGATAGGTGTTGGAAGCACTCCATGTTGTATCGGTAGTTATGTTGGAAGTAACATCAACGGTTGCCTCAAAAGCCGGTACAGCACCAAGAATGTTAGCCGTGTCAATTTTGGTCCATCCCTTGTTCCAATTGCTTCCTGCCGCAAATGCACCGCGATAAGTAGTCTGGCTCAGGAAAGAGGTATTTGCTAAGGTTTGGGCTCCAGTAAGTGCGGGACTTGTCGAAGTTGGGAAGGGAGCGACCGATCCATCTGCATCATCCGTATCGGATAGTTTAGGATCTGCACTAAAGGTATTGGCATTGGTAGAGAGTCCGATCACATCCGCAACGGTCTGATCATCTTCGGCAGTTCCCAATGCGGTGTTACCTTTTCCGCCATTGTAAAATATATTACCCTTGAACGCGAGTACTCCGTTTTGAAGCAATGCCTGAGAACCGTATATACTAGAATTGACCGTGCTTTGGGTTCCTTTGGTGCTCGATGTGGCTTCAACATCTAATATACTTTTTGAGAATTCGGTAAAAATTGAATTCCAAACTTGGCCTGCCGCATTGTCCCGAATTTCCATTCCCACATTGCTGTCTTCATGTAGGGAGGTACCATTAACTCCGATTCCGATCGCAGTCATATTGGAAATGATAGCGTTGGAATAACCCGGGAGGGTAGATGTGTCTGCAGCTCGGTCATCCGATTCGGTCGAACCATCCCATTCAATCGCACGATTGGAATTTTCATCCTGTATCGAAAGAAGGAACTGAAGCTGACCATTATAACCCTCGTCAATGTCAAAGGAGTCATCGCCCACATAGGCAACTGTCAGGTATTTGGCGTTAACTGAGCCACCGAAGAATTCGATGCCATCATCTTTATTGGCAAAGATTTCAATATGATCAATTGTGGTTCCGTTACCAACTCCGCCTAATGTAAGACCATTGATTTCATTACCGGCTCCAATCTCAGCACCACCATGACGGATGGAAACATACTGAAGTACTCCAGAGTTATCAGCTGCATCGGTTCCACCATACTGGGCATAAGCTGCTGGGATTGTAATACCGGAAATACCACTGGTTGTGGGAACCCCTTCAATTGCGTTGGTAAGTGGAGAATTATCTGCGTTTCCACCGGTGTTCGAATTAATCGGAGCCTTACCCAGAATAATCAGTCCTCCCCATAAACCTTTTTGATCTTTTGTTCCTGAACCTGTGTCGAGAATCGAAGTGAAAACAATTGGCTTAGCCGCGGTACCCGCCGCCATGATTTTGGCTCCTTGTGTCACGATCAGTGCAGGGGCGGAATCACCCGTTCCCTGATCCGCTTTAATCGTAGTACCTGCTTCGATGGTCAGTGTTGCACCTGGCTCCACGAAGATATAGTCCTTAAGCAGATAAGTGTTAGATGAGCTCCATGTTGTGTCAGCGGTAATATTACTGGAAACATTAACCGTGACTTCGTAGGATGGCACAGATCCGAGAAGTCCGGAAGAATCCACTTTAGTCCAACCCGAATTCCAATTACTCCCGGCGGCAAATGCACCACGGTAAGTAGTTTGATTCAAGAATGAAGTACTTGCCAAAGTCTGAGCACCGGCTAAAGCAGGGCTAGAAGCTGTCGGGAAGGGAGCAAGTGTACCATTAGCCCCATCAACATCTCCAAGCTTTGGGTCTGAGTTGTAGGTGTTACCATTTGCAGTTGCGAAGATGATATCTGAAGCAACTTGGTCATTCTC
>JBJLCO010000040.1:0-140320 GCA_045567635.1 Opitutales bacterium | reverse complement strand
AAAATCATCTGAACCCGGTAAAATGAAAGATATTGTTATGCCTGGATCAAATTGGGCTAATTATCATCATGGTTTCAGGACGCACTTAGCAGCCGTTGTTAAAAACTGGGAGATGTAATATCCAGCATATTCTAATAACTGGCGAAATTTTAACGAATTATTTTTAACTAAAAGCACCAGCCATAGGGTAGGCCGTTCACTCGGTTGCCGAGTAGGCGGAGGTGCTCCCCAGTCGGATTGGATGGTCCAGGTTTTTCTTTAAAGGGATAGGGGTAGTGGGGGAGTTGATGGGTTTTGGTGGTTAATTTGAAAAAAAGAAAAAATGTTTTTTTTGATTTTTGAAAAGAGTGTGCTAGGTTCTTAGTTCTCCCTATTCAATGTGGTGCTTGGTTAGTTGGTTTGATTTCTATAATTTAATGGAAAACAAATCATTTTAAAGATGTCTATCGAGGCATTTTTTTATGTGGGGAAGTTCGTAAAAAAAGAAAATAATAGAAGGAAAAGATTGGTTGAATGATAAAGAATAGAATGAAGAATAAACTTCACAAGTTGAAGGATCCACAGTTGGAGTTCCCCTTTAATGGGATAGGGGTAAAGCCCCACTACGAGGTGAAAATATTTGGAACGAAACAAAATAATTTATTGTTTTATGTCGAAGAAGACGGTAGCCGATCCCGGATACATTCGATGACTTCATTTGTGAAGGATGACCAATTATACATTGGCCATTATGGAGATTATTATTCCTGGCATCCGAATGGGAAATTAAAGGGAATAACCCGCAATGCCAAGGGGAAGCAACATGGGGAGCAGGTTAGCTGGTATGCTGATGGGTCTTTAAGTAAATGCTGGAACTGGCATTATGGAGAATTCCATGGGCGTTGGATGGAATGGTATGAAAATGGAGTCACTTCTTTCCAGGGGCACTATCGACATGGCAAAAAGCATGGAAAATGGTGGGAGTGGTATGAGAATGGAAGGATGAGCGTGGCAGGCGAATTTCTGGATGGATATGCCCTGGATTTGACGGTGTGGAAGCCGGATGGTACACTTTGCCCCGAGTCCGGGGTGAGTGCCGGTTTTGGATACTGGGTTCATTACGATATTGAGGGTTTGGAAACATCTCGTTCCGAAATTTCGAATGGAGAAATTGTTTACGACTATGAAGAGGAGGACTTCGACGAGGAGGATCCTTTTTAGGGCCGGGTTTCCTAAATAAATAATGCTGGATAAAAAAAGGCTATTTTTGAGAGGTCGTTAATTGATCGGTTTCTGCCTGGTATAATATTTTGCTCATGTGGGCGACTTTATCGGGCATTTGTGCGGCGAGGTTGTTCGCTTCCGATATATCATCGGCAAGGTTGAACAATTCTGGATTGTCACGGGTTTTGGATTTATTATCGATTCGAATACGCAGTTTCCAGTTTCCCATGCGTAGGGCGGTGATGTTTTTCTTACTCCAATAAAAGAATTTTTTGTATTCGCTTTTTCCATCCGCGCCGGCTCGGAGCATGGCGGTGATATCTTTACCATCGAGAATGCGGTCGGTTGGTAACGGTGCGCCTGAAAGGGATGCAAAGGTGGGGAGGAAATCCAGTGTGGTGACAATCTCGGCGGAATCAGTTCCTGCTGGAATGGTACCGGGCCACCACATAACACATGGCACACGGTGCCCGCCTTCATAGGTGGAAAACTTGGCACCTCGTAAGGGGAGAGCGGATCCTCCTCGGCCGCGAGATAAATTCCATGGCCCGTTGTCCGAGGTGTAAATGACCAGGGTGTCTTTTTCTGCCCCCAAGGATTTTATATGATTGAGCAGCCGGCCGACATGGTAATCCATTTCCTCTATCGTGTCCCCGTAGGGTCCTCGTTCGCTTTTTCCGCTAAATTGAGGGGCGGTGTAGAGTGGAACATGGGGCATCGAGTAGGCCAGGTAGATGAAGTAGGGATCGTTTGACTTTGCGGATACAGAGATGATTTTTATGGCTTCGTCGGTGTAACGCTTGGTAATAAATGATTGATCCACTGGATACTCGATTATCTCGTTATCTCGCATGAGGGGGACCTTGCCACCTCGATCCTTCCGTTTTCCCGCCTCTCCCGATCGAACTTGCTCAAGGGTGTAGCCTTGGAAAAATTCGGCATCCTTTGCGAATACCTGATCTTTATGAATCCACATGTCGTTGCTGTAGGGAATTCCAAAGTAAGAATCAAAACCCTGCTTGAGGGGGAGGGCATCGGGGCCGTCTCCGAGGTGCCACTTGCCAATAATTGAAGTACGATAACCGGCTGGTTTTAAAACTTCGGCAATGGTAACTTCTTCGGTTCGTAATCCTTTCTTGGCACCGGGATAATAAACATGAAAGACTCCATTGCGGGATGGGTAGCGACCGGTTAAGAGGGCTGCTCGGGATGCCGAGCAAATCGCGTTGGCGGAATAGAAACTGGAAAAGCGAGCCCCTTCGCGGGCCATCTTATCGATCTCCGGGGTTTTGATTTTGGGGGACCCAAAGCAGCCAAGATCCTGGTAGCCCTGATCATCGGTGAAAATTACGATAAAGTTCGGCTTTTTTACGGCCCTGTCCAATTGTGGCGACAAGTAGCAAGGCAGACGCGATAATAGTATTTTGAAAACTTCTCATCATTGGATTTATCTTAACTTACAAGTTTAGGTTCTCGAATGAACCTTATTAAAAGAATTATGTAAATACCTAATAAAATACCAGGTAGATGTAGGTATTTTGGAATACCAATGTGCAGTTGCCGAGGTCTTGCAGAGAGGTTGAAATTCGGGAACTGTCGGGTTTTGGTTGGGCTCCAATTTGAAGAGCATTTTGACCACTGACTAGCTGCCGATGAGTCTCTGCTTCAGTTCGGCGAGGTTGATGAAGTCTTCGATTCCGGTGTGCCAGAAGGAGATAATCTCAAGATTAAGGGTCTGGAGCTGGTAATAAAGTTTGACGAGGGAAAGCGGACCAATTTCTTTTTCGGTCCGGTGATTGTAAAGATAGATTTTGAGACTGGGGGGATCGGCGGGGAGGAGAATAAGATCTTTGAATTTGCATCCTTCTTTTTCATCGTAGGTTGCCACCTTTTTTTTCTTGCTGTCCACAATGATGAGTTCTCCATTCATGAGGTGGTGCATGGTTTTCTGGGCAACCGGTGAGTGCTTGGGGTCGCATTGTAATTCCAAAAGTTTGCGGATGCGGGGTCTTGCCTGTTCAATACAAAATATCTTTCCGCAGAGTAGTGCCGCTTCCTTTCGGCTGGCAATTTGTCCGATGATTTTCATGGGATGTATTATACCAATGGAACAGTTAAAAAGATAGGTTCCGCCCGCGTCATACGTGTCATAGGAGAGCTTGTCAAATATCGGTTTTAGTCGTCGGAATCCTGCTTGAATACTCCTCTTATACTTTCTAAGTATTCGTCATTTGTGTTGTCCGCGGCCGCTTTCAGAGCGGCAATAAATTCGGAACAAAATTCATCCACTTTATTCTGATTTTCAGTCTTCGGGACTTGAGCAACCACTCCCGGATTCGTTCTTCTTTTAAATAAATGGACGAAGTAGCCAGTAGCCTGGTTGAGGATTTCGTTATACTTCCATCCTGTGGCTAGTTGGAGAGCGGTTACATCAGGCGGTTTTGGCCACCGGTCGGCAAAACGAATTTCCAATTCAATAATTTTATTTTCAAAGGAAATCAGATTGGAAGCTAAGCCGCCATACATTCTGTAGCATTTATCACGACTGCTAATATGGCGGTCGCGAATTTTTTCAAGTTCAGGAGAAAGATTTGGTGTAAGCGGATTTATATTTTTCATTTCTGAAGAATACATTAAATACCTGTATGAAGGGAAGGAGCCACGATGTCATATGTGTCATAGCGGCCCGAGGATTCGATCCCGCTTAGTCACCTGCTAAGGCGTGGATTTACGGAGGAGTGGGTTGCCGTAAGCATCCACCCGTTTACGGGCATGGGGAGAGAGGGTGCCCTGCATCATTTGGTCAATCGCATTGCGAAGTTTTTTTCTCCCTGTCTTGGCCTCTGCATCGAGCTGGGAAGGATCGAGTTTTATTTCGCTCATTTCGGTTCCGCGAATGTCGAACATACGACCGTCATTGAAGAGCTTGTAATTATGATCGAGGGCAAAAATATGTCGGGAGAATCGATCTTTATCCCAGCCCGGTCGGGGGTCGTACCAAAAGAAACACCATTCCCGGCGGGGACCTTCGCGGTTGAGCAGGGTGGAGAGGAAGCTGATTCCGTCGATTGGATTCTTTTTGGATACCTTGGTCTTGGCGAGGTCGGCGAGGGTTGGATAGAAGTCGGAGGCATCGACGAGGTCGGAATTGACGGAACCTGGGGAGATTGTACCCGGCCAGTTGGCCACCAGTGGTACCCGAATACCGGTTTGGAGGGGGGTGGCTTTTCCTCCCTGTACGGCTTTGCCTTTGAGCATGGAAGAAATCTTAAGATGGGTGCCATTATCGGAATAAAAGAGCACGAGGGTATTTTCACGAAGACCGAGTTCATCAAGCCCATCAACCAGGCGGCCGACCAGTTTGTCCATATAGGTGACCATGTCGGCAAAGAGTTCGAGCTTTTCCGCCTGTCGGTTTTCGGGATCTTTCCACTCCGCGGAGTCGGGAGTGGGCACCATGGGCCAGTGTGGCAGAGCCATGGGGTAGTACAAAAACATCGGAGCCTTTCGATTCCGTTTCATGAAATCGAGCAGGAAATCGACCGATCGGTCGGGGCCGTATTTTCCGGATTCTTCTGTGATCAGGGATCCGTTCCTGTAATAAGTGGGATCGGCGTAACGGGAGCCTTTCTCCTCGGTGTGCCAGGCATGATAGAGGCAATATTCATCAAACCCGGCCTGATCGACATGCATACCTTTACCGCGGCGGCGGTGGGCGTTGGGGAAGTCGGGTGGATCGTAGGATTGAAGTTGCCACTTTCCGGCTATGCAGGTGCGGTAGCCCGCCTGTTTCATCAGGTGACCAAAGGTTTTTTCGCGGGGATCAAGGATGCCGAAATAGGACCAGTTTCGATGGTTGTATTTCCCGGTCATGATCTGCACACGGGTCGGCGTGCAAAGAGGTTGCGAGTAGGCGTGAGTAAAACGCATTCCCTCTTTGGCGAGTGTGTCAATGTGGGGAGTGGGGTAGGAAGTTCCCCCGTAGCAACCGAATCCATCGATTCCGACATCGTCGGCCATGATCAATAGAATGTTGGGCCGTTTTGCCGGTGCAGAAAGGACAGTCAAGAGAATGAGCAGGAGGGATCCAATGGGAACTCTGAGGATAATTAATATTTTTTGGACAACAGGCATGGCTTGAATATTTATCCAAGCACCTGAGGAAGAGAGGGTCAACTTTCGGGTTGGTTAACTCTTTATATTTCCATTGTTAGATATCTTGCAGTAAGAAGTTGCCAAGCGGGGTACAGGGTCTTAGTTCAGGAAACATGAAAGCCCTCTTGTTATTCATCTTTTTAGTTTTCCCCCTCTTTTGCACGACCGCCTTAGCCGAGCCGGTCAGTTCTCTTCAACAGGTGAGACCGGAAAAGGTGGGAATGGATGCGAAGAAGCTCAAATTGGTGGACCAAAAAATGGAGGAGTTGATCAAGGAAGGCCGCCTTGCCGGTGGTATTGTGGTGGTAGCCCGGAAGGGAAAGGTCGTTCATTTTGGCACTTATGGAAAGAGGGACTTGGAGAATAATCTACCGGTGGAGAAGGATACGATCTTTCGGATTTATTCGATGACTAAGGCGATCACTTCGGTGGCTGCCTTAATGTTAAATGAGGAGGGCAAGTTGAGTCTGGATGATCCGATTTCGAAATATTTCCCGTCTCTCCAGGCAATGAAAGTCTTAGAGAAAGATGAGTTGGTTGAAACGGCGAGCGAGCCAACGGTGGCCGATTTACTGAGGCATACTTCCGGACTGACTTATGCCTGGTCTTCGAACAAGAAAATCAGTCAGGCACTTAAAGATGCCGGTGTACTTTATCGCGACAAAAAAGTGGTTCCAATGGTCAGTGGTATGGACAAGGTTCCTTTGCTTTTCCAACCGGGTTCGGACTGGGTATACGGATGTTCCACCGATGTGCTGGGGGGGATAGTGGAAGTGGCCTCGGGAATTGCATTGGATCGATTTTTTCGGGAACGGATTTTCAAACCTCTTCAAATGAAGGATACTGAATTTTATGTGCCGGCCGATAAAACGGACCGTTTTGCGGCCAATTATAATTACAAGGATGGTATGCTTACCCTGAAGGATGATCCCAAAACCAGTCGGTATTTAGCAAACCCGGCTTTTAAATCAGGCGGGGGCGGGCTTTGTTCGACGGCGTCGGATTACATGAGGTTTCTTTTGATGATTGAGAATGGGGGAAAGTTTGATGGGGAAAGATATTTAAAGAAAAAGAGTGTGAAATTAATGACCACGAATCAAATACCTAAGGGCGGAGGATGGGTGACCTTTGGAGATGAGGTACGTGAAGGAGTTGGTTTTGGGCACGGATTTTCGGTGCGGGTGAAAATGAGTGACTGGGATCCGGACGGCCGGGTGGGGGAATACGGATGGGGTGGTGCGGCGAGTACGCATTATTGGATTTCTCCGAAGGATGATTTGGTGGTGCTTACCCTCGAACAAGTAATGCCTTACACTTTTAATACCGAATGGGCCCTGAAGGGGATAATTTACGATGCTTTGTTGGATTGATTGTTGATTGGTGGTGAAGATTACAGCCAGTTAAATTACTATGAGTAATTTTAACATCTCAAAAGGAGGATGAGCTAGTAGAGCTCGGACAAATTAATTTTTACTAAAATTAGTCTGGATATTTTTATAAATAAAATAGTTTAATGCCATGAAAGCTATCGAACTTTTGCCAGTCGAGGAAACAGGGGATTTTATGCATCTAAGATTTTGTATTATAAAAGGTTCTCATTGATAGTTTTAAGCTTTTCACTTCAAGGTAAAGTGTAGCTGAATAACTGAATTGTAATATGAGGGTTGACTTAAAATTGTTGAATTAATATGTAAATAATTATGAAAACCTACCTTATGTTACTATTAATTTTTCTTGGAGGATGTGCAAAGAACTCCAGGGATATCGTTGAAGACGGAAGAACGCTGGGCTCTTTTGAGCCTAAAAGAGATTATGTCGTAGACATACCAATGGGAGAGTCTCAGGTTGTAGGAGAAGCAAGTGGCATGAAAATACTTGGCCTAATCACTATTGGCGCGGGTAAGACAGCGGATGGAGTTGATGCAGGCAACCGAGGAGATAGTACGCTTGGCATTACTTCAAGTGCAGGTTCTTTCGCAGGTGGTGCATTGGCCCCAATTATGGCCTTAACCAGCTCAACGTCTGATAAGTTTAAAAAAGCTGCTCTTCGTAACGCGTGCGATCAAAACAATTGCGATATACTTGGGTATCCCATGTATAATGTTAATGAAACGAACTTTTTCTTGTTTAAGACCTATGATGTGAAGGTTAAGGGATTTCCTGGCAAAGTGGGTCGTCTCGAAAATGTAAACAGAAAATATTCAGTGGGAGATTCATATTGGAGAAAAACTCTTCCCCAAAAGATTTCCTACTAATTTTTTAGTTCCTGAAAAGTAACCATAGGAAATTCGTTTAATTTGTTTAAAATATAGTTGAAGGTTTGATTCTTCGAGGAGCGGAGGGGACATGTTTTCTTCGCACCACCTATCGTGGATGGAGGCCCTAATTTATTTTCCGACAATGGAGGGAATGGTTTTTGTTCTGAAATGGAATACCGAGATTTTGGATGACAAATTAATTGTTTCTATGCGTGATTTGGGTATAACCGACGAAATTGAGCCTAAGTCGGTTTGAGCTTACATGGACGCAAAAAATAGACCCAGATAATGAAGAGTCAATCTGCATTGGTAGATAGGGAAATAAAACAAAATTAGAGCTTTATAACTTCGAGTATTTTTCTCTTCGATGACGAAAGAGTTTTTGGTGCTTGATGCTTTGGGTGGAGGCCCGTTTGCGCCAAAGTCGAAAGCTGGAGGGCTTGAGGGATTTTCTCATATGGTCGATTACCTTGCTCTCGGTCAGTCCGGTAACTTTACGAATCTCCTCAAAAGTAATTCGGTCCGCCCAGGCAGCCCAAATAATCCAGTCGGAGCTATCTTTAGAGGGCTCCGGTTTTTTGACCCGGGTCACAGGATTGCTGGATTGTTTGGGTTTCATGATTCCTAATTCTAACAGTGAGCCGTGTCCGGGCAAACCGGAACATTGCTATGAATCCCCGGAATGAGTCAGGGATTCGTACGCGGGCCGTTGAGGTCGTGTTTCTTGAAGAAGTCCCAGAGTAACTGGTTGGCGTTGGAACCGTTAATGTTCAGGTCGATCCAGACATGTCCGCCCCCGACCACTTTATAATGCTCCACCCATGGGGTGCCATTGCTGTCGGAGTAGACGGATTTTTCCACGATCGTGCTCGTGCCCGATGTCAGGTTGCTGAGAGAAGGGGTTGTACTGGCTCCGTTTTGGCTGGCCCAGTAGGAAAGGACTTGGGAGATGGAGGAGTACCCGCTTCCTCCGGTGTAGGTAATGACGTAATCATTGGTCCCGTGAATGTTGATCATGGGGACGGGGTTGGCGGGAGTGGGGTTGCCTTCGAGCATGGTGCCGGACATCGAGCCAATCGCGGCAATTTTGTCGCTCATGGATCCTCCGAGAAAGTAAGACATCATGCCCCCGTTGGAATAACCACATGCATAAATCCGGGTGCTGTCAATTTGGTAGGTGGAGGAGATTGAAGTGATCATGGCGTCGACAAAGCCGGTGTCATTGGCGGTGCTTTTGTTGTCGCTCCCAGAAGGGGAGGCGTTCCAGTGGGGAGAACCGTCAAGGAGGGAACCCTGGGGGTAGACGAGGATGAAGTTTTCCTTGTCGGCAAGGGAACGCATATCCGCGGCATACATATGCCCGCTGGAAGTGCCACCATATCCGTGAAAGTTAAAGAGCAGGGGGACCTGACTGGTTCCGTTGTAGGAGGTGGGGAGATAGAGGAGGTACTGCCGGGAAACCCCGTTCACGGAGACGGACTGGGTCAGACTATTTGAGGTGTTTCCAGTCTGATCTTTGGAACTGTCTTTGCTTGTCCAGTCCGATGAGCTGTCCTTGGAACTGTCTTCCTTATTGTTCGAGCTGTTGGAGTTCGAAAAATAGGAATCCCAGACGGTGGAGATCCATTTGGAATTGGTTGCGTCGAACCGGTACCAAGTCTGATCCTTGTCTTTCCAAAGATAGAATTGTCCATCGGTTCCTGCCCGCCAATAATGCCAGTCCGATTCCGCGTCATTGTAGACCCAGGGGAATTGCTGGTGCCAATTCCAACTTGATGTGGTTTCCGCGCTGAAGAGCAAGCCATTGAAAAGAAAAATGAGGTGAATAAAAAAGCGCATATTTTTGAACTTATTAAATTGTGGAAATTTTCACCCGCACAACAAAGCGCTATGTTCCCCAACAGTCAAACGCTTTGGCGATTGATTTTCTTCAACGGGTGGTCGGTCTTGACTGGTCTGCTGACACCCCTTTGAATGTGGGCATGAATCGATGCATGAACCACTTGTTTTTTATCGTCTTTTTTTGTGTGACGGGGTTTGGGGGAGTGAGTGTACTGGGTAAGGCTACGCAATCTGCTTCGTTCAGTTTGAAAGTAATGAGTTTTAACATCCGACTGGGGGTGGCCAACGATGGCAAGAACCGTTGGGATTTACGGAAAGAATTAGTGGTGGAAACAATTCGGGAGTATAATCCGGACCTGCTCGGATTACAGGAGGTCTTTCCCATGCAGGAGGAATACCTGCGGGAAAACTTTCCCGAATATTCTTACTACGGAAGGAGCCGCCTGGTGGACCCAAAAGAGGGAGAGGCCTGCTCGGTGATGTTCAGGAAGGATCGGTTTGAACCGATAGAGCAGGAAACTTTCTGGCTTTCAGAAACTCCGGAAGAACCGGGCAGCAAGAGTTGGGATTCATCCCTTCCCCGAATTGCGAATATGATCAGTCTGCAGGATAAACAGGCGGGTGGAAAAAAACTGGTTCTGATCAACACTCATTTTGATCACCGTGGAAAAGTGGCCCGGGAAGAGGCGGCCCAAATAATCAGGGGGCGGGTAACCGAATTAAAAAAAGGAACACCGGTCGTGATCACCGGGGATTTCAACTCAGGGGAGGGGAGTAAGCCCTATCAATCTTTGGTGGGGGGAAATATAATCGACACTTTCCGCAAGGTTCACACCCGGGCGCACCGAGGAGGAAAGCACATTCACCGCATGGACGGGCCGGTTAATTGGAAACCGGATTGACTGGGTATTATGCAGTTCGAATTTTAGGGTTGGATCGGCGGAGATCAACCGGACAAATGAGAATGGCCGCTATCCCTCCGATCATTATCCGGTCACCGCAACTTTGAATTACCAATAGGGAGATAATATTATGCGTACTCAATCACAGTTCGGAATTCTTATTTCATTTCTTTTTCTGACCGGATCGTTCCTGGTTGGGGGCGAGGGAAAATTGCCCAATGATGTCCGCTGGGTTCGCCAGTCCACGGAGCACAAGACTTTGTGCGAACAGTTATTCCGTCAAGCCACGGTGACGATACTCAGAACGGTCAAGACGGAAAAGAGCACCGGGAATTTGGCAGTGGTGGTGGATCTGGATGAGACCGTACTGGATAACAGTCTTTATCAGGTGGAACGATGGAAGGCCGGCTTAAGCTTTACGCAGGATTCCTGGTCGGACTGGGTAAACCGGAAAGAGGCGGGACTGATTCCGGGAGCGGAAGGAGTTTTTGAGCGCGGTCAGGAAGAAGGGTGTCCGGGTGGTCTTCCTGAGTAACCGGATGAATGACAATCTCGAACCGACCCGGGGAAATCTGCGGTTACTGGGGGTACTGGATTCAAAGGATTTATTTTTGCTCAGGCTCGATAAGGATGACCTCAAGGAAGTGAGAAGAAAGGAAGTGACTGACGGGACGGGCCGAATGATAAAAGTCGGTCCTTTGCAGGTGGTGGGATATGTGGGCGACCAGATGGGGGACTTTCCCCGTGTCCGAACGAAGGAGTTTGGAAAAACAAATTTTCTACTCCCCAATCCGATGTACGGGAAATGGTGAGGTTTGATAATGGTCCGGTATTTTTAAAAATTCAACAACTGCTAAACTTTGCTCACTAGAAAAATGAAAAATTGGTTTCGGTTTCTCATCTGTCTTTCTTTGATTACCCCGGTCGTTCCGGTTGACCTGAGCGGTGCCCCCAAACAGTCCCAAAAGAAATCGAAAAAAAAGCAGACCCCTGCTCAGCGGAAAAAAGAAGCGGAACGGAAGAAACAAATGGCGGAACGGGCGGCGGCAGTTCGGAAGAAAAAAGCGGAAGAAGATGCCCGGGAAGAGAAAGAGAAAAAAGAGGAGGAGGACGAGCGGATTAATTTACAGGTGGCTGAAATTAAAAAGGATATTAAATTTGCATCCTACCGGTTGGATGATGTGGAACTTGAACTGAAAAAAATTTCCACCGGAAGGAATGTGATCTCTCAATCGATTGCACGAACTTTGTCCAAACCGGAAAAGCCGGTACTGGCAGAGGCACGGAATAAACTTCTGCGGATCAAGGAGCAAGTGGATGCAAAGCAGGAGCAGACCCGGGAAGCGTACAGAATTTTGGGCCGGTTAAAAATTGTCTGTGGGAAATACCTTGAATCCAAAGGGGTGCCGGGGAATGGGAAAAAACTTTTCGAGGCCTATGAAAATGCCCTACTTGATGTGAAACGGGATTTCGGTTCGGTTGAATCCACGATCAGGAAAATGAAGAGTTACCAAAGCAATTATGCCCGGTTGGTAATACCGATTATTTCTGAGTTTGTTCAAATCCGGCATTCAATTCTCCGAGAAGGAGGAGGAATTGATCAGGAAACTACGTTCTCTGTAGTCCGTTTATTCGTATTTCCACTTCATGACCCAGAGATCGTGAAATTTGGATTGGGCGGCTTTCAATTTTTCTTGGTAGCGTTTAAGCTGTTTGGCATATTTTGTATTGCCGGCAAGGTTATTCGCTTCGTGGGGATCCTGATCATCAGTGATGAAGAAAACCACATTTTTGTCAGCCGCAAAAGAATTTGCGGAATAGACCATGGAAAGTACGAGATAAAGAGCAGGGAATTTTTTCATAGCAATTTGTTCGGAAAGGGGGGCAGAGGAGCCAAGCCAAGCGAAGCAATCAGTATTTTTGGTAAGGATTCGAGGTGTAATTGGATATCCATGCGCAAGCCATAATTATAATCGGTTTCTATATTTCTTTATTTAGACGAGTTGCAAAGGCGGTATTATTATAAGATATATTAAATGAATCTAATTTGATTTAATAAATCCTTCTGTATCGACCGATTTGCCCAGACCTTATTTTGAATAATTCCACTGTAGTTTCTTACCGACTTGCCAATCTCAAGTTGCCGCTTGACCATCAAGAATCCGATTTACGTTCAGCAGTCCTGACTATTCTTACTTTACAGGACGAGGAATTATTAAAATTGCAAGTCTTTCGCAGAGGGTACGATGCCCGTAAAAAGTCGAATATTCATTTTATCTACACCTTAGATCTTCAGTTTTCTGCGGATGTGGATATTTCCTTACTCGTTTCAAAAAACCATTTGCAGAAAACTCCGGATATGGAATATAAGCCGGTCTTCTCTGCTGTTGAAGGAAATTCCTATGCAAGTAAACCGGTGTACCAGCGGCCTGTGGTTGTAGGCACAGGACCCTGCGGATTATTCGCAGCCTTAACCTTGGCCCAACTGGGCTTAAAACCATTGGTGATTGAACGTGGAAAAGCGGTGCGGGAGCGTACCAAGGACACCTGGGGTTTTTGGCGCAAAAAAATATTTAACCAAGAAAGCAATGTACAGTTTGGCGAGGGAGGAGCGGGTACATTTTCGGACGGTAAATTATGGACTCAAACCAAGGACCGAAGGCATCTGGGTCGAAAGGTTATGGAGGAGATGGTGAAAGGAGGGGCACCGGAAGAGATTTTATATGTGAGTAAGCCCCATGTGGGTACTTTTCGGTTGGTTAAAATTGTGGAGTATTTACGAAGTGAGATCGAGCGGCTGGGGGGAGAGATCCGATTTTCTACCCGCGTGGAAAATATTGTGGTGGAAGCGGGAGAAATTCGAGGACTGGAGACCTTTAACATGGCGAGCGGTGAGAGCTCCCAAATCGATGCGAATCAGGTTATTCTTGCCGTTGGTCACAGTGCCCGAGACACCTTTGAAATGCTTCATTCCCGGGGTGTTTTTGTGGAACCCAAACCATTTTCAATCGGTTTCCGTATCGAACACCCACAAGGATTGATTGATCGGGCACGGTTCGGAAATGAGGATCGTTATCCCCAGCATCCTCGTAAAATAGTGGAACATGTGGGG
The DNA here is from genome assembly GCA_045567635.1 of Opitutales bacterium. Lineage (GTDB taxonomy): Bacteria > Verrucomicrobiota > Verrucomicrobiia > Opitutales > Seribacteraceae > Seribacter. Next base: position 126,848 of record JBJLCO010000040.1, on the reverse strand, counting down.
GCGGCAGATTATAAACTTGTACACCATGCAAAGAACGGACGGAGCGTGTACAGTTTTTGTATGTGCCCGGGCGGGACAGTAGTTGCCGCAACTTCAGAAGTTGGTCGTGTGGTGACTAATGGAATGAGTCAATACTCCCGGTTGGAGCGAAATGCAAATGCCGGGATTGTGGTTGGGATTGAGCCTGAGGATTTTGGGGCGGATGAGAAGAATCCCCTTGCAGGTATAGCATTCCAAAGGAACCTTGAGTCGATTGCGTATCAATTAGGCGGTGAGAGTTATTTTGCACCCGGACAATTGGTGGGCGATTTTTTGGCGGGACGAGCAAGTCAAAAATTGGGCGAGGTTACACCTTCCTATAAACCAGGTGTTAAGCTGACTGACCTGACCGGAAAGCACGCGCCCACAGTCTTGCCATCCTATGCGATTGAAGCGATACAGGAAGCGTTACCCGAATTCGGGAAACAAATTGAGGGATTTGACCGACCTGATGCCCTGCTTACTGGAGTCGAGACTCGGACCAGTGCACCCATCCGCATTCGGCGACATATGGAAAAAGACCCTTTGGCTTTTCAGTCGGTTAATACAGCAGGTCTTTATCCAGCAGGGGAGGGAGCCGGGTATGCAGGCGGTATTATGAGTGCTGCGATTGACGGTATAAAAGTGGCGGAGGCATTGGCGAAATATTACTCCAAGTAAAGATCATCCCGGGATTTAAAGCACGATCTTACAGGTTCAGGTTTTTGTTTCCAAATTAGGTTTTTTTTGCCTGGTAGCAGGAATGGCAATCACTTCGATGTAAAATGAATTGAGTTCTCGTTCTTCCGCATGGTTGATGTTTTTATCAATTTCTGCCAGATGACAACTTTTCGCATATTTTTCGGTGTCCCCAAACTTGCAATCAAAGTCCCAGAAGTCTGCATCTTTGGGCAGGGGTTTTCTACGGCATCGCTTCAAATGTTTTCTGACTTCGGCTTTCACCGACTCGATCATTCGAGGATACTTAATTTTCTCGTGTGCTAATTGAAATGTTTTTTTCATATTTTCCCTTATCCTAATTTACGCCAAATACCAATTTTCCCTTCTATTGAATTCCGATAATGATAAACGATTCGATGAAGGGTACGAATTTCCTTCTTACTTATCATCCTTCATTGCCTTTTTAGCGATCAATTTCCACCCACTTATTAAACTCAATTGAATTGAAACATCTAAATTGGTATTGCCGTTGAAATAATTTTATCAACGAAAGAGGGATCTGAGAACCTTTCTCCTTTAATGCTTTATCTAGGGACCAAACTAATTAGGGTAGAACATCCTAGTCACTTGAACCCTATTGATCTTAAAATAATAATAAATGAAACTACTCGTACGCAATTTGGATCGGTTAACAACGGAGGAGGAGTTGATCAATCTATTTAAGGAATTTGGGGAAATTGAATATTGCACTGTGGTGATAGACCCCAAAAGTGGTTCTTCCAAAGGATTTGGATTTATTGAAATGCCAAATGTAAGTGAAGCACAAGGGGCGATCAAAAACTTAAATTACAAAACGGTTGGCAGGAATAAGATACGGGTTAAAACGACCAAGAATTGAATAAGGTTATTTCGGATACTGGAATCTTCCCATCAGTAGGTAATAATAAAAACTTTATTTAGATCTTTGAGATTGCATGTTCGCGAATACGTGAAGAGGCAATAAAAGAAGAATACGACCAGGTTAGGCTTCTTACACTCATGCAGGTTCCATGGGTGCGGTCAAATTGCTCACTTAATTCTAAGTGATCGGAATGGTATACGATTGCACGCATCAATTTATCACCCGCAATTAACAGACAATTTTGTAAGTCGTTGTATTCCGGAGATGATTGATCAATCTTCCCGCTTTGCCTGAAGCCAATCTGTTGGAAAAAAAGTTCCATGGCATCGGTAATGGTTACGCTGGGGACATTCGCAATTTCAACCATGCATTGGTAGTAGAATCGTGCCAAGTTTGCCGTACAGAGAGGCCATGGATGACCCATGTCTTCTCCCTGATTTACGGTTCCATCATACTGATCGCCGGGATACCGTCCTATTAATGGTCCAATATCCAGAACCTGATCCTGCTCGTTTATCGGGTAGAGTTTTTCAAACTTGTCTCTCAGTTTCGCCACGGTGGCAAGCATGCGTTCATCAAAGCAGGGCAAACCATTATATGTGCATGCAAAAACAATATCGATATTGAGCTCATGTCCCCGTAAAGCCCCATTTTTGGCTTTTCCATTTAAAATTGAACGGTAGTGTCCAAGATCACTTGCCCAGTGTTCCTCCAATAATGTGTTCAAATTTTGGATGATTTCAGGAATCTTTTTCTCCTGTGCGATACCCGTTTGGGCTGAGGCTTTTTCCAGCTTATCAATTGCCTGCCTTTGGGCAGTCCGTGAAAAAAAACTTTTTCCGGTGATTTCTTCCCAGGCATTGTCGGTATCATCATCATAGTGATCGATGATATATTGACGGTCCCTTACCAGAATCTTGCGGGCGGTGGATTTTGCCTCTTCGCTCAATTGATTCCAAATTTCCAAAATGGATAAAATACGTAAGCCGGGACCATCTCCTTGTTCGCCCCAGGATCGTAGGGTTCCGTCAATATTGAAACAGGCATGGGCACCTCTTCCTGCTCGAATCCCAGCTTCCTGTACCGTGTAACTAAAGCTTACATAATCATCGAGCATTTCTTTGGTTGGGAGATCATGGTAAATGCATTCATTGACGGTCAGAGCCCCATCCCTTACCCAGAAATGAACATAGTCCTCGGTGGTTTCGTCATCATGAGGTCGGGAAGGGGATGCGATAATACATCCCGGCAAAGTATACATTCGAGTCCCCGCTTGCTGACCCGGTTTTGAAAATACCCATTGCCTGGTTGCGAAATTTCGAAGCATTAACCAGAACATATATTTTGAGATCGAAGCAAATTTACTCCTTTCGGGTTCCGCATTTAATATTTGTCCCATTATTTTTTCTTTTGGTGTAGTGAATGGTGGTTATAATCTCGAGTCAACCAATTGAATTAATCTAGGATTTCCAATCTTTTTTCAATCAGGAAGGAGTTTGCAGGGAATAGGGGAGGGTACAATATTTGGATCAGCTCCCTGAACTGTCCCATAAATCTGTGGTATTTTCTTTCCTGACCTTTTATGCACTTGGTTATCCGTGTCGAAATCTAAGCCATGTCCCCGTGGTTTTTGGCGAGAAAAAGACCGAATCGTTTTTCGGGCTATTATTGACCGGGAAAATGTGAAGGAAAGGATTTCTGTGAATCCATGTCGCACGGATTATGACACTTATGACGTCACCTAAGATGGTAACCGAAGAGGAGTTTAGGCAGGTTAGGAGAGATAGAATTTACCTTATTACCAATCCAAAAACTGAAGGAGAACCCAAAATGAGTGAAAACCGACTACCTGAACCAAGCGAACCCATCCGTCGAATAAGCGAACCGCCGGTGGTGGAATATTTCCATCCCCGTGAACACGCGATTTTGGCTGAATATTTTGAACTGCAAAGTAAACTGCCCAAAGACTGTAGCGATATCGACCCCTTTGAAATTGTGCCGCATGATGATGAGTACAATGAAGGAGAGAACGGTATTGTCTGCCGGCCGGGCCGGGGGGGACGGTCTGAAAACGAAACATTGAGTAACGCGGTGGCCCGGATTGCTCTGGCACCCATCCGGTCCAAATTACCCATCTGGGGAACCGTCAAGGACGGGGAAGTCATTCACAGCCGTCAACAGGACCATGCGGGGGATCTACCGCAGCGCGGATACCGGAGCGATCCGGTTCTCGTCGTTTCGATCAACTGGGCGGATTCCGGCCCGGGATACAGTTGGCCGGTTTATTATTATATTTCCTGGATTCCGTTTTATGACCGTTATGTGGTCACAGCTTCCTATGACAGTGATGATATCGAGGGATATCTTGATGTGGCAATTGGTATACTGGAAGAAGGGGCGGAGGTGGAGACTGATTTAAAGAGAGTTATTACCGGGCACTGGGGGCAGGATTCCTCCTATTTACAAGGCTGGGCGGATTGCCTGGATTCTGGAATCGTCAAGGATCCCTGGGCTTGGCGCTCGGAAATTTCCTGGGGGTATGACGATAACGGCGAGGAAGTTGGATGTTCGGACGAGGATTGGGAGGAATGATGAGTGAGTATTCTTTTATCCGAGGGCGGGAGGTCTTGGAGAGTCAGGGGGTAATACTGGATGCCTTTATAGAAAAAGAACTCCGATATTATGATCGAAAAGGTTCCCCTTTTTTACAGTAATACAATAAACCGAACGACCAAATCTATTTTGATGATTCCTAGACCATTTACCCCGGTAAATCGGTCAATTTTCACCGATATTAGTATCCCCAATGATAATTATTCCGGCGAAATTGTAGTAGAGGTGGAGGAGTTCCAGAACTTTCGACTGCCGGTATCGGATTGATCATAGAGCCAATGACCCGTGGCATTCTGAAACACATAGGGGTAAACTTCTTTGGTGGTGTAGAGCCAGTCAAGGGAACTGTCGTAAAACCACAATCCACCTCCGGAAACTTCCGCGAGGTAAATCCATTTGTGCACCAGATGATAAGTCCATCCGTTTGAGTTGCCGTGGAAGGTGCCAAACCACGAAGACTGGTACCATCCGCTTCCCAAGTCAGTGGTGTCCGCACCGGCCCAGAGGGTCAGTGGATTAACCGGAACGGCACGATCATCCTTAGTATCGGAATTGTCTCCAATCCCGTCGCCGTCGGTATCCACAGATTCGGAGGCATCCAAGGGAAAGGCATCTGCGGAATCCGCAATGCCGTCGCCGTCGTCATCGGAGTCGGCATTGTTCCCGGTACCATCCCTATCAGTGTCTAACGATTCGGAAGCATTGAGGGGAAAAGCATCGTTGGCATCCGAAACCCCATCTCCGTCGTCATCGGAGTCCGCGTTATTGCCAACCCCGTCTCTGTCCGTGTCAACCGACTCTCTGGCATCCAATGGAAAGATATCCACCGAATCTGCGATGCCGTCGCCGTCGTCATCGGAGTCGGCATTGTTTCCAGTACCATCTCTATCAGTGTCTATCGATTCGGAAGCATTGAGGGGAAAGGCATCGTTGGAATCAGAAATCCCATCTCCGTCATCATCGGAGTCCGCATTATTGCCAATCCCGTCTCTGTCCGTGTCAAGCGACTCTCTGGCATCTAGTGGAAAAAGATCTACTGAATCCGCGATACCGTCTCCATCGTCATCGGAGTCCGCATTGTTGCCGGTACCATCGCTGTCGGTGTCCAAGGTTTCGTTGGAATCGAGTGGAAAGGCATCGGCGGTATCTGCGACGCCATCCCCGTCATCATCCGAGTCTGTGCTATTCCCAATTCCGTCTCCATCTGTGTCCAAAGATCCTGAAGCATCCAGGGGAAAAGCATCCGAGGAATCGGGCACTCCATCTCCGTCATCATCGGAATCGGCATTGTTCCCGGTACCGTCTCCGTCCGTGTCAATTGACTCGGACGCATCGAGTGGAAAGGCGTCGGATGAATCAGCGACTCTATCCCCGTCATCATCGGTGTCCGCACTGTTGCCGGTGCCGTCCCCGTCGGTGTCAACCGATTCGGCCGCATCGAGTGGGAAGGCGTCGGATGAGATCTGCGACTCCATCGCCGTCGTCGTCGGTGTCGGCATTGTTGCCGGTATGCCGTCGCTGTCGGTGTCGAGAGTGATTCGGACGCATCGAGTGGAAAGGCGTCGGATGAATCCGCGACTCCGTCCCCGTCATCATCGGTGTCCGCATTGTTGCCGGTGCCGTCCCCGTCGGTGTCGAGAGTGATTCGGACGCATCGAGCGGGAAGGCGTCGGATGAATCGGCAACGCCGTCCCCGTCATCATCGGTGTCGGCATTGTTGCCGGTGCCGTCGCTGTCGGTGTCGAGAGTGATTCGGAAGCATCGAGCGGGAAGGCGTCGGAGGAATCGGCGACGCCGTCTCCGTCATCATCGGTGTCCGCACTGTTGCCCGTGCCGTCGCCGTCGGTGTCGACCGAGTTTCGGCCGCATTGAGCGGGAAGGCATCGGATGAATCGGCAACGCCGTCTCCGTCATCATCGGTGTCCGCATTGTTGCCCGTGCCGTCGCTGTCGGTGTCGAGAGTTTCGGAAGCATTGAGCGGGAAGGCATCGGATGAATCCGCAACTCCGTCCCCGTCATCATCGGTGTCCGCGTTGTTGCCGGTACCGTCGCTATCGGTATCGACCGACTCGGACGCATCAAGAGGAAAGGCGTCCGCAGTATCCGCGACGCCATCTCCGTCGTCGTCGGTGTCCGTGGTGTCCGCAATCCCGTCCCCGTCGGTATCGACCACGGTCGTCTGGTTGACTGTGAGACTGAGGGAATAAGTGGATGTGCTGGGACCACTTAAGCCTGACCATCGGTATCCGGTGATTCCAATGTTATAAGTACCGGCAGTCTGTGGGGTGCCCGAGATAATCGGGTTCGAACTACTTCCGTTGTAAGTTAGACCATTAGGCAGTCCATCGACGCGAAAACTGTTGGCCCGATATCCACGGGTGTAAAATGTGAAACTGAAAGAATCCCCCGCGTTGACGGATGCGGGATTAGACTGACTGGAAGTAACATAAGAAGAAGCACCGGAGAGAGAATGCCAGCCCCCCACTGCAGATATGGTGGGCAGAACCGCTTTCCAGGTCCAGCATTTTTCCACGATAGTACCCAGTAAGAGAACTGCGTTCTTGGCCAGTGGAAGGATGGGGGAGCGTTGGAGGACCATCAGAATGGCCACCCAGGAGACACGCCTGCGCAGTTTGCTTAATTGCATCCGCACCCTCCACCACCCACAGTTCGGCCACCACGGGATCCTTCCCGGCTGTAATAGGCGTGATCAAACATTTTGATCGCAAGTGTATCGCGATCCGTACGCATGAGGTAATCATTCAAGTAGGCACGATCCATGGGACTCACCGTGACTTTGGGAGAACAGCCAATGAATATAAAAAGAAAAGCAAAGGATAACAGAACAAACTTCATGGTTATTAATAACTTATTTGGAAAGCAGGTGGGTATCAAATTTCTTACTCCAAGCCAGGCCTGATTTTGCCCAGACACAGCCCTCACTCCCGAAATGATTTTCGATCAGACTGAGACCCTGCATTCGTTCGTCCATGAGTGAACAGGTGGCGAGAATGCCCGCTTCCAGGCAGGATTTTGCAATTACCGTGGCGGAGAGGTGCTCGCTCGAAGTGGGGTATCCGGTCCGGTGGTCAAGCAGATGTCCATAGCGCTTTCCATTGAGTTCGAAAAATCGTAGATAATTTCCCGAGGTGGCCACGGCGAGATTATTGGCCCGAACGGTGAAGCGTGCCTGGCCGGGCTGGTTGGGGTCTTCCACCCCCACACGCCAGTATGGGGAGTCCGGGGGAGAACCCAGCGTGCGAAGATCACCCCCGAAATTGACCAGCAGGTCGGGAATGCCAAATTTTTGCCCCATCTCCACGATCCGATCCACCGCATATTCTTTTCCGAAGCCCCCAAAGTCCAAGCCCATTCCCGATTCTGGAAGGGAAACCTGTCCATCTTTCCGCCTTACTTTTTTCCAGTCAATTTTGGTCAGCGCGGCTTTGATTTCCCCCTCATCCGGAATGCGGGGTTTTTCGGCCTTAAAATTCCAAAGTTGCGCCAGGGGAAGGGTGGTGGGGTCAAATAAACCGCGGGTGAAAAAGTGTAAGGTATCACAAAGTTTAAACAGGCGTTCATCTTCTTCTTCGATTTCAACGGACTGCCCGGTTCCGGCGGCCCGGTTGATTCGACTGATCAAACTATCCGGAAGGTAACGGGAGTAGCGTTTTTCAAATTTCCGGACCCAGGCGAGTGACTGTTCCCGAAACTCCGTGGCCTCGCTGGCGGATTCACACCGGTAAGTAATTTCACAGGGAGTACCCATTGCCTTGAAGGACTGACGAAACAGACCGTGACTGAGAGTCTCCTGAGTAAGCCTGGTGAGTTCCATCCGCTTAGAAGCCCCACTGGAATCCAACCGTGAACACGCCCGCGTCGGGGTAGACTCGTTGGTCAGTGAATCCGTCGGTTCCTTTCACTTTGTATCGATCGTAGGCAAAGTCAAAGGACAGATCAGTACGGTGAAAATAGGTGAGTTTGAGTCCGTAAGTGGTGGCTTCAAATTGAGAGAGCCTGTAATCAGAGGAGTAATAGGATCCCTGTCCGGTTGGTTGAATGCTTGGTTCGATTCCTGAACCGTCGAGAGTGAGCATATAAAAATCAGCCTGTTCCTGGAAGTAATGCCTAAGTAATGGTCGCAACACGAAGCGATCCCCCAGTCTTTGGAACCATTGGATTTCAACGGTGTGGCCAGCGAGATCGGAGTCGTCGGTAAAGTAACGGTATGAGCCCTCGAGACTGGCATCGAGTTCCTTAAATAACCGTGTGCCCTCCAAGTAAGCAACCCAGGTTTCGCGCATGTTCGGCCGGTTCTCGGGGTAGGGATAGTAGAAGGTTTCGGCACTGCCGGGGAAGGGAGGTTCCGAGCGAACCACCTGTTTGTAGGGATCGCTCAAATACCCCTTGGGCCGGCTGTAGGTGAGGTTAAGTGCCACGGTGGACTGAGCGTCAAGGATGCGGTGGACCCCCACGAACACTTCCGGAGTTTGGCGGGTTTGTATGCCCATGCCGGGACCATAGCCGTTGAGATTGGTATCCACCTCGTCATCAAGGTAGGACAGACCGGTGCTAAGGGTGAGGGTGTCCATCGCAAAGCCACGGGACAGGCTGGCTGCGTAACTGCGGGAAAGGTAGTCAGACTCATCGCTTAACCCAAATTCAAATGCAAAGTCATACTCCTCACCGGCGTTGGACAGACTGACGATCCCGGCTCTTCTTTCCTCTTCGAGGGAAGAGAGCCACTGTTCCTGATCAGAAGGCGGCCTGCCCCAGGGCGTGGAACCGGTAATGGTATCCACCATTCCCACCACGCCGATTTCCCAGTTTTGACTGAGTGAAGTGCCGGCTTCGGCATACCATGAGCGGACACGGATACGGTCACTATCCTCATTCCAATCCTGATACTTCAAACTTAATGCATTTTCGGCGATTCCCTTTTGAACGAGGAGAATAAGCAGAATGAGGATGAAGAAAGGTTTCATAAGATCAGGTTAACAGATTTAAAATATCAGCCGCTAATAAATTTCACAAAATTCAGGACTTACGGTTGATTTGATCGCGTAATTTTTGCCAATGTTTGAGTCGGTCCTGGATTGCGGCTTCAGCCCCGGCACATTTTGCTTCATAGAGATCGAGGGGGGACTCGAGATATTGCTGACCGGAGATATTTTCCGGAAAGTCATGACTGTAGAGGTACGCTTCCTCTTCGGGATTCCGGTGTTTCTTATTCCTTCCGTGCCGGTCGCGGATGGAATCGGGAACTGCCTGAACGGTGCCCTCATTGAGGGCCCGCTTCGCTTTGGCGAGGGCGAGGGTGGCACTGTTACTCTTCGGGCAGGTGGCCAGAAATAGGGTGGCATGGGCGAGGTTGAGCTCGCATTCGGGAAGTCCGATTGTTTCACAGGCCCGAAAAGTCGCATCCGCCAAAAGCAGGGCCCGGGAGTCGGCCAGACCGACATCCTCGGAGGCAAAGATAACCAGGCGACGGGCGATGAAACGGGGATCTTCCCCCCCGGCGAGCATCTTGGCAAGCCAGTACACGGAGGCATCAGGATCATTTCCACGCATGCTTTTAATCAACGCGGAAGCGGTGTTGTAGTGTTCATCCTCGTCCCGGTCGTAGCGGATGCTTCGTTCGCGACAGAACCCGGCCACATGATCCTCGCTGACTTCGCTCCCATCAGGCAGAGCTTCAACAATCGTTTCGATGAAATTATATCCCTTCCGTAAATCCCCCTCCGCGAGAAGGGCGATCCGTTCGGTGACTGATTTTTTAGCCGAGCAGTTTCGTGCACCCAGTCCCCGAACGGTGTCCTTGAGGGCAAGGTGGAGAGCTGATTCAATCACAGCTTCCGGAAGCGGTTCAAGGGTGAGTAACTGGCAACGACTGAGGAGTGGATCGATAATATAATAGCGCGGGTTGTGCGTGGTGGCACCAATCAGACGGACATCACCGGATTCAACATCAGGAAGAAGAAGGTCCTGCTGTGCTTTGTTGAAGCGGTGAAGCTCGTCGACAAAGAGGAAGCAGTTTTCAGAACCGTAATAGCGGGCCAGTTTAAGAGTGTCGCGTAACTCAGCGGCATTGGAAGTCACCGCGTTTATCCTCAGAAGTTTACCCTTTCCCTCTGAGGCAATGACATTAGCTAATGTGGTCTTTCCGGAACCGGGGGGGCCGGCAAGAATTAAGTTGGAAACGCGATTTTCCCGAATGAGATTGGGGAGGAGGCACCCTTCCCCAAGGATATGCTCCTGCCCCAGTACCTCGTCTATCGAACGGGAGCGCATACGCTCAGCCAGTGGTCTGCGGGACAGTCCCTTTTGTTTTGGTGAATCGAGGGAAAATTCTTTGTCTGGTTCTTCCATGTTGCGTTTATCATCCAAGCACCGAGACGGGACGGGGGCAAGAACGGGAATGAAATTTTTTAAAAAGCAATGCTTCCAGGCAGTTCCTTTTGGGAAGGATCAGGATCAATCGAAGTCGAACCGTGGAAGGACAGGGGTCCAATTCTTTTGTTTTTCAACGGAGATTTTGTTGAATTTTTCATTAAATTTCAGTGCACAGTCGAAGGACTGTCTCGGGGCAGATTCAAGAACGCAGTGAAGATCCACAAAATTCGATCCATACTTTCGGGAAAACGCCTCGAGGGACGACTGGCTATGGGGAATGCCCAACCTGTTCAAGTGGCTGGATAGCTTGTCAGTGGAGGAATCTGTTTTAAAAGACTGCCGGGGTATTGACGGGCAAAATATTTTAAACCACAAGGGATGGAGATGCGAAGCGATCGCCACTTTTTGGTTTGTCCGAAGAAGAGACCGGACTGCTGGAATTTGTAACGGGGAGACAATCTCATCCACCACCACCAGGTCCTTGCCTTGAATGCCGCATGGATTGAATCTCCGGTGACGCGTCCAGATCCAATGGCTGGACTTTCCTTTGAAGGCAGGGTGGTGATGAGTGAGATAGTGCAGGTAGGAACTTTTACCGGATCCGCTTATTCCGTGAAAAATCAGAAGGTTTGCCGAGTGAAAATTGTTTTCTGCGAGGTCAAGAAAATCATCAAAGGGAGGAAACTTCTGCCTGTTTTTTTTCATGCGGAATAAAAGTCTTTCTGGACAAAAGCATCGGGATTCCCGATCAGTTCCTGATCGACCAAGTCGGCCACGATCAACTGGACTTCCCAGACCAGATCGAGTCCATGGGAACTGCTGACCATCTGCCTGGGGTAAAGAGCTTCAAACATCGGCTTGAACGAAAATTCTTCATCGAAATACTGGTGGATGGGTGCACCCTTGGGAATAATTGGAACTCGTCTGGAAAAGAGCAGGACGGCCCGGTTTGGGTGGGTGAAACTGTGCGTTCTCCGGTTGCTCCCGTAACCCCGGATGTACTGCCCTTTTTCCATATTGCATGCCACCACGCGAAGCACCGGATCAATCAGATCGACCCGGCTTCGACCGGTGACGAGATCGGCGACATTGACGGTGGAAGCCCGGTCTATTTTCCTGATTCTTGGCTTAAAGTGAAACGCCATGTACTTCCTGAACTGATTTTTCATCCCCCACCAAATTCCGATTGCAATCAGTGCGGATACCCAAAAGGCATTAAATAAGGGTGATGAACTATCCCCGTCGGATCCATTATGACTGTAAAACCAGGTTTGGTGTTCCGGAGAAATCTGATCGTGGTATCCGACCCAAAGATTAATCATCAGGATAGCCGTGCCAAAGATAATCAGTATCAAACTTGCGGTTTGATTACGTAATGGAATTGAGCCGAGGTTATTAAAAAAATTAAAGGAGTCTTTGGGATCAATCAGTTTTTTCGGATCCCGCTTGACCTCGGCCCGCTTGGGCAAATCCCCGGCAACATAATTGGAGAGACTGAATCTGGTGGTGGTTTTAAACACAAGGGCGGTGGTTACTTTGACTTCGGCGATCGTTTTAATGGAAATTTTGGAACCGGAATAAGGAAAGGAGCCGGAAGTATTTTTCATGTTTGCCGCAGAGACCCTAATTTTGTTGGTGCTATTGACATTGAAACTGAATTTGAAAAGAACATTACTACCGTGGACCGGGCGGGAATCCTTGACACTCACCTTTCTCTTGATCGAAAACGAAGCTTTTTTCCCTATCAGCGAGGGATCCTTTACCTTAATCTCAAATAAGATTGCCCCGTCCGGCATTTTTTCAGGATAGATTGAGATTTTGTCGCCCATTGAAAAGAAACTCCACCCTTGGTTGTTTACTATTTTAGTGCAAGATTATGTTTCATAAACATAACTAATAAATTGTAAGAAATCCCACTCTGACTTATTCAAAAGTTTGCCAGGAAGTGAGAATCTTGAGATGAATATACTAATGTTAATACAAAAATTCTCCCCACTTTTTCTTCTCCTGCTCCTTTTTATCTCCCCTTCGAATGCAAATGATAAACGATTTTTATTGGAAGATACGCTGCCTGCATTGCGGGGGGGAAAAGCCCCGCAAACCTGGAATGAGGCATGGCGAGGATTTGACCCGAGGAAAGAACCTCTGGAAATCGAGGTACTGAAAGAATGGGAAGAAGACGGGGTAGTCCTGCGGGTGCTTCGCTATCGAATTGGAGTGTTTAAAGGGACCAAGGCCAAGATGGCCTGCGTGTACGGATTTCCGAAAGGCGGCAGGAGATTACCCGGACTGGTTCAAATTCACGGGGGTGGACAGTATGCAGATTACCAAGCACCTTTGACTAATGCGAAGCGTGGGTATGCATCCCTTTCTATTTCCTGGGCCGGTCGAATTTCGGCTCCGGGGTATCGAGTATCCCCCAATGAAGTGAAGTTATTTTGGGAAGGAAAAACGAAAGATCCACGATACAAAGTAACCACTGATTGGGGAGCTTTGGATGCATACCACGCCCCCAGCCGAAATGGGAAAGACGCCTTTCCTTCCATTCCAGTTGCGGAATGGACTCTCGATTCAATCGAGTCGCCCAGGAATAATTCATGGTTTCTGGCCACCCTGGGCGTACGTAGGGGACTGACTTTTTTGGAAAGGCAACCCGAAGTGGACGGTAATCAACTGGGCGTGTACGGTCACTCCATGGGTGGGAAACTGAGCGTGCTTACCGCGGGTTCGGATAAGCGGGTCAAGGCGGCAGTCCCTTCATGCGGGGGGATAAGCGACCGTTATTCTTTCAGTCCCCTGCATTTAGCCACGGTGAGTGATCCGCCGAGTTTGAAAAATATCACCTGCCCGATTCTTTTTCTCAGTCCATCCAATGACTTTCATGGACGAATCAATGATCTTGAAACTTCCGTTCAGGAAATTCAAAGCAAGGACTGGCGGGTATCCTGTTCCCCGCACCATAATCATCAGGACAGTGCACCCTATGAAGTGGGGACGCAGATATGGTTTGATTCTTATTTGCAGGGCTTGGGTAAAGTTCCCGCAACTCCTCAGTTGAATTTAATCCTAGCCGATGGAAAGTCGCCAGCCGTAAGCTTAACCGTGGATGAATCTGAGGAAATTTCCTCTGTCGACCTCTTTTACACCCAGCAGGGACAGGCGGACGGAGAAAAAGATAATACCATGAATACAAAGAATCGGTTTTGGCATCACTCTTCTGCCGTGAAGAGGGCAGGAAAATGGAACGCTCAACTCCCGATATTTTCTCTGAAAAAACCGCTTTGGGTATATGCAAATGTTCACTACAAATTGAAGCAGCCAATTGCAGGAGCCGGTTATTACTACGGACGATATAAGACGGACACTTACAACCTGTCGTCACTCATGCAGGTAACGGGTGCGGCTGAATTACAAAGATCGGGAGTGGTTGCCAGTCTTCGAAGGGACATGGGAATTGAAGATTTCATGGGCGAATGGAAAAAAGAGTGGTTTACATACAAGGCTGAAAAATGGGGAGTCAAAACACACAAGATTTACCATCCGATGTGGCAGGCTCCCAAGGGAGCCAAAATTTCCATTGAAGTAAAATGCGAGGCGCCCAACCAACTGATTATCGGAATAGACGGATATGCCGCAGAAGTTTCGCTGAACGGGAAAAACCAGTGGCAGACGGTTATGTTGTCTGCCGAAGACTTTAAGGATGCACGCAATAAACCGTTGCCCAATTGGATTGGAATTAAGGAACTCCGTTTGGATAGCGAGGACACGTTGAGACCGCCAAGAGGGACGGATTCAAAGTCAAGAAAAGTGGGTGCTGAATGGAAAGGTAAAAAACCTGAATTCCAAAAACTTCAATGGGTAAACGAAAAAGAAGTGTAGATAGAAACGGGATATATTTCCCCTTTCGATAGACTTTTCAGTTTAAAACGGAACATCGTCTTCGACACCGTCATCGTATTCGTCGAAAGTGTCAAACGATGAGGAGTCCGGTTCATTGTTGGGAGGTGCACCGCCTTCGGACTGAATTTTATAACCGCTGATTGAAGTGAACCACTTGGTAACCCCGTCTTTACCTTGCCATTCCCTCCCGTTGATACGGGCATCAATTGAAACCTTATCACCCTTTTTAAGCCCCTTGCTTTGCTCAATTGTGTCTTTGATAAATTCCACGGGTACGGGGTTTGCCCATTTTCCGTCTCCAGTTTCCACCACCACCTGGTGCTTTCTAAATCCATTTGCCCCATATTCACGGACTTCATCCACGAACACGATTTCACCCTTAATTGTAACTTCGTTCATAAGATTTCGAATCATACAATCTACCCCGGTTTGTGAAAGGAAAAAATAAACTCTTGTCGAGGAATTTTTAATTCTTAAAAAATACTCTGATGAAAAGTAATATATTCTTTTATATTCTGGTTAATTTAATTTTTAATTTAGTATTAAAGTCAAATCAGGAACCTTACCGTGTGTTCACGGATGAGAAACAACGAACCATTGAGGCACGATTTAAGGGTTTTAAGGGTGACCAGATCGAGATTGTTCGCCGGGACGGTCGGACTTTTCGTGTTTATCCGTCGAGGTTTTCCTATCCCGATCAAAAGTACATATCCGGTTTAAGGGAGAAAATTAACCCTAAAACGAACCGTTTATGGAATGAAAATGATTTCAAGTCTCTTCTTGTCCGCAATAAATGGACCTGTGAGATTAAAAGCGGAGAATATAAGCACATTATTGAGTTTGCTCTGGAAAAAATAGATCTAGATAAGGACGACATACCGGACGGGCGGAAGTTCGCCCATCATACCTCCTTCATCAATAAGAAGAGACAGTCTTCTTTTGGATGGTGGAAGGTAAACCGTGAAGGAGTGATTGAGACTTCATTGGGAACTTGGGAGTATGATAAGCAAAACGGTAAATTAAAAGGACAGTGTAAGTCCTGTTACTCCTCATGCTGTGCAACCCTGAGTCCCTATGTTAGACAAATTGAACAAAGATAAACCCCACTCTTGGTTATGCCTTGTGGTGCACTTTATATTTCACCCTGCATTTCCTGATTTTAAAGAACCAGGCTTTGATTAATATTCTAGCTTAGCTAATTTTTATTTTAAACTAGCTAATCTAGTTTTTTGAGTGATAACTAAAAATTCCTTTATTTTTCCAATCTATTTTAGTCTTTCTCCCTCTTTCCCCTTCTTTATCTCAGCGTCTCTATTTTTATTCATTCATTAACAACTGCAGATTCGTTTAAAAATTCGGGCAGGAAAGAATGTTTTTGAGGAATTTATTCTGTTTATATATTTCGAATATTCATCGAATAATATAAGGAAATTCAATAGGAAATAATTGTTCCTGTGAAAGTTATTATGACTCAATCGATTATAATCATTCTGATTAAGCTCCAAAATTTGCTAAATATTATAATTGGCGAAATATAAAATCATTGTAATCATGGTGACATGATAGGTTCGAAGTACATGATGATTTTTGTAATGGTCTTGCTGTCCACCCTTTGGGGGTGTGGAACGACAGTGGACGGAGAATACACCGGCACAATCGATGGGAAGGATATTTCACTCCAGTTCCTCCCCGATGGCACCGCCACAGTCCTAGGGTATTTCCCCAATCAGCTTGCCGGAACCTGGGTGGAGGAAAAGACTTTTGGAGACCCACAGATTTGGGTGACATTTGATGGGCCGGAGGAAAAACCCTTCCGCTTACGATTTGAATTCACGCCACAGGGAGAGAATTTTCAACTCACCGGAATCAAAGCCAGACCGCTTGGAAAAGGAACCAAGCTGAATCCGGTCATGATTGAAGGAACACCCATTTTTAAGCCACTCCCCACAGAGTAGCCAATCAGAAAAGGAAACCAAAACTATGCAATACAAAGTAATTATCGAAGATGCCACTCAGGGACTGATGGGAGGAGGTGCGATGGAATCTGCCACCTCCACACTTGCTGAAAAAGTAAATGAAGCAATTCAGGAGGGATGGGAGCCAATCGGCGGAATTGCCCACAGCGAAGACAGGCAGGAAAATCCTTATCTTCTACAGGCTATGATTCACCGCGATGGCTCGGGTTCATAGGGAAGTCAAGCTTTAGTACAATCCTTGTAATTAAGGATTAGGAGGATCAACTCAACTTGATTTCTTCCAGGTTTTAATTGCCTGGGAGGGATTAGACCCCACCTCGTTTCGTCCATTTTTAGAGATTGTTTCCCCGTTGGGGGAGACAATGATCAGGGCAGGGATTCCCCGGACTCCGTATTTTTGGGAAAGCTTGTTTGCATGCTCTGACCGATGGGGAAGGGTATACCATTTCATATTCATTTCCTTCATATATTTCATCTGTGCATCGGGACTTTTATCTGAGCTGACGAAAACCACTTCAAAATCTTTTTTATTTTTATCTCGAAATTCAACCAGGGATGGAGTGAAACCGCGGCATGGTGGGCACCAGTGAGCAGAGAAGTAAAAACCCACCATCTTCCCGCTCAGTGATCCGCTCGGTACTTTTTTTCCATCAGAATCGAGCAAATCCGCGGGTAATAACTCTGCCATTCCCTCCGGTAATTTTTTGACTTCAGTAAAGCCTGTATTTGCGGGCAAAGTATTTTTCGATGCTAATTTCAGTTTGTTTTTTTCCTGAGACCATTCCTGAACAAAAGATTGGTCAGAAGTAATAAGTTGATCAATTTTGAGGGTGATTTTTTGCCCCGTAGTACTTTTAAGAATGACAACTCGGTTACTAAAATCAACCAATTCCGCATTCATGGTACTGCCTGCTGTACTGGTCCATTTTCGAGGTTGTGCCACCGTTACAGAAAACGAAGAAAGAATTATGAGAAAGGATAAATAAAAGGGATATTTCATTGCGGGGGATTGGCAGGTATAATTTTGAAATCCAAAGGGTTTGGGAATTGCGGAGTAAAATTGACTCAGTGCCTCCATTTTAAGATAGGAATGGGTCAGGCTGATTTGTTCATTTCCTTTTTGATATGTTCCATGATTGCATCAACTGATAAATCCATTTCCATCCAAATCAGGTTTCCGACCCGTCTCACAGAATGTCTTTCCAGTACGGCATCCAAACGAGTGTCGGAATTTTTTTTCATGTCTATCATGGCCATCCCCCCCCGGATCATCGCTTCCAAGGGGGCGGAAGTTTCCTCCCCCTTGGCCTCCACCACTGCGGAAATACGAATGGCTCCTCCTGCTTCGCCAATGACCATCGCTCCGGTTTTTATCTTGTCGCTCATAAAACGGGCCCGTTCATCGAGATAATTTTGTTTGTCGGCTCGTTCGATGTCCGCGAAAACCAGGAATCCGGGGTGATCAACTGATGCAATGAGACTGTCAAGCAGGTTGTTGCCAGGATGGGAAGGGGATTTTCCTTTTGCGAGAAGAATTCCCTCGTTTACATAATTGATATCAGGACCACCCACGATTACCCCTTTTTTTAATGGAGCAAAGGCCATGGGCCGTCTACCCCGGTTGGTGGAGTAAATTTTATTTTTACCAATTTGATCCATTTCCAAGCGGTCCACCAATTTTGGATTTTCAAATATTTTTTTCATGTCCACGCCCCCTTTTAAAATAGCAATTGCACGATCGCGCTCACCTGAACCGGAAAGGGTAAGGTGTGAAAAGCCGTCTAAATCAACTCCGTGGTCTTGCTTCATTCGATTAATCCGATCCATGACCTCAGGTATTTCTTCGATTGAAGTGCGGATAAAAGTACCGACTTCAGATTTGCGCATAGCACTAAAGTCAAAGTGGGCGAACCAATTCGCGTCTTTGGGGACTTTTTGCAGGTCCAATGGATTAGCCCCCAGCCCGAGAGCGAAAAACCAAATGGAAGAGAGGAAAATAGAGATTTTTTTCATAGCTGGTATATATTGTTTTGTGAGTACGGAGATAAAATGTTATTTTTCTCTCTTATTTATGATTATGTTATTAATGTTTTGCGGGAGTCAAGCATGCTCATGCACAATACTGATCTAAAGGAAATCTAAAGTATGCGGTATCATTGCGGAATGAGTTCTCTCGGTCTGGGTCTAAAATGACTTGTGGATTTCTCCCATTATCCGATTTTGACTTTGATTACGGTTATTTGACGATTGCAATAGCCCAAAGAATCATACACAAAAAAATGGTTGCCGGGATAGCTCAGTTGGTAGAGCGGCGCATTCGTAATGCGTAGGTCGTCGGTTCGAATCCGATTCTCGGCTCCATTTTTTTGCAGTATTGCAAGTGCGATTATAAATCAGGATTATTGATAAACCGAATCAAATCCCCTTAGCAGGGCTTGCATTTAAAATCTTGTTCAAACTGAAACTTTCGATAATCATTGAAAGTTAGAAAATTTTAACAACCGAATTACGAAATATTTATGATTACTTTACCTGTTGCGTTAGAATTGTTAACGACGATTATTTTTGGTTCTATTTCCTTCGTCTGGGTAGTGCGCTACAATAATATAAAAGATGAATTCAAGCATTTTAATCTGCCCACCTGGTTGCGGGATTTGGTTGGAATTCTAAAGCTTTCGTTTGCGATTATGCTATTAAGCAACAGCCCGGAAATCGTTCGGATCGGAGCGTTCGGTATTGCCGCCTTAATGCTGGCCGCATTGGGGACGCACCTCCGCCTGAAAAGTGCCTTCTTCAAGATGCTTCCTTCCTTTACTTTGCTTTGTCTTTGCTTACTGGTGGTGTATTTAATTTCACTGAGTGCCTAATTATCTAGGACAGGGAATTCGGTGATTCGGTTTAAAAAAGTATTACAGATCCTACTTTTTGCACTATTCACAATCGGCGGATTAGACCGGTTTCTTCAACCAATAGAAGTTCTGGCGGAAAGAATGCTCTGGGTCTCCTTTTTTGATCCTTTAGTGGTTCGGGCAATTGCAGTAACTGAAATTGCATGCGGAATTGGTCTTCTCCTTGCATTTTTTATTAAGAGCAGACGCTTCAAATTTGCTCTTTATTCGGGATCAGTTTTGATTGCGGTAATGGCAGGAGCGGCGGTGACACATGTGATCATTGGTGATTACGATCAAATTGCAGTGAATCTGGTTCTAATCGGCATGATAAGCTATGTCATTCTTCCAGGTAAAAAAGTGGAAGTTGATCCACAGTGTGAGTAGTGCCAGGATTCAGAAAATAAAAGTAATCGAATTTCAAAAGCGATGAATGCACGGTTACCCGTAAAACTTATTATTTTGCTTTCGGCGCTCGTCTTTGCCTATTCACTTTTTGTGGTCGGAATGAGGGAGTCGGATAATATGAAGCTCTTGGGTTGCGGAATATCGCTAATATTAGCGGTCAGTGTTTGCCTGTCTCTATTATTTGACTTTAAAAAATAGAATATTCAGAAAAACGGGAAAGCGTCCTCCTCGGGTCAACAGCAACCGGAGGACGGATCACAGCTTGCGTTCGAGGTGTCTTCGGTTTCCTCAGGAATGCCGCATTTTTCTTTGGCCAGGCAATCAGTTTTAGTGGGGGTCAGTTGAAAACGGGTTCCGTCGAATGCGAGACCATATTTTCCGACAGTATCGGACTGGTACTCCACCTCCACTTCGAGATCTTCCAAACCGAGAGAATTTTCAGCAATCTGAATAATTTCGACAATTGTTTTCGGGTCGATCCGGTGTTCAAAGTCATCGGCACTCCAGAGTTGAAAATTTGCAGTGCTTTCTTTGCGAACTGTTCCGCCGCAATCAACATAGTGCTTGGTTATAATACCGACTTCAGTGACATGAAAATGGGGCGGCACATGGCTCCCGTTAGGGAGTACAAAGGTGACCTGTTCGAGTGAATCCAATGAATCTTTGAGTGTTGAGACTTTCATAATATGTCATCCAATCTATCGGAGGAGATAATTTTTTCAACGGACAAATAACCACTGGCGTTACTTAATGCACTTGCGTTTGCCTGAGGAGGGTTTATTCGAACAGGATATGAAATATATTGCGATTTGTTTTTTCTGTATTTCCATGGTCTTGAGTGGTTGCCTGGAAATATTTGAGGATGAAAAAAAGCAGGATCCGCAAGGAGGGGGAGAATCGGCGATTGACCGAAAAAAGAAGCTTAACGAAATGGAGTTACAGATTCAAAAATTGGAATGGGAAAATTCTCGTCTGTCCTTAAAACTTGTTACGGTGGACGGTGGGGCATTAGTTCGCGACAAGACAACCGGGCTTTGGCATTACGATGTGCAGCGTAACCCATTTACCGGGAGGGCATTTCAAAGTTTCCCGAACGAGTCGCCCCGGGCGGAGGCAGATTTTCTTTTGGGAAGAAAAGATGGAATGGAAAGGTTTTGGTGGCCCAACGGCAAACTTCAGGAGGAAGGGCAATGGTTCGATGGAATGGAGAACGGTATTTTCAGGAAGTGGAATAAAGAAGGGGCACTTACACAAATTATCCGTTATAAAAACGGTCAGATAACCGAAGTAATTTTAGATAACCGCTAATGCCTTTTTAATACGGGAAGGAGAGCCCTCGGGGCAGGGCAACTTCACCAAGAAATTTCGGTCGTTCGGTAAATATTGCACCGCGGGACGAGATTAACACCTCTTTAACCAGTATTTGATAAGCCCTGGCGGGTTGTCCGTAGGAAAATGTCAGCAGCAGGTCAGTCCTTTGATTGGGTTTATCCAGATCATCCAGATCTTTGACTTTGATCGTACCACCAGCCCCGATTTGATCGGGACAAAAGTAAAAAAGTTCGGACGGGGTACTGGAGTCAAAACGGATGAGAATATCACCCTGTCCGGAACCGTTGCCAAGAATACCGGGTTTGAAAATTTCATCAGAATTTTCCGCTTCGGTACCGATCATCAGGGACTTGGAATAAGTCAGTTTATTCAAGGTAATCCGATAATTTAGATTTCGATCAAGAAAAAGTACCCGTGCACTACTTTCATTGGAATCGAGATCAAGATCTCCTTTAATATGAAAACGCCCGTTTTTCCAAGTTGCAGGAAGCAGCACTTCGATAGCAAGGAGTTTGGCGGTCTCCCATTTGATGCCGTATTCCTTTGCTTCCTGTAATATGGGATAAAATGTGTTTTGCTGGACCTTTGAGGGCAAATATTTAGCCAGGTGACGAAGTTCAATCCTCCATTGATGTTCAAAGGCGATCTCCCACTTCTCTAACTGGGAAGAGTGGGCGGGGAAGTCCTGCTTGTGCAGGGCGATGAGGTTTTCCCGGATAGACTTATTTCTGATATTTTTAAGGAAATACTTAAATTCTCCCTCATTCATCGAGAAAATGGAGCGTTGAAAGAAAGATTCAAAGTCCGCCTGCCTGAAAGAGTCGTATATGGTCCTGCCCAATGCTTCCATAGGGTGAAGTTGGGCAACGGCTTTGTTTGCAGCCAAATTAAATAAAATGCAAATTGATGTAAACTGTACGAACTTTCGCATGGGTAAAAGTTATTGATTTCTTCCGCTTCAGACAAGCGAGAAGATTAATATTTAATTGGCTTTCAAAATCCGCTCGCGAAGGGCAGGTAGGATATCCTGATTATTTAAAAGATTTTACAAAAAGCTAATAAAATGAAAATTGGTTCATGATTTGCTAAAGTTGCTTTTTATATGAAAAGAATTCGACCATTCGACACGAGGCAATTGGAAGCGTTCGACGCACTTTGTCGCACCGGGAGTTTTACAAAAACAGCCAAGCATTTGTTTCTTACCCAATCGGCGGTAAGTCATTCAATGAAAAATCTTGAAGAAGAGGCTGGTTGCCGCCTCTTCCGGCGTCAGGGGAAAAAAGTAGCCCTTACGGAAGCGGGCGACCGTTTGTTGAGTTTTGTCCGCCCTTTTCTTCATGAGATGGAAAATGTCAGGGATGAACTGGATGGGTTTGAGAAATTTGGAACCGGGCGGATCCGTCTGGGTGCGAGTGCCCAGGCCTGTCGGTTTTTTCTTCCCCCCATTCTTTCAGAGTTTAAAGCAACTCAGGCGCAGTGTCGATTTGAAGTGAAATGTGACGACACCCCGGCCTGTTTTGAATTACTGGGTGAAGGAAAAATTGATCTGGCTATCACACTGGCCCCTATTAATATTTCTGAAATTGAATTCGTACCCTGTTTTAACGATGAATTACGACTAGTGACACTTCCCAATCACGAATGGGTAAAAAATCAGAAAATTAATTGGGATGATTCAGGTTCGGAAAATTTTATTCTCTACAATCGTACGAGTTACACCTTTCGTATCCTCACGGATTACTTTGATAAATTAGGAGTCCGACTATCCTCCTCGATGGAAATCAGCAGTCCGGAAGCGAGTAAGGAATTAATAAAAGCCGGTATGGGAGTGGGAATTCTTGCCGATTGGGCGGTGGAGGAGGAAGTACAACGGGGCGAACTGACCAGTTTGCCTCTGGGATCCAAAAAATTAGCCCGCACCTGGGGAATTTCGGTCCGAAAAGGAAGGAAATTTAACAAAGCAGAAAGGATGTTTATTAAGATTGCGGAAGAATCCGGTTGTCATTGGATGGTAAACAGAAAGTTGTGACCTCCACTCTTCCGAAAGGTTGACTTCATTAGATTTCGTATTCTAAGTGAGGTAATGTGGAAGATAAAAACTTTTTTATGGTTAACCATTTTACTCGCTGGTTGTTCCTCAAAATCCGGTGAAAATAATCATAAATTTAATTCACGGTTTCAATTGGATGTAACCACGGACATTCTTGAAACATTAGATGGAAATACCTTTGTTGCGAATCTACCGCAAGTTCATCCGGTGTTTGGACGGGCCCTGACTGTGAAAGTCCGGGGGATTACAGTTCAATCAATTGACGATAAAAACACAGAAAAATCCAGGGCAGCGTTTCGCCAATGGCATGTATTTAAGAGAATGCTGGAAGGAGCAGAGACAGTGGAGATAAGCAACCTTGAACGAGGGAAAACTGGTTTTTGGGTGTGGGCGGATCTTTATCTGAACGGAAAATTTATTCAGAATTTACATGAATGAAACTTGCACGGGAGAATAATTTGGATCAAAACAAATAAATGAAAAGGAATTTATATTGTTTACCCATGGTACTTTTGCTTGTGGGTGCGGGAACATTTTTACTGTCTCAATCCCGTGCCCGTGACGGGGATTCCCGGAAGTTTAGGCTGTCTCCGGTTGTTCAGGTAACTTCGTCCAAAAATCCGACCATGGACGCGGGCCGATTGAATGTCAGCCTTCTCAAGGATGGAAAGCTCCCCAAGGATGGCTGGCGGTCAACCTGGACAGCATGGTTCAAGGTCGATCCGGTGGTCACTTTTGATTTGGGAAGCGATAAAAGAATCGGGGTGATCCGGATATACTTTCAACCGACTGACCGGGCGGATGAGCTCGCCGAGATCAAGGTCGAGGTAAGCCGGGACGGAAAGCAGTTTCTCGACTTCAATGAGTACGAAGGCTTTCTTACTGAAAAAGGAAAGGGAGCCTGGGCCGAGCTTGACCTTCAGGCGGTCAACGCCCGGTATTTCCGGATATCCCCCAAGTTTCAGGGCTGGGGTCATTTGTGGGGCGAAGTAGAATTCTGGGAAATTGCCAACTAATTTCAATCGCCTTTTTTTTCAGGAGGTTGGTTCGCTTCCCATAATTCCTCCAAGCTTTGACTGTCCGGGGAACTTGAACGGCTCAGTTTGCTATTTTCCTTGCGTAAGCGAAAAACTTCCCAAATCAGAAAAATATTGATGAGAATGGATGCGGAGAGAACGAGGGCAAGCTTGATCTTGAGCTTAATTTTCATGGTGGATACGACTGGGGTTGAGCCTATCCGAATATGACCGGCCGAGTCGAGGCGATTGCATGGGGTGCAACCCGTTTTTTCCCCCTCTTGTCGGTACTGGTTGGTTTCCTTGCCCTCATTGAACCTTCCCTTTTTTTATGGTACGGAAAGGACGCAATCGGATGGGGGTTGGGTGTGATTATGCTGGGAATGGGAATGACATTGGAGCCCGAGGACTTTGTCCGTGTCTGGAAGGAGCCAAAATTAGTGGGGTGGGGGGTCTTTTCCCAGTTTCTCATCATGCCCGGTTGGGGAGCTCTGCTCGCATGGATTCTTCAGTTGCCACCTGAAATGGCGGTAGGTTTAATCCTGGTGTCCTCCTGCCCGGGTGGTACTGCGTCCAATGTGGTGGTTTTTTTGGCCCGGGCCAATGTTGCCCTGTCGGTAAGCCTGACCATGGTTTCCACTATGCTCGCGATTATTTTAACCCCTTGGCTGACCAATTTATACGCCGGTCATTATCTTCCCGTGGATGCCTGGGCCCTGCTCAAAAGTATTCTTCTGGTGGTCCTGCTCCCCCTGCTCCTGGGGCTGCTTTGGAAAAAAACCTTCGAGCAGTCCGCCCGTCGGGTTTCCACAGTATCTCCATTTATATCGGTTCTCTTTATTTTATTAATTGTTGGCTTTGTTTTAGCGGCTAAAAAAGATATTATTTTGGATCATTGGCAAATCCTGCTCGGTGCGGTGATTCTTTTACATATGGGTGGATTTTTTCTGGGATTCATGGTCGGATTTTTTTTGCGTAGAGATCAGTCGGAATGCCGGACATTTTCAATTGAAGTGGGGATGCAGAATTCCGGTCTGGGCATGGCATTAGCGAGCAAGCATTTCTCTTCAATGCCAATGGTTCCTGCACCCTGTGCAATCAGTGCGGTGGTTCATTGCCTCGTCGGAAGTTTTCTTGCCTGGTGGTGGAGTCGCAAAAAAAGTTAAATTTTAATTTGACTTAACTTCATTTCGGCCGTTTTTTAATCGTATACGCACGGACGCGTGGGCACCTGCCCGTTTAATCCACTGCATGGAGGCAGTATCATTCCACACCTTCATGCTTTCACCCACCGCTCCAGTTTTTGCCTCGCTCGCCGACATGTCCTATCGGGCAATGACGAGGTATCAGCATTCTGTCTCAAGGACTTTGGATAAGACTGAGCCAGTATCGCGTAAAGCAGGTGACAAAAACTCTGGCCAGTATGTGTACGCCTCCCGATTGCAGAGTGAGGTAAGACGCTCCAAGGTGTACGGCATGAATTTACAGAGTGCGATCTCACATTACCAGACTCAGGACGGGTTTTTGAGCTCGGCAATTGATAAGTATCAACATATGTCTTTGCTGGCCACCAAAGCGAGCAATCCGTTGCTGACCGATTTGGAAAGAGATAATCTTAACCAAGAGTTTGAATCGTTCCGAAAAGATATCATGTCTTTCAGTCTGGAAACGGTGAACGGGAACGATGTATTTCGCTCCGCTAAAAAGTACCAGTTGGTGGACAAGGGAGCCAACATTAACTGGACGGACGCGAAAGCGGAGGCGGATGCCCTTGACGCAGCGGATCCGATCAATTCCCACTATCTCGCCACGATTACCACGGACTACGAACAGGATGCAATCGCTTTTCAGATTGGGGATGTTGGAATCAATGCCTGGCTTGGAGGGAATGATACGGCTGTCGAGGGGGACTGGAGATGGACCGAAGGACCGGAGGGTGCTGAGAATGGAGGAGCAGGCAGAAGTTTTTGGAGCGGAAATAGCGGAGGAAGTTCGGTCAATGGAGCCTACCAGAACTGGGGGAACAATGAGCCCAACGATCATGGGTCCAATGAGGATTATCTGCAAATCAGTCAAAAGGTTCAAACGGACGGCAGCGTGGGGAAATGGAATGACCTGCCGGATACCAATACAGCAGGGGCAACCTACCAGCCTAGAGGGTATGTCATTGAAACCGATCAGGGGAAACTTCTCGGTTTGCTTCCCCAAAACAGTATGGATCTGGAAAATGTCAGCTTAGTTCCTTTCTATACCTCGAGTTACATTAACCTGAACACATTGGATGATTCGGTTCAGGCTGAAACGACTCTTCGTTCCACCATCAATACCCTGATTCAGCAGAAGGGAAACATTGGATCGAACATTTCTCAGCTTGAAATGGGTGTTGAAAGGCTCAACCGCCAAATTGCTTCCTCGGAACATTCCTTCGCCCGGATGTCGGACGAGGAAATGATGGATGATATGCTTCAGGTTGCCAAGACCAAGCTACGATCGGATGCCAGTATGTCAGTCATGGTACAGGCTCGCGGGATCAGCCGGAACTTAACCGAAAGTTTGCTCTGATGTTGTCCCCCACCGCACCTATTTACGGAAATCTTTCCCATGCCACGGGAAGGGCGATGCTCGATTTGCAGAGGACTACGAGCAGGACGCTTTCCGTTAACGCTACTGAAGTCGCGATATCAAAAGGAAACGCAGGAGATGCGAGTTATTCCGCCCGGCTAAGCAGCCTGAGTGAAAGAAAACAGCATGAAGTTCAAAATATGCAAAATTTCCTGACTTACGCTCAAATTCAGGACGCGGGACTGGAAAATGTACTTCAAGTGATGGATCGAATGGCAATGATCGCTGGATCCGCGGCCAATGGGATGATCAGCACCTCGGAACGGGCTCGTTATAATGACGAATTTGAAAGTCTGAAGGAGACTCTCTACGCCATGCAGGGGACTCAATTTCAGGGTCATTATGTTTTTCAGGAAAGCGTGAAATTTGACAGCGGTTTGAATGAGCGAGAACAAAGCCCTTCTGCACCTGATACCTATGAACACGAAAATGTAGATTCGACTGACGACTCACATTATAATGGAAAAACAGACCTAAGCCGCTGGACCGCGACCAAGGATGTTCGATACGACCGAGGCACTCTTACCCTCAAGGTGAATTCGGGTGTAATGCCGGAAAGATATTATGTGAAACAAGGAGCAAACAATATTATTTTCGACACCAGCTGGTGGAAGACCGCAGGGAGTGCTTATCAATACGATGACGATCAATTCGTCATTCAATTCGCCCCCGGAACGCCCACCACCTACAACTATAGTTGGATCGACCGTAACAGGAATCAAAACGGCTTGGATGGGAACGAAGACAATGCTCCGTATCATTCCGGTTCCGGAGGGTCGATGTTCAACTATAACGGTGATCCGATTGTTACCAATCCATCCATAGCCGGCGAAACCCAACTCAGCGTGGTTATTGAATCGGATACCTTATTTCAGGCAGAAGCCCGGTTTGACGCGGTGTTGAGTGACGATGTATTGTCCGTTGATGTGGGCGGACAACAGGTAACCTTAAGCCCGGCACTATTCAGCACCCTTTATGATGTCTCCGTTGATTCAAATGAAAACGCGTCGACCGCCGGTTCGCGCATTATCAGCGAACTGGACAATATTCTTCAGCAGAGGGGCAATCTTGCCTCGGTGGTTAATGATGTAACTCTTTCGGCGGACCGTTTGTCCTCCTACGTCATTGCAGAACAAGCAAGCCTGGCCAAAAAAGAGCGGGACTTTGCGGACTCTGCGATCAGTCTGGCCAAGAATAGCCTGCGATCGCAGGCGAATAACTCCCTGATGGTACAGGCACGCGGGATTAACCGAAATTTAACTGAAATTCTTCTTCACTAAAATGCTTTCCCCGAACTCACCCATTTACGGAAATCTATCCCACGCTACGGGAAGAGCGATGCTGGATTTGCAGAGAAGCACGAGCAAATCGCTTTCGGTTAATTCCACAGAGGTGGCGATTTCGAAGGGGAATGGAGGCGATGCCAGTTACTCGGCAAGACTGAGCAGTTTGAGCGATCAGAGGAAAGTGGAGTCGGATAACCTGCAGAACCTGATCAGTTACGGACAGATGCAGGATGCCGGTCTTGAAAGTGCTTTGCAAGTTATGAATCGTATGGGGAGTATTGCAGGAACAGCCTCAAATTCTGTTATTAGTGCGAATGAAAGAGCGATTCTCAGCACTGAATTTGAAACCCTAAAAGGGCGACTGGCTGAAATAAAGAAGATCGAATTTCAGGGATATTCTCTTTTTCAGACAGGTGAAAAAACGCTTTCCCTTGATGCGGGGGATCACAAGATCAGTTTTGAACCGGCCCCCTTTAACGACTTGTCGGGGTATTCCCTCTCCAATGAAGGAAATGCCTCGCTGGCAGGAGCCAAGATTCTTGATGAATTGGATGTAATTTCCGAAAAGCGGGCCAAAATTGGTTCGGTCAGCAATGAAATTCTTCTTTCCACGGATCGCCTAGATTTTTACTTCATGGCCGAGCAGACCCACCTGGCCAAGAAGGAGAGAGATTTCGCGGAGACCTCGATTGATCTTGCCAAAAGAAATCTTCATTCACAGGCAACCAGTGCTCTGCTTGTTCAGGCACAGGGAATCAACCAAAATTTGGTAAACATGCTCCTCTAGTGACATGATCGGAATTGACACAGCAAGCCTGGGTAGAATTTCGGTGGACTCCCGCCGAAGTTCAAATAGTTTGCAGAATTCGGTCGGGCGTCTGCTGAATTCCGGTAATGCGGCGGAAAGCCTTCGCGGAATGGGGGACGGGGGCGGACTGAGCATGGTGTCGAGAATGGGTGCGGAAAACCGCAGTAAGAGTAACCTGGCCAAAAGCATGCAGAATGCGGTCAGTTATATACAGACACAGGAGGCGACTCTGCGTAAGGCTCATCAAATTTACGAGCGAATGAGCGTCCTGGCTTCGAGGGCAATGGATACAATGATAACCGATTCCACAAGAGCCACTTTAAGTGCGGAATTTGAGACATTGCGTCAGGACAGTCTGAATATCAGAAGCGAAACCTATCAAGGAAAAGTGCTTTTTGACGATATCGCGGCGTTTGTTAAGGAAGATGTGCAGTTTGGAGAAGGCTTTACAGAATCCTCAGTGACTGACCCAAGTATAGGTCTTACAGTGGGAGTTATTAGTGGAAGTTCTGATTACAACTCATATTACGAATTTGAGAAGGATGTGTTTTTTAGTAGTGGTGATTTTAAAATTGAAGTGAATGGGGGTGGGAACGGTGAGAGATATATTCTCAAACAAGGTAGTGCGACTATTTTTGACACTGTCAGTAAATGGGCGACTGCAGGAACTGCATACAAGTATGACTTTGATCGCTTTGACATAAATTTTGCTCCTGGTTCCAACACTACCTTTACCTTTACTCCTCAGAGTCGTGGAGACAATCAGGATGTTCGCGGAAGCAATGGAACAATTGGAAAAATTGATCCCGTTACATTAACATCGGACGACCCGGATGACATAGCTCCTCCACCAGACGATGGGATATTCGATAACAAAAGCAAATATTTATCTAACCTAGGATTAACGGACGATGGTACCTCCTCAGGTATGGGTACTCGTACTGGCACAAAATATACCAATCAGGGACAGATTAACACTGGACAAGCTACCGGAGAGACCACCAAATTAACTTTAAGAGTTGAGGCCAACTCAATTTTTCAGATAAGAGCTTCTTACTCTGTACCTGCCACACCCTCCAATTATGTGGATGTCGGGGATGCTTCTTCGGGTTCGGTTACATTAGATCCGATCGGATTGGGATTATTGCAGAATGTATCCATCGCCACGGCGAATGACGCGGCGAGTGCGGTTTCCAGTCTGGCCAAGGAGATTGAGGGGATTGGTGTCCAGATGGCGACACTGGGGGCAAATTTATCGGAGTTGGAAATCGCGGGGGAGCGATTGAACAATCAGGTATACCTGAGTGAGGCGGGGATTTCCCGGCTGACCAGTGATGTAATGGCGACTGAATCGACCGAGCTGGCCAAGCAGCAAATCCGCTTGCAAAGTTCGCAGGCACTGATGGCTCAGGCTTTTTCTTTGAGCGAGAATATTCTTAACACTTTGCTTTAATACAAGTCCGCCCCAATTGCATTGTCGCTTGCGGAAAACGGTTCGTATGGCTAAGAAGATATTCGTGAGCACAACGGACGACCTGCCTCCCCATATCCATAAACCCGAAGTTCATTGGCAACGGGCACAGGGCTATCTCACCATGGAAATGTATGAGGATGCGAAAAAGGAACTAAGGGCATTACCGAGCAGGGAACCCTGGGAAAAAAGAGCAAAGGTGTTTTTTCTCTCCATTCATCAAGATTTGGAGAACTGGGAGGATGCCCAAAAATCTGCCCGTGGATTGCGCTATGAGTTTCCCGAGGAAGTGGACTGGTGGATTGCGGATGCGTATGCGACCAGGCGTTGCGAATCAATCACTGAAGCCCGTTCGATTCTTCTTGAGGGACTGGCTCTGCATTACGACGACGGTCTGATCCGGTTTAATCTGGCCTGTTATGCCTGCGTGTTGAAGAGTCCGGGCGAGTGCCTGGACTTTTTGAAAGAGGCGGTAAGAAGAGACGAGAAATTCAAATTAATGGCATTGGAAGATGAAGACCTGCTGGAAGTGCGGGAAGCCCTGCTTAAGTTGGGGTGGGGGAAGGCACTGGTATAAAAACAAAATTGCGTGGGTTTACTCTGGTTGAACTGTTAGTGGTTCTGTCCATCGTGGGGGTTCTACTGGGAGTGATGTTCAGGGGCTACTTTTATGTGCTTGATAAACAGGCTCACAAACAGGCGGGTGTTGAATTGGAAGCACTTCGGGTTTCGATTGAAACTTATCGTCGTTCCTTTCAGGGATATCCGACCTGTCCGCAAAAAGTCTGCACGCCCGGAGAATGCCTGTTTCTATCGCTAGCCGGATTTCATAATGAAAAAGGAACGCTGGAAATGCCTCCGTATCCGGCCACCATTTCAACTCACCTGTTTGGGTATGACCTGAATTCCTATGACCGCACACAGATACCCGAGGTCGAGCATAACGAAGGGGACTCTCTTATGCAGTGGCTTTCTGAGACACTGGGGAAAGATGTTGCATTTATTGATCCTTGGGGGAGTGAGTATGTCTATGAATATCCAAGGGAAGACGAATCCCCGGGCTATCGGCTGTTTTCGATGGGACCGGATGGAAAGACCGGGGAGAAGCAATGGAGTGGGGACGATGTGGAATGAGGGAAAATCGACCCTCTTAATTTTTTTCAATCAGCCGGTTTCTGATTTCCACAAGTGGAGCGAATTCGGGACCGTCCGGGTTTTCCGAAATCAGATTTTCAATATCTTCAAGCGCTTTATCAAATTGTGCCTCACGGTAGTAAATCATTGCCCGTAATGCCCGGGTGTAACTGTCCCCCGGATCGATGGCGAGAATGGCATCAATGTAGAGAAGGGGAGAAGTTGAACCTTCCGGGCTTTCGGTTGACTGGATCAGATTACGCAGCATGCGGGTGATGATGTCCCGCTTGGTTGAGGGAATAAAGTCCTCATCAGTCAGACGAAGACCGACAATACCGGAGGCCTCACTGCGCGAGACAATCTTTCCACCGAATGGATCGATAATGATTTCCTGTGAAACGGCTTCGGAATCGTCTTTGTACATAGCGAGGAAGTGACCGGGTAAACCCAGTCCGCTGACCGGTAATTCGAGGCGGTTGGCGAGTTCGATAAAAAGAACCGAAAGAGTGATGGGCAGGCCTTCACGGTCATCCATTACTTCATTCATATAACTATTGGATGGATGGTTGTAATCAAGTGTACTTCCATGATATCCCATTTCATTAAAAAGTTGAAAGACCAGGATCCTCAATTTTTCCTCTCCGGACGCTTTTTCGGGAAAATGAGAAGAGATTTGGCGGGCAATTTTTTCGGCTTTTTTGAGATAATTTTCGAGTTCAAAATCCTGATTGTCCAGCCGGGCAATGAGGAGGGCAGAGCGCAACAGATCAACCGATTCCTCCTCTTCGTGGGCAAGGGATTGGGCGAGCTCTGCGATGGCAAATCTGTTTTTAACTTCCTTGGAAAGCAATTTGACTCGCATTGCCTGTTTTTGGATATCGGTGGCATAATCAAGCAGGGCCTGGGGGACGGCAGGACCGAGTTCACTCAGCTGTTTGAATTCCTCTTGGGAAAGCTGATCTTTTTTGGCGAGTGACCGGGCAATTTTTTGGATCCTTGCCCGGGTCTTGGGAAGGATGGTGGAGGAGGGAAAGCGCTTGGCGTGTCGGAAATTCCTGAATTCCGCGGTCGGGGCACGGAATTTACACAGTCCAATTCTTCCTTCAGTGAATTCCTTATCGACCAGTTCTATAACGAGCTGGTCGTTGACGAAGCACATAATTTTGCCTTTTTCGCCAAGCTTTACACGAAGCCGGTTCCATTGATCGGGACGATAAGCGGAAGTTTCAACCGTGCTTAGAATGGACCATGAAAATACATTTGCCCCTTTGAAACAGGTTAAACGAAGGGTGCCATTGGTGGGATAGAATCCATAATGCTTGTTCCGGTCGTCCCCATGAAAAACCAGACCAGCCGCCCCGCTTTCATCGTCGAGACGAACTTCAACCTCGAGTTCATAAGGGACATCATGAGGAATTTGTTTCGAGAGGCAAAGCATTCTTCCGCCAAACCCGGAGCCCAACCCCGCAGCGGAAATGATCCCGGCCCGCTGCCTCCAGTTACCCCCCATAATGGATTCCCATTCCAATTCATCGAGAGCTCCAATGGTGAGCCATTTTTCCATCGGTACCGGGTTTTGTTTTATGAGCAAACCTTTGAGTGCGTTGACCGGTATGCCAAAACCCATCGCCCCTCCTGACTTGATGGCAAGTATGGCGATCACATTTCCGTCTAAATCAAATGTGGGACTGCCACTACTTCCGGGTTCGATTGGAATGGCGACCTGTACGAGCGGTCGTCCGTCCCCCCATTCCAATTCGCGAATGGCAGCAACTACGCCGCGACTGACGCTGTGGCTGTATCCCAATGGATTGCCCACAGCGAAAATGGATTGTCCGGGCGAAATTTTATCGGAATCTCCAAGCTGTAGAACGGGTAAGTCCCGGGCATCAATCTTGACCAATGCGAGATCATTTTCCCGGTCCACAGCGAGGATTGCCTGGGGTTCGTAGAATTTTCCATCCGCCATGCGTATCTTAAATTCCCGGTGCTCCCCAATTACATGAAAATTGGTTGCGATTATACCGTCTGCCCGGAGCACGAATCCGGTCCCACGTCCACCCTCCCGACCGACACGGTCGACGCTTTCCACAACCACAATAGAGGGCTTGACGAGAGCGGCGAGTTTTTCAAAGTCCTCCGCATCCCGTCTGGCGAGCTGAAGGTCGGACAGCTTGGTCGAATTCGATTCAGCAGAGTCCAATCCATACAATGGCACAAGTGTAAGCAGACAAAACAGCGAAGGCTGAATAATCAGACAATGTACAATCTGCAAGAAACTCATAGTACATTTAATCTTTAGGCTCTCTCTGGCAAAGTCAAGTTTGGCTGTGAGGAAGGGTTTGATTATCAGGTTTTCAGGCTACTTTAAAATATTTGAAATATTATAATAGGCAGATGCTACCCCTTCGGTTAGAATGTCATAATGAAGAAAGTATTACTTTCCTTGGTTATTTTCCAGTTTTGGGTTCTCAAGTGTTTCTCCGCTGAATTTCCGTTCCGTACCTGGACATCAACCAGCGGTGTGCAAATACAAGCCCGCCTGATAAGTAAATCAGGGGACAAGCTCACCATTGAAAGAAGTGATTCCAAACAGTTCGTTTTTCCACTTTCCATGCTCTCGGCCAAGGATCAAAGCTATGTTCAAAACGCACTTACCGGTCAGTCCAAGCTTTCGTCTTCCCAGGTGTCAGCAGGAGCGATTCCACCACTCCGGTCCGGTGGGCCCGCACTTTCTTTACCAATTTGGAGTCCGGTTGAGATGGAACGCTGGTGGTCGACGAACAGGCAAGGTGACCTGCAAAAGCTCGCGGACGAATTGATATCCAATCTTCGTTCCATTTGGACAAAAAAAGAAGACCGGTCGATGCGGGAGGGAAGAGACTTTTTTTCCTGGTTCGATCACTGGCGCTGGATACAGCTCTATTCCCGGTTTTACAATAAAACGGGTAACGGTTCCCTTGAATCCGTTTTTATGGAAGTTGGAAAAAAGACGGCCCTGCAAAAAATATTTCTCAAGGCACTGCATCCCGATGATAATGATATTCAGGCACTTGAGATTTTTCTTTCCATTGCCCGTGATCACCCACGTTCGATTGAAAAGTACGGTGCCTTGGCCGCAGCCTACGCGGTCGTTTTTGATCAGCCATTTCCAAGGGACTGGCCTCATCATCAGGTTTCTGTTAAGGATGTGCCGATTGATGCTTCCCTTCC
Organism: Opitutales bacterium; assembly: GCA_045567635.1. GTDB lineage: Bacteria > Verrucomicrobiota > Verrucomicrobiia > Opitutales > Seribacteraceae > Seribacter. The sequence goes on along the minus strand of JBJLCO010000040.1, from coordinate 92,138 downwards.
GAGTCAACGGTTTGGAGAATTGGTTAAAGCACACTTGGCAAGGAAACTGGAATATGACCCGAGTCAGCTCTCGGTTACTGAACTGAAATTTGTGGTTGATCACCGCTTGCCGAGCACCGAACTGGAGTGGGTTTGGAGCAGCGTAAAATTCAGACGTTCCAGTTTTGGTAAAATATTTTCCTCGATTGAATATGACCGCCCGAGGCTGGAGGGTGCACTCTTCCGCTGGCCGTACGGAAGTTATTCACTTTCCGCGATTCAGGAAAAAGGTGGTATTTGTGTGGACCAGGCCTACTTCAGCTCGATGGCCGGAAAAGCTAAGGGAATTCCCACCCTGACCTTTGTGGGGCAGGGCAGCGGGGGTGGGCACGCCTGGTTTGGTTTTTTAAAAAATCCGGGTCGTTGGGAAACGGATTGCGGCCGATATGAAAATCAGAATTATCCGGTGGGCAACGCGATTGATCCGCAACGCTGGAAATTGATTACCGATGATGAATTGGGATCACTTGCCCGTGGGGAGAAAAACCTTAGCGGGTTTCGTGGAAAAGCAGTGGATTATTTTGCCTGGGCCCTGGCGAATCCATCCGCTCCGTTTTTCAGGGAATCGCTGAAACGGGCACGCACCTTGCATCCCGCCTTTACTGAAGTTTGGAAGGAGGAGGCGGAATGGATTGAGGAGAACCTGTCCGACCTGAGGGAGAAAAGAAACTTTTGGGATGCCTGGTTAAAAGCATTTGCCAACACCGTTGACCTGAAAATTGAGGGACAGAAAAAACTGGCTGATGTGTATGATGAAATGGGGAACCCCCGGCAGGCCGAACGAATCAGAAGTCTGATCGTGAAACAAAACCGTTCAGGACGGTTCGACCTCGCAATTAAGGAAGGGGCGGAGCAAATAATGAACAAGCTGGAAAAAAAAGAATGGACCGACGCGGAAAGATCCTATGAGCGAATGGTGAAGGATTTTGAGAAAACCGCCGGTGGGGAATTATTTTACGGTCTGATCCGGCCCTATGTTGAAAAACTAGCCCAGAATGGAAAAAAAGAAGAGGCGATGGATGCAATTGAATTCCTTAAAAAAAGAAAAGTGCTCGATCTTGGCCCGGGGAGTATCATTGGATTGGAGATGCAAAAACTCCTGCAAAAAATAAACTGATCAGCGGGGAAGCAGGTCGAGGTATTTTTTTAAAAGGGCTTCTGATTTTACGGATTGCTGGGCAAACCTTGTTTTAAATTGGTTGTAATTTATTTCTGTTCCGACTTCCTTTTTTTTCGCCTCGGCAAGACTGTCTTCGTTCTTTTTCACTAATAAAGGAGTGGACTTTTGGAGGGTAAGGACTTCCCTGAGATTGTGTTCCGCCTTACTCACTGCCTGCTTCGCATCCTGTAATACCTGTTCCTTTCCGGCCAGTTGATTCTCCGTTTCAGCCAGGTCTTTCCTCAGCAGGGAGAGGGTCTCCTGAAATTTTTCACTGGCCTCTCCCAAAGTTGAATCGGTTTTCTCAGACTCCGACTTTCCCTTTGCAAGCGAAGCCAGTTGATTGACTTCAGAGATATAAGATTTCTTTTCCTCGATTGCCTGAATAACCCGTTCTCTTCCCTTTTCTGCCTCCCTTAGTACGGATTTTTGTTCAGCCAGGATCTGTTCACATCCGGAAATTTTCCCGGGTAACTCCCGGAGTGATTGCGTAGCCACCTCAAATGATTGGAGTGCGGATTTTTTCAGCTCCGTTGCCTGATGAAGAATGCCTTTGATTTCTTTCTCCTCTTCCTGAAGGTTCCGCAGGTTACGAAGGGCTACATGACGTTCAATATTGACCGCTTCGGCCAGCCAGCGTGTGTATTCCCTTTGAGTCCTTTTTAATATTTTGTCACAATGTGCAAATTTTTCTTCCGGATCCTTGAGTTCAATCTGTGCCTTTTCAAAGTTTTTCTGACTCAGAGCCAATTGGGACTTCCTTTCAGAAACTTTGATTCTGAGTTCTTTTACTGCATTCGTTTTATCATTTCTGAGCAGGTCTATTTGCTTCTTTTTTTCCGCGGCGGTGTTAAAGGAAGTGATGCTGGATGCGAGACTTTGCTCTGAGGAAGCTGCATCGACCTTCAGCTTTCCTGCTAATTGACTTAACGCTTTCAGTTCCTCCATGCTTTTATTGGCATGAGCACGGCTCTCGGTTAGCGAAGATTTTACCGCTTTAAGCGCATCCTCCGCTTTACTGACCGCATTGGAAAAATTGGAATCTTCCCTGTTCTGTTCCTGTTCCTTACATGCATGGTCGTAGGCTTGCGTGAGGGAAGCAAGCTGGGCGGTCTGTTCCTCGACTTTTTTATTCCACTTATCGAGAGACTCCTTTTTCAGGGGAAGATCTTTCCCCGTTTGGGTGAGTTTTGTTTTGGTTTCGTTCCTGTTTTTTTCCTTTATCTGTTTATCTTCAATCTTATTTTGCAGGTCCGATATCGCCAGCTTCCATTCTTTTTCAGTGGTGGAGAGTGCTTGGGTGGCAGACTGATATTGAGCCTCGGACTCAGAAAGTTTTTTCCTACCCAGTGCGAGGGCAGATTCTGCATTTTTAAGGGCTTCAACCAAAGGCATTTTCCGGGCGAGTGCTTTTTCTAATTCAATCTTGGATTGATCCAATCTTTTTTTTGCATCAGCTATCCGGGTGGTGAGTTCGGGTGGATTAGCATTCAGTTCGCCGATTTTTTTACCATCAGACGAGTTCCAAACTGAAACCTGTCCCGTCCAATCACCGGCAATCACGCGGGATCCGTCGTGGGAGTAGCATACCTCCATGACAATATCCTTAAAATCCTTGATCGTACTGATTGCCTTGCCATCACCTTGCCATAATTTGACCATTTTATCCCGACCAGAAGTGACGATTTTTCCCTTCGGATCGAAGTAGGCGGAAAGAGTTCCATCCGGGTGGGCGTTCCAGGTCTTTACCTGTTTTCCGTTGATCATTTCCCAGGTTCGAACCGCACCTTCCTCGGAAGCGGAAACAAGAATATTGGAATCCGCCCGCCAGGATAAATCGGTGATTTCCTCTTTATGTCCGTCCAGGGTGTAGAATGGATTACCGGTCTCGGCTTCCCAGATGTGCAGCCCCCCGTTTCGGTCGGCGGTGGCGAGAAGAATTCCGTCCGGGGAGAATGCGACCTGAGTGATCCACTCAGAATGCTTTTTGATCTCATAGAGCACTTCATTGGAAGCGACATCATAGACCTTGACCAGTTTCGACGGACTGCCTATCGCAAGCAGGGACTGATCCGCGGAGAGGTCGGCGGTGAGGATGGCGTCATATTCCTCTCCCATGGTAAGCACTCTTTTTCCGGATTCAACTTCCCAGGCGGCGACCCGCCCGCTTTTTCCCCCCCGTCCACCCCCCGCCACAATCAGTTTCCCGTTTCGGCTGAAGGCGAGCGATTCAATGAAACCTTCGGGGTAGGGGAGTACACCCATTAACCGGAGAGTGTCGGTGTTGTATAAAAGGACCTGTTTTTGCCCGGCCACCGCCACCAGGGGGGACCAGGGAGCAGAAGCCATTGCCGAAGGTGCGAATGCCCGTTCGGTGACCACCGAGGGTTCAAGCGATAAATATTTGGGCATTGGCGGGGGACCATCCGGTTTTCCCACACTCACATTACCCAGGGCAAGATTGACGGTGGATTTCTTTTTTTGAATGGGCTTACCGGTGGCGGTGGGAAGAAGGCCCATATCGATCCACTTTTTAATTAAATCAATCTCGGACTGAGGCATTTTATCCTCCCTTTGAGGCATGTACGGCTTTTCAACCCGGGCAATCAACTTGTAGAGATAACTGTTTTCCCCGTCCCCGGAAATTACGCTTTCTCCCGAACTACCGCCTACCATAATGGCGTTCATATTGGTCAGATCGAGTCCGCCCCTCGCCCGGTCGGCGTTATGGCAGGAGTTGCACTTCGATTCGAAAATTGGCATGATATCATCCTCGAGATTTGGTTTCTCGGGAGTCGCGTATGCGGCAACGAATGAAATAATCCAAGTCACAAGATAGATTACTGGTTTTCTCATCTCCGGTAATATGATAATCTTTGCAGTCACGAAAAAATTAATGATTGAAAATAAATTCCTTTGAATTGAGAAGGGCCCAAAACACATCATTCAGTGCTGATTCCACTGAATCCTCCCCATCAAGGGAGGCGAGAAGATTGGCTTTTTCATCCGCCCGCGGTTTTCGGGAATAGCATCGAAGATAGAGATTATCGATCACTTTTTCCGGATCCTTTCCTTCTTTGAGCATGGTCTGAACAATGCGGCCCTGGGTAATCCGCTTATTGGTGACATCACCATTGAGGAGATGAAGTGCCTGGGACAGGTTAGGTTCCATAACCACCTCACAGGAACAGACGGTTTCACGGGTCGCCCGTCCAAAAGTGGTGAGAAAGTAATTACTGAAGCGTCCGTCCGCGATTTGCAGAGCCCGGGCTCCAAGTGGCAGGCCCTGAAATTTATTCTTGGTTTTAGTCACCTGTGAAATTACATCGAGAAGAACTTCGGCCCGCATTCGACGGAGTTGTGCCCGGGCAAAATTACGCAAATCATCCTCGTTGGAAGGATTTGTCCGAGTGCTCAGCTGGTAAATCCGGGAAGTGCAGACATCACGAACGAGCTTGCGAAAGTCGTATTGATACTCCGTGAACCGACTCGCCAACTGATCGAGCAATTCGGGGTTCGAGGGCGGATTGGAAATCCGCACATCATCAACCGGTTCGATGATTCCCTGCCCAAAAAAATGGGACCAGACAATATTGGCGAGATTGCGGGCAAAAAACGGATTTTCCGGAGAGGCCAGCCAATCCGCGAGGACTTCCCTGCGGTCTGTTCCTTTTTTAATCTCCGGTGTTTCTCCGCCCAGAAACTTCGGAGGCATTGGCTTTTTGTGGACGGGATGATTAATTTCACCGGAGTTGCGGTTGTAGATTACGGATTCCCGGGGATCCGCTGCCCGCTTTCGACCGACCTGACTGAAAAAGGAGGCGAAGGAATAGTAATCATCCTGTGTCCACTGATCAAATGGATGGTCATGACACTGGGCACACTGAATCCGCATGCCCATAAAAACCTGTGCCACATTCTCGGTGATTTTTAAATTGTCCCGTTCAATCTGATAGTAATTCGTGGCCGGACTGACAAAAGTTCCCCCCTTTGCGGTCAGCAGGTCACGAACAATTTGATCCATGGGCACATTATTGGCAATTCGATCCTTGATCCAGTTAAAATAGAGCAGGGTTGATTTGTAACTTACCCCATTGTTGTCATCCGTCCTGATTTGAAGGAGTTCAGCAAATTTCATCACCCACATCTCAGTGAACTCCTTACGGGACAGTAAATCATCAACAGCCCGTTCCCTTTTATTGGGCGTTTTGTCCGCGATAAATTCGGAAATCGTTTCGACCTCGGGCACCGCACCGATTACATCGAGATATACGCGCCTGAGAAAAACTTCGTCCGAGCAGAGATCCGAGGGATAAATTCTTAGCTTGTGCAGTTTATCGTACACCAACTGGTCGATGTAATTGTTCTGGGGCAGAACAGGCTTTTCATATTGTAAATCCTCCGGAATCACAATGACCTGCGTCCCTTTGGTAAAGACATCAAACCGAGCGGTGATAAAGGCCTCACCCCTTTTCTCCGCGGTGATTAAACCTTGTTCATCCACGTGGGCCGACACATCATTATTGGATTGAAAAACGGAAAGGGAGGTGACATCGCGGGTGCTCCCGTCTGAATAATGGGCAATCGCCGTCATTTGCTGGGTTGCACCCTGTCCTTCAAGGAGGAGACTTTTCGGAAGAAGTTCGAGATCGGTCGGTTTGGCAATGCTTTCCGGGTCTTGGGGTGCTCCTCTTCGCAACCAGCCGACTAAAGTCTTCCAATGCTCACTGTTTTTTTCAAATAATTTCCCCCCGGTGTGAGGCACGGCGGCGATTGCTTTTTCCACCAGCATGCTTTCCTCGGGAATCGCGAGGTTGATCCTTCTCGTCCCCTGCTCGCGGGTAATACGAAAATGATCGCCCTTGGCGTCGTATCCAAAAAGGGAGAGCATGAAACGGTCCTGTCCCCGTGCGGAACCGTGACAGGATCCGGTGTTACACCCAGCTTTCAGAAAGACTGGCATGACATCGAGGTTAAAACTGATAGGCCGTTCTTCCACTGCATCCTTGACTGTGATTGGCAGTTCAACTTTCCGGTTTTGAAAAGTCACGGTAAGCGTTGAATTTCCGTCTTTGATGGGATGGATCGTGTTATTTTCCATCCTTACCACATTTTCATTACTCAGGGAGAGTGTGGATTCCCGGGTGACATCCCGGGTGACATCGTCCCCGTATTTTGCCACGATGATGAAAGAATTAAAATCCTCCTTCGTGGAGAGGCTGATCTGTGTGGGGTGAATACTGAGTTCCACCAGTTTTTTATCTTCCGCAATTTCCCTCAGTGCAAGTTCCCGTGGACTGTGTGTAAATAACTGAACACCCTTTGGCCAGTGACCCCCGGTTTTAATCCATCTTCTTAAAATATCCTGTTGTGCCGGACTGAGCGGGCCGTTTTCCGGAGGCATAATTTCGTCGTCATCCGCGGGCAGAAAAATCCGGTCGAGCAGTAAACTGTCCTCAAGATTCCCGGCAACGAGGGCAGGCCCGGAGTCACCTCCTTTTTGCGCATAGGCCAAGGTGTCGAGACGAAGTCCCCCTTTTTGTTTTTCAATTCCGTGACATTCCACGCAGGTGGATTCAAGGATGGGCCTGACTTCACGGTGAAAATCGGGGGCAATCTCGGCCGTTTTGGATTTTTCTGCGATGACTGAATTGGTTTGATTCGCTTCCGCAAAGAGAGAAATAAGGGAAAAGCAAAACGCGGAAAGGGCCCAAATTGCTTGAGAGATTATTTTCATCCTCCATTCCCCACTTTTCTGGCCAATCGGAGTTGTTCGAGACGGCTGAGGGGTTTACTTTTTACTTTTACCGGTTCATTGGAGGCGACAACCGAGGGTTTTTTAGGGGTGCTTTTAGGCTTGGGCGGTGGTTTGTCGATCCGGATTTGACCACCCTGTCCAACCGTGTGGGTGATTTTTTCACCCTTGAAGGGGATTTTGGCGAAGCAGAACAAATTCTTGGTAATTCCCGGTCTTGCCTTGGTTTCTGTTTTGATAGGAAAGGCAACCTGGGTGGTGTTGGCATCAAATTCAATGTCCTGTGTGGTGACATAAGGAGGAAGTCCGCGGATGGAAAGGCTGGCTTTTCCAGAAAAAGGACGCTTGATCTCGAGATCGCATAAAAGTTCCCCTTCCTTGCCCTGTTCGATTGCCCCCATGTTGATCTTCATGGTGATATATGGATCCTCCACCACAATGGGAATAAGCTTGGAAGATGCGAGGCAGATGCCTTTCCCGGTGTCGGCTTCACCCTGCACGGCAATATCCCATGATCCGATTGAAGTCCCACCGTTGGCGGTGAGGGAATAATTGGCGGTTGATTTATCTTTGGCGATGGAAATCGTTCCTTTTGCCCCGATGCCGGGAGGACGTGTCTGGATGCGTACGGTGATGGGGGCGGTGAAATTTGCCTCCCGGATCGCTTCGACCTTGAGATTGATGGAACCGCCCCGCACTACGGGAGTCTTGGGTGGATGAAGGACAATGGAAAAAGGAATTTCCTCCGTCACCGCCACGGATAGCTTGGATAATGTGCTTTCATAGTAAGTCCGATTATTCGGTGGACCGTATACCAGGGCGAGATTATGCTTGAATCCACCGGTAATTTTTTTGGCCGGGTCGGTATGCCGGACGGTCAGGTTGACCAGGCTTTGGGAGAGGGGGGCCTCCTTGGATGCTTCAAAGACGACTGGAATAGAGTTGAAACTGGAGGGCGCCTTGGGAACTCTCATAGTTACTCCCTTGGGCAGATTTTCAGCCAAAACCTCCAGTTCGCCACTGAAATTTTTACGGGAGAGATTAAGGGCGGTGGCGGCTTGATTTCCCCGGGCGATCGGAATCATTTGCCGGGATTGCGTATCACGGTTGCCAAACATCGGAATGGTTGCCTCCACTTGGGGGGAGAAGGGGAGGGATTCAATCCGGTAAACGAAGCGCTCACCTCCCGCGTAGAGATGATCACGAATTCGCAGAGTGTAATTGTTATCCTTGGGAATGGTGTAGGTAATCAAGCTGTCCCGGCCATTGTTTGCATCATCGCTTCCCTTGATGCTTTTTCCGCTGGAATCATAGAGATTCAACACGGGATCAAGGGGCGAGGAAATGGACTGGGCGTGAGCATAGATATTGAATTTCTGTCCCTTCTTTGCTTTAAAACGGAAATAGTCGATATCCTTCTCCTTTTCGATTACCCCGTCAAAGGCAAGGGGAAGAGAGAGCTCGGTGACGGTGGCCTGCTTGAGGGAATTATTAGGTTCCACTTCCCGGATTGAAGGGAAATCACAGACCCTGATCTTGTTGGGAGACGGGGAAATAAATCCGTCCTGCTCGACCCGATGCCCGAAGGACAGATCGGCCTTTTCAGGCAGCTGGATGGTTTTATGGATCGGACCGGTTGGATCCCCCATAAACTTTACCTTGAGCATTTTTCCGGCCTGCCCACCGGCGGGAAAGGCAATGAGAGGGCGGGGGAAATTGCCCAGATGGAGACGGTAATAAAAATTATTTCCTCCGCGGTAGGAAGATTCCCTGACTTCCACAAAGTATGTTCCATCCTCCGGAGCGATCACGCTGAGCGTGCTGTCCTGCAACAGGAGATCGGTGTCATCGGAAGTGGCCACTTCAAAACGGTTGGAATCGAGAATGGCAACATAGGGATCAAACAAAGGACCGGACAGGCGAATGGCTTCAATTTCCAGCGAAATTTTCTGCCCTTTGGTTGCGTTGAATTCAAAATAGTCCACATCCTCGCTTTTAACTAACCCGTTAATGGTCCGGTTGAGGGAAACTTTTTGAGCTTCCTCAAAAGAGGTGTTCGGTTCTTTTTCGTGAAAATTTGGATAGGGTCCGACCCAGAATGTTTTCACCGTGCTGATACCCGATTTCGTGCGCAGTCTCATTTCATGCTGGCCCAAACGGGCGGTCTCGGAAATCCTGAATTTTACACGGACAGACTTTTCCCCTGAAGCATTGAGGTCAAGCGCAGTGATTCCTTTGTCGTAGAAAAAGATTTCCTCTGCATCCCCCAGGCGCTGGCCGGAAATTACCACTTTTAATTCGGAACCGATCTGCCCCCCGCGGGGTAGAATATTACTGATAATGGGTTCCGCGGAAAAGATGAAAGGAGCGGGGAAAAAGGAGAGGAGAGATGAGTAAACGGAAATATTTTTTCATAATTCAGGCAGGCGGTTCAGTATCCTGGGGTACCCCAAAAAGATTCATGCTAAACCGAAAGAAATGCTTCCACAAAACCGCACCGGAAATCTAAATTTACGCCAGCAGTTCCTTCACCACTTTTCCCCCGTCCACGATTTCGATCGGTCTGTCCCCGGGAGCCATTAATTCCTTGTCCGCCACAATACCCAAACGGTCATAGACCGTGGTGGCCAAATCTTCCACCGAAAGCGGATTCTCTTCAGGAGCGGTGGCGAAGGCATCGGAAGAACCGTACACCTGTCCGCGGGCGATACCGCCACCCGCTAATGCGATACTAAATACCCGTGGGTAATGATCCCGGCCATTGGTCTTGTTAATCTTGGGGGTTCGGCCGAATTCGGAAGTCATCATGACCAGCGTGCTGTCAAGCAAACCGCGTTCGTCCAGATCGGAAATGAGCGTGGCAAAAGCTTTGTCCAAATTAGGGCCGTATTTTTGAAACCCCTTTTCAATATTGGCATGCATGTCCCAGCCGCCGTAGGTCATTGATACAAAACGAACACCAGATTCCACGAGCCGACGGGAGAGGAGCATTCTTTGCCCCGCTTCATTTTTACCGTAACGCTCTTTTACCTTGTCGCTCTCCTTACTCATATCAAAAGCCTCACGGGCTTCTTTCGAACTGATCAGTGAGTAGGCGTCGTTGTAAAAATTATCCATCGAACTGAGGGCGTCGGATTTTTCCATTTGCCTGAAATGATCGTCCACGGTGTTGAGAAGTGAGCGGCGTTTACTGAAGCGGTCCTCCGAAATGCCCTTGGGCATTGCCAGATCACGCACCTGGAAGTCTGTCTTTGCTGGATCGCCTCCCAAACCGAAGGGGCCGAAGGAGGAACTTAAATATCCGCTTCCGGCAAATTCATTGGGTACTTTGGGAATACAAACATAAGGGGGCAGACTGTCCCGGGATCCAAATTCGTGGGAGACCACGGAGCCAATGCTCGGGTAGGAAAGTGCGGGGCTGGGCCGGTAGCCGGTAAACATGTTATGGGTTCCCCGCTCATGGGCGGCTTCCCCGTGACTCATCGAGCGGCAAACGGTAATTTTATCGGCAATTTTAGCTGACTCCTTAAATTGTTCGCTAAAGTGAACTCCGGGAATTTTTGTGGGAATACTGCTGAACGGACCCCGATACTCCAAAGGGGCGTAAGGTTTTGGATCCCATGACTCCTGATGAGCCATCCCTCCGGGAAGATAAATATGAATCACGCTTTTGGCGGTACCCTCTTTGGACGGGTAAAACTTTTGGGCACCCTGTGCTTTCATTTGCAGAAAATCTGCGAGGGTTAATCCAAGACCGCCAATAAATCCAACGTGCATAAATTCGCGACGTGAAAAATGACTGGGCAATTCAAAACATTTCGTATCGTTCATAATGAGCTTTTGTTTGGTTTTTACCACTTTAATACATTCTAATATCCAATCAAGGCATATTTGGACTTATTTTTTATTTATTTTTTCATACATGAATTAGATTGCATTGCAATACAAAATAATAAATTTTGTTTTAAATATAATTTAACTTGCAGTGTAATCAAAATTAGGACTAACTCGGATAAAAAGAATGGCAAAAGGTAAAACGATTACAATCCGGGTACCTGAGCAAACCTTTGATCAAATTAAGGGGGTTTGTTCTGACCTTGGGGAGGCGTATAACTTCAATCAGTTTGTGAATCAAAGCCTATCCGCCATGCTTGAGGTGATTCACCATGATGGGGAACAGGTGCCCATACCCAGATTTGCAATGATGGCCCGGTTGATGAAAAATTACGAGGAGTCGAATTTTAGGGAAAATGGAAAAGCGGGGGAAGTGGATGGGTAAGGGAGATAAAATTAAGGCGAAGCAGTCAATCCCCATTCTTGTTCTCTTAACCAGGTTGTGGTTTCCGCTTTCCGCATTTCTGTTCTTCTTCCTTTCAATACTCAGCAAGGAGGAAATGCTCGCCCGTTTTCTTGGCAATGCATCGGTTGTGGTCATTCAGGTCGTCGAATATGGAAGTCAGATTGGGCTTTGGCTCTCCTCCGCATTCCTGATTCAGCGAATGGTTACCGTCTTTATCTGGGATGGTTTAATTGCCGGAATCTCCGGCCGCCCGGTTCCGCGACTGCCGAAGGATGTGACCGCAATGTGTATATTTGCAGTTGCGGTAATTGGTATTTTAGCGACGGTTTTTGATCAGTCCGTCACCGGGATCTGGGCGACCTCCGGAGTGGTCAGTATCGTAATCGGGATTGCCCTGCGTAATGTAATTCTTGATGTGTTTATCGGCTTGTCGATGCATGTTGAGCAACCCTTTCGTATTGGCGACTGGGTCATGGTTCATCAAAATCGCCGGGAGACCCATATCGTTGGCCAGGTGGTTGAGATAAATTGGAGGACCACGCGGTTAAAGACCACCGCCAAGAATCTGATCGTGGTGCCCAACAGTAAAATGGGGGAGGCAATTTTAACCAATTACATGCAGCCCAAACCTTACTTCCGTATCGACCTGAACTTTGTTTTGGATTATTCCGTATCTCCCGACCGGGCAATTCGGATTTTAACTTCCGGGGTCCGTGCAATCGCGGATAATAAGGCGATATTAAATGAGCCTTTACCAGAGGTAAGGCTGGATGAAGCACTGTCCGGCGGGCAGAAGTATGAGGTTAGATTCTTTATTTTACCGGCCAATATTTCTCCCAAGGAATCAAGGCACTTTGTCAACAAAAGTGTGGTCGAGCATCTGGCACGGGCCGGGCTCGCACCTGCGATGGAAAAGGAAACGGTCTTTTTTGACGCCGCGTCGAGTTTGCCCCTTGTGCCCACTTTTGAAAGTGAGAATTTTGATGAGGTAATAAGCCGGAGTGAATTATTCGGAGTTCTCTCCGATGAAGATTGTCAGGCACTCCTTAAGGATGTGGAGCGGAAGGAATTACGGGCAGGGGAATTCCTCTATCGACAGGGGAATTTAGGGGATTCCTTTTATCTGCTCGTGGAGGGACTGCTTTGCTCCTCCATAGAACTTTCCGAAGTGGAGAGTCGTGCGAAGGTGGAGCGCGTGGAGTCAGGAACTCATTTCGGATCCGAAGCGGTATTAAAAAAAGGAACCCGTATCTCCACCATTTCAGCCATCACCGATTCAATTGTTCTTGCTTTTGATCCCAACACAGTCGCGGAATTGGCTTCCCGGAACGGAGATTTCCTTTCCTTGCTTAATCAAAGAATGGTTCTGGGCCAGGACCGAATAATGAAGACTAAAAGAAGGCTACAGCGCGATGAATCCAAAGCGGTGGCCCAGAAAAAAAGAAGCCGCGTGAGCGGGGCAATTCAAACCTTTTTTACCGATCTTTTTCCATCCCCTCCACCCTCCGTCAATCCAGGTTCCAATCAATCAAGTCAGTCATGAGGAAATATATTCTGTCCGTTTTGCCCTTTCTTTCCCTTCTCGCAATTTTGCACGGTAAAACAATTGCGGAAGAAAAGGGATTGGAGGTCGAAATGAAGTCAGAACGGATTCGACTGAGTTATGTCGACCCGGTGCGCTGTGCAAAGCTGCTTAATTTTTACGGGGTACACATCGGAGATCCAAAAAAGGCGATTGACCCTCAAAACCTACCGGTGGTTGTGGCGGTGCCGGAAACCACTTTTCATGAAACCATCCCTGATCATGAAAAAGTGTTTCCTCAAACCGAAACGGATCCAATCAATGAACTTATATTGTTCTTTGACGCTGCTTTTCCGGAAAAAGCCGGACGCATTCGAAGAATTATTCAGGAGCAAATTGACCTGCCTGCCCGAAAAATAATGATCGAGGCAATGGTACTGGAAATTTCCTCCCAGGCTCTCGATCAGCTCGGTGTGGAATGGGATTTTAATGGGGGAGGGGATGGCGTATCCGGGGGGAATATGATTCAGGATAAACTGGATGGTGCAAATGACAGCCTGGTGCTCGGTAAAATAGCGTTCCCTTTGGCTGGAGAGGCACAGCTTGATGCAACGATCACCAATGTGTTTAGTGAATTTAATATCCGGCTGCAGGCACTGGTGGAGGACGGGTCCGCTCAGGTGTTGTCCCGGCCGAGTGTGCTGACTTTGGATAACCGGATGGCGTACATTAATGTTTCGGAAAGGATTCCGATCGCCAACACTAAATTTGTAAAGGATTATGTCAGCGCGGTTGATTTCCGTGATGTGGTGGCGGGCATCCAGCTTGCGGTTCGGCCACGGATTAATAAGGACGGAACCGAGGTGTCCCTGCAGATTAATGCAGCTGTTTCCGCCCGTGTTCCCGGAAAAGATGAAAAAGTTTTGGGAAAAGATTCGGTGGTACTGGCCACTGCTCCCACACTTTCCATTCGCGAGGTCAAGACCTATGCCCGTATTGCCAATGACACCCCCTTTATTGTCGGCGGATTAATTGCGAAAGACTCGGAACAAACCCTCAGGAAAGTTCCCCTGCTTGGAGATATCCCCTTTCTGGGTGCATTATTCAGGTCAAAGAATGAAACCGGACAGAAGCGCGAGGTAATCATTGTCATTACCCCTTCCGTGCTTCCTGAAGAAAGTCCAGTGCATGCGGGGATGCCCAAAGACGATGATCTGTTTGACCAGTTTGGACACCGTCTGTTTCGGGATGCCTACCGAATACGGGCGGAAGACACTTTTGATCTGAGGTATTTAACAGAGAATAAGGGACTCCAGGTACTGCAAAAAGCAGTGGACCGCGTAGTCACGGATCATCCCCAACTGTCCGGTGAATTTCCTTATGAAAACTTTGCCCACCATGCTGTGCCCGGTGAGGGGGCACTGGTTCGCAGACAGATTTACGAAGTTTTAAAGAGACAGAAAGCATCCGAAGTGCTGGATGTGGAAAACCTCATTTTTTTTGAAAAGAAAAGCGGGGAGGACACGGGTTTCAAGGTTCGTTTTCTGGTTGATTACTTACGGGAGTCAGCCCCGTTCGTGCTCGAAAAAAAGGAAAGCGGCAAAGCGTTTGGTCTATGTTTTAGGATGCGGAGAAATTCCCATAATGTAATTCAACTTCTTGAGGAACCGGTGCCTGAGATTAAGATTGTCGACTGCCCGGACAGTCAGACCTGGCGCTCACTTTTACGGGAGTCCAACAAACGGACACCGGGGGTCTCCGCGAAACAGGTTATTTTTCTTCGAAATCAGGATGATTTAAACCGGCTGAAAAACGCGATACTGATGAAAAAAATAATCTCCCTCAATGCGGCTGATTATATTTTAAAGCTTAAAAATTTCACCCGTGGACGCCTGCTCCGAATGCCCACCGTACGGGAACAGGATGTGGAATTAATTGATGCGGATGTGGCCACCTGTTACTACCATTCTGAGCTTTACTACTCGGTGCTCGAGGAGTCCCTTGAATCCAACTACGCCGCCTTAAGGAAAGTGCTCAGCGGTACGGAATACGAATCTGATCTGATGAAAAGCCCTTAAGGAGAAGGATTGTCCTGTTTGATTGAGCGTAGGAGGTAGGAATAAAAGTCGCTTGAAAAAATCTCGCTGGGATCGTGTTTTTTCTTGAAGGAAATAAATTCACCGAGTTCAGGATATGCCTGATTCATTTGTCTGGAATCCGCATAGTTCCGGTAAGGCAGGTAAAAGGTGCCGCCCTGAGCAAGGGCGAGGTCAATCAATCCGCTTACTTTTATCTGCAGCTCATTTTCCGCTTCCCGAGTACGGTCGATTGTAAAAAGCATGACCAGTCCAAACATATCTTTTTTGGCATAGGGCAGGGCAGTGTCGGAATCCTCGGCGATTTCACGGATCGTCACATTGAGTAAGCTTTCCGATTGCCCAATCATCCATTTTCTGGCAGCGGGAATAAACTCGGCAAATCTTTCCCGGGGAATAAAGATTTCAACCAGAATGTCGGTTTTATCTCTGTCATTATTGGTGAATATGCGCACGGGTTCGATGAGCAGGTTTGCCCTCGAGTGAATTCCTCCGGCTTCCCCGCCAATTAAATTCTCCATCCATTGACGAAATGATTTCCCTCGTCCGCTGTTCAGGGAGGCACGAAAAATTGCCCGGGCAAGAGAGGTCTTCATTGTGGGTTGATACTCCGCAGCCTGATTGGAAAGATCTCCTGTTGATTGGTAACTGGTAAGAAGGACCTGCTGAAAAAAAGTATTCGGGGCCACGGACAGTCGTCCAAAAGCAAGCCGGACCGGTCGTTCTTTGATCCGGCTCCATTCCCGGTTGAAATTTTCGCATTTTACAATTTTGTGCGACGATCTAAGAATTTCATTGGGTACGGGCTTGATCCAGACCTCGAGAATAATTCCGATCAATCCGTACCCGCCCATTGCATGTTTGAAAAGTTCGGCATTTTCATTTCTTGAGCACATCATCACTTCACCGCTTGCATTCATCAGAGTGATTTGTTGAACCGTCGAGCTAACCGGAGGACGGTCGGGTTGCCAGCCGTGGGCATTGACGCTGAGGGTTCCACCGATGGAAAAGTCCGCATTGCTCTGCATGACCTCCACCGACATCCCAAGTGGGGCGAGGAATTGCAAAACTTCTTTCCATCTCGCTCCGGACTGCACCCGCAGGAGCCCGTTTTCCATCCGCATTTGATTCAATTGTGAAAGATCAATATGAATGGCACCCTTGCCAATACTTTGTTTTCCCATCGAGTGCCGGGCCCCGAGTGGAATAATTCGCTTCCTGTTTGAATGAGCCTGCTTCAGGATTGTTTGCAGGGTCAAAATACTTTGATTGAGATCCGATGATAAAACGGTTATCCCGGAATGCTCGGTCTGATTCAGTCCGCTTGCATCATTAATCTGAGTTTCATTAAGAGTAAAAGTCTGATCTTTCGGAATGGGGTCAAAGATAAGAAAAGCACCCACCCGCAGAATGGGGTAGGCAAGCCAAAGGAAAAAGATTAAAAGGATGAGCCAAATCCAGGATTTTTTGGGGGAGAAAAAGGTTTTCAAAAGGAACGGGTTATGAGAAGAGGGATGCTTGAGGAGTGAGATGTATTATTAGTATTTTATGGTTTTTTCTTGTTGCGTCAATTTCTACAATCCTGAACTTAGAATTAAGTGAGATTACTTAATCTATTATTTATATTTCTTTCTTTTTGGCCAATTCATGGGGAGTGCAGTGCGAATTCTCCCGTTCGGGTTTTCATACTTGCAGGTCAATCAAACATGGAGGGAAAAGGGGGAATTGATCCCTTGCTCAATCATCAAATTCAGGCTCCTGAGACCAGGGATTTCTTTGCCCATCTTCACCGGAACGGAAAGTATATTGAGCGAGATGATGTCTGGATAGACTACCTGGGCCGACGGGGAAACCTGACCGTTGGATATGGTTCGCCCGGGAAAATTGGTCCGGAACTGGAATTTGGTAACACCATGGGGGATGTGCTGGCTGAGCAGGTTCTGCTTATCAAAACCGCGTGGGGAGGTAAAAGTATTGGCCGGGATTTTCGCCCACCCAGTTCGGGTCTGCCACCCAAGGAAAAAATAGATGAATTTGTAATGAGTATGGCGAAGAGGGATCATAATAATTGGGTGAAGCAAAAATGGAATCAATTAAAGAAAGAGGACCCGAAGATATCCAAAAAAGAAGCGGAGGCACAGGTCGAGAAATCCATCGATGAAATTTTGAAAGAAAAGTCTGACCAGTACAGGAAGGAAGTGATTGAAAGTCATGGCCACTACTACCGACTAATGGTGAAAGAGGTTGAGGACTGTCTGTCTAATCTTAAAATCAGATTTCCAACCTACGAGGGACAGGGGTATGAAATTTCTGGCTTTGTCTGGTTTCAGGGATGGAATGATATGTACAATGGATTCGAGGATGAATACGCCCAGAATATGAAGAATTTTATACGGGATATCCGTAAGGATTTAGGATTGCCCCGTCTTTCCTTTGTGATCGGCATTATGGGGCAGAACGGATTTAAGGAAGCAACCGGGAATATGGCAATTGTGAAAGCCGCACAGGCATCGATGAACGAGGTTGAGGAGTTCAGGGGGAATGTGCGGGCAATCCCGACTGATGTGTATTGGGACAAAAAAGCGGATCAAGCCTATCCGACTTGGCGGGACAATTTTGAGGAGTGGAAAAAGATCGGATCGGACCGCCCCTACCATTACCTGGGCAGCACGATATTTTTCTCCCGGGTTGGCCGGGCCTTCGCGGGAGACATGCTCAAATTATTAACAAACAATTAATTAAATGATAAAAAATTTTCTTTTCCTCATTCTCCTTTCCACTCTTGCCTGCTCCCCATGTTTTTGCGAACAGAAGCCAAATATTCTCTGGATTGTGGGGGAAAACCTCAAACTTGATCTCGGTTGCTACGGGGCCAGGAATGTAAAAACACCGAACCTCGATCAACTGGCCGAGCAAGGGGAGCGATACACCAAGGTTTTTTCGACTTCTCCAGTTTGTGCACCCAGTCGAAGTGCTTTTTTTGTGGGCATGTATCAAACCACCACCGACACTCATAACATGCGTTCGCATCGGGAGGATGATTACCGACTGCCTGAAGGGGTTCGCCCCATCACTCATCGATTGAAAGATAATGGTTATTTTACAGCCAATTTAAAGACGATGAATGGAGAGGAGATTGGTTCGGGAAAACTGGATCTTAATTTTGTGAATGAAGGCAAGCTTTACGACGGAAGTAAATGGGAGGAACTGAAAAAGAATCAGCCTTTCTTTGCTCAGATGAATACACTGGAATGTGAGTATGATATTTATGATCGTAATACCTGGCGTCAGCCTCGGGTCGAATGGAAAGGTGAAAGTAAGCATGAAAAAATCGCTACTGCAAAAAATGTGTCTCCGCCTCCATACTACCCCGATCACCCAATCGTTCGTGAGGAATGGGCCCGTTATCTCAACTCTGTATCCGGGATGGACAAGACAATTGGCAAGGTTCTCAGACGTCTGGAAAAGGATGGATTAGCGGATAATACAATCATTATGTTTTTTGGGGATAATGGACGGATCGAGCCGAGAGGAATTCATTGGTGCTACGATACCGGTCTGCATGTGCCCATGATTATTCGCTGGCCCAAAGACTTCCCCGCCCCCGCAAACTACCGGGTGGGTGCGGTGAAGGACGAAGTCGTCAGCCTGATTGACCTTACGCCCACGACCCTTGGTTTTGCCGGGATCAAGAAACCCTTCGGAATGCATGGAAGAATCTTTCTGGGGAATCGGGTCGGTCCTGAACGAACCTTTGCTTTTTCCGCCCGTGATCGGGTGGATGAGACGGTGAACCGTGTTCGCAGTGTCCGGGGAAAGAAATATCACTATTTGCGCAATTACTATCCCAACCGTCACTTTACCTCCCTGAACCGATACAAGGAAAAATGTTTTCCGATCAAACCATTGATGCGCGAATTGATGGCAGCGGGAAAATTAAAGGGCCCGCCAGCGGATTTGATGTCCCCCACTGTAGCGCCCGAGCAGCTGTTTGACACGGAAGCTGACCCACACGAGATCAATAATCTGGCCGATTCCAAAGAGCCCGAGCACCGGGAAGCACTCCTCAAAATGCGAACCGCACTTGCCACTTGGATTGTGGAAACTCAGGACCAGGGGGAGTTCCTTGAACCTGAACACATAGTTGCACCCTTTGATAAAGAAATGCACGACTGGTTCGGGACGCCCGATTGGTACCCTAAAAATAATTAATGATCAGCCTGTTTCCGGCATAAAAGTCGGCATGACCACACCTCTGGGTGTTTGTGTTTTACCCAAGCACTGGGCGAAATGAATCTCGCAATTCCTCGCCCCCCAAGAATAAGCGGTTTTAACTGTTTGAGCGGCATCGACCGGAAGGAGGAAGACGGGAGAGTACCCGCGAAAAAAATCGAGTTGAGTGGCGAGTAAGGCAGTGATGATATTTTCTGCCCGGGCAACTCCTGGTCCGATCATTCGACACCCCGGGTGATTGACGGAGGACAGAAAACCAAGGAGTTTTTCATTGCTGTCCCGGAAGACAACCGTTTTCCAAATGCCTTCTGAATTTTTGATAAAATGAGAAAAGTCTTTTGCCCGTTCGATTCCGACCAATTCATTTTCCAATATGACCATGTCGACAATATCATCGGGTACCGCTTCCCGAACGGCTCCGTTTTCGGACATCTTTTCCATCTGCAGTCCATCTGTCGGCACTTCGATAAAAAGATCCTGAAAGCTCAGAAAAGGCACGAATCCTTTTTTTGTGTAGAGTGAAAAAGAATCAAGGTTGTGGGCACTTGAAACCAGACGGACGGGCAAGTGTTGTTCTTCTGCGTATTGCGTAACCCAGGAAAGAAGGGAACTGGCAATTCCTTTACCAAAAAAATCGCAATGAACATTCATAATTCCAAGTGAAACATGGGTGGAGCGAGGGTGATAAAAACAGGAGCCGCAAACTTTTCCGGTCTCCCGGCAAACCGCTAGAATGCAGCATCCCGGATCGAGTACCTCATAGATTTCGCAAAAGATGCGGGCGTCTGATATCGGCCCGGTGAAGATCGGTTTTTTTCCGTTGGCCACATACCAGGAATTGGTGGACTCGTGGATTAATTTCCCCACTTCATGCCATTCATCCTTTTTCATCGGACGAAGGTCGAACGCAAGGTTTCTGTCAGACATTTTTTTCTTACTGGGCCTGTTTGAATTGACTAAGGAATGCCTGGCAGGAAAAGCCGACAAACATGGCCATATCCTGATCCCCGGGCAGGACGATGACCGGGGACAGGTCGGGCGGTCGAATTTTATGAGCCCGGATGAGGCATCTTTGCATCGCTTTTCTGGCGGCTTTCGCTTTTTTGCCCAACAATTCGATCGTCCGTGCGGCATGGGTCACCACGATTAAATTTTGGTGCTCCAATTCCTGAATAAGCACTGACAATGCAAGATCCGGCATGCCGCGTTTGATCAGTGTGTTTGCGGCTTCAATCCGGACTGAAGGCGAGGAGTCACTCAGTGCCTGGTTGAGGGCCTTTTTTGCTTCGTTACCGATCGCTTCTTTGTGCGCATTCAGTCCGATTGCTCCCCAGTATCGGACAACTTCATTGTTGGATTGCAGGTTTTTGATCAGGGTTTCTTTCTTTGCAATACCCACTTGCGAGGCCGCGTTACGTAAAGTTTGTAAGTCCAAGTTGCCGGATTTTCCCACTTCCCACCCCGAACGGTTTTCAAAAAGTCTCCAGGCTTCATATTCAGGAAGGAATCCAAGATCCCGGGATTGTTTCAGGTGATTATTCAGTTCCAGGCGCAACCGGCCTAGCACTTTTTGGTGACTAATTTTACCTGCCAGGTTTTTCAGATTCTGTGGATCTTTTTTGCAGTCATACAGTTCCTCGACGGGGCGCGTCGGGCCGGCGAAATGCCATTGGGAGGAAGTCATTTTCTTGGGGTCGGTCAGGCGGTAAAATTCATGCCTGATTTCTCCGATATCCGGCCATGCAGTTGGTTGATTGTACCCCAGATGAGGCATGTAATTTCGGATATAGAGAAAATGGTGGTCCCGTACTGAGCGGGCGAGGTCCCGCACTTCATCCACCCGGTCGCGGTGACCGAAAATATACTTTCTTTTTTTGTCATTGTTGGCACCGAGGAAAGGGTTTCCCTGCATGTGGGAAGGGGTTTCCGTTTCGGCGAGATTCAGGACGGTGGGTGCGAAATCCACAAATGCTACCATTCGTCCGGTTTTTGAGCCCGGTTTCCCCGGGGCGAATTTTTTCCATTTTTCAGGAAAGCGAATCAGTAGGGGAACATGCATGCCACTATCAAGCAATGCCCGCTTGTGTCTGGGCATTCCCGATCCGTGATCGGAGAAAAAGAACACAATGGTGTCCTCGGCCAGACCATCCTTTTCCAATTGTGCGAGCAGGTTCCCCACCTCCTTGTCCATCGCGGTCACACAGTCATGAAAACGGGCGACCGTTTTGCGAACTATTGGGGTGTCAGGATAGTAGGGAGGGAGAGTGATTTTGGAAGGATCATGGATCTCGTCGTCGGACAGTTTGCACTGGATTTCATTTTGAAAGCGTTCATATGGCCAGACCATGGACCGGCTTTGATGAGATGTCATCAGGTTGAAAACCGAAAAGAATGGCTTCTTTTTATCGTCCCGATTGCGCCAGTGTGCATCAGCGGAGTTTTCATTCCATGAACTTGTTATAATATCCTGATAGTTACCGGAATTGTAGTCGGTTTTTACATTGTTGCTGGTGTAGTAACCCGCCTTGCGAAGCAGTGCGGGAAACCCCCTCATGTACGCGGGTACCGGAAAACCGGAACGCATTTGCTGAGTGCTCAGTGTGGGCGGGTAGCATCCCTGAATCAGGCAGGAGCGTGAAGGAGAACAGACTGGGGCAGAGGCGAACGCATGGCTGTAAAGAACGCTTTCCTTTGCCAAGGCATCGATATTGGGAGTGACTGCATCCGGATGACCGTATGCACCTAGGGTTGGACTCATATCCTCCGCAGTAATCCAAATAATATTCGGGTGTTTTGGATATAGTGCGAGGGGGGAAAGTAAAAGAATTAGTAAAAGTGGAAATTTCATCGGTCGAGTGTAGCGGAATGAAAAAAGCCCGCGCAATCATGATTTAAGTAAATTCGCTTGTTTTCTTTGTGAGCAAGTAGGTTGTTTTTTCGAATTATTTCCCTGTATGTAAGAAAGTCTCTTCAGTTATATTAAAAACTTTATAGGGTTCTTAATCTCGCTTTGGATCGTGCATATTGTTGATCACTCTGATTAGAAATGGAGGATAAACGTGAATCAGATAATAGGTTAATGTAAAAATACAAACTTTTTAAAGGTATATACTTGACTTATATATTTTTTTTATGATTTTTCTTAAAATAAACATTTATAACTTAATTATGAAACTAATTACATGTAAAAACAATACATTGATCCGAATTTTTAATGAAGATTTTTCATCTCTTTCACTTATTCCGAAGGTTGAAAGACTAATAAATAAGCAGGATCCTACATTAGAGGATGTGCTTGGTCTTTGTTCGCACAATGAATCTTTGCTTGAGAAATTAACCAGACGTGGCGGAGTTTCATCCAAGGAAGATGAATTTGCCAAAGAAATACTTTTTAAGAAAGGGTTGAGTTTTTTAAAAAGCCTTGCGATTCGAACTATGAATCAAGAGATTTTTAAATTGCCGCTTAACTTACATGGAGTAAGTGAGTCTATTCTTAAGAGAAGATCTATTTTATTAGCTCGTTTTATTAAACATTACCACGACTTGTTGGAGTTAAGTCCAGATAATGCTTATCTATGTGGTCTATTATTCAATTTTAATCATATTTGCTACGAACAACTCGTAAATAATAAAATACTTGAAGTTGAGGACTATGATAATATCAAGGCAGAATGTGCACACTGGACTGCACAAGCGTTGCTTGAAATAGGTTTTGATCAAACAATTACAACTTTTGTTGAAGATTCATACAAAGATTTGTATTCCACATCATTTCCGTTTGCACAGGCATTGGCTCGAATTGGAAATCAATTACTAATTGACACCGAGCAGAGTCTTAGTTCTTCGATTGGTCGTAGTTCTGTCATTAGTCGCGATTTACTTGATGCGACCGGTTTGTCATCCCGGGCGATCGTCAATGTGCTTAAGGATTTAACCCGAAACTACAAAGGGGGCGTCAGTTCGCTTTAAATATTTTCTTGCCTCAGATTCTAAAAAGCTCAGGCACAAAATAAGGTAACTGCTCGGTCTCGATAAAAACCTACACTTATATTTTGCATATTATAAATAAATATGTATTTATACTAAATATGAAAAGTGTAAAATATACTCAATTATTTCTTTCGTTATGGACCGGATTTATACTGCTTGGTTTTACCAAACTTCACTCCAATAGTTTATTGGATTGTTGTGGATTACTTTTGGGGGAAACCGCCCAGTTCCCATTACCCCAGGGAAAGCCTTTTGTTCCTCCTCCGGGAGTTTTTCCTAGGCAGTCACTCCCGCAAATGAAAAATGCAAATGCTCCCACCCCTCAATTTCAGCCACAAAGGAAAGCGTTTCATCCCGTTCGTCCCAGCCCGAAGGTGCGCCCCGAAAGGGAAGTGTTTACCCCGGTCAAGCCGGACCCGAGGGAAACCAAGCCATCCCGCGGACCCACACAAGCCGAGCTGGCCCAACAAAAAAAAGCGTTCATTGAATGCATCGGCAAGCGTCAGGGAAAAACCGTCAGTCCCTCCATCTCTCCACAATCCTCTCCTGCGATGTTTTACTACGCCCCTAGGATGAAAAGCATTCGGGTTTCCTCCCCTCCCAATATCGAAGGCTGGGAGAGAAGTATGCGCGAGGAAATGAGGCTGAATGGCCGATCCAGGCAAACGGTGGACCGTCTGCTTGCCCGCATTCAGGAGTATTATGAGGATCCGACGATTTCTGCGAGTGATTACGCTCCGGGTAATGGTGGATACCAGCCCAGTGCATCGGCTAGGAAGCTGGCGGAATCTCGGATTAAGCGCTCGGTTGAATCTATGGCGGAATTTTTCAAAGTATCCGGTAATTCCGAAATGGATCCCGGGAAGTCAAGCAATGGGTCGGATATGATGAAGGGAAAACTTGCATTCATTAACACCCAGCTGGATAAACTGGGGAAGGAACGAGTGGCTATGGCGGATCTTCGTGAAATTGTTGGTTTAACCCTTAATCCTCGTGCACCAATCGTTGAGGAAAAACCAAAAAATGAGGAAGTCATTGATTTGAAACCCGAATTTCCTCTACCCGAAATTGCCGGACTCTTGCCGGAGTTGAAAGGTGGTGTTCCTGCTATCGATTTACCCGTAGTTGAGCCGGATGTGGAGGCAATAGTGGAAGATGAAGTAGAGGAATTATACTTAAAATTCGCCACCTGGCTGGCCAATAACCAGAAAAAATTTCCTTCCCTCGATCCGGAAGTGGATACGGAAACGATTCGCTTCTTCGATCTCATCAACCAAGAACTTCGGGAACTGGGTAAATTTGAAAATATGGAGGTTTTTCGTGAAAAAACCCTGGCCCACCTCGATGAGATACTGGACAACCGAGGGGAAGTGCTTGATCCGGTGAAACATATTCCCGGGTTCGAGGATCCGATTATCCCAGCGGAGGAGGATCCGCTTTTTCGGAGCCCGGTTCCGCGGGTTCATTCCTATGTTCACCTCGCCAGCCTGCCGGGAAAAGTGGTTACTTTTTCGAATTCCCCACTACCCGGACAGTTGCCCGGAAAAAGAGCTCAATTTGACGAGAATGGAAACCGAAAAATTTTCCGTGTCCTGGACAACCTGCCCGGTAAAGTCATTGACTGAACAACAATCTCGTAACGGAGAGGGAGCAACTAAGCCGATTGGTCGAGTTCGGAATCATCTTCCATACTTTCCAATCCGAGTTCGTCCTGCCCGTTTTCTTCCTCCTCAAACTGGGAGAAAGAAGCGGGCAGTTCCTTTTTCGCACGGATTCCCAGAGCCCGCAATTTTTCAACCCGGCCCACCAGGTTTCCACTTCCCGAAGACAATTGTCCGACCCCTTTTTCATGAGCTTCAGTTGCTTTTTGCAAAGCCTTGCCGATATCATCGATACTGCTGAGGAAACCGCAGAATTTATCGTACAGATTACCTGCCTGCCGGGCGATTTCATGGGCGTGTTTATTTTGCTTTTCCAGCTTCCACAAGTTGGCCACGGTTTTCACAGTGGCCATCAGGGTGGTGGAGGTCACCAGAACGATTTTACGGTCAAACGCATACTGATAAAGATTGGGATCCTCTTTCAGGGCCGCGCCAAACGCCGGTTCCACCGGAACAAAGAGGAGAACGAAATCAGGGGCGTTAATCTGTTCGATTGCGGAGTAGTCTTTTTCAGAAAGTTCATCCACATGTTTTTTTAATGATTGCAGATGTTCCTTCAGGTCCTGTTTTCGGAGTTCTCCGTCCTCCTGTGAGATGGATCTTTCATAAGCAGTAAGTGAAACCTTGGCATCGACCACGATGGCCCGGTCTTCGGGCAGGTGGATAATCGCATCCGGTCGTTGCCGGTCAAAGGTTTCCTGCATGGAGAATTCACGTCCCTTTTCCAGGCCCGATGCTTCCAGGGTGCGCTCGAGAATAAATTCTCCCCAATCTCCCTGCTTTTTGGAGTCGCCTTTCAGGGCGGTGGTCAGGTTGCGGGCCTCCTCGCTCAGCTGGGTCTGGCTTTGTTGCAGATTGCCGAGGAATTCCTTCAGCGATGCATGCTGGGTCACATCCTTTTCATGCATCGCCTCCACTTTCTTGCGAAATAACTGAATGTCCTTGTCCAGGGGTTCCAAAACATTTTTGAGGTTTTCCTTATTCGCCTCGGTGAATTTGGCGCTCTTTTGTTCGAGAATTTTATTGGCGAGGTTCTCGAAGCGCTCCTGCATTTGCTTGTTCGCTTCTTCCTGTTCCTTGGCCCGTTCCACCAGTCTGCGGTTCAGTTCCTCGTTCTGGGTGGCTTTTTCAATTTTTTCCCCTTCCGCGCCGCTTAATTGTTCACGCAAATCCGCCTCCAGTTTTTCCGCCCGTTGAATTTCCTCCTTTTGCAGACGGTTCTCCGTGGCGAGGGAATGGGTGGAGCTTTCCAGATCGCTTATTTTTAGATTCAGTTCCTCTTTTTGCCGATGAGTTTCGCCCTTTTGCCTGAGAATGAACCATACCATCCCACTAAGACCCAATCCAAGCCCCGCCAATCCACCAAGTAATACATCCAAATATTCCACGGGTAAGAATCTGTCTAATGTGCAGTGGAGTTGTCAAGCATTCCGACGATTTTTCGTTCCTACGCCGAGGTGAAAGGAAGGGTAAATGGGATAATATGGGCGGTTGTGTCGTTTCCTGGTTGTCACTCCCCGCAATGACATGAGTGCTAGGGGAAGTTGGGTATTCCCCATTGTCCCTCTCTTCCAAAGTTGTCATCGCGAGGGCTGAAAGCCCGTGTCGATCCACTGTGAAACAGCAAGCGGAGCACTCCCTCCGAATACCCCTTCGCAACTGTAAGACGGGGGCGAACGCTATTTTTAGCTAGCCAACCGTTGCTCCGTCGACCACTTGGAAGCCTTCGAATTCGGGGTGTCCTAAATACAGGTGACCGCGGTTCCCGGCACCGGAATGAGCTTTCCTGAATGCCTCAGACTTGGTCCAGGCCTCAAAGTGGGTTTCGTTTTCCCACAGCGTGTGGGAGGCATAGAGTACATGGTCATCCCGTTCGGGACCTTTGAGCAGATTAAACTTCACGAAACCGGGTTCATTTTCCAAATAGGTGGTTCGGGTTTCCCAAATTTCCTCGAAATCTTTTTCGTGTCCCTTGACAATTCTAAAACGGTTCATGGCAATGTAATGACTCATGTATCGAAGGAATAGAGGGGGTTTATAAAAAAGCAAGAAATTGCTTTGTAATGAGGTGGGCATAAGTAAAAAATATTTGCTTAAAAACCGGGCTCTGAAATAGTGAGCAGATGGGTAAGTGGAAAATTATATTGGCTTTGTATTGTGGGGCAGTGCTTTATTTATCCTCAATGCCTGCGGGAGATATACCGGAGGCTCCGATTCGGGTATCGGACAAGGCACTTCACTTGGTGGAGTACGCCATAATGGGGGTTCTTGTCTGGGGTGCATTTGGTCGGGGAGGGAGCGGGTTTCCCTGGGGCTTGCTGTCCTTTTGTGTTTGCTTTGGGATTGGGGATGAGTGCTTTCAGGACTGGGCGGGTAATGCCCGGAACCCCGATGTGTGGGATGCGGCGGCGGATGCAGTGGGTGCGTTTATTGGTCTTTTGCTCTCGATGGTTTTTTGGAAGAGATAAGGGTAATTCTTAGCCTGGATTCACTACAGTAGGAAGATTTGCCTTATTGAGGCAGTAGTGTCCGGTGGATTTCCAGTGCATCATCGATAAGTGTTCGAATATCGTCAGGCTTGACCCATTCACCAAGTCGGAAAAACACAAGCGTTCCGTTAAAAACCTCAACGCTTAGTCCATGGTGAGCTTGAAAATATTCAAGTATACGCGGAGTAAAAAAATTCCTTACTGCATCTTCGTCGGAGCTTTTGAGGAAATAGTTGTCTGAGAAGGCAGGATGTGAAGGGAAATCAATATCAAAAGAACCGGTTACTCGGTTTAGTAAACCTTCTGCCATTCTGAAAAGAGGGCATTCCGGTTGGAGGCAGAAATTTGGGCTTGCCAGGTTACCGGAATGAATGACCACATATGTTTGATATTGTTTTCTCTTTTTTGAACCACTGTCCACCGTGATATTAAAGTCTCCAATGGCAAAGTAGGTTCCATTGAAAGTGCCTCCCAGGACATTAAAAAACATTTCATTGCCAAGCATGGAAGATGAATCCAAAAGCTGTCTGACTTTTTCTGTCTGTTCATCATTATATGAAAATCCCAGCGAATCTGCCATAAGCTGGAGTTCCTTTTGCCTCTTGAGTTGCCTAGAAATACTTATGAAAATACTTCCACCAATTGCTAACGCAATATATATTCCGAGTGCAATCGGGTTGGACAATATTCCATACAATTCGAGCATAATCCGAGTCTTGAATGAGGAGAAGAAGTAGTCAAATATTTACATTTTTGTAATCAAAAATTTGTTAGCCAAATGGTTGATGTTATTGATCAAAAATCATCCTCGTGCGGGTAATTTCTCTCTTTTTTTAAATTACCCTTGCCAGAAGCTGAACTTTTGGAAAATGATTTTGATATGAGTGAAAATCTAAATTCTGAAAACAATTTATTAGTCCCTTCCACAAGAAGAAATTTATTTAAAGGAGTGGCCACCGGTTTGGTGGCGGGCTCTGTGGCAGGTCCTGCAATTCTTTCTGCTGCCAAAAAGGGAAAAAAAGCAGGCGTTCAAAAAGGCAGAATAAACCAGTCCGTGGTGTCCTGGTGCTTTGCAGATCATTGGAGCGTGGAGGAGACATGCCAGCAGGCAAAGAGGTTAGGGTGTAAGAGTGTGGAATTGATTGATTCCAAGCATTGGCCCATTTTAAAAAAGCACGGCCTGACCTGTGCAATTTCAGGTATACCGGTGGACGGGCCTCCTTTTATTAAGGGATATAATAATCCGGAATATCATAGCTGGTTAATCAAGGCGACCAAGCAGGCAATTGATGAATCGGCAGATTTTGGCTGTCCGAATGTGATTGCATTTACCGGGTACGCGGAAAATTTCTCCCGCGATGAGGGTGCAAAGAACTGTATTGAAGGATTTAAAAAAGTGGCTGGATACGCGGAGAAGAAGGGGGTGACGATTTGTTTGGAAATGTTGAACAGTCGCGATGATACTGATCCCAATAAGGGGCACCCGGGATATCAGGGCGACCATACGGATTACTGTATGGAAATTTTGAATGCAGTCGGTTCTCCCCGGGTGAAACTGTTATTTGATATCTATCATGTGCAGATCATGGACGGCGATGTGATCCGCCGGATTGGGGAGTGCGGGGATATGATTGGGCATGTACACACCGCGGGCAATCCGGGCCGTGGGGAACTGGATGATAAGCAGGAAATTAATTATCCACCGATCATGAAGGCTTTGCTGAAAAATAAGTACCGTGCCTTTGTGGGACAGGAGTTTATCCCCACCCGGGATCCAGTCAAAGGCCTGACCGAAGCGGTTGAGCTTTGCGATGTGTAAAAAATAATCCTTTCTTATTGCGCTTTCCAATTCCCCTTACTACTCGTTTATGGGTGGTAAGTTGGAGATGGCAGCGATAAAATATATTGATCTTTTTTGTGGGATAGGCGGGTTCAGGCATGCCTTGGATTCGGTCACTACTCGTTGCGTTTTTTCCTCGGATATTGATCCGGATGCCCGCTTAAGTTATGCCCAAAACTGGGGCGAGGAACCGGTGGGGGATATCGCTCAGATTGAGGCACAGGTGATTCCTGAGCATGATGTTTTATGCGGTGGCTTTCCATGTCAACCCTTCAGCATATCAGGAAATCAGGGCGGTTTTGAAGATGCCCGGGGTACATTACTGCACGAAATATTACGGATTGCCCGTTATCACCAACCCCGGGTTCTCTTCCTTGAAAATGTAAAGAATTTTCTCGGACATGCGGAGGGGGAAACCCTGAGCACCACCCTGAGGTTACTCAATCGTGCGGGGTATCATGTGCATTATTCCTTACTCAATGCCTCCTGTTACGGAGTGGCACAGAAAAGAGAGCGGGTTTATTTTGTCGCCTTTCGAAAAGACCTGGGCATAACAACATTCCGCTTTCCTGAACCGACTAATGAGGATTGTGCGGTGGAGGATATTTTACTCTCAGAAAATGATTCGAGGCTGGATGCTCTGGTTATCGAACGGGAGGACTTGCATTTAAAATCGGAACGGCCCACGGAGCGGGAGAACCGCCCGATCCGAATTGGCACAGTGGGGAAGGGGGGGCAGGGCGAACGGGTCTACAGTCCCAAAGGCCATGCGATTACGCTCTCTGCGTTTGGGGGCGGAATCGGGGCGAAGACGGGGATGTATTTAATCGATCAGAGAATTCGCCGACTTCACCCCGAGGAGTGTGCCCGCCTGATGGGTTTCCCGGAGGGATTCAAACTGCATACCCGTCCGAATGTGTGCTACAAACAATTCGGCAATTCCGTAGCGGTGCCGGTGGTCCGGGCGGTTTTTAAATCGATCGAACAGGCATTGGAAACACAATCACTCCGGGCGGCTTAGTAGGATGGAGGAGGGGGGGATTGAAAAAATTGTTTTGGACTGGAAAGGTTCTCCGGTGGAACGCGGTGTCGAATGGCTGGCCGGGCAGTCCTGCCGTGCTGATTTTACTGACCTTTCCCCTCTTTGGGTGATCACCCAGACGAGCGGGGCGGGGCGTCGATTAAGGGAGGGCCTGGCTCAATTTGCGGCGGAGCGGGGGCGTGGCTGTCTGCTCCCCAAAATGAGTACGCCGGGTTCCCTGATCCAACCGGAGGGCAATTCGATTGACGGGTTCAGGGTGGCCACCCCGGTTGAAATGCAGGCTCATTGGATGACGACTTTGAACAAAAACGATCTGGGGCAGTTTCCGCATCTTTTTCCCCGAGTTCCTCAGGTTCTGGATGTGACCTGGGGAATGTCGATGAGCCGGGCACTGATTCAAATGCGGCAGATCCTGGCGGAGGCGAATCATGACTGCCTGTCCGTGGAAGCGAGCCAGTTAACGGAAAAATGGGCGGAGCAGGACCGGTGGGCGGACTTGGCCCGTCTGGAAGCGCTGTATCGAGATAGACTGGAGCAAAACGGGCTGATTGATCCCTTGGATGCGGGAAGAAGGTGGGTGCGAACCCCATCCGTCCCTCACGGAATTAAGGAAATTGTGTTGCTGGGTGTATCCGGATTTCCCGACCTCGGGAGAACCGCTCTTTTTAAACTGATGGAATTGGGGGTTTCTGTGCGGATCGCGGTTTTTTCCGATCCGGGAGAGGAGAATGATTCGTTTGACGATATGGGCCGTCCGGTGCGGGGGGCCTGGGAATCTCGTCCGCTTCCGCTCACCGATCAAAATTTGCACCTGGCTTACGGGCCGGGGGAACAGGCCCGGTTTGCCTGTGAAAAAATGAGGGTAATCCAGGGGGTGGATGAGGAGAAACTGAATCTTGCTGTGCTTGACGCCGAAGTAAAGGAGGTACTGATGGAGGCGGGTGATTCCGATCCGGATTTAGCGGATTTTCATGACCCGGAGGGAATTTCGGGCGATCAGGCACCCCTTTATTTCTGGCTCAAAGCCATTCAGGAATTAATCGTAACTGAGGGGATGACTGAAGCAGGCAACCTGCTGCGTTTTCCGCTGACCCTGTGCTGGCTGGATGCGAATGGGATTGTGGGAGAGGAACGGACTTGGTTAGAGGAATTGGATGAGATACAGGCAAAAAATATTCCACAAAAATTAGCAGATGGGCTGTATTTTGCCCAACGGTCGGAGAAGAAGGTATCCGGGGCTTTGCGCGGGATTGAGGGGTTAATTGAACAGTTGAGAAATGGTGAGTTTGAGGAGGAGATAAAAAAACTTCTGGAGGCAACTTTTTCGGCTCACTCGTTTACCCGGGAAAATCCGGAAGATCTGTCCTACCTCGAATTATTACCGAAGGTCGGGGACTGGCTTGCGGAGTTGAGCACATTGAAAGAACTGAGTATGGAGGAACGGTTTTCCCTGCTCCTGAGAATGATTGCCCAGACCTCCTGGGTGGAGGAGTTGAAGGGAGGGGAAATCAAACTGAACGGCTGGCTCGAACTTCCCTGGGCGGATGCCCCGCAATTACTCATTATGGGATGCAATGATTCCTTTCTTCCCGGATCCCTGCCAATCGACAGTTTTATTCCCCAGTCTCTTCGCCGGGAGCTTGGTTTATGGACGGACGAGGACCGATCGGGACGGGACGCGTACCTTCTCCATTGGATACTGGCTTCTCACTGTGGTTCATCCGGAGTTGATTTTGTGATGGGTAAATTCAATGGGGGAGGAGCCCCTCTGAAGCCGTCCCCGCTCTTCTTTATCTGTGAGCCGGGAGATGCCCAGACCCTGCCGGACCGGGCGGAGAAATTATTTGGTGAAGTTCCTCCGGAAGCGGAAAACCCCGCCTGGTCTTATCCCTGGAGATTAAAGCCCGGAAAGCACCTGCCGGTACGGAGCATGTCCGTGACTTCATTCCGCTCTTTTCTTTCCTGTCCTTTCCGGTTTTACCTGAAGAAAAAATTTGGGATGGAGAAATATAATCCGCACAAAGCGGAGGCTGATATTATGGACTTTGGCACCCTGACCCACTCGGCTTTGGAGGTGCTTGCGGATCCCGGATTGAAGGACGCGAATGAACGATCAATCTTTTCCGCTCTGAAGGAGAAACTGGAGTCTGAGGTGAACCGGCGTTATGGACGGAATCCGGGACTCTCAATTCTCCAGCAAAAAGCTTCGATTGAAAGGAGGCTGGAAAAGGTGGCCCGGGATCGGGTGGTGGAGAATAGGGAGGGCTGGGAAATTGTGAAAGTGGAGGAGAAGTTCATTCTCGACACCTGTGGTTCCGGAGAACCGGGGGAATGGAAAATTATGAATAAGCGGGATGACCCGCTGCATTCGGACAGAAGTGTTCGAATAGTCGGAATGATTGACCGGATTGATTGTAATCAGGAAACGGGGTCTTTTCGGGTGCTTGATTATAAGACCTCATCGAAAGGGCCCGAAAAACTGCATATCCGGGGCGGTACCGTGCGGATGGAGGAATACCCGGAATGTGCGAAATTTGTGGAGGGTGAAAAAATCAGGCGCTGGACTGACCTGCAGCTTCCTCTCTACCGGTTGTGGGCGGAAAAGGCCCTGCTTGCCCGCACCGGACAGAATATCGGAGTGGGCATTTACAATCTTCCTGCCAAGGAGGAGGAAATTGGAATCAGTCTATGGACGGGATTGGATGATGAACTGATGAGGAAGGCAATGGAATGTGCCGTCGGTGTGATCGGGGACCTGCTTGATCCGGCGGAACATCAACCCATTTCAAAAGTGGATTATGATGATTTCGAGGATCTTTTCTTCCACTCACCGCACGAAGCCATCGGGGGATTTGAACGATGAGTGGAGTGGATACGATGGAAACAAGGGAGTTGGTCAAAGCCTCCGCGGGGAGTGGAAAGACCTATCAGTTAACCGACCGGTTTATCTATTTGATACTGCGCGATTTTAAACCGGAAAGTATTGTGGCCCTTACTTTTTCCCGCAAAGCGGCGGGGGAGTTTTTTGATGCTATTCTGCGCAAACTGGCAGAGGCGGCCAAGGACGACCGGGCGAGGAGTGAGCTGGAAAACAAGTTTGGATTTGAAATTCCCCGTGATCTTGTGCGGGAGAAAATCTCCACCCTGCTCGGTGCGATGAATCGATTAACCCTGGGCACACTCGATTCCTTCTTCTTTTCGGTTCTCTCTTCCGCTCCGCTTGAACATGGGCTGGCGGTGGGCTTTGATTTGATGGACGAGGCGTCCATTCGGGAGAGGTGGACTGCCTGCCTTCGGCAATGCTTCGAAGAGAGCATCGGTGAAAGCTCGCTTCTCATTGAGGCATTTGCCAGAGCCCGTATGCAGTCGGAGGATCGGGAGTTCTTTCCATGGGTGCTTGAATTGGCGATCTCATTCCGGGAGTTGTTTGACCGCTGTCCGAATCCCGGGGCGTGGGGCGGGGTGGACGATATTTGGCCCGATGATTCACCATGGAAACTATTACCGGAAAGGTATGACTACCGGTCGGACTGCGCCCGATGCCGTTCATTATTTAACAATGACGAAATAGAGGTTCAACCCGAATTGACGGAGGCGGCGAAGAAAGCCCTGGGTGTTGCTCTGCATGACTTTGAAAGTTGGACCCCGGGGGCTGATTTGGACAGAATGAAGACCGGGTTCCGAAGTTTATTGAAGGAATGCGGATCCAAGGGATTATCGATTTCTTTCAAATCCCGAAAAGATTACGAAATTTTTGGAGAACTGGTTCCGGCAATCAGACGGATGTCCGCCTATGTGGTGGGAGAGGAGCTGAGAATGTGCGGTGCCCGAACGCAGGGAATTTTCTCGCTTCTGAAAAAAGTGGTGGCGAGTTATAAAAAACTTGTCCTCGAACGAGGAGGAGTGACTTTTTCCGATCTTCCCTTGCTGCTTGGACATTCCGAAGACGAGCTGGCCAAATTAAACCGGGAATATCGATTGGACCGGAAATATTCACATTGGATGCTGGACGAATTTCAGGACACTTCCCCGGGGCAATGGGAAGTAATTGAGCCCTTGGTGGAGGATGTGATTAATGAAGACGAGGATTTTCGGATGTTTTTTTGCGTGGGGGATCAGAAACAGGCAATTTACGGCTGGCGTGGTGGGGATTCTCGTGTTTTTGGATACCTTGAGGAAAAATTCAGGGGGCGGTTGGCGGTGAATGACATGAATCTTTCCTGGCGTTCCGGGCAGGATGTGCTCGGAGCGGTCAATCAGGTGTTTGGAGCCAAGTCCGTTCCCGAAGTGCTGGTGCCCCGGTGGAAAAAGAGCTGGAAATTGCATGAGGCCTCCCCCAAGACCCAAAATCTTAGCGGGCAGGTTGCCTGGTGGACTTCATCGGAGGAAGAGGACCGGATGAATGGAATGGTTCATTTACTGCGCACTATTGACCCGGTACAACGGGGTTGGACATGCGCCATCCTTACCCAGAAAAGAAAAACCGCCCGAGCCCTTGTTGATTTTTTACGCCGGGAATTACCGGGCATGCCGGTGGAGGATGAAGTGGGAGCGTTACCGGCTAAGGATAACGGTTTTTCGCAGTTTCTTTTATCACTGCTCCGTGCCTGTGCTCATCCAACTGACCAGTGGGCCATGGGTCATCTGAGAATGTGTCCTTTTATTGATGCGGATGAATTACCGGATCTTTTAAACGGAGTTAAAAAAATGGTGATGGAAAAGGGTTTTGCTCACTTTGTGAAGGAGTGGGGGAAACGGGCATTGAAGCATGTGGATAAGGAGGCGAAAAACTTTGCCAACCGGAGAATCCATGAAACTTTGGCACTGGCCGTATCTTTGGACAGGCGGGGAACAAAAAATATTGATCTTTTCATCGAGGCAGCCCAGCGATCCGAAGCATCGCGCGGGGCGATGGAGTCGAGTATTCGGGCAATGACCATTCACGGTTCGAAGGGATTGACCTTTGACATGGTCATTATGCCCGAGTTGGAGGGGGACGGTTTACGGAGTGTGGGCGGGCATAAATCCGATAACGGGATTGAGCTTTACCGTAGTGCCTCCGCTTCCGGAATCGGATTTGACTGGGTTTTGGCGAAACCGAAAAAGATTATTCAGGAAGCCGACCCCCACCTTTCCTGTCAGCTTGATTCGGATGAACAGGACGCTGCCTTTGAAAGCCTGTGCAAGTTTTATGTCGGGATGACACGTCCAGCACGCGGACTTTATTTGTTTTCCGATCCCTACAATCCAAAATCGAAATCGAAAAATTTTATTTATTTACTCGGGCTGACCTTGGCGGAGGACTACGGGGATGATCCGGAGATAAACGGGCAGGTGAATCAATTGGTCGGGGATGAAACAAGTGGGCTCGTACTGACTCATCACTCGGGCAACCCGGAATGGTGGCAGGAAAGAGCAAATGAATTAACTGTTATACAGCCAGAAGAGTCAAAGGAAGTGAAAGATTTGGGGCATCGAAAATACCGGGCTCTTTCTCCAACCACTCCCTCCGGGAAAGTCACTTTTGGGGTGGGAGTGAAGGAATTAATTTCCGCCCACCGGGGAACGGGTCAGGAACTGGGAACGGAAGTACATCATCTCTTTGAGAGAATTGAATGGTGGGGAAGTGAAGTTTCCGTGGATGAATGGTTCAATGAGCACGCACCGGGGAAATCCGCAACTGCATTGGGAATTTTCAAACGGGCCATGTCGGATTCAGGGATCAGTAAACTCTTTTTTCCTCCGCCGGGGAAATCAGAAGTCTGGATGGAGCGCAGTTTTGCCCTTCAAGTGGGAGGCACCATGATTCAGGGAACTTTTGACCGGGTGGTTTTGAAACTGGGTGAAAACGGAGAGGCGGAAGAGGCGGAAATTACTGATTTTAAAACTGACCGATTGCCAGCGGGACAAAGTGAAAATGATTTAAAGGAACTCCATCGGGAACAATTGGAAAGGTACCGGCAGGCCCTTCAACATTTAACCGGTTTGCCCCCCGGGAAAATTTGTATGACTCTGCTTTTTACTTCTTTACCCAAAGCGGTTACCTGGAAGTAGCCATGCACAAGAGAGAAGAATGATCGCGACTCGGTCCGCAAAAAATACCCTGGGTTGTCTGATCGGATGTGCCATTGGTGACCTTGGGGCGATTTATCTCTTTCAACGCCATTATGCCCCGGAGGGCATTCCAAGGGAATTGTGGAATATGGTTTGGATTGTGGCGATGAGTGCGGGGATTGTGACCAGTGTAATTTTGGAAACGGTCATTCTCTGGAAGCAATTGGGTCCCAAAGAGGCATTTCGTACCGCGGTGGGGATGAGCATAATTTCGATGTTACTCATGGAGGTCGCGATGAATGGGGTCGATTATGGAATGATGGGTGCTCCCGCAATTACTCTGGCAGTCTTACCTTTTACGCTGGGTGCCGGATTTTTGGCGGCGTGGCCTTATAATTATTGGCGATTGAAAAAATATGGGAAATCTTGTCATTAGGTAATTTGTAAAGAGGGCTATGCTCTTTTTCTATCCTTGCCCTTCAACGCGTTTTATTTCTAATCTTTTACTATTATGAAACTACTCCACCGAGAAGATGTATTAGAAGCGGGACATGATCTTCCCACGACCGGACTTTGCGCGAATATTGGCCCGGCTGAAATGGAGGAATTAAAATTTGGTGGGGAATGGATTCTGGCTGAGGATGAAACCTTGGTGGCGGACGGTCACGAGCAACGATATCTTTACATGGTGGTGATGGGGGAGGTGGGTATTTTCAAGGCGAACGATCAGGGAAAGAACCAACATATTGCGACTTTGGGAACCGGGGCGGCCTTTGGCGAGATGGCATTTCTGAGCGGAGGAGTGGCGTCGGCAAGTGTGCAGGCCGTGGGGGAGTGTATTCTTTGGAGGCTTGACCATGAACGACTGATCGAATTTATAGGAGAACATGGAGCAGCGGGTGGTCAGTTGTGTCTCAATGTGGCCAGTATTCTTTCCGGTCGCTTAGTTGAGGGAAATGGGAAAGTGGTGGATATGGGGAAGGAATTGCAGGCTTCCCTCGGGCAGTTGCAACAAGTGGCATCTGCCGGCACGCAGAAAGATCAGGCTCTTAGGCAAATGCAGGGCAAAGTGGCCAATATGCAGAATGCATTTAAGGGGAGTGCGGTTCAGAAAAAAGGAAATAATTGGTTTGCAATCGCGGCATGTACGGTCGCTTTGCTGAGCACAGCCGGATTGGTGGCTATGTTTGTGGCCACCGATGATTCCACCGTCGAGCAGGGAGTGGATTTGACCAAGGAGGTGGAAGACCTGAAAGCAAACGAGGAATTTTATCTGGGACTCAAAAAGCGCCTTGAAGCTGAAAACGAAGCTTTAGTAGGGGAAAAAGAAGAGCTCGCCCAGGCCAAGGAAGAGGTTGATGAATATGTGGCCAAGCTTATGTCCAGCGAACAGAGCCTGCGCGATGATGTGCGCGGCCTGGAGCGTAAGCTGGCCGATGCCCGTGATGACATTGTGCGGGCCGGTACCTTGGCCAAGGTCAAGGAGAGCACCACCACCAAAAAGGAGGCCAGTACCAGCCAGTCGGAAAGCGAAAAAATTATGGAATGGGCGAAACGCAACACGACCTTAATATTCCCTATTGCCCTCAAGGCTCGCAAACCGGTGATCTTGCAGGATAGTGGACAACAGGTGAAAATCCCGGTTCCGGTTGGCGGGTCGTTAAAAGCATCCCGTTTTCACCCCACCGCACCGGATTATTTGGTGGTTTCTCAGCCTAACAGTGATAAATTCAGAGCCACTATGCTGATTGTAAACGGTAATTTTATCGAAGCGGTCAAACCCAAATACGAAAGTCATATGAGCCGAATGGGTGGTGGTGGAAATCCCCTTTATGTTCCGTCCCGAAAACCGACCACAACCTCTTCTCAGCCCCGAGCGGTTTCTTCAGTCAAAGCAGAAAAGGACTCGTTGCAAAAGGGCGAAGCGATGGATGAGCCCAGGGCAATGGGGACTGCTCCCGTACTGACTGGAAAAGCCAAGAATCCACAAAAACCCGCTAATCTTTTGGACAGGGTTTCCAGTAACATGGAAGAGGTGGTGGATACCAGTGATCACGGGCCGAACTGTGTCTGTAAAGATTGCCGGAAAAAGAAAATTGGCAAAGGCGGCAGTCTTTTTCCTGACCTTTGATACCACGCATTTTTCTTTTGTAACGTAACAATTTAACGATTGTTCATTTTAGTGTTTGTTATTCACCGAATTACAAATCAGTCTAATCTCATTACTAACCCCAAATAATAATCATATGATTAAATCAATGTATCTCACCGTTTCTGTCTCCTTGATAGGAATTCAATCTGCCTTTGCACAGCCAGCGGCAACAACTGCGCCAGTGCCTGGTACTCAGTTTGAGCCGGCCCCTGCAACCCATGCAGCACCGCCCGCAGAATATGTGCCCCCGCATGCGGGTCATGCGGCTCCTACTCATGCAGCACCGCCTGCAGGATATGTGCCTCCGCACGCCGGTCATGCGGCCCCTACTCATGCAGCACCGCCTGCAGGATATGTGCCTCCGCACGCCGGTCATGCGGCCCCTACTCATGCAGCACCGCCCGCAGGATATGTGCCTCCGCACGCCGGCCATGCAGCCCCCGCATACCCGACAACCGGAGCCCCCGTTTATTCCGCACCGCCCGCAGGGTATGTGCCTCCGCACACTGGTCATGCCGCACCTGTATACCCAGCAAATGGAGCACCGATTCACGCGGCACCTCCCGCAGGATATGTACCTCCGCACACTGGTCATGCAGCACCAGTTCCTGCTTTCCCCGCACCAGCCGGTGCTTATCCTGCACCCGCCGGTGCGCCAGCACCTGCTTATCCCGCACCCGCCGGAGCACCAGCACCAGCTTACCCTGCACCCGCCGGAGCACCAGCACCTGCTTACCCAGCACCCGCCGGAGCACCAGCACCAGCTTACCCTGCACCAGTCGGAGCACCAGCATCTGCTTACCCCGCACCAGCCGGTGCGCCAGCACCCGCTTATCCTGCACCAGCCGGAGCGCTTGCGCCAGCCGGAGAGCCAGCACCTACACAGCCCTAAAGGGTTTTACCATTTTGCTGAGTATTCCAGCAAAACCATTACTAAGCCTCCCGCACTTGTGGGAGGCTTTTTTGTGCCTCTTTTTTCAGGTTGGATTAAAATTTCTAAATTCAATATTTACAGGACAGTGATGGATACAAATGAACATTATCTCAGTACGATGTTTTTGGTTACGGATAAAAACACAAAATATCCGGTGAGCTTCGCTATCATTACCGCTCACAACCCAATGGATCAATTGCTTGGCAAGGAAGAGAATCGGAAAAGAAATATTCAGCTTCTTCATTATTTGGAAAAGTTGGGTGTCAGAACATTGCCGGTCGTGGGTTGCTCACCTGATCTGACTCACCGGGAACACAGTTTTATTGTCCGCGTATCGCTTAATACCGCTCTTTCGGTGGGGAGAAAATTTGACCAGCGGGCCGTGTACTGGGTGCAAAACGAAAATCTTTATTTAGTCTATTGTGAAAAAGAAACCAAGGTTATGGTAGCGGAATTTTCTTCCCGTATATTGCCTTAGCAAAATAAGAGCACGCGTTATTTGCCTGATATTATCCTTTTTATTTAGTCAGACAATGGATGTGTTTTTCTATCATTCCTCAAGGTGTTACTTGGATTTTTTGGAGATGTAGAAACCAAAGATTGAGTAAAAAATTTCGAAAATCGAATTTAGCTTTGCAGAAGTGTCCCAAATTATTCCTTATTTTAACATTATTTAGTAATAATTAATTTAAGGGTTGTTTTTAGGGAAATTTGATTACAAAGATAAGCTTTACTAACAACACTTATCATAATTATGAATAAATACCTATACCTTGTACTATCCATTTTTTTATTTGGAAACTTCTCGGTTTTTGCTCAACCGAGGCCAGCCGAAGATACTCGTGATCCTCGATTGAATGAGCGTGCTGATGAACGTGACTCCCGTGTGGAAAGGGCTCCTAGACCTGAGACTCGCGACCCTCGTGGATTTAGGGCACCCCGAACGGAGGCCATTGATCCCCGAAGAGAAACCGCTCCCCGCGAGCGCGATCCTCGCTCTGCAGTAGACCCGCGCCGTGACCCACGTGGTCCAGCCGTAGATCCGCGCCGTGACCCCCGTAGTGCACCACGAAAAGCAACTGCCGAAGAATTAAGGCAAAGATATGGTGCTCCTGTCGATCCTCGTCTGGATCCTCGCAGTGCACCACCACGCGATCCCCGTTTAGATCCTCGCAGTGCACCACCACGCGATCCTCGTTTAGATCCCCGCAGTGCACCGCCACGCGACCCCCGTTTAGATCCTCGCAGTGCACCACCACGCGATCCCCGTTTAGATCCCCGCAGTGCACCGCCACGTGATCCCCGTGTGGATCCTCGCAGTGCACCACCACGCGACCCCCGTGGTGCCTCACCAAAAGCGACTGCCGAGGAATTAAGACAAAGGTATGGTGCTCCTGTCGATCCCCGCTTAGATCCCCGCAGTGCACCACCGCGCGATCCCCGTAGTGCACCACCGCGCGATCCCCGCTTGGATCCCCGCAGTGCACCACCACGTGACCCCCGCTTAGATCCTCGCAGTGCACCACCACGTGACCCTCGCTTAGATCCTCGCAGTGCGCCACCACGTGACCCTCGGGCACAAAGTGCACCTGAACGCGATCCTCGTTCGGCACCCCCCCGTCGATAGGGAGACAAGTTTAAAATTTCGCCCTAGGCGTAAGGAAGGCTGTGGAAACGCAGCCTTCCTTTTTTATTACTTAATAACTCCAGGCGAATGACAGAAAAGTATTCTACATGCTGAAGATAGCATGAATTCCGGCACCAAGTAATGCGGATAAAAGGGCAAGAATTAAATAGGCATTCCGGTTATTCCATCGGGTCAGCTTTTCCCATCCGGAATACCAGTACACCGAAACTTCTTCCTGATGACGATAGCGTTGCAAGTCCTCGAGGAAGGAGGAGACGGACGGGTACCGCTCATGTTTATTTCTTTTCAGCGCTTTCATGCAAATTGCCTGCAGGTCACGGGGGATATTGCGGTTGGGGGCAATTTCCCGTGGCAGGGGCAGCGGTCTTTCCAGGATCTGTTTTTTAATTTCATAGGGATCTGTCCCTTCGACAAAGAAAGAAAGCGTCAACATTTCAAAAAGAATAATTCCGAGTGAGAAAACATCCGTCCTTCCATCCAGGTCGGGTTCTCCCTTGGCAATTTCGGGCGGCATGTACATGGGAGTGCCATAATGCCGCCCCACTGGCGTCAGGGTGGCGTCTGATTTCTCATTTTGAATATCTTCCGGGTCGGCAAGGGAGGGAGTACCCAAGACTTTTGCCAATCCCCAATCGAGAACATAGACCTCACCAAATTTACCCACAATAATATTGGCGGGTTTAAGATCCCGGTGAATTACTCCGAGGTTGTGGGAATAGGCAATTGTCTGGCAAACTTGAATGAGAATGTCGAGCAGGCGGGGAAGGGGAAATTTTTCCACCACCTCCGGGACTTCCTGCCTTAGATCAAAGAGAATTTCCCGTAGATCCTGACCGTCGACTTTTTTCATAGTGAAAAATAACTGACCATCCCGGTCCCTACCCAATTCGTAAAGAGGCACCGTTCCGGGATGCTGGATGTTTGCCGTGACCCGGGCTTCCCTGAGAAAACGGGTGGTTTCCATTTCTGAATTCCGCAGGTCATCGTGCAGAGTTTTATAGGCAACGCTTCGTTGGAGGTTTAAGTCGAGTGTGGAGAAAAGCTTGGCCGTTCCCCCCTCTGAAAGTGGTTTGAGTTCATCGTATTTCAGGGAGCCACTCTTCCAGGCACGGGGAAGCACGGCGTCGGTATCTCCCGACTGAAAAATGGTGGAACCCTTGCTATCTTTACGAATCATGGAGTAATTTTACTCTTTTTTTGGCTGGATCTTCTGTTTTGTTTCTTTTTCTCGGAAAGAACCGGGACATTTTGCCCAAGATGGGCACGATTTTTTTGGCGGGCAATTTGTATTTGACGATTTCGTTCCTCCAAGCTTGCCCGTTTTTCAGGGGCCAATGAATCAGAGCAGTGGGGACAGCAAATACCCGGTTCGTATTTGTCGGACTTCATATCCTCCTCCTTGAGTGGCCAACGGCAGCCGAAGCATATTTTTGCACTTCCATCCTTTAAACCGTGAACCACGGAAACACGGTGATCAAAAACAAAGCACTCGCCTTCCCACAGGCTTTTTTCGGGGGCAATATTTTCGAGGTAGTTCAGTATTCCTCCTTTAAGATGAAAAACATCACTGAAACCATTTTTCAGCAGGTGAGAGGATGCTTTTTCGCACCGAATGCCACCGGTGCAAAACATGGCCACTTTTTTGTCCTTATATTTCTCCAGGTTTTCATCCACATATTCGTCCCACTGGCAAAAGGTTTCTGTTTTGGGGTCGACTGATCCCTTGAAAGTTCCAAGTTCAACCTCGTACTCATTTCTTGTGTCGATGACCACCACATCGGGATCCTGAATTACCTGATTCCAATGTTCCGGTTCCACATAGGTCCCGACTTGCTCATTTGGATTAATGGTGGCATCTCCAAGAGTGACGATTTCCTTTCGGACCGCCACCCGAATACGATAAAATGTTTTTCTTGGCGTGGTGCAAAGACGATAGGGCATTTGAGCA
The DNA here is from genome assembly GCA_045567635.1 of Opitutales bacterium. Taxonomy (GTDB): domain Bacteria; phylum Verrucomicrobiota; class Verrucomicrobiia; order Opitutales; family Seribacteraceae; genus Seribacter. The sequence continues at coordinate 49,276 of JBJLCO010000040.1, read as the reverse complement.
AAGCGGGAATCTTTTTGGATCAAAGAAATAATTTCCTCAATACCTTCTTGAGTGCTGGATATTGTTCCGTTCATTCCTTCCTCTGCCAAAATAATCGTACCGAGCACATTGTGTTTTTTGCAATGCGTTCTCAGTTTTGTTTGCCAATCTATACAGTCCGGTAAATCGGCAAACTGATAAAAGGTTGCTACTGTTTGTTCCATAGCATTGAGAAGATACTCGACGGGAGGGAAATATTCGAAATAAAAATTACCTTTTTACTCTCCGTCCAGTTCAATAATTGCCTTTAATACTCCGGAGTCAGGATGGATTAATGATTCGAATTTATCTATTACCTGATCCATTTTAATCCGGTGGGTGATCCAGGGATCTGTGTTAATGGTACCATCTTCAATCAAGCCGATAATCTCGGGGAAATCCTCGGGGAGGGCATTGCGTGAGGCGAGCAGATCAATTTCCCTGCGATGAAGTGCTGGATGGGGAAAATAGATTTGCTCGGTGGTGATTCCCACATAGACGAGGGCACCACTAAAAGCGACATACTCGAGTGCGTTGGACATGGAATGATTATTCCCCGTGGCATCGGTGACGACATCGTAAAGTGAGCCGTTGGTGATCTGCCTCATATGTTCGATTTCGGATCCGTCTCCTTTAAAGGTGATCAAATTCTGGATACCGTAATTCTCTCGGCAAAATGCAAGCCTGTCCTCGGACATGTCCATCACCGTAACCGTGGCCCCGGTAAGCCGGTTAAATTCCAGGGTGGATAATCCAATGGGTCCTGCTCCAATGATCAGGACATGATCCTCTGGTCCAGCATTGCCCCGGTTGGAGGCATGGCAACCGATTGCAAGGGTTTCCACCAAGGCGAGCTGCTCGAATGAGAGTTGCGTGGATGGATGCAGTTTGTCTGCCCGAATAATGGAACGCTCGCACAGTCCACCATTCATCATCACACCAAACACTTTCAGATTTTCGCAACAGTTTCCTTTTCCCTTCCGGCAGGCGTGGCATTGACCGCAATTGAGGTAGGGTTCAACGGAGCAACGATCCCCAGGTTTAACATTTTTCACCCCTTCGCCCACCTCTAAAATTTCAACCCCGAGTTCATGTCCGGGTATACGCGGATAGTCAAAAAAGGGAAACTTACCCAGATAGCAACTCACATCCGTTCCACAAATACCCATCCGAACAGTGCGAATCAAAGCTTCCCCCGGGCCGGGGCTGGAAGCTTCTTCCACTTCGCACATTTCAAAGTTTTGGGGTGCAGTTAAGCGAATTGCTTTCATGATCCTAAAAAAGGCTTACCCCTGCACCGCATTAAGCCAGAATTGGGCCATGAGCGAAGATCCGTGGGAAGAAGGATGAACCCCGTCCCCTGCCCAATGCTTGGCGGGGGCGTATTTGACTGCTTCGTCAAACATTGACTGGAAGGGAACAAAAATTGCCCCGAATTGTCTGGCCACCTTGACTGCTGACTTTCGATAATGATCAAATTCAGGAAACCAATTCTCATTCACGGCTCCGCATCGGAGGACAAAGGGTTCACAAATCACAATCCGGGTGTCGGGCAGGGCTTTTTTCGTTCGCTGAAGTAGGCTAAGGTAATCGTCTTCATAGGTCTTAACCGTGCCCTGATATTTTCCATTCAACCCGTGCCAAATATCATTGACCCCGATAAGTATGCTGAGGAGATCAGGCTTGAGATCGAGGCAGTCCCGGTCCCACCTTGCCGCAAGTTGATGCACTTTATTTCCGGAAATTCCGCGGTTGTGAATGCGAAGGTTCAAGTGCGGGGAGGTGACCAGCAGATTGGAGGCGGCCATCCAGGCATATCCGCCCCCGAAGGATTTCTGCAAATTGGCCACTTGGTTTTTCTTGTCTCTTCCCGCATCGGTAATGGAGTCACCCTGGAAGAGAATAGTATTTCCCGGAGCAATGGAATTCTGCTCTGCTGGCTTGGCAATGAGCCGGTTTGAAATTGTGGACGCAATCCCGGCTAACCCCGCGGTTCCAATCATTGTTCTACGGCTCATGTCAGTTAATGAATTTTTCACTGCCTCGTATTAGCTGTTATTTGATTTCTAAAATCAATATCGAAATGCAAATTATATGAATTATCTTTGATTCTTGCCGATTTAAGCTGAGAAATTAGGTTGTCTTCATGAGCATAAAGGAAAAATTATCGGACCTGAATATTAAGCTGCCTGAAGCTCCTGTGGTCGCGGGACTTTACAAGACAGTCCTGATTCACGATCGTATGGTAAGCTTTTCGGGCCATCTTCCCATTCGCACGGATGGCACCATGGTCACCGGTACTGTCGGTACTGATTTGTCGGTGGAGGAGGGGGCATCTGCCGCCCGTCAGGTAGGATTGAACATCCTCGCCAGCTTAGAAATGGCCTTAGGGGACTTGGACAGAATAGAAAGGGTGATCAAAGTTCTAGGCATGGTTCAGGCAAAGCCCAATTTTATTCAACATCCACAGGTGATTAACGGATGCAGTGAATTATTTTGCGACCTTTGGGGAAGGGATTGCGGAGTGGGGGTTCGAAGTGCTTTCGGAGTATCCGGATTACCCGGCAATGCCGCGGTTGAAATCGAAGGTGCTTTTTTGCTGAAAGAATGAAGATAATTCGTCTGTGTCTTTGGCTAATCGGCTTAGCGGTGGCTCTTGTCCTCGCATTTTATCTTGCTCATCCAGTTATGCTGTCAGGCTATGCACGCTTATTTCACCTGCAGACCGCGACTAAAGATGCGGACGCGATCATTTGTCTGTCCGGAGGGCGAACAACTCGGGTGGGGGAGAGCTTGCGATTATGGAACCAGGGCTATGCCAAGAAGCTTTTTGTGACAGCAGAGAAAGCCGGGAATAAGGAGTTCTCCGGACTGGAGCTAAGTCATTTAGAATTTGCCCAGAGGGTGACTGAAAGGATGAAAATGGATGCAGGTTGGGAGGTGATTCCATCCCTTAGTGGAGGGGCCACTTCCACTTTTGATGAAGCGGAAGATGCTTTATATTATGCAGGGGAAAAAGGTTGGAAGCGAATTATAATCGTGACGGATGAATTTCATACCCGGCGTGCTCATTATGCATTTAAAAAAATTTTTGCTGATTCCGAATTGAAGGTGGAGGTAGCAGGGGCTCCCAATGAGGTTTTTTCGATCGAAAACTGGTGGCGGTCGGATCGCGGGATTATGGCCTATTTGGGGGAAACGATTAAATTCCCTGTCTACCTGCTTTGGGATTCAGAACCCAAACTTGTAAAAAATAATTAGGCTAAAATTTCTTGGATCGGTTTGGGTTTCCCGCCAAGAAAGGATGGGCGACCGGGGAGTCGCCTGATTTTAGTTCCAGTCATACCTAAAGCAGTCGCAATGGTTGCATGCAAGTCTCTTGGTTCGTACTCGGGGAACGGATCGCGTCCGTTTTCATCAGTCTCGCCCACCGCAATTCCCCCCTTTACTCCGCCTCCGGCCAGCATGGCGGAAAATCCGTTTGGGTGGTGGTCACGTCCGCCGTTTCCCTTCACTTTGGGGGTACGGCCGAATTCTGTGGTCACCACGATCATGGTGGTGCCAAGCAGTCCCCGGTCACGCAGGTCATTCATCAGTGCGGACACCGTCCCGTCGAGTTCACCGGTCAATCTGGGGAGTGAATTGGTGCCCCCATGCATTGAATCCCAATTCTGATTGGAAGTTACCTCCACATAGCGAACTCCCCGTTCAACAAGCCTGCGGGCAAGCAGCGCACCCTGTCCAAAGGGAGTATTTCCGTACTGGTTGCGCAGATTCGCGGGTTCTCTTTGTATATCAAAGGGCTCAGCCATATCACCAGACATAAATTGTACAGTCTGGTCGTAGAAATCATTGTATGCCTTTACATCATCATGTGGGAAATAATGGGTAAAGGCAGCGGAAAACTTCCGGGCCAGTTTTACCCGTTTATTGAGTTGTGCCTGATCGATTTCCGGAAGCAAATCCTTGATTCCCCGTGCGGCATTACCGATTGGAAGCGGGCTGTAATCGGGGGGTAAAAAACCGGGTCCCGGGTTGCCACTGGCAATGAGTACGCTGGAGGGCAGAACAGGATGGGATTTTCCGAGAAACATTTGTGCCCAGGACCCAAGCTGGGGGTGGGACATGCCGGATCTTTGCCTGTATCCGGTGTGCATGACATAGCGGGCTTGGGAATGCGCACCTGTTTGAGTAGTCATGGAGCGGATCACGGATAAATCTTTCGCCTGGCGGGCAAGTTTGGGAAGCTGGTCGGACAGAAGAAGGTCGGGGCTTTGGGTTTTGACCGGCTTACTTCTGCCTCCAATCGAGGATTTTTCTTTAGGGTCGAAAGTGTCTGTCTGACTCATACCTCCGCGCATGTAGAGAAAGATCACTCTTTCACAGGACGCTTTTATGTCAGCAGGCAGTTTTTCTTGTCCGGGTTCGGCACCGGCTAATAGGGAGGGGAGAACGCTTACGCCAAGAGTGGTCCGGGCAACATCGAGGAGAAATGATCTTCTTGCTAATTCATTGAGTTTTAAAAAATAATCCTTCATTTCCATTCGTTTTTATTTGATGAAGAAAAACTCAGGCGTGTTGAGCAACGCCCAAATCAAGTCGGCAAGATCCTCCGAGTTCGAGCTTTTCATTTCTTGCAGGAGCAGATTTTTTTCATCTTCCGTAGGCAAACGGTTTAAAATACTGAGAAACACCACCTCCGCTTTTTTTCTTGGACTTGTAATTTTTTGTAATTTTTTAAATATCAGTGAATCTGAACTGGTTAACACTTCAGTGGGAAACCCGTTCATGAGCTCCATTAACTGGGGAACGGATCCCACTTTATTGGAAGAACCGACCACAAACAGTCTTTCTGACTGTCCAAATTTTTGTAGAAAGTGACCTGCGGGAGCGGGTTGGGGTAACTCGGATGCCCGAGCTAATATTAAACGTTTGCTGCCTTTTTTGGACATCAGGGTTTGCTCGCTGGACGCGGAGTAAGCATCTCCCTCGGTCAGAACCAAATCACCTGTGCTTGAATCAACCAGCCGATATTTATCGTCAGTCAGGTTTTCGATAAATTGAAAGGCAGTCCACCCATCATTCACTTCCAGCAAGCTGATGGGTGCAGGTTGGCGGTATCTCAGCGGATCTTTAACCAATAAGGTAACCAGTGAATCCCAGATCTGTTCCGCCGACATTCGTCGAAGTGTGGGACCGGTAAATAAATAATCATTTTCCTTGGAAGGTTTTTTCCTGGTGGCGAGGCGGTTGTATGATTGTGTGTGTAGAATTACCCATGAGAAAGCACGAAGGTCAAAGTCCAGCGCCACTATTACCTCCGCCAAAGTTTTGAGCAGCAATGGGTTGGCACATTTTTTAATTTCCACATTGTGCAGGGGTTCAGCCACTCCTTTTCCCATGAAGCGTGCCCACATCCGGTTGGCGATGGCAAGAGCGAACCATCCGTTGTCGGGATGAGTAAGCCAATAAGCCAACTGTTCTCTTTTGGACTTACTCCTGGATCCTCCGAGCGACTTTCCGACAATGAATGCTGGTTTCAGCAGTTCGCCCGGTTTAGCATTATCATACTGGTAGTCATCCGGGAGGGGAAGGTTCGATTTTGGATCATCAAAAGCAGAGGCGAATTGACCGTCGGTAATATGGTTAAATTCTTTTCTGAGTGCTTTCAGTTTCCGGTCGGCTTCGGAAAAGTTTTTGTATTTTTCACGAACGGCAGCCCGGAATTCCGGATGATGCAGATGTTTTTCCTTATCCAGTAAGATCCTTTTTTGTGATTTGGATCTTTTCGAATCCTTACCCGTGCCGGAACCGATTTTCAATTCACCAAGAAAAGAGGCAAAGGAGTAGTACTCTTTTTGAGTCCAATCCTCGGATGGATGATCATGGCATTGGGCACAGGCAATATCTTTGGCGAGGAAAATCTTGGTCATAAATGCGACATGATCGAGTTTCATATCCTTGTCCCGCAGGTGATATCCGGTGGCGGGGTTTTCCATGATCGATCCACTGGCGGAAACCATTTCATAAACCATTAAATTATAGGGTTTGTCCTGGTGAAGTGAATCTTTAAGCCATCCGGTAAATAAGGCCGAATTCATTTTTTCTCCCGGTATTTTTGTTTGAATCCGCAGTAAATCGGCAAAATAATTATAGCTTGTGCTCACATATCCTTCGGAAGCCAGTAATCGATTGATGAGAAAGGTACGTTTATTGGCAGACTCTTCGTTAATGAATTGAACAAGTTCTTCATAAGTCGGAATCGTGCCGGTGAGATCGACAAAAACCCTGCGGGCAAACATGAAGTCATTTAATTCCGTGTTATAAGTTAAATTTTCGTCTTTCAGTTTCTCTTCGATGGCTCCATTTATTCGCTGGACAGCAACCCGCATAATTTGAACCTTTTCTTTCGATGGATTGAATGCAGCAGGCCGTGCATAGCTCGTCCAAAGAAAATGGGAAAACAAACAGATCAAAATGAGGTTACGAATCAGATGCATGGTGCAGGATTTTCAGAAATGTAACGATACAACCAATGCATGGAATTATGCAAGAAATTGATTATATTTCCGAACTTATTTCATCCCATGCCTGGCAACGCATGGAGAGCTAATTTACTTAGACCTTTTCAGGAACCACATAAGGTGGTCGGTATGTGCGTGAAAGCATTGCGTTTGCTTCATCATCATTACGAATCGTCTCGGTTTTGGAATCGAAATGGAGCGTTCGGCCCACGACATAATCACTTTCCTCGAGTTTGAGTCCATTTTCCTTAAGGTGCTCCTGCATTCGCTCGAAATATTCATGGGCTTTTTGATTGGTTCCAAATGTTTTTTTCTTTCGGTTAAATCCCGTTTTTTCACCCAGTCGGTAGGACAGATTGGCTAAGTGGCAAAGACCACTGGATACATGACCTTCTTTTACATGGGCATCGAGATGATCTTCCTTACGGTTGCGCACAGCTTGAATAAAGTTTTCAAAAATATCGACTCTTCCCCGCGTGGCCAGGGGGTCTTTTATGCCTTTCAAACCGTGACTTTTTTGAACGGTTTGTTTGGCATTTTTATCGAAATACACATGATTGGAAACTCCCATGTTTGATTTTCCGGAGAGTCCCCGGACATCAAACACAAGCAGAGATTCCCCGTAATCAAAAATAGCCAGCTGGGTATTCGCGGTTTCAGCTTGGTCCTTATATCCGAATCTGCCACCTACACTGACCACAGATTTGGGCCAAACCGCACCTGGGATCATCCAACGGGCAATATCCATCTGGTGCACGCCTTGGTTTCCGATATCTCCGTTCCCAAAATTCCAAAACCAGTGCCAATTGTAATGCACGAGGTTTTCATGATATTTCTCTTTGGTTGCCGGACCAGTCCAAACATCAAATTCGAGTTCACTGGGTGGGTTTTTCGCCTCTTTGAACCCAATCGATTTTCGACGCTTGTGACAAGTGCCGAGGGCGATCTCAAGTTTCCCTTTTTTTCCCGATGCAATTTCATTCGCCAGGTCGGACCACTTGCTCAGCGATCGGTTTTGGGTGCCGTGCTGAACAATTCGACCATACTTTTTGGCTGCTTCCACCAGTTTTTTACCCTCAAACAGGTTGTGACTGAGTGGTTTCTCTACATAAACATCTTTGCCTGCCTGACAGGCCCAGATCGACATGAGACTGTGCCAGTGATTGGGAGTGGCGATGGAAATGACATCCACGTCTTTGTTATCGAGTACTTTACGAACATCCTGGATACAATCCGGGGTATTTTTAAATTTGGAATAGATAAATTTTTGACGTGCCCCGTGCAGGCGCGAATCGGGATCCACCAAATGAGAAATTTGTACATTTTTCTGTCTGCCATGTCCGCCCATATGTGATGTGCCACGCCCTTTGATTCCGCAGACCGCCACATTGATACGATCGTTTGCTCCGATAATTTTTCCGGATGATTTAGTGCCGCTAATTGCGAAGGTGGCAAAAACCGAGGACTGAGCGATAAAATTTCTTCTATTTTGTATCATAATTTTTACTATTGGAATAATTGCATTGGTTTTTACAACTAGCTAGAAATAACCGCCCGACTCGTGTAAAGTCAAAATCTACTATTTTCCCTAAATTTTTCAGTGTGTTTGGGAGTAGATTTACTAAAGTAATCTAACAAAGGTTAGTGTCCGGTTGCTTCACCGGCACCCTTGGGGATTCTAATTTCCTCAACCATTTCCTGCACCTCCTTTGGGGGTGGGGGAGTGATGGAACTGACCAGGAAAGCGATGACAAAATTAATAATCATACCCAAAAAGCCGATGCCTTCAGGCGAAATGCCAAACCAGTAGTCTTTACTCTCGGTGAGAAATTGGAAATATATGATATAGCTCAGCGTAAAACTGATTCCTGAAATCATTCCGGCAATGGCACCCTGTTTGTTGATTCTTTTGGAAAAAATGCCCATAATTAAGGTGGGGAAAAAGGACGATGCGGCGAGTCCAAAGGCAAAGGCAACCGTTTTGGCGACAAAGGCAGAAGGTGGATTGATTCCGAAATAAGCGGCAATGACCAACGCGCCGAAAGAAGCCATTCGGGCAAAACGGATTTCCTCTTTGTCGGAAATACCGGGCATCAGTATCTTTTTCATCAGATCATGAGATACGGAAGTGGAAAGAACTAAAAGCAATCCCGCGGCGGTGGAGAGGGCCGCCGCCACGCAGCCCGCCATGACCAATGCAATGACCCACTTGGGGAGGCCAGCCATTTCCGGGTTGGCGAGGACAATGATATCTTTATCGTAGTACACTTCGTTTGCTGACGGGTCTATTTCATTGGTAACAATTCGGGGCCCCGCCTTCGGACGATTGGAATGGTCGTAAGTTGGCTTACCCGCGAAAACATTACCGGCACGATATTGCATGACTCCGTCCTTATTTTTGTCGACCCATGCAATCATTCCCTGATTTTCCCAATTGATGAACCATTCCGGTGCGTCCTGATATTTTTTCCCGTTTATTTCCTCGATGAAATTGGTGCGGGCAAACATGCCAAGTGCGGGAGCAGTCAGGTAAATCACCGCAATAAAACTCAAGGTCCAATAAGCTGATTTTCTTACCGCTTTAACGCTCTTAACGGTAAAGAATCTTACAATGACATGGGGTAATCCTGCAGTCCCCACCATCAGAGCGGCAGTAATACAAAAAAGGTCAATTTTATTTCCTGTTCCTGCAGTATATTCCTGAAACCCCAAATCGATTGAAATTTGATTTATTTTCTGAAGCAGTGGCTGGACTGCTTCCGGGCCTGCTTTGGTGTAGTCCCCAATCAGTCCCAATTGAGGAATCACATTTCCAGTGATGATGATGGAGATAAAAATTACCGGGATGGTGTAGGAAAAAACCATTACGCAATACTGAGCGACCTGAGTGTAGGTGATTCCTTTCATTCCTCCCAATCCAGCGTAGAAAAAAACGATTCCTCCACCAATCATAACCCCCATCCAAATCTCGATATCGAAGAGCCTGGAAAAAACAATACCAACTCCTCTCATTTGGCCCATTATGTAGGTCATGCAGATAAATATTGCACAGATCACCGCGACTAAACGGGCACCATTAGAGTAAAAACGGTCACCGACGAAGTCGGGCACGGTGGCTTTACCAAATTTTCGAAGATAGGGCACCATGAGAGTGGTAAGAAGAACAAATCCGCCCGTCCAACCCATTAGGAATTTGGATGCACCATATCCTGCAGCGGCAATTCCCCCAGCCATTGAGATGAATGTGGCGGCAGACATCCAATCTGCGGCCGTCGCCATACCGTTGGCAAATGGAGATACGCTACCGCCTGCGGTGTAATACTCTTTGGTTGAGCCTGCCCGCGACCAGATGGCAATCCCAATGTAAACCGCGAAGGTGATACCAATGAAGATGAAATTCCAAGTTGCCTGTTCCATTATTCACTTTCCTCTCCATAACCGTGTTTCTGATCGAGTTTATTCATTAGAAACGAATAAACGAAAAGAAGTATAACAAAACAAATAATCGAACCCTGTTGCGCCATCCAAAAACCGAGAGGGGCACCGCCAATTGAAAATTGATCTAATTCCTCTTTGAAAAATTATCCCGCACCCAAATGAGACCGAGAACCAGACAAAAAGCAATTGGAAGGTCAGCGTTAAGTTTGCACGCCAGTAATGAGAAGCAGGGGATGGTGAGGGATTCATAGCTGGGAAATTGATATTATGTTTGAAGGTAATTTAAATCAGTAATGTTAATTTTATGAATTAGTCGAGTTATAATTTTCTTGTATTTTAAGGAACAGGTAATGCGGAAAATTTAAATAATAAAATGAAAATTCAATGGTTAAAAATTTACTTTACCTTTTTGAGTGCATCACATTAAATATTCCTTCCTTTGAATTGCTTATCTTAATTTTACAGATGATTTTAATATGATTGCCCTGTCTCATTTTACTTGTCGTTAATTAGTACTGATTTTAATGTCTCTAAAAAACGGATATTTCTCACGCTTTTCTTAATCCCCATAAAATAATGTTTTTGTTCCATAAGCACGCTCTGATTTCCAAGAAGTTACTTCTTCGATTGATCTCAAGTGTGCTGAGTGTTACCGGTTCAACCTTTGTTTTTTTAGGTACTTATTTACTAATCATTCAGAGTAAAGTTTATTCTCAGGTTCCTGGTGCTGCAACCGTTGTGGAGGATTCAACCAATAACCTCATCGACCTCAATGCAACAGCAGTCGCTTCTGGTATAACCTACATAAACTTTCAAATTGCCCCTGGGCAGCCTGCGAACGGACAACTTGTCGCCGTGCCAGGAGGCACTCCTGGACAATATTACTATATACCAAATCCAGACTTTTCGGGGGGAGACAGTTTTGACTGGAATGGTACATTAGCAAATCTGACTGTTTCAAATAATTACACATTCGCTATTACAGTTTCCGCAGTGGATGATCCGCCCAAACTCTATGCCGGTACTGGTGGAAGCAAAACGGATGCGAACGGTTCAACTTTTCCATTTCTTGAAAACCAGACATTGGCTACAACTATTTCGATTTCTGACCCGGACACCACTTCCTTTACCCTCCCAACCCTCACCGGTGCGGATGCGTCTAAATTTAATGTGCAAGCGGACCCTAGCGACGCTTTCACTTTTTATATTCATGTAAATTCTGCTTTAGATTTCGATAATCCTCCTGCCGGTCAGACATCCTTTTCCTTGATCGTGAATGCCGCGGATGCAACTTCCTCGGTTTCTCAACAAATCAATCTTTCCCTAGCCAATGTAAACGAGCCCCCCGTTTTTTCGGGTGCCACCTCATTGACCCTAGCGATGAGTGAAGATGGAGTCCCTACGCCTTGGCCACCACCTACATTCTATGCAAGTGACCAGGATGGAGATGCACTGACCTGGTCGATTACTACCCCAGCAAATGGTACTGCTTCTTTTGCCACTTCGGCCGCGAGTTCGAGGGAAATTACCTACACCCCCCAACGCCAATTTTTTTGGTACAGACACATTCAATGTTACCGTCACTGCTAACGGGCAGTCCACCACCAAGAACATCACCGTTAATGTGGCGGCGGTGGATGATGATAATCCTGTTTTTACGAATCCTGCTTACAATTTTTCGGTCAATGAAAACACTACTGCTGTGACCACAGTAACGGCTACGGATCCTGACACAAAAACGGTCACATTTACCAAGGACAGCAGTGCGGATTGGTCTTATTTTAATATGGTAAACGGCGTAATTAGTTTTAAGGCAGCCCCTGATTATGAAAATGACCCAAAGTTGCCTGGCAGCTATTCGATTGGTGTGCTTGCAACCGATGCAGATGGGCAAACGGCTTCGCAAGTCCTGACAATTGGAGTGTTGGATGTGCCCGAGAATCCAAAGCTATCCGTGCCAGGGGCTCTGGCGTTCCCTTTTCCGATTTCTCTGGATGAAGATGGGAATTGGACCTGGACTTCTGAGAATGACTTGGTTGCTGACCTGAATATCACTGATGACGACGCCAATCAGTCACAGATCTTAGCATGGTCGATTTCCGGGGCTCCAAGCAAAGGCACGGTCAATCTCTCCGGTACTGGTGCCCAACCCACTACTTTTACTTACATTCCAGATGCAAATGCAACCGGAGCGGACATGTTTGTGCTTAAAGTCTCAGATAACACCAGTCCTGTACCTCTGACCTACGAGCACAATTTTAGCGTTACCATTAATCCTTTGGCGGATGATCCATTATTCACCCATGTGGGAATTACGACCAGGCAGCAATACTCGGTTTCCAATGAATCAAATCAATCAGTCACACTAGACGAAAACACATCCACCACCCTATACATTACCGCTTTTGACGCCGATGCCGCAGACACGCTTACCTACACTATTTCTGGTCAGGACAGTGCAAAGTTCGATATCAACCCTTCAACCGGTGACTTAACTTTTAAAGTCGGGCAGGAACCTGATTTCGAAAATCCTCAGGATGCAAATTCGGATGGCACTTATGAACTGATCATTCAGGTAAGCGACAATGACACGCCTGTTTTATTTGACACATTGAGTTTATTTATCAACGCCCGTGACCGAAATGAAGCTCCCTTTGGCATCTCTCCGACCAGTGCGACTATTTTAGAAAACACCACCTTTATTGCCGATCTGAACGCCAGCGATGTGGACTACGATGACAACAACAGTAATTTCGTTTGGTCATTGGACACTGCAAATGGAAATGATACTTCAAAATTCTCGATTACTACGGATGGATTTCTCAGTTTTAGTTCCGCCCCCAATTATGAATCTCCAAATGATACTGATACAAACAATTCTTACAATGTTGGAGTCCGGGTAACAGATTCCGATGGTTCTTTTGCTTCGACCACCTTTATCGTAGATGTTGCAAACGCAAATGACTCTCCGGTGATTTCCTTGACCAGCTCGCTTATTCCGGTTGCGGAAGGAGTTCAGAATATTACATATTTTACTGGTACAGACGAAGATGACCCTGCTAATGCGCTGGCATGGCGAATTTCTGATGGAAATACCAGTCTTTTTAGTATCGACTCGGTAACTGGGCTTCTTCGCTTTGTCAGCACTTCGGTAATGCCCGATTTGGACTTTAATGCAACCGGGTTAGGGGAGGCTGCGGTTAGTGAGAAGCGCTACACATTGGACATTACCGCACGTGACTCCAACAATACCGAAGATACGAAGCAAGTGACTATTAAAGTTGAGCAGGCCAATGATTATCCAATTGTCGATTCATCTGCCCTCATAAACGGTGTAATTGTAAAGAGTCTTACTGAAGATGGAAATTTCACCACTGCACTTTCTTCCATTGTGACAGATCCTGAGGGTCTTGCAATGTCGTATAATGTTACCGGGGCTCCCAGTAATGGTACTGAGACACTTAATTCAGTTTCGGGCACTCTGACCTATGTGCCTAACGCAGATTTTCATGGCTCGGATGATCTTAATGTAACCGTTACCGATTCTGCGGGTAATAGCGTTCTCATTCAGGTGGCAATAGATGTGATCGCCGTGAATGATGCACCTTCGTTTACTAATTACATATCGGCGACCGCTGTGGATGAGGGTTTTTCTGCTGAAATTTATGACTTCAATGCCACGGATATTGATTCAGATGATAATACTCTTACTTTCGGGCTGACTGGCACCGATTACAACCGCTTTCTTATTAACCAAAATACTGGAAGCCTTACTTTCGCAAGTTTGCCCGATTATGAAAATCCAGGAGATTCCTCTGGAGATAATATTTATGACCTTAATGTAACCGTGTCCGATCTACAGGGTGCTGTTCTTTCATTGCCACTCAGTATTTCCATCCGTGATGTGAATGAACCCCCCACACTTGTTGGAGACACTCTCTTTATAAGTGCCAACGAGGAGGAGCCTTATACGATCAATCTGAATACCCAGTTTGGAACTCAAGGTGGTTCCCTTAGCTTCACCAAGGTAACCGCTGAGCAAAATGGAACCGCTGTGCTTGACGGTTCTACTGGAGTGCTTGTTTACACATCCAATCAGGATTTTAACGGAATCGATTATTTAGAAGTCAATGCCACTGATGCCGGGGTTTCCACCACATTAAAAGTCGCAGTCACCATTTTTTCTGTGAACGATCCCCCGATCATCACCGATAAATCAAGCCTTTCGAGTCAAACTCAACAGCTTAATGAAAACATCAGTAACATTATTGATTTGAATGTAACCGACCCGAATGACAGTCCTGCATCGGTGAACTTTTCATGGTCGTTAAGTGCAAAGGATTCCAATGTTTCCCATACCGATTGGAATTATTTCACGATCAATCCATCTACCGGAGAACTTTCTTTTACCTCTCCTCCGAACTATGAGGTGGATAACTCAATTCTTGGAACCAATATCTATGAATTTGTCGCATCGGTGAGCGATAATCAGGGGGGGGTGGAAACTGATTCTGTTTCTCTTCGCGTCCAGGTAATGCCGGTTAATGAATCTCCATCATTTTCTAAGTCGATTGAAGTGTTAACCACTTTGGAAGACGCGAGTGTGGATGGTAATTTAAGTGCCTATTTCTCCGATCCGGACGCCGGAACAAGTCCTCAATTCGTGATTGCTTCCAATCCGGGTTCAGGGACTATCCAGTCTTTTAATGCAGCGGAGGGTTCGTTTTCCTATGTACCGAATGCCAACTTTGCCGGCTCCGATACCTTTGATGTCAATGCAACCGACGGAGTTAATACTCCGGTTGTTATTCGGGTGGATGTAACGGTTACATCAGTAAACGACGCCCCTGCAATCACGGTTGATTATACGACTCCGATCCCTGTGGTGGAGAATTTATCTACGGTATGGGATTTGAGTGTTACTGATGCTCCTGACAACAATGTGGCGACAAGTTACTTTTGGAGTATCGGTCCATTGGATGGAAACACTTCGCATTCGGATTATGTTTACTTTACCATTGATGATTCCAACGGCACCGTATCATTTATCTCTCCTCCTGATTTTGATGCCGATAATTCAGTTGCAAAAAATAACATTTACGAATTCTCGGTAACCGTAAGTGATCTTGGTGGCACCGCCAATGGTGGTGCTCAGTCTCACACAGTAAATCTGAAGGTCCGGGTAACCGATGGGGATGAGTCTCCTATTTTGTATGTGGATCAACTCCGCTCTTCGACTACCAACAGTTTAATCGTTTCCTATGCTATCAACGAGGATACATCGTTTACGGATAGTAACTTTTCTCAATACGCAGTTGATCCGGAAGGGCAGAGCTTAACCTGGACGGTTGCTCCCCGTGTCGGCACTCTCGGTACCCCAGCGATCGGTGCGGCCAATGGTATATTATCGTACACTCCGCTTTCCCATTCCAATGATAATGATGTGTTTGATATCAATGTCTCTGATCCCAGTGGCAATGTTGTTCAAATTACTGTGGATGTGGTGATCAACCCAGTTGGAGATAACCCCTATTTCGTCTGGCCGGTGGGAAAAACAGTCAATGATTTCTACACCATCGAAGTGCAAGAGGGAATGACTGAGGTCTTGGATTTTAATGCTTCGGATAGTTATGACTTTAAGGGAGATTATAACGCCTCCACTGCAAATTACTATTGGAGTATTAATAGTAAAGACGGGAATGTATCACACACCGATGTGAATTACTTTAACATCAACGCGGCAAGCGGAGTGGTTTCTTTCAAGAGTCCCGCGGATATGGAAGATAATGGTTCGATCAACTCGGGGTATTATGAGTTTGATGTGGTGGTTGCCGATAAAGATGTGAATTCTTCTATTCATCCCGTACTCGTACGTGTGGTACCGGTCAACGAAGCTCCCATAATGAGTAAAATTGGAACCTTTTCCATGGAGTTTAGTGAGGATAATGCGAGCTCATTCACACTGACTGCAACCGATCCGGAAAATGATCCGATCTTCTGGTCAACTTCAGGAGCGTCCAATGGAACTGCGCTTTATTATCCCTCAACTAATCAACTTACTTACACTCCAAACTTGAACTTTACCGGGGTGGATACCTTTGATGTTAATGCATCAGACGGCTCCCTGAGTTCGACGCTTTTGGTTACGGTAAATGTGTTACCTGTCAATGATCCCCCTGCTCTAACCACTACGCAAATCGGACCGATTTCCTTTGCTGAAAACAGTGTTGCCGCCGTTTACAATTTTTCTGCCACCGATGTGGAGTCCGACAATTCCCTGCTCTCTTTATCATTATCCGGACCGGATGCCTCACTTTTTTATGTCAGTAAGACGAGCACCGGCCCGGGCGATTGCAATGGATCTCTTCACTTTTTTCATCCTCCCGATTTCGAAACAAAGCGGGATGTTGGAAGTGATGGTTACTATAATGTGAATATTGTCATCAAGGACGAGGGTGGACCTAACTTTGAAGCTACCGGAGAGATTCCTGTACTTGTTTATGTTACCGACCAGCAGGAAGCTCCGATTTTCGATTACTCTGTTTATCCGCAATCCTTTCCGATTGCATTTGCGGAAGATAATTCCTCCAGTTTTACTTTACAAGTCCGGGATCCAGACAGTAAAAGCGGACTTACCTGGAGTATCCCTGCCTTGTCCGAGCATAATGCCACCTTGAGTTCTTCTACCTCTGAGCCGAGTCTCGGTCTGGCACAGGCCACGATCAGTTATTCCCCGGTTGCCCATTTTGTCGGTGATGATAACGCCTCCATCACCGTTACTGATGCAGATGGTCAGACTGTGCAGTATAATTTCACTTTCCGTGTATCCCCATCCAATGATCAGCCTCTCTTTAGCTATAACCCCATGGATGGTGTAATCTTGGTTGCAGAAAACAATGCCACGGTGTTCGATTTTGACGCGAATGACTCATATGATGCCTTAAATGTAACATCCGGTTTTTTCTGGAAAATAATGGGAGGTGTGGACCAGGCAAAATTCAAAATAGCTGCAGACGGAGTCCTTAGCTTTCTGAACACTCCTGACTATGAGATACCCGCTGATAGCGATTCTGACAATCAGTATCAGGTCCAAATCGGAGTGTCTGATGATGACCTGACTTTCCGTACTCAATCTCTTTTGGTTAAGGTTCAGCCTGCCAACGATGCACCGTCTTTCACCTCTTTTGATGGGAATGGTTCTTACGCGATAATGGTTAATGAAAATATTAACCTCTCCTCGCAGTTTGTGGTCGCCGCCACCGATGTGGAGTCGGATGGCATCAGTTTCAGTTTGGTTGGAGTAAGTCCTCAAAACGACAACAGTCTTTTTACCATTAATGCAACCACTGGGGCGGTATCCTTCAGTGACACAAACTACGAAAACTTTGAGGGGAACACCTCCAAGGATTTGACTCAGGATAATGACTACCTAGTGGAAGTAAATGCTTCGGACAACGGAATCCCGAGTATGTCCACGATTCAAATGTTTAGCTTAAAGATTGCGGATGCCGACGAAGCCCCCGTTTTTGGTTCCTTATCCCCTAACACCATTTCCGAAAATCAGGACGGTGTCTTTTTCACTCCGCAAGTGGATCATGCGGATGCGGGGCAAACCCTTCGCTTCGAACTCGTTGAAAGTAATGATTATCTTGCATTCGAACTTAATTCCACCTTGACCGGTGCATTTCGATTCAAATCAGTGCCCAATTATGAAAATCCTCTCGATGCCGAAAAAGATAATCAATACAAGGTTACCATGCGGGTTTATGACTCTAACCTGACGACTGCCGTTCCTGCTGAAAAAACTTTCTCGATCACTGTGAACGGATTAAATGAAGCACCTTCCTTCACCAATCCTAACCCCACATTTTGGTTCAATTACAGGCACCCGGAAGGGGATAAGAAAGTGATCGTGCTTGAAGATTATCTTCTTGATGTTGATGGGGGGACTGGATTGGACGACTTGATTGCATCTGGACAATCCGGTATCATGGTAGAGAATGACTTGTCCGGTTCCGCGTTCTCAAGTGTCTTCCTTAAACCCGGTTCAAAACTCTGATGTGTTATTATCCCTTCCCGCAGATTTCAACCGCGATGGGACTCAGGATTTAATCATCATGGGAGCGAGTTCCGTTTCCTGGTATCAAGGTTCAGTCAGTTCGGTTGGTGGAGATTTTAAGTCGTCTTTTTCATCGAAAGGCATGATTACCGGTACAAATGGAGATGGTTCCCCAGTGTCTATGGAAACTGCTGATTTTAACGGTGACGGATATGAGGATTTTGTGGTTTCTTTCTCCAATAACAAATTAAAATGGTTTGCAAACAACAATGGCGACGGTACATTTTCGGCCGGTCGCGAAGTCGCGAGCTTGGAAACACGATCCAATTCACTTAATTACATAAAAGTAGGCGATCTTAACGGTGATTTACAACCAGATATTTTTGGAGTCTATCCTACTGAAAATAAACTGGTTTTTTATTCGAACACTGGAAGCTCGGATTCATCCAGATTTGATGCAAATGCATCTTTAATTTTTCAGGATTCAAACGTGTTCAAGTCTCCCCGCAAATCCCAACTTGCGGACATGGACAATGACGGATCAATCGATATTGTATCCGCCTCCTTCAGCAATCCAAAGATTTTACTTTTCAAGAACAATGGTACCGGGAGTTTTGGCAGTCCGATCACCGTGGTTGAACAACAGGGTTCAGCGAATGCTCTGACAATTGGAAATTTTGATGGGGATGAAGCCGGGCTTTTGGATATTGGATACGCCATACTTTCACCCACCGGAACCGGAGAGGTCAACGTTTCGCTTCAAACTGCGGTGGATACCTTCAATCCTGCTTCCAGAATCTCTGTCACCACATCTTCGGTTGTGGCTGATGACCTCGTGGCCATTTCGTTGGATAATGATGCCAACCTCGATTTGGTTGCACTCTTTGGAAACCAAGGTGTAATTCAAATGTTCCGAAACGGAGGAGACAAGACATTTTCCCCATTAGGTGGAGATGTGACTGGGTTTGTGGGATCCACTCACTTAAGAGTTGCAGATTTTGACATTGATCGCGATCCCATCTCTTACACTTTAGTTAATAGCGAGGGTGACAGTTCAAAATTTGAAATTTTCAATCCTAAAACCGGGGACTTGCGTTTTAAATCCACACCTGATTTTGAAACCCCAACCAGTATCTCAAATGATAACAGTTACAAAGCAGTAATTAATGCAAGTGATGGTAATGCAACGACCAAAAAAGAATTGTACATCAATGTCACTGATATAAACGAAGCCCCCGCATTCAAAAATATTTCTGACTCCAACAAATCGATCGCTGAGAATACTTCATTCGTTACCCAACTTGAGTTTGAGGACAATGAGGACAGCCAATTCTACACCTTTGTGCTTTCCGGTGCCGATAAGGATCTCTTTCAGGTCAGCTCCTACCAGCCATTAAAGAGTCCGAACACCTACAACTTATCATTTAAGGACGGATTCCTTCCCTCGTTTGAAGACAGCAATGATTCCAATGGGGATGGCATTTACGATGTAATGGTCCTGGTACAGGATGACGGTAATCTTTCTTCCTTCCGGGAAATCAATGCAACCATTCTCAATCAGGACGATCCTCCTACCTTTTCCAGCTTTCCTACTACGGTGGTTGAATTAGACGAGGATTCTAATCCGACTGCATGGGCTGCTCCAGCAATGACCGCGACTGACTTAGAGGGGGACTCTGTCACTTGGACGATATCAGTTGCACCTGTTCATGGTACAGCAAGTTTTTCAAATTCTTCGGATCCCTCGACGCTTTCTTATGTTCCTACCGCAAACTATTTTGGGTCCGACATGTTTACCGTGCGAATTGATGACAGCAATGCAAGTAATCCTGTTGCGGAAAAAGTGCTCTATGTAAATGTACGTTCTGTCAATGATGCTCCAATCGATAGCCTGCCCACCAGCCAGATTGTGGTTCCGGAAAATACCCGCAATGTGATAACAATTGCTGATTATGTCAGTGATATTGATGGTAATGTAACTGCTTCCTTGGTAATTAAGAAAGATTCGAACGATAACAATCTATTTGAGATTGACCCGAAAACCTTTGAATTACGATTCATCACTGCTCCAGACTATGAAAATCCTCAGGATTTATCTTCTGGTGTACAAAAAGATAATATTTACATAGCTGAATTTCAGTTAAACGATCCCTATTCCTACGCTCCCCAGCAACTACAGGTCAAGGTCAGTAATCAAAACGATGCCCCCGTATTTACCAATACGGATTTTACAATCAGTGTATCCGAGAATCTAACATTTATTCAGACATTTCAAAGCAATGACAACGACAACGGTCAGAGTTTGCTCTACTCAGTAAAGGGTGGCAAGGACAGCCAGTACTTCGAGTTCCGCAACGGAGGTGAACTGCATTTCGCCGCCGCACCCGACTTCGAAAATCCGAAGGACTTGGGCGGGGATCAGATTTTTGATAATATATATGAAGTTGAGGTTCAGGTTGCGGATACGGGTGTGATTCCTCAATCAACCTCAAAAGTAGTCACTGTAATTGTATTAAATGCAAATGACGCCCCCAACTTTACGACCTCAGCAAATTTGACAATTAATGAGAATGCAACATTGATCGAAACAATTGAGGCTTTCGATCCGGATGCGGGAACCACTTTGACTTATTCAATTCCCAATCTTACCAATGCATCTCCTGTTTTGATCGATTCCGTAACAGGTGCTTTAACACTCAAACAATCTCTCGATTATGAGGTGAAGGGTATCTATTCCTTCCCAGTTACGGTAAGTGCTTCGGATGGAAGTTTGGCAGTGACCAAAGATTTTACTGTTTCTTTACAGAATTTGAATGATAATCTGCCGTTGCTCGACCTCAATCTGACAGGACAGACTTTTGTGCATTATGAATTTTCCGGACCAATCACTAATGTTGTCGGTTCAGATGCGGATAAAGATGTGCTTGCCTACATGATTGAGGGTGGTGCGGATCAACAGTTCTTTACGATTAATCAAGTCTCAGGAGAGCTTTCCTTTAAGTCACCTTATTCTTTTGACACTAATAACTCGGAAGATGGCGATGATATCTATGAAGTGGGAATCAAGGCATTTGATGGCAGTAAATATTCTCCCCTTTATCTCATCAAAGTTGATTTAAGGCCTATAGACCAAACTCCTCCGCGAATTTACGATGTCGATGGTATTGCTAAACCAAACAATGTGACCTTCACGCCCAGTGTTTATGAAAACAGCATGTTTATATACAATCTCAAATTTATTGATTCGGAGACTTCGAATTTGATTGTTTCCCTGGCAGGTCAAGACAAGGATTTGCTTCGCTTTGATGAGAATTCATCGAGTCTGTACTTTGTTAATCCACCGGATTATGAATCCGGCAAAACGATTTATCAGGTGGATGTAGTGCTTTCCAACCTACCAGGGTCGGGAATAATAGCCGATGGCAAGCATGTGTCTGTGGCAACTTTTTACATCATTATTTTACCGGTGGACGAAGGTCCCAAGTTGAGTAATCCAACCACCCAATTCACTTTGGATGAAGACGGTGCTCCTTTCAAATTAGATCTACTTGCTGTGGATCAGGAGTTTCCGTCCTCGGCAGTCGTTTATCGGTCCAGTGTTCCCGGGCATGGTCAATTAAGCGGTATCGGACCCAGTTACTACTATACTCCCAATAAGGATTTCTCCGGAACCGATCAGTTTACGCTTACTCTTCTGGATACTAATCAAAATTCAACCGATTATAATGTGACTTTGGTGGTCAATCCAATCAATGACTTACCCCTTGCGTCTGCGGATACCTTCGAGATAAACGCCGGTGATGCTAACAGTTTCTCCCTCGCTGTGACTGATAATGACTCCGTTTCGCCAGATCTTGGAGAAACCCTTCAACTTGCGAGTGTGGGGCAGTTGTACAAGTGGGAAGGCAAAAGTTGGGGAGCTGTATCCGGGCAGAGTTTGATTCAGCAGGGTAATGCGGTTATTTTTACTCCCGAATCGAGTGCTCTTGGTCTGTATAAATTTTCCTACACCGTGAACGACGGTAACGCTTCTTCCGCCTCCTCCACAGATGCAGAAATCGTGGTTACTCAGTCGCAGGACTCCTCACTCGCGGAATGGAGATTTCTAAAGAATTTTGGGTACTACAGCATGAAAGGAAATCAGTGGGTTTTTCATTATCAGCTTGGATGGCTCTACCTGACTACTCCCAACGGGGAACGGACTTTTGACTGGATGTGGAGCGAGACATTGGGATGGATCTGGACCGGAGACTCTCATTCGACGAAGCAGTTAGCCTATCCCTATTTTTATTCAAATGAACTTATGGCATGGTGTAATATTGAATTTCTATCCAACGGATTACCGGAGACCCTTGCTTCTGGAAACTGGGTCGTTCATAAATATAGTGCGAATAATACTTCCAGCATTACCCTGTCCTCAAGCGAATATGGCACCAGCATAATCAAAGAAAACTTAAGCAAAGCCACAGATGTGAACTCTGCCATACAAGTAATTCGCGAATCTTCTCTTTTCACTTCCTCAGAGAAGGATGCGATCGAATTACAGCTTCTATTTACTGGTCGATCTTCGATTTTGAGTGACGCAGGCATAACACTTAGCTTCTGAACTACCAAATGAGACTTAAAGGCATTTCTATTCTTCTGTTTTTTCTTGCCTCTTTAGTCATTGGCTCTGCACAGGATCCAAGTGCCAAGCCCACACGAAGTGAAATTTTTGATCGTATGGAGGCTAGGGCACAGTCCTTGGCTAAGCGAATGCAGGAAATGTCAGGAAAGGAAAATCAGTTACCTGTAGAAGTAAATCCAAATGTACAAACTCCAGTTTTATCTCCATCCAACCTACCCCAAAATTCTTCTAAATCTGAGGTTGTGCAAGAAGAGAAAAATGGGTCTTTTCTTGTTCAAAATACCGAGGCTTCCGAAAATCGGAGTCCTGACCCATCAGGCGGATCCTTTTATGTGGTGGACGACAGTGAGGATTATCTGCCAATCGAAAATGCTCAGGATTTATTGGGAGATTATTATATTTCTCCTTCACTCGGATTTGTGCTTTCATCGGAAAGTAAGGTTACTTACAAGCTAGGTTCCTCGATGGAAGTAAAGGATTTGGATAATGAAATGGGTTACGGCGTAGGAATGAAAGCCGGGATGCGATTTGAAAACTTTTTCACTGAATTTGGAATTAGATACTCCAGTCTCGATTGTAAGATTTATGGAACGGTTCCTTCTTCAGGAAGTCTTTACACCGGTGATGGTACCATTGATGTATTAAACTTTAATGCGCGTCTAGGTTACACTTTTCCTATTAATGAGTTGATTTCACTCAATGGTTCGGTCGGTTTAGGTCTAACAAATCGTAAAAATGTAATCGATAGTTATTTGGATAATAGCAATTTTTTTATCAGCTCTGTCTCTAGCAGTGAAACTGTTCTTTCCTACGATTTGGCTTTTTCAATCAGCTACTACATAGCTGAAAGTTATCTGATTTCTTTAGGTTATAATTATATGAATGTAGCCAAAATCTCTCAATTTGATGCGTTGAATTTGCATTACTTCGAACTCGGGTTGGGCTTAAATTTCTAGCCTTTTTCAATTTTCTTGTTCATTGCCTTGACGAATACTCATTCAAGGGCTTGCTTGTTTGTTTTCCTATGAGCAAAAAAGGCACAGATACCCCAATGATGAAGCAGTACCGTGAGGCCCGCGAAAGCCTTGAGGAGGATACCTTGCTTTTTTTCCGGCTGGGTGATTTTTATGAATTGTTTGAACGGGACGCGGAGCGGGGAGCGGCCCTTCTTGGAATTACTCTGACTAAGAGACACGAAATGCCAATGGCAGGGATTCCCTCCCACTCGGCGGATGGATACCTCACCAAGCTACTCAATGGAGGTCACAAGGTTGCGATCTGTGAACAACTGGAAGCCCCACAGACCGGGAAACTGGTTAAACGTGGGATTACACGGATTCTCACACCAGGAACGGTGTTAGAGGACCGGCAGCTTGATGCCGGTCACAACCACTTTCTTCTCGCGGTTGATTTTGACAAGCGGGGAGCACGGGCATCCTGGCTCGATTTATCCACCGGTAAGTTTGTTCTTGCGCAAAGTGAAAAGCCACAGGATTTTCTCTCCATTCTTGGGGCCTTGGCCCCCCGCGAAATTCTGGTCCCTGAAGGTATGGAAAAACGGGTGGCAGCGATGAAGGACGGGGGAGTACTTGCCCAGGAATTGGACCGGTTATTTACCGGAGTGACTCGGACAGAGCGACCTGATTTTGATTTTGAACAACGCTCCGGTGCCCGGGAGGTGATGGAAAGTATGGCGGTAATGAATCTCGAGGGCTTTGGCATTCCGATTGATCACAGTGCTCTGGGCCCCGCGGGGGCACTCCTTATTTATGCTCAGGATGTGCTTAAGGGAAAACCGGGAAACCTGCGAAGAATTGAAGAATACCGTACTGGAGATTCTCTTCTGCTTGATCCCGCCACCCAGCGAAATTTGGAAGTATTTAAGACCTCAGCCCAAACCCGTAAGGGGTCGCTTCTGGATGCAATGGATCAGACTGTGACCTCGGCGGGTGCCAGGTTACTGGAGAGCTATCTTTCGAGCCCGGAACGAAATTTGGCTGAGATTCATCGACGCCAGCGATGCGTTGTGGAATTCTCCCAGGCACCCTCCGCAGTGGAGGAAGTGGCCTCCATTTTGAAAACGGGGAGCGATCTTGAACGAATTCTCGGCCGCTTGCGTAACCGTCTGGTTCGTCCCCGTGAACTCGGGGGCTTGCGGTCCACGATTCGGGGACTGCCCAAGGTGTCCCATTGCATGCTGGGACTGGGAGAACGATTTCCAGCTATTTTCCAGCTTGCCCAGCGGGTTCAGACATTTGAAGAATTATGTGCTGTGCTTGACCGTGCTTTGGAGGAAGAACTTCCGGCGGAAATTAAGGTTGATGTCAAAGGGGAGGGTGGCCGGGTCATAAGGGTGGGGTATGACACTCAGTTTGACGAGCTACGCGAGCTTGGAAGTGGGGGGAAGAGGTGGATCCTTGAATTAGAGGCCGCGGAGCGGGAGAATACAGGAATAAATAATTTAAAGGTAAAATATAACGGAGCATTTGGGTATTTTATCGAAGTAACCAAAGCTAATTTGCATCTTGTTCCTGAACATTACATCCGCAAACAGACAATGACCAATGCGGAACGGTATTATACAGATGAACTGAGACGGAAGGAGAAAGAAATTGTGAACGCGGAGGAGCGTGCCGTGGCTAAGGAACAGGAGCTTTTTTTGAGTGTGGTTGAACTCGCCCTTGAGCAAGCGGATGCCCTTGCCCAAACGGCCCGCGTACTGGCCGAGATTGACTTGTTTTCCTCATGGGGGGCAATCATGCGTGACCGTGACTATTGCATGCCTGAATTTGTGGAAGATTCCCGGGAAATGGAAATTAGTCAGGGCCGGCATCCGGTGGTGGAAACCGTACTCAAGCAGGAAAGCCTAGGCCTCGCTGGAACCCATGCGTTTGTGCCTAATGATTGCCTGCTTTCCTCCGGTCGTGAACAAATTGCCTTAATAACAGGTCCCAATATGGCCGGGAAATCAACTTTTATCCGACAAGTCGCCCTGATCACCCTGATGGCCCAAGTCGGGTCAGCGGTACCGGCGAGTAGTTGCCGTCTCGGGCTGGTGGATCGGATTTTCTCCCGGGTGGGAGCGGGTGATGAGCTTGCCCGGGGTAACTCCACTTTTATGGTGGAAATGAATGAAACTGCGAATATCCTGAACCACTGCACCTCATCGAGTCTGATTATTCTCGATGAAATTGGACGCGGCACCAGCACATACGACGGTTTAAGTATTGCCTGGGCGGTGGTTGAGCATTTACACGGATCAGGTGAGGAAGGTCCCAAGACACTGTTTGCGACGCATTATCATGAACTGACCCGACTTTCCCAATCTCTTCCAAGGTTGAGAAACTTCTCGGTGGCGGTGAAGGAATGGAATGACGAGATAATCTTTGTACGTCAAGTCACTCCTGGAGCATCCGGTCGTTCGTTCGGAATTCAGGTTGCGCGTCTTGCCGGATTACCGGACCGGGTCGTCGGGCGGGCAAAGGAAATTCTTTCAACCTTGGAAAATAGTGACTCCCAGGCACTTCCGTCCTCGGACAGCCCTCCAGTGGACAGCGTGGAATCCAATAATTTCGGGGACGGACTCATTCCTGTTGCTGAACAGAACCCGACAGCTAAAGCTGAAAAGAAGGAAAAACCGGAGCCTTCTCAAATGGAGTTATTTTGACCAATTCATCACTGGTTCACGCAGAACTGCACGGCGAGGACGGACCTCCTCTTATCCTGATGCACGGTTTGTTGGGATCGTCAAGAAACTGGCGTTCCGTGGCGAGGGAACTTTCCAAGGATTTCTCCCTTCACTGCCTCGACCTGAGAAATCACGGGAATTCCTTCCATAGTGCGGATGCCTCAATTCAAGCCATGTCGGAAGACTTGCTTCGCTACGCCGATCATTATAATCTTCCCAAGTTTTCTCTGTGCGGGCATAGCCTGGGCGGGAAAGTGGCGATGCGTTTTGCCTGTGACCATCCATCCCGTGTCGGAAAGTTGATTATTGCTGATATTGCTCCGCGGGATTATCCATCTGGACAGCACATCCCCACGCTTGATGCTTTACTGGAAATGAACCTTCAGACTTTGCAGTCCAGAAAACATGCCGATGAACTTCTAGCGGTCAGTATTTCGAACTGGGCGTTTCGGCAGTTTCTATTAACCAATCTGGTTGAAGATGGAAGTGCGTTCCACTGGAAAACGAATATCCGGGCGTTGCGTGATTCAATTGATTTTCTTTCGTCCAATCCCCTTGTCGGGGTGGATCAGTATAAAGGGCCCACTCTTTTTATAAGGGGAGGAAAGTCGGGCTATTTACGATCTGAGCACCAGCCTGAAATTATTGAATATTTCCCTGCAGCGAAGTTTGAAGTCTTAGTTAACGCCGGGCACGATTTACATGTTGAAGACCGCGCCGGTTTTCTGACCGCGGCCCGCGAGTTTCTTGTCAGTGGCTAATATCTTTTTCCAGGGGATCCCGTGAACGGGCACCTGAAGAGGGTAAAAAAGCATGAAAATGGGGAGTGGAGCTCCATTTCGAATCATATTTTTCCGCGATTAAAGATGCATCTTTTTGGGAAAATGACTGGGTGGTCCAAGCCAAGACGGCTCCTCCAAATCCACCCCCGGTAAGTCTTGCCCCCAGTACTTTGTCATTCCCAATTAATTGACTGACCATAAAATCAAGTTCAGGAAGGCTGTTTTCAAAAAGTTTTGAAGAACTTTGGTGAGACGCGTTTAAAAGCAAACCGAGTTCCCTGGGAGGTGTTCCATTTTTCAAACCCTCGCCAAAGCGGAGGACCCGGTCTTGCTCCTCGACCACATGACGACTTCTTTTGAGGAGGTTTTCGGGCATATTAGTTTTTTGGAGGAGAGAGGGGGAGCATTTAGCGAGGCACTCCAGAGTGGGATCGTTTTTTTGTAACAGGGCCAGTGCATCCATGCACTCCTGGTTCCTCGTTCCATAGAGTGAGTCAACCAAATCGTGTTTGATTCCGGTGTCAAAAATCCAAAAGCTGGTCTGGGGAGGAAGGGCAAGGGTGGAAAAACTTTCCTCCGCACAATCGATCTGCACGATCTGATTGGTTTCCCCAAACGCGGAGGTTCCCTGATCGAGTATTCCGCAGGGTAATCCGACCCATTCATTTTCTGCCTGCCGGCAAATAGTAACCAACTCTTTTTTACTGACCTCATGCTTGGCTAGTTGAAGCAGGCACTGGGCGGTGGCAAGTTCCACCGCGGCACTGGAACTAAGTCCCGCGGACATAGGCAGGTCCGTGGTGAGCGTGAGGGAGAATCCATATTCAGGAGCCAATCCCATTTTTTGAAGAACCATAAGGACACCGAGGCAATAATTCCCCCAACTCTTCTTTCCGCTTTGCTTTTCGATTTTTTCGATGGAACCGAGGATCTCCGCGCCTTCGAAGCTTTCACTGAACAGTCGAAATGAGGAATCCTTTGCGGGGAGTGCGAGACCATAAATACCAGCGTTAATTGCAGTTCCAAGTACTACGCCTCCGTTGTAATCGAGATGATTACCAAGAAATTCGATGCGTCCGGGTGCGAATGAGCCCACCGCATCTTTCATAAATTCAGAGTAGGCTATTTTGGACTGTTCCTTGTCGGGTATTGAATCCATGTTGTTTTTGAATGATTATCCAAAAAAACCCACGGTTACCCGTGGGTTTTAAAAGGGGTATGATATTCAAGCAATTATATAGCTGCTTTGAGCTTTGCGCCTGGCTTGAATTTTACAGACTTGGAAGCCTTGATTTTGATTTTTTCACCGGTTTGTGGATTGACGCCTTTACGGGCGGCACGCTTCACAATTGAAAAGGTACCAAATCCAATAATTTGAACACCTTTTTCTTTATCCTTCTTCACACCTGCAGTGATGCAATCGATAACTGCATTAAGAGCAGCATCGGCGGCAGCCTTGGTTGTGTCTTTGCCCAGTTTTTTTTGTACGGCTTCTACTAGTTGTCCTTTATTCATGTATGTTTCCTTTTTTTGGAAGTATTGTTAGATGAGTTATAAGCTCTATTGCTCTTTGTTTTAGGGCTTGTGGTCAAACACTTTTTGCAAAAACCCCCTTTTTTTCTGGGTTTTAGTCATTTTTAGGCTCTAAATCAGCTTGGTCACTCGGTTTGAGCATACCTTGCGCACCATACACCGCGACTTCAAGGAGTTCGCGTAATGCATCCGTTTTGGAAATATTTTCATTCCTCGATCGCTGTTCTGCCCGTTTTGTGAGTTGCCTGGCCATTTGAAGTGCCACTTTTTCTTCGGCTCCCAAATTGGTGAAAATTTGGGCGACCTGTTCGCTTTCATTTTCCTCTCTCATGCTTTCTGTATTCTTCCGTTTGGGAAACCTTCAATTTCCAATCCTCCGGTCTGCAACGCTTCATCGGCGCTCTCATGAATCAAAGCCATGCCGATTGCTTTTTGTTTCCCAAGAGGAATCAGGCTTTTCAGGACCCCTTTTTTCTTCTGATTATCATATAAATTGCAGGGTAGATCAGGAAGTTCTTCGCCATTCCACATTACTGGAAATGTCAGTCTTCTGACCCTGCCCATCGCGTGGATTCTCGCCATCGTTTCCTGGCCCAGATAGCAGCCCTTGTCAAAATCCACCGCATCCAATTCCAATCGTCCCTCCTGTGGAAGATCGGTGGGACCGATTTCACTGGGTACGGAAACCAAGCCAGCCCGAATCCTTTTGATCTGGAGAGAATCATAATCCATTTCTCTCAAGTTTACTCCCTGTGGGATTTTGCTATGCAAAGGCTGTAAAATCGAATAGGTTCCCGGTGAGATTCTGAAGTCTTCAAAAAAGTAAGATTTGTCGGCATGAATATATCCGCCTGCGGTTGGTTTTTCTGGCCAATTTTCCAATTGAAGATTACCTGAACCGTTTTTCCAAACAGTAATTAATTCCCATGCATTACTTTCGTTGATAAATTCAACCTCGTCCGCCACGATGTTTTCATTCAGAAGAGAGAGTAGATCGGCGCCTTCACATTCTCTGCTGAGGAGAATGAATTCCTCTTCATCAAGACGAAGAAAATAGGAATCACCCAGAACTCGGCCACGGGTGGATAGACGTAATCCATAACGGATTTTACCGGTGTCCAATTTCCTCAGGTTTATACTGCATTGGCTTTGCAGGTAGTCCTCTGCGTCTTCTCCCATGACCCGGATTACTCCTTTGGGGCACAATTTGTAAAAAAAAGTTTCCATAAAAGTGTAAATTCTAAAAGTTTAGCTTGTTCATGCAAGCTCCTCATTTATGTTCTGTTCCTGTGGATAAAGTTACAAATTTAAGAATTACCAATTCGGAAGCCCTGCCCGCACCGGTTGAACTGTGCAACGCGATTCCCCGTTCCCCGGATCAGATGGGGTTCGTCAGAGAGGCGAGAACCGCACTGCATTCCCTCATTCAGGGGGAGGATTCCCGTCTGCTCGCGGTGGTGGGACCCTGTTCGATTCACGATCTCGCTTCCTGCCGCGAATATGCGGAACGCTTTGCCAAATTAGCGGACGAGCTCAAGGATCGGCTGTTAATGGTGATGCGGGTCTATTTTGAGAAGCCCCGTACCACTGTGGGATGGAAAGGTTTGATTATGGACCCGAAGCTTAATGGAACCTGTGACATTCCAGGAGGACTGCGAATTGCCCGGCAATTCCTTGGCGAGGTTTTGGATATGCGAATCCCCACCGCCACTGAGTTGCTTGATCCCATTACTCCTCAGTACATTGCCGATTCTCTTTGCTGGTCAGCAATTGGGGCTCGCACCTCCGAATCACAGACTCACCGGCAAATGGCTTCCGGTTTGTCGATGCCGGTTGGATTTAAAAATGCCACTGCCGGCGATCTAAAAGCGGCGGTGAATGGCATTACGGCCGCCACGATGAGCCAGACATTTCTCGGAATTACTGAGGATGGTCGAGCCTCTGCGGTGACCACAGAAGGGAATCCGGACTGTCAACTTATTCTTCGCGGTGGAACCAACGGCCCAAACTACGGGGCCGATCATGTCCGTGCGGCCGAGCAAGCCCTGCGTTCTGCAAACGCCCCGGTTTCTGTGATGATTGACTGCAGCCATGCGAACAGTGAAAAGGACCCGGCCCGTCAACCGGTTGTGCTGGATGAGGTACTTGCGCAAATTCAAAACGGGGCGGATGTGATTCATGCAGTGATGCTTGAAAGTCATTTAAACTCAGGTAGTCAATCCTTTCCCCGTCCATTGGCTGAACTCGAATACGGAGTATCCATCACCGACGGGTGCATCGACTGGTCGAGCACAGAAGCTTGCCTTCGTCGGACAGCCGATGTAATTGATAAAGCTCGTTTTTCCTGAAATCTATTTTTAACCATTCCCATTATTTCCTATTATGAATGATCAAGCACCCATCCGTGTGGCTGTGACCGGAGCAGCCGGTCAAATCGGTTACTCTCTTCTTTTCCGTATTGCTTCCGGAGCCGTATTCGGTCCCGACCAACCAGTCGCTCTCAATCTGATTGAGATTGAACCCGGTATGAAAGCCCTGGAGGGAGTATGCATGGAATTGGACGATTGTGCTTTCCCTTTGCTTAAGGATATTCGCCCGACCTGCGATTTAAATGAAGGCTTTAGCGGGGCAAACTGGTCCCTCCTTGTAGGCAGTGTGCCTCGAAAAGCAGGAATGGAAAGAGGAGACCTTCTTGGAATAAACGGGAAAATTTTTACCGGACAGGGACAGGCCATTCAGGCAAACGCGGCGTCCGATGCCCGGGTTCTAGTGGTGGGGAATCCATGCAACACCAATTGCCTCATTGCAATGAACAATGCCCCGGATATTCCGAGGGAGCGTTGGTTCGCCATGACCCGTTTGGATGAAAACCGGGCCGCTGCACAGCTAGCCGCCAAAGCTGGTGTTCAGGTATCTGAGGTTTCCAATGTTACTATTTGGGGGAATCATTCCGCCACTCAGTATCCTGATTATTATAATGCTCAAATTGGAGGAAAATCTGCACCCGAAGTAATTTCGGATGATACATGGGCCCATATCGACTTCATTCCGACCGTGCAACAAAGAGGTGCTGCGATCATCAAAGCACGGGGAGCCTCCTCCGCCGCCTCCGCGGCCAACGCTGCGATTGACACAGTCCGTTCGTTAATCAATCCCACCCCCGCGGGTCATTGGAACAGTGTGTGCGTGGCTTCTGATGGAAGTTATGACACCAAGGAAGGCCTGATTACTTCCTTTCCGGTCCGTTCCGATGGGAAAGATTGGGAAATCGTACAGGGTGTGCCGATCAACGAATTTGCCCGTGGGAAAATTGACACATCTGTGAATGAACTGGACGAAGAGCGCACACTTGTGCGTGATCTCCTTCCCGGCTGAGTTCAGCCCTGTTTTTTAGCACTTAGTTCCCCTGATTCCCCAGCCGGTGTTCGTACATCCGCACATCGTGGTATTTTCCGAATTTGTATCCTCCCTCGTGAAGCAGACCGGCGACTTGAAACCCAAGTTTTTCGTGAAGCCTTTCTGAACCCGGATTGGGCAACACCACCAGTCCGTAGGCCCGGTGGACCTCTTCGACTTTTTTTAATTCCTCGATCAGGGCGGAATAAACTTTCTCTCCGATCCCCTGACCGACTTGATTCGGGCTTAAATAAATACTTGTCATGACGGAGGGCGAATAGGCGGGGCGTTGGTGAAAGCGAAGACTTGCGGCGTAGCCCAGCACCGTTCCCTCCCGTTCCGCCACCATTAACTGGTATCGTCCGTTTTCGGTGAACTGGGTGAACCAGGTTTTTCGATTTTCGAGGGACATTTCCACCATTTCAAAAGTGACCACTGACTCCGAAATGTAGTGGTTTATGATGTCCCGCAGTGCGGGCATGTCGGACTCGCGTCCTCTGCGAATAGTGGTGTTCAAAGGTTGAAAGAAAAATGGTACCCGGAGAGGGGGTCGAACCCTCACTTCCTTGCGGAAACTGGATTTTGAATCCAGCGCGTCTACCAATTCCGCCATCCGGGCAACTCGCTTTCAACATGGTTGGAAGTTCTGATTTTGGCAAGAACGGAGTTTTAACGGGTGCAAATCTTTGTTTTTTACGAGTTTCGTAATAATGAAAAAACAATAATTAAATTGTAACAAAATCGATTTTAACGCTAACTATATTTGTTGCCCACAATATAGACGCGCGAGAATTTCAAATGCCCATAATCATGTCCGATGTATATGCCTTTTATAAAAAGGGATTTATTCCTGTTCTCTTTTTTGTGGTTATTTGTATGCCTTCTTTTTTCTCTCTGGCTGATTCCAACCAAAGTCAGGTTACAGGAACGGTAAAATATGATGGGGTGATTCCCGGTCCAATCATTGTCTGGGCCCTTGAAGCGAATGGAAGTAAGGCGGCGGAACATATTCTTTCGGACGGCAATAAAACTTTTTCACTGTCAGTGACAAAGGGGAGGGGATACGATTTCAAAGTTTTCGTGGACGGAAGTCAAAACGGATACCCCACAACGGGGGAGCTCTGGAAACATTATGGTGATTGGAATAGTTCGCTGGGTGGATTTAACTTAACTCAGGTCGACGGAAACCTGAGCGGGATTGACTTTACTCTTTGGGATCAGGACGGTGATAGCGATGGGTTTCTCAGATGGCATGAACATATGGCCGGTACGCATGATAATAACGCGAGTTCCAAACCTCCCCTCAACTTCGGCTTGTTGGCACATTGGAAATTTGATGAAACTAATGGCACAATTCTTTATGATTCATCAGGCAATGAAATTAATGGAACCATGCACGGTTTTTCAAATCCATGGAGCCCTGGTCGGGTGGGAGGATCCCTGCGGTTTGATGGAGTAGATGACTACATTTCTTTTCCTGGAGCGAGCCAGTTGGACGACATACGCCCCTTTAGTTTTTCCGGTTGGATTAAACTTGATCAAAATGGAAGCGGGTATGTGGTCGCCAAACGCTCTATTCTTACTGGGTATTGGAGGTATTTTGCTTCGAAACAGAGCAAAAATTGGTTTATCCGTAAAACATCGGAGGTTGCTCCAACGATTTCAACTTCGATTGGAACTCCATTTTTTCAATGGCAACATGTCGCATTGACCTGGAACGGATTATTAAATGGGCAGAACAGTAAAATCTATTTGGACGGATCACTCGTTCATAATGTTACAAGAAAGAACGGATCTGGAAATGTAACATCCGATATCGGCAATCTATTTACCATTGGCAATCGGCCTCAGGGCAATAGTAGTTATTTCAAGGGTTGGATGGACGACTTTCGGATTTGGAACCGGGTGATTACCTCCACTGAGGTTCAGTTAATTTATAATGCCTCGTCCCCTGTTTCCCTTACGGACAGCAACTTTCAATCTGCGGTCAACTTGTGGTTCTCGAATGAAAGCAATGCCACTTCTATCTACGGGCATATTCAGGACTGGAATGTGTCCGGTGTCACCGATATGTCCAATGCCTTTAAGAACCGCACCTCATTCAACGAAGATATCAGCAATTGGGATACCGCTGGGGTAACCCAAATGAATTCAATATTCAAAGGTGCTTCTGCTTTTAATCAAAATATCGGCAAATGGGATACTTCGAATGTGACTTCCATGGACGATATGTTTCATGACGCCAGTACATTTAACCATGATATTGGTGATTGGAATACCTCTAAGGTCATTTCAATGTCGTGGATGTTCCAGGATGCCTCCTCCTTTAATCAAAGCATTCGAGACTGGGATACCTCCTCCGTTACCAATATGTCATCCATGTTCCACGGAGCCACCGTTTTTAACAAGAATATTGGCGACTGGAACACTTCCTTGGTTACCCAAATGTTATCCATGTTCAAAGAAGCATCCTCTTTCAATATGGATATAAGCAATTGGGATGTAAGTTCTGTCATATCGATGAATCGAATGTTTTCCAAGGCAACGGCTTTTAACCAAGCAATTGGAGGCTGGGACACCTCTTCAGTGACGAAAATGTCCTCTACTTTTGAAGGAGCCAGTGCCTTTAATCAGAATATCAGCTCATGGAATATAAACGGCGTAACCCAAATGACTGACATGTTTAAAAATACCCATTCCTTGTCGAACCTAAACAAGGGATTGATCCACTCCTCTTTTTTTGGCCATTCCAAGTGGAACTATGAGTGGGCGGATCACACCACCAGCTTCAATGGAAGTCTGCTCGCGTATTATACCTTCGATGGAAACGCAACTGACCGATCGGGAAATGGAAATCATGGAGCAATAAATGGAGCAACCCCCTCGATTGACCGCCACGGAATAGCTGGAAAAGCATACAGCTTTGACGGAGTAAATGACCGGATCGCTGCGGGGGGGGGGTGGCCGGACGGAAATTCCTCCCGGAGTGTTTCAGTTTGGTACAAAGCGGCAAGCCATTCGGCGAACTTTTTCACTTTTGGGAACGGACTGGTTCAAAAGGCGCGATTCTCTGTGGGGCTGAATTTTGGGGGAAATGAGAATTCCCTCTCCTTCTTTGGGCAGGGGAGCGATCAGATTTTTTCCGCCACCGGACTTTACAATAGTTGGAATAATGTACTCGTTACTTACGATGGAAGTGTGGGGAAGCTTTATCTCAACGGAAGTGTACTGGGAGGAAGTTTTAATGATTCCTTGGAAACCAATGGATCCATGTCCCTGGTAATCGGTTCGAATTCACTGAATCGAAATGACGAATTTTTTGAGGGCAGTCTGGACGATCTAAGAGTTTATAACCGGGCTCTTTCGGCGGAGGAAGTGGCGGTCCTTCATTCCCTAGAGTCCTTTTTGCCCAACTCTCCCCCTGCCGATCTCAATTTTACAGTAGCTTTAACCGTGGTTGAGGGGCTCGCCGCCGGCACCGTGGTGGGCGAGTTCAATGCGACTGATCCGGATGCGAATTCGACGCTGATATACAGTTTGGTAAGTGGATACGGATCGGATTCGAATCATGAATTTACTCTCGATGCAAACGGAACCCTGCACACCGCGGTTGTTTTTGATTACGAGGGGGAGAATTCCGATAATGATCCGACCCTTTCGATCCGAGCCCGGGTGAGGGATGAGCATAATGCTTCCTCGGAGGGTTTATTCGCGGTAAGCGTTCAAAACGCAAACGATGATCCGGTCATTCACTCAGCGAGTGAAAATGATTATGCCGGTTCCCTTTTTGGACAGGTACAAGTCACAGAACACTCGATGATTGCTTTGGAAATTAACGCGACCGATCAGGACGGGGATACACTCTCTTTTGTCAAAACAGCAGGAACTGACAAGTCTTCCTTTAATTTAAATACCGCGACCGGTGTGCTCCGGTTTAAAACAGCCCCGGATTTTGAGAATCCATTGGATAGTGATGCTAATAACACCTACCAAATATGGTTCCGTGTAGTTGATGGAAATGGCGGTTTTGATGAGAAAAGACTAACCGTTCGCGTGACCGATATTGTCGAGGATTTGGATGGGGATGGTCTGGAGGATCATCTTGACCAGGACCAAGACGGGGACGGGTTTTCCGATTTCAGTGAACTGATCTCGGGCAGTAATCCGCGTTCTGTTTCCAGTGTTCCCGGATTGATGGATGGTTTATGGGCTCACTATCCATTTGACGGAAATGCCACTGACCAATCGGGGAATCAAAATCACGGAGAATCGAATTTTACCAACCCGGCAGTTGATCGTCATAATCAGGCGGGTAAGGCACTTGATTTTGACGGTAATAAAAGTGCAGTGATTTTGCCAATTGGTATGGAGTTCAATTCCTCAATCGACTCCCTCACCGTTTCCCTCTGGGCCTATTTGCGGGACAATAATAAATCCACTCTTTTTGAACAGAATACCGAGCCGGATCTAGGACGTGATGTGATTTATGTGCATAACGACGGAATTCTGGGCACTCGTCTGGGAGGTGGTCTTTTTGAAGGCGTTTACATCTCCAAGTCCGAGTGGAGGCAAATTGCGGTGACTTATGAGGTAAACGGTTCCCATCCAATCCGGAGATTATACCTGGACGGACAACTTGTAAGTGAGGATCAAAATGCAACTCTTGAATCTTCGTATTCGAATTTTATTATCGGGTTGGATGTTGATCACAAAAACCCGACCGACGGATTAATGGACGAGGTACGAATTTGGAAAAGGGCTCTGCTTGCAAGTGAGATCAGTCAGCTATACCAATCAGAACTGGCCCTGCCGATTCAAAATGTCTCAGTTTCAGGAACAGTGAGTTACTCGGGAACACTTTCCGGTCCAAGTTATGTGCGGGCACTGGATTCGAATGGCACAATTGTTTCTGAAGCGGTCCTGCTCTCGGGAAGCGGATCCTTTTCCCTGGATTTACCGGGGGGGAATTCTTATGACATACTGGCATTTTTGGATGCGGATGGAAATGGTTCATTGAATCCTTACATAGAACCGGTCGATCATTACGGTGAATGGAAGGGATATTTGCAGGGGTATGAAAAGTTGACAGTGGATGAAAATCAAAGTGGAATTGACTTATCCCTGAGCAAATTAGATATAGACGACGATGGATTTGAGAATTTCCAGGAGTATCTGGCTCAGTCAGATATGACGGATGCAAATTCAACCCCGGGAATTAATTTTGGCCTGGTGGGGAGTTGGAGATTGAAGGACTCGAACGGGACAATAGCCAAGGATAAATCCGAACTTGAAAATCATGGTCAGTACAAGACTGATCAGAATACATCCATGAACTATGTTGAGGTTCCCCACCATGGATCTTATTTAAATGACGAGGGAACGGTTTCTTTCTGGACGAAACTGGAAACATTAAGTGCCACCGGAAAACAAGGCTTCTTTTCCAAGGATGCCAAGGGCCTTCAGACTGGTGGACATCTTTCCATTTATGAGCAGAACGGAACCTTGGTCGCCCGACTGCAAAGCCAAAGCCAAAGCCACACACTTGAGGGGAATAGTAGCTTTGTATCAGGACAATGGACACATGTCGCCTTCAGTTGGGGACGTTCTGGGATTGAATTATACCGAAGCGGTGAACTTGTTGCCAGCGACTCTTACTCAGGGGGCATGGGCTTGACCTCAGGTGGTTCCGGAAATGCTGAACCGATTATCATTGCTGCGGGAGCCTGGAAAAAAGACGCGGAAACGGGACTGGGTGTGGGAGGTTTTTTAGATGGTCGAATACGGGCGATTCGTTTGTACAACCGAAAGCTCAGTATGAGCGAACTTGCAGTTTTACGACCGGTTGGGCGAAAAATTGCCAATGATTCCCCTTCCGGGTTGGACTTGAACGGAAGCACTATCTTGGAGAATCAACCTGCGGGTACGGTGGTGGGAGAGTTGATCGGAACCGATCCTGATCAAAACGCATCCCTTCTCTTTTCACTTCATGATGAGAACGGGTCGAGTGATAACCATCTTTTTAGAATTCAGGGAAACCGATACCTTACGTCGAAAGTTAGCTTAGACCACGAGGTAAACGATTCACTTTCGATCGTAGTGCGCCTTCGAGACGAATTTAATGCCACTCTCGAAAATTCTTTTACCATTAATGTGCTTAATGAAATTGAGGACCTTGACGGTGACGGACTGGAAGACCATATCGATGGGGATGATGATGGTGACGGATTTGCGGATATTGACGAAGTTGCCTACGGTTCGGACCCGCGCAATTCGAATTCTCTGGCGAATCAAGCTCCGGGTGGTTTGCACCTCACTGCCAGCGAGGTGAGGGAGAATATGCCTGCGGGAACCGTGGTCGCAATGATAGTTGGCTCCGATCCTGATGGAAATCAAACGCTTTCTTATTCCCGTACACAGGGTCCGGGATCGGCGGATAATGAGTCGTTCCAAGTGGGGCAGCATGGAAGGCTGCGTACCAGTAAGAGTTTGGATTTTGAAACGCATTCCACTATGAAGGTCCGCCTGCGGGTGGTGGATGAACATAATGCGTCTTTTTCCAAGTCATTTGTAATCTCAGTGTTGAATGATTCCGCGGATGATATTTCCGATCAAGTCGATTCCGTTGTGGATCAGAATGTAACGACCAGTATCCCTAACAGTTCCAACCTGAGTCACGAACATTCAATGGATGGAAATGCCACTGATGTCCACAATGTGTCCGGAACACTTCCCGGTGATGGAAATCACACCGGGGTGGACGGAAATCAAACCGGTTCCTCCGATCAAAATAAATCCTTTTTGGATGGAAACAATTCGACTGCGGATAATAATGGAACAGGTGCAGACCAGAACGGAAGCACGATGGATTTGGAAGCTCCCATGGATTCCAATGCAACGGAAGAAATCAACGGAACTCTGCCGGTTAATGGAAATCAGACATGGGTTGAAGGAAATACTTCTGAATTAATAGATAATCCTGCCTTGGAACAAAACGAGACGCAGGTCGAACTTAAGATCACCGTGTATGTTCCCATCGTAAACACTCTTGCCTGCGAAGGGGATGAAAGCGGCACCTACCGGTTCCGAGGAATGATTTTGAGCGACGGGGGAGGAGAAATCACCGAGGCTGGTTTTCTCATTAGCCGAAGCATAAGGTTTGTTGATTCAATTCGGTTTATTTCATCCCTTAAGCCGGGACAGAGCCAGTGGGCAAAGCGTATTTCCAAGCTCGAAGCAGGTACCCGATATTACTACCGTGCATATGCTCAAAATAAAGCGGGAGAGAATGTGGGTCCGATCAAGAGGTTGAGGACTCCTGAATTAGTCAGCCCCACTGACTGGTGGAACCGTGCGGTAACAGTGGGAGACGGATGGATGCGGTTGGATTGGTTGGGCTCTTTTAGGAGATATTCAGGAACTGATTGGATTTATCATTCCAGAATAGGATGGCTTTATGTGAAAAGTGATGAAGCGGGCGGTTTATGGATGTGGAATGATAAACAGAGATGGATGTGGACACAAAAAAGAGTCTGGCCCTACCTGTATCTTGACCGTTCCGGCAAATGGCTTTGTTTCATAACCAAAATTGGCGGGAAAGCTATTTTCTATGATTTTAAAACTTTAAAGCATTATTATTGATCGGTGATTCCGTCAGGCTTTTGGCTCGATTACTAAATTTTATAAATTTTGTAATGGTGTTTTTTTTGGCTAATAGGTTATAAACCTAACCGTGCCACTATCGAACTTAATTGCGAGCCTTTCTGACTTGAAGGAGAATCGCAGGCTATCCTCTGAGGCGGAGTCAATCATAACACCTTTTATTGGGAAATCTTATCAGGTACGATTTACATTGATCACGCAGACGAGGACTTTTCCGAACAAACATACAGGTGGGTTTGAGGAAGGAAAGACAGTGGTGGCCAATTTCGCAGATGGTAATTTGGAGTGCACAGTCTTGATTTCTCAGGAGGAAAACGAGTGGGTTGAAACATTGAAAAAGGACGAGGAATTCGAGTGCAGGGTCGGTGTATTGGCCCTGGATACTCTTTATCAACGCATTATTTTCGGAAAATATTCGAGCGATCCCGATAAAGAGAAGTTGGACCGGAGTAATGAAGGGATCCAGGTTGAACCTGGAAATTCAGAAGTTGGACAGGTAAATACCGAGCCCAACAAGGATTTAATTCCGGAAGAAATGGAAGTCGAAAAGACTGCTGATGTACCGGCTGCTGAAAAAGAATCAGAATCATTCGAGACAAGCATTCCCATTCTTGAAATGCAGGACGAAAAAGAACCAGAAGTTCAGGAATTTGTAAAAGAAGATATTTCTACAAGAATGGTTGAGCCTGAAGAAAAGGAGAGAAGCGATTCAGGGGACGTTGGGGATACGGATTCATCGGAGGCTTTGAGAGGCGAGGATACAGAAGAAGAAAAACCGCCACCTCTTTCTTTGCAGAAGGAGACTCAAAGTGAATACCGAGGAGATAAGCTCGATTTAGAACAGATTCTTGATAAAAGATACAACCGTGGTTTCGATTCCCTGACCGAAGAAGAGCGTGCAATATTAGAAAAAAATAAAAAGCCGCCAAGGACTTTTACCGTGCAGGACAGGTCAAAGAAAAAAGTTGTGGAAACCACTAAATCAGATGCGGATAATTTAGCTTTGGGTTGCCGAACATTGGTGGCTCTTCCTTTCGCCTACATGGGACTGAAGTCCTTGGACGAAGGATTTTTCGTCATGATATTCGGATTGGGTTTTTTATTTGTAGCTTACAAACTGGCTGAGCCTATGATCAGGCAAATCAGAGAGAAATTTTGAAAAAAGCATTGGGAATTGAGTCAGTGGAAATTTTGCCGACTTATACCCGATACCATTTTTTACGACGCTTTCGATCAGTAAGTTTATTGGCTTCTTTGTCACCCACAAATTGTTCTTTTTGAGGATCCCAGGTAAGTTCGCGCCGGAGCTCGTACCCGATATTGCATAATTGACAAAGGGATGCAGTGCGATGCCCCGCTTCCACATGTGCCATCGGTAATTCGCCCGAGTGTATGCAGTCAAGCCAGTCATCATGATGATTCTTGGGTTGGCGAAGACTAACCGTTGCCTGGTAGTCTTTGATCAAATGTTCAGGATCCGATTTCCAGGGCCCCCGGTTCACCCAGATTGTTCCTTCCGTACCGTAGAAGATCGTGCCCCCGGCCCAGTCAGATGTTCGCCCATGAACCACTTCGATACCATTCGCGTAAATCATGCGTAGCTCGAGTTCGCCTTTTTCAGGTGGTAGGATCTTGACCGGGCCCGTGTTGTCTGCGTCCATGCCCCACTGGCCGATATCAAAATGATGTGCCCCCATATCAGCAAGCATCCCGTTGCAGTATTCGCGATAAAGCCTCCATTTTGGAAAGTGATTGTGGACGTCATCCGGGCAAAGAATTTTATTGTATCCCCGGGAGGGTGCGGGCCCCTGCCACGCATCCCAGTCTATACCCGAGGGGATGACTTCGGTGGGGAGATTGCAGGGGACCGGGGAAGTGCCTACGCAAACCCGCACTTTTTTCAATTCTCCAATGGCTCCACTTCGCACCATCTCAACCGTACGGCGAAATTTCCCCCCGTATTCTGTGCGTTGCTGGCTGCCGGTCTGAAAAACGACCTTGTTTTCCTGGACCGCGTTGGCCATCGCCCGCCCTTCCTTGATGGTCAGAGAAATTGGCTTTTCACAGTAAACATGTTTTTTTGCCCGGGCCGCACGAATGGTGGGTTCACCATGCCAGTGGTCAGGGGTGGCAATCAGGACGGCATCCAGCGATTTATCCTCGAGTAGTTCCAAATAATCTTTGGTTACTTTGAGTCCTTTCCACTGCTCGCTGCCAGCATTCCGGGAATACTGTTTTTCAATCAGATCAACGGTATGTTTGGTACGGATCTCCGCAATTTCGGCAATGCCGGTCACTTGGGCCCGGGGATTTCGAATGAGCTTGTGTGCGTGGCCCCGTCCCATTTTGCCCGGTCCAATGATGGCCACATTGATCCGGTTGTTGGGTGAGGCATCCCCTTTGGCTGCCCAGATATGAGAGGGCAGGATAAAAGGTGAAGCTGCAAGTGAGGATTGTTTGAGGAAGGATCTTCGAGTGGTCATTTTGTGAGCTTAATTATGGATTTGCAGGGAAGGGACTAGATCGAAGAATATTCTCAGTAGAAATCCTGGTGCTGGTCAAGCAAGAGGGTTGTGGTTAACCCTTTTTTATTTGAGGTCTTCGTAGCCAAGTTTCACTGCATCCTTCCATAACTCTTCAATGGCATAGTTTTCCCGTTGCTCCTCGGAAAAAAGATGAACAACAAAGTCGATGGCGTCGATCACCAGCCATCCGCTTGGTTGAAAGCGGTCTTTAGAAAATAATTCGATTTTATTTTCTTTCAGGGTCTTTTCGACATTGTCCCGGAGGGCTTTCAGGTGGGGGTTGGAATTTCCGGTGGCAATGATGAAGCAATCAGTGAGGGAGGATTTTTCTCCAAAATAAAGAAGTTGCAGATCCTCGGCTTTTTTATCGAGTAAGGCGTCGCAGGAAATCTTGAGATTGGCGAGCAGTTGCGTTTTTTCTTTGGGTATCAAAGTGGCCATAAGTAACTAAGAAGTTAAGTGAGTGAAATGTTGTTTGACAAGAGGGTAGGCAGCATCCGGAATGAGGTGAGAGACAGGTTTTCCTGATTGTATGCGGTTTCTGATCACAGTGGACGAGCAATCAATCAAGTCGTTTTTCATGAGCGTAAAAGAAAGATTGGGAATGGAGGGGGGGATGACCCTGTCCTCACTGCGGGAGAAAACAAGAAATTGACAAATTTGAACAAGTTCATGGTGAAACTTCCATTTATTTAATTGAGAGAACTGATCCTCCCCCAGTAAAACCACAATTTCAGATCGGGGCGATTGAGCTTTGACTTCTTTAATCGTGTGATAGGTGTAGCGTGTCTCCTGTCTGTCGATTTCCAGTTTGCAGATTTCCATTCGTGGATGCAACTGAGTAACTGTTTCGAGAATATTCAAACGGACCGATGCGGGAAAAAATGGTTTTTCAGGACGCAGGGGAGCGTGAAAGGCGGGACAGAGAAGGAGTTTATCCAATTGAGCACGTTCAATGGCTTGGTTAGCGAGTGAGACATGTCCGTTATGAACCGGGTCGAAGGAGCCTCCAAAAAAGCCAATGCGAAGTGGTGTTGATTGTTCGTCTTCTCCCATCCGTTCACTAAAGGGAACGGCCCTCTGATTTATCAAAAAGGGTGAACATCTGTCCTTTTCTAAAATAAGTAACCTGACCGGAGGAGGAAACCACTAACGCCAGCGAATCGGTCACATGAGTGATCGCAGCAGCGGCAGCATGCCGGGTTCCCAGTCCGCCCGGGAGAACGATATCATCTGCTTTTGCCTGAATGAGGCACCCTGCGGATTCAACCACACCGTCTCCCCGCACGATGAACGCTCCGTCAATGAGTGCCAGTTCCTTGATGGTTTCATCCATAAATGGATTCAGGATACTGCGATCCTCCTCATCATAGCCATGAAATGGATTAAGGATTAAGGGCTTTGACCTTTTGTTCACCTCCTTGTAATCGCCGAGTACGAACATCGCTCCAATGGCTTTGCCTTCTCTCCCGGTGGATGCCAGGTCGGTGGCAATTGCGGTAATTCTTTCAAGGGCTTGTGCGGATACATCGGGCGGAAGCATTTCTTCCCCATGTCCAATAACCGACTCAAACTCCTCATCCACATCGACCACCAGGACGGTATCCAACTGTCCACTGTTTGGAATTCCTCCAATACAGCATACCCGGTCCTGAAAGCCAAAAATATCACGGGTCAGTCCGAGAAGAATCGCTGCCCTGAGCTGGGATAATCGGGAACGGGAAAGAGCCCGCACCGCAAGGATTGCGTCCGCCCGGTGATGCTCACGGTCATCTTCGGACACATCCTGCCCGGCGAGTACGACTTTAAATCCGGAAAATGTCATTCGCGGGGCAAGGCTGGGGGGGAAAACATCAGCAAAAATAAGAATGGTGGAGCATTCCGCAGCCTTGGCAATCTTGGCAGCCTCGTCGGTGAGTAGTTTGTTAAATTTGGTTCTTCGGCGGGCGGGCCGGTCGTCAGTACCG
Organism: Opitutales bacterium; assembly: GCA_045567635.1. GTDB lineage: Bacteria > Verrucomicrobiota > Verrucomicrobiia > Opitutales > Seribacteraceae > Seribacter. The sequence goes on along the minus strand of JBJLCO010000040.1, from coordinate 5,060 downwards.
GCAAAAGCTTTGCGTACGGCACTTCGAAACTCGCTTTTTTCCCGGGCCATCCAAAGATGATCCATGACTGAGCTGTCCTGGAAGGATCGAGCAAGAGCGGCAAGGAAGGAGAGATAATTTTTCGCCTTCTCACTGGCCAGCAACAGGAAGACAAAGCGAACATCCTCATAGCTGTCCTTTCCTTCAAAAGAGAGTCCGGTGGGGCATCTCCCGATGGCGAGAGCGTAAGGTCTCTTCATCGCAACACGCGCGTGGGGAAGAGCCACTCCTTCACCAAGATAACTGGTGAGGGAGGTCTCTCGGTCAACCAGTTCTTTCAGGACTTTTTTTCGCTTTGCCGGAGTGGGCAGGAGCGTGGAGAAAGTGTCGAGAAGCTCCGAATAGGCGGAGGTTAAATCCTTACTCGTAATATCGATAATTCGATTAACGGAGATGTAACGGTCAATGTGCATCTTTCAGGAAAAGAAAGAGGGAGGGGGCTGAACCCGTTCCGCTGGGTGTATAACTTGGCTTATTTCTCCCACTCAAGCGCACCACTTTTCAATTCATAAATCAGACCGGCCACGAGCACAAAAGTGAAGAACAACATCGGGCCGAGAATGGGAATGCCGGCTGCCACCATATCACGATGGGTCAGAACCCAGGGAATAAGAAAAACCACATCAATATCAAACAGGATAAATAACATCGCAGTGACATAAAATTTGACCGAATAGCGGGTCTCTCCCTTCGAATCTGCCGCGAGCCCACATTCGTAGGGAGAATCCTTGATTTTACCAGCGGTAGCTCGTTGGCCAAATAAATGACTGGCAAATAGAATACCAAAGCCCATTCCGAGAGCCAAAATAATTTGGATCAAAACTGGGAGATACTCCAATAATGTCATGTCTATTGATACCCTTGAAATTACTATTATGGCAAGGTAATTCCAATGTGCATATTATGTTTTGGCATTTATTTCAAGATGCTTGCCAAATTGCACTAGTTGGTACTATGTTATTTTCTATGAAGTCTACTTCTCCACACAACTCTTCGCGGTTAAAAAAACAAAAAGGATTCACCCTAGTTGAAATTCTCATTGTCTTGGCGCTTATCGGAATTGTTGCCGGTTTAGCCATGTCCAATCTCGGTGAAATTTTTGGCGGGGGCAAGGTCAAGGCCGCCCAGACATGGGTCAACAGTACTGGAGAAGCTTACGTGACCAGTTATTTTGCGTTGGTTGGGGAGTACCCGAAAAGTTTAGCCGACCTAAAAAGCCCTCCGCCCGGCACTCCTCCCTTTGTGAAAAGAATGTCTGACTTGCAGGACCCCTGGGGAAAAGAGTATGTTTATCAATATCCTGGTACACAGAATCCCGGGAGCTTTGATATTTCAACTACTGCTCCGGACGGTACAATAATCGGGAACTGGGATACCGGTCAGTAATTTGAGTACGGTACTCCGGGCGTACCGAAAGCGAGCCTTCAGTCTTATTGAAGTATTGCTGGTTCTGGCCTTGGTGGCAGTTCTTCTCGGAATTGTTGCGGGTAATGCCGGTTCTTTCATTTCCGGAAGTAATTTTGAACCGCCTGACCGGGTACTGAAAAAAGCGGTTTTGGATGCGGTATATCATGCCAGTGAGAGCAAGCAGGCTGCCTATCTTACTTATTTTGAGGAGAACGCAAGCTTTCTGGTGACCAATGCTTCCGGGGGGATTTTGGCCCAGCATCAGGTTTATGAACAAATAGACGAGGATTTGAGGGAGGAGGAGTCCCTCATGCCCAAGGTGATTTTCCAGGCAATTGGACCCCTGTCCGGCGAGGATGGTGATCGAACTGATTACAATGACGATGAACTTGAGCTTAACCGGATATTTTTTCATTCGGGTTCGAGTATCCCATTTTCCGCAGAAATTGAATTTCGTGAGGAGACTGAAAAATTAGTTTTCGACCCCTTTTCGGGATATGTGTTAAAAGATAAAGAGTGAAAACCAGCCGAGTTTACAGCCGATTTTCAAGCGGGTTCATGCTGATCGAAGTATTGATCGCCTTGGCACTATTTGGATTGTCAGCGGTTTTTCTGGTTGATGGAGCATTTGTCGCCGCCCGAACAATCAGGGTAATGAAAGACACCCGGGAGATGGAGCAGGATTTACTGTGGGTGCGCGGAGAGATTTTTAAGGAACCGGACTATGAAAAGATTGAGGAGGGGGGAGATATTGAATCACTTTCCATGGGACAAGTCAGATGGGAAACCGAGATTGAAATGTCCGAAGTGCTCGACCTTTATCAAGTCACGCTCACACTGGAATACGATGGGAATGAGGAACTTGGCATTGAATCCGGAGAAAGGATTTCGAAAATGTACCTTTTTCGTCCATCTTGGGGAAAGAATAACGAGTTTTCTTCCGAACGGGCGAGGTTACTGGAAGACAAGAGAGAAAAGATTGAGGAAATCCGCGATGAAAGAAGGCGTCGATGAATAGGGCAAGAGGGTTTTCCATGATCGAGGTTTTGCTGGCCCTGTGCATCGGAGGGCTTGTGCTGACTGCGGCCAGTTCCCTGTTGGTCACGATCTCTAGGGCTTGGGCAGAAAGACCCGCAACAAGGGACGCATTTGATGCTCATGTGAACGGAGTGGCCCATTTTTTGTCGGCTGTTTTAGAGGAAGCTACCCTTCCCACACTGAACCAATCCGGTGATGAACTGATTGATTTGCAAAGACCGGTTGGCTTTTCGGATAGTGAGGATCCACTGATTCATTTTTACCTCCGTGAAGGTCCCCCTATTTTATTTTGGCCAACCGGTTCGGCCAGTCGGGTCCATTGTTACTTTCAGTTTGAAGATGGGGAAGGGTTGAATTTTTTATGGTTTTCTGAACTTCAGGAATTGGAAAAAAATGAGGAAGGTAAAATGGAACTTGAAGACGAGGGCGCGCTTTTTAACACCCCGATCAGTCCATTCTGCTCCGAAGTTTTTTATTGTTACTATGGAGAAGAGGATGCGGATGCCGATGATATTAAGGATTGGGAAATTCTGGATAATCTGGAGGAAAATATACAGTCTGGGAAATACCGGATACCTGATTTCATCAAACTTGTATTTAAATGGGAGGAAGAAGATCTGGAAAGAACCATCACGCTCCCGATCAGACGGATTTCACCCAGCGGACTTGTGGAGGAGCCCTATTGAAAGTGATGAAAAATAAAGGTTCCATTTTAGTGTTCATTCTGGCCCTGATTGTTTTGCTTTCGATTTTATGCATGAGATTGATGCAGGAAACGGTTCAGGAATTAAGGCATGTCAGCCAGTTTCACCGGCGGGATGATTTGCGAATGCATGCGTACTCAGCCCTTGATCTCGCTGTTGGCGTGCTGAATGAGTTCATGATAGTGGAGAAAACATTGTATGACCCGTCTCAAGGGTGGGGGAACCCGTTAAGTTATTCCGGGATTTCTCCCCTCGATCCGACAGTAAAATGGTCAATCTCGTTAATTGATGAATCCGGGAAAGTGCCAATCTCTTCGATTCAGGAAAAGGATCTGGTTTCCTTCTTTGCAATTATGCGGGCGGATGGATCATTCGTGGATGAAGATGATGGGCAGCCTTTTTTTGACAGCATGATGGACTGGCAGGATGCAGATGAGGACGAAAGGGATGAAGGGGCGGAAGACGATTTTTATGAAGACCTTGATTCTCCTTATTTTACACCAGGCAGGAAAATTGAAAATTTTGAGGAATTCCGTATGATCAAAGGCTTTGCGTATGACGAGGATGATCCGAGGGAGTCTGGGATTTTTTATAACGAAAATGGTAGTGAGACCATTCACATGAAAAACTTCCGTGATTGCTTTTCTTTTTTTCATGAAGGACCGGTCAACATTAACACCGCACCGGCTTACCTGATCAAATTCTTCTGTGGGGATGACGAAGACTTGGCCGAAGAAATTCTGGAGGGCCCACAATCTTCAACAGGAGATCCCTATTTTACGAATATGAATGATTCAAGCCTTGCCCTAATGCGGGGGAACCGCTCGATCAGCACAAACACGACTTCGACCATGTTTCGGGCTGAAATCAATGTGACTAAAGGAAAAGCAAATTTTAAACTTCATTCCATACTCGGTCTGGTTTCCAACCGGCCCGCACAGCAGCAGGGTAACAAGGGAAAAAATATGAAAAAACCAAGAAGTGCGCAAAATCTTAAGCTGCAATTTCCATTTCGAATTTTGTCGATCCGTGAAAACGAGAAATTGGTCGACTAAACTGGTGATTTATGGTTAGTTAAAGAAACCATTTTTATGGCTGAATCCCCTGAAAAACCGACCGAGTTACCAACTGGTGAACTCCGAGAAATCACCCTTCGTATTCCAGGTGAGCATTTTTTTTGTGATACAGTTGCACTACCCTCATCGTTAAAGCAGGAAAAATTTGCCGATTTTGCCGAGTTTGTCCTTAATGAGAGCGGCCTATCTCCTTACCCAGCAGATCAATTGGCATGGGGGTATTTAGCGGATGAAGAACTGGGCAAAATGTTTGTTTTTGCAACTCCGCTCGCCAAACTTCGTCAAATTGGTTGGCAGAATTTTGAAGTTTTTCGCCGCGTTTTTCCCTCTTTTGTTTCTTTATTCGCTAGCGATTACGAAGAGCCGACGGTGGCGTTTCTGTTATTTGAGGAAACCCTTACTGCGGCCGCTTTTCAGGCGGAGTCCAATATTCCCGACTTCTTATACTCCATTCCACTGGATCCACAGGAGGGCGGGGAGGCGGTGGAGGATGCCCGCGGAAAACTAATTTCATTGTTTGATTTGGAGAACTATCAGATTTCCAAGGATATATTGGTCGCTCATGAAGTGGTTCGCACAAAGGACGGGTTCTTTAAATTCGAGCATGAATGGCTGGAGGGAAAAGATTCTGATTTGTCCCTTGATCAGGATGTGCTTATCTCCGCCGATGAACTATGGACCTGCGATCTGAGGCAGCGGGACTTCAAGGAGGTGGAGCAAAAGAGGCGTAATCAGGCACGGGCACGCTGGAAAGGGGTGCTTGGATGGACACTTAGCATGGCCGCATTACTCGTTG
>JBJLCO010000039.1:0-219989 GCA_045567635.1 Opitutales bacterium | reverse complement strand
GGGGGGGAAGTGAGTGATATTGAAAAAGCTCTTGCTGATCATGGTCTGATTGTTCCCTCCGTCATTGCGATGAGGCAATGGGGTGATTTTGAAGGTTGGGAACATCAACTCGTTTTGGATGAGGCTAAAAGACGGTTTGCATTGGGCGCTCGATTGGGTGCGCCTTTTATTGTGGCCACACCCCCTTTGGAAAATCCGAAAACAGATCATTTACCAGCACGTTATGCAGAACTTCTTGCAATAGGAAGGCAGGAGGGAATCCGTCCCACCTTTGAATATATTAGTTTTTTTAAATCTGTTCATACTCTAAAAAAAGCATGGGAGATTGTACAAGTTGCGGATGATCCGGATGCCACTTTAATTCTCGATGCATTTCATAATTGGAATAGTGGATCCACCGAGTCTGAACTTCGCTCAATCCCCGTTGACAGGATAAGTCATTATCACATCGATGATGCGGATCCAGCAAAAGAGGCGGGAACACAAACGGACCCGGACCGTGTGATGCCTGGTGATGGGCAGATTGATCTTAAGGCTGAAATTAAAGCCCTAAAGGAAATGGGTTATGATGGAACGGTCAGCCTGGAATTATTTAACCAGTCATGGTGGGAATTAGACCCCATGGAAACCTTACGCGTAGGGCTTCAAAGAATGAAGGAGCTTTTTGAAAATTAATCCGGAAATTTTAAAAATATTCTAAGGAATTATCTCCCATCTCGTCTTTGTCATTGAAAATTAAAATTTCAGTCCAGTCACACACCGAAAGTTCTTTGATTACTCCAAGATAAGAATGAGCCAACAGGATAAGGAACTTCTACTTCGTGAATGGTTTGAGAAACTAGAAAAACCCTTAATGATTTACGCCTTTCAAATTGTCCACGATCGGGATGAAGCACAGGATTTAGTTCAGGATGCATTTCTTCGCTTTTCAAGGCAGGAAAAAGAAATCCATGAACCCAAGGCATGGCTTTACAAAACACTTCGGAATTTAGCTATCTCCTTCTTGAGGAAAATAATCGGCTTCAAAGAACAGTTGATGAAGATCAATTGGATTTCCTTGATTCCATGAACAAACAGGTCGAGAGTAATTTGGTATCAAATTTGGAAAAAAACGAAGCCATTAATCGAGTAAAGCATGCAATTTCAGTTCTTCCCAGTGAATCAGCAGAAATATTAAGACTTAAATTTGACCAGCAAAAGAGCTATTCAGAAATATCCGAGGCGACCGGTTTAAGCCAAAGTAATGTAGGCTATAAACTACATCATATAATCAAAGACATAGCCCAGGAACTAGAGAGTGAGGGTTTTTTCAAATGAGTAAGGATTCAAATATTGGAGATGAAGAAATCATTGCTTTCCTCATGGGCGAATTGGATGAAGAAAAAGAATTGATGGTTCAAAATGCCCTGAAGAATGATCCCGATTTACAAAAACAGCAAAAAATATTGGCTGACGCTCTTCGATTGGTAGAAAAATCCTGCAACGAATCGATTCCAGAACTTACTGATGGAGATTGGAAATTGAGTGAGAGTCGAAAAGAAAAAATCTTTGCCGAGCAAACCCCTGATCTGCCAGATTCAGAAAATGAATTAAATGATCATCCTACCGATAAAAAACAATCCATAAATTTACTTTTTTGGATTCCCCTTGGGGTTGCTGCCTGTGCTTTTTTGATCGTTATGGTAAGCGAAACAAACAAAACAAACCAAACCGAAAGCGTGGCCTTAGCCTTAATGGATGATCAAACGCGAGAGACTAAGAATTTAATTAAAGGGAAAGAGGATCTAGTCCCAGAAGAGAATACTGAATTAAATCAAATGCTTCAAAACAAAGCACAAGAGGGGGCAAACCTTGCGTTAGTAGAAAGAACAACAACGGAAGTCTTGGCCATGAATGAAGAATTGAAACAAGTTCCCTCTCTTGCAGACGCATTTGCTTCTCGCGACTCATCTCTATCTCCTAAAATGCCTGAAACAGATAAAGCCATTAAAAAAGTGGCTGTTCGTGGAGTGGAACAAAGCATGAGCTTCAGGAGCTTGCCTTCTCAAGTTGAAGGAGAACCGAGACTTCAACCCTTGGTCATGTCTAAGTCCAAGCAAAAAGATGAAACTTCTTCACCCTTTGCTCTCAATGATCGAATGGAAGATAAAGATTCCTTGGCCAAGACTCAGGACTAATCGAACTGATGCAATTCCAATTCCAACATCCGCAAGCGAACAAGTAGAGGCAGCAGAAGGATCGATTGTTTTTAAATCAGAATCCGATACGTTATATAGATTTTCGTCTGCAGAAAGAACAGCTTCCGAGCTAACTGGAACCGGAGGCCCGATGGACCCGAACTGGCGAAGGCTAGCTCAACACCACTGGTTGCAGAAAACAATCAAAGCCAGCAAAAGCAAAACGGTTATGACCTGATCGATCGTTCAAAATCCGTTTATCTCTTTACCCCAAAAGCAAAAGCTTTAGGAAAAGTTAAAATTGTAAATCGAGCTGGTCCAAAAATTGAGCTTCTAAGATTGCACGAAACGATGCTAGGGAAATCGGCTTTACTCCGTGGAGAAGGTTATCAACTTCGCTTTTCGTACGATGATGAACCTGTAATTATTTTAGTCGGCAACCTAAGAAGAAATGAAGTTGATGAAGAGGATAGAGACCCCAAGAACTTAAATGAGTTGTCCTCTTATTTCTTTGAGATCACGGAGTCCTGGGAATTGGACGAAAAGGAAATTCGCAAACCCTACAACCTTAATAATCCAAGATAAAGAAACGGAGCATAAGGCTTACACTTACAAACTATGTAACCCCCGTCCGTCTGCAGAAAGTGCAGCTTCCTTCAAGGATTCGGAGAGGGTGGGGTGGGCATGGATAGTGCGGGCCAAGTCCTCTGCCGAGCCACCGTATTCCATATGGGCAACTGCAGATGCAATCAGTTCTGATCCGCTCCGGGCCACAATTTGAACTCCCAGTAAACGATCCGTTTCTGCGTGTGCGACCACTTTTACCATTCCATCGGTGGCTCCCGTCGCCAGTGCCCGGCCATTAGCAGCCAAGGGAAAAGAACCGGAACGAACCGGAATATCTTGCTCCTTCGCCTGAGCCTCACTTAAACCGATATTTGCGATTTCTGGATCCACATAAATGACCCCGGGAACGAGATCATAGTCAACATGCCCCGCCTGACCCGCAATAATCTCTGCACAGGCCACGCCGTCTTCCTCCGCTTTGTGAGCAAGCATAGGGCCAGGAATCAAATCACCAATCGCACGGACACCGGCAATATTAGTCATAAAACTGGAGTCGACCAGCACACGTCCTTTATCGTCCATTTGAACGCCAACTTCTTCTAAGCCCAGGCCATCTGCACAGGGCCCACGACCGACTGCAACAAGAATCCGGTCCGCGGAGATCGTGGATTCCTCACCGCTGGAATCCAAGGATAACATGGTTCCATTTTTGGTACTCCTGGCGGAAGTTACCTTAGTGGAAAGTAAAAAATTGAGGCCTTGTTTTTCCAAAATTTTTCGGGCAACTTTTGCCACCTCTGGATCAAGCTGCGGGCAAATTTCCGGAAGAAATTCGATAATGGTAACCTCGGCGCCCAACCGCGACCAGACACATCCAAGTTCGAGACCAATAGCTCCGCCTCCCACAACGACCATTTTTTTCGGCACTTTCTCAAATGCAATGCCATGATCACTATGGACAATTTTTACTCCGTCAAAGGGCAGAAATGGAAGTTCAACCGGTTTGGAACCGGTCGCTAAAATGATGTCTTTCCCTTCCAGTGTCTGGGACGAATCATTGTGACTCACCTCCACTTTTCCGCCAGGTAAAAGTTTTGCAGTTCCAGGTATCACCGTGACTCCTTTCTTCTTAACTAAGGCGGACACGCCTTTTCCAAGTTGATCAACCACCGCATCCTTTTTTTTCATCAGCTTGGAAATGTCATGTCCAATCTCTTTCGCCACAATCCCATGGGATTCCGCAGAATGAATCAGCTCATGATAAATTTCCGTGGAATGAAGAAGAGCTTTACTGGGGATACACCCCACATTTAGGCAGGTTCCTCCCAGCCGTGGATTTTTCTCGATCAATCCAGTCTTTAAACCGAGTTGTGCACATCGAATAGCGCACACATATCCACCGGGGCCGGCACCCACAACTAAGACATCAAATTTTCCCTGGTTACTCATCAGACTAAATCCCCAGGGCAAGCCGGGCAGGATCCTCCATGGCCTCTTTCAGTTTAACTAAAAAAGTAACCGCTTCTTTTCCGTCCACCACCCGGTGATCATAGGAAAGTGCAGTATACATCATCGGACGAATGACCACCTCGCCATTCACGGCAACCGGGCGTTCCTGAATGGAATGCATTCCCAGAATACCACTCTGAGGAGGATTAATAATCGGGGTCGATAAAAGAGAACCATAAATCCCCCCGTTGGTAATGGTAAAACAACCACCCTGCATATCCTGAAGGGTAATCCCTCCGCTTCGTGCCTTTTCAGCATACTGAACAATAGATTGCTCAATCTCCGCAAAACTAAGTTGATCACAATCCCGCAACACGGGAACCACCAGACCCTTTTTGGTGCCCACTGCCACCCCAATGTCATAGTAATGATTTTCAACCAATTCATTCCCTTCCATTCGGGCATTGATTTGGGGAACGCTCCGGAGTGCATGAACCACGCCCTTCACAAAAAAGGACATAAAACCAAGTTTCACTCCGTTTTGTTTTACGAAAGAATCCTGGTGTTTTTTTCGTAATGCCATGATGGCTGAAAGATCAACCTCATTAAATGTGGATAAAATTGCGGCGGTTTGCTGAGCCTCAACCAAGCGTGCGGCAATTTTCCTACGGATTGGAGACAACGGCCTGCGTGTGCTTCGGGTATCACTTGATGCAGTCTTGGCTAAAGGCGCCGCCTGCGAAGGAACCGCGGGGAGGGGAGGGGCAACCACGGATGGAACCGGAGCCGCATTCTTGGCAGCAAGAACATCTGCTTTTGTTATACGTCCGTCTTTACCAGTTCCTGAAATCGTGGTGGGATCTAAATTAGTTTCCGCCAAGATTTTTCGGACTGCGGGAGATAATGGCAACGGGGAACTGGAATCATCAACTTTTGAAACAGGTTCATCTTGTGCCGGTACCGGAGGGGAAGGGGTGGGCTCTTTTTCGGATGGTGGTGTGATGGATTCAACTTCTTTCACTGCAGGTTCCGGGGCACCGGACTGAGTATCAGATTCGGTGGAACTTGGTTTTTCTGCCGATTCATCAATATTGGCAATCGTTGCTCCAATCTCAACTTCATCGCCTTCCTTCGCTAAAAACGAAATTACTCCGGCCACTTCGGCCAGTCCTTCCTGCGTAATTTTATCCGTTTCTAATTCGTATATTGGTTGATCAATCTCGACAAAAGTTCCCTCCGGTACTTTCCATGCGGATAAAACACCGGAAGAGATTGATTCACCAAGCGCGGGGATTTTTACATCGATAGGCATAACTACAGTATTAAGTATGGGAAGTTTGTGTTTGATTTAAGGCGTCTGCAACAAGTGCAGCCTGTTCAATCTTGTGTAAGGTCAAAGATCCAGTGGCCGGGCTTGCAGTGGCCGTTCTTCCGGCGAAATAAGGCCGGCGCCCCAGCATTTCTTCAAAAATTGGGGAAAGAAAATTCCATGCCCCCATATTCAAAGGTTCTTCCTGGCACCAGACGATGCGTTTTGCACTGGTGTAAGGAGCAACAATATCCTGAAATTTTTCTTTGTTAAAGGGGTAAAACTGCTCAACTCGTATAATAGTAGACTTTGAGTTCCGCAGCCCTTCCCTTGCTTCAAGAAGATCATAGTAAACTTTACCAGAACAAAAAATAAGGTTTTCGGTCTTTTTAGCCGGTGTTGGATCCGGTAAGAATTCCTCAAATTTTCCTTTGACCAAATCTTTAACCTCCGAGATGCATAATTTATTTCGGAGAAGACTTTTGGGTGCCATGAGCACCAGTGGTTTTGCATATTCTTTTTTCTTCTGACGTCGAAGGGCATGAAAGTATTGCGCAGGAGTACTTAAATTTGCCACGACAATATTGTCTTCCGCACATCCCTGAAGAAACCTTTCCAGCCGGGCAGAGCTGTGCTCCGGGCCCTGACCCTCAAATCCATGGGGTAAAAGCAGAACGATATCTGAAACCGCACCCCATTTATCCTCCGCACTCATTATAAATTGATCAATGATAACCTGAGCCCCATTTACAAAATCCCCAAATTGAGCTTCCCAGATCGAAAGCATGCTCGGATAATCAAGGGAATACCCGTAGTCAAAAGCTAATACTGCTGCTTCCGATAAGAGTGAATTGTAGACGCAAAATTGTCCCTGACGGTCTTCCATATTTAACAAAGGAACATAACGGGTACGATCCTTACTGTCATACCATACAGCATGCCGATGACTAAAAGTACCCCGTTCACTATCCTGTCCGGAAAGTCGTATGGGAGTACCTTCAAGCATTAATGAACCGAACGCCAGCAGTTCGGCAAATCCCCAGTCAATGCCCAATCCGGATTTGAAATTCTTGGCTTTTGCATCAACCTGCCTTTGAATCTTCGGATTTAAGTTAAACCCTTCCGGGCAAGTCGAGAGCGCATGGACCACTTTTTCTAATTCCTTCTTCTCAACCGCGGTTGAAACGGGAGTAAAGTCATAGGGAATTTGCTTCACCGCGACAGAACCTTCAAAAGTACTCGATTTTTTCACCGTTTTCACTTTTTCCAAAGAAGCATCCAAATGTCGGCGTAAGCGTTGGTGAATTTCATCACACTCTTCCTGGTTAAGATCTCCCGCACTGACCAGTTCCTTGGAAAACACACTTGAGATCCCCGGCATCGACTTGATTTTTTTGTAGAGCAGGGGTTGAGTAAATGCAGGATCATCCGCTTCATTATGCCCATGCTTACGGTAACAATTAACATCAATCACCACATCCTCACGAAATTTCTGCCGGTATTCCAATGCAATTTCTGCAACCATGGCCACCGCAAGGGGATCATTTCCGTTCACATGAAAAATCGGGGCTTCAATCACTTTTGCCACATCGGTACAGTATAAACTGGAACGTGCCTCAGTTGGATCTGTAGTGAACCCAATCTGATTATTCACTACCACATGCACTGTCCCGCCTGTCCGATAGCCTGCTAACTTGGAAAAGTTAAATACCTCTGAAACCACTCCCTGTCCTGCCATGGCCGCATCTCCGTGAACCAGAATGGGAAGAACACGCCTGCGTTCTTTATCCCCGCGAAGTCGCTGGCGAGCCCTCACTTTCCCTTCCACTACACCGTTCACGGCTTCTAAATGGCTTGGGTTGGGCGATAAATGAATGACCACCTGCTGACCGTTGGAAGTCGTTCGTACCGCCTCATATCCTAAATGATACTTCACATCCCCGCTACCATGAGCACCATCTGGAACGAAATTCTCCGAAAATTCACGAAAAATAAATTCGGGAGATTTTCCCATTACATTCGCGAGCACATTGAGTCGTCCACGATGGGCCATCCCCATGACAATTTCCTCCACTCCTTCATCCGGGCACTTTTGAAAAATAGAGTCCAAGGCAGTAATAAGAGTTTCTCCACCCTCCAAAGAAAAGCGTTTTTGCCCGACGTAACGGGTGTGCAGAAAATTTTCAAATTCTTCGGCCTGAATGATTTTCCGAAGGATTCGAAGTTTTTCATCATGATTAAAGGAAGGCTCATTCATTTTGGGTTCAATCTTGGACTGAATCCAACGCCGTTTCTCGGTAGTCTGTAAATGAAGGTATTCCACTCCCACATTACCACAGTATGTCTTTTTGAGTCGGTCTAAAATATCACCAATCGACATCCGGACACCGCCTAAATAATTTCCCGTAAAATGAACTTCGCTTAAATCATTCGCTTCAAATCCCAGTCTTTCCAAAGTTAAACGGGGGTTTTCCTTCACCTCATCACTTAAGGGGTCAAAAGTACCCTGAGTATGTCCGATATCGCGAAAAGAGTAAATGGCTCCGTACAGACGGGCATGCTTTTCCACGACTTCATTATCCGGTGTCGAATTTATCGTTGGAACGGAGCCCTGATTGGGAAGATCATCATTTTCACTTCCCAAATGAAACCCTTCAAAAAAATATTGCCACTCTGTGGAAACATTCGCAGGGGATTCTAGCCAAAGAGCATATTGACGATCAATTTCGTCGACATTCCAACGGGAAGCAAAAGTAGGGTTTTTAATCATAGTGAACGGCATAGTTCGTACTAATGAAATCGATGAAAAACAAGTAAAACCTTTAAAAAGTTTGTTATTATTTCTTTTTTGGGATGAACAGAGATTACAGGAGGGAAAAGTCAACGATTTCAGGGTCAGCCGAAACAATAATTTGCTGACCATAGTGAGCACCCGGTAAATGAGGTGCTAAAATCTCTAAAATCCTTGAATCCTGAACGAAATCAGGCTTGGTGGAAGGATGTGGCCAATAAACAAATGATTCATAAACCTGCTCATCTTTACCCGGCTGAACGATACAAGAATAAAAGGAAAAGTTTTCCGCCGGAAAATCAGGAGACCACTTCACGGAGGGAAAGTAATAACTCGGTTGCCCCAATTGGAATTGATGATCCCTAAATAAAACATTGAGAGTCCCCCGGAAAAATCCGCTTAGATCGAATCCGGCTCTTTTAAAATAAGGAATTTGCATCGCCAATGTACCTTCCGGAAAACGAAAATCTTCAGTTTTTCCGGATGCAATCCCATATCCACGCTGGATCTCACCGGTCGCGGATGAAATCATTTACAGGCATTTAACCTATTCATTACGGACAAAAGCATTTAAAAAACCGATTACCAGTTCCACCTGGCCCAATCCGCACCCGAACCGGATGCATGCAACGGGGACAATGCCCGGAATAGGCAGTGCCGTCCTGGTTTTTGTAAATCCGACCATAAGAACCACACTTAACATAATGAATCCCGAGAAACTCTTTTCCCTTTCCCCCTGGTGCAGGTGAAGAAAAAGTCTGACCATCTTTCATTCCTGAATCAATCCCTGCAAACCCTGAACCAACCCGTCCACCCGTTTGGTGATCAGATTTGCCTGTACGGACAATCCGTCCTGTCCGTCAATGACTTCGGATACCCATGTCTTCACTCGTTCCTCAATGTATTTGAGTTTTTTGTGAGCTCCCGGATCTGAAGCCAGTGCCTTAAAACTTGTCTGTAAATCTGTCTCCGCTGCATCCGCCTGGCCAAGCATTTCCTGCAGTGCCTGAAGACAGTTATGGATCGTTTTCTCGTCCACATCCTCTACATCTTCCTGAAGCGGTTCGAGGTAGTGTGGTGCGGCATGTTGCTTGAGCACTGGGGCACTCGGACCGGCGTCTTTAAAAAGCTTAAACGCAGTGTCTGTGCCGTTTTGACTAAATAAATTGCGTTGATTAAACTCCAGACTGGCAAGCCAGTTCAATTCCTGCCGTAAATCTTTAAATTTCGCACGGGATACCTTTTCGTCGTTGACGGAAATGGATCGGATAACATCGGCTTTCATGGTTGGAGCAAGAGAGGTAATCTCCTCCAGTATCTCCACAGTTCGCTCCAGCACATTTTGCTGAGTCTGCAAAAAAGAAATGGCCGATTGCAGATGTTCTTCCAAATTTTCCTTCGTTTTTAAAGGAATTTGATCATCTTTGATCGGTAATTTTTTTCTGGTTTTTTTAGAAAGACGAAGTCGCATAGTTAAAATACTGGTCCTGTTTACTTCTGATCGATATCATTCAATGAATCAAGCGGAAATCTCGTGGATTAAGCTTTGGTCAGCCCGACCAAGCTCACTGAGGCAGTAAGTTCCACCCCCAATTAACCTTTCCTCCTCGTAGAGTGCCAATACTTGGCCGGGTGTAATCGCTCTCTGAGGCTGGTCAAACACAATTTCAGCCTTACTCATTCCAAGAGGACGGAAAAGCAGGGAGACGGAAGGGTCCCGATAACGGACTTTGCCCAGAAGCCTGGTGGGACTAACGGGGGGTGAGTCGGTCAGGAAGGAAAGAGATTCGATCTCAAAGCGCTTTCCCCACAGGGTGCTCTCTTTCTCACTTTCAAAAGCAACAATTAACTGGTTATTTCCTTCGTCCTTTCCGGTCACAACAAAATTTTCGTGATCGGTATTGGAGGGAACTCCAATGCCCCGTCTTTGCCCGAGGGTGTAACGATGTAATCCTTTATGCTCACCGACTACGCTTCCATGCGTTGTTACAATCTCACCCGGTTTGTCCTCCAGGAAGTTCGAAAGAAATTCACTAATTTTAACTTTACCCAGAAAACAAATCCCCTGACTGTCCTTTTTTTCGGCAACTGGAAGATTAAATTCTCTCGCAATCTGACGCACCCTTGGCTTGGGCATTTCGCCAATGGGGAAACGAGCTTTTTCAAGTTGTTTTTTACTGATCCGAGCCAAAAAATAAGACTGATCTTTATTCTTATCAGCTCCCTCCCAGAGCTCAGGTGGCGAATTCTCATTTTTCCTTCGTATACAGTAATGACCCGTGGCGAGTGCCGAAAAACCATGGTTTTCCGCGTAGTCAAGTAATGCCCCAAACTTCATCGCACGGTTGCATAAAACATCGGGATTGGGGGTGATCCCTTCCCCGTAACCACGAACCATGGGCAATACCACCTCATTATGGTAGAAATCAATAAAGTTAACCACATGGAATGGAATATCAAGGAGACCGGCAACCGCCCGGGCGTCCCGTAAATCCTGTGCCCCCGGACAGTCACCCAAAACATCCTCTTCATGCTCCCATGTTCGCACATAAACTCCCGAGACCTCCAAACCTTGTTCTTTCAGCAAAATCGCTGCGACCGCACTGTCTACTCCGCCCGAAAGGGCAACCAGGATGGGTCCGTCAGGAAAATCATTCATGGCTTAGTTTTAGTTAATTTTTTTGAATGGGGCAAAATTTTTCGATTGGCTCGAATCAAAGAGTGGATAAATAGATAGGGCATGTGTTCTCGAGGTGGGTATGTATGCAAAGAATCAAATACCAAGGGCTTTGTCTTTCTGGACCGAGACTGGGATGGCAGCCGCCTGCCCGAAGATCTAGTCGAGGAAGCAGGGCTGATGGGCACCTCATTTTCTCTCGTTAACCAAGAACAATCCGCCCGTATGAACGGGTATTTCAGAGCAGGGGGAAAAGTTCGATTTACCTTGGACACATCCATTTGTCCGCAGTTCGATGCCCTTCAATCAAAAGTTTTCCTCGCATGCGAATTCAATCGATGGGAAGAAGCGGCAGGACAGAAGGATTGGGAACTGATCACAAGTCGGGGCGAAAAAAATATACTTAGCCTTGAGATTGACTGGCACGCAGGTTTTCTCTCCGAGCCTTTTCCGTTTAAATTTATTACCGCCCGGGGGGAATGGTTGGAACCCACCACACCGGTTTTGAGAGCTGAGAAAAATGAAGTGGGAACAAAAAATTTCGTTTTTAATCAATCTAGAAGCGGAAGAGACATTCTCGAATTCGATCTTGTCGAGGGACCCGGAAAAAAAGATTTGGAACCTTGGATTCACTTTTTACCCCAAGGGGAATTTGGATTTAGTGAGACCCAAAATGAATCCTGTTTTCGTGTGTTTGCTCCCAGGGCGGTCAAAGTTGAACTTCTACTGAGTCAATTACCCCACGAATCCGAGCCCGTTTTTGATCGATATTCAATGAATAGTAATCCGGACGGCAGCTGGGAAGTAATTCTTCCATTTCACTGTCAGGGATCATTTTATAAATACTCGGTACAGCAAATTGTGCGAAACGGAGATTCGAAAACTTACGAAAAAGAACTGGTTGATCCCTATGCCCGTGCACTGGCGGGCAGAAACGGACCCGGGCTTGCGGTCTCCGTTCAGCCTCCCGCTCAAAAGCACCCCTTTAAAACGCCCGCGAGAGAGGATCTCGTCATTCTTGAAACCCATGTACGGGACCTGTTGGCAAAATCACCGATTTCCTTAACGGAACATGAAAGAATGGAATTTCGCGGACTTACTCATTGGCTCGATTCTGACAGCTGCTATCTTCGAAAACTCGGGGTCAATGCAATTGAATTTCAACCTGTTCAGGAGTTTGATGCCCGAAGCAAGGAAGAGTACCACTGGGGGTATATGACCGTTAATTTTTTCGCACCTTGTTCCGCCTATGCGAGCAATGCACGAAATGGTTCGGCTATTTCAGAATTTAAAGCACTCGTGGATCGTCTCCACGATCTGAATCTGGCTGTAATTGTGGATGTAGTTTATAACCATGTCGGTATCCCTGCTCATCTTTCTTTCCTTGATCGGGAACTCTATTTCTCAACCGATCAGGACGGTAATTTATCGAACCACAGTGGATGTGGAAATGACATTCATGCGGAATCCGGAGCAGTCCGGAAACTGGTGATTGATAGTTTGCTTTCATTGGTGACTGATTTTGAAATTGATGGATTTCGATTTGATTTGGGAGAACTTCTTGGACTGGATCTTCTCCGTGAAATTGAAAAGGCGCTACTGGGGATAAAGCCTGATATTATTTTAATCGCCGAGCCCTGGAGTTTCCGGGGCCGTTTACCCGAGGGGATCAGCAAAACAAAATACAGCCTGTGGAGTGATCATTGCCGCGAGAAACTTATGGAGTTTGCTCGAGGAAACGCAGAGTCAAAAGAAATTATTGATTTACTCAGGGGAAGGTTGGATCAGCAAAATATTCATCCCTGGCAATCCATCAATTACCTGGAATCCCACGATGATTTTTCTTTTATTGACCGTTTGTGTCCACCGGAAGATTGGTCGGACGGAAGACCTCCCTTCGATGTGGTTCGTCAATCAAAACTGGCTATGGGCCTGCTCCTTCTGTCCCCGGGCATCCCAATGATTGCATCGGGGCAGGATTACCTTCGCAGCAAGCAGGGTGTCCAAAACACTTATCAACGGGGCGATTTAAACGCACTTGATTATGAACTTTTTAAGAAAACAGAAGATTTTCATGAATGGACCAAGTCATTACTTTCATTCCGTGCATCCAATGAAGGTGCCCTTTTTCGACTGGCTGATTTCCTGCCCGAGAATCAATACATTGCTTCTCGTGGAGAAAATAATTCGTTCTCACTAATTTTGCTCCCGGGAGAAAACGAACCGCATCTTCAGATTATCGCAATTTTAGTAAATCCGGGTAAGGTTGAAATTGAGATTCCATTACCCGATTGCTGCGTGGGGAGAAAATCGTCCTTGGTCTTGGGTGATATGGGAAAACACCTGGGATCTGTTCCTTCGATTTGCCTACAAGTTTGGAAGTTTGAAATGTAGTGTAATAGTCATAAAAGAACTCCCAAATATGTTTTTAATTTGAGGGGGACAGAGCCTCCAGCATTTCCTTTGCCGCCCCATACCGTAAATTATTGAAGGAATGAGTGAGACTGGAAAGATTACAAAATTTTAAAAGTTCCAGAATGACCACCAGGGCAGCAGGAAAAACATCAGCCCGATCAGATGGTAACTGGGGGAATTGCCTGATCCGCTCGCTCAGACTGAGTACGGATACTTGCTCCATGACTTGATTAATAGCAGATGCAGAGAGAATATTTTGTGTGCTCATCTCAGCTTGATTAAAAGAGGAAATCAGTTGGCGAAGAAAAACAACCGAACCACCTGACCCAACCAAAAGAGAAGCATGTTCAAGAAACCCGGAACATCGGTCTTTAAGCATCTGAGAAACATATTTTTGTAACTCACCAATATCATTCTTGGCTGGTTTCACACTCAGGTCACCCAGGAAATTTTCCGCTAACACGACCGCTCCCAATGGGAGACTCATTACATTTTTACAACCATTGTTTACCACTTCGATTACTTCCATACTGCCTCCACCCAAGTCGACCGCACAAAATTCCGGAATCGAGGATAAAGCAGGGTCTGTCATTAAACCTTTCCCAATTAAAATTGCTTCCTCTTCACCACTTAATACTTCCAGGCAAAGCCCGAAGCGTTGAAGCACTTCTTCAATTAATAATTCTCGATTGCCCGTTCTTCGCAATGCTTCGGTTGCAAGAACCCTGATTTTCTCAGGATTGAAAGGTTTCATGTAGGAAAGAAGAGAATCGATAACTGTTGCAGTGGACTTCACCACACTGTCAGAAAGAAAAGCCTGATCCTCGGACAACCCGGAGGCTAATCGGCAGGGATAACTCTTTTCCCCCAAAGAATGAACCATGCCAGCAGGATCTTTTTCTGCGACTAATATCTTGGTTGTATTGGAACCAATGTCCAGCACCGCAACTTTCATTAATATTTCCCGGATTACAGCGAGTAACCTTCTGGTGCCAAAACAAGAGTGAATTCGCCTTTGGAGCTACTGGTTTTCATTTTTTCCAAGACTTCCAAAGCTTTGCCCACATGAAAAGTTTCGTGTATCTTGGTCAACTCTTTGGACAGACAAATAAAGCGCTCAGGTCCCAATGTATCGATGATACCAAGCAGAGTTTTTTCAATCCGGTGCTTGGATTCATATATAATAATCGATCCCTCAAAATGTTTCCAGGAATCAAGCACTTTTTGTGCGCCGGCTGATTTTTTGGGCAGAAAACCGAGGTAAAGAAATTGATGAGTCGGCAGGCCTGAGCATGCCAACGCAGTCACAGCAGCGTTGGGACCCGGAACAGGACGAACCTCAATTTTTTTGCGGCGGCACTCCCTCACCAATCGAAAACCCGGATCACTGATACCGGGATAACCCGCATCGGATACCAAGGCAATTGAGTGACCGGACTCAATTAATTCAACCAGTTCAAGCGATTTCGTTTTTTCATTCTCCTCCCGGTAAGAAACCAGAGGTTTATTGATGCCAAGAAAATTGAGGAGCTTAATCGTTACCCGAGTATCTTCACAGGCAATTTGATCGACCTCTTCAAGTACTTTGCACCCACGTGGAGGAAAATCAGCTAAATTCCCAATCGGAGTAGCCACCAACCACAACTCTCCGCAGGGATGAGCCATGTTCATTCTTAGAAATTACCGATCTAGCGGCTCCCCCGGTCAAATCCTCCCGGCAGGCTATATTCCCAGTTGGCAGGTCGTCCCTGTGGCATTTTAGAATCATCCGGTGAAGCAGTAAAGCACCCCCCGGAGGAAAGGCATAGAGTGGTTAATGATAGAATAGAAATAATTTTTTTCATGACCGTAAATTAAAGTGTTTTCTTTTTTTCTGGTACAATCTGTATCAAATCCCCGGGACGCAAACGATTAGGTTCTCCAAAGCGGGGCAGGATGTAAGCGAGAGCAAACCCCTTGTCCGTACTTTGAACCTTTATACGCGCCGCCTCCCTCGTCCCTTTCCACAGGGTAAAAATTTCACCGGCAGTCATGCCCCGGTCGGAACCGATCGGGAGCATGAGCATACCCGAACGACTGTCAATACGGGCAATTGTTGAGGTCACTCCAAATTCATTCATCTGGCTGATACCAGTAATCTCTTCAACCACCCCGTCCGGCACCATAGGCGGGCCCTCTTCCTTCGTATCGAATGGATTGGTGGCAAGTGCAGTTTCTTCCGAAACCTTATCTCCCCCGGTTTGCTTAGCCATCATTTCATCAATGCCTCTTTTATAACCAGCTTGGTCTGCAAGAGTGATCTCCTTACCCAGTGCCTTGATTTTTTCTCCGTGCTCTTCTTTCATCGAATCAATCTCGGAAATATGCTTTTTTTCATTATCCAGTTTTTGCTGCTCAAGTCCGGCAATGTTGTTATTAAGAACCAAAATTTGCTGGTCTGATGCTTCTTTCTCTGATTTGCGTTCCGCTTTCTCAACAGTGAGATCCGCTTCGACTTGTCCTAATTTGACCTCAAACTCCCCCGATTTCCTTTCCCAATCTTCTTTCTGCTCCTTCATGTTATCGAAGAGATTTTGCGATTCCCGCAGTGCCTCGTCTCGTTCCACTATCATCGCCCGCAATTTTCCAATTTCTGAAAACTTTTCGTGTCGGTCCTTGTAAAACATTCCCAATAGAGTGCGCAAACGGTTGTCTCGGGAGACACCGGGAATCACACTGCCATCCTCTTTCTTAACATCTTCCTTGGGAAAAAGTTTTTCATCCAAAAACGGATCTTTCAAACTTGCGATTGATTCTGCTTTCACGGAAGGATTTAACTTCCATTTTTTTATCTCAGAATCCCAGATGAATGTACTCGCACCAAATTCCTTCGTATGTGCTTCCAAAGCATCCCGGTAATCTGGGTTTCTAAGAATCGCGTCTTCCGATGTACGAAGATTGGAAAGGGCCTCAGCGAGGGGATTCTCGTCATTTAAACCGACCGGTTGATTATCATCGAACACTTCGTTAAATGCGCTCCGCTTAGCTGAAATGTCCTTCCACTGGGCTTCTTTTTCAGACTGCAGAATAATGTATCCGTTCCTTACCTGTTCATCAAGAAGTTCTTCTTTCTGCTTTTTCTTAGTCTCAGAAAGTACCCACAAAAAAGCGGCCAGACCGGCAACTGAGAGCAAACTTAAGAGGCGAAATATGGTGGCTAATGCATTCATGGGCAAAAGGATTAAATGTTACATAGAAACATGAAACGCAATTCAAAGGAATGCAAACCGATTTATTTAATCAATAATTTATGAGTAGGCACGAACTTGAAAAAGTTGTGCCCGATTCAATCCGTTCGTTTTGAGAATTTCAATTTCAATGGCACGGGTCTTCACGGTTTCAAATGAGTGCGTGGAAAAACCCTGTACATTATCAGAAACAGATAATAATTCTTCCCAATGACCCACATCATTCATCGTGTAGATTTTATAATCCCTGACGATTGACGGTAAAATTGGATTCTCAAAAATCTGTGGTCGTGAAGGAAGTAAATACTCAAGAGTGGAATCCCAGACAATTTCAATTTCGGAAAGATCAACCGGTTCACTCCAGTGAAATTCTAAAAACTCAGGGAACCGAAAATCCGTTTCTTCGGAAATCCACAAATTAGGTAAATGATCCGGGCGGTTTTTTTCATTCTGAACATTTTCAGCGTCGTAAACTCGCTGATCGGGCACAATTTCCAAGGCGAGAGAACGCGAGAGGTCCGGTGTACACCGAAGCTCGGGGAAATACTCCGAATAGGGATTTAAATATCCCGATTTCACCTCATTGAGGGAACGGTGAAAGAGCAGTCCCACCGGGGCATCCTTCTGCTCGTAAAAGAAAGCCTGTTGATTGTTAGAAAATTCAATAAAATGCCATCCAGGTAAATTGATCTCAGATTGAATCGGGATTTTTTCCCATCGGGGACCACCGGCTTTAATCTCATGGACACATGTGGCAAGGCATGCCCCCGGGATTGTACTCTTTGTGGATGATCCCTCCAAGAGCCGGAATTCAACCTGACTGTCGGCCTTCGCTTCAAGATAAATGAAAATTCCATCAATTGAACGGGACACAACGGGAAATTGAGCCAAACCCCGATTCGGGCAAAAATCCTGTTTCTTTGCCGGGCATTTCCGAACAAAACTTCCCAGTGTTGTGGATGAAACCACCCTCGATTCAGGAATTAGATTGTCCTGATCCTCCTCAGCGGAAAGACTGCAGGTGTGATTAAGCCTGTTTAATCTCTTCCTCAGTGCTTCGACATTTCCTTTTTTGGCGATTGTCCGGGGAAGCCTTTTTTTGTTTACACAATAGGCAGCGCATACTCCCACAGCCTCTCCCATCTGTGCCGAAGTCGGAGGATGTGAAAAACTTGCGGACGCACGACTGGTTGCTGATGAATGTTCTCCTGCAGTGAAAAGGTTCTTTATTTTGCTCGAATAAAGCGAACGAAGCGGGATTTCAAAAGGGTGGGGCAGTGCGATTTTACCTCGTGGGGAAGATAACATTGAGTCCATCACATCCAATGGTGCCCTGCTTAGGGCGACAGAGTCATGGTATGTTTTGCCCGACTCCATGTCCTCCGGGGTAATAATATAGTCACCGGTCACCCGAAATCCCTGTGAATTTAAGGTGAGAGGTGAAAAATCCTCCAAAATCCAGTTTTTAGCCCGCTCGGTTAAAGGGGACCGGTTCTTGAGATAGTCCCAGGCAGACCATACTAAATCAGCGGATTTTATATTCAATTCGTTCTTCGCTTTGCCAAGCCATTCCACGCTGTGCACTCCCTCGATTTCCCGATTAAGAGATTCAAGCAAATCAAGTTTGGCGGATTGATGATTGTCTTCCCATCTCAGCGTGACCCAATCGGGCAGGCTGAAGGCAACCGGTGAATCTGAGACCACTATTTGCATACTTGCCGCAGCTCGGAACTTTACAGCCGTGCTTGAAGCGGAAGATTTTTCGTACTCACTTTGATCCAATCCGCTCTCCCCTGGAGCATTTGACAACTGAGACAAAACTCCTGTACCGGAACAGTCAATGTAGTAGGGAGCCCGAAAGAAAATCCTCCCACCGTGTTTACTGGAAACCGCGGTAACTGATTCAATTTTATCTCCCGAAGTGTTTTTGCTCACCTCAAAAAGTTGAGTCTCCAGAAATAATCCCAACCTTTTCTCGCCCATAATCCAATTCATCAATGCCCGTTCCTGACCACAATAATTCCCCTCGCGATTTTCCCTCAGTATTGAAAATTGCATTTCATCCAAAATCCCCGTTTCTCGCTGGTATGCAAAATTGGTGGCACCAGAAAAATCGTAGGGAAATTTCACCTCTTTGCCAATTCGACCACCCAGGAAGGGACGGGACTCCAGCAAGCGGACTGTAGCTCCTTCTCTGGCTGCACTCACAGCAGCACAGATCCCAGCCAAGCCGGAACCAACTACAACAATGTCACTTCTCTGGGATAAGGTTTTCAAAAGAAACAATGTGCATTTCGTCAAATGTTGAAAAGAAAGCAAGATTTGATTTCATTAAGTTTTACTAATACCTGAAATAAAGTAACATTAATAGTTGATTGCAGAAATCTTTGCTATTGAAAGGATAGATGCACTCTTGTAGAAAAAAAAAAGTGTTTAAGCCCACTACATTTTTAACAAGTCTCAAATCTGCCTTTCTCATCATTTGGAGTGCTAAATTTGAGTGTACCTCCCGTTCACGTAGCTTGTCTATCCCGGGTTGTAATTTCATAATTTCGAAATAAATTTTTGTTAATGAGAAATCTTTTTCCTAGATGGGCAAACTCTCTACCGGTAAAACTAATTTTTGCACTGAGTGTGATTGGAGGTACAGTAACAGCTGGCATCACTTATTACGCCACTCCTAAGTACACCCGCGTCGGTTACCAGCCCACACAACCTGTCTCTTACAACCACAGTTTTCATGCAGGAGAACTCGGATTGGATTGTCGATATTGCCATCACGGAGTCGAGAAGTCCTCCCATGCAAACATACCGGGAGCGCAAGTTTGTATGTCCTGCCACAAAAACATAAAAGCGAACTCTCCCCTTTTAGAGCCAATTCGTGCTTCTTATTTTGGTGAAGATACGGACAGGGACGGGGTTCTTTCCGATGAGGAAGATGTAAATGGAGATGGTATTCTCAATTCCGGTCCTTCTGTGCCTTGGGTCCGCATTCACAAAACACCGGATTATGTTTATTTTAACCATGCAATCCATGTGAACCGTGGGGTTAGTTGCGTGGAATGTCATGGCAGAGTGGATCAAATGGAAGTGGTTCACCATGACAAACCTTTAAGCATGTCATTCTGCCTCGATTGCCACAGAAATCCAGAAAACTCTCTGCGACCCATGAAAGAGGTAACTAATCTTGCCTGGACTATATCCGGTCAAACCGAAGCAAATCCTCACATCGATCAAATCCACGCCGGGTTAGACATTAAATCAAAGTGGGGAGTGAATCCGCCACTCAGCTGTACTGGATGCCACCGATGATTAAGGAAACTGAAAACAGTCATTCCGTGAACGGAAAGCGATACTGGAAAAGTCTGGATGATTTGGCTGATAAACCCAGTTTCAAATCTTGGGTTGAGAGAGAATTCCCGGAAGGTGCAAGTATGCTTGAGGGAGTACAACGAAGAGGTTTCATGAAATTAATGGCCGCTTCTTTTGGATTGGCCGGTTTGGGTATGACTGGTTGCAGGCGTCCTGAACACACTATTCTTCCTTACGGCAAAAGTCCTGAGGAATTAATACCGGGCGTTCCAAATTTTTACGCCACTTCAATGCCAAGTGCTCAGGGATTTCAGCCCCTAATCGTGGAAAGCCATGAAGGTCGCCCTACAAAAATTGAAGGGAACCCCAGCTATGCTGACAACGGCGGGGGGACTTCCATCTACGCACAAGCCAGCGTACTTGATCTTTACGACCCCGACCGGTCTAAGTTGTCCATGGGAAAACCAGAGAATGACAGCGAGACATGGGAAGGCGTCTCCGCTGACAAAATCAAGGAAAAACTTTCCGAGTTTATGGAGGGAGGGAAGGTTGCAATTCTTGCTGAAAAGTCTTCATCCACCGCCCGAAAAAAACTTGAAGGGAATTTGGTATCCAAGGGAGTCTTGTGGACCGAGTATGATGCAATCGACCCGACATCTGCTGAAAAAGATCTTGGTACAATCTTGGACACCGATGGGGATGTCAGATTTTTACCCAAATTGAGAAAAGCCAATCGCGTGCTTTCGCTCGATTCAGATTTCCTTGGTTGCCGCGAACCAAACTCACTGGCAAACACCCGCTCTTTCATGAAGGGTCGTAAGGTAATGTCGAAGGGTGATGCCAAAAAGATGAATCGTCTTTATTCTGTGGAATCCGATCTTACCATCACCGGCGGTGTGGCTGATCACAGGCTTCGTCTTGAATCGTCTCAGTTTGTAGCTTTCACCAACTTGCTCGCCGCGGAAATTTTCACTCTGATAAACAGTGGGGAAGAGACTTTGATTGAACAACTCAGGCAGCGCGGTGATTCCGCCAAGGCGCATCTTAACTGGATTAAAGAGTGTGCCACTGATCTTTGCACAAAACCTGAACTTTCCGCTATTTTACCCGGCAGTCACTTGCCTGCCGAAGTCCAGGGAATTTGTTACGCAATTAACCGGGAGTTGGGTTGCCTCGGGAAAACCGTACAGTACCTCAAAATTGCCAAGTCTGCATCCGCCCTTTCAGACCTGAGTGAAGCAGTGGATTCCAATATGGTGGATACGCTGATTATTTTAGGTGGGAATCCGGTCTTCTCCGCAAGCTCGTACGATTGGGATGAGATGAGCGGAAAAATCCAAAACATCATTCATTTATCCGATTCTTTCAATGAAACTTCAAAAATCTGTGATCTTCACATTGCTCAATCCCATTATCTGGAATCCTGGGATGAGGGAAAAACTTGGGACGGTAAAGCGATCGTTCCTGTTCAGCCATTAATCGCTCCTCTTTTTGAAACTTTTTCGGATATTGAACTTTTGCTCATTCTTAACAATGATCAGAGAAGTTCCCATGATTTCGTAAAATCTTTGCAGACAGAGCGGTCAACAATTCAATCATACGGTGACTTTCTTCGTCTGGGCATTGAGAAACAGAAGGTAGAATTATACACAAAGGCGTTTGATTTTACTCAGTTAAACGCGATCCGAAATGATGAAAGTTTTTCTCCATCATTCGATAATCTTGAAGTTTTACTCATTCCAGATTTTCATGCCTGGGATGGTCGTTATGCAAACAACGGTTGGATGCAAGAGTGCCCGGACCCGATTTCCAAGCTTACCTGGGACAACGCCATCAAAATTAGCCCTGTACTGGCCAGAAAGTTAGAAATGGATCATCCGGGTCTTGGCTTACTGCCCAAACCCACAATGCTTAATAACAATGGTGAAATTGCACCGGATGCGGCTGTCTTTCAGGACGGGAAGCAGAAGGCACCGGTTGTTCGAATAGCAATCGATGATGATACTTTTATAGAGGGGCCACTCTATGTGCAACCTGGCCTTGCAGATTTTACCATTATTGCCAGTCTTGGGCACGGAAGAACCGATATCGGTCGGGTGGGAAAAGGTACTGGATACAACGCTTTCCCGCTCTTGAACAAAGACTCAAATCGTATCATACCAAATGTCACCCTTAAACCGACAGGCGAGCACAAAATTTTGGCTAATGTACAGGAACACTGGTCAATGGAAGGCAGGGCAATCGTCCGCGAGGCCAATGTGGAAGAATATGTGGAAGACGCAAAGTTTGCCTCTCACATGGGAGCTGAATCTCATTCACCCAAGATTTGGGGAAAAGATCAGGACAAAGACTTAAAATTTAAATCGCAAACTACCCCCCGGGGAAATTCTGCTTACGAACATCCAAATCATAACCACGAAAAATCTGAAACTCCTGGATTGCATCAATGGGGAATGGCAATTGATTTAAATCAATGCACCGGTTGTAGTGCCTGTGTAGTTGCCTGCCAGAGTGAAAACAACATACCCATAGTTGGTAAGGATCAGGTTTTACGGGGAAGGGAAATGCATTGGATTCGAATGGACCGCTATTTCAGTTCCACTGAACGAGATGGTGCAGAATTACCATCTGATGTCCAGGTATCCTTCCAAGGCGTTGCCTGTATGCACTGTGAAACTGCTCCGTGTGAAACAGTTTGTCCGGTAAATGCTACAGTCCACGACGAAGAAGGATTGAATGCAATGGCCTACAACCGTTGTGTGGGTACTCGTTACTGTGCAAACAATTGTCCGTATAAAGTCAGAAGATTTAATTTTTTCGATTGGAACAAACGGAAAACAGATGAACTTTACAAAGGTCCTTTAGGTGAGAAGAATGATTCATTGGTCGATATGGGAAAAAATCCCGATGTGACTGTTCGGATGCGAGGAGTCATGGAGAAGTGCACATATTGCGTGCAAAGAATCCAGGAAGCAAAAATTCAAACGAAAGTTAAAGCACAGAGGAAAAAGTTACTTGAAACAGGTAAAGATGGTTCTGAAATTGTTTTTGATACCGAAGAACTGAAAGTCAAAGACGGGACAATCAAAACTGCCTGCCAGCAAGTGTGCCCATGTGACGGAATTAGTTTTGGAGATCTTTCCGATCCTGATAGTGAAGTGAGTAAACTGAAAAATAATGAACGGGATTATTCTGTGTTAGGCTATCTTAACACTCGTCCCCGAACTACTTTCCTTGCCAAAGTCCGCAATCCCAATTCCCGTATGCCTGACTTTTCAGACTCTCCGCATTCGGCACGCGAATATCACGACAAAGCGCATCCGGTCCATCACTCAGACGATGGTCATGGTTCGCATGACGGCGAAGGGGAAGCTCACTAAATGTCAGCGAAAGTTAAAGATCACGGGGATGCAATTGCTCCTGAATTAATGAAAAAAGTTAAGCCCGCGAAGTGGGAGGATGTGCCCCTTGTCCTGAACAAAAGAAATTTTCATTGGGTCACTGAAAAAATTTGTGGAATTGTTGAGCAAAAAACACCCACATGGTGGTGGTGGTGCTTTATTACCGCACTTGGCATTGCGAGTTTTACAGGTTTAGGTCTAGTTTATTTAGTCTCCACAGGGGTGGGGGTTTGGGGGAATAACAACCCGGTCAACTGGGGGTGGGCAATTGTAAATTTTGTTTTCTGGATTGGTATTGGACATGCCGGTACTTTAATTTCCGCTGTCCTCTGCCTTCTCAAACAAAAATGGAGAACATCAATCAATCGAGCATCCGAAGCAATGACTGTTTTTGCTGTTCTATGTGCGGGAATTTTCCCTCTTTTTCATGTCGGACGGGTTTGGTTCGCATGGTGGTTATTTCCTCTCCCAAATGCCAACGCAATTTGGCCTCAGTTTAGAAGTCCCTTGGAATGGGATGTCTTTGCAGTCTCCACCTACGCCACCGTTTCGATTCTGTTTTGGTATATGGGCATGATTCCTGACTTAGCGGTTATTCGAGATCGTGCCAAAGAAACTTGGAGGAAGTACTTTTACGGAGTCCTTGCCATGGGTTGGAGAAATGCCAACAACCATTGGAGAAACTTTGAAATGGCTTACTTGCTACTTGCAGGGTTGTCCACCCCGCTTGTGCTCTCTGTACACACTATCGTTTCATTCGACTTTGCCGTGGCAAACCTACCTGGTTGGCATACCACTATCTTTCCACCTTATTTTGTAGCAGGAGCAATCTTTTCCGGTTTTGGAATGGTTCTTACACTCCTTCTTCCTCTGCGTGCGATTTTTGGGCTTCATGATTTAATCACCGAAAAACACATAAGTAATATGTGCAAAATCATATTGGCCACCGGAAGTATGGTGGGATATGCCTACGCAATGGAATTTTTTATTGCCTGGTATGGGGCTAATTCCTACGAAGGATTTGCTTTCATCAACCGTGCATTTGGCAACTATTGGTGGGCATATTGGATCATGGTTTCCTGCAATGTAATTTGTCCTCAATTGTTTTGGTTTAAGGGTATTATCACCAACACTCCACTGGTCTGGATCATCTCTATCTTCGTCAATATCGGAATGTGGTTCGAACGCTTTGTCATTGCCAACACTACATTGTCCCGAGATTTCCTTCCTTCCAGTTGGGGATATTACTCCCCAACCGTGGTCGATCTCTTCACATTTTTCGGAACATTCGGATTCTTTTCTGTTCTCTTTTTATTGTTCATTCGTTTCTTGCCTCTCATGCCCATG
The DNA here is from genome assembly GCA_045567635.1 of Opitutales bacterium. Lineage (GTDB taxonomy): Bacteria > Verrucomicrobiota > Verrucomicrobiia > Opitutales > Seribacteraceae > Seribacter. Next base: position 195,317 of record JBJLCO010000039.1, on the reverse strand, counting down.
GCTGAAGTTAAATCTGTCATGCCCGCTGCCGATCCTCATGCCGGTAAGCACTAATTACGAAGTATGAGTAAGATCATGGATATTAAGTACGGTGTGGCTGCGACATTTAATTCAGCCAAGGATTTATTCGATGCTGCAGGAAAAGTTCGCGAAGAAGGCTACAAGGAATGGGAGTGTTACACACCGATCCCAGTGCATGGATTAGACGCACAAATGGGCGTCGGACGATCCAAAGTACCATGCTTTACTCTTGCAGGCGGAATCACCGGGTTTTGCACCGGCATGCTAATTGTTTGGTTTATGAACGCATACGACTATCCATTGATCGTGGGGGGCAAGCCCTATTTTAGTATGATTTATCCTTTCCCAGTGTTCTATGAATTAACCATTTTGTTTTCCGCATTTGGTACCCTTTTTGGCATGTTTTTTCTCAACCGTTTGCCAAGGCACAACCACCCAGTATTTGAACACCCATCTTTTGGCCGTACTGGTGATGATAAATACATGATCGTTATCGAAATCGAAGATCAAAAATTTGACGATGAAGAAACACCGGCTTTCCTCAAGACTGTTGGTGGTAAATCAATCACCACAATCCGTGAATCCATAGATTAATTCGTGAGATATTTTTTACCAATTTTTGCCATTCTTGTTGTAAGTATACTTTCGATCCTTGGATTTAGAGGCGAATTCACTGAAAATACACCAATTGAGGTATTTCCAGACATGGACAGACAGGCAAAGTTCAAGAGTCAAACCAAGAACAAATTATTTTCCAATGGTATGGCAGACCGATTACCCGTTCATGGAACTGCAATCCGGGGTAATTTGATCAACCAGGAAAATGTTTTTTCAACCAATCCGAAATTCCATAATTTAGCTTACAGAACCGGGAAGGATGAAAATGGTACATGGGTTGCAAAATTTTCGGATGAAATCGCGGAAACTCAGAAGAATAAATTTGCTATTGATATGAGCTTGATGAGATTGGGGAAGGAGAAATACGACATCCATTGTGCGGTTTGCCACGGAAAATATGGAGACGGAAAGGGAGTCACCTATTATTTTGGTCTTCAACCAAGAAATCTTTCCGATCCCACACAACCCAATTATTACCTTTCATCCAAAACAGACGGAGAAACTTACAACACTATCTCAAGAGGGTGGGGCACCATGCTTGGACTGATGGACAAATTAACACCGCGTGAGAGGTGGGCCATTGTTCTTTATGTCCGATGCCTACAGAATTATGTGGGAGAAGCAACGTTAGCAATGGATAAAAAGTCATGACTGAACAATCCAAAAAAGACTTTGATGTTAAGTTACTTTCCGGTGCTATCCTAGGTATAGGTATTGGATTAGCGGGTTTATTAATGGGGGTCTCAAGTGGTGATAAAGCCCCTTTTCTGGGATGGCTGTGGGGATGCTCTTTTTGGCTTAGCATTGCAATCGGACTTTTAATGTTGGTGATGATTTTTCGGGTTTTTAATTCAAGGTGGACCCCCGTGGTTCGCAGACAAATGGAACATGGACTCGCTTCATTCCCTTGGCTTGGCCTTTGTTTTGTCCCGTTACTTTTAGTTGCTCTTTTTGGACAGGATAATTCCGGGATTCTATGGACATGGATTAATCCAGAAAATATTACCGTAGACGGATTAAAAGTTGAGGGTATAACTGTAGGGGATGATGTTTTACATCAAAAAAAATCCGGATACCTCAATCTTTATTTTTTTACCATCCGCATAATTTTCTATTTTGCAGTGTTCTGCGGTCTTAGTTATTGGCTTAGGAAAGTCTCCTTCAAGCAGGACGAAGATGGCGACCCAAACTGGACTCACTTGGGTGTTAAAGTATCGGCGATCGGTATACCCGCAGCAGCCCTTGCACTCACATTTGGTGCCTTTGATCTTTTTATGAGTTTAGAATACCAGTGGTTTTCAACTATGTATGGAGTTTGGTTTTTTTCTTCGGGGATCAGATCCGCCCTTGCCGTAACCATACTGGGCTGCCTTTTTCTTATCCGCAAAGGCCCATTGGATGGTATTTACAAGCAGGCACATCAGTATGATTTAGCCTGTCTTTCTTTGGCCTTTACTGTGTTTTGGGCGTATATCAGCTTTTCCCAGTACTTCTTAATTTATAGCGCCAACATTCCGGAGGAGACCTTTTGGTACAACATTCGTGAAGTCAATCCAAACACCGGCGAAGTGTCTCTGTGGTTTTGGGTTAGCATGGGATTAATTTTCGGTCATTTTTTCTTCCCTTTTCTTTATCTTCTCTTCTACAAAAACAAGATTAATGGTCCCCGAATTGCATTTATTGCTGTTTGGATTTTAACATTTCATTTGCTCGACTTGTATTGGAATATTATCCCAGGTCGGGAAATTGTCCCCGGAGCTCATGTGGGGTACGAAGCAAGACCAGTTTTTGGGACTCATTTATTGTGGGGGATTGCGACTCTAATTGGTGTTGGATGCCTTTGCACTAGAGTTGTTTTTAAAAGTTTTCACTCCAACATCGCTGAATTAATTCCAGTTCGAGATCCAAGGATTCTTGAATCACTTAATCATCATGAGTGATCCCAAGCAACAGCGTGCGGATGGGTGTAGTGTATTTTTCTCGCTATTACTTGGACTTGTTTTTGTTTCAGCATATTTCTTGTTTCAAATGTTTTTTGATATCGAAGAAAGTACCGACTCAAACCCGATTATTTCAGAACAAAGGCGAAGTAAAGTTGAGAGTTATGAAACGAACTCCGCCCAATTTGAATACTCGGTTGACCAATTTCATCGCAATTCAAATTCTACCTTGGAATCTTCTATGCTTAAAACTGTAGAGAAATACACAACTGGCTCACAAAACCTGCCGAATTCAAAGTGACTATATCATCTGAAAATATCATCGATAAGTCTTCCAAATGGGTCGTCTCTTTTTTTGTTGCCTCTGCCGGACTTTGGCTACTCGCCGCTGCCTTTCTTGCTTACATTGCCGCCGCCAAGTTAACCGACCCTTTTTTCTTATCCAGCTTTGAATTTTGCACCTATGGAAAAGTGAAAATCGCCCAGGCGAACGCTTTCGTTTACGGTTGGGGAGGGAATTCGATTTTCGCAGTCAGTATTTGGATTATAGCTCGGTTATCGCAGTGTGAGGTCAGAGGAAGGTTCATGCTTCTCTTTGGCGGTATATTGTGGAATCTCGGCATAACATTTGGGCTTTTGGGTATTTTAGACGGTCACATGAACTCACATGAAATGCTTGAGATGCCCAATGAGGTTTGGCCCCTGCTTTTTGTTTCCTACACAATCATATCATGCATGGTCATTGTGATGCACAGATCACGCAAGTCGCATGTCACCATTGCCCCCCAATGGTTTATACTTGCTTCGCTTTTATGGTTTCCGGCTCTTTTCATTATTGCCTGGAATGGATTGGAGATTAACCCCGCAAGAGGTACTGTACAATCCGTTTTGTCGATGTGGTTTGGGCAAAGCTTAATTTGGCTCTGGCTTACCCCATTCGCACTTGGTGTTGCGTATTATGTGATCCCAGCAATTATTGGTAAACCGATTGACAAATATTACTTGGCAATCTTCGGCTTTTGGTGCATCGCAACCCTGGCTCCCTGGTCTGTTGTTCATCATTTAGAAGGCGGCCCCGTCCCGATGTGGATTCCGGCAATAGGAACGGTAATGAGTATTGCGATGATTTTTCCCATTGCAGTGGCTTCCACAAACTTCCATGCCACGGCCTTCCAAGATATCGGAAAGGTTTGGGACAGTTTACCGCTTCGGTTCATTATTTTTGGAACTCTTTCCTATACCTTCTCCAGTTACATAGGGGTTATCTTCTCACTTCCCGCTGTTGCTAAACTAACCCAATTTTCAATTATCAACGAATTTCACTTTAATCAGAGAGTGTATGGTTTTTTCAGCATGATTGTTTTTGGCGTGGTCTATCATATGCTCCCCAAAATTACGGGTAAAGAAATTGGAAAAAGTGCAAAGTCTTTTCATTTTTGGACTTCAGCTTTCGGAGTCTTAATTCTTTTGCTAGCCTATCTCATTGGTGGACTTACGCATGGAGTCCTTGCACAACAGCCTTCCTTGGATTGGGCATCCTCTGTTATTTCCTCGATCAAACCATATTTTCTCATCACCGAATTCGCATTTATCATTTTGGGCTTTTCTCAATTGGTGTTTGTCATCAATGTTTGGAAAGTCCTTGTCCCCAACCCATTTGAGGACTTAGGAAGAAATAAAAAGTTTGCTCCCAAGGGTTCCACAGCATGAACAATATTTTTAAATTTGCATTTGGAATATTTTCCACCCTCGCAGTTGCCTGGCTCGCTTTTGTTGTGGGTGCCCGCAATCAATTTGCTAACCTTGACCCCTCCCCTTCTTATTTCGAGGAAAACGGGGACATTCCCGAAGGCGCAGATATTTTCCCTAAAGCTTTTTCCGGCATGGCGCAACAGGGTGCACAGGAATATGTATCCCTAGGTTGTGCAACTTGTCACACTCAACAAGTCAGACTGGTTGATTCTGGATTCGATGTTGAACGAGGTTGGGGTAAACGACCTTCTGTCGCCCGTGACTATATCTTACAAAATGAAGTCAATATTGGAAACACAAGGGTGGGACCTGATTTAGCTAATATTGGCTTGAGAGAGTATTCAGACGAGTGGCTTCATCAACATCTTTTTGAACCCCAATCCTTAATTCCGGAATCGATTTGTCCGCCCAGTCCTTTCCTTTACGATATTAAGAAATCTGACGGAGAGGGCTTGATTAAAGTAAAATCAGAAATTGAAACTCGTTACATCTCACCAAGTGTTCGTGCCAATCGCGTCGTCGCATACCTGCAGGCATTGAAACAAGATTATGAGTTACCTGAGATGAGTTTTATCGAAGAAGAGGTTGAAGAGGTCGCAGTTTTAGATGTAATAGCCCAGCCTGAGTCAAACTCCAATCAATTACCCGCTTGGCTGGAAAAACAGATTTCATCCGGCAGAGAGATTTATAAAAAGGTTGGTCCGGGCGGAGGCGGCTGCGTCACCTGTCATCAACCCACAGGTTTAGGGCAACCCGGTGTTTTCCCACCGCTCGCAGATTCTGATTGGGTCCTCGGAGACAAAGATAAAATAATTAAAATTAGTATGTATGGCTTAATGGGTGAGATCGAAGTAAATGGGGTTAAATACAACGGCGCAATGGTACCGCCAGGGATGCCAATGGGTTCATTAACTGATCAGCAAATTGCAGATGTGTTGACTTATATTCGGAACGAATGGGGTAATTCCGCAACTGCGGTAAGTGTGGAAGAGGTAGCTCATGTGCGTTCCACAATTGGGGAACGCGGTGCTATGCAAATGTGGACTGCTGCAGAACTTAATACGGTAGAATGATGAGCGAGCAAAAAAATAATGACGCTAATGAAACGGGTATGAATGATGAGGAAATGGTTGAAGTTCATACAAAACTCAACAATGAAAAACATCCTCCCACGCAGGGCTTCCTGATGGCTCCGCTGATTTTTGTTTTTGTTTTTGGTTGTTTGATTTTTGTCTGTTCCATTCAGCTGGCACACTCCACCAACGGTTTTAAATTACATCCGCCCAAGGAAGTGGTGGTGCTCTCAGATGAAGAAAATGAAGCATTGAGAATTGAGAGAAAGATCGATTCAGGTAAAAAACTTTTTGCGGCAAACTGCGCATCATGCCATCAATCTTCCGGTCTGGGATTGGGTGACCTATACCCCCCACTTGCCGGATCCGAATGGGTTTCCGTAAACCCCGAACTTTTAATTAAAGTCATTGTGAAAGGCTTAATAGGAGAAATTCAGGTCAAAGGTAAAACTTATGCCCCTGCCGGAGGAATGGCTGCAGTTAGCAACTTAAAAACTGACCGTGAAATTGCCAATGTAGCTACCTATGTAAGACAGGCATGGGGAAATGAGGCATCTGAGGTTTCAGAGGAAGAAGTTGCCCAGGTCCGAGCTGATTCAGCAGATCAAAAAGATCAATGGATTGGTCAGGAACTTCAATCTATCTATCTATCGGATCTAGTCGGAAACTAAATAGTTCCTTTCTGCCGAGTCTCCATTCTGATTGAACATATGAAGGTATTCCTTCATATATTATCCAGTGATAATTTTTTTTAGATCATCTCGGATTCACTTGGTTTTGTGCCTAATTTCTTTCCCTGCATTGTTAAAAGCGGAACTTGTTCCTTCCCCGCAATTGGAAAATATCGAGAAATATTTTCCTCAAATATCGGACATTATTACCACAATGGACTCTAATTCTCCCTCCCTCCTTCAAAATAGGGAAAGTGTAAATGAAGCCTCCTTCCAAAGAATAATTGCTGATTCTGAACGAGGAATAACTGCGAATTTGAATTTAAATTCTCACTCCATTCATGAAAAGAGGGATGGAGGCAGTTATTATCAAAGATACAGAACCGTGGGTTCGGTCTATGTTAAAAAACCTTTCTTTCATTGGGGAGCACTGCATGCTAAAAGCAGGATTGCTGAATTATCCGAAAAACTGGCAAAAGATAATACTCGTCACGCCAAGTCGGATTTAATCGTTCATGTAAAATCTGAATATTTGAATCTTGTGCTTCTCTCTTTTGAATTGGACTTATATAAGCAAATTCTTCTTCTCAGGGAACAAAACGAAGAAGATTTACGACAAAGAAATGAACTTGGACTCGTGACAGAATTGAGTGTTAGTGAAGCTGCCATAAAAAAACTCGAACAATCAATTAAGGTTTCTGAACTGGAGAGAATTATTCGAAATCGGAATTCAAATTTTATTTTCGATACAGGTTACGAAAAGCCACTTGACTTAAACATGTCAGAAAATTTCAGGAAGTTTTATCTTGAGAATGATTTCGGAGAAAAAACGCCATTATTAATAAGTTCGCTTTCCTCGAACCGAATTGGGGAATTAAAAATTCAAATTGCAACCGAAGAGCAAAATTTAATTGTGGCTAATTCTGCAAATAAACCAAAATTGAATTGGATTGGGGGTTTCTTCCAAGACCAAATTGACACATTGGATAATCCAAATTCTGTGCGGAGAAATAATTTTTTGATCGGAATGGAAGCTCACTGGAATTTATGGGATTCATCACGGAGTAAAGGGCAAAAATCTCTAGCTTTGGCAAAAAAGAGAAAGTTTAACATTCAAATGGAAAATGAAATAAAAAAATTAAGGATGGAAGTTCAAAATCTTCAAAGACAATTGGTTAACCTTTCATCTCAAATTAAGTTATCCAGAGAATTAATGGACTCCGCTCAAAACAGATTAGAAAAAAGCCAAATCGAACTGGGTGCCCAAAGAATAACCCCTGCTAAGCATTTTGAATCTGAAATCGCGATGTCGAATGCTAATCTGAATTTAGTCCGTACAGTCTTCACTTATATTCAAGTGAAATTAATATTTGAAAAAATGGTAAATTATCCAAATTAATAAATATGAAAAATTTACGATTATTAATTTTTCCTTTAGTAATTACATCACTTTTTGTTTTTTATTTTTGGGATTCATTTCAGGGAAGGAAGGTAATTTGTGCAAAATTGGAAATCGGAACGATCCGTGACACCGTTTCAGGGAATGTGCAGGTTCTAGCCGAGAAGACTTTTCTTTTAAAATCAAGTGTTCAGGGAGTTGTTTCCCGTGTTGCTATGCAACCAATGGGAAAAAGTATATTAGTGGATTTCAATCAAACTATTCTTCAGTTCGACATTACTGATTTAAACCGGAGTTTAAAACAAGCTTTGATGGCAAAAAGTCATTTTATGCAAAGAATTGAAAAAGGATCTGCCATTGCCCTTCAATTGGAAATTGAGGAAGAAGACCTTGAGTCCCTGATTTCCCTTTCGAAAGCCGATAAAATTTCACATTCCGAACTAGACAGGAAAAGAAACTTAGTGGAAAGATTAAGAACTCAGTTGGAGCACGAAAAAATATCCAATAATGAAGCATTAATTAATCACTCCGTTAATATTGAAAACCTTCAGTCTCAGATTAGTGGAATGACATTAAACAGCCCAATTAAGGGACAGTTAATCATGTCAAATGCCAATCAGGGTGATGTTATTTTTCCGGGGCATCATATCGGCACCATTATTTCGTCAGGTCGAATAATTGAAGCTTCTCTGAATGAGGAGGACTTTTCTGGTCTAAGCGAAGGATTACCTGCGGGGATAACTCTTTTTTCATTGGGAAGTTCTATTTTTGACGCCAATGTCACGCGGCTTTCAACTACGGTCAATCCATCCACAGGACGAAGAATTGTTTACCTCGAAATCACCGATAAAACAATTTCCCTCCCACCCGGTGCATCCGGTCGCGTGGAAATCATTAAGAGTGAAAGAAAAGACCGAAAATTAATCCCAAGAAAAGCCTTAATTGGAAACTCCGTGTTCATCGTCAAAAATGGTAGAGCGAAAATCAGAGATGTAGTTGTTGGAGCTAAGAACTTGGAAACGGTTGAAATTCTAGAAGGGATAAATGGAGATGAGATCGTTGTAATCGAGACTCCTCACATTCTTCGCGATGAACAGAGTATTCAACCAATCCTTGTTAAAAATAAAAATTGATTATTGAGTGAATGTTTCGCTACAACTTGCCATCCGGTATGTTTTTTCCCGTCGTAGGGCGATGACCATGAGTCTGGTCGGGATTGTTTTTGGAATTTCTTTCTTTATTGTCACCCAAGCACAAACTTCGGGTTTCCAGGCATTCTTTATCGAAACAATCCTGGGCACCAATGGAGCAGTCCGAATATCGGACAGGTTTCAGGACATGGAAGGAACAGTCAGGAAAGTTCTTGATAATGGAGAAACACGATTCATCTTTAAAAGCCGCAAGGACGCTCGTTATGTGGAAGGAATTGACTATCCCAATAAACTCAAAGACGCACTTCTTAACTTTCAATCAATTTCAGGAATTTCAGAAATCACTGAAACAAACGGCATACTGGATTCAGAGTCTCGAACCCATCCTGTTCAAATCCATGGCATCAGAATAGAAGATCACATTATGGTTTCAGATTTAGAAAAGCAACTTGTGCAAGGCTCGATAGAAACCCTCAAAACCGACCAAATGGGATTATTAGTTGGATACCGAATTGCCGAACGGTTAAGGCTCCAACCGGGTGACCGGGTAAACATGATTGGAGGCACCCAAAATTTACAGCTTCGAGTATCGGGCATTTTTGAAACTGGTGTAAGTGACATTGATAAAAAGCGCGTCTACATGGATTTATCCACCGTTCGTTCCTTTGCAGGAAAGAGATTTGGCGGATCGATTTTTCAGCTCGGACTGGCCTCCCCGGAAAGGGCTCCCGAAATTGCATCTCAAATTCAGGAAACTGTGGGTCATCGGACAGTCAGTTGGCAGGAACGCGAAAAAGTATGGCTAGATGTGTTTAAGGTGCTGAGAATTTCATCCGCAATCACGGTTTCGAGTATTCTTCTTCTTTCCGGACTTGGTATGTTTAATGTATTTGCGATTATGGTCATAGAAAAAACGAGAGATATTGCCATTTTACGCTCCATGGGTTTCACTCCCGGAGATGTATCCGCCATTTTCCTTTGGCAGGGAGGAATTGTTCTCACTGCGGGAATTGTGATTGGGTCTGCAGTCGGTTTTCTTGCCACTTATGGTATTTCCAAAATCCCTTTGCGTATTCGTGGAGTCTTCACTGCAGATAATTTCGTAGTGAACTGGGATATTAATCACTACCTTTGGGCCATTGTAATCGCCTCTATTTTTGTTTCAGTGGCCAGTTGGATTCCCGCCCGGCGCGCGGCCAAAGTCGAACCGGCCAAAATCATTCGCGAAACTATCTAATGACGATTTCAGGCGATAGTCCTCCTCCCTTGCTTAGAGTGCAAAACCTCGAACATTCATTTACAGTGGAGGAAGAGACGGTACATGCATTACGAGGAGTTTCTTTTGAGGTAAAAGCAGGAGAAGTAACCGCAGTGGTTGGACCATCCGGTTGTGGAAAAAGTACTCTGCTTTATCTGCTAGGCCTCCTTGACCGGCCCAACAGGGGAGAAATCTTTCTGGACAATGAATCCGTGGCTGAGGCGAGCGATGAGGTTCGTACCGCTCTAAGGAACAAACGCGTGGGTTTTGTATTTCAATTTCACTTTCTGATCAAGGAATTGACTGCCTGTGAAAATGTATCGATGCCTTTGCTCAAGGCAGGGTTTGATCAGGCGAAGGCCATTGAAAAATCTAAATCAATACTCCACGAACTGGGACTGGGAGAAAAAGCAAACCGATTCGCCAACAAACTATCGGGAGGAGAGCAACAGAGAGTAGCCATCGCCCGGGCATTGGTCAACTCTCCCTCGTTGCTGCTCGCGGACGAACCAACTGGAAATCTGGACAGCACAAATTCTGAAAAAGTATTCAACCTGCTGGTACAATTCGCAAGGGATCAAAACATTGCAGTATTACTTGTTACTCATAACCCAGAACTCGCTAAAAAGTGCGACCATATTCTCCGAATGATAGACGGAAGACTGGACAACCAAGTGAGCAGGGAATCACTTTCAACCTATTTCAAACTTCGTGCCTTCCGTATGACTTCATGAGCTTGATTGACCCGAGCGAGCTGGTCATTCGCAAAGTCAATAAATTCCTCCGGTAAATTCTTGCTGCTTAATTTGTCAGGGTGAAAGTCGGCAGCTTTCGCCCGATACGCCTTCTTCAGTTCCTTGTCGCTACAGTCTCTAGCTAAACCCAAGGCATCGTAAGCTTCCTCGAGAGAAAGAGTATCCATGTTGGGATCATGCTGGGGTGGGGCATACCCCCCACGAATCCAGGAGCGGACTGTACCGGGTTGAAGTTTGAGACGTTCCTCGCCTCGTAAAAGAAAGCGGACTTGTAACTCATTTAGTTGCAGCCCATTCGATCGTACAATTTCAAATAGTCCACCAAGAAAGGACTGACCCACGGTGGGATCAAATCCGATTAGGCGACCCACCTCTTTAAAGTCCTCGTCCACTGATCTTCGACTAGCCTTAGCCTTACGAAATACATTCTTGGCAAATTCAGCGGTTTTTTCGTCCAAGCCCATGCGCTGCATAAGTGTTTCAGTAACCGCGATTTCGCCTGCTGAGATTCCACCATCTGCCTTGGCCACTTTAGCCGCACAGGAGAAGAAATAGGCAAGGTAGAGCACACGGGCTTTGCGCTCATCCTGCGGAGTAGGATCATCTTCGTCATAAAGATGACCGAGCGCAGCACCGGCAATCAAGCCAATCGGTCCGCCAAGCATTCCTACGCCAGTGCCAATCAGTTTTCCCCACCAGTTCATAGGCTGTGTTAGTAATTTGCCTCCACGCAAAGAAGTTCTGCGAAGCCTAGATCCTGGGGAAAGAAAACAATATTAGACCTCACCACAAAACACCAAAAAGAAAAAATACCTGCAAAAAATGCCATAGAAATAAGGAATTCATAGAAATATATTTAAAGAGGGTTTTAATTCGGGTCAAATGATCATTGTACACAGATAATCGATAATATTCGGCTGAAAACGATTCTATACCCTGATTTCCTCTGAATGAAGGAGTCAGGAAGTCGTGATTTCGAACCTAATAGAAATCGCGAGAAAGAATGGGGAGTATATAAAGGAATCACAGGAGGAGAGTTGACCGGATACAACCGATCTGTGTGATACAATGAACAAGCGATGAAGGCAGGAGAAACTAAGATAGTAATCAGTTACGATTCCGATAGGGATCGGAAGCTGGCCCAACCGGATTCCCCGTATTGGGAATAACCTGAACGCAACGATCATCCCAAAGCTCAATCATATCCATATCCTTGGCATTGGTGATCTCAAGGTCAGGTAGGCCTTGTTTTTGTAGCCATTTTCGAATGGGGGGAATGGCTTGTTCTGGGTCCTGGGCGCGTGCCGTGACAATTTTTACACGATAGCCCATTTCAATCCAAATCTTCAAACGTTTCATCATATTGGGAACAGGCTTGCCAATATGCTCGAAGCCTTGCCAAGGTACTGCTTCCGCTAATGTACCATCCAAATCCACCCCAATCCACTGCCTTGACTCGGCATCCTCACCAAACTGATTCTGATCAGTCAAGGGCAATCCTTTCGCATGCGGAACCCGAACAACCAATTTCTTACCCGAGAAGGCTTGCTTGATAAATTTAAACATCTGATATCATTCAACATAACCAAGCTTATAAAATGAATATTACCGGGCAAGTTCAATCGCTAGAAACATGATTTACATTGCCAATAACATAAATTATCTGAGTCTGGAAGGTCTGCCTTGGATTTTTTGTGCATGGATAGGACTGATTGTTTTTAATTCGTTCGCCACTTTTTTTCATGAAATGGGTCACATCCTTTCAGCATTAATATTAACCAGGGAAGAAGTGATGCTGAGGGTAGGGGGGGGAACAAAAACGAAGTCAGGAAAGATTGGCAGGCTTCATTGGCAACTGAGTTTTTTTAATGGTCGGGAAGGCTTTAGCGGTTACGCAAGGGACGGACTTTCAAAACTGCAACTTATTATTATCATTAGCTCTGGACCACTTGCGTCGTTCATGCTCGCTGTGGGTACGGGTTGGATTATTTTTGATTATACTTTCCCAACTTGGGGTGAAGTCATCCTAGTGAGTTGGTTTTGTGCCAATACCTTGGCTTTTTTCCGCTCCGCTTTGCCCTTCAATTTAAAACCGACTGTTTCATTTCCCGAGGGTCCACCCAGTGATGGACTCGAGTTAATGAGAATAGTGCGCAACAAGGGTAAATGAAAAACTAGGCCAAGCCTTCTTTTTGCTGGTCGTAAAGCGTACGGTACAATTCACATTCCGAATAGACTTTTTCATGGGTGCCATCCGCAATGACACGGCCCTTATTTAAAACCAGTATTCGCGAAGCTAATCGCAGGGAACTAAACCGATGTGCGATCAATAGAGTGGTCTTTCCCTTAATCAGTTTTTCCATTGCCTCGTGAATTTTGTCCTCGTTCTCAGCATCCAAAGCGGAAGTCGCTTCATCGAGGACGAGGAAGGGAGAGTTTTTGTAAAATGCACGAGCAAGTGCCAACCTTTGAAGTTGCCCTCCGGATAGACGGTTTCCTTTCTCGCCAAGGCGTTCCTGGTATCCATTTTCAAAATCCCTGATAAATTCATCTGCATACGCTAATTGGGTCACCTCCTGAACACTGGTGTCAGTATATTTTGAATATCCAAGCTCAATATTTTTTTCCACATCAAGGTCAAAAAGAAAGGGTTTTTGCGGAACAAGGGCAACTGCCTCGCGCACCTTCTGAAGCGAAAGATTTCGCAAATCGACACCATCCATCAAAACAGTTCCCTTTTCAGGATCATAAAATCTGGGTAAAAGTCCGACCAGAGTACTTTTTCCACCTCCGCTAGGACCCACAAGTGCAACCACTTCGCCCGCAGTTATTTTTAAATTCAAATTCACCAAAGCCGGGATTTCATTCTGTTCATCCTCCCGGTTCAAATAAGAAAATGATACATTTTTAAATTCCAATTCACCTTTAATTCTTTCTATCTCAACGGGATGATTTGGATCCAATATTTTTTCGTCTGATTCAAGAATATCTTCCAGTCTCTGCAAGGATGCCAGTGCCTGTTTCACAGAATTATGAATACCACCCAATTTCTTAATCGGTTCGTAGGACATGTAAAGGGCAACAATTACCGGCACAACCGCATCTAATTGAATCGATTTGCGGGATGCCTGAAAAATTGCCGCAGAAATTCCAACGGTTGTTATAATTTCAATAAGTGGGGTCAACAAATGTGAATATTTGATCACCTTCATACGGGCGTTGACGAACTTTTCAGAAGCATCCGAAAAGCGGGTCTTTTCCCTCTCTTCAAGATTAAATGCCCTGACCTCTTTGTGTGCAGATAAATTTTCGCTCAGAACCGAAGTAAGATCACCGGCTTTTTCCTGCATTTTCAGAGCTTTATTCAAAAGAAGTTCACCAATCCGGCGAATCGGAAAAATACAAATTGGTATAACAACCAGACAAAGGAGAACAAAAGCCATCCCTTCACGCTGAACTGCCATTACAACTAGGGCGGCAATCGCTCCTATAAATGTGATCGGTTGCTTAATTAAGTCATTACTCACCTGCAAGATTGCAGACTGCAACTGTGCGGTATCTGAAATCATCCGACTAAGTAGGTCACCCTCCTGATTACGGTGAAAAAAAGATATGGGAAGGCGTTGAAGTTTTCCAAAAACCTTGAACCTGATTTTTTCCAGCACCCGAATACCGCAGTAATTAATAAAATAAGAATTAAAATAACCACTTACTCCCCGAATAAAAAACACCATGGGAAACCATGAGACATAAAAAAATAATTCCCAATCACTCAGCTCGAAAGGTGCAGGATCTGACGGGAAAATTTTGGGGAACACCTGATCAATCATGAAAGGCAATCCAAATCCGCTGGAGACTCCGTAAATAACACCGCATCCCAATGCAATCAGAAAGGCACACCAATAGGATCTTAAAAGAAGAAAATATGGGATAAGTCTTTTCAAGTTAACCCTGTATAAATGATTAATTTACTTATTTAAAGAAGAAGCGACCTTGATATTTTCTATACGGCCACAGACTTCAGCTTGGTTTCTGAGATAACGGGAACATTCCTGTGATACATTCTGAAGTTGCCACGGAGTCATTCGCCAAGTCCAGTTTCCGAATGGATGACCGGGTTCATTGAGGCGTGCCTCAGAACCGAGGCTGAGAATATCCTGCATCGGAATGATGACCAGTTTTGCAATTGTACGATAGGCCATGCGGAGCATATCCCAGGAAGGAAAATCACCGGGTATATTAAAATAAGTTCTAAAGTTTCCCCGAATTTCCTCGTCGGATGATTGATACCATCCACAGGTGGTGTCATTGTCATGGGTGCCAGTATAAAGAACCAAATCGGAAGTGAGGTTGTGCGGAAGGTAAAGATTTTTAGCATCGCCATCGAATGCAAACTGCAAAACTGCCATTCCTGGAAGACTGGCTTCTTTTCTTAATTTGCGAACTCCTTCGGTTATTAGTCCAAGGTCTTCCGCCAGGAAGGGAAGGGCGGGGAACCGCTTGGCGACGACTTTCCAAAAATCAAGACCAGGTCCATCCTGCCATTCTCCCTTCCTGGCATCCTTTGTACTGGTAGGAATGCTCCAATAATCATGAAATCCACGAAAATGATCAATTCTGACCACATCAAAAAGGCGCAATTGAGACTGCAGTCGCTGCATCCACCATTCATATCCTTCATCTTGATGAGCGTTCCAATTATAGAGCGGGTTACCCCAATATTGTCCATCCGCGTTAAAGTAATCAGGCGGCACACCAGCAACATGTGAAAACTTACCTTCTTCTGGATCAACCTGAAAAAGCTCCGGTCTTTCCCATACATCGGCAGAATCCGGAGCCACATAAATCGGTAAATCACCTAGAATTTGAATGCCTTTACTATACGCATATGCCCGCATCTCTTTCCACTGAGCAAAAAATAAATATTGTAGAAATGTATGCAAATGAAAGTTTGCCCATTGAATATCTGAAAAAACTTCAGTGTAATCACCGTAATTTCTGTATTTTTTATCCCATTCCCACCAGGGTTTGCCCAGGGAAGAATTTTTAATTGCCTGATAGGAACAGTAAGGCTTTAGCCAAAAGTTATTTTCATCGATAAAAGCAGATAACTCTCCATATTTTTCTTCGATGCAATGAGGTTCTTGCTTAAAATTTGAATACGCAATCTGGGCAACTTTGTAAAAATGCTCATACAAGTGTCCATAATTAATATTTTGGTCAGGATTTGAAATCAGTTCAGAAAGATCGTCACGATTAATAACTCCGGCATCAATAAGAGCGTGCCAATCAATTAAATAGGGATTTCCGGCAGCGGAGGAAAAGACTTGGTAGGGAGAATCCCCATAACCGGTTGGCCCGACCGGGCAGATTTGCCAGAACCGAAATCCGGAATGATGCAGGAAATCAATAAAATCATGTGATACTTGACCAAGGTTACCAATTCCGAACTCACCTGGTAACGAAGTCATATGGAGAAGCACACCTGAACTACGGGACTTTATCCAACTTGGCAGTCTAGAAGAAGGGAACATGATTTACATTAATTAGACATAATGCATATTGTGCGAAACCTATGTCTATCCGTGGATCTGCACACAATTTGTATTAATCGGATAATCCCCATCGTTTAGTAAACGGATAATAAACTACAAATGCTCGACCAATTATTTCATTATGTGGAACAAACCCCCAGGCTCTGCCATCAAGACTGTCGGTTGAATTATCGCCCATTGCAAAATATCCGTTCAACCCCGTAGGATTATCTGGGCTCTCTTTTGTGGGCACCTTCAGCACCTCACGATTGGAAAGAAGGCCTTCTGCCCGATAGCCTGGATATTTCATTGGATTTTCAGCGTCCGGATTAGCGGCCAATGCTTCAGTTCTTTTACGGTTTTGATCAAAGGCAATCTTCCCCGTAATTGGTTTGCCATTGCGAAAAAGCACGCCTGGTACACCTTTACGCACATCTGTTCCGTTGGTAAATATCGCATCGGGGACTTTCATCTCCAATTGATCTCCCGGTTCGCCCACCAATCGTTTAATGTAGTATTTATCCTCACCAATAAAGTTTCTCACCGGGATACCAAGTTTTCGGTTAAATTCATCAATAGAACCAGTACGAAAAACAGCCGGATCCCCCGCACTGGGTTTAATAAAATTGTAGGACATTCGATCCACAAACAAGGCATCGCCCAATAAAATATCAAAAGCAATCGCGACATCACCCTTTTGATAGTCCTGATCTGATAATTTAAGCCGGTTCCCCGTGAATCCCTGATCCTGAGTAACAATCAGAGGTAAATCACGCAGATTTTCAATTCCAGCAAATTTCTTCGCAAGCAGGGTGTCAAAATCAAATTCCGCGGGCACCTGTAAAGTATGTTCTTTGCCACCGACTTCAAAAACATATTCTTTCACCGTACTTGGAAAAACAAAAAACCGGCCATTTGGAAAAGTTGCGTTGGCGTACCGGAAGCTTCCTCCGTTTTGTAACACTAAGTACAGATTACCTGAACTTTCCAAATTCAAACGATAATGAGAAGCCCCCAACAGTACCTTATCAACACTTCTTTCAAGTAAATTGGGGACTTCGTTATCTTCTTCGTATAAATTGGGCTGCATTCCAAAAAAAGAAGGATACATTGAATTCGTGGGAATAATAAAAGGCTGTAAAAAAAAGCTTCTTATTCCAATCACCACGATGGCCGCTACCATAAGCATCTCAATATTTTCAACCCACCCTTTCTTGTGGTAATAAAGACCACCCGATTTTTTTAATTCAAGGTCTACCTTTTCCGCTTTTTCTTCCAGTTCATCTATCAAAATTAGTTTTTTGCCCAGAACATCCCTTAATTCCTTTAATGAGGTTTCCAACCCATCCACTTGCTCGCTGCTTAAAATATCCCTTCTGTAATCCAATGCTTTCTGGCCAAGTCGGAGGATTTCCTTGGC
The DNA here is from genome assembly GCA_045567635.1 of Opitutales bacterium. Classification (GTDB taxonomy): domain Bacteria; phylum Verrucomicrobiota; class Verrucomicrobiia; order Opitutales; family Seribacteraceae; genus Seribacter. Next base: position 177,725 of record JBJLCO010000039.1, on the reverse strand, counting down.
TCCCTTTTTCTGTGATCTTTTCGCTTTTATTTTCTCGCTCATAAATAAACTCTAAGTTGAACTTTTCAGTATCTGCACGAAGGCTTCCTGGGGAATATTGACATTGCCAATTTGTTTCATCCTTTTTTTTCCTTCTTTTTGTTTTTCCAAAAGTTTTCTTTTTCGGGAAATATCTCCCCCATAACACTTGGCAGTTACATCTTTGCGCATTGCACTAATGGTTTCACGGGCAATAAACTTTCCTCCCACCGCTGCCTGTAAGGCAATTTTAAACAGTTGCCGGGGAAGAATATCCTTTAATTTTGAACATAGTGCCCTACCCCGGTTTTCAGCTTTATCTTTATGCACAATAGTTGAAAAAGCGTCAACGGGTTCCGCATTTACAAGAATCTCCATTCGCACGAGAGACGATTCAACATAGTCAGCCATGTCATAGTCCATAGAACCATATCCGTGGGTAACACTTTTTAAACGGTCATTAAAATCAACCAAAATTTCATTCAACGGTAAATGACAGGTCATCATAACCCGAGTTTCATCAATTGTTTCAGTATCGCTGCAGGAACCTCTTTTTTCAGTAACCAGTGCCAGTAAATCACCAATGCAATGATTCGGAGCGTGAATACGGGCAAGTATCGTCGGTTCCTCGATTTTAAGAATTTCTGTAATTTCTGGTAGATCCAATGGATTATCTACCTCAATTACCCCACCCGCAGTTAAATGAACTTTATAAACTACACTGGGATAGGTCGAAATAAGATCAATATCATATTCTCGACGAAGGCGCTCCTGAATGATCTCCATGTGCAGAAGTCCCAGGAAGCCACAACGAAAACCAAATCCAAGTGCTACTGAAGTCTCTGACTGGAAGGTAAAAGCCGCATCATTCAACCGAAGCTTCCCCACACTTTTCTTTAATTTTTCATAATCTGAAGTGTCCAACGGATAAAGTCCGCTAAAAACCATCGGTCTGACTTCTTTATACCCCGGCAGCATTTCCTGTGCAGGATTATCCGCGAGAGTAAGCGTATCCCCAATTTTAATTTCCGTAACATCCCGAATTCCGGTCACAATATAGCCCACTTCTCCCACATTTAAATTTTTCATCGGAACAGGTTGGGGACAGAATTTCCCCACTTCTTTAATCGGAGTTTTCCTGGACTCACTCATTAGAAGAAGATTGGCATTTTTATTAAAACTTCCCGAAAAAACCCGTATATAACAAATCACGCCTTTGAACGAATCAAACTGATTGTCAAAAACAAGAGCCCGTGGTTGCTCATATTCCGTCCATCTTGGGGCAGGTAAGCGCTCCACTACTGCCTCAAGAATGTCTTCCACTCCAATCCCTGACTTCCCACTCGCTAAGATTGCTTCCTCAGCGGGTATGGCGAGGATATCTTCAATCTGCTTGGAAACTCGTTCTACATCGGCACTTGGTAAGTCAACTTTATTGATTACCGGTATGATAGTGAGACCCTGAGCCTCGGCAAGTTGGGCATTCGCGAGTGTTTGTGCTTCTACCCCCTGAGATGCATCCACGAGTAAAAGTGCCCCCTCACAAGCCGCTAAGCTGCGGGATACTTCATAAGAAAAATCAACATGCCCAGGAGTATCTATAAGGTTAAAAAGATATTCTTCCCCGTCCTTGGAACGATAATTCATTGATACGGGATGACATTTAATTGTAATACCCCGTTCCCGCTCCAAATCCATTGAATCGAGTAATTGATCCTTCATTTCCCGAGCCATTACCGTTTGGGTACTCTCAAGCAGCCTATCCGACAAGGTTGTCTTGCCATGATCGACGTGCGCTATGATACAAAAATTACGAATCCTTTGAGTTTCCACCATTAAAAAGTTGACCACAGAAAAAATCCTGTGGAGAAAGAACATGTGTAAAAGACGGGAATCATCCTTTCTCACATATTTATTTCAAATGGACAAGAAACTACTTCACGGAGCACATACTGCTCTCATCACTCCCATGAAAGAGGGTTTGGTATCTTATACCGACCTTGAAAGCCTTATCAACGCCCAGTTATTATCAGGGATCTCGGGGATTGTCCCTTGCGGAACTACGGGGGAATCCCCTACCCTCACCGATAAAGAACACCTTCAGGTCATTCAAAAAACAGTGGAAATTGTCGACGGAAAAATTCCTGTAATTGCGGGAACGGGTGCAAATTCTACTCAGGAAGCCCTTGAATTAACTCAAAAAGCGGACCGGGCAGGTGCAGATGCTTTTTTATTAGTCGCCCCTTACTATAACAAGCCGAGCCAGGACGGATTATTTGCTCATTTCAGCGTCCTTGCCGAATGCACCGAAAAACCAATTGTCCTTTACTCCATCCCTTCGCGTTGCGGAATTGAAATTTCGACTGCTACCATACAAAGATTATCAGAAAAGTATCCCAATATATGTGCAGTCAAGGAAGCCGGGGGCCGTTCAGCAAAGGTTTCAGAAACGGTTGTTGCCATGGATCGGGATTTTGTTGTGTTATCAGGAGATGATGGCCTTACCCTTCCATTCATGGCCTGCGGCGCGAAAGGCGTTGTCAGCGTTGCCTCAAACATAATGCCAAAGGAGGTAAGTCATCTGGTAAATGCTGCCCTTCAGGGCCACTATCAGGAAGCGCTCGAAATCCACCTTAAAAACTTCCAATTTTTTAACGATATCTTTATTGAGCCCAATCCAGTTCCCATCAAGACGCTTCTTTATTTAAAAGGTTTAATTGAATCTCCGGAAGTCAGGTTACCTCTCTCTCCACCCTCTGAAGTTAACCAAAAGGTGCTTAAGTCAATGGCGGAATCACTTCATATTGCTTAAATTTCATGAGTCTAAAAATTTTATTAAGTGGAGCAAAAGGTCGAATGGGAAAAGCCATTCAATCAATTTCTTCGGAACATAACTGCCAAATTTGTGTCCCCATCGACTTGGGAGACAACCCGGAGGATGGAATCGCGGATTGCGATGTGGTGATTGATTTCTCGCTCCGCGACGCCACTCTTTCTCTCGCACGCCTTGCTCAAAAGTACAGCAAACCCATGGTAATTGGAACCACTGGTCATGATAAAGAGGATCGTCTCTCAATTGAAAAATTATCCCAATCAATCCCCATGGTTTGGGCGGGTAATTTTTCCACGGGTGTGAATCTTTTATTTTTTCTTACCCAACAAGCAGCAAAAGTATTGGATTCTGACTCTGATTTTGATCCGGAAGTTATTGAAATGCACCATCGACTGAAGAAAGATGCGCCAAGTGGAACGGCAGACAGGCTCCTTGAAATACTTAAGGATTCAAGAAATGCCGGTGATAACGATATTTCTCATGGTCGCGAGGGGATGCCGGGAGAAAGAAAAAAGAATGAAATCGGATCACACGCAATTCGGGGCGGTGACATTGTGGGCGAGCACACTGTGATGTTTGCCGGCATGGGAGAGCGCATTGAGTTAACCCACCGGGCAACGGATCGAGTGATATTTGCGGCCGGAGCATTAAAAGCCGCTAACTGGGTTGTCAATCAACCCGCCAAACTTTATTCCATGCAGGATGTGCTCGGATTAACCTGATAGCTTAATATTTATGATCGCTTTTATTGAAGGAGACTTAATCGAGTGCCAATTAAATATGGCCATAGTTCAAGTTGGGGGAATCGGATACGAGGTGAATATTCCTCTCACTACTTCGGAAAAACTTCCCCCATTAGGAAAGGAAATCAAACTCTACACCCAGGCAACCTATCGTGAGGATTCTCAGACGCTTTATGGATTTATTGATCGGGAATCGCGGGATTTTTTCCGTATGATTGTTGATAAAGTTTCCGGAATTGGCCCACGCATTGCACTTAACTTACTGGGTTCGCTTTCCTTACCAATGCTCAAAACCTCGATTGCTGGTGGGGATGTTGCCATGCTTTCAAAAGCACAGGGACTCGGGAAAAAGACCGCGGAAAGAATTGTGGTCGAACTCAAGGACAAAGTCCTGCCCAAAGGCTCGTCCTCCCCGTCTGCTCCTGTGGCCAAAAGTAATACCGAAGCTCATCCCACTGAATCGGATAATAACCCCGGATTTGGCTTCTATCACGACGCCGTTTCGGCGCTCCTCACGCTAGGCTACAAGGCAACGGACGCAGATCAGGCGATTCGCAAAGCCTCCGATGAGATCGGTAAAAACGCATCCACTGAAGAACTTATCCGAAAAGCATTAGGTCGGTAACGGCAAAAAGAATCTATTCTACTTGTACAACGATATAATTTTGCAAATAATCAATTCCTGATTTGACAGCACCCGCCATGGTCTGGCCATCACCCAAGTAGTAAGCAATCGAGCTTGCCAATCGGCAACCTGTCCCTCTGACCTGCGTGCCATTTGGAATTCTTTGGTGCTCGAAAAAACTTTCAGAACCTCCTGAATCAAGAAAGAAATCTGTGCAAAGAATACTTTTTGAATGTCCCCCCTTGATCAGTACTGCTTTCGTACCAAAAGAGATAAAATCCTGGGCTAAATCAGGAAAGTCAGGAGTACTCGAATAATTTTTACCGGTCAAGCGATTGGCCTCAAACAAATTGGGTGTGACCAAGGAAACGAGCGGAAATAAAACTTCCTTTAAATAGCCCAGATCTTTTTCCGCTAAAAGACTGGCACCGGAAGAACTTTTGATTACGGGATCCAGAATAATGCGGGGACAGTTAATCCGTTCAAAAAATTGGGCCACCGCTTCTATTGATTCTTTATTTGGAAGCATTCCCACTTTGATTGCGTCAATTTTTTGATTAAGAATTGAATCAAATTGTTCTTTTATGACTGAGGCTGGAATTACTTGAGAATTAAAATGTTGTCCGGGGCCCTGAACGGTCACCGCAGTAAAAACCGGAAAACATTTCCCGCCCAGTCTAAAAATTGTTTCCAAGTCAGCAGTAAGACCAGCCCCTGCGGAACTATCCGTGGCGCCGATAACCAAGATATTTGGCATTAAGCCAGGGGATAGCCTTCGGCCTCCCACTTTAAAATTCCACCGCTGAGATTAAAGAGATTCTTAAAACCGTGTTCCTTGAGAACTTCGCAGGCCATTCTGCTTCTCACACCAGCTTTACAATAAAGCATAACCGTTTGTTCTTTGGAACATTCGTCGGGTAAAATTGGCTCAACGGATGAAGAAAATTCTCCCAATGGGATATGACAGGAAGGAGATATTTTTGAAACTTCCCTCTCCCATTGTTCCCGCACATCAATGACTAGGATATTTTCGGACTTTACCAACATCTCGGAAAATTGTTTCGGTTCAATTTCAATAATCATGGAATTCGCTAATTGGGAATCAGCTGAGCAACTGTACAAAGTATCTGAAAGCTCAACTATTTCACGGTTCTTTTTATTTGGTTTTATTTTGATAACTCGATTATTTTGTTTCAGGGCATCATAAAGTAAAACTTTGCCCGAAAGCACATCTCCGATTCCAGTAATTACTTTTATTGTCTCCATTGCCTGAAAGCTTCCGATTATACCGGGAAGCACTCCCAGTACTCCAATCTCGGAACAATTTGGTAAAATATCGGATTGGGGGGGTTCTGGAAATAAGCAGCGGTAAGTGGGTCCGTCATTAAAATTAAACACACTGATCTGTCCCTCAAACTGATAAATTGCACCGTAGATTAAAACCTTACCGTACAGGACGCAGGCATCATTGATTAAATAACGGGAGGCAAAGTTATCGGTACAGTCCACCACCAGGTCATATCCATCAAATATGGAAACCGCATTCACCGCAGTTAAGCGAACCAGATGAGGAACAATCTCGATATATGGGTTTAAACGATTTAATTTTTGGGACGCGACATTTACTTTTGCTTCTCCAATATCGTCATGCGTATATAAGACCTGGCGGTGTAAATTCGATGGTTCAACTACGTCCTGATCTACAATCCCTATTTTTCCGACACCAGCAGCAGCCAGGTATTGTAAAACCGGACAGCCCAAACCTCCCGCGCCAACTACTAAAACTTTCGCTTCTTTTAGTGAAAGTTGTCCTTTTTCCCCAATTTTGGGAAGCGACAGATGCCTTTGGTACTGATTTTTTTCACCGATTGAAAGCTCCATTTCCAATACTTGCTCCTTATGAGATAGAGGGGTTATGAGGCAATCAACACTTTTTCTTTATCCCCAGGCACTGAATATTTACTTGGTCCGGGAATCAATTCATGAGAATGATATGAGGAATCCCAATCTTTCCACACAGGCTCATATCCTTTATGACGAAGCATTGCGGCAATTTCAACCGGGCTTCTTTGATCAGATGTGGAGAATTGCTCCAAGGATTCCTCCTCGTCGAAATAACCACCCGGATTGGTCTTAGATCCCGCACTCATGGAAGTAATTCCGAGTGGCAGTAGATTTTCACGGAGTGATGGATTTTCCCGGGTTGACAGACTTAATTCAAGTTCATGATTAAAGATTCGGAAAGCGCAAAGTAATTGAACCAAATCCCGATCATTTAAATCCACCACTGGCTGAACTTCTCCTTCACATGGACGAATTCGTGGAAAAGACATCGAAAAAGAAGTCTGCCAATATTTTTTTTCTAAATAATCTAAATGCATTGCGGCAAAATAGGCATCCGTTCGCCAATCTTTCGTAAGCCCGTAAAGACATCCCAATCCAATTTTATTGATACCGGCACGTCCCAGCCTGTCCGCGGTGCCCAATCTCCAGTTAAAATTCCTTTTTTTGCCCTTTTCGTGATGTTGGGCATAACTGTTTTTCTCATAAGTTTCCTGATAAACTAAAACCGCATGTAAACCAGCTCCAATCAAATGGGCATATTCATCTTCTCTCAAAGGCTGAACTTCCATGGAAACATTTGAGAAATATTGGTCCAAAAGTTTGATTGAATCATAAAGATAATCAACTCCTACCCGTTTGGAAGATTCTCCGGTAACCAAAAGAATATGCTCAAATTTATTTTTTTTCAAAACCCCTATTTCACGAAGGATCTCAGCCATTGAAAGTGTTTTGCGAGGTATTTGATTCCCCATGCTAAAACCGCAGTAATCGCATACATTATTGCATTCATTTGAGAGATAGATCGGGGCAAATAATCGAATCACCTTACCAAATCTTTGCAAGGTTAACTGGTGAGCCATTTGAGCCATTTCCTCGAGATATTCTCGACCAGCCAGAGGGGAAAGCAATGCAACCAAATCATGTAATCCTCCATCACCCTTGCCCTCGATTGCCTTTTCAATTGAACAACGATCTACACTGTTAATTTCAATTGTTGATTGGTTCCAATCAACATTGTCAAATTTTTCAACAAATGAATTCATCTGTATACTTAGGAAAGAAAACTAGTTAATGGAGAAGTGGCAGAGGCCACATTTCTCGCTTTCCCCATACCTGCCAAACGCCCCGTCCTTCCTGCTCTTACAGCTTTACCAAATGCGTCTCCCATTGACACGGGATCATTGGACACGGCAATTGCGGTATTCACCAAAACCGCGTCGGCACCCATTTCCATTGCTTCGGCAGCCTGTGATGGTGCACCAATTCCTGCATCCACCACCACAGGGACAGTGGACTGCTCGATTATAATACGCAGAAATTCTCTGCTCTGGAGCCCCTGATTACTTCCAATTGGAGACCCCAAGGGCATAACAGCCGCAGCCCCCGCTTCTTCAAGTTTTTTGCATAAAACAGGATCCGCATGACAATAAGGGAGGACAATAAAACCAGCTTGAACTAATTCCTTTGTTGCTTCAAGGGTCGCAATGGGATCAGGCATTAAATACTTAGGGTCGGGATGAATTTCCAACTTCAACCAATTCGTTTGCAACGCCTCTCTTGCCATTTCAGCAACAAATACCGCTTCCTTAGAATCACGAACTCCAGAGGTGTTCGGTAAGATTCTTACTGTTTCAGAATCAAGAAAATCAAGAATTGAATCCTCATTGGAACCGGGATTCGCTCTTTTCATTGCAACGGTAACCATTTGGGAGCCACTCGAGGAGACAGACTTCTTAAGTAAATCTCCGGATTCGAATTTTCCCGTACCCACAAATAAACGAGATGTAAACTCGATGTCCCCCAACATTAAATTATCAGTTTGCTCACTCACACCATGTTTAAATTCGATGATTCTAAATACTCAATAAAATGACCCACTTGATTACCGCAACCACTCCCCTGGGAAAGTGCCGAGCAAACTGCAATTCCGGCAATATCATATCGAGAAATTAAATCGCAATCACTCAATTCAATACCCCCAATTAAATAAACTGGTAATGGGGATAATAGATTCAAAATTTCATCTATAGTTTCTTTCGATAAGACCGGTGCTAAATCAAGTTTGGTGCGGGAACCACGAATTGGACCCAATCCGACATAGTCGCAAAGGCCCAACTCCTTTACCTTAATCGCATCATCCAAGTTATGAACTGTAGATCCAATAATTGCATCAGCACCAAGTAATTCCCTTGCCCGCTCAACCGAACAATCATTGACTCCCAAATGGACGCCACTCACTGCAAAATCGCGCGCAAGATCGAGGAAATCATTTACAATTAAAAGAGCCCCGCTTTCATTCACATATTTCAGGGATTGCTCAACTTGGCGGCCAAGCTCATCTTTATCCAAGGCTTTCGATCTGATCTGTACAAACCGTGCTCCTTTTCCGATAAAAGCTAAAACCTGTTCTTGGTGAGAAAAAATACTGTTATCTGTGGTGATACAGATGAGAGAAGGTAAAATATCCATACAACGGAGAAACTCTATGAAACTAAAATCGGATCTTTACCGGCTTGATTTCTTGAACTTAAAAGAAATTCAACATCGAGTTTCAAAAATTCATTCATTGCCCGTAATGGGTCACGACTGCCCCATACAGAACCTAAGAGTGCGACCCCGTTAAATCCAATTTCTGATAATTTCTTAATTTTCTTTTTCCGGATTCCACCCAATGCATAAATTTTGGGTACCTTTGGTAACTGTTTTAACTTTCCGGAGTTAAAAAATGCAAAAATTTCATTTAGGGAAATTTTGGGAGTGTAACCTTTTTTGGAAATTGAATGGTAAACTGGCCCGAAAAAAGCGTAATCTAACCGGTCTTGGAGGTTTATCAATTCACTCAATTTATGCAGCGACCGGCTATGGCTCCCTTTTATTTGCCTAATCGATTCAGTTGATGTGTGATGATATCCAGCGAGTGGAAAATCATTAAGCAATTCCGGCGATCGATGAATCACAATCTTAGAAATATGCTCGGTGGGCACTTGCGAAAGGTATTGAGATAATTCCCTTACCGACCAGTTTGGTTTTCTAAGATGAAATCGAGCTAATCCAGCCTCAAATAATTTCGTTAATATTTCCACTTCCCCACTCTTCCTGGAGGGAGGTGAGATTAATATTATACTTGGTAATTCGCTCATCCGCCTTGGGTAGCTTGGATGAAAATCAAACGGTCACCCTCGGACAGACTAATTCTCTCGATTTCATCCACTGGCACGACAACCCCGTTCATTGCAATTGCCCAGCCCGAAAGTTCAACCATTCCGATTTCTGACAAAAGAGCACTCAAGGGCAAACCATGAGAGACATCCTTTGACTCGTCGTTCACAAAAACAGTCATTTTGCTTTACCTTCTGAGTAGATCTCACCACCGGCTGAAAGAAATTCTTTCGATTTCTCTTCCATTCCCTTGGTTAACGCCGAACCATCATCATCTATTCCATTTTCACGGGCATACTTCCGTACGTCCTCACTGATTTTCATGGAACAAAAATGAGGACCGCACATCGAGCAGAAATGTGCTGTCTTGGCACTTTCATTCGGCAAGGTTTGATCATGAAATTCACGTGCTTTTTCGGGGTCAAGGGACAGATTAAACTGATCCTCCCAGCGAAATTCAAACCTTGCCTTGGATAAGGCATTATCACGAAATTGAGCCGATGGATGCCCTTTTGCTAGGTCCGCCGCATGAGCAGCTAATTTGTAAGTAATTACTCCCTCTCTTACATCTTCTCGGTCAGGCAGCCCCAAATGCTCTTTGGGCGTAACATAACAAAGCATTGCACAGCCGTACCAACCGATCATTGCCGCTCCAATACCACTTGTTATATGGTCATAACCCGGAGCAACATCGGTTGTCAACGGACCGAGCGTATAGAATGGTGCTTCATGGCACCAGTCCAACTGCTTTTCCATATTTTCCTGGATCATGTGCATGGGTACATGACCAGGGCCCTCATTCATAACTTGCACTCCATATTCCCATGCACGAGTCGTCAGTTCACCTTGGGTTTTAAGCTCAGCAAACTGGGCTTCGTCATTGGCGTCCGCAATCGAGCCGGGTCGTAGCCCATCCCCAATTGAAAAGGAGACATCATACGCAGCCATAATTTCACAAATTTCGTCCCATTTTTCATAGAGAAAATTTTCCTTGTGATGGGACAGGCACCATTTGGCCATGATAGAACCACCCCGGCTTACGATGCCTGTCATTCTTCGACTAGTCATGGGAACATAACGCAACAAAACACCAGCATGAATAGTGAAATAATCCACCCCCTGTTCAGCTTGCTCAATCAGAGTGTCTTTAAAAATATCCCAAGTTAAATCCTCTGGTTTCCCCCTGACTTTCTCTAAAGCCTGATAAATCGGGACGGTTCCTACGGGAACGGGGCAATTACGAATTATCCATTCGCGGGTACGGTGAATATTCTTCCCGGTGGATAAATCCATCAAAGTATCTGCCCCCCATTTGGTTGCCCACCGCATTTTCTCAACCTCTTCTTCAATCGAGGATGCTACCGCTGAGTTTCCAATATTAGCATTTATTTTCACTAGGAAATTACGGCCAATTATCATTGGTTCAAGTTCGGGGTGGTTAATATTTGCAGGGATAATTGCCCGGCCACGCGCGACTTCACTTCGAACAAATTCAGGAGTAATTTCTTTGGGAATCGAAGCACCAAATGACTTACCTGAATGTTGATGGAAAAGAGAATTCCTTACTTCATCGGGAGAGGTTTCAATGTTTTGAGCCAAAGATTGTAACTTCATATTCTCACGAATGGCAATAAACTCCATTTCTGGAGTTATTATTCCGTCTCTTGCATACTGAAGTTGAGTCACAGCTTTTCCGCTTTTACCGCGAAGCACTTCCCTTTCTGATAAATCAAAATCTGGAAGATCATTTGTTCTTTCTTCCGTCCGAGTCGCATGCTTAACAGATAAATAACCATTATCAATTGGTTGGATGGATCTACCGTCGATTATTTGTGTGTCGTTTCTTTGACTGATCCATTCCGAACGTAATAACGGCAGCCCCTTAGTTGAATCTTTATGAAAACCCGGATCCCCCCATGCACCAGATGTGTCATAGACACGAACGGCTTCATTCTCTGCAGTTTCCCCATCGGGCAGCTGACTCGGGGAAAGTGATATCTCCCGCATAGGGACATGAACGCCAGGATGATTCCCATTTACATATACCTTACTGGAATGAGCAAATGAGCTGTGCTCCGTTTTAGTTTGATCTTCTACTTTTTTTATCATGGCTGTCAGTTAAAAATTTGCCAGAGATCATCAACGGTTTTCGTCAAGTTTTCCCTACGGCGTGAATGTTCGCATCAGGTTCTAAGGGTCGTCTGCAGATCGTGCAAGCCTCTCAGTTTCCCGCTGGAAACTCCCCTAAACTAGCTTAATACTTACAATTCTTTTCTTTAAAAGCAATCAAAAGAATTAAGAAACTGATGAAGTTGATAAACTAATTTGAGTAGATGTTCGTTATCAACCTTTGCCTTAATTGAAAGATATTAATTATTTCAAAATAGAATTATTTGGGACACAACTCCAAAAATCGACACGGCAAATTTCCTCGGATGGATTTATACAATCTTAACATTCCTCACTCGCCTATTTCAATGGCATCAATATCGAACCAGTCAGGCAAATCAACAACCCCATCAAAGAGATTGCTGTAAGTAAAATCGACCAAGTTTTCAGCATTTCATTTTCAGTAAAACCACTGAGTCTCTGGACAACCCAGAACCCGCTGTCATTCATCCAGGAAAGAGTAATTGAACCAAAACCAATAGCCAAAAATATGTAGAGCAAATCATAGGGGAGACTGCCTCCATCTCCCAAAATTGCCGACATTAAACCTACCCCCGTAATCATTGCAACTGTAGCAGAGCCTTGAGCAACCCGGATCAGTGCAGTAACGGACCAGGCAAGCAAAACATAGGAAATATTAAATTCGCGGGCAAGATGTTCAATGGATTGGCCAACGCCGCTTAACCGGATCATTCCTCCATAGGCTCCACCTGCCCCGGTAATTAAGATAATCATCCCCGCGGTGGAAAGCGGTTCCTGCAATTCTTTTGACAAAAAACTAGCTGTCTTCTCCTTGCACTGCGGATTACCTTTCTTGGATTGTTGCACTAAAATATAAACCGATGAAAGTGCCGCCAGTGCCATAGCCACATTGGGTTCACCCAAAAAAACAAGAACAGGAAATAAATTATGATCCTGCAATGCCGAAATTTTAATCAAAGAGACACCGGATATAAGAATTATCGGTAAAGCAATCGGTAAAAAGGACAGATAAACTGAGGGTAACTCAGCATCGGACTTCTCGACCACAGATTCGAGGTTTTTTCTTGTCGAACCAGCAACTTCCCTCATTGGGAAATCATATTTTCGTGCGAAAAAATTGGCCAGATATAGAACGAGACAGGCAGGCAAAACACTCGCAATCAGACCTGCTATCAATGCATCACCCATGTCCAGACCCAACCCATCCGCAATGATCAGCGGTCCGGGGGTCGGAGGAACCATTGAATGAGTAATGGCACCTGCACCTGCCATCGCCATGACATAAAAAATATATTTCCCGCCCGTCCGGACTGCCATTGCCCGAGCAATAGGGATAAGAAGAAAGAAAACAGTGTCAAAGAAAACGGGAATAGATAGGATAAACCCACTGAGCAAAAGGACTAAGCCGGCTTTCTTTTCTCCAAAAAGTAAAAGCAAAAATCGCACCACTCGGTCCGCCGCCCCGCTTTTCAGCATGCAAGTTCCAACAATTGCAGCGAGTGCAATGATTAAGCCAACCCCTCCCGCCGTATTCCCGAAACCAAGAAGAGACCATGTAAGTGCAAGAGCATAATTAGTTTTTTCAGAACTCGGCAAATCAACACGATCATGAAAAAGACCTTTATTCTCAGCACTGGGATCCGGTAATGGTCCGGAAAGTAACCCGACAATAACTGCGGCAATCATCAAAGTTAGGAAAGGGTGCAACTTAAGCTTTGTAATCCCTAAAACGACCCAGGAAATGCTCAACAAAAGAACGAATAACGGCCAAATAATGGATGGGGTGGAGGCGATGGTGTTAATCATATAATAACTGAAATAATTGAACTGTACACAACCCCAACGACTTTGTTTCTTAAAATCAAGCGGGAAAACTACGGAAAACCCTTTTAAAAAACGAGCACTGCTAAATTAACTCAAATTTACCGCTCGGATGTTTTTTAACATGACGGTTAAGTTCAAGCAGAGTTAATGCAGACATTGTATCAGCAATCCCTATTCCAATCCTTTGTTCTAATTCAACAAGTGAAAGCTGCTCCCCTTCATTTAATTCTCTGATCAACAGTTTTTCTGTCTCACTTAAATTTTCAGTAATATGATCACGCGAACCATTAGTTTTTTCACCATCGTCAAAATTCAGTAAAATTTGATCTTGGAGCATATAGGGTCGGAGGTCTTCGATAATATCAGCAGATGAGCGCACAAGAGTGGCTCCTTCCCTTATGATCTTATGGCAACCGGCTGAACTTGGCTGATCAATCCTCCCCGGAACGGCAAAGACTGTTCTTCCCTGATCTGCTGCAAATTGAGCCGTAATTAAACTTCCACCCGATGCAGCAGATTCAACAACCAAAACTGCCTGTGATACTCCAGAGACCAGACGGTTTCGCATCGGGAATGTTCTTCGATCCGCTTTTCGCCCAAACGGAAATTCCGAGACCACCGCTCCATTCTTGCTAATCCGTTGATATAAATTAATATTTTCAGGAGGATAAACAATATCAATACCACTGCCTAAAAATGCAACCGTAGGACCACCGGCTTCGAGAGCGCCTTCATGGGCTGCTGAATCAATACCGCGAGCCATTCCGCTGACAATACAAAATCCCGCCGCAGTTAAATTCGCTGCCATTTCTCTGGCCTGCTTCTGCCCATACATGGTAGGATTACGAGTTCCGACAATTCCAACATACGGCCGATCGGGCAGTTCACCGTTTACATAAAGTCCAATCGGAGGGTCATAAATTTCGAGTAATAAAGCAGGTAATTCGTTTTGTGTCACAAAAGACACCGCCCGACTTTTAATTTTCTTATTTTCCGCAAGAACCCAATCATGATTCTTGGAATCCATTAGTGAATCAATAATTTTTTCGCCAATTCCTTTGACCCGAAGCAGATCAGATTTTTTAGCACGAAAAATTGCCGTAGGGTCACCTTCAAAATATTCCAATAAATTACGAGCGGAAATTGGACCGATCCCGGACAAGCCGTTGAGTAGTAAATAAGCATCCGCCTTATCAATCTTCAAATTTAAGCTATCCACCACGATATCAGTATTTAAGACGTTAAATGTCTAAAGAGAAACTTGCATGTACCAAATCAAAATTACCATAATCTGATTAAAGATGATGCTCTTTCAAAATTTTGATTCTCGATGGATGCCTGAGTTTACGCAGTGCATGAGCCTCAATTTGGCGGACTCTTTCCCTCGATACTCCCATAATGCTACCAATTTGCTCAAGAGTTAAAGATCTGCCCGGGCAATATTGAGAAACCCAACAACAAGTTTGCCGCAGACGTTCATCGACTGAACCAGGGAAAGTCGGTATTTCAATCTCTTCGATTTTAATATGAGACACATTATAACATAGCATTATTTAAGAAACTTAACCACCCAGACTCAAAAATAATTTAACTCTCTTTTTCAAAATCACTGTCAGACAACGGATGTCCCACAACCATGTCCTTTAACGCAATTTGTCCCAAAACATCATGCCACAAACTTGGACATAACCCATCGCCAGGTCGAGCCACGCGTAAATTGGACGCAGTTAACACTTGCCCTTTTTTAATTCCGGAAGACACCAAAATTGATCTTTTAAAAAAGGCCGCCTTGCTTTGACTTCGATTATCCGAGTAATGTCCATTGCCCATTGCCGAATGAGTACATTTAACTTCGTTAACCAGGGACCTGAACTCGTCTGGAAGCATTGAAAAACCACCATCGATTGAACGCTCACTTCGATCTAAAGTGAAATGTTTTTCGATCACTCTCGCACCCATTGCAGTTGCGGCTACTGCGACGGTGTGACCAGGCGAGTGATCGGATAAGCCAAATAAAATATTATCCGAGTATTTTTTTAAACTTAACATAGAAGATAAGTTAAAATCTTTCGGCTGAGCCGGATACTCACTCACGCAATGCAAAAGTGTAATGTGAGGACATCCGTTCGACTCTAATGTTCTGATTGCTCTTTGAATTTGTGAATCATTGGAAACACCAACACTGGCAAAAACCGGTTTGCCGGTTTTTCCTATTTCTTCAAGTAATGGAAAATGATTGAGTTCAAATGAAGCAACTTTATGTACTAAAGGGTTGAGCGTGGATTCCAAAAATTTCACCGCACTTTCATCAAAAGGGGAACTGAATAGAAAAGAACCGAATTCCTCTGCCTTTTGGGCAAGAGGTTTATGCCATTCCCAGGGCGTCATTGCATCGCGGTAAAGATCTTTTAAATAACGGCCTTTCCATAATCCTTCCTTGAGTAAAAACCGATCGTCTTCCCCATCCACAGTAATGGTTTCTGGTTTATATGTCTGAAGTTTAATCGCATCTGCACCTGCTTCCACCGCAGATTCAACTAACTGAAATGCCTTGCCTAAATCACCACCATGATTGCCGGACAACTCGGCCACCATGAGGGGGGGATTTCCGATGTCTGTAATCTTGTCGAGAATATTCAATTATAGTGACACAGTATCTTATGAGGGCGTTGCTCAAGAAGGAAGAAAATCAATCAGTAAATTTTTTAAATCTTCTGGCGTTAAATTCTCACAATTACAATTGCTTGCATATTGAAATCCGTCCGAACATGAAACACCACCTAATATTCCAATCTTATTTCCCCAGAAAGACTGAATGGGCTGGATGACATAATGACTCTCAAATTCAAGGACATTCCTAGATTCATCTTCCGGTATCAAAGTTTCATGCATTTTTTCACCTGGACGCAAACCAATGGTATTCCACTCGCAATCAGGAGCAATCACACTTGCTATATCACCCACCGTGCAGGCAGGAATTTTCGGTACAAATAATTCTCCGCCCACCATCTGGTCCAAACACTGTAAAACGAAATCAACTCCATTCTCCAATGTGATCAAAAAGCGGGTCATATCTGGGTTGGTAATGCTTAAAGTTCCAGTTTCTCTTTGGGTTGCAAATAATGGAACCACGCTTCCTCGACTCCCGACCACATTACCATAGCGGACCACAGAAAAAGTTGTGCCCTCATCGCCTGCATAACTGTTAGCCGCAACAAAAACCTTGTCTGAGCAAAGCTTAGTTGCCCCGTAAAGATTGACAGGATTTACCGCTTTATCAGTGCTTAAGGCTATAACTTTCTTTACCCCGGCAAGAAGTGAAGCCTCAACAACATTAGTCGCTCCGTCCACATTAGTCTTTATAAATTCGTGCGGATTATATTCAGCAGCCGGCACCTGTTTCAGAGCAGCCGCGTGAATGACAAAGTCAACTCCCCTCATCGCGAGACAAAGTCGTTCCTTATCCCGTACATCACCCAGAAAGAAACGGACCTGTCCTTGAGTGAAATCCTTGCATTTTTGCATCTCTGATTGTTTCCATTCATCCCTTGAATAAACAATCACCCGGCGAGGACGGAATTTCTCTAAAATGGATTTTATGAATTTTTGCCCAAAAGAACCAGTGCCACCGGTAACAAGAATTGATTTGTCGTTAAGCATAAATGAGGGTTATTTAAAACATTTTAATCAGAATAGTCGAATCGAAAGATAGAGTATAATTTGATTAAAATAGTTTGTGTTCAATTTAACCTTAAAATTTTAATAATAATAATAAATGACTTCTGAGTGGCTATCTGAATCAGTTTCAATTGGTGCCAAGTCTGCAATTTTGCTCGGCCCCCTACCCTTGGATAGATTAATTGAAAATTCAAAACAATTTAGTTCTGGGGTTTTATGGATTTCTTCGTCTGGAGAGAATGAAGACTCTCTTCCACCAAATATTAAAGAAATTCCATTAAACCAACCCTTACCACTTTTGAAGGATGCTTTGGAGAATTTCATGCTTTCCGAGTATGACTCGCCTCCGACGGTTAAAGTGAGTAAAAGCATTAACGAAAATTATCCCGAGCAATACACAAAAATTCTCGATATTATAATTGCTGAGATTGATTCAACAATGCGAGCAAGACGAACTCGGGAAGAAACCGGATTTCTCAGGCAAAGACAAATATTTATGAATTTGGCTGACTATCTAACCAAGAGGTTACCCAATGAATGGAATATGCTGGGCCAAGGAACTTTGGGAATAGTAGTCGGAGCCGGTCCCTCATTGGATATAACATTGCCCCTTTTAAAAGAAAGTATTCCCAAACCCATAATCGTCGCCGCCGATAGTAGCTTGAGAGCGTTAAAGAGCGTTGGATTAGATCCGGACTTCGTGGTAAGTATTGATCCACAAAAAACTTTTGACTCATGTAGTATCCCGAATTACACACCCGGTATCGCCATTCTTTCAAGTCAGTCCCATGCAAGCTGGTCAAAAGAATGGGGAGAGAGGTGTTGTTTCTTATCCGGACGGGTAATCACTGAAGACTGGCTAGCAGAAAAAGGAATTTCTAAAACAAGTTTACTTGCCATTAACAACGCCGGTTTAACAGCCCTTGCATTTGCTGATTTCTTAAATACTTCCGCACTTCTTACCGTGGGTTTAGATTTAGCGGGGGGGGGACAAGGGCAAGAAAGGTATGCAGAAAATACAAACCGTTCTCACATCCAGACTTTTGCATCTCATTATCACAATATACCTGGAAACTTTAGTAAAACTGTTCCGACACCATTTCTCTCTGACTGGCAGGAAACTTCTGATTGTTGCCAGCGAATCTCACAAAAGAAAACTTTAATCAATCTTAATGACCGGGGAGCCAAGCTTGAGGGGGCGACATTGGTTCACCCCGACCAAATTGAGGAACTTAAAGAAGCACTTAACCAAAATATAAAAGCGTTTAAGTTGGAGGACAGCACTGTGCTTGATATTCGTAAAAGTTTAACTGGTATGGGTTTAATTCAATTACTCACTCAACTGGTAACTTTTTGCGACCAATGCTGGGATACATTACCAGACGAAGAAACTGAAAACACATCTTCCCAATTAAGCTTTTTAAGGAATCTTCTTTCCAACCGTGAATTCGCTTCCCTCCTTGGCGACTTTGCATTTTCAATTATGCCAAAAATATCCGCGGACAAAACAATGGATCCACAGGATTTAAAACATGCGATTAATGAACTTCGGCATACTATTTGGAGACTTGAAGATGCAGTACTTGAGTGCGACCCGGAGGAAGAATTCTTGATCCGTTTCCTGACCGAAAAATTCACTTAGACCGTTCAAAATCAACCAGTTCTTTCATTGCATACCCCGCAAGCTCGAGTGTGAGATCAAGATCACCGTACTCAAGGGCATTGGAAATAAACCAATTATGATGAGGGTGAAAATATAAACCTTGTTTCGCACTTAATTCGCAGAATTTCTGTATTCGAAACAAATCCTCATCTCCTTTAAACCACGGATAGGGCATGGATGATGGACCGGTCATAGTTAAGGGCAAATCAAATTCTTGGGCACGGTCAATCAAGCCATTGCAAAAATATTCTCCCTTAGCTAAAACTGACTGAGCAACACTATCGCGAAGAGAAATCTCAATCGATTTAATTGCTGCAGCCATGGCAAACGCATCATTCCAGCAACTACCTGTTAAAAAAACTTCTTTGGAGGCACCTCTCAGGAATTCCGCTCCCGCACAAGCTGAAATTCCATAACCATTCCCCAGGCCTTTGGAATAAATCGACAAGTCGGGACAGAAATCAAAATATTTATGGGATCCACCTTCATGCAATCGCCCTCCTGCCCGGACATCATCTAAAATCAGAATGATTCCTTTACTTCTACATTCTTTTTCCAGTTCAGACCAAAAGTGATCGGAAGGTAAAATCGATGGAGCAAATGCTGCATGATGATAAGGCGTTAGAATAACCGATGAAATTTGATTATCATACTCAGATAACAATTTCTTGAACTCGTTTAAATCATTCCATGAAAACTCCAAAATACTTGATCGGTCTGATTCTATCCTACCACCAAAACCGGGATCACACCACGCATCCACGCCATGATACGCCCCTTTTGCCTTAATCACATAGGGTCTGCCCGTATATTCCCTGGCAACCCGCAGTGCCCAAGTGGTAAGATCAGACCCGTTTTTGGCGAAAACAGCCCACTTTGCGAAATCGATTGCATTGGTCAGGGACTCCGCAAGATCAACCATTAGCGGGCTGGGCTGATTAAATACTGAGCCCATAGAACGCTGATCATTTACGGATTCCTCAATTTCTGGATTAGAGTAACCATGCAAAATCGCACCAAAACCGCACATAAAATCAATCCACTCGTTACCGTCCACATCCACAAACTTAAACCCGGAAGCTTTTTGGGTGTAGTGAGGAAAAAATCTGGGTAAACCGGCGATCGGAGAAACATGACCATAAATCCCACCTGGAATCACATTTAATGCCCGGGAGAATAAACTGTCGGACTTATCTCTCTTCAAACTCATAAAACAGATGGAACTGCTTTTTGACATACACGGGAAATATAACCAATCTTATCCAAAACAGGTAGATTTCCAGAAATGGTGGCTTCTCCTAAGGCGGGACCGCCTAAATGATCAAATCCACCCTTGATTGCACTGCTCGCCACCTCACAATCTCGGAAAGTAAAAACAGCTGAAGGATGACATTCCAAAGGGTCAGAACCGACCTGACAATCCCCGTTTTCAGAAAATGAAAACCAACACGAGATTTCAGTGTCCGCTATTTCAAACAAAGCAACTCCACTACCTTCACCCTTGAGTAATTCCTTACATCTAGAATCATTATTGGCAAAAACTGCAGCACCGGCTAATCCAGCCCTGAGCCCAACGGCTGCACTTTGAGAACTTGAACCCATCGCCTTCAGAATTTTTTTAATTTTTAAAAGCATGAGCAATGATTTGATTCCATTAGTAAAGTTAAATGCCAAAGAGGATAGCCTGGGAAAACCCAAGCCTGTACTGGCGGCTTTGATTAATTGACTATCACTGAAACAAAGCCCCTTCCCTCCTAGTGTAATATAATCTTTCTCAATGAGGTTCACATGTAAAATATTTCCTTTTTTCAAAAAGGACACGATTTCCTTACTCGCAGCCTCGATCGAAACCGCGGCTGTAAAGGGTATTAATCGTTCTTGTACAACTTTCATTCAAATAATCAAGCCTTCCAAATTTCTCACCAATGCCTCGGGGGATGAATCTAAAGTAACTTTTACCAATGGCAAAGAAGAACAGACTTTGTTAAATAGCTTATTCGGATTTCGACATGATACAATTGAAGATGAACGGTTTCTCCAAAAATTCAAGTTATTCCTTTCCTGGGGCATGACCCCTCTTGAAACATCGAAAATTACGGGAGTTCCACAAACAATTGCTTCAGTGATACTTCCCGCACCCGGGCGGGAAAATAAAAAGTCGGCGTTACGCAAGAAGGCGGCCATTTCATAGTCATCTATTGTTCTTAAGGGAAAAACCTTGAATTTAAAAAGTTTTCTCTGCTCTAAAATTTCCTTGTAAGTTTTTTCATTCCTTCCACATAAGGCCACCACTTGGAAATCTGGCTCGATCCGAGCTAAAGAATGCAGAACCTTGAGGTGGCGATTCACTCCGTTGGCTCCCGTTCCAAGAACAAATGTTGGGGTATCCGAAGAAATATCGTATTTTTTGTAAATGCTTTCCCTCTCCTCTGGAGAAATAACTTGATAAAAACCTTTGCGCAACAGTGGACCGACCACTTTGGTCTTTTCCTCAGGCATTCCCCTCTTAAGAGCAGCTTGGCAAGTTTCTTCAAATGGTCCGAAAAAACAATCCACTTTGGGGTTTACCCAATGACGGCTAAAACCAATTCCATCTGCAAGTTCGCCGCAGTAAATTGTAAACTTCAATTTCCGCTGGAATTTTTCTTTTAGTATATCGAAGTAGCCGTGATTCAAATGAGCATGGACACTCACGACTATATCTGGTTCAAATTCACTCACACTATTTAGCCAATTCTTAGTTCCTAGAATCAGCTTTTTTTTCCTATGTAAAGAAGCCGCTTCCAAAAAATGAAAATAAAGATTGTGCATGGCCGGATAGTATTTCTGTATTAAATTATAGAAATTACTTCCCATCCGATAAAGTGGAAAGCTACTTTCCAATGGCTGTGATACGATCGCATTACCACCTCTGTGTTCCCACCAATACTTCAAGGCGTTCGCACGTATATTGTGCCCTCCACCCGTTGATGAGCTAAGAATTAATAGATTCATCTTTGCATGTTTTATCTAATTGATTTCCCCAGGCATAAGAAGATCAACATAATCTAAAATCTTATTCTAAATCGTGAATAAAAAGACCGCTCCTCAATTTTGGTTCAAACCAAGTCGTTTTGGGAGGCATTATCTCGTTTGCATCCGCAATAGTAAGCAATTGATCCATACTCACTGGATAAAGGGCAAATGCAGCGGCCATTTCTCCTGAGTCAACTCGTCTTTCCAATTCTGCTAATCCACGAATCCCACCCACAAAATCTATCCGGTCATCCTTTCTCAAATCAACTATGTTCAGCAAAGGAGAAAGCACTTTTTCCGAAAGTATTGTCACATCCAAATCTCCCACTGGATCATTTTCATTCCAGGATCCATCTTTTGCGATTAACTGATACCAGTCACCATTCAAGTAGACTGAAAACTCTCTTATTCGATTAGGCTTTGGGTTTTGCCCGGTTAGCTTAGATACTGTAAAGGAAGACTCCAACCCTGCGAGAAACTGCTCTGGACTCAATCCGTTTAAATCCCTTACTACCCTATTATAATCAAATATCTTCAATTCCTTATCGGGGAAAAGTACGGCTAAAAAATAATTATACTCCTCTTTACCATTATGACTGATGTTACCCTCTTTTCTTTTTTGCCCAATCCGTGCCGCTGCAGCAGTCCTGTGATGACCGTCAGCGACATATAAAAATGGCACATCTTGAAACGCAGTCTCAACAAAATCTATATCCTCAGAATCCGAAAGAATCCAAAGTTCATGCTGAACATCATCATCCGCAATAAAATCATATACGGGTAATTGAGAGGTTTTATTGGCCACAAAATCATTAATCGAGGATTTACCACGATAAGAGAAAAATACCGGCTCAGCATTGGCATTCAAGCATTCCACATGGTTAACCCGGTCATTCTCCTTGGCGGTTCTTGTAAGTTCGTGCTTTTTTATTGTACCCTGAAAATATTCTTCAAAAAAACAACAGCCAACCAATCCTGTCTGACTACGCCCCTCCATGGTTAAACGATAAATATAATAGGATGGATTCTCATCTTTGGAAAGAATCCCGTCAGAAAGCAAACTTTTGAAGTTTTCTTTTCCTTTGCCGTACACCTCAGTTGAGTACGGATTCGTTTCCTTGGGTAAATCGATTTCAGGTTTAACCACGTGAAGAAAAGATAAATCGTTGTCCCCAGCCTCCATTCGTGCTTCGTCTGAATTCAATACATCATAGGGGCGTGACGCCACATCTTTTACGCAGCTTGCACTCGGTCTAATTCCTCTGAAAGGCTTGAAAACGGCCATATTAAAAGTGCTTAAATAAAACGGATGCCCTATTTTTTAGGGGTAGTTTCTTTTGCGGCTTTCTTTGCTCTTACTTGTGCAATCAACTGCTTAGCCGAGCCCGCGGCCAAGGTACTTTTCAATGTGCTTTGCTTGGGAATACTAGTAACCGCGGCTGCAATATTGGATGATTGCATTTCCTCTAAGATTTCCCTTCTTAAAATAGAAATTGAACGAGGGGCGGAAATACCAATTTTCACCGAGTCTCCTTCAATTTTGGTAATGGAAATCTCGATTTCATCACCAATCGTAATACCTTGGTCAACTTTTCTGGATAATATCAGCATTAGTCTCTTTCAAGCAATTTTAGAGACCTTCTCCGCCAACATCTAAAACATGACGAGCTGAAAATTCTTCGTGGTTATTAATGATACACTGTTTACCAGATAATGTCCTGCGATTAACAATGATTGGACCAACCAGGTTCAAGGAAATTTTGCCGCTTTGATCGGGCGGTAAAGTAACAATATTTAAAATCATAGTATCTTCTGCTCCAGTAATTCCCAATAACTTTACATCGGCATCGGAGATCTCAACGGAATAATTTGGAATGATACCGCCAGGTTCAAGAACAATGAATGCAAGTCCGTCTTGTTTCTGTTCTCTTAACCACATGAAAGGAAGTTCATCTTGATCAAAAACCAGTTCCATTGATCTGATCTCAGCGAATCCAAAAAGACCCTGAGGGAGACTAATCTCACTCCTTGATTCAGACTGCCCAATTTCAGGTGCATTCGAATCTTCGTCTAATTTTAATTTCATCTTCTTTAAATAATAGAGAAAATTTAGAGATAATTCAACAGTGATGTGTTAAGCAATTGAGAACCAATTTGCAGGGATGCCTGATAAGCCGTGGATACCTGAGTTAAACGCATAATTGCTTCGGATAAATCAATATCTATATCCCTTGAAATCCTTTGGTCTAACTCCATGAAATATTCTTCATCATGAGCTTTCGCTGTATCCATGCGGACAATATTGGAAGTGATTTCTCCCATTTGATTGATAATTTGATCCTCGTGAGAGATAAGTAGAGTCTCGGCTTTTTGTATCTCCTTGGAAAAACCCAAAGGGTTTGAACTTAACAATCCATCCCGTATGGTAATTAAAGAATCGAGAGTTTGAGTAAGTTCCTTGGTTCCGTCCTTATCAGCGGAAAGGAACGCGGACACTTTGCTGTCCTTTCCAATTGAAAACTCTGAGTTTTTATTCGAACCCATGTATGTCACCCCAACGATATCACCATCATCATTCCTGTGATCCAAAAATGTCTTGCTTCCCGTTGAGAAAGAGAATGTGTCCCCTTTGTCTGAACCATTCGGTAAATCCGATACGAAATCAACAATTTCAACAATCTTATCGAAGTCAATGACTCCGCCTACGACTTTGCCCTGTAATGAAAACTGCTCTTTGGCAATGTAGAAACGATCGTTTTCAATATCGTGAATTTTATCCCCTACATTAATGGAAGCAGGAAGACTGGCGACATTTTCAACTCCCGTATAATTATGCGTAATACCAGTCGTTTGATTTTGGTTATTTAAAGTAAACCCCGCAATTTTGTAAGCTCCAGGATCTGCACTGTCCTGTCCCCAAATAATAGTCGCATCGGTTTCTCTGCCACCATCAAGCAGGATGGAAACTTTAGAAAAATCAGGTGGAACTGCACCATTTCTATCAATTCCAAAGAAATACCGACCCGGATTTTCTACCTTAATTCCAGCTATATTACCATTTGCATCGATGATTGGTCTGGCTTCCGCGCTCGTTCCTGCCCTCCCTGCATCTGGCAAAACCAATGTGGGGGCAATATCCTGTGCAGACTTGAATTTAAGCACATGGTTAAGTGGTTTTCCGAAATCATCAATTAATCGCCAACGGTTATTGGGCAGAGATTCATCTCCAACAGTAATAAACTCGTCGCTTGGTTTGTATGGATTGGTGCTCCCATTGGGATTGGTCAAAGTCGCTGGGGAAGTTGCGAAATTCGTGCCAGTGTAATCTATTCGTTCATAATAATTACCTTCAAAATAAACAATTTGGCCGTATTCATAATTTGCGTCATAAGACCAGTCATCTCCCTGCTCCGAAACCGAAATATCAACTTTTCTAAATTTTGTGGTATCATCCAAAGTTGTTGTATTTGCATCTGTTCCACTCAAAGCAACGGCACCAGGCACATCTTCCAAAGCAACATAATAAGAATTATTAGAACCTCCACCCCCTCCTGGGAGGAAAATATACTGACCTTTTTTCACCGAGTCTATTGGTGAATTGTCGTACAATGTTTCCTCTCCTTCATGCGGAAGTTTATCGAGTAAGAAAACTGATCCGTCAGTATGCTCTGAAATTGCTTTTATTTCAGCTTTCCCCAAGTCAGCAACAGAACCAACTGAAGTCGGACTTGTTGCCACATAATATTCGTCTTTACCATTCGCATCCTGATTCAGGATGTATTCTCCGGTGTTAACCTCAACGGGCACGCCGTCCGTTAACTGGTGAACTTTTCCAATGGGCGGAAAACTTGCCTGCAAAAAAGGCCATGTTGTTTTGTCAACTTTTGTGGAGTCAGTAATCAAATAATAACGCCCCTCGTGCTGGATAACTTGATTGTCCGCAAGTTGGAACTCCCAATTACCGTTGTTTGGATCCGAAGTGTCAATAGATGTACCCTTAACAAAATCACTCTCAAACACATTTCCGCCGTCCGGCACAGAGGAAAGACGATACTCGAGGGTTTCAGGATCAAAGGTCACTAATCCATCGGTGTTGGATCCTTTTGCCCGAAAATCATCAACGGAAAGAAAGACTTTTTTAATCGCAGGAGGAGCCGTATTGAGAAGAGGGGCGAGATGTTTTGTGGAGTGGTTTTCAGCATCCTGTTTGGATGAAAATAATTTTCCATCCGCGGACATGTAAAAAGATTTCGTTTTCTGCCCAATATTTTCAAGTTCCCAATCCTCTCGATCCCTCGGGTAATCATTGGAAAGTTCCCTCCAGTAGTCAGAACCGGAAGAATTCGGCCGGTGATTTCGGTTATTCTCAATTGTCGATTCGTAAATTTTCCCTTCATGCCTGATGACATCACCTAATTCGTAAATATCCAATCGGCGCCAGTCGGCAGCATGATTTACTTCAATTGTGGAATCCCCACTGACGAAACTTGATGCAACCTGAAGATCGCGGGGAATATAACCTGAAAAAATTTCTGCACGCAGATTATCCTGTTGGCTAGCGGATAATTGGTTAAATGGTTTTGCGTGGAGTAACTGGGACTCTCTTTCCAGTTCGTTAGAAATCCAATTTTGTGAAAAAACCTTGGATTCCACAATCACCTTTTCATCCGGCGTCAAGTCAGTAAAGTTTTTTACGCTGGTGGGGGCAGGTTGTCCGGTTGGTAGTTCATAACCTGATTGAAACAAATCGTTACGAACTTTCTCTTGGTCCGCCGCATCTAACTGAGTGTAGGTTAACCCATCATAATCCGATTTGGATCGTGAAGTATTTTTCAGAAATTCATTGAGACGATTTTCATCGGATAATATCTTCGTAAGTTCAGCGTCCAAAACAGTTATGTAATCATCTACTGATTTTGCTTCACGGTCTAAAATTTCCTGTAATCGATCACTAGAAAAAACAGCAAACCTAACTAATTCCTGATCAGATTGGGGAAGGTCTTCAAAACTAATCCCTGGGAATCGACTTTCCGTTTCCTTCTTAATTAGATCATCAACTTGTGCAGGAAAATATTGATTGGGGTTCCATCTGTGAACATAACTTGCTTTGGCTTCAAATGTTTGACCGGTATTGCCATAAACCTCCAAATTTCCATTGAGAGAAATTTTTGCATTCAACAAAACATTCTTATTTCTGGCAGGAGCATTATCTATGGAACTTCTAACATATGCACTCAGATTTGCGTTTGGAGTGCTTTGCGGGTTAGTCGTTTGCCCCATTGAAGGGGATTGGCTTAATTCTCCGTTGTCATAATTAATCAAGTATGAAAAAGCGTTATTGATCTCGGTGGCACTAAGGTTATCTCTCTTCGATTCAACTACATACTCCCTTCCGTTGAGATCCAGAATTACTTTTTCTCCTTTATTAATTGATCTCTTCCCATCGTTTTGAACAAAACCAACTGAGTTGTCATCAAATGAGATTTCTTTTTTTTGCTTCTTTCCAAGTACTACATCCGAGTTGCCAAATTCCGGTTTTAATTGCGTTCCACCAAAAAGAGACCGATTGCGATGAGATGCGTTTAAACGGTTTAGCACTTCCTCGATTAACTGATTGATCTCGTGACCATAGGTTTGATTACCCGGTGCGTTTAAACCGGTTGACGCAGTACGGGCGATCTCCTGACCACGGACATTAATTTCGCGCAACTTATCTAAATTTAAGTAACCGGTGTTGAGAAACTCGGACGCATAGGAGGCATTTCTTTGGTATTGAGTCAGCGTACTCTTTTGAGTTTCTAAATCAATGATTCTACCCATTGTCATACCATCATCTTCAGGAAGTGCCATTTTCTGCCCGGAAGAAATCTGTTGATCCAATTTGATACGTTTCTGATTCAAGTCACTAATTGTTTTAGTGATATTGTTGGAAACGCTAAGATTGGGGATTCTCATAAACTACGGATATACATTTACTTAATCAATCCCATTACAACCAGTTCCAACATTTTGTCGAGGGTATTCAGGACACGGGAAGAAGCTTGAAATGATCTTTGAAACTGCATTAGATCAGCTACTTCTTCATCAATTGAAACTGAACTAATGGCGTTTCTTTGTTCCACCAAGAGCGTCTCTACAGTTTTTTGATGCTCAAGATTATCATTCAGGTCTTCCAGTGAGTTACCCAACTGGGTATTCATTGTCGAAATTTGCTCAGTAAATTCACCATTTGCCATCTCCGCAATCGCCACGGCAACATCATTCGCACCCTCTGCAAAATCATGGGATGCCTTGAGACTGTCAGCGGTCAAATCACTGTCCACATTCAAACTTTTAGCTAAATTCCAAGAATTTCCCGTAATCACATCAAAGGAAAAATTATCTCCCAAAATCATGGCTTTGGAACCTTGGTTTATTTTGAATGGAATGTCTTCATAGGCTAACATTATTGACCTTCCGTCATCGGCGTTGCCTAATTGCCTATCTTTCCCGGGGTATAGCTTGTCTTCCTCCATACTCACATACTGCATCCTTCGTGCAGCACCATAAACGCTGTAATCCTTGGAGTCTAATTGCAATTCTGTCAGAACTTCGCCACGAATGGGAACCTGTTGAAGTGCGGCAAGTATCTCCTGTGCCGCCGCGGGATTAGTGTCCTTTAAAGCCTCATACTCTGCACGAAGAGTAGAATACTCCTGCGAACTTGTGGCATATTGTTCGGGGAAAAGACGGGTCGTGTTAACAACTGTGAAAGTGTCAGTTTCAGGGTAAGGAGTTGTCATTTGCACTTCGTTTCTGAAAATCTCCATTTCGGCATTTCCTTCAGTACCATAAATTGGGGAAGTAAAACCGTACTCAGCATAATCTTCCTCAAAAACTTTATTGGGGCCTTGGGTGGGTCTGCTGATAAACGCATCAAATCCAAATAGGTACCCTTCAGGATCATCATCCGGATTATAAATTTTGTTAACTTTTGTGGAGAAATCCGTAACTAACTTATTTAGTGAAGTACGAAAGTTTTCCATTTCTACATTCCTGGCATGCTGGTAACCGTGAATCGCACCCGATTCAATTTTCAACTCCACGCCTTCCGCAAATATTGCGTCAGATGAAGGTAAAGAATTACCCTGATTAATTACATTGAAACCGGTGATTTCGCCTTCAGTAATAATTGCTTCGGCAATTCCGATATTAAGTTCCTGTAAATTTCCGTTGGTTACATTGTATCCCGTAGGCGTGGATGTACGTATAATCGATGTGGGATCGTCACCGCTGAGAGTTGCCTTGAAAAAATGAAAATTATCATTGGTGCTCGGATCAAAATTAATCACCTGTTCCTCAGGTACAAAAGTGGAAGCATCAACATAAAAATGCTTCTGGGTGGGTTCGTAATAATAGATCTCTCCTGAGTTAAGCGCAATACCACTCACATTATCACTATTTGTGATGCGATTTAAATTCTGTCCTCCCGCAGCAAAAGTCCGCACACTGCTGTCAACATATGCACCAAGATCAACGGACAAATTATCGGATGCACGATAGAATAATGGTTTTGATCCATCATAGACTAAATTTTGATCAGGTTGCGTGGATGTCAAACCCGCCCCTGCTCCATCCACAAAGTTAGAAGGTAGAGATTTACCGATTATGTAAAAGTTTTTATCTTCGGATAATTGCCCAACCTGAGGAGTAAAGCTTTCTTTCTTAAACTCGGATAAATTACCCGATCCACTCAGCACAGTTTTAGCCGCTTGATAGAATGAACCATCAAACTTAAAAACCTCCCCTTCGGAATAGCTTTTTGTGGTCACTGTCTGCTCCACACCTGCGACAGTAACAACTTTACCAATTTCTTCTACCACAGGACCAAAGTTTGTTGCTGCTTGGTAAACCTTTCCGTCAATGTAAACCTGTTCGCCCTGAGAAAAACTTTCCAGATCCGAATACCTTAACTTTTTTCCTTCAACCACACCATTAATTGTGGGTTTGGTTATTTTCAGGAATTTATCGGGGTTATTCTCCAGAGAGTCTCCCACTTGCGTGGAAGTCAATGCCTGGTAGTGCTCTCCATCCTGATAAAAAACTTCTCCCGCATTATGTTTTACCTGAGCCAAAGGAGCAGCAGTGCTTTGAGGAGTACCGACATTCGCAGCGGTTTCATCCCCTCTATCCACGGCCTGCCGGGCAGTGATTCCATTCTGCGCGTTATTGACTCCCGGCACTGCCTCGCCCGCATCGGCACCCGTAAATGTGGAAGCGGGTGGCAGAAAACTCACTAACAACGGGCCGTCCGTGTCGTCATACTTAGAACCGCCATTTAAAACTTCAACCCTGCCCAATTTTCCGTCCGCATCAATTTTTGCACGGACTGTGGCAGATGATGCACCTGTACCCGCAGAGGCAGGTATGACAATTTCCTGCCCCCAGTCATTCGACATGGGCTTTGCTCCCTGAGGGGCCAGTAGGTTTATTTTTTCGCCGTTCACTCCATTGACAAAGATATTGACGAAGCCGGTTGGTTTGCCTTCCACCATATCGTCCTCAGTTGAAAAATCGATTATCTGAGACAATTCCTCAAGCAGTGCCTGTCTGCGGTCGATATACGAAACGGCCGTTCCCTTATCTTGTAACTGAAACCTTCTCACCTGCTTATTCACTTCATGAATTTGGGTAAGAATTCGGTTAACATCATCAATTGATCGTAAAACAGAAACAGTTAGATCTTTTTCGATCTGCTCAAAACTTGAACCAGCCTCATTAAATCTTCTGGAAACCGTATCAATTGAATGAAATAAGGCTTGCTGAATCGTGGGTTCATCTGGAGACGCAGAAAATTCCTGAAATGCATTGAAAAAATCATTCATAGCACGGGTTAGGCTCCCTGCGGCAAGATCACTTTCATGAGTGTCATCAAGTCCAACATTTAAACCCTGCCTGTCAATCTTCTCTCCCAAGGCACTTTGCAGTAAATCTAACACTTCCTTTCTTGCCTCCAAGGATGCACTTTCACCCAATTCATTGATCACACGGGAATCAAGGGATTTCACTTCGTGCATGATCAAGACCGGCGGATTCCAATCCTGAGGTATTAAGCCCGCCAAAGTTACTCGAATGCATCACCCCTTCGCGTGCGAGCACACGCTGCCTGGCGTAATCTTTGTCATTTACATGAGCAAGATTTTGGCCTGCAATCTCGGCACTCTTCGAATGATATCGAAGTGCTTCGGAGCTTTTTATGATTTCACTTAAAAGGGCCATTTAAAAGAATTACTATGCAGACTCGTTTAGAATTGAACGACTATTCTTGGAAAGTTTGTTGAGATCTCCGCTTTGATCATAGGTTTTAGAATGAGTTCGCGGATCAACAACGCTTAAAATCTGATCAGTAACTTCGGAAAGTCGGGACAGAAGCCTTTGATTTTGCTCGATCTTCCTGCGTATATTGGAAATCAAATTGTTGATTTCCTCAATGATACTTTCAAACATCGGTTGTGTTGAATCAGGAAAATGAGGAACCAACTCGGAAAGACTTGCTTGGTTAGACTCGCCATAAGTGGAAGCGAGTGAAGAAACAAATCCCTGCCTTCTTTTGTGTAAAATTTGGCTTGCCTCCATTTGAGTTTGAACGGACTGATTTAATTGCAAAAGACTGTCCGGTTGGCGGTTGAGAATACTTTGCTGTTGGGCACTTAATAATCCAACCAAACCGCCATATTCCTGTAACTCATCCCTTAGCAAAGTGAGTAAATCTTCCCAAGTGAAAGTGAAACTGGAATCAGCTTTGCTAGCGAGGGTAACCATTACTTACTTTCCTTCCTCGGAACTATCGAGAGGGGTTTCATTTTCTTGCTGAAGTTGTTGTTGCAAAATACTGGAGACTCCAAAGCCTCCTCCACTTGCAATACTTTCGGAAATTGCATCTGTAAAAAAATGGCGGTACATACGGTGTGCGCCACCGTCTTCATTAAAAACACCTTTAAACATAGGTTTAAGGGCTTCTTTAAGGAACTGCTTAACTAAAACTGATTCAAATTGATCACTAACAGCGGCCACTTTCTGATTGTGCGTGGTGTTCTTGGAGTGAGCCATTTCCATAAGCATGGAAGAATCCATGCCCACATACTGTTTACCAACATCTTGAGCTTCCATATTTAATTAATGATGAGCTCAGCCTGCAGTGCTCCGGCATTTTTGATAGATTGTAAAATCGAGGTCATTTCCCGAGTGGTAAGACCTAGTTTATTGAGTGCAGATGCCAGTTCGTTCACTGTGGAGGCACCGGGAGGGTCCAATTCATCTAATGCCTCAAAACGGCCAACCTCCTCAATTAAGTCAGCATTTTCTCCCTGTAATATTGTGGTCGCACCCTGCGAAAACGGCAATGGCTGACTTACTCCAGTTGTGGGATTAAGGAAAATTGTCACATTACTGCTACTCACCGCCACGGGAGAAATTCGAACGCTTTGCGTGGCCACAATTGTTCCTGTTCGTTCGTTAATGATCACGCGGGCAGGAACATCAGGTTTTACATCAATTCCGCCCACCGCGGCTAGAAAATTAGTTGTTTGCCCACGAAAATCTGCGGGTACTTGCACATTGACCACACCTCCGTCCACTGCCAGGGAAGTTCCAGGATAATATTTATTCACCGCGTCCGCAATTTTTACAGCGGTCAAAGAATCAGGGGACCTTAATATCAGTTCAATCTCATTGCCGCTGTTTAAAACTCGGCTCTCAATCTCTCTCTCAACCAACCCACCGTTACTAACAATTCCAACTGTCGGGTGATTAACCTGGACATTTGCCCCTCCCCCTCCCCCTGCGGATAAGCCCCCGATAGAAACTGCACCTTGAGCAACCGTGTAAACTTTACCGTCAGCACCAAACAAAGGAGTCTGTAATAAAATCCCGCCCTGCAATGAATCTGCATTACCAATCGAAGAAACCGTGACATCCATTCGGGAACCTTCTTTGGCAAAAGGTCCGATATCTGCAGTTACCATAACCGCGGCGATGTTCC
Source organism: Opitutales bacterium (assembly GCA_045567635.1). Taxonomy (GTDB): domain Bacteria; phylum Verrucomicrobiota; class Verrucomicrobiia; order Opitutales; family Seribacteraceae; genus Seribacter. The sequence continues at coordinate 144,932 of JBJLCO010000039.1, read as the reverse complement.
TTGATTTATCCGCTTTATCTGCACGGATCCCCAATGTTTCCAAGGCATTCAAAACACCCAATTCTGTATATTCTATACGGGAGTCGCCCTGCCCTGCAAGACCGGTAACAATACCGTATCCATAAAGTTGATTACTACGACTTCCCCGGACATCGGTTAAATCTTTAATTCTGGCACCAAAAACGGAAAGGGATGCCAGTAAAAAAAAGGCATCCAAAAACGGATTTTTTAATTAGTACATCTGTCATTTATCTAAAAAGGATTAACGAGAGAAGCAATTTTTTGATACCAACTCTCCTTTTGGGCATCGTTCAAACTACCCTTGGAAACAAATTCGATTTGAGCATCCGCAATGTATTGAGAAGAAACAATATTTCGGTACCTTAAGCCTTCCCGGAATCCGGCACCTATATCTTCCTGACGAACCATTCCCTTTAAAACTGCGTAATAACTCTCACCCGAAAAAGTGACCATCCGAGCACCTTCTAACACAAGTACGCCATTGGGTAGCACATCGATTACCACAACACTTACTCTTCCTTTTAAATTTTGAGTGTTTGCGATGGATCCACCACCCTGATTACTGCTTTTAGATTCAATCTCGGTGCCGGGTAAACCGCCATTGTGAGTACCCATTTTACTGTTTGCAAAAAGAAACTGTTTGACCGCGTTCTCAATTTGGGATTGTCGGTTACGGACAGAGTTTTGGGATGCGGCCAAAGAAGAACTTTCTCCCACATCAATGGTGATTAAATCTCCAACCGCAAAAGATCTTTTGTCCCCGTATAATCCCCTTTGATTGTTTGAGCTTTTCATCCAAAGGGAAACACCAGAAAGAGTGTTGCTGAGGAGTAATAAAAGAATTAATTTTACAAAGAATTTCATAATTTATAAATGTACCTTCACGCTGTTCTCATTGAGCACTTTTGCCTGGAATTTTTTGTCCGAAGACAGATTCCTGACGGTTACATTGCCCCCTTCCACTCCATTTTCCAGAGCCATACCCTTCATTGTTACATAAATACCATTGCCCGAAGCAAAAACATCTACGATTTGGCCTTTCTTAACCAAGGTAACCTTGGAAAGAAAATTCCACTTAATTGGAGTGTTAGGTTTTATGCTGGAGGCTAATTGATATCCCCTCAAATTAGAAATTGCAGGAACTGTACCGGCATGCTGCTTGAGAATATCAACTGACCTTTTATCAAGTTGAAGACTTGTTAACCGATCACCCCGGGAATGAGGAGATTTGGAAAAGTAAACTTCAACAAAATGACCAACGCGAATTGGCTCGGCATAATTCCCAACGAGTTTACCACCATCCCAAATACTGAAACGGGTAAATGTACTCGAAGTGAGTTCGTCCGGAGAACAGTCAGAGATTTTGATCAAATAATTAGGGCTTACCCGGATAGCGGTCCACTCACGAGTCAGAAATGCTTTTACCTGCCCAGACGCCTGATACCGATGGGCGATGCTCTCACCTAATCTTTTTTCAAGAATTTCTCGATTGAGGGTAATGGAGGTTGGGTACACTGGAGAATTATTGTCATAATTTCTCAGTACAATCGGCTTCGAAGCGATCAGTGCCGAAGATTTTGTGAAAACTTGGGTCTTAGTACGGGTTTCTGTAAAATCGATTGCGTCAATGTACCGACTCACATCAGCCCTGAGGTGACTGCTCATCGATAAAAGAAAAAGTAAAGAGAATTTCATTAATTATCTCTTCAATTGATTAACCCGGGCAAGCATATCGTCCGATGTCTGAATAGACTTGGAATTAATTTCATAAGCCCGTTGTGCAATGATCATGTTAACCATTTCCTCCACCACATTTACATTGGACATTTCTAAATAGCCCTGTTGTAAAACTCCAAACCCATTTTCTCCAGGAGCTCCAATTTCAGGGGCTCCACTCGCCTCAGTCTCAATAAAAAGATTGCCACCCGTTGCTTTCAGACCTGCAGAATTAGGAAACCGAACCAACTCAAGCTGCCCAATTATTTGCGTTCCGTCTGCAGTTTCAACAGAAACCTCACCGGTCGGAGAAACAAAAACATTGGTGACCTCTGGATCAATCTGTAAACCCGCGGCCAAGGGCAATGCATCAGCGGTGGTAATTTGACCGTCTGGCCCGACTTTGAAAGCACCGTCTCGAGTATAAGCCTCGGTGCCGTCAGCCTTTTCAACTTGGAAAAAACCGGTTCCATCGATGGCGATATCCATTTTTTCGCCACTTTGAGTAAGTTGACCCTGAGTAAAGATCTTGGCAGTGGAAACAACTTTGGTACCGTTACCCATTTCCACTCCAGTGGGAACTACATTACCCGCACCAGTTTGGCCACCGGACTGTCTAGGATTTTGGTAGAGCAAATCCTGAAATTCAATTTTGTTTTTCTTATACCCCGTGGTATTCACATTGGCTATGTTATTAGAAATAACATTTAAGTTCATTTGTTGAGCCTGCATGCCTGTGGCACCTGAGTATAAAGATAAATTCATGGTTTTGTAATAGAGTTAAATTAGGATGTTTGCCCCAATGTACCGATCGCTTTACCGATATTTTGGTCGAAGGTTTGAATCATTTTTTGATTGGCTTCATGAGCACGGGAAACCTCGATCAGACCGATCATTTCTTCAATTGCTGAAACGTTGCTCGACTCCAAATAACCTTGCATTATGGTGAAATTACTCGGATCGGCGACTGCTGGTTCAGTTTCCGGATCTTTGGCCACAAAACCTCCCCCCACTTTCTGCAAGTCCAAGAGAGGGTTTTCAAAAGTAAAAACACCTAGTTTGCCAATATTTTGATTGCCCTGAAAAATTTGCCCTTCTTTATCGATTGATAAATCTCCCCCGCCCGGGATAGTTTGGATGCTGGCCCCTCCATCATCAGAAAATTGATGCCCCATGCTGTTCACCATTGCTCCCTGGGAATCAACATAAAATTGGCCATCCCGTGTGTAGACGGAATCACCATTTTGATTAACTAAGGCAAAAAAACCGTCTCCCCGCAATGCCAGGTCCATTGGATTGCTGGTCTCTTTCATTTCCCCCTCGTTGTAATCAACTTGGTTTTTCATGACTGGAAAAGAACCCGGCATTTCATTTCGCAGACGATCATGAGTACTGCGGGCAATTTCTCCTCCTTCAACTGCTTCAAAGCTGACTGCCACTTTTTTAAATCCAGCGACATGGCTCGCGGCTATGTTGTTGGCAATCACATTTTGATACTGCTCTAATCCACGAAGAGCGGAAGCATTTTCATATAAAGATAAATTCACGCGTTTGTGAAAGCAAAAAACATGCCAAATGGCATGTTCCTTCATGGGGTATCAAGTTATAAAGAAAAACTAATATTCACAACTCAAGTCAATGACTCGACCATCCGGAATGTGAACTAACAAGTTGGTCGGGGTTCCATCCACCGAAACAACTTCGATTTTAATTCCGCTTTCATCGGTGTGAATAAGTTCTTTTTCAACCGCTTCTTCGCTTTCACTTTCCGGGGGGGATGAAATTGAATGCTGCTTTCCCGGATCGGACAAATAAGAACTAAATGAACCAGAAGGATCGTCAGATTTTCCCTCATCAATATTTGCACCTCTACCCGATAAATAACTTTGCATAACAATTATGAAGCAATTTGCATACCCATTGTCTTCTACTGGTATTGAGCTAGGTCTTCTTTGCTCATATCCAGAACCAAGCTCAATTCCACTCTTCGATTCTTGTTGGGCTGATTAGGATATCGAATATCGTTCGGTTTGGTCGAACCGTGGCCTGTTATTCTCTCAAGCTTTCCATCTAATTCACCGGCGGAATAATGAACCAAAGCATCCGTTACCTCTGCACCTTGCTCAAGCGACATTGTCCAGGCACTTGCACCTTCTTTTTCTCTTTTGCCGCTTTCCAAATGATTGGAATGCGAATCCACGCGGTAAACTAATACATGTTGTGAGAGCAACCATGACATTCTTTGCATAACCTTGCGACCATGTCCAGTTAACTGAGAAGAGGAAGGCTCAAAGAGAGGTTTGTCGTCGCCGTGAAAAAGAGTAACTTTTAGACCTTCTGAGGTTGCTTCGATCTGCATGGTCGAATCATCAATTTCGTGCAGTTTCAAACGCTTAAACCAGTCCTGAGCGATTCTGTGCAAGACATCAATATCGATCGATGTGGTGTCATCCGTGTTTCTCATCGTAGTATCAGATCGACCAACAATCTGGTCAACCATGCTACCAGGACGCGCATCTTTCTGTTCCACTGGTGTTGATTTGGGCACACCTGCTTTGTAAGGATCGCGAAAAAAGCGGGTAGTTGCGATGATCACTTCTTCATCTTGCGATAAAATCCAAAGCACCAAGAATAATGACATCATTCCAGTCACAAAATCGGCGTAAGCAACCTTCCAGGCACCTCCGTGGCTCCCTTTTGTTACATGCTTAGGTCGCAATTTGCAGTTGGACATTTTCTAAAAATGAAAAAATTTTAAATCAGCCACCTTTGGCTGCGTCTTTACATTTCTCCTCCAACTCGTCAGCGGACGGTTGAATAAGGTTATCCAGGGAACGCCGACCTATTTCAACGGCCATAATGGGGGACAAACCAGTGGCAAACCCAGACACTGATCTTTCCACAATATGATAGTAAAGAAATTCTTGCGTCTGGTTAAGAGCCACCAATCGGCCGAGAGGTATCCCAATACCGTAAGCAAGAAAAATCCCAAGGAATGTTCCACTCAAAGCGGCTGCAACCTTTGCCCCTACAGTCGAGGGGTCTTCCAAATTTGACATTGTATTAATAATACCTAACACCGCGGCAACAATTCCAACACCTGGCAGGGCATCGGAAATCATCTCAATCGCCTTTATTGACCTACCGGCTTCCGCTTCTCTACTATTTAACTCGGACTTCAGGATACCCCCAATTTCTGCGGGCTTACATCGACCATCAACAATTGGGCGAAGAGAATTACATAAAAACTCAACCAATCCAGCATCATTCAGGAAGGAAGGATATTTTGTGAAGATCGAGCTGTTTTGCGGGTCGCTGACATGTTCGTCCAGTGCGGGGGTACCCTTCCTTCTTCCAAGCATAAATAATTCGTATAGGAGAACGAGAAGATCGATAAACTTGTCCTTGCTGGCAATTCCGCCCTTGAACGCTTTCAAAAGATCAATTTTTAACCCGACCAAGACGCTTGTGGGACTCGAGACGACAAGAATTCCCAACCCAATCCCGCAAATGATCATAATTTCACCTGGGTGGACGAGAGAGATTGGATTTCCACCGGCCATCATAAAACCACCAAGGCAAGATCCGAATACGATTATCATTCCAACTGCGAGTAACATGGTATTGTAAAAATTAAAGTAAAGATTGGAAGTGCGCTCGAAGTGCTAACACTGAATGAGATAGAATTTGACTAATTCGGCCTTCTGACAACCCAAAAATATGTGCTATTTCAGAAAGTTTGAGTTCTTCGTAGTAATATAGCATTAGAATCTTTTTTTGAGGATCGGGCAAATCCTTAATTCTATCCCTTAGCAATAAGACTTTATCTCGGTATTCTGTGGTCTCCAGGGCATTCTGTTCAGTGGGATCCGAAATGGTTTCCGACAACGGAGTAAACTCTCCTTCCTGCGAATTAGAATTAACCGGACCGTCAATAGGAACAAAAGTGACTGGTTGAGTTTCCTTTAGTAGTGTTTCATATTGTGAGGAAGATAATCCTAGCTCATTTTTAACTTCTTCAACACTAACCGGTCGTTTTAACCGTGCTTCCATATCTGAAATTGTAGATTGAAGCGACTTGGCTTTGGCACGATTGGCACGGGGTAAGGAATCTATTTTTCGCAATTCATCAAGTAAAGAACCTTTGACCCTCAATGCCGCATAGGCTCCGAAAGACTTACCCATAGAAGGATTAAACTGGTTTACTGAAACAACCAAAGCTTTCACCCCCACTCCATACATATCCTCGACTTCATAATAATCCGGAAAATGAAATTTCATGCGCGATACAATCGATTTCACCAATGGTAAATAATCTTCAATCAGCTGATCTCTCGATTTTTTATCTGACATTGCCTCACGATACTTCCCGGCGGCCTCCTTCATTCTCAATGAATCGGAAACTGCATGGCTTTGCTGAGTTTCTTTTTTCTTGATGCTTGAAGTATTCATTGGGTAATAAGCCTATCTTAAGCTTTAGCCTGCACTAATGGTTGAACATTGGTTGAAGCTTCGTTCATTGCGTTTTTGGCTAATTGCGTGGCGTCAATTTTGTTGAGTTCAGGCAAGTTTTCTTTGGCAGGATCAGGTTGGGCATTTGTGTTGGATTCTACCGAAATACCACTCAAAATAAAGCATAATAAAAATCTGCCGCAAATTGCGAAGAAAAGGCACCCAAACGCACTTTGAGCCAATGCGGTGACGGGGTCACCTCCGATGACTAAACCGGAAAAGAAAAATAAAAGAAAACCGGCAAATCCGGATATGCAAAAGAAAAATCGGGCGTCGTTTCTCATTTTCAGATATTTCGGTATGTTGAAAAACCTCTTGCGTACAACTCTTCTGGAAAAGTTCTGGCAATCATTTGGTTTAGGACATTCGTACTAAAGTCTCCAGTGACATTCTGACCGTTGCATATGCACAAAGGAGATAAATTATTACGCAGGAGCAATGGCCATAGCTTGGTTGAATCTGTTATTTCATCAAAATGACTCAGAGCAATGTGAGTCGCTCCAATATTTTGTCCTGCAGTTATTGTCCGTTTGAGAACCTGCTTGTCATAAGCAGAGTTTAAAACTAAAACACGGGTTCGGACTTGCAAATCATCAAGCGTTTGCTTCGCTTTTGTCCAATCATCCATCCTCCCTAGTGACAATCCCGGGAAATCTAAATAAAGGGGGGAATCTCCAGTACATTCTGGCACTTTATTCGATTCTCTGTAAAGCGTCACACCAACCACTTCGCAGAAAATTCTCAGTGCATCATCTGGATTCGGTACCCCGTTTTCTATTTTTAGAACATTAGGGGTTTTTTTATTCATGAAAACATCATGAGCTAGAAACTTGCAAAGTGTAGTGGTTTTACCCACTCCGGGAGCACCAATAAGAGCAATTTTATCTTCCACAGGTGAAGAATTTAATGACCGGTAGCGGTCAGAAAGTCCAATGGTAATTTCCTTCAGAGTCTCAGCCAATGATAGTTCTGACATGTTCTTCCAATTGGACCAGGATTTGATATCACTCAACAACTGAGAATCGAATCCTGCTTTAGAAAGAATCTTGAATGAATCACTTTCATTTTCAGTTGATTCTTTCGTTTCATCTGCTTCTGATCCTGGCATTGAACTCAACTCATCACCTGACTTATTTTCGACCACAGAAGTCCCGGCAACTTCCTGGGTCGGTGTTTCGATTGAATCAATCTCGGGGTTAGAATCTAAAATAGCTTGTTCCTCTCCCTTGGGTGGAATTTCTGCGATAACCTCAAGTTTCGGAGAAGAAATAAATCTTTTAAGTCCTTCTCCGCCAACTTGCCGTACGGACAGCACTCTGGCATTGTCCCCCAATTTATCCCGAATCACTCTCACTGCTTCCTCCGCGGACTTAACAGTCAACCGGAATTTTTTTCCGGCTTTCATTTCCGCCTTTCCATTTGTTAAAGTCTCCATGTCTTTAGGCAGCAACTGCTACTTCTCCTGTGCTTGCCGAGGCGTTTGACTCCTCCATTGCCGATATTATGTCAGGGGGAAGGGATTGGGCTTCGATAGCAATTGCCCCAAAGGGTTCAATCTGGGTTTCAGTCGGCAACTCTTGGTAGGAAAGGACTACTAGTTGCGGGTAAGATGGTTCCATAAATCTACGAAATGCAAGGCGAAGTTCTGTTGTGGTTACTATGATCGGGGATAATCCCCGATCCGTCATTTCCTTGATTTTAGGATCAATTTCTGCAATTATTCCTTCCGTCAAGGTAGGGTCCATGATTAACCCGATATCAAATTGACTTCTCTTTACCCGGCTAATGAGAGTTTGCTCAAGTCGAGGCTCAAATGTCATAGCAAGTAATTTATCGGGTTCAACTTCGTACTCTTTAATGAAATACATTCCCAACCTCTTTCTAGCCTGTTCGGAGAGGTCATCCGGATTTTTCGTAATAGCTGCCATATCGGCAATTGTCTCAAGTACAATGGTCAGATTTTTGATTGGTATACGCTCTCTGAGAAGATTCTGGAGAGTTCTCTGTATGATTCCAACGTTGACTAAATCAGGAAGTAATTCGCTGACGAGAGTGGGGTTTTTATCCTTGATTAAATCAAGCAGTCTTTGGGTTCCTTCCCGTTCCAATATTAAATAAGCAATTCTCTTCAGGACATCAGCCAAGTGGGTTACTAATACAGAGGAGGGATCGACCACAGTACATCCCTCAATTTCAGCATTTCGCCTTTCATCTTCGGGTATCCACATTGCATTAATGCCAAATACCGGCTCAATCGTGGGAATTCCATTTAGCTTTCCTGCATCCCCTCCCCCCATACTCATAGCAAGAACGCGATCTGGCATGATGGTGGAGCGGACAACCTCCTTCCCTCTGAGAAGAAACCGATATTCATTTGGCTCTAATTCAATATTATCCCGAACCCCAATTGTAGGTAATAACATACCCATTTCCCGGGCAAAATTTGTTCGGGCACCCGTGATTCTCTCCAATAAGTCGCCACCTTTCTTCTTGTCCGCCAATACAAGTAATCCATACCCCATTTCCAAACCAAATACTTCCTGCTCGATCGCATTTTCCATGGGAGAAAGTTTCCCTTCCTGTCCATCTTCGGAAGGGGTGGTCGCACTCTGCGAAGGAATGCCTGCTTGCTGCCCCTGCATAGCCGAACTGCCTGCGTGAGCAATTTCCTCCAATTCGGAATCCTCAGAGTCTGCAATTTTATTGAAATGGTAAGCCGCCCCGAAACAAATCATGGATAAAATAAAGAATGGCCAAAAAGTTTCGTTGAGGAAAAATGCAAACAAAAGAAGCATCGTTCCGGCAATTGCGATTGCACGCGGATAAATGGTTAACTGCCTCCCCACAAATTCACCCAAATTCGCCTCTTCAGATGATCGGGTAACTAAAATACCGGCTGCAATAGAGATAATAATCGCAGGTATCTGGCTGACTAGTCCGTCACCAATTGATAAGATGGTATACTTTTCAAGGGATCCGACAATTGTCATGTCCTTTTGGAAATATCCGATTAAAATACCGCCGATTATATTAACTACGGTAATAAATATTCCTGCAACCGCATCACCACGGACAAACTTGCTTGCACCATCCATCGAACCATAAAAGTCAGCATCTTTTTGGATTTTTTCCCTCTTGGCAAGTGCCTCTGCTTCCGTAATTACACCGGAGTTCATTTCAGCATCTATGGACATTTGCTTCCCTGGCATTGCATCCAAAGTAAATCTCGCTGTGACCTCCGCAATCCGACCGGCACCTTTTGTGATAACCACAAAATTAATAATCACCAATATCAAAAATATCACAGAACCAACCACATAATTCCCGCCCACCACGAAAGTACCAAAAGACTCAATGACCGAACCGGCATCTCCATCCAATAAAATCAACCTCGTAGATGCCACATTAAGCCCTAACCTGTAAAGAGTAACGGAGAGAAGTAGAGTGGGGAAAACTGAAAATTCAGGAGGGTCTTTTACATAAATAACGGTTAGCAGAATGAGTAAAGAAATCGCAATACTCACAACCAAAAGAATACTTAGAATATCCTTATGTACCGGAACCACCAGAAGTAATACCGCCCCAAAAAGACCAAAAACAAAACCAAGATCAGAATTTCCACTAAATCTTCCAAATGAGCTTTTTACTTTTTGAATAAGATCATTCATTTGCAACATTCTCAATTGATGGGCTTGGCAAGCAATCTGCGAGCCTTTAAGCGATGAAAATAATAAGCATGCGTCTTGTAAACTTGAGCAAGAATTTCAGCAATTACCTGATAGAAATCTAAAGGAATAGGTTCACCAACGCGGCCAAGCACAAACAAGGCTCGTGCCACCGGTTTGTTTTCGACAGTCGGCACATCATGTTCTGCTGCAAGTACTTTTATTTTTCTAGCCAATAGATTTTCTCCTTTCGCAACCACTACAGGAGCAAGATCCATGCCTTTTTCATAACGAAGAGCAATTGCAAAGTGTGTTGGATTGGTAACCACAACATCTGCAGTTCCCACTTCAGACATATTTTGCCCAGAAAGCATCTCCATCGCTTTTTTTCTTTGGGCAGATTTAACCTCAGGAGCAACTTCCTTACTTTTGGTTTCCTCTTTAACTTCATCCTTGGTCATTTTCATTTCCTCATCATTCTCCTTCTTTTTTATCATGTAATTGATTATTGCGATGATAAGCAGAAGAAGCACAAGGATTGCGAACATGGTCACAAACAGGTCGTAAATAAAAATTGGCAGATGCTGGATCGGAATAGGGGCATAAAAAATAGGATCATCCAAGAAGAGAATAAGAGTTAACCAAACCACAGTGCCGATAAATAAGAACTTCAGAAAATCAATCATGAAAGTTTTGAGTCCTTTGATCCCAAAAATTCTTTTGACTCCGCTAATAGGATTAAATTTGCTCAGTTTTGGCTCCATTGCTTTCGGAGTTAAGCGAAAACCTGTCTGTAATCCTTCCGCAACAAATGCTGCTATAAATGTAAGTGCGAGCATTGGGAAAATAACCAGACCAAGCAAAGTGAAAGATTGTTGAGCTGTGGTGGCAATTGATTCCTGAGTGGCATTAATTTTATGCAAATTTTCCATTATCGATTTAGTAAACCCCATCACCTCCAGAGCTTTACCGGGAGCATAAAAGAGGATCACTACAAGACCAGCAAGCAAGGTAAGAGTCATCCCAATTTCAGGAGCCTTTGCAAATTGACCTTGAGAACGAGATTCCTGCAATTTCTTTGCGGTTGGCGGTTCTGTCTTGGAACTTTTATCTACATCAGACATAGATCAACCTGATTGAATAATGCTTAACATAACTTCAATTGACCTCTTACTATTGTCGACGATGTAAGAAGTGATTAACAGAATTGAAGAAACTAAAAGTACGAGCCCGGATAGGATTCGAATTGCAAAACTTGTCATAAACACATTCATTTTGGGAACCGCTTTCCCAAGGACTGCAAAAGAAATATTGATTAAAAAATTCAATGCAATAAACGGAGCCGCAATTAAAGTGCCAAGCACAAAAACATGGGTCACTTCATTCACAAATTCAACGGTGGGATTTGCCGATAAAAAGAAAGATCCAATCGGCAACAATTCAAAACTCAGAACAAATGCTTTGAGCACATCATAGTGAATGCCCATAATAAAAAACACGAGAAGGCTAAAATAGTATAAAAGAGTGGTAATGGTAGAGTCGGTGGAACCCAGTAATGGATTGACACTGTTACTCGCCATTAATCCGATTTCGTACGAAATCAAGTGACCCGCCAATTCAATTGCAAAAAATACCATACGGACAACCATGCCCAATAATAACCCAATACATATCTCATTGATTGACAATATAATTGCACCGACAAAGTGATCGGCAATTTCAAGATTTGCCGGAACAATTGGGTTAATCAATAAAGAGAGAATTAACCCAAATGCCACTCTTATTTTCACCGGAATCATTTTCCCGGCAAATAAGGGTATTCCCATAAAAAACGCTCCTGTCCTTAAAAAAACGAGTACCCAAACTACAATCTGACTCGCCTCAATAGTCACTGCGCCATGGTGGGAAGCATATTAATCATTGAAGTGCAAAACTCGGTCAAAGTTTTTAAAATGAAATTGGCGGAAAGCACAATTGCAAGAGAGACACACACTAACTTAGGAACAAATGTTAGGGTTTGCTCCTGCAAACTTGTAATTGATTGAATAAAACTGACTAACAACCCCACAACCGTGGCCGTGCCTAAAATAGGAATAGCCAATATGAGACCAGTTTGCAAGAGGTTCCTCATGATATCGACTGCCAATTCCATTGTCATTACATAAACCTCCCTCTACGCAATATTAAAACTGCTCACCAACGATTGAATTACCAAATACCACCCATCCACAAGAACGAAAAGGAGTAATTTGAAAGGCATGGAAATGACTACTGGAGGCATCATCATCATCCCCATGGACATAAGTGTGGATGCCACGATGAAATCTACTATAATAAAGGGTATAAAAATTAAAAATCCCATCTGAAAAGCCGTTCTTAATTCGCTCAAAACAAAAGATGGAACCACGATACTTAAAGGCAATTGATCTCTGGTCATGGCCCCTTGTCTTGAAATCTCAAGAAAAAACTGGACATCCTGCTGACGTGTCTGGTTCATCATGAAATCTTTCATGTGGGCGGTAGCGACCATCAATGCGTCGCTCGACTTCATAGTTTTTGACATGTAAGGCGTGACTGCGTCATCATAAACTTTATTCCACACAGGTCCCATAACAAAAAAAGTCAGGAAAAGAGCCAATCCAACTATTATTTGACTCGATGGAGCGGAGTTCACTCCGATGGCATTACGAACAAAGCCCAAAACAATAATCATTCTCGTAAAGCAGGTCATCATCATGATCACTGATGGCCCCATCGACAGTATGGTCATTGCCACAACCATTTGAATTGCGACCCCAAAATCCCCCTCGTCATTGGAACCGGTCACATCAATTCTTAATCCCGGTGCACCCGTGCCCGAAGTCTGAGCGTCAAGTGAGGTGTGCGAGAAACTGAAACATAAAAAAGCCAGAACAATCAGGGCTAAAAACCTTATCCTAACTAGAAAAACAAGAAACTTACGCACCTATTCCTCCTCCTTCACGGTTAAGTCATTTGCAGCAACATGGGGGGGTAAATCATTCAATTTAGCCAAGTGATTAATTGACCCCGAACTGACTCCCAAAAGATGCTTTTCCTCACCGTACTGTGCAACCATCAAAAATTGGCGGTTCCCCAAGGAACAGGTATCGGCAATTACAATTCCTCCAGTTGCAGTGGTATTTAAGCGGGTTCTTTTTTTCTTGGTGTAAAGTGACAAAAAATATGCACTGGCACCTAAAACCCCGATAAATGCAACTACCCTTATCCACAGGTAAAGCATATCCGCATCCGAATCCAACAAAGATGGGGATGATGCAAAATAATTAAACATTGATAAAATAATTTAACTTTTGCATTTCATCTGCGAACAGCAGTTGAATGCTGTAATCGGGTTAGGTAGCCGAATCAACAATCTCGGTTATCTTGAGTCCAAACCGATCGTCAATTACTACGACTTCACCATGAGCAATAAGTTTACCGTTCACAAGCAAACTGACCGGGTCTTTGGCGTTTTGCTTTAATTGAATCTGGGCTCCCGGGCTCAATTCCACAACCTCTTTCATTGGAAGTTCTGCCGTTCCTAACTGGACTGTGACATTTACCTTCACATCCATCACGATATCCATTTTTTTACTATCCATGATTTTTTCCGATTAATTTTACCGCTTCTACAATACTCTCGTTCACTTGGAAGGCCACACGGTCATCTTCAAGTCCAATTTCACCTATGAAGCAAGTTCTTCCCTCAATTCTCAAATTAGTTTTTTCGATCAATGACGGGGACATCTCAATCACATCGTCAGCTTCCAAATTTGATAAGTCTCTCAGGCTTAATTCAAAAGCATCCCATTCAGCGGAAACTGAAACCGGGATTTCATCATAAATTTCATGCCACCTTGGCGGCTTGACCGCTTTCTTCTCAGTCGTAGAAGCGGAAGTCAATAATCGACTGACAACTGGCTCCAATGTGTAATAGGGAACCGCAATACGCATTGGCCCGGACACATCCCCAAAGGACGCTTCCATACTCATAATCAACATCATTGCATCCGAAGGAGAAGTTTGAAGAAATTTACCTGAACTTTCAGTGCCAATTATGCTTGGAGTCAGCGACATGGTGCTGTGCCATTGCTTACACCATTCTTCCAATATGATTTGGTTAAAATCCTCAACCAAAGCTTTCTCAATGTCGGTCAGTCCTCTTTCCTCTGGGTTGGTTGAACCCCGCCCCCCCAAAATCCGGTCCACAACGGTAGCGGAGAGATGAGAATTTACATCAAGCAGACAAACACCGTTTAGCTCCTGCAGTTTAAACATTGTTATGCAGGAAGGATTCTTGATGGACTGGGTAAAGTTTGAATATAAATCAGCAGTTAAGTCTTCTAACTCAAGATTAAATTCGGTCCTAAGAAACATCGAAAGGTGACCAGCTAAATAATAAACAAACTGCTCAGATTTTGTCTTCAGTTTGCTGAGATCCGCATCCGATAAAACAATCGGATTAGTGAAATCATATTTCTTGATTTTGACCGAAGACAGATCAGTCATTTTTTCTCCTTCGCAATTAAAAACGGGTTGCTCATCACCCGAACCTTGCAACTCGTTTAAGTCAAAGCTTTCGTCTTTAAAATCTGATTCAGATGACATAAGGGGCAGAAATTTAGTGATTATTGAACCACGAACTGAGTGAAATAAATTTGCCTAATTAAGTCGCTTTCACCATCTCGGTATTTTCTAAGCACAGCCGAAAATGACTTTTTCAAGTCGACACGAACCCGTTCCTGAAAACCGTCTAACTGAGCGTCTTCATAGGTGTACCCTCCCATAATTGCCAAAGCCTTGTCACGAATTCTGTGTTCGTTCATTTCCAAAACTTTCTCAAAATCACCCGCTTGACCCTCAATTTTCAGTTCCAAGTTAATGTAACGCGACTTGATAGGACCACCAAGGTTGGTTATGAGAGATTTGAGTTCATAAAATTTTTCCTGCCCAGAGGGTTCCATGTCCAGGGGTTGTCCTCCCTCGGTTATTTGAGGTTTAATCGTTTCCTCGGGCTTATTCATTTTAATCAGAAGAAACATCGCACCCACGGTTAAAGCGGGTGCAAGTATTATGGCAATAAGTGCGGAAACCATGTTTCCACCACCCGCTTTTTTAGCAGGAGCATCATTTTCTTCAGGAAGTTCATCAAGTTGAGCAGCACACATATCTTTGGAGAATAGAGGTTAAGAACTATCGTTTTAAATTAATGGCTTCAGATAGAATCATATCGGAAGTGGTAACCACACGGGAACCTGCCTGAAAAGACCGTTGATGGGAAATCATCGCGGCAAACTCATTGGTCAAATCTACATTCGAAAGTTCGAGTGCATATTGCTTGAGTTTACCATTGGAACCGGTTGCGGGAATACCGTTGTCGTTAACACCGGCAATATTTTGCCCAGCCTGCCCATTTGAGTAAAATCCATTCCCCACCCTTCTTAGGTATTGAGGTGACAGAAAATTTGAAATTTTAATTTGACCGGATCCCCTAATCTGGTCCGATCCATCCTTATTGACTACCAAATTGATTTTACCATCTTCCTCCACTCGCCGGGCCAATAATGTTTCTCCATCTTGGGTTCCAACCAAAAGCGGACCGTCTAATCCCTGAAGCTGGTAACGGTATTGATCCCGGGTAACCACAAAGCCTTCTACCGTGGATTCAAAAGCCCCTGCCCGGGTGTAGAAAAGCTCGCCAGTAACAGGATCCATAATTTCAAAAAAACCGCCCCCGTTTGGTAATGCCTCACCCTGAATTGCAAGATCCAAATCAAGTCCGGTAATTTCAATTGTCCCCTGAGTAAAATCTGTTGAAACCGATCCGACATGCACCCCAGTACCATGTTGCTGCAGGTTGTTGCTGGCAACTCCGTCAGCTCCCGATTCCGCATCATTCATGTGCAGATAAAAATTGTCAGAATAATTTGCTCTCGATGATTTATAACCCAAAGAATTGACATTGGATATATTGTTACCCAAAACCTGAAGGCCCTGGGTTAAGCTCTTGAGTGCGGTGACGCCGTTATGTAACGAGGAAATCATATTATTGTGAAATACTTACCTTGGTGATATTGGAAGGAAGATAATTTTTTCCACCAACGGTAACAAAAACATCCCCGCTTTCACTCATTTCAACTGCATCAACAATTCCTGATGCATCTTCTCCATTTTCGGATATGTTGACTTGTTTACCCAGATAGGCTTGTGCAACCAAATCCTTTTGTGTGTCCGCAAAGGTTTCGAACCCTTCCGTAAACTGCTGCATCTGCTCAAGAGAAGCTATGTTTGCCATCTGAGAAATGAATTCGGTGTCCTTCATCGGTTCCAAGGGATCCTGATTACTGATCTGGCTGGTAAGTAACTGCAGGAAATCCTCCATCTGCATTGCAGAATTAGATGAGTTAGTAGCACTGGACATTGCTGATGCTCTCGGATTTTGACTTGCTTGGCTGGCTGCGATTGCGTCAATCATAATTTTGTTTTTGGGTTAAATGGATGAGCTTAGGCCGCTTTTTTAAAATGTTTATCCATCTGTTTGTAATCTGAAAACACATGAATTTGAACTTGAGTGGATTGATCGGCATCGATTCCGTCCTTTATACCTTTCTTACAAAAATCTAAAAGGGCACGGGTATCCTCATCCGGAGCAATAAAACACATCGAAATTCCCTTTTCAGATTTCTCCAGACGGACTCCAAGTTTTCCACCATTAGGCAAATCAATCGCAAATCGAACCACTTTTTTGGAATATTTGTTAGCGTAGGCAACGCGGGGACAGACAGATTTTCCGATGAAATTTACGAATTTAGAAACAACGGAGGCGTCAGACTGCGAAAAACTGTCTGTGGATACTACAGAGGTAATAATCTTATCTTTGATTTCAGAATCCATTGCAGAAGAGATTTGAGCATTTTTTGTGCCATGATGCTTGTTCTTTTTTTGCTGATTTTGATCTCCAGTATCCCGGGAAACCATTTTGTGATATAATTGAGTAGAAATAAGCGGTTTCACCACTTCCTTCACGATTAAAGGTGGTAAAACTGAGTTTGGGTTAACCGGTAAGCCTTTTACTCCTTTGGATACGACAGGGAGTGGGGTTACATTTGACTTCATTAAACCTTTTGGCAGCCCGCGCGTAAAAGTACCTGTTTTATTGTTTTGCTGGCTTGAGATCTTGGGAGATATTTTTTTTTCAGCGGAAAGAATAGTTTTGGCAAAACTCGCTTTAGTTGGCGAATGGGATATGGAACTATTCTTACCGGCACTATTCTCGGCACCCGAGGCAACCTTCACATTTGCCGAGGTCGGTTTCCCGGATTTTGGACCAGTCTGAGATTGCCTTAATTGGTTAGGCGAATCCTTAGGTAACCAAAACGAACCATTTTTCCCAATTGACTGATGCCGCGGGCTTATTGGTGCATTACCCAAATTTTGAACTTGTCCGGAATCTGACATAAAAACTAATTTGCGGGAATCCCACCACCCATGTCTAAGCTTGGAAGAAGACCGCGATCTCTCATGGCGAGTGCATCTGCCAATTCTATTAATGAATCTTCATCGCTGTTTAACATAAAGGATATGATCGGTGCTTTGTCTTCGGCTTTGAGAAGTTCAAAAATTGAAAGTGCTTCTTCAAACCTCCTCTTTTGCCGCCAATTTTGAATTTCCATACTCGAAATCTCCGGTCCCATCTCGACCCATCTTTTGGATGTGTCTTTATACTCCTTCAGTTTCTCCTCGCTTAAATCCTGCCCCTGCATCGATTCGAAATCAGCAAGTCGGGCTGAAAGATCTTCCTGAATCTGATTCATTTCCTTTTTTTGTTTCTCAAGTGCTTCCAGGTCCATGGTTATTGCGGACTCCCTCGAATCTAATTCCTTTTCCCGGTCGAGAAGCTTTTGCTTGAGTGCAGCCAACTCCTTTGACAATTGATTCATCGAATGAGTTTCAGCGGGTGAGTAACTTGTGTCATCGGCGTCAAACTCAACGCTGGTGAATTCAGCTTTAATCTCCGGTTTAGGCTTAAACAGAGCGTCATAATTGGAAACGACCATAAAACCTGCAGATCCAACTGAAAGGAGAACTGCTAATACAACAATAATAATCGGGGATATTTTCATAATTTCTAAATAGACTGGTTAAAAACAAATCGAGACCCAATAATGTCCTCGAGTTCACTCTCCTCTTTTTTTTCTTCGCTTTTAAGATGTTCCACTTTTTTCTTTTCCTTAAGTTTCAGTAAACTTTTACAGTTTGAATCCGCACGCAAGTAAAGATTTCTTTTAGCAGATTCAATATTTTTGGAATCAGCAACCTTGGAGTTTAAATCAATGATAACTTCTTTTGAACGAAGAATTGACTGATTAAATCCATCTTGTTCAAATCCTGAAAACCCGCTCGCCCTTCTCTCATTAATCTCGGCATTCAGCACCTCCAGCATTTTCACTGCTTTTTTCAGATCCAATTCAAGTTTTTCACGCTTCGAAATTGCTTGGGCATACTCTTTGATTGCCCGGTCTTTGGATATTTCCCGCAGGTGCAGAAGTGTTTCCAATCTAAAAGTGAACGCCTTCATGACTTAAATATCTCAGCAAGTTGCTGGAAAGAGGATTCACGAGATGAACTCTGGTCGTACTTTTGCTTCAGAAAAGCTTCGGCCAATTCAATTTTGTCAATTGCCCGATCTATCTTGGGGTTACTATTTTTTACATATGCACCCACATTAATGAGATCTTCATTTTGTTTGTAAATTGAAAGTAAGTCCCGGGCTTCAGAAATGATATCAATTTCTGAGTCAGTGCACACTGCACGGTCCAAGCGACTTACGCTTTTTAACACATCCACTGCAGGAAAGTGGTTTGCATTTGCTAGTTTCCGGCTTAGCACAATATGCCCGTCCAGGAAGCCACGAACCGCGTCTGCGACGGGTTCGTTCATATCGTCTCCCTCAACTAAAACAGTATATATTGCGGTTATTGCTCCTGACTCACTGGTTCCAGTGCGCTCAAGAAGTTTCGGAAGAAGGGAAAAAACCGAAGGGACATAACCACGCGAGGCAGGAGGCTCCCCCGCAGCCAGTCCAATTTCTCTTTGAGCCATTGCAAAACGAGTGAGGGAATCCATCAAAAGAAGCACTTTAGATCCCTCATTTCGAAAACCTTCAGCAATTGCAGTCGCTAAAATGGACGCCCTAATTCTCATCGGGGCCGGTTGATCAGAAGTGGAAACAACAATCACAGTTTTCTTCATCCCTTCCGGACCAAGATCTTTTTCCACAAACTCCCTCAATTCACGACCGCGTTCCCCTACGAGTGATATTACATTGATGTCTGAATCTGATCCTCGTGCAATCATACCCAGCAGTATAGATTTGCCCACTCCACTTCCTGAAAAAATTCCTATTCTCTGCCCCACTCCCATGGGGATAAATGTATCGATTGATTTTATTCCAGTACTAAACGGTTCTGAAATCATCGAGCGACTTAACGGATTCGGTGGTTCCGCGTAGAATCCCTCTCGACGGGGGGCCAGTAAGGGCCCTTTTCCATCAATAGGCCGCCCCATACCATCAATTATTCTGCCCAGTAAGGCGGGTCCGGAAGGCACGAAGTTGTTATTTCGCTGGGAAGAGACCTTACATCCAGGATGAATTAAATGAACACTGTCCAATGCCATTAATAAAACGAAGTTATCCCTGAATCCCACTACTTGAGCTTCAATCTTTTCATCATGGCGGTCCGACACAATTGAGCATACTTGCCCGATGCTGACTTCGGGTCCCTCTGACTCAATAATTAGTCCAGTTACTCTTCGAACGGTTCCGACTTTATCGAAGGTTCGGACTCCACTGATCCCATCCTCCATAAAAGCAAATCTTTCATCAAGTGATTCAATCATTTCGCTTAAGTTCTTCCTCGATTTTCCTTATTTTGGTTGAGATCCGACCATCCAAAAGACCAAAGCGACTCTTAATTTGACAATCTCCAGATTGTAATGACGCATCTTCGAAAAACTTTACATTCGGGTATCCATCAAGCAATGCATCATCCCCATCCAAACCGTCGAAAATCCCGGCAATTGCCGAGGCAAAGCCTTCTTCTTCTTGACCCTCTTCTTCCGAAGCAGGTTTTTCAGGATCAGCCATTGCCTTGAGAAGAGATAAATCCTGAGGACAAAGGAAAACTTCAAGCTTTTCATCCTCTCCTGAAAACTCCGTCACCATACTCTTAACGATTTGCTCTATGGATTCTTTATCCAAAGATATCTGACCTAGAACACGCTGGGCAAGACCGATAACGAGGTCAGGCAACCGATGATCAAGTTTTGAAATTACTTCATCAACCTTAACATCAATTTTAGAAAGCAGTTGCGATTGTGCATCAGCATAACTGCTTCTCAACTTTGCTATTTCTGCTTGATAAAATGCAGTTGCCTCCTCTTTTCCACGAGCATATTCAGTTGCTGCATTTTCATGTGATTGTTCAACCGGGATCGGAGGTGCTCCGATATGATTAACCTTAAAACCGGTCACCGGTTTGGGAAAGCGTATTGATCTACTGTACGACAACGTCGCTTCCTCCAGTATCAAGGATAATTTCCTCGTCCTCCTCGAGTTCGCGTACAATTTGAATAACCCGATCTTGAGCAGATTCGACTTCAGATAAGCGTTTAGGACCAAGAAAACTAAGCTGTTCCTCCAATGCTTCAACCGCCCGTTTGGACATAGTTGAATAAATTATTTTCTTGAGTTCAGGAGAAGCATTTTTGAGGGCAACCACTAAATCATCCTGATCCACCTCCTTGGTAATTTTGCTTACATCGCCTGGGCTCAGTCTTACTAAGTCCTCGAAACGGAACATTCTTTGTCGAATCGAACCACCCAGTTTTGGATTCCTTTTCTCAATGCTTTTAAGTAGCTCTTTTCCTTCCTCTTTGTCGAACCAGTTGAGTAAATCGGCAGCTGATTTAACCCCACCGGTTTTGACTCTTGGAGACTGACCTTTTTTACCCATTCTGGCACCAAGCGTACTTGCCACTACCTCGATCTGATCAATCGGGGTGGTTTCCATTGATCCCACACGTTCCACAACTTGCTCCTGCACATTGGGTGGCATCATCTGAAGAACCTCGGATCCTTTGTCTGCATCCACATTAGCCAAAACAAATGCAATAGTTTGAGGTTGCTCGAAACGGAGTACATTGTAAATTTGCCCGGAATCCATTTCTTTGATGTCATCCATGAAATCTAAGGAATCTCGAACCGGTGCAATTCGGTTCATCATATTGTTTGCTTTGTAATCACCGTGTGCAAGCTCAAGGGTTTTTTGGGCAAAGGTTAATCCTCCAAGGTTGGAATTTACACTCGACTCTATAATTTCGGAAAACTCATCCAACACGCAATCCTTGAGTTCTTGATCCACAATAGGGAAATTTCCGATCTCTTTGCAAATTCCCTCCGTATCTTTGGCATCGAAGCGCTTGAGCAAAGTGGCGGAAGCTTCCGGACCTAGGGCAATCATGAGTAGACCCAGCTTTTGGTGCCGAGACATCCGATTGTAGCGGTCGTAAACTGAATCCTCTTCGGCAACTTCTTCCATCGAATTTAATCCATTAGCTGGATGAACCAGTCTCCAGGTATCTTCTCAAAGCAGTGCCAACATTATCCGGTTTTTCCTGAATCAAATCGTTTAATAATTCGGGCGTCAAACCGCTTCCAAGACTTCTTGTACCGGCAAGCAATTGTTGGTCGTCTTCATCCAGCACCTGAACTTCAGCTTCGTTCGGTTTAAATTTCTTAAGCATGCGTAAAAAGATAATGAACATTGCAACTGCAAGAACAATCCCAAGCAATGTCTTCAAGTGGTGACCGTATTTTTCAACCATTTGATCAAATTGATTCAGGGCATCCCCACCAATCCCACTAATCGAAGTATCCTGAAAAACAACCTCCTTGACAGAGACATGGGTGAGCAACTCACTTTCTTCCAAATTAAATCGGGCACCCACAGCATTGATTACCGCTTCCCTGATTACATCAATATCTTCAGGGGAACGTGCCGTTTCACCTTTGGCGATAAGCACCGCAACCGTACGACTGGTAATCGCACCGGGTTCCTGAACGGTTTCTTTTAAATTGCGGCTGATTTCAAAATCGGTGGTCTTGGACTCTCTGGTTTCATCACTCTGTGCCATAATGGGATCCTGTTGAGTCGCATCCTGACTTACATTCGGAACATTTGCCCCCATTCCTGTGGCATTATTCTGAGGCTGTGTTTCAACGGTCTTCGCCATATCTTTATCAGTGGTTGAAGTACGGGGAACCTGACCATCCGGATCGAATTTTTCATCTAATTCGGTCATCGATTTTGTATCCAAATTAACGGATACACGGGCGATCACATTTTCCCTACCCACAGTTTTGGCTAACATCGTTTCGATTTTGTTTTCCAATCTGCGTTCTTGTGCTTCGTAAGCTTTCATCATTTGACCGGCCACTCCAGCAGCACCTGATGTTTCACCCTGTTCAGAAAGAAGATTACCCTGATTATCCATTACCGCGACACTTGATTTGCTTATCCCTTTGTTTGCATTGGAAACAAGAAATTGTATGGCGTTAACATTTGCCTTATCCAATGTGTTTCCACCTGTGTCAACATACACTGATGCACTTGGTCGGTCATTAGGATCCTCGCTAAGTAAAAGATTGTTTTCCGGTTTAACAATAAACACTTTTGCCGAGGAAATCGCATCCATCATTGTGATCGTGCGAGCCAACTCACCTTGAATAGCACGCGTATGATTCGTTCGTTGCACAAAATCACTGATTCCAAAGTTACCTTCATCGAAAATCTCGAACCCGACATCTCCACTGCGGGGAAGTCCTTTCATAGCGAGTTCCATCCTCATCGCAGCACGCTTGTCTTCGGGTACTAATATTGTGTCCCCATTCTCACTGTACTCGAATTCCACTTGGTTTGCTTTCAGCACATCGACGACATCACTCAAATCCTTAGCCTCCGCTCCGCTGACAAGGACACGCATTTGAGTACTTCCACCGGACCATGAGATTATTCCAATGCTCAGTCCTAAGAATTCCGACGATCGCAACAATCAGGGTTAATTTCCTGCCTGAGTCCAAATTGGACCAAAGCTCAGATAACTTATCAAATCTTTCTTTCATGTAATAAAATTTTCTGGCTTAAATCTATACCTGCATTCTCATCAACTCTTTATACGACTCAACGAGTTTGTTACGGACTTCAATCATTAGGTTAAAAGCCACTCCTGCCTCCTGGGATTTAACAACGGCTTCGTGAATATTATCCGATCTGCCGAGTATGAGATCCTGTGTTTCTCGGGCTGAAATCTTTTTCTTTTGATCAACTCCTTTAATGAAACTTTCGAACATATTCGAAAATCCAGGTGCGGTGACACGATCAGTCGGAGAGGTTTTATCAATCGGTACAATATCAACTCCGTTGAACCGCTGTGTTTCGGAAGCCCCAAAGCCCTGCCCCATTTCACTGTTTTGAGCAAAACGGTCAAGCTGCTGATTGGCCTGTAGGTTTGGATTTTGAGTGAGCAAATCACTCAGACTGGGAAGGGATGATATTTCGTTCACAATTTAAATTATTTTCCTATGGACATTGCCTGCTGGGCCATACGACGGGATGTTTTCACCACCGTAAGGTTGGCTTCATACGCTCGAGAAGCACTGATTAAATCAATCATTTCGCGTGAAACATCGACATTTGGCATTTCAACCATACCATCTTCATTGGCGTGAGGATGCCCCGGGTTGAATATCATTCGACCGGGAGTTTGATCATCGTACACATCAGTTACGCGAACGCCTTGATATAAATTTTCATCCACATAGCCAGGAACTCTTCTCTCCGGTGTCTTGATAAATTCTTCAAACGCAACTTCTTTACGCTTATATACATTCCCAGAAGCATCTTGGGTGGTATTGGAATTGGCAATATTCTGAGCAATAATTTCCAGTCTGATTTTTTCAGCGGAAAGAGCACTTCCAGTTGACTCAATGCCAGGTATTAAATTCATGCTCATAATAAATATTAAACGCGACCTCTGATTGCTTTGTTCAGTTCTTTAATGGAACCACCAACTGAATTGCTGAGATATTCGTAATTCAATGCATTCCGGTTCATGGCAAGCATCTCCTCGTCTAATTGCACCGTGTTTCCATCCATGCGAACGGGCTTAGCTTGACGATCTTCAGCACTACGGGGGAGCAGTCCTTTAACACGGCGAAAATCCTTGCGGTCAACAGCTCTTCTCAACTCGACTGAAAAGGATTGAGGGAGATCTCTTCTTTTGAAACCGGGAGTCTCCACATTAGCTAAATTATTAGACAAAGCTTCGTGACGCAGATGCGTGGCATCCAATAACTTTTTGGAAATTAAGTAATTCTCCTGACTGTATAGATTATCAAGTACGACTGCCATGTGGCCAAAACAATGCAATACTTGTGCCAAATACACATTTGGTTTCAATCACTGCGGTAACCCAATAAATTTAGGATTAAGAGAAGGAATTTAATTTTGATTGAACCATATGCTTAGCATTTTTTTCCTAGATAGGAATAAATTTCTCAATTCCTTCTGGAATATGCGTTCTCTCTTTTCATACGGGAGAAATTAATGTTTATATTAGTTTACTGTGAAATCACCTAATTTTGAGAATTGTCAAATTGGACTAAGTAAAGACGGAAAGATTGAAAAAGTTTCAAATGCTTTTGCTTCATGGGTGGGAAAAGCAACCGGGGATTTAAAAGGCGAAAACTTCAGACCGTTCTTCCTGTCCCTCGAAAAAAGTTGGGGACTAATATTACCGAGAGACTTTTTCCGTAAGGACTTTGAATGTTTTTTCCCACTTTCTCCGGAAAGTCATCGGTCATCCATAGGCATTCATTTTCAGAATGTGTGCTACGAGAGTAATTCGGTCATCTCTCTTTCTCCTGCATTGGCTCCGCATGATTCGCTTAAAAAAGCATTCATGGGCGACTTAATGGATGACCCTCGCGCATTGGCCAATGCATTGATCCGGCTTCAAAAGGCAGAGAGCCGGTTATCCGATTATATCAGTAATTTCCCCGGCATATTCTTTACCCAAAGACCGGACATGACTTTTAGTTACTTATCCCGCGGTATAAAAAAATTATTTCCTGATGAACACGAAGAACTTGCGAGAAACGGGGGTCTTTTTATCAGCAGGATTTATGAAAAAGATCGTGAGCATTTCCATAAAGAATTACTGGCGAATGGGAATAATAAGGAAACATTCAGCTTCAATTACCGGGTAACCCTGCCCAGCAGGGAGGAAACAATTTACTTGCTCGATGTTCGTACTCCCATAATAACCGGCACGCAAAAACTACTTGGATATGATGGGGTATTCATCGACATAACCAGGCAGGCAATTGCCGAACACAGATTGACCAACTCAGTATGGAGGGAAGGCTTGGCCACACTGACAAATGGATTAGTTCACGATTTCAGTAATTTAATGGCCGGAATATATTCCATAAGCGAATTGTATTCAGGCATGATGGAAAATGATGACCCCATGGCCAAGGGAATGGGACAAATCAAGAAGAGTGCTATGCAGGCACAGAAGCTTGTTCGCCGTATAATTGATCTTCATCGGGAAAAGCCTGCCTCTCGCACTGTCCACGATCTGAGACTACTTCTTAAAGATCAAATGGACTTGGTCGATATCATCATTCCCCGCAGTGCGCGTGTTTCCACTAATTTTGGAAATCAATCCATGCCCGCATTCATAGAAGAAACAGGATTCCGGCAAGTAATCCTGAATTTGGTAATCAATGCCAGAGATGCGATTGAAAGGACGGGTAAAATTCAAATTTCCTTACAAAAAGTAGCTAAAGGTCAAAGCATCATGAAAGGTGCAAAAGGTAAAAAAAGATTCGCTCCGGTAGATGGGGCCGAACTTTCCCTGACAGATAACGGGAAAGGGATTCCCGGTGAAATCCAGGAAAAACTGTTTGATCCATTTTTTACCACTAAATCGAGCGATACCGGATCAGGCTTTGGTCTTTATAACACTAGAGTTTTTATCGAGGATCATAATGGTCTCATTGGATTTTCAAGTGAAGTGGGCAAGGGAACCACTTTCTTCCTTTTTCTTCCCCTTGAAATTGAAGAGGAGGAAAACCCGGTGCGTCATTTGAAAAAAACTAAGCGTGCCACCAGGGCATTTATAAAAACGAAAAAAAACTAAAGCTCTTATTCAGTTTTCTTCCGCCTGGTAAGAACCCCGCTATCATAATTCAGAATGGTACGAACCTTTCCGTTCTTGCTGTAAAAAATCATCTCCCCGTGCAGGATTCCGTCTCTGTAATGCGCTTTTACCCAGGACCCATCCTTTGACTTTTTTACACTTACTCCATTCAATTTCCCGCCAGAGAAATTCTGGGATGTGGAGGAAACCGAACTATTTCGCTCCACCTTTCCCTCCAATGGCAAGTTTGTTTCCGAAGAAACCACTATAGATGAATTCCCTTCCGACTTGGTTGTGAAATTTTTCTTAAAATCCTCCTCCTCGCCCTGCCAGTCTTTTGGAATTTCTTCCAACTTTTCAACCGACTCTTCCCCGCAGGAAAAAAATAAAAGAAAACTGGACAGCAGGAAAAATCTAGAGTGCGTGAATCTCAATTTTTTAAATATTCTGAAAATTCATAAAGTTTTGGGTCCCTTACCATTTTTTTCTTCATTAGTTTTTTTAATCGCGACTTTACAGAATCCATTGAATCCTCGTCATTTCCCCCAGTCTTATCATTAGGCTGTTCGTCACCAAGGAAATCTCCCATTTGATCTTCAAGTTCATCCGGATCCGCACCCTCCTCCAGTTTTCGGACCACTTCTTCCATGGGTTCATCCATAGTTTCACCGGTCATTTCACACATTTTACGCATCAATTGTCCCATTTGCCTGGGGTCAGGATTATCCTCATCCATTCCACCCATCGCACCCTCCAATTCTTTCATTACTTTTTCCGCCTGTCCGGGATCCATCCCTGCAAAGGGATCATTGGGGTCATCCCCACTATCACCGGCCGGTATTTCCGGTGCCTCTTCTTTCTGTCCGGTAATCGAAAATCCGGACATCACTTTTTCCATTTTGTACTTTTTACCATCCGGACAAAAGGGGATTTTCTCGGCGTAGGAAGGAGAATGAGCAAAGAACGAATATATTTTACCCGTGTTTTGACTCATGAATTCGTAAATAGGCATATTAAAATAGGTTGAGTAAACAAATACTTAATGATTCGAATAATGGATTAAATTTTTTAGCCTAGCAATCTTTTCAAACCAAGCATGAATTCTTTTTTTACATTTTGGATCCTAAAACCGAAGAGTAACTATTGGATATTTCTTCCACTTGGTTATACTTTTTTTCTGCAAATTCTTACCGGTTTTCCAAAACCCGAAAGTCTGAAAAAATTTGATGCCAACGATTTATTTATTCGATTTTCAGAGGAACTTTTTGGCTATCCGTTTTGGCTTCAGGACCTGAGTCACCTTCCCCTGTTTTTTGCCCTTGCCTGGCTATGGTCATGGAAACTCGGTCCTATTAACGTGGATTCACAAACCTGTTCCAAAATAAGGCTTTTCTCATTTCAGCGATTTATGCGGTGGTCAATGAAATGGCGCAGGAGTTTATTCCCGACCGCTTTCCTTCCGTGGGCGATATGATTATGAACTTATCCGGGGTGTTTTTGGGAGTGATTATACACTCCCATTTAAATCGGAGATATTCCCCACCTCAGATTTAATTGCATTCAGGCTATTCCTTCCTCATCGCCCCTTCCCTCTCCAGTAATGTGGGATGGGAATAATGAAAACCGGCAAGCAAGGGATGGGGCAAGGGATGGGATAAATTCTCAACATACAACTTTCTCAAAGCTGAAATCAAGGGTTCCGCACCGCCCACCGCTTGTTTTGCAAAATCATCCGCCTCAAATTCATGCTTCCTTGAGAACAGGTTGCTTATTGGAGTAAGCCAGTAAGTAAAGAATCCAAGGGTTAAAGAGAGGCCAATAATCAAGGGGCTTAGCGATGAAGTGAGGGAGGAATCCAGGCCAAGCCCAAGATAAAACCATTCACTGTCCAAAAGGTACCCCATCAAGCCAAATCCGCCCAGTCCCATTATAAATGACATTACCAAGCGCTTCGGAATGTGTCCCATTTTATAGTGTCCCACCTCGTGGGCCAAAACTGCCTCAATTTCCTCAATCGACATTTGCTTGATCAAGGTATCGTAAAGAACAATGCGGCGAAATTTGCCAAAGCCGGTAAAATAAGCATTCGAATGCCCCGATCGTTTACTCCCGTCAATCACCTCGATCGTGTTCGCTTTAAATCCGGTCTTATCCGATAATGCCATTAATCGGTCCTTCAATTCACCATCCTCCAACGGGGTCAGTTTGTTAAAAAGTGGCAGGATCAATTTGGGATACAGTACCAT
This sequence comes from Opitutales bacterium, assembly GCA_045567635.1. Classification (GTDB taxonomy): domain Bacteria; phylum Verrucomicrobiota; class Verrucomicrobiia; order Opitutales; family Seribacteraceae; genus Seribacter. Next base: position 116,485 of record JBJLCO010000039.1, on the reverse strand, counting down.
CAGCAATAATTGAATGCCAAAAAACACTACAAATGCAGCCGCCCACCAGTACTCGGGAGAAGCTTCCGAAATAGTACGGTACATCCATATCAGCAAGGCCAGTAAAAGATAAGACAGACCAAAACCGAGAATCGTACCTTTGATCTTATCCACCACCCAAAGCGTTCGGGTTGATTTATTAAAACCGAATTTTTCCTCCAGGGTAAATTGATTATACCAGTCAAAAAACAAACCGGGAATTTGCAGCACATTCAGTAAGGCAGTGGCCACGAATGCTGCCCACCAGACAGAATCCAATTGGGTCACCGGCCAGACCTCAAAGACCTTGGGCAGGATGTAGAGAAAGATCGGGAAAAAAACGATAAAACCAAATATCTCCTGTATTCTCGAAAATTTACTCTTACTTAATGAGTAATTACTCGCTTTTTGCCAGGTATCATCATCCATTAACGATCTTGAATCCTCGGGTTGTTTATCCATCAGGTTGGAGACATGTCCCTCGTTCAATACTTTGAGGTAATACTCAAAAAGAAATTGGCACACTGCCAACACCACAATAATAGTCTGCAATTCAGTCATTCTTAATGTTTTAACGATTTGATTATAAATTGTCGACCGTAGAGCTTTTATTGCAGTTGTTTTTAATAATAAATTCCTGTGATCTTGAATATTAAAAGAACTGAAAATGAGCTTTTTTAAATGCAACCTCTTTAATTGGTTAAAATGAATGACACCCCGCCCGAAATTTTTGATCGTATCGAGATGGAGCAATGGGACGGAACCGTCCACTTTTTCGAGCCAGACCTTTCCCAATCAATCACAAACTTCTTGCTCCCTGAGTTCAAAATCTCTCCATGTAGATGATTTTTCAGCGTCTCGGACGATCTCCTCAAGGCATCATTGTAATAAATTATGTGAAATGATAAAAGTGAGATAATACCTGTCCAAATTCCAACAATAAAAAACTTTGAGGCATTCAATCTGTTGCTTCTATTTGAATTGCGATTGTGTGAGAATGCTATAGAAAAGGAAGCAGTATTATATGGGAAAGCCTGAAAAACAGTCTGGTGCTAATGATAACCTCTCATTTGAAGAGGCACTGTCCAATCTTGAGGAGATCATTCAACGAATGGAGTCAGGCGAGGCTCCGCTTGAGTCTTTGGTCACTCATTACCAAACCGGTGTAAAAATGCTCAAACTGTGCCGGGAAAAAATTGAAGGAGCAGAAATGAAAATTAAGGAGGTTCAGGAGAAAGAAGGGGCCTTGGTGGAAAAAGACTTTGAAGAAATGGTGTGATGGAAAATACTGAGATCTTAAAAAAAATTACCAAACCCGCAGATTTAAAGAATCTCGATGACAGCCAGATCGAGACACTTTGTCAGGAAATCCGCACACGGATTATTGATGCCACTTCCCAAAACGGTGGCCATGTCGGACCCAATCTTGGTGTGGTTGAGTTAACCGTTGCCCTGCATCTTGCTTTTGACACCCCAAAGGACTCATTCTTCTGGGATGTATCGCATCAGGGGTATGTTCACAAACTTCTTACCGGTCGTAATGATGAAAAATTTGATAAAATTCGTCAGGCTGAGGGTTTAAGCGGTTTTCTTTCGCGTGAGGAAAGCGAACACGATGCATTTGGGGCCGGGCATGCCGGGACCGCACTCTCCTCCGCACTTGGCCGATGCATTGCCCGCGATCTTAATCAAGAGGAAGACCATGTGGTCGCGGTGGCTGGTGATGCCGCATTTACCTGTGGGATAACCCTTGAAGCGCTGAACAATATCGCCAGTTCAACCAAACGTTTTATTCTGGTTCTGAATGATAATGAATGGTCCATTGCAAAAAATGTCGGTGCATTCTCCAAATACTTCAACGACTTAATCACCAATCCGGCGTACACCCGTTTACACAAGGACGCGGAAAGTTTTCTTACTCAGGTCCCGGGTGGTCCGTCACTGATGAAATTCCTTTCCAAGGCAAAGAGAGATACCAAGGAATTAATCGCACCCTCCAGTATTTTCGAAAAACTTGGAATACGCTACCTCGGTCCGATTGACGGGCACGATGTTCAGTCCCTTGTTCGTTTCTTTGAATTTGCAAAAACCTCCGAGGAGCCCATTGTACTGCATCTACTCACCCAAAAAGGAAAAGGATTTCCCGTTGCCCTGGAAGAACCGGAAAAATGGCACGGTTCCGGTCCGTTTGATAAGGCAACCGGGAAAAGTAAACCCTCCTCCCCTACTTCCCCACCGAAGTATCAGGATGTCTTTGGGGAATGCCTTTCCCAGCTGGCTGTGGAAAATGAGGACATTGTCGGTATTACCGCCGCCATGCCCAGCGGCACTGGACTTGATGCCCTCCAAAAGAACTTACCGGAACGTTTCATTGATGTGGGGATCGCCGAGGAACACGCAGTTCTCTTAGCTGCAGGTATGGCAACCGGAGGAAAACGTCCGGTTTGTGCCATTTATTCCACCTTTCTACAACGTGCCTACGATCCGATTATCCATGATGTCTGCCTGCAAAATCTTCCGGTCACCTTTTGCCTGGACCGGGCCGGACTGTCTCCCAATGACGGGCCAACCCACCACGGATTATTCGACCTTTCCTATCTGCGCTGTGTGCCCAACGGCATCATTATGCAACCCAAGGATGAGGATGAACTGCAGGATATGATGATCACCGGGATAGAATCGGGTTCCCCTTCCTTCATCCGTTATCCCCGTGGGGAAGGAATTGGAACAAACAGGAAGTCACGCCCCTTACCATTGGAAATTGGAAAAGCGGAAGTACTTCGTTCCGGCTCGGTCACCTCGATCTGGGCGATTGGGGATTTCGTACACACCGCCCTTTCCATTGCGGATGTATTTAAGAAAAAATACGGCCTTGAAATTTCTGTCGTAAACGCTCGATTCATCAAACCACTTGATAAAGAAACCCTCTTTGAACATGCAAATAACCACCAAAGCATAATAACACTCGAAGATAATGTGTTAATGGGCGGATTTGGTTCCTCTATCCTCGAAGCATTGGAGGAGAAATCGATCTCAATCGATGTGAAACGCTTTGGTTGGCCTGATCAGTTCATCGAACACGGAAATTCAGTCAACGAACTGAGATCAAAATTTGGTCTCGACCGGGAAAGCCTTACTCAATCAATTGAGGAATTTCTCTCCCTTGAAGACCAGGTGGCAACTCCGATATTCGCATAGTCAACCCTTCTTTATCATAGCCAGTCTAGGTTTTCCCCGAACAGTTTACTATTGGAGAATTGACCATGTATTGTCTTTGTAATTATACAGCATTGACCGGTTAAGAGAATCTTTCTGAAAGTAGAGCCAAGTATTGTTTTCCACGGAAAATAAGTACCGAGCGGTTCCTTGCCCCCAATATTGACTCGATGTCCATAGCCAACCCATTGAATCCATCCAAAACCACATTTGGTTCAAATCAGTGGAAGGACGGGGAAATATCCACCCAATTTCAGAATGATAAATCCAGTTACTTTCCATAACTGTAAAGTATCCAAACCAGTTGAGCTTCCATTTTTCCACACTGGTTCCAAGGGAGTTAGAGAGAAACTTCGAAAGATTCTCCTCCGAATAATTAATGTCTTTTTCCGACTGAACGGTTACTTTAAATTGTGTCTGAACTGAAAGTCCGTTGTTACTTGCCTGCACTGAGATCAGCACTTCGCCGGTTTGATTATTTTCCGTACGAATATTGAGGTTTGAATTTATAATACTAAGCCCGGTTAAACTTTCATTTTCTGTGCTCGCAGAGAATGAAAAAGAGCTATCTGCACTGTCAATGTCGTCAAAGAAAGTAGCCAGATTGATCACGCGGGAATTCCCGGATATGATGATCTGATCAGGAATTTTCTGTACCAAAAACGGTGCGTCATCCACAGCAGTCACTGATATGTTGATATAAGTTGAGTAAATCAACCCGCTTGAATTGACATCCAGTTGAGCAAAGCTATTCCCATTTTGATTTAATTTGGGGTAAACAATCAAATCGGTACCCTCAATTGTTAAGTTTGCTGAGTTTGATGCAGCACCAATTACTGAAAATTGGATCAAGTTATCCTCACTATCCAAGTCAGAAAAATAATTACTTAATGAAATCCGATGAGAGGAACCATCTTCCATCATACTTATCATGGGAATTTCTTTGATCATGAACGGTCCATCATCGACTGACTCGATATTGATCTTCACTTCCAATTGATCAGTTGAATTTCCGTCCGTTACCTTTATTATCATTGAATCTTCTCCAAAATAGTTGGAATAAGGCGAGTAGTTAATTTCAACACTGTTGCCCATTCTACCGGAAAGAAATGAATAATTGCCATGCACTGGTTTTACCAGCATTTCCCAGCTTAGTTGATCGCCCTCCATATCCACTGCATTGAGAATAAGAGGAACCCAGCTTATCGGAGAAGAATCTTCAGAAATTGTTTGTATGTTTACAGGTTTAGAAGTTATTTGGGGCGGATCGTTTACCTCAAGTATTGTGATATTCCAATCCGCGGTGGCGAGTAATCCAGAAGATTCAACGATCACACTGACTGGGCTTGTTCCGTACTGATTTGCTTTGGGATAAACTTTTAATTTCTGGTCAATAATTCCGGCAGTAAATATATCATTACTGAAGCTACCCAGGGAATAGGAAAACAATTCAGAATTAGTATCGATATCAGAAAAGTATGCCCCCAATGAAACACTGCTATAATTTCCATCCTCGAAAATGGCAGGGTTCGGAAAAGTTTGAGACTGAAAAGGTGGATCGTCTACGGGCAGAACAGTGAGCAAAAAGGACGAGTAAAGCAATCGGGTACCCGACTGAACCTTTAATTGGATCGAACAATTCCCCGATAAATTGGGTTGTGGATAAAAATATAATTTGCTTCCGACAATTCCAACCTGAACAAGTTCAGGGTTCGAAGAATTGGCTTCGTACACAATTGGATTGATTGAAATCAGCGAATTATCAACAAAGGAATTATTTAGTTCTAAGATTGAGTTATTCTGGTCTTCGTTGATCACGACCGTGCCAATCGGATTATTTTGAATCAGATCATGCGGAATTATTTTAATCTTTAATTCAGAAATAAAATCACTTGTCAATGCGGTGGAATCAATCACCTGAACTGTAATGATACGCTCCGAGTTTGCGGTTCCGTACGGTGGAATACCTCCCAGAACCACCGAACCGGCCGTATTATTTATCTGTACTTCCCGCAACCAGTCATCCCCTCCCCGAATCCCGTTCAAAACTAAAAAGCGCTCACTCATGTCCACATCGGAAGAATTAATCGATACATTAAAGTCCTCTCCTTCCATTACTGTAATTTCAGAAGGAAAACTGACTAGTTGTGGACGGTCCACAATTGGAATGACTGAAACGGAGATCAAAAGGCTGGCATTTCTCTCACCATCCGAAACGGAAATTGAAAAGGAATCCTCTCCCGAAAAATTCAGCGGGGGCGAGTAGGAAAAAACCGAGGGAATCGAACCGTTCCCCTCAATCTGAACGGATCCACCCGATACGGGTACACTTACCAGATTCCAATATAATGAGGAGGAAGGGGTCTCCCGATCGGAAGCGGAAAAAGAAATAATTCCGGAAAAATCATTTACTGTGTCTTCATAGGCGTAGATCCTTGTCTGCGATAAAAGATTTCCAAAGACCGTCTTGATCTCAGGTTGGTAATTATCCACTTTGATGAGAAGCGAAAAACTTTGCAAAGTGGTTGTACCGTTAACATCCGTGGCTTTAAATTCAATGTTGTACTGTCCGATGTCAAACTTGGTGGGGGATCCAAAAAGACTTCCACTTCCGTTTCCATCATTGGTAAAGGTCAACCACTCGGGCAAAACTGAATTAAGCTCCAAGTTTGCATTTACACCTCCCGAATCAGAGTCAAAAGTGGTGACTTTGTACAGGTAATCCGATTCATCATTCCATTGGGTCACGGGAGTAGAGGTAAATGCGGGGGCATCATTCTCCGCTAACACTGAAACTTGAACTGTAATTGAGTCTGACTTTGAAACGGCCGATCCCGGCACGCCATTATCCTGTACCTTTACAACAAAGGAGTCCAACCCGGAAAAGTTACCATCAGGTGCATAGGTAAAATTCGCTCCTGACGAATCAATCGAAGCCACTCCATTTTGTGGTGCTGAAAAAATTGACCATGACAGATTGGAAGAATTACTTTCCTGATCACTCGCCCCAATAAACGGTGCTATCCATTCTCCATCCTCTGCCATTGAAACCGATACGGTTACATTCCCCTCGTTTATTACCGGGGCGGTGTTTAAAACAAGAACCTCGAGCAAAAAGTTTTGGCTCGCATTCAAATCGGTCGCATCCCAAACAGTCAGTGTAATTGAATAATTTCCATCGTCATTCTCCGATGGTGAACCGTTTAAATTAATGATTCCTGATTCCATTGCTCCCGTATCGGTGGAAAGCCAACTCGATTGACCGTTTGAAGAATTGACTAAAACAGACGCGGTGACTCCTGCGAAACTATCGGCATCCACAAAAGTGATATTCAAGTCCAATCCTTGATGATCAATAATTTGTATTTGCGATGGAAAACCCACGAAGACGGGGGGGTCATTGACGGGGTTCACGGTTACGCTTACCGTAATGGTGTCTGAATCAATTCCATCACTCACTTGTAACACAAAGGAATCAGCACCCGAATAATTCGCGTCCGGCACATAATTGAATGTGCTCAAAAGATCCATTTCATATCCAATTATGAGCGTACCATTCAAAGGAGCCGTAGTTTCAGACAAAAGAATTCGTTGACTGTCCGGATCTTGCACCGAAACCAGCGGTTTTAAATCAAGTGCAGCATCCTCGTTCACGTTAACACTCAGGCTTGTTCCCTGAGTAAAACTCGGAGGAGTATTTTGAGAAACGACTTGAACGACAAAGTTTTGATTAGCGGAAAGGTTGCTCGGATCAACAACCTGTAAATTTACGGAATGATTTCCCTCGTCAGTCGATGTGGGAGTCCCTCTTACATATCCGGTGGAAGAAGAGGTATTATAAAAATTTAACCAACCTGGTAATTGGGTGGCATTCACCTCAAGTCCGCTCACAGAATCACTGTCCAGATACGAAAAGTTATAATTCCATTCATATCCCACCACTGCGGTGAGGTAAGTGATATTTGAATCAAAAATAGGTGGGTCTTCAATTGGATTGATGGTAAGATTAAAAGTAATTGAATCGGATGCATTTATGTCATTATTATCAATTACGGATAGAATGAAGGAATCGATGCCTGAATAATTCGCATCCGGCAAATAATCAATCTGCGGATTATCCACGGTACCGCTCAGGGTCACGCTGCCATGAGATGCATTTGCATCAACTTGCCACTGCAAATTAGATAGACTGGTATCTGCATCCGTCACTGAAAGACTTGGACGGTTCCATCCATTCGGAAAACCATCCTCATCCAAACTGATGCTTAGACTTCCGCCTGGAGAGATAACCGGGGGATAATTCAGCGGAATTACTTGTAATGTAAAGAGATGTCCATCTGTTAATCCATTTTGATCGGCAAGTGTAACATATACATTTCCCGAACTCCCTTCCGAATAATCCGACCAGGCAGGAGTTCCCGAAATAGTAAAATTATTGTCGTAATTCAACCATGTCGGCAGATTAATAAAGGTAAGTGAATGAGTATCATTTTCATCAGGATCATAAAAAGAAAAATTATGTTCAAAAAACACTCCTTCCAACGCGGTCAAATTTCGGGTCTCATTGATAAAGTGAGGGGGATCATTGACTGGATTAATCGTTATGTTGAAAATGAGTTTTGATGATTTATTGCCCTCCCCTTCTGTATCCCTCAACCAAATTGTAAAACTGTCCGAACCCGTATAATTTCCATCGGGAATATAAAGTACGGTTTGATTCGAATCGGATGCATTCAAATCGAGGGTAAGGGTACCATGTGATGGTAAAACGGAAGCATTTAACTCCATCAAATGACCGTCCGAGTCGTTAAAATCCAAAACCGGTATGGACTGAATCCAGGAAGTTGAATTGATATCCTCATTCACAGACAAAAATAAGTTCGACATACTGGAATTTCCATCCACCCAAATTAATGGAGGATTATTTCGCTTTAAAACACGCAGGGTGAAGGATTGAGAAACCGAAGGTGTCAGGCTGTCCGTAACACTTAATGTAAAATTATAATCGTAATATGGCGCTCCATTCGCCGCGTTTTCTGACGGAACACCCACTATATTATTACCATTAATAGCGAGTCCGGGTGGAAGTGAACCGGATAAAAGCGAGAGGATCAGTGGATCATTTTCCGCATCAAAAAGCGCAATACTTTGATTGTAATCATCCCCCACCATGGCGTTTTCAATGGATTGAGCGGAAAACACTGGCGGATCCGCTATCGGATTGATACTTACATTAAAATCAATGGAATCGTACAAATTACCCTGAGAAAATCTGGCGGTAAATTCCTGATTTCCGCTAAAATTTCCATCCGGGGTGTACCCGAAAGCACCCGTGCTTGAATTTATGTCAAAAACAGCACCCGATGCGGGAAATTTAGATAGTGTCCAGCCTAACTCCAATGGATAAGGAAATGAGCCGTTAAAGTCATAGGAAAATGTTCCACTGTCCTCATCAATCGGAAACAATACGGACGAATTTCGATCAATAATTGGCTCGATTGCCGGGAGTGACTTCGCTTGCCATGCATCATTGTGAAAGCTCATTGCGCTTCCACCTGTATCAACATTTGCACTGTCACCGGATATTCCCACAAGTACGAAACCTTCCCCCACTGCAAGACCGAGTTGACTCTGGTCAGTCGAATTTGCCTCTGATAAATTTAACGAAGAAATCAAAGAGATATCTGATCCATTGTTTTCCACGCGATAGATGTACGCAAAACCCTCACCGGCGAAAGGAGAGGTAACCGCCAGTACATCTCCGTTCACGCGTACATCCGATGCATAATACTGATCAGGGATATCTTGCGGAGGATAAATTTGCCTAATTTCTGTCCAGTTCGTACCATCTAATCGAAAAACATAAATGGCTCCGGCATTTGTGGCATTGCCATCTTTTTGCCTCGCACCTACAAAAGCCAAGTCCCCTTCCAATGCGACCGAGTATCCAAACTGGTCATCTGCGGACAAACCACTGGGAGAAAGCTTGGCGGTTTGAAACCACCCTGATTCATTTCTTTCAAAAATGTACGCGGCACCTGAGTCCGTTCCGTTGGCATCAGCCTTGGGTGCACCAGTGATCAAGCGGGTGCCGGATAATTCAATGGAATACCCAAATTCATCATCACTTTGATTGTCATCCGCAAACAATGTACTTACCAAATTCCACGCACTTCCATTGTTTTCCAAGATGGAAACTTTCCCACTTCCATTGTTATTCGTTTGTCGGGAACTGGCGGCAAGATATTGGTTTGAGGCTGAAAGATCCCAGCCAAAACTGTCACCGATATTTGAGTATGAATTGATAGTCTGTGCTAAATTATAACTTCCATTCGCCTCGCGGATATAGGCATACACAAACCCGGTAAAGTTATCATCATCGGGAGCACCAATTAGCAGATTATTTCCATCAGTGGATAAGGAATACCCAAATTGACCTACTTTCCCGGAAATGGGAGGGTCTATCTTTTGAAGATAGGAATAAGTACCATTTGAATCCATATTGAAGACATGAACCGCACCATCGTAACTGGCTCGGTTACCGGGTGAACCTACGATCGTTTGGTTCCAGTCATTAACTTTAACTGATTGGCCAAATTTGGAGGTCGCCACATTGACATTCGGTTGAATGAAAGAAGATTCATGCTCTGAAATATTGATTTGTCCGACAGAAGAGTTGTTTTCCGGGTTGAAGTAATAAAAAGTTCGGGAAGAATTGGAATCAGGAGAGAACAGAAGATATTCGTCATTTCCATGTGCACCATTGTTCCAAATTTCAGTGCCGGTATATTCTGTCGAGTTGTCTTCTCCCAAACTAAAACGAATGCCACCACTGCTGATATTTCTGAAAATATAATAATTATTATCGTAAAAATTAAGGGTCGGGAAAGATTCACCTGATAACCCGTTCCCCGAGATCAGGTAATTACTTCCATTCCAATCAACAAAATAGCTGTCAGTCATCTGCCCGTTTTGATTAATCGCAAATCCATAATTGAATGCAAAAAAACAGACAGACAAAGATGTCAACAACCTCATGTACAAAAGAAAGTTGCTTTTACTCGCACGAGCAAAAGAAATTATGGGCAAAGACATCTTGCTATAATCTCCTAAATAATAGGATAAAATGCAAAGCTTTTAGGGAAAATATTAGACCGTAATCCTGATATGCAAGATGTGCATAAATTAAAATCTTTTCGGTACCCGGCGAACGAAAGGAACCCTTTTGAAAACGGGTGCACGCTGTACAACAGGAGCACTCCGAACTGGTTTGGGACGCTTAACGGAAGGCGGTCTTTTAACTAACTTTGAATATCGCGCAAGTGGAGCGCGTGGAGAAAATGGGGCTTTCCGTGCAATTTTTGAAGAGGGAATCAATGGTGCCCTGCTGAAGTTTGCATACGATGGAGTCTGACGAACTTTCTTTACAGAGGGTGCACGAGGCACCGAAGGTGCAGGGCGGAAACCCCAAACCACGGATGTCAAAAAAACGGACAACCAAAAGAAAACAATTCCTCGCTTAGCAAACGCTGGTAGCAAATTTTTCAACTGGGTATTCAGATGCGAGCTGATCCAGCAGGAAAGCAGTTGGTTGAAAATCCCTAAGAATCGGAGTATGTTCACCATTTTTAACCATCCTCACTTCAGCAACATTAATTTCGGGGGTCTTGGGCGGGGCATATAAGATGTCATCATGGGAAGCGTTTAAGCGGGAGTTAAATAAGTCTGGAGTTAAAGTTCCACCAAGGTGATCACTTCTACCGGTTGCTACATGACAGGTACCCAGAATTTTCTCATCCTGAATATCCTTTCCTGAAAACGGTAGTAACTGAGTACCAAAACCTAGTTCTCCTATTATACCGGTGGCTGGATCCTCCTGGAGTTGTTTATTTCGGTCATCCACTTTGCCTTGATCCCCTCGCAGGAGTGTGGCACTAATTATTGCACCGTTTTCCACCTCCATCTGTGCGAGCGTGCCATCTGAGAAGCGAAAGGGGAAGGAACCGGAAGCAGAGGTCGGAACAAAATAAACCTCACCGGCAGGGAGATTGGCGACATCTGGGATTCCACCCGGACAAAGACCGTGACTTTTCTGAGCAGATTGTCCTGCACAATCAATGATGAGTGTCGATTTACTTCCAAAAACCTCGAAATCAAGTTCGAAAGAAGCCGACTGATCCAATGCGGCCCGAAAAAGTTCTGCTTGTTTACTAATTTCATTATAATCAACAGCCAATCCGGAATTCAAAATTATGTCATTCACACCGTGTAAAGTTGCCCCACGAAATCCGTGGATCTTGGCGGATGCAGTAAGGGGAGCGGTTAAAGAGTAGTCTGTTATCGCAAGAATGATATCAAAATTAGGGTATATATCCTGCTCCAAGGATAATGAATCACCATTGAAATTAGTCGCAGCATCTTCGGGATCCAAATTACTTCCTCCAGTCGTTTTGAAGGCAAAAAAATTGTTCCCCGAATAAGAAAGACTATCGGACACACCTTCAATTAATTCCTTGAGAAATACATTGTAGGCCTTTTTTTGAACCGAAAATCCATCGGATTCCAAAAATTTGCCACCATGCATAAGTGAAAGATCCGGTAAATCGATCAGAATACAAATTTTGGCACCGGCATTGTGAGTGTTACCGAAGCAGGTGCTTAGTAATCGCTTTAATGAAAATGCGGGGAATTCCTCTATATTTGGTAAATACATAGTATAAGGTTTATTTGTTTTATGCTTTTCTACAACGCAAGGATTAAAAAAAATGCAAAATTAGTAATTTGAAAGTCATTTTTTTGTACGTCCACCACAAATTCTGCAATCAATCCCCTGTGGTTTCGAAGTCAAATTACCACGCCCTCTTTGGTAAAATGAGCATCCTGGTCGATGGATTTTTCCAAAAGAAGTTACCCAAAAACTGAGTGTCGGCACGAATGATCTTTGGTTACTAATCATTCCCGGTAATCGAGGGGTGGGTAAAGCGGAGGGCGACTGAATCTGCTGAAAGTTAAAATTTGTCGACCAAATTCCTAAATTTAACCTCTTTGCTTTTAACTGGGATAGTAAAAATGGACCGTACCGGTTCGTTTCTTTTTCCAAATGCCAACCAATGCCCAAAGAAATTGCTTCTCTGCTGAAATTCATCTTCCCATTTATTGTCAATATTTCAACAACTTTGATATTTTGCAGATCAAATTCCTGTTTGATTTCAATCTCCGCCAATGTGGACAGCAGTTTTTGCTCAGTGAAAGTAATTGCTTCGTTGTAACCCGGTTGATCTCTTTGAGGAAAACCAACCCCCCATGCCCTCATTCGAATCATAAAGTCCTTGGTCTGATAATCAAAAACTCCGGGTTTAATTACCCGAACAATCTCTCCCTTCGCTTCACTTCCATTAGTATCATTGTCGAGAATCTTCTTATTCAACACCGTTTCAATTCCATATAAAAAATTACCCAGCAAAAAAAACAAGATAACGGCAGAAAATGGGTTAAATTTAATCACAAACTAAAAAATAGAGCCCTTCTGAATCGATTGCAATGATATCAGAGCTTCAGATTGTTGGATAATTTATTGAACGAAAGTAGATAATAACTTATTTATCATATATGCCTAGATTTGATAGACCAAGTGCAACTTCTATTGGCACTGCGATTTACCACCGGCGAAGAAGGGACTGGAAAGATGACCGTGACTTAATTGAAGAAGTTGCGGCGGCAGTGAATCGTCTCGGTGGACCTTATGAATATTATGATCAGGGTGTTTTCCAATTTAGGGAAAAAGTTCGGAAATTCAGGAAATCCGGATACGAAAATAATAAGGATGTCTTTCACTTGGGACATTGGATTCGTGGAAGAATCAGTGAACTATCCAAAAATCAAACCAGTTATGACCTCCGGGTTCATTCCCTACCCTTTCCTCATAACCTAGACGATATCATTGGGTCATTAGAAAAAAAAGGCAGCGATTCAAAACTAACAAAGAACAACGATTCTAATCTCGAAACTCTTTTTCCTGATCCATCAATGCGTAACTTTGTTATGGAAAGGATGGAAGTACTCCACCACGGAAACTTGGTTGCCTACTTGTCCTCACTGGTTACAAAGGAAAGAGAGTCCCTGCTGACAAACTCCGCTTCGATTATGGATCTGATTCATATTTGCGAGTTAAAATTATCAGTTTTGAAACTAGAGGTTACCAAAAAATACTCTGCGGGCGAAACTGATTTATGGATTCCCTCAATCTCATTGGGAGTTGAAATCAGAAATTCCTGGGATCCTGAGGATGAAGTGGCCTTGCTCCGCACTCTGAGCGACACTAATTTCAGGCTCCAGTCCCGCCATCTTGTTGTGGTCGTGTCTGACGGTATGGGAGAAGAAGCATTTGAATCCATGCGGAAAATTGAAAAGCGAAAAGTGATTGAAAACCTTTCAATTATTCGAGTGGGAGACTTCGAAAATTATGTGCTTAGGATTAAGGAGATCGAAAAAAAGTAAATTTAGCTTTGTGGAATAATTTCCTCTTTAATCAGACGACCTGTACGATCCCAAAGACGACGCCCGATATATCTTCCCTCGCTCCAATAAGCTTCCTCCCTTAAAATGCTGTTCGGCCACCATCTCGATTTTACCCCAACCAGCACACCCTGATCAAAACTTGCCTCCAATGCCCGCTGTCCGTTAGGAAAATTCCTGAGTTGCTGTCCATGGGGTAACCCGCGGTAATATGAGGTCGTCAAGGATCGTGTACCGTCAGGAAAATTTTCAATTAAAGTACCGGTGAAAGGAGTATCTAAAATATCTTTTCGATATAAACGCCCATTTTTTTGGGTAACTGAATCGTCCTGGCTAATCGTGGGGAAACTCTCCACCGGTTTCTCAAAATCGGCAAAGATTCTATCGAGCCCACGGTCCTTCGATGCGAACCTTTTATCCACTACGCTCTCTTCCCTCGTTACATCTTCACCGACAGAATTCTCTTGAATTTCAACCGGAGAAATATCTTCCTCCGAACCACATCCGCAAAGAAATAGTGTAACTAATAAAATCGACAGAATGATTGAGCTCATGATTCTTATCGTGAAGAATCAAACTATTCCTGCAATCCGAAAAATATATATCTTAAAATGAAAACTCTTTTCCTTATCCGGCACGCAAAATCTTCCTGGGGGAACGAACAGGTCCCAGATCACGATCGAATCCTGAATGAAAGAGGTATCCGTGATGCTCCGTTAATGGGAGAAAAACTTAAGTCATTATATATGGAACCGGATAAAATAATTTGTTCCACCGCTCAACGGGCAAAAGAAACTGCCCATTTGATTGGTCAGAAATGGTTTCCGGAAAAGGATATAGAATTTATACAACGGCTTTACGAATCATATCCTTCTGATGTCCTGAAAATTCTGAATTCTATTCCTCAGGATATTCAATCAGTCGCATTATTCTTTCATAATCCCACTATTACTGTCTTGGCAAATATGCTTGGTATTCTCGATTTGCCGAATGTACCTACATGCGGAGTCGTTGTTCTACACTGCGATAAAAAGGATTGGCAATCAGTTGAAATTGGGAACTGTAGCTTGGAAAACTTTGAATATCCCAAAAAAATTTAAATACTATCTTCTGACAGAACCCTCTCCGCCACCTGAATGAATGGGTCATCAAATTCTTCGGAAAACTGATCTAGCGGATCCTTGAAATCTCCCTCAGGTTCAGTCATTTGCATCAATTGATCCACCCATTTCCCAATTTCTTCATTGGAAACCTCGTTGTGAGGATCGGTTGGAAAAGTAATGATTTCACAATTACCGCCGTCATTTGATTGAATGTTTCCAATCTCATCATCGTGAGAAGTGTCTGATATGCC
The DNA here is from genome assembly GCA_045567635.1 of Opitutales bacterium. GTDB lineage: Bacteria > Verrucomicrobiota > Verrucomicrobiia > Opitutales > Seribacteraceae > Seribacter. Next base: position 101,382 of record JBJLCO010000039.1, on the reverse strand, counting down.
GTCTAGATGGTTTTGTATATGTATCACAACAAATTAATTTTAATGTCTTGGAAGACAAAGATTTAGGTTGTGATCCTAACCTACCTCCTGTGGGCTGAATCAAAATTGAATGTGGCTGCATCCTTGCGGCTAATCTTCATAGTCGACCAGTCATGCATAGACTTTAGCAAAAAGTTTAATTTTTCCATTACTGATTGATCTTTTCATTTGATCCATAAAAAGAGAGAGTGAACGGATGAGTGAAAAGTTAGCCAAAGCATATTCAAATAAAGAGTTTCTCAACAGCCATGATGCCCGTCCGATTCGTGTTCAATGTGAATTAATTGAACCCGACATCCGGCTTCGTCAGCAAGGCATTGAAAATACCATAGTATTCTTTGGTTCGGCTCGATCAAAATCGATGGTGCAGGCGGAAGAAGAACTCAACAAGTTCAAGGAAGAGCTTACTGGAAAATCCGATGTAACAGAGGATGAAAGATCCGAACTCGCACGCAGGGAGAACATCCTCAGGTTGTCGAAGTACTATGATGAGGCTGTTGCACTTTCCGCGAAATTGACCCTCTGGTCAAATCAGCAAACCAACCCTGAAGACAAATATTACGTCTGCTCAGGAGGAGGCCCCGGCATGATGGAAGCAGCCAATAAGGGAGCATCGGAAGCCAAAGGGAAATCAGTCGCATTAGGCATCAGCCTGCCTTTTGAACAAGGAGTCAATCAGTTTGCCACCCCTGAGTTATCCTTTGAATTTCACTATTTTTTTATGAGAAAATTTTATTTTCTCTACCATGCAAAAGCGGTAATTGTTTTTCCGGGAGGCTTTGGGACGATGGATGAATTATTCGAAACAATGACTTTGATTCAGACCAAAAAACTGGGAAAACAAATGCCCATCATTCTTTACGGAAAAGAATTCTGGGAGGGCTTGATTAACTTCGAGCAATTTATTAAATGGGGAGTAATTTCACCCAAAGATGTGGAACTTTTTGAAATCGTTGATGATGTGCATGAGGCCTTCACCCGAATCACAGCAAACCTCTAGGAAGAACCCTCCGAAAGTTTATTTATACTCTGCTGAAAATCAGGGGGTAAGTTTGCGGTAAAACTGAGTTTCTCCTTACTCACGGGATGGAATATTTCCAGTCTTTGGGCATGCAACATTACACGGTTAAAATTAGGATCATTCTTTGCGCCGTAAGTTAAGTCGCCAGCCAGTGGATGCCCCAGAAATGAAAAATGAACCCGAATTTGGTGAGTCCTTCCCGTATGAATCCTAACTCGCAGCAGGCTCAATGAGTCCTCAAATTTCTCTATAATTTCCCATTCAGAAAGAGCCGGCTTCCCATTTTGCACCACCGCCATTTTAATACGATTTTTAGGATGCCTGCCCACAGGCTCATCAATCTTTCCTTTCCTTGGGGTAACCACACCTTGAACTAAAGCAAGATATTCCTTTCCCGTTTTTCTGCGTGAAAATTGATCCACCAGTGAATAATAAGCCTTTTCGGATTTTGCGACTACCATAACCCCACTGGTTTCCTTGTCCAGACGATGGACAATCCCCGGCCTCTCGGGAGCGCCTACGGGACACAAAGTATCTGGGTAAAGATAAAGCAGCGCATGAACTAAAGTGTCATCCTGAGTTCCATCCCCCGGGTGAACAACCATGCCGCTTGCCTTGTTTATAACCAATATTTCCTCATCCTCAAAAATTACTTTAATTGGAATATTCTTTCCGCGAAGAGGCTTCACTTCTTCCCGTGAAAGATCGATTAAAAGCACATCACCTGAATCTACCTTTGTCTTCGCTTCCAGCTTTGCTCCGTCCTGTCTTCTGACTTTTTTATCTTCAATCGCACGCTGTATCAATGCACGGCTTTTTTCCGGGAATGCATGGGCGAGAATTTTATCCACCCGGTCTCTGGCACCGTCGGGGCAAATAAAAACTTCTTCATTCATGCATTTATTTAAGTTTTGCTGTTTGTTGATCGATTTGCATGAGAAACTCATTTTTTTGCCTCTTTTCCAGGTCTGCCACATGAAAACCATTGGAAATTAATTCGGCAATTTCCTGAAATGAGAGGGAAAGTTTTTCGTACAAAGCAACAAATTCATCAGTTAATGAATTATTAAAAGAAAGCGGATCATCTGTGCTTACGGTGCATCGAATTCCCTTCTTCATGAAATTTTTTATCGGGTGCTCCTCCAACCGATCGATCACTCTTAGTTTATAGTTACTGATTGGACACATATCGAGTGTGATATCCTGATCAATCAAAAGCTTCATTACATCCTCGTCTTCGAATGCCCGGGTGCCGTGTTGAATTCGGTTTACTTTTAATAGATTGACTGCCTGTCTCACATTCGAGGCAGGTCCAAATTCGCCGGCATGCGCCTTAACAACCTTGCCCATGGATCGGGCTTTGCTCCAAAAATCCGGAATCCATGATTCGAATGGTAAGGACTCTAATCCATGTAAATCAATTCCACTCAAATCATTCCACTCAAGGGCTTCATCTAGTAAGGGACCTAAATAAGGTGTGCGGGCATTCCGGCTAATTCCGAGAAAAACTCGTACTTCAAGACCCTTTGGAATTGCCTCAATAATCGCATTTAAAATTTCCTCTCCCGGGAGTTTTAAAAATTCCATCATCCCGGCATGAAAACTGGTCTCAACATATTTAACATTTTGCTTCAAATGAGATGAGAAAATTAATTTGGCCGCTTCGTGATAACTTTCGGGTGAATCAAACCAACACATTGCGTGTTCGATTAAGACAGATTCAAACTGTTCAAAACTCTCGTATCTAAACTCAGGTTGCCTGAAAAAAGGGACTCCGGAAAACCGTGCCGGATCTTTTTTTTCCAAAAGTGTCCAGGGCAATGCTCCTTCGATGTGTAGATGAGTTTCAGTCTTGGGCAAAGATGCAAGAAAATGATTCAATGCCACCTGACTCACCTTTGTTTTACCCTTTTAAGAATGTTGCAAAAGATAGTCCGAATTCAATTTTTGCAAGTCTTCGGGAATAAAATCACCATCTTTACGAATTAACTCACCATCAAACCAGATCTCTCCGCCTCCGTATTCAGGTCGTTGAATATTAACCATATCCCAGTGAACTTGAGATTTGTTCCCATTGTTCGCTTCTTCGTAAGCCTGACCGGGAGTAAAATGAAAAGAACCTGCTATTTTTTCATCGAACAATATATCGAGCATGGGTTCCCGTATCATTGGATTAAATGCAATTGCAAATTCTCCGATATACCGTGCACCCTCATCCGAATCCAGAATTTCTGACAATTTGTCAGGGTTGGAGGATGAAGTGGATTTAACTATTTTTCCTTTTTCAAAAGTAAGTCCAACATTGGAAAAAGAGCTACCCTGATAAATCGTGTCCGCATTAAAAGTTATTGTACCCTCAACACTGTCTCTCACCGGACATGAAAAAACTTCACCGTCGGGAATATTATGGGTTCCTCCACAGGCAACCGCATCAATCCCTTTGATTGAAAAATTTAAATCGGTACCCGGACCGGTAATTTTAACCTGGTCAGCACAACGCATCCGATTCTTTAAATGCTCCATGCCTTCACTCATTCGCCCATAATCCATACAACAGGCGTCAAAATAAAAATTTTCAAATGCCTCGCTGCTCATTTTAGCCTGCTGAGCCATAGAGGATGTCGGCCAACGGAGAACGCACCATTTTGTCTTCTGCACGCGCCAGTCCAAAACCGGTTTAAGTATCTTCATCGCCCGGTTCAAATCTTCCTGAGGTAAGTCTGAATTCTCAAAAACATTCTGCGATCCCCGGATGGCGATGTATGCATCCATACTCTTCATTCTTTCCATTTCCCATTTCAAGGAGGTTTCTAATTGAACAGTTTCCGCACCAAGAATACATTCCCGGTCAACCCGACCATTCTGAACCTGTACAAAAGGCAATGCATTACATTCACGAACCGCACGAATGAGTGCCATGGTCATATCCTGAGGTATATCAAATGCGTGAATCAGAACTTTCTCCCCAGCATTCAGCTTGGTTGAATGATAAACGAGGGTGGCCGCCAACTTTTCGTATCGATGATCCATAAATTAGTTACTCAGTTTTTGAAAAAGATATTATAATCCCCTTCGGATTTTCGAACCTGCAAAATTTATTCGTACCCGATAGACCTTTTTAACACGGTTAATGATTTCGTAGGTCTTTGGATCAATGCGTGACGGAACCTCCATTCTCCGTATATCCACAACCGCGGTAAAACCCCGTTCTGTGAACACATCAATTAACATCGCAATTGCAAGGGGGTCATCAAACACCGAAGCCTCCGAATTGATGTAGGCCAAGCCTGAAATGGAATGCTTCTCAACAATAGGAATAAATTTAGTCTTGATTAAACCCACCACCTTTTCGAACAGCTCGGGATGAAACTTTTGATAGGAATCCAGTCTTTGCACCAATAATTGCCGGGCATGTAACGAAAGCTTTTCCGCCAAGGGAATAGAGGATATTTGGTCATGGGTAGATTCATCAAGTTCCAGCGAACTTTGATACTTGAGTTCCTGAATAATCCTCTGTTGGACTTCAATAACTGTGCCATGAGCATTAATAAAGTGGTAATGAAAAACATCCCTTAAAGTGGTGAGTGAATCATAGGTTGATTCTTTGAAGGTCTTGTACCGCTTATGAGCGGCCTCTTCATCCAAATCAGTCTTACGGACTTCCCGGACCTGCCCCACACCGGAAGCACCCACTTCCGCATTATGCTCCATGGTTCTTTTCCCCCGAATAAATTGTCTGCGGACACTTTCCTCTTCATCAATAAAAAGCATGATTATATGAAAGCGCGGTTTGGGAAATTGCGCTTCCTGAAAAGTGCCAAGATATTTGCTTCGCAATTCAGTCAGCCGACGATGAAAGAGTTTCAGGCATTCAACCTGCGTCTTGGTCCGCGGATATCCGTCTACAATTGCACCACTCTGATAATTCGGTTCAAGCAGACTGCGCAAAACGAGTTTGGTGACTTCACGATCTCCTGCCAGTAATCCGGCATCAATTTTTTTACGGGCTTCAGGAGAGTTCAATAATTCACTCACAATTACTGGCTTCTCTGTCAAATCACGAAACTCCATTATGAATGCGGTTTGAGTACCCTTACCAGCTCCGGGAGCCCCATTAAGCCAAAAAATTTCCGCAGGGAAATGCAAATTTTCAACTCCGACTTCCTGCTCAAGCTCGTGCCAAATCGAATGAAAGATAAGTTGTGCGTCCTTTACTTCGAGATCCTCAACCCTTTTTTTCCCGCCTTTCGTAAAGTTTGCGGGTTCTGCGGGTGAATCGATATCCTCGACTGTCTGGAGGGAGGAATTCCCTAGGTCTATTGACTTTTCATTTTTTGATTTAGGAGACATAAAAATGCTTTTACATAATGGGTAGCGGTTCGTCAATGACAGGGCAATTTAAATCCCTCCCCCACTTTCATAGACCCGCATTTCCAGTAAATTATGATCCATCCCCAAAGCTGGTGAAGCATTTTTCACCGTGCCGATTTCCTTTGCGGGCACTCCCGCCACTGAAACATGGGGTGGAACATCATTTAAAACTACGCTGCTAGCACCGACCCTGGAACCTTCGCCAATCTCAACATTACCGAGTATCTTTGCCCCCGCTCCAATTAATACTCCGGATCTGATTTTGGGATGACGGTCTCCGCGCTCCTTACCAGTCCCGCCAAGGGTTACTTCATGCAAGATCGACACATTGTCATCGATCACCGTTGTTTCACCTGCCACAAAGCTAGTGGCATGGTCAAGCAATATGCCTCTTCCGATTTCTGCAGCAGGGTGTATATCAACTGAATAAACCACCGCCACCAGGCTTTGCAAATACATTGCCAGTTCCTTGCGATTTTTACTCCAGAGTGAATTGGCTACCCGATGGCAACAGAGTGCCTGAAACCCTTTGTAATATAGAAAAGGACTGATAAAATCGTTGCATGCTGGATCCCGTTCGGTTACCGCAATCAAGTCAGCTTCAACACTTTCAATCAATCCCACACTTTCTTCAAATGTGGTTTTAATTAATTCCCGGATATCACTTTCCGGCACACTGTTTTTGACCAGACGCGCCGCCAGTCTCCAGCCCAATGCATCGGAAAGATTTTCCCGTTCCAGAATAAACTCGGTGAGCACCCGGGAAAGAATTTTTTCCTTGGCAGCAACTTCTTTTGCCTCTCCGATTAAATTCTGCCAAACCGTGCTTTCATTCATTTTGTAAAAAGATAAGGGGTTTTATTTCTGCTCCGTACCATAGTAAGTCTCACCAATATTAATTTTTTTTCTGCCCTGTGATACCCTCCACTTATTGGTGTCACGCAGGGAATAGACGCAACCACAGTATTCCTGCTGATAAAACTTTTCCCTTTTTGAAATTTCAATCATTCGCTGGGAACCACCCGCTTTCCTCCAATTATAATCCCAATAAGACAAATTATCATAGCGTGCTGCTGCTTTTTCTCCACATCCGGTTATTTGTTTCATGTTTTTCCATCTTGATATCCCCAGACTGCTGGAAAACAAGCTGAAGTCATTTTCATGGGCGTAAAGAGCTGTTCTTTCAAATCGCATATCAAAGCAAGCGGTGCAACGGGCTCCTCGTTCCGGTTCCCACTCCATTCCCTTCACCCGTGCGAACCAATTCCTGACATCATAATCTTCATCAATATGTTCAACGCCAATTTTGTCACAAAATTTTTTATCCTCAGTCTTTCTGATTTCGTATTCTTTTTTGGGATGAATATTTGGATTATAAAAAAATACGGTGGGGGTTATGCTCGAGTGTAATAAAGTTTCCAAGACCTCTCCTTCACAGGGGGCACAACAGGAATGTAACAGCAAACGGTCTTGCCTGTCCGGTGCCTCAATAATTGGTCTTTCCGCCGTATTCATCACCAATAAAATGCTTGATTCCGTAAATTATGGCAATTGGTTATTCTCGATGCAATTCGGCTTTCAAATCGCGACTCATCAAGTCGGATAAGGCAAGGGAGGGCTCTTTCCCATTGTAAAGAATTTGAAATATCTCATGTAAAATAGGCATCTCGACCCCCTGCTGCTCACATTTCTCGAAAAAACAGGCAGTGGCCCAATACCCTTCCACTACAGTTTTTTGACTGGAAATAATATCAGCCGCCGTACCTCCCTTCGATAAAGCCAAGCCAAAATTCCGATTTCTACTCCATTCACCCATGCAGGTTCCAATTAAGTCCCCAAATCCGCTCAATCCAAAAAATGTTTCACTCTGCCCACCGAGGGAAATCCCAAGGTTAATCATTTCGTTCATACTCCTGGTTAAGAGGGCCGCCCGGGCATTATCTCCCAAACCCAATCCATCTGAAAGACCGGTGGCGATCGCGTAAACATTTTTAAGGCAACTTCCCAAAGCGACTCCTATCCGGTCTTCAGACCGGTATATTCTCATGCTTTTTGAACTCAGGCTATTTTGAAGTTTTATGAGCTCAGGGGGATCACAATTAATCGCTAGGACCATCGCAGCTGGTTTACCTTCAGCGACATCATGGGCGTGACTGGGACCGGTCAAATAACCCGATCCAAACTCCTCCCCCAGTGCCTCCTCAATAACCTGATGGGCAAATAAATTAGTCTTCGGTTCCAATCCCTTGCACAGAGCGACCCCGCCTTTTAACTTCCATGAATCTGCTTTGTGTTCACGGACTTGCTCGCAGGTTTCCCGAAGGGCATGCGATGGGCAGGCAAAAAACAGATAATCACATTCCATTAACACCGGACGCAGAGAGCATCCGATTTGTAAATCCTGATCAAACGCAATCCCTGGTAAATACTCACTATTTTCACGGTCGGAAGAAAGTGTCAACGCATGCTCGACGCGTCGTGGAACCAAGGAAACGGAATGTCCCAGCTTGGATAAATAGACTGCCATTGCGGTCCCCCATGCTCCCGCTCCCAGTACGCAAAAATTCATTTTTTCTTTACCGGAATTTTCCTTGTTCTTTGTACATAGCCCGAAAGCGCATTTAATCCGTCCAAACCAAGGGATGCACAGGGCTTAACAAAAGAGGGAAGCGGACTCGGGGTTAACCCGATTAGATCGTGAGTAACCAAAATTTGACCGTCACATTCATTCCCACTTCCTATCCCAATCAGAGGGGGTAGAATTTGAGATGCTAATTGAGCGGCAATTTTTTCATCCATCATCTCGGCAATAACCGCAAAACATCCCGCTTCCTCCAAGCTGATCGCATCAGTATACAAGCTATCCGCCTCTTCCCGGCTGCCCCCAAATTTCCGGTAACCGCCAATCGCCTTGACAGTCTGTGGTAAAAGTCCGATGTGCCCCATCACCGGGATTCCCGTAGCCACGAGCTTTTCAATGTCATCCGCAACATCCTTTCCCCCTTCAATTTTCACCGCATCGGCCCCATTCTGCATGAGCCGGCGAGCCGAGCCGAGCAATCGGTCGAAAGAAAGACTGGCTTCTCCAAAAGGTAAATCCGAAATAACCAGACAGCCCGGCTGCCCACGCCGAACCGCGGCGGTGTGGTGAACCATGTCATCAATAGTGACCGGTATCGTGGTTTCATACCCCAGCAGGGTCGTGCCCACTGAATCACCCACCAATATAAAGTCCACCCCTGCTTTGGATACAAGCTTTGACATAATTGCATCATATGCAGTCAATCCCACAATCGATCGTTTTCCCTTCAGACCTGAAATATACTTAATATTAGGTTTAATTTCAGACGAATCAATTAGCTGCCTTCTCGGTTGGGATGGTTTGTGTGTGCTCACCCGGTTAATGGAAACTTTCTCATCCGGAGATATATTCTGTTGCTGGACGGTTTTTTTATTCTTTACCAGAGGTTTCTTTGTCTCTTGATCCGCAGGGACGACTTTTTCGTTAACGATATCCTCAGGGCTGGTCTCTTTTACTTTAACTTCAGTGGGTTCAGAGACTTTTTTTCTTCGGCGAACTATTTTCTTTACCGGTTCGGTGGAACTGTCCTGAACTTTGACGGCACGCTTTTTTTTGGGCGGTGCTTTCTCTTTTTTATCTTCGGTCATGAGTGAGTTGACTTTCAAATTTTATAATATGATTCATAATTAAACTTTTATCTTCCTCGGAAAGAGATTTTTGACACGCCTGAACAGTTTCGATAATCTGACCGCATTTTCTTGTCCCTACTATGGCAGAGGTAACCTCCTGAGGGCCCAGAGCCCAACAAACTGCAAGCTGTCCAATAGTCATATCTTTGCTTTGTGCCAATAATCTCAATCCTTCTTGCAAATTAAGGAAGGCTTGTAAACCTTCTTTACTATGAAGAGGACTGACAACCGGGTGATCGGTTTTGTGCTTTCTCCAATCATTCGGGGGTAAACTCTCCAGCCATTGGGCGGAAATTTTACCGGTCAGTAATCCAGAATGCATCGGACTGTAGACCAACAATCCACAATTATTTTTTTGACTCCACGGCAAAACCTCTTTTTCAATCGATCTTTCCAGCATGCTGTACATTGGCTGATTAGATGTAACCTCAGCAATACCCTGCAGCTTTTCAAGCTCGGGCTCCCAGCAATTACATACTCCGGCCCATCTAATTTTACCGGCTTTTTTTAGATCCTGTAAAGTTTCCCAAGCCTCCTCTAAGTTTTCAATCGGTTCAGGCCAATGAATCTGATACAGATCAATCCAGTCACGATTCAACCTACGGAGGGATCCATCCACCTCTTCCAATATGGTATCCCGTGAGATAAATCGTTTGGGTTTGTTCTCCTCTTCCGGAAGCACCCCGCATTTGGTGGCGACCATTACCCCGTCGTCCTTATATTCCTTTAACGCCTTGCCCACGGCCACCTCGGCCACTCCAAATCCGTAGGCGTGAGCAGTATCGATCCAATTGATACCCTGCTCAAGTCCCTCGACTATACTTGCGATTGAATCACTTTCATGCTGATCCCCCCACCCCATTCCCCAATCTCCTCCACCAATTGCCCATGTGCCGAGGCCAATTTCTGAAAGAGTGAGGTCAGAGTTTCCTAAACGGTTTTTTTTCATAGGTTTTATCAATAAATTTATTAGGATTAAAAGAAGAGTATATCGACACACTTCTTCTTGATCTAGATTAATTTAAAGACATTTTAATGGGAATGAATAAAATTTTAATTACCGGCTCCAGTCGCGGAATTGGCTTTGAATTGACCAGACAAATACTCATGAAGGATCATTTTGTTTTTGCAACATGCCGAAACCCAGATTCTGCCCATGAGTTAAAATTGCTCCATAATCAGTATCCGAATCGCCTTACAATCCTCAAGTTGAATGTGGAAGATGAAGAGTCAGTCCAATCCTGCTTTAAACAAATGGAACAAGACGGAGAATCGATTGATACTCTGTTCAATAATGCAGGGATTATAGATTGGAGCAACTTGGAGCAAATAGAAGCAATCGCATTGGAAAAAATTTACAAAGTGAATTTATTGGGTGCCTTACTCGTAACCAGGCACTCAATTCCCGTGCTTCAAGGCTCCGATTCTCCATTAATTGTAAATCTGTCTTCACGATTGGGCTCCATTGAGTTACGGGGTGGAACTAAGCTTGGAGGTGCCATCGCTTATCAGTGTTCAAAAGCAGCTTTAAATATGCTGACCAAACAAACCTCCATCGACCTGGAGCCTTACAATATTAGGGTAATCTCGCAAAGCCCAGGATGGGTAAAAACAGAAATGGGTGGTAACGAGGCAAAATACGAGACCACGGAAGCCGTTACAATGATGCTGGATTCACTGGAAAAACTCCCCCAAGATAAGACTGGTATTTTTATCGGGGAAGATGGAAAAGAAATTCCCTGGTAAGGTAAAAGAGTTGTTATTCCCGCCCCAATAACAAACAATATAGGTGAAATGAGTTTTCAATCATTATTATTTATTTTTCCTTTCGTTCTAGTACATTCCCTGTTCGCCCTTCAAGTGAATGAGCAGGTGCCAATCTTTCAGGCAGTCGATTCAAAAGGTTCAAAATGGAATTCACAAAACTTTCGTGGTCAAAAACACCTGCTTATTTATTTTTACCCCGCTGCCATGACTGGCGGATGCACCAAGCAGGCATGTGCTTACCGAGATGATTATAAGAAGTGGAAAAAAAATGGAGTGGAGATCGTTGCGGTCAGCGGAGACATGCCCAGTAATCTTGCCTTGTTTAAGGAAGCCGAAAACCTTCCTTTTACCCTGCTGTCCGACCCGGAAGGGAAATTGGCCAGGTTATTTGATGTCCCTACAACAAGCGGTGGAGTGATAGAAAAATTATTTAAAGGCGAGAAATTTAAACTGGAAAGAGGTGTAACCACAAAGCGGTGGACATTCCTGCTATCAAAACATGGTAAGTTGATTTATAAAAACGATAAAGTGAACGCGTCGAAAGACAGCGAAATTGTTATGAAATTCCTCAAAAATAAAAAATAATGGTTCAGAATAATGGCAAAAACGGTCGCGAACGCCGACTTCTTAAGTCCTCCGCAAAAGTAAGGGAGGTCGATGTTAAAATTGGAAAGAACGGGTTAACCCCCAATGTGATTGGTGAAATCAAAACTGTGTTGAATCGTGACCGGATGGTGAAAGTATCTTTTCGTGAAGACCGGGCCAAACGAGTCGAACTTGTTCAATCAATTCAGGATGCGGTTGAAACAACTCTGATTCAATCGGTCGGAAAGACCGCCACATTTGTTTTATAAAATATGCAAAAAATCGCTCCCCTGCAAAAAAACGACCCTGTACCCGAGTTCACAACCTATGATTCCGAGGAAAATAAATTTTCGAATAAAAACCTACTCGGACAGACATATTTGATTTATTTTTATCCCCGGGACAACACCCCCGGTTGCTCTGCTCAAGCCTGTGGATTCCGGGACCATTATTCTTTTTTTAAAAATAATGAAATTAAAATTCTAGGGGTTTCCGGTGACTCCCCACGATCGCATAAAAACTTCATAAAAAAACTCCAACTGCCCTTTCCTCTCCTGCTCGATGAAAATCACCAAATTGCCCGGGCATTTGGAGTATGGGGGGAGAAAAAATTTATGGGACGAGTTTTTGAAGGAATCCACCGAACATCTTTTCTGATAGACAAATTGGGCAAGGTGAAAAAAACCTACTTAAAAGTGAAGGCAAAGCAACACCCCGAAGACCTGGTAAATGAATTAAAAGATGGGGTTGTGATTGGGTAAGCTTTTTCCCGCAGATAAAATTAGATAAAACCTAAGCAGATTTAGCCGCATCAATAATTCCAATAAACGCACGGGCCGTTAAAGAAGCACCGCCAATTAATCCGCCATCCACATCTTTTTGAGCAAGCAAGCCAGATGCATTATCAGGTTTCATTGAGCCTCCGTAAAGTATTCGAATAGAGGCCGCGGCGGATTCACCAAACATTTCTGAAAGAACCTGTCGGATGTCCGCATGTACCTCCTGTGCCATTTCATCAGTGGCGGTTTTACCGGTTCCAATTGCCCACACTGGCTCATAGGCCAGAACTAAGCTTTCAATCGAATGAGTGGGAAAGTTTTGCAGTCCTTCCCGAACCTGAGTCCGAACCACATCCAGAGTTTGCCCGGCTTCCCTCTCCTCTAAAGTCTCCCCGATACAATAGATAGGTTTTAAATTACTTTCAATCGCAGCAAGTATTTTTTTGTTCACCATTTCATTGGTCTCCCCAAAATACTGCCTTCTTTCACTGTGTCCAAGGATTACAAAAGTGACATAAAGATCGCGAAGCATCTCGGCTGAAATCTCCCCGGTGTAGGCACCGGATTGAGCGGCATTCATGTCCTGTGCTCCAAGCAACAAAGCGGACTGCTCGACAGACTCGGATGCCTGGGAGAGAGAAGTAAATGGAGGGCAGACGCAAACCTGAACTGATGTTTGGCCACCGACCGACGCCTTAATTTCATTAATCAAATCAACCGACTCGGAAGTGGTCTTGTTCATTTTCCAATTACCTGCGATAAGAAATTTCCTGGACATAATAGTAGTATTTTAAGTTTAAAAAATTATTCGCGATCCAATACGGAAACCCCGGGCAAGGATTTCCCTTCCAGGAATTCCAAGGATGCACCTCCACCCGTGCTCATGAAAGTAACCTGATCTGAGAATCCACTCTGGTTTATTGCCTTAACCGAATCTCCGCCTCCTATGATCGAAATCCCATCACCTTCTGCCACTGCCTTTGCAATCGCGAAAGTGCCCTTGCTCGAATCCGCAATTTCAAAAACTCCCATGGGTCCATTCCATAAAACAGATTTTGCCTGTGCCACCTCGCGGGCATACATCTCGGTTGTTTTGGGTCCTATATCGACTCCCTCCCAACCGTCTTCGATGTCCCCTTCAAAGACTTTTGTGTCTCCAAGAGTTTTGGCAGCAAAATCCAATGCATTGGTTCCAAGCGTGTCCACGGGCAACAGAAATCGAACTCCTTTTTCTTCCGCTTTTTCCAATGCCGAGCGGGCTAAATCCACTTTATCTGGTTCGCTGAGACTTTCGCCAACCTTGATCCCCTTTGCTAATGCAAAAGTGTAGGCCATCGCTCCCCCGATTATGATTACATCTGCCTTATCAAGCAGAGAATCAATTACCATAATTTTATCACTCACCTTCGCTCCCCCCAAAATGACCGCAAATGGACGGTCCGGGGAGGATGTTTTTTCTCCGAGGAATTCAAGTTCCTTGGCAATCAGATATCCCGAAACCTTTTCAGGCAAAAGTTCAGCAACCCCAAAAGTGGATGCATGAGCCCGGTGGGCTGTACCAAAGGCGTCATTGACGAACACATCCGCAAGCGAGGCAAGACTGCGGGCAAAATCAGGATTATTCTCCGTTTCACCATTATGAAATCTAAGATTTTCGAGAAGGGCAATTTGCCCATCCTGCATGTCTTGAAGCGCATTTTCAACATCGGGTCCGACACAGTCGTTCAAAAATAATACCGGCAGGGAAAGTTTGTCAGAAAGAAGGGAGGCAACGGGAGCAAGGCTCATCGATTCAACCCTTTTGCCTTTGGGTCTGCCCAAATGACTGGCGAGAATTATCTTTGCCCCCTGAGCGTGAAGCTTTTCAATTGTTGGAAGTGCCGCGTTAATCCTGGTGTCATCCGTGATACTTCCGTCCGCATCAAGTGGAACATTAAAATCAACGCGTACAAAAACCCGTTTTCCACTGAGGGCGATATCATCAATGCTTTTGACTTTGCTCATAAGTAACTAGTTGGACTGTTGAGGGCGCCCACCCGCAAAAAGAAAAGATTTTTGGTCTGAATATCTAAACGTGATTCGCCACTTTTTTAAGTAAATCAACACAGCGGTTGCTATATCCCCACTCATTGTCATACCAAGATACGAGTTTAAAGAAAGTATCACTCAAACCCATGCCCGAACCCGCATCAAAAATTGAGGAAGCAGGGCAATGAATAAAGTCAGAGGAAACCACTTCATCTCCAGTGTAATCTAAAATTCCAGCAAGCGGACCCTCGGCCGCTTCCTTCATTTTCGCACAAATTTCTTCATAGGATGTGGACTTTTCAGTCTTAACCGTCAGATCAACCGCTGAAACGGTGGGGGTAGGCACACGAAAAGCCATCCCGGTAAGTTTACCCTGTACCTCAGGAAGCACCAAGCCCACTGCCTTGGCGGCGCCAGTGGTTGAAGGGATGATATTGATTGCCGCTCCGCGACCACCTTTCCAATCTTTCATGGATGGACCGTCCACCGGTTTTTGGGTGGCGGTGTAACTGTGCACTGTAGTCATTAAACCTTCCACAATGCCAAAATTTTCCAATACCACTTTAACGATCGGAGCGAGGCAGTTGGTGGTGCAGGATGCATTGGATACAATGTTGTCGTCTGCTTTAAGCTCCTCATCATTCACTCCCAGAACGATCGTCCTGACATCCCCCTTTGCTGGTGCGGATATTATCACTTTCTTGGCACCGGCTTGGATGTGTCCTTCTGCGGCCTCCTTGCTTACAAAAAGCCCGGTTGATTCGATTACAATATCAACACCAAGTTCTCCCCATGGCAGTGCGGAGGGTCCTTCGCGAACCGCAAGGCATTTGATGGTGTGACCGTTTACAACCAATGAATCATTGGAAGGTGCTTCGACCGTTCCGTTGAATCGGCCCTGCGTAGAGTCGTACTTTAAGAGGTAAGCGAGGTTGTCAGATGGAACGAGGTCATTAATGGCAACCACCTCAAATTCACTGCCAAGCAAACCTTGATCGACAAGAGCACGAAAAACTAAACGGCCGATACGACCGAAACCATTTATTCCAATTTTAATAGACATTAGCTGATAATTTATAAGTTAAAGATAGAAACCCTGTGGGATGACAATGAATACGAATGAATTTTAATACCAAAAATGGCAAGTATATACGAAATTTCTATCCTAATGCACGCTCGATTAGATTTAAGAAATTACGAAAATCCTTAAAGTTTTCACGGGTTTCCTGCTTGAAGTAATCCAATTGTTCTTCATCGAGTAACAACCGTTCCATAATTTCAGCCGGGATTTTACCGTGCGAACGATGTCCGCTGAAACCAAAGTGTAAGGAATGAGACAGCCAATTTCCGATGGTGACCACATCAATCAAATTATTTAATTCATTTTCACCCACCGTACCCCGTTCGATAATGTCCGGTTCATGATGCCATTGAATGACCGACTCCACATCTCGGTTTAACCCCCATTCCTTGCAAACTATTTGTCCCACCCGGTCATGAGTGGGAGAATTATTTTTTTGCTCCGCTTCAAATAAAGAAATTTCCTCGTATAAGGCGTCGCCCACATCCGAACAAAAAGCTTCCGGATGCAGGTGCAACCGAGCGACTTTACCAATATCGTGAACCAACCCGCAACTGTATGCCCGTTGCCTTTGACATAAACCTGTCAACTCTGCAATCGTTGCAGAACTCACGGCCACTCCCAGGCTGTGCTTCCAAAGTTCGGCCGGATCATAATTTAATTTCTTCGCATCCTTGAATGTAAAAGCCTTGAACACCGAGGATGTCAGGATGACCATGTGAATTTTATCAAATCCGAGGGTACCGATGGCTTCTCCAACATCCGTGACCCTTTGCCTTTCACCGCGGTAATGAACGCTATTGGCAACCCGTAAAACCTTCATCGACAGCGTCTGATCCGACTTCATAATCTCAAGGATAGAATGAGTGGGGGAATTGGGATCTTTCAGCATATCGGAAAGAGATTCGAATATAGTGGGCAGGGTGGGTAAATTATCCTTTATCCCATCGACAATAGACTCGTAGTCTATAACTCCCCCAAAACTTTCCATACCCATAAACTTTATTTACTAAATTCTAATGGCAGAATCAACCCTAATTGAAATCTCCAGATTACAATCCGCCACTATCCAATAAATCGCAAAAATCCTCGGTCATTTTCAACTCGTTCTCAATATCCAAACAAATTTGATCGAGTTGTTGCGGATTTACATGAAGTCGGCTCAGTAAGGCATCCGATGGAGTATCCGGGGATTCATGTCCGCTAAAACCGAACTTTAGCTTATTGACCGACCAGTTTGCCAAAATGACCAGGTCTATAAGTTCATGAGCATCAGTCGAAGTTACTTTTTCACGACGCTCAGGAACGGATTCATGATGCCAACGAACCACACCTTCCACAAATCTGGACAAGCCCCAATTCTTACAAATCAGAAAACCCAAATAATCATGACGTGGGGATTGATTGATTAATTCAGACTTATAAAAGTTGATGTTTTTATCCAGTGATGTCTGGGAATCGTTTAAAAAATCCTGAGTCTGATCACTTTCATCAAGTTTAAACCGGGCAACTTTCCCAATGTCATGAACCAGTCCACAGGTGTAAGCCCGCTCATGCCAATCCTTGCCTAAAAATTTGGCAATACAGCGTGATGCGGAAGCCACCCCCAGACAGTGTTTCCATAATCCCTCGAGAGAAAATTTTTGTTCCGCAGAGGGCCCGGAAAACATCTTAAAAACCGAAGTGGTCAGAACCACATTACGAATTTTTTCAAATCCAAGTGTTCCAATCGCTTCGCTTGCATCCGTAACCCGGTCCCGACTGCCCCGATAAAAAGAGGTGTTCGCCACCCGCAAAATTTTCATTGTCATCGATTGATCCGCAGTCATTACATCCTCCACCGCAAAAGTGGATGCGTCCGGATTTTGGAGAACATTAGTCAATTCGTTCACAATGGTGGGAAGAGTCGGTAAATTTCTCTGAATTTGCCCGACCAGATAATCATAATTTACAGCACCAGTTTCCATTTAATTTTATGGGTAAAGATTTCCACACCAATATACCTTTACAAATGAACAAGTGTAATTTTTCTTCAAACTAATTCGATTTATTTTTAATTTTTTTAAAGAATACCAAGGATAGAAAACCAGTGGTTAGCATGCACAAATAAACAAACCAGTCTCCGTATTGAATGTAAAATGTACTCTTTTGAACTCGGGCGGTCTTGATGTTCATATCGAGCAGAGTGGCTCCTGCGAAGTAGATGCTTCCCGATTCATCTCTAAGCACTTCTCTTTGATTACCTTTTGCATCAATCCAACCCGACCAGCCGGCATTCCCACACCGCAAAAAAGGTTTCTGGGTTTCAATTGCCCGGAGAACCGAATGAGCCGCATGCTGTTCAGCACACCCCTCTTCGCCAAACCAGGCGTCATTGGTGGTTACAAAAAATAGGTCCACTCCCGATAAAGCGGTTTCACGGCAAAGCCTTGGAAAAATATCTTCGTAGCAAATGAGAGGGCCAATTTTCAGGGGAGATAAACCATTTCCTTTCCTTTCAACGGTGAAAGTTTTTACTTCACTTCCCTGTTTAAAACTTCCCACCGGTCCAACTAATTTTCGTAATCCCGGAATCCATTTAAATGGAAATGGCACATATTCTCCGAAAGGAACGAGTATTCTTTTGGCATACCAATTATCCTGGAAGCCAGTTTCCGGGAGAATTTCCGAAATGGTGTTATAAATGGCGTCTTCTCCTTTCAAAACCGCACCAATTAGTAAGGGAGTTTGAGTCTGCACGGCGAGTTCTTCCACCCAGGGGGAATCTTTATTCAGGGCATAGGGCGTGGATGCCTCCGGCCAAACTATTATATCGGGATTCATCAATCCTAGAAAAAGTGTCTGTCTTTTCAGGGTGTCTTTGTGAATCAGGGCATTCCCCCCCTTCCACTTTTCTTTCAGGTAAGGTTGGCAGAGCCCCACTTTAAAAATTTTTTTTGCTTCGACATCTCCATTCCTGAACAGGAAAAATGGGCTGATCATGAAAACAAATACAATCAGAACAAAATAGAAGTCCGGACAAAAATTCTTGAACATTCCACCTTTTGCCCCCCGCCTCCTGACCAGCAAGTGGTGCAAATAACTTGCTATTCCAAGATTAAACAGAACCAGAAAAAAAGAAACACCCCACGATCCAAGCCATTGGGATGTTTGAAGTAAGACTGGACGCTCCCATTGTGTGACTGATAACGGACACCATGGAAATCCGAGAGTAAATTGACAGCGCAGCCACTCGGTAGAAACCCAAGCCGCAGGAAGAATCAGAAAAATTAGAAATCTTTTTGAAAAATTGCTTTGGGACGCAATTGGAACCAAAAAACGGGCCAGTAAAAACCAGGGTAAATGGTAGAGCGAAAGAAGGACACAAGCCATCAACATTCCGCCCGGCGAAATATGCCTCATCCAACCGACCAAAGAAAGATGGTAAAGGACACCCGCAAGAAAGAAGGCGATTGTAACTTCCCTGAAAGTCGGTCTGAAACAAAACCAAATAATAGCGGGCAGCAAGAAGAAATAAGCGCATTCCGGCGAGTCCCTCGGAGGCTGAGCAAGGAGCAGGAAAAAATAAGTGCCCGTCGAGGCAATCAATGGAATCCAAATCTTTCTCAAAAAGTTCAGAAAATTAAATTCTCCTCACGGTAAATCAGGAAAGAGCGCAGGAGTCCTGAGGAGTCTCAGAACTTGGCCTCGCAACTAAACCTTCAAAGGGTTCTGGATTAAAAGGTCGAACATCATTCCCTTTTTCCTTGAGAAAAACAGAGCAAACCTTGAAAAGCTCCCGGGCATCTTGAGCTCGGCGCATTCCATGCAGAAAACCGCCGTCCCGATCAACAGATAACCCGACAAAATTTAAAAATTTTTTCATACGCCCGACATTTTTTCTCTCTTCAATCTCTGGCTTGCGCAGACCATCATACAATTCTTCAATGTACTCATACACATCCAAGAGCTTTGGACGAAATATTGTGGAACCCGTCTGAGCTTCCCGAATTTGTCTAAAAATCCATGGATTACGAATGGCCGATCGACCAATCATTACTCCATGGGCACCGGTAATATTTTTTAATTCACGGGCACTTTCGTACGAGGTCACATTTCCATTGAGTAATACCGGACAATTCGCCATTTGAACGGCTTCCCCGACATGCCTGTAACTGGGCGCCGACCGGTAACCTCCTAAGACCGTTCGAGCATGCAAGCTAAGCAGATCAACCCCGGTTTCATTGATAATCCCCAATAAATCCCTAAAAAAACGATCATCTTCAAAGCCAATCCTCATCTTTACCGTTAGTAATGTGCTCACTTCCTTCCGAAGCATGAGCAAAATTTCTCGAATTTGTTTGGGCGTTCTAAGTAAACCACCTCCCACATTTTTCCTGAAAACACGGGGTGCCGGACATCCCAGGTTCAAATCTATCCCCGCAACTGGAAAAGCTCTAAACGCTTCAACTGTTCGTTTCAAATCTTCAATATTTTCACCAATTAATTGAGCAAACACGGGACGATCAGTAGGATTATCCGTAATTGAGGAAAGAATTTCAGGATCAATTCTTGAATGGGCATGCACCCGAAAAAACTCACTAAAGAAAAAATCGGGTGCTCCTTTGTTTGCCACCACCTTCATAAAGGGCAAGCCGGTCACATCCTGCATTGGAGCCAGTGCGGTGGGCCAATGCCCTTCAACCAGAGAACTTGGCAAGGACGAAACCGAGTGAGCCTCCCCTGATTTCAAGGTTGAAATCACTTCCTCATGCTATAACTCAGGCTTAATCCTGCTTGCGCAGGATACGCTCCAGGATTTCAGACATATCCTCGACATTCTCAAGTACTTTATTTGCGACATGAATCGGTTGCTTCATCTGCAAGGCAAGCACAATGGAGTCACTCGGACGGGCGTCCAACTCAATTATCTTTTTCCCCAGTTCATTTTCCATTTGTAAAATTATCCGGGCAAAAAAAGTTCCCTCGTCCACATCGTTAATCACCACCCGTTCGATCTTGGTTTCCAATCCTCTCAAAATCAGACCAATCAGGTCGTGTGTGAGTGGTCTCTCCTTTTTGACCTGATTAATGGTCATGTTGATCGCATTGCCAATCGCGGGGTCAACATAAATGACGAATGTCTTTTGATCATTCCCCAAAAAGATTGCGCATCCATTAGATGTTGGCATTACTCCCTTTACGGTGACTTCCATGGAGTCGTTATTCATGTAAATATTATTCCCACTTTTTCCAAGTTTCGCAAGCACTTATCAATTTCTATTTTCCTGGAGTTTATGAATCCAAATGAAAATCACGGGGCATTCCCCAATCTGTACTTAATCGGATTCATGGGAACGGGAAAAAGCTCATCAGGTAAATTATCCGCTCAGAAAATTGGGCTTCAGTTCATTGACTCAGATCAGGAAATTGAAAAGACAAGCGGATTGTCAATCCGTACGATTTTTGAGACTCAGGGAGAAGAAAGGTTTCGGGAATTTGAAAAAGATTTTATTCTTACCGGACATTCCCCAAGCGGTAATTTAATTTCCTGCGGTGGAGGACTCCCCATACCCCAGGGAATGATTGAAACTTTAAAATCCAAAGGCATGGTCTTGTGCCTTTGGGCCTCCCCCGAGACCATTTTGAAAAGAACATCGGGTAATTCCTCCCGTCCCCTGCTTCAAAGCGATGACCCCCGGAATAAGATAGAAAAACTCCTTCGTGAACGGGAAGAGAGATACCGTCTCGCGGATAGAATTATTTCAACTGATGATAAAAGTGAGCAGGAGGTGGCCGATGACATTTCGAAGTATTACCTTGAGTCATTACACTGAATTATTTCTCAAATTTCTTTCGGACTGACTCCAGGAATTCCGGTGGTGGTCGGAGAACGCGACCCTCTCCCGAAACAAATGCATGCTTCGTATATCCTGACGCGATTGAATCAGTATTCCTCCGAACAGTATATTCAGCAAAAATACGAACCGTGGGAATTTTTTTAATTTCAACCTGAACTTGCAGGCGGTCATCAAAAAAAGCGGGAGAATGAAAAGATGCCTCGCAGGAAAGCACGGGAAGAAAGAAATCATTCCTTTCGAGTTGCTTATAGGGAAAACCCAATTGATCCAACAATTCAATCCGGGCAATCTCAAACCAGGTAAAGTAATTTGCATGATAAACCACTCCCATTTTATCGGTCTCTTTATATCGCACTCGAATGTCAACGCTTGCCGAAAGCATAATCTTCCATTACTCAAAAAATCGTAAATAATGCAACGAATGAATTTTTAATGGCTATTTCAAAAAAAGAAAGATCTCTCTCAATATGGGTAGGTATCGCAATTGGCGTGGCGGTTTCATCAATGCTCGTTCGTTATGCACTGCAAAAAAAAACGGAGCAAACTCAGGAACGGCCGGGTAATTATAAATCCCAAACCTGCGCCGCAGACGGTAGTCCATTCGATGCACTACCCGTTCAAATCAAGAAGAAAATCCCGCATGGTATTGTGGTTTACTTCGAAAATAACCAAACCGTAACTGATAACCATTCCGCACTTCATGCAAGAACATGGATTATTGAATCCGCGGGTTCTTTCCGATCGGAAAGATTATTCGTTTCGGTTAAACAAAAATCCACTCAATCAACTTTTACAGATGAGGGTGAGTTCTTTTTCCACCGGGCATCCGAGCTCTATCTTAAGCCCTTTCCGGGGGTAAAAAAAATAAATATAGAAAACAGCTTGGATCCGGAAAAATACAAAATTATTGGAAGGAATTCAAAAACAGATGAATGGATTCTCCAGATCAAAGACTTTTCACCCGTTGGTTTTCGGATTTCTCTGCAACGATTGAAAGGGATGAAAAATCTCATCTCCACGATTAATCTCATTCCCTGGGTATCGGACAGATAATAGAAAACCACCCTTTATCTCGTTGACCCAAAGGGTTTTTTTTAGTTTAATTTCACTTTGTGTTGTGCTTCGTGCATTTTCACATAAATCAACATTCAACAATCCTTATTCCTCGATCCAAAAACGTGAATTTAGAAATTAAAGAGGCGGGAGACGCCCGCAAAATTGTCAATGTTACTTTCGACTCGGAAGAAATGACTGCAAAAGACAGGGAGGTGTGCAAAGAGCTCAGCCGGATGGCCAACATCCCGGGCTTCCGAAAAGGGAAAGCACCGGAGCAGGTTATCCGTAAACGGTATGCCAATGAGATCACCCAGGAATTAAGCCGAAAAATTTCCACCGCAGCTTACGAAGCGGTTCTGGATCACAAAGACATCAAGGTCTACTCAATACTTAAAGTTGAACCGGTCGAGATAAAGTCCGGCACACCCACTTCGATCGAGGTGACGGTGGATATAGAGCCTGAATTTGATCTGCCCAACTACAGTGATTTTGAACTTTCTGTTCAGCCTACTGCTGTGGAGGACGAAGATGTTGAAAAAGAATTGAACGCACTTTGTGATCAGAGAGCATCGTTCGAAGAAGTCGACCGTCCAATTGTCGAGGGGGATTATGTGAAGTGCTCCTATGAAGGTATGCTCGACGATTCCCCGGTTGCCGAACTTCTTCCCGATAAACCAATGTATGGAAAACAGTCCAACACATGGGAAGAAGCGGGCCAGGCAAAAGGTTTGGGAGTGGATGCTATTGCACAGGCCGTAATCGGCATGAAAAAGGAAGATAAAAAAGAGGTTGAGGCCAATTTTCCGGACGATTTTGAGGTTGCTCCTCTCGCCGGAAAAAAAGTAATTTATTCTCTTGAAATTCACGAAATCCGTGAAAAGAAAGCACCCTCCCCGGACAATGAAGATTTCCTGAAGTCTCTCAAAGCGGAAAATGTGGAGGATCTGAAAAAGAAAGTGAAAGACGATCTTCTATCCCGGAAAGAGCGCGAAAATGTCGACGGTAAACGAAGTCAAATTACTCAAAAATTTATTGAACTACCTGATTTCCCTCTCCCCCAGCAGGCAGTGGAAGACGAGGCAAAAGCCATTTTCCAATCCAATGTGCAACGGGCAATGCAACAGGGAGCCAAGCAGGAAGATATGGAAAGCAAAAGAGATGAGATGTGGAAAGAATCACAGGTTCAAGCTCAGGCCCGGGTGAAAATAACCATTACTCTCGGGCGAATCGCGGAAATCGAAAAAGTGGAAGTGACCAATGAAGATCTCGCACAGGCGGCAGCACGCGAAGCGATGATGATGCGAACTGAACCGCAGGCCTATGTGGAAGAATTAGCCAAGGATCAGGCTCGAATTAACCGTCTTCGCCAGGATGTCCTGCACGATAAAACTCTCGAACTGGTTGCATCCAAAGCAAAGGAGAAGATGGAGGACAAGAAAGAGAAAGAGGATAAGAAGGAGAAGAAAGTTTGAGAAATTGAAGGTGAGCACACACACTAATTATTTTAATTAACCAAAAAATTTAAAACATGGGAGCTTATTTACCACTACCGTATGTCTATGAACGTGAAGGTCGCCAAGAACGGGCCTGGGATATTTACAGTCGATTACTTCGGGATCGAATTGTTTTTATTGGAACCCCTATTGATGATTATGTGGCAAATTCAATTATCGCACAATTGCTCTTTCTTCAGATGGAAGATCCCAAAAAAGATATTCATGTGTACATCAACTCCCCGGGTGGAAGCGTATCCGATGGGATGGCAATTTATGACACCCTGAATTTTATGGAATGTGATATTGTCACTTATTGCATTGGAATGGCGGCGAGTATGAGCACGGTTCTCCTTGCTGCAGGGACTCCGGGCAAGCGATTTGCACTTCCCAATAGTCGGGTTATGATACACCAACCCAGTGGTGGTGCGGGAGGGCAGACATCAGATATTTCAATCGCCGCCAAGGAGATTCTTCGTTGGAGACAGACAATCAATGAGATTCTCTCCGAGCACAGCGGCAAGACAATAGAACAACTCGAGAAAGATTCCGACCGGGATTATTACATGTCTGCAAACGAAGCAAAAGAGTATGGATTGGTGGATGAAGTGATTTCGAAAAAACCAAAAGAGTAGTCAAGATTACGATGGCTAAACCGACAAAAATAAACTTTTGCTCATTTTGCGGGAAACCGCAGAGTGAGGTCAAAAAAATGATTGCCGGTCCCGCCAGTGTTTACATTTGTGACTCCTGTGTTCGGGTTTGTAAAACTATAATCGACCGGGAACTTGGCGATAAAGCATCACCACCGTCTCCTGCCAAAGGGTCCGAGGAAAAACCGGTGTTTAACCTGCAGAGACCGAGTGTGATTAAAGCATTTTTGGATCAACATGTCATCGGACAGGAACACGCCAAAAAGGTCTTATCCGTCGCAGTTCATAACCATTACAAACGACTTGCTTCCGAACTCAATATTGGGGAAAATAAATTGGATCAGTTTTCCTCCAGTGATCTCGATGATGTTGAAATTGAAAAAAGTAATGTATTACTTATCGGTCCGACTGGAAGTGGGAAAACCTACCTTGCCCGCACGCTCGCCCGCATGCTCGATGTCCCCTTTGCCATTGCTGATGCCACCACTTTAACCGAGGCCGGGTATGTGGGAGATGATGTTGAGAATATTGTGCTTCGTCTTCTGCAGTCCGCTGACCACAATGTGGAAAAAGCGCAATGCGGAATTATTTATGTTGATGAGATCGATAAAATAGGTCGAAAAACCGATAATGTTTCGATCACCAGGGATGTGTCCGGAGAAGGAGTCCAACAGGCTCTGCTTAAGATTTTAGAGGGTACTATTTGCAATGTTCCGCCACAGGGAGGAAGAAAACATCCTAATCAGGAATACATCCAATTGGACACCTCCAATATCTTGTTCATATGTGGGGGAGCGTTCGTGGATCTTGATCAGATTGTAGAACAACGCACCGGAAACCGGATGGTTGGATATTCAGCGGACGCCCCCAAAGAATCCCACGAATTACTGGCGGAAGTAAAACCGGAAGATCTGGTGAAATACGGTTTGATTCCTGAATTCATTGGCCGACTTCCCATTCTATCAGTTCTGGACGAATTAACCCGGCCGGAATTAGTCCGAATTTTAAAAGAAACTAAAAATTCCCTGCTTAAACAATATCGGAAACTGTTTTTAATGGAGGGTGCCCACTTGCGCTTTACCCGCGAAGCTATTCTTGCTATTGCCCAACAGGCAGTTGAAATGAAGACCGGTGCCCGGGCACTTCGTTCAATTATGGAGACGATCATGCTCGATATAATGTACGATTTACCTGCGATTGATGGTGCGGTTGAAGTACTGATCAGTGCCGGTGTGGTCAAAGGAAAAGCAAAAGCGAAAGTGACCCCGATCGAACCTGAAAAGTTGGACGCGGCTTAGCTCTCTTTCTGAATACGCTCTCTATTTGACCACAGCTTTTACTCTGCTACCCAAAGTTTCAGTGAATTAGGATAGTCTATGCGAATGTGCACGATCATTGTGTGCTACAAATTAATTGGGTAAGGATATAGTACTAACACGTGTGTTATTATCCGGGTTAATATCTGACTGCCCTCCGAGTCGAAGCTGAGACGATATTCTGACTCCTTTTCCTGAATTCCCGCTTCCGTCAAGAAAGAGTTTTTCACTCCGGGTTTCTCCCGGATTTAAATTATTAAAAATGTAATTTTTAACCACTCCCCGGTATTTCACTTCCAGGCTGACATTATTCAACCACGCCGTTCCCTGATTTTGAATGGAGACCAGAAAAGGAGTGGTTCCCCCTTTCATTTCCTCGGGATCAAAGTAATAACCCACAATTGCACCATCGTGCAGGTTGGGCACATTACGGTTTTCAATCCGGCCGACATTTAAAATCCCGTTACCGGTAAACTCGTCAAAGCCTGGTTTTTCGGACTCGTTGGAATATTGATAGAGCAAATCAACCACTTCCTCATTGGACAGATGAGGGTTCCTCGAAATTTCGGAAGCCAATGCACCGCTGACAAAAGCGGTGGAAGAGGATGTTCCGCTAAACGCAACCAGTGATTCGTCCTCCCATGCGGCATAAACCCCCACGCCAGGCGCCGCAATGTCCACGCCCTCTCCATAATTGGCAAAGGAAGACTGTCTGCCATTGGCATCCACAGAAGTGACCCCGATCACATTTTCAAATTTGGCCGGATAAGACACTCCGTTTTCCCCCTCGTTCCCAACCGCCGCCACAATCACAGAACCTTGCTCATGCGCATATTCAACTGCGTTCTTAAGCACCGCACTTCCACCGCTTCCGCCCAGACTGAGGTTGATAATTTTGGCCCCGCGGTCAACCGCCTCCACAATTCCCTTGGCGACCGTAAAAGAATCCCCCTGCCCTTCCCCGTCAAGAACACGGATGGAAAGGAGGGAAGCGGAGGGGGCAATACCGGATATACCCGAATCATTTCCGGCAATAATCGATGCAATCGCAGTCCCGTGTCCCCGCGAACTCATCACTCCACCGAGCAGGTCGATCTCCTCGATCGATACTCCATTCAGATTGGAGTGACTTTGGTCGATCCCGGAATCAAGAATTGCCACTTTTACTCCACTTCCCCAATCCCGGCGCTCTTCCGGTGTACCCATCCATTTATCGGCATGGGCACCAAAGTTTTTTTCCCCTTCAAGGAATTCGGGACCAGGTAATTCAGGAGTGCGCACACGAAAATTATACTGGGGTTCCACATCGTCTTCGAATTCATCAAAATAACGAGAGGCTTTTCCCAGATCGGTGACTGCAAATCGTACCGTATTCAGGGAGTCCACCCGGTCAATGATTTCGATCCCGTTACGCCCGGCTGCGTTGATAAATTCTCTCATCGCCCCTGCGGAAGCAAATCCCAAAGTCAGGTCTTGTAAAACAGGAGAATTACCCAGCATTGTAAGCTCCAGCGCATTCTCCCAAAGATCCGCCTCCGGTGCCAAAGCCAGATCAGGTTGGATTGAATCGTTTTCAATAGAGAGCGTACTTTCCAAGGTCTTCGGTTGATCAACAACCGGATCTTCGAACTTGCTCGACTCCCGATCGTAAAAGTCCCAAAACTTATTTCCGATAATGACAATAAGCAGGAAAATGAAGACCGGTATAACCCTTTTAACCATGAAATTCAATTGTGGCACTGCCTGTGTTGGTCGCAAGGAGATTTCTTTTTTTTCTGATCACCCAAGTGAGTGAATTTATCATAGTTGGACATGGACTCGCCGGAGCGGTGCTCGCACACCGGCTGCTCGGACGGGGAAAAAAAGTGAAGGTATTGGATTCGGAATTCCCTCATTCCGCAAGTGAAGTCTCAGTCGGTTTGGTAAATCCTCTGATCGGACCGAAGCTCAACCCGCCCGAAAAAATCTTGGAATGTCTAGAAGAAAATACTCGTTTCTTCCCTGAATTCGAACAGGCATGGGGAAAGTCTTTTTATGGCCCCCTTCTTCTCCACCGGATCTTCATTTCAGAAAAACAAAAAAATCGATGGTTCGAATTAAAGCAGGATTCAAAATATATAGAGTTTCTGGGCGACTTCCTCCATTCAGAAAAATGTGCAAGTATTCAGATCCAGGCTCCATTCGGTGCCGGAATTACCAAGCGGGCCTTTCAGTTGGATGTGGCTGGTTTCCTCACTGCGAGTAGAACACATTTAGAAACAATTGGAGCGTGGTGCACATCCCGATACAGGGAAGATGAATGGACAGAAAAAAATAAGATTATTTTTTGCGAAGGATTCAGGGTGCAGGAAAATCAATTGTTCAACCACCTGCCGTTTGCACCGGCCAGGGGTGAGACACTAAGAATAAAAAAAGAAAATGACCGGCCAATAAGTAATGGATCCTGGTATTTACCATACGGTTCAGAACAGGCAATTATTGGATCAACCTGGGATCATGAAAACTTGCTTTGCGGACCCACAAATGAGGGGGAGAAAGAAATTCTTAAAAACTGTGATTTTGTTCCTGTTCAGTCCCAGCAAATTGAAGCGAAAAAAAGCGGTGTTCGTTCAGGCACCCGGGACCGAAACCCAATCCTGGGCGTGCATAAAAAATGTAAAAACCGATTCCTTTTCAATGGCTTTGGATCACGAGGCACCTCGACCATACCATACTATTCGAAATGGATGGCCGATTTCGTGCTTGGAAATCACCCCCTGCCCCCTCAGGTAAACCTGTCCAGATTTGAATCATAGAAGTTGAATATTCATGAGACTGACCGAACGGGCCCATACTGAGTTAAAAAAATTCCTTAATCCAGGGGATCAGGTAATCGATGCAACCACCGGAAACGGATATGACACCGTTTTTCTCGCCAGACAAGTGGGAGCCAATGGAAAAGTCTTTGCCTTTGATCTGCAGGCAGAATCCATTGAGGAAAGTACCCGCCTAATCGAAGCAGAAAAACTCGTGCAACGGGTCACTTTTTTTCAATCCTGCCATAGTAAAATTTCAGAATTTCTACCGGTTGAAATCAAAGGAGGAATTCAGGCAGTTACCTTTAATCTGGGGTACCTGCCGGGAGGGGACAAACAAATTATTACTCATCCGGACACAACCCTGTCCGCACTAGTTCAGTCATATGAATATCTTTCGGTAAACGGAATCATTTCCCTGATCGCTTATCGTGGACACGATGGTGGCAATCGGGAGTACAATCAGTTGATCGAATTAATTAAGAAAATGAAATGGTCCTGCCAAACTTATCCGGGGAATGAATCGGATCATTCCCCTATGCTATTTATTATCAGAAAGTTTAAAACGGATTAATCGGATCGACTTCCTGTTCATAATCAACCTCTGTCCGTCCAAAGCCAAAAAGTTTAAGAAACTCCTGCTGATAGAGTTCAAAACTTGTCAACTCGTTCAGGTTTTCCGATGTCACACTCGGCCAAATTTCAATTATTTTTTGCTGCACCGCCGGTTCCATTTCCCAGTCGTCCAAACGGATGCGGTTTTGTTCATCCACAGGTGTCTCCCCCTCACCATAGAGTCGGTCCTTAAAAAGGCGGCAGGTTTGCTCAATACAACCTTCGTGCGTGCCCGCTTCCATCATAATTTTATACAGAATCGAAATATAAAGCGGAACCACCGGAATGGCGGAACTTGCCTGGGTAACCAGTGCTTTGTTCACGGAAACATAGGCTTTTCCTGAACCTGCCTCTTTCATTTTCTCCGTAATCTGATTAGCGGTTTCTTCAAGATGCAACTTAGCACGGCCAATCGTTCCATTCCGATAAATCGGTTGGGTAACCTGGGGTCCGATATAAGAATACGCAATGTTCAGGCAGTGCGGAGAGAGCAAATCCGCTTCGAGCAGTGCATCCGTCCATGCCGCCCAGTCGTCCCCTCCCATTACTTTTTCAGTTTGAACAATCTCATCCGCGTTCGCCGGGTTGATCGTCAATTCCTTGACCTGTTTACGATCCGTGTCCAAGGTTTTGTTTTTGTAAATTGTTCCGATCGGTTTTAGACAGGCGCGGTATGTGTCTCCAGTTTGAGGATCAGTACGGCGCGGAGATGCAAGGCTGTAAATCACCAGATCAAACTTTCCTCCAAATTCTTTCGCTTTGGCAATGACCTCCTCCTTGATCTCGTTTGAAAATGCGTCACCGTTAATATCCTCCGCCTTTAATCCCTCTTCTCGAGCCAGTTTGCAAAAAGCTTGTGAATTGTAATACCCCGCACTGGCAGTTCTTTCTCCGGAAGGTGGCCTTTCAAAATAAACACCGAGCGTGTCCGCACCGCATGAAAAGGCCGCGGAAATACGGGAAGATATTCCGTATCCTGTGGAAGATCCAATGACCAGAACGCGTTTTGGTTTGTCCGGATACAAAACTTTCTGCCCCTTTGCATACGCAACTTGTTCGCGAATATTTTCCAGACAACCGGTCGGATGGGAAGTGATACAGACAAATCCTTTTATTCTTGGTTTTATTATCATCGATTTTTAAAAGTGAAATATAATTGAATCGTGTGCTATATTAAACAAGTTTACATATCATTGTTTCAACGATAGGAGAAGATCATTCTTTTTGTAAGATGTCCCCCAAAAACTCTAATTATAAAAAATTAACTTCGTTTCACGAAAGAAAACTGCTTTCAGATTTTCTCGAATTACCAATGGGTGAAGATTTAACCAAAAGGCGTGAACCTTTGGATATGAAAGAATTAGTTGAAATAACCTGGGCTAACTGGGGAATGGGAGAAGAAAAAACCCCAGAGCAATCAATTTCGGAAAACTGGCATACCATTGTGGGAAAAAAACTGGCAATGAAATGTGCTCCGGAAACCCTGAATTCATCTAGTGGTGTCCTTTTTATAAGAACTTCGGGAGGGCCGGTGAAACAGGAACTTACCTTTTCCAAAAAAAAGATTTTGGGAAGGATAAAAAATTTGGAAGGATGTAAATTCGTGAACGACTTAAAATTTACTTAGTTTAGAATTCATGTTTCCTGCAAGTACTCCTTGATTTCATAATTTTTCGAAACTTTTATAAACAAAACTGCCGAAATAAATACCAGGATTGTCCAGAACCAAAATTCCGAAGAACCTGGTAATTTTGAGGATCCATCTTCGTTGATAATAAAAAATTTAACGGCGGAGGTGAAATAATTCCCCAATGAAACGGTCAGTAGAAAAATTGCCATGACGAAGGACTTCATTTCCTTGGGGGCTTGCGTGTAAGCAAATTCAAGGCAGGTGATTGAAACCAAAACCTCCGATGCGGTGAGGAGTAAGCAGGCTAAAATTTGCCATCCCATATTCGGAGTTTCCCCCAGATCAATTCTTTCTTGCAATATCGCCACCATCGAGAAGGAAAGTCCCATCACCCATAGACCCACCCCTATTTTCCGAAGCGGGGTAATGACAAAAAATTTCGATGCAAATGGATAAATAATATAAGAAAAAACCGGGATCAAAAGTAAAATAAATAAAGGATTCCAAATGGCCGAGACTTGGGCAGCCAGCATTTCGCTTCCACCAATAAGCGGTATCCAATCCGGTAAAATCCGGTCCAAACTACGGGCCTGTATCTGCCAAAGCGTGCCAATCTGATCAAAAAGAGCCCAAAATATTACCACAAATGCAAATATTGAACAAAGCCGAAGTATCACCAATAAATTATCTCCGGTAAAAGTTTCCTTAAAATAACTGACTCCCCGGGGAGGGATATGGGCAAAGTTTTTTCGCCCCAGCCAAAAGACAAGGGTCGCGATTCCCATTAAGACTCCCGGCAATCCGAAGGCATAGTGTGGCCCAAAAATAGCCTCATCTATCGATTTTTCTCCCACCCATGGACTTACATAGGGATAAATCCGTTCTCCCCAGGTTCCCTCATCCCGGGTCGCCTCGAGTAGAAAAGGGGTAAGCATTCCAGAAAGGAATGCACCCATATTAATGGAAAAATAAAACCAGCCAAATACCTTGCTGAGCAGGTGATTATTTAACTTATTGAATTGATCTCCCACATGAGAAGACACGCAGGGCTTGATACCGCCTGAACCCACTGCAATCAGGAATAACCCCACCAGCAACCATGTCCTGGTGTCCCCCACGATTCCCATCAGAGCGAGGCACCCATGGCCCAGGCAGTAAAAAAGAGACAAGGAAAGAATAGTACGGTACTTCCCCCAAAAAGCGTCCGCCACAATGCCCCCAATTAATGGGAAAAAATAAGCGGAGCCCACAAAAAGGTGAACCCAAGCTTCCGCTTCTTTTTCACTAAAAACCTGAGAATCCCCGTTGGGTTGAACTAAATAGATGGTCATGTAAGCCAATAACACGCTTCGCATTCCATAGAAGGAAAACCTTTCCGCAGCCTCATTCCCAATGATATAACTTATTCCCGACGGTAGACTGGATGTTTTTTCGGGGCTTGTGCGATACTTCATGACAAACTAATTTTGCTCGATCTGGTCGCGCCGCTTCCTTCTCACCGCTTCTTCTTCCAAATCATCCATAAGCTTATTTTTCTCAAATTCCGAAACAACTTTCTCTTCGGTTATTACCTCCGGGGGGGTTTTAGATAATAGTAAATACAGGGAAACAAGATTGACCAGTCCACCCAGGACACAAAGAAGAAATAACCATGGGTGGTAAATTGACTCGAGTATTACCTGACAAATTGCCAGAGCGGAGAAAAGGGAAAAATTGATAGTCAAAACTATCATTACTGGTTCGGTTTTGCGTTGGAGTGTTTTCATCTGACTGGATTATCGGTTCAGTTATAAGTTTTCTGACATAAATCCTTGCCAAGATCACGACTTTTTAATCAAATTTTGAATGCAATCTAGAAATGCCCTGTTATTTTCATCCCTCCTGCTCTTTCAATCCTGCGAACTTTTGGAAAAAGGCGATGAAAATGAAGAAAGTAATCAGTCCAGTGTTCAACCATCTGAAAAACCCGAGGAATTAACCAAACTGGATCCGGAAAAACCGGTTACTGAGAAAGCACCCGTCTCTCCGCCCCCCAAACCTCTGCCCAAAAAAGTTGAGCCTCAAAAAGTCGAAAAAACCAAAGAACCTTCCCTGCCCGAAAAAGCTGCTTTTACCCCCGAGCTTTTAAAAGCGGTGAAAAATTGGAATTTCATCCCTAAATCAGTTTTTCCGTTGAGTTCAGTAACCATAAAGAAAGATCTCAAATTTGTGGCCTATTCCCAATCCGGGCAACCAATTGGCTCATCCATGATGCCCGCAGGCAGAGAAGTAATTGCCATTGGGCATAAGGGTAACCTCCTTACTGTATCCCCTTCCAAAAGAGGGACGATGCGGGCGTCAATTGCCATGGATGAAACTGACTTTAAGGATGGTGTCGCTTATTTATTTGAATTAAGGAAAATGCAAAGAGCCGCCTATGCTGAAAGACAGGCGAAGGAATCCCAAAGCATCGCATCCAAATCCACGAACTTGGCCAAGGCCAAGCCCAGTAATAAGGCCAAGCCTAAAGCAAAACCAAGTAACTCACTTTTCGAAGATCTTCCCTCACCCGGAGATTATGGACACGGTAAATTTTGTATCTGTTCAGATTGCCGTACTAAAAGACTCGCACAAACCGGATCAATGAAATAAACTACTAATATGGCAATCGGATCAAAAAAGAAAAAAAAGAAAAAAGAAATTGAGATCGGGGATTTCGTGAGAGAAACGGTCTCATCTAAAGGTAAGAAACGTTGCGGTGAAGTGTTAATGATCCTGCAGGACAATCCCGGGGATCCAACGCTTGAATGTGTGGAGGTCCATCCCGACGAACTCACACCGCTGGTCAAGGGTTCCGACGGCATGAAATCTTTTAAAACGAAGAGATCCAAACTCAAACACTATACCCCAAGGAAACAACTTTTTTCCAAAAAAGTATTCGAAAAAGGAGATGTGATTCGTCACAAGCGCGGGTCCACTATCCGCTACGGCCGAATAGTCTGCTTTGTTCACCCCGACGGATTGTATTCGACATCTCATGAAGAAGGATACAACGGGAAAGATTTACTGGAGTGTGTGGAAATTGACAAAAAACCCGGTCTTCTTCAAATCATTGGACCGGATGGCGAACCCAAACGTTTTGAAGCTCAGGGAAAAGACTGTAAAATCATGAAGGTGATTACCGTTGATTCCAAAGGAGAAGAAACGACGATGCACAAATTGGATATTCCAGACGAAGAAGAATTTTAAAAAGTTTTTTACTTCGCAAAGTAATCATCCAAATCATATTTCCGTACCCGGACGGTTTTACTGTCTTTAGACTTGTAGGCGGCCAGTAATATCCGATCACGCACTCCTTCAGTAGTTTCAAAGGAAAAAGCAATTTCATCACGGCTCCATCTTGCAAAGCACCATTTCGCATGGTACCCCTGCAGAATGTAAGACACTGCTTCTGCCCGGTTGAGAAAATACTCACCTTTGATCTTTAAAGGCATGTCCTAAAAATATTTGAACCGTAAAAAAAGCCACAACTCAAAAGTTGTGGCTTGTAAAAAATGTTGTATCAGGAAAACTCAGGAGTCGTAATCACCCTTTTTGATCTTCTGGCAGGTCGCCGGTGAAACTCCCACCTGATCCGAGATTGCCTGTAGGGTTAAACCCTGCCCGAGAAGCACTTTGACATTTTGTATAATCTCGGGAGTAATTTTTGTGCGTTTTCCCTTGATTCCAAATCTTTCGTAAAAACTTGCTTTGGCAATGGGGGGTAAGCCATTGACATAACATTCAAGATAATCAACGACTCCCCTGAATACCTTCCGTCCGTCTTCTCTTTTATGCCGGACATGATCGTTTTTTATTTTTTCGTAGTGCTTACTTAAATCTTCACTATCGGACTGTTTCGAAGTAATTTTTTTTTCAATTTTACGCTTGAGTGCTTGTAACTCTTTAATGCTGGCATTTTCACTGATGTTCATAACTGTACTATTATTAATTAATAAAAGTAATAACCATATTAATTAAATTCCATATATGTAAAGCTATTTTTAAAGAATAAGAGAACGGTCCAAACTTCGATATTGAATCGCTTCCAATAAATGATTCATTTCAATATTTTTACAATGGGCTAGGTCCGCAATTGTTCGCGAGACTTTTAATATTTTATCGTATGCTCGGGCAGATAAAGAAAGTTCATTCATCGCACGCTTTAAAATAGAGGCCTCTTCCCTACCAATCTGACAATGTGCAGTTAACATTTTATTAGTTATATTTGAATTACTTATGATTTCTGTTCCTTCATATCTCTCGGTTTGAACGGTACGGCATTGCTGGATTCTGAGACTAATTTCATGCGAGGACTCCCCCTCCTGATCATCCTGTAAATCCTCCACACGGACCGCGGGTGCTTCCACATGTATATCAATCCGGTCAAGGAGTGGTCCACTCACCCTTGACCGGTATCGTTGAATCTGTGGCATTGAGCATCGACAATCATTGGTTGCATCGCCCAAGTACCCGCAGGGACAGGGATTCATGGCTGCGACCAGCATAAATCTACTGGGCAAAGTGATTTTCCCCGCGCTCCTTGAAATGGTGACCTCTCCATCCTCCAGCGGTTGCCTCATGACCTCAAGGGCTGATCTTTTAAATTCAGGTAATTCATCCAGAAACAGAATTCCGTTATGAGCCAGCGAAATCTCACCAGGACCCGGGATCGTGCCCCCACCCAGTAAGCCCACATCACTTATGGTGTGATGGGGGGAACGAACTGGCCGACGAAAAAACTTTTTTTCATCAAGCACCGAATTCCCCGCGGCCGAGTGAATATTAAGAATTTCCAAAAATTCCTCCCGGCTTGGCTTGGGAAGAATCGAGGGAATTCTCTTCGCAATCATGGATTTTCCCGACCCCGGCGGACCGAGCATTAGCAGATTATGCCCTCCTGCCACCGCCACCTCCACCGCACGGCGGACATTTGACTGTCCTTTCACCTCTGAAAAATCAACTTCCTCCCCCCCCATCGAT
Source organism: Opitutales bacterium (assembly GCA_045567635.1). Classification (GTDB taxonomy): domain Bacteria; phylum Verrucomicrobiota; class Verrucomicrobiia; order Opitutales; family Seribacteraceae; genus Seribacter. Next base: position 65,601 of record JBJLCO010000039.1, on the reverse strand, counting down.
ATTTCATTGAGTTCTTCTTTTTTGGAACGGACAGGCTCACGCGGGTGCTCGCCCTTAAAAAAGGCAACCGCCTCCGCCAGGGAACCGATAGAAAACACATCAATTCCAAGTGAAAGACTGGCTTCTTCCGCGGAAGAAGGAGGAAGCAGAACTCCCTTTTTCCCTTCTTTTTGGGCAAGCATTGCCATTGATAGCCCGCCCCGGACATATCGGGTCTCACCGGAGAGTGCAAGTTCACCGGCAATCAGAAAATCCTGAAGAGCATTTTCAGGCAATTGACCCGTCGATGCCAGAAGACAGAGGGCGATGGGAAGATCAAAGGCGACCCCTTCCTTTCGCAAGTCGCCCGGAGCCAGATTTATGGTGACTCGAGTCCTCGGTCGGGAATAACCGGAATTGGCCAGACTGGAAAGAATTCGGTCCAGAGATTCCTTCACTGCGGTATCCGGTAAACCGACCAATACGCATCGGGGTTCTCCTTTCTCCCCCCCGTTCGCTTCGACAGTGACTGGAACCGCAGTTACTCCCTGAAGCGTAGCGGATGCGGTGACGGCTAACATAATGTAAAACTTACCAAGAAGAAATTTTGAATAATCACCGCTCGCGAACGAGTTTGCTTATTTGCCTGAAACTTGGATGCTCCGCAGTGCCCATGTATCCGTATAGAAAACTTTCCAAGGGCAAAATGTGACAACCCGCTTTTTCAAGCTTTTCCAAAACCACCGATTCATCCTCCGTCCTCCTGGCTCCCACACAGTCGGATAGAATCGTTACCTCATATCCCGCTTTTCGGGCATCGATTGCACTTAGATATATACAAATTGGCGTTTCAATTCCCACAATAAGTAAATGGGTAAGGTCATGATCAAGTAAGTCGTGCTTAAAATCATCAGCACCAAATACAGAAAAGCTATTTTTAGCTATTCGATTAGTATCCAATAAATGAGGCATTAATTTTTCATCAGTCGACCCAAGTTTATCCGGTACTTGCTCGGTTACAAACAATGGGAGATTAAACAATTTAGCTGATTGAAGTAGGACGAGTAACGCGGAAATGAGCTCATCTTTTTTTTGAATTCCTTTTAATAAACTTTCCTGAGCATCCACTAAGACAAGCCCGAGTCCCCCCGGTTCATTCTTTATTTCTTCAATTCCCTCCTCGATTTTCATTTAAAATTTTCTTTTTTAATGATTTGTTGTGTAGAAACCATTGAACATTCCGATCAGCATAAAATGAATCTAGAAACTTTAAACACAAAAAAGCAAAATAAAGAATCTTATTCTATTTTTTTCAAAACCAATTGCTTTATCCTAATTCCCCTCTTTTTATTGGCCCTCCTGCTTTCTTCCTGCCAAAGCAACAAATCGGATCCCTCCAAAATTACCATGCGTCCAAGAATTTACATGGAAAAGGAAGCCCCTATTCCAATCTTTGATGAGTATGATTTAACCAGTGTCCAGATGGGAACGGTGGATAATATTTTTTCTGATGATCCCGAAGACCGGATTTTTGCCCTGTGGTTCGGCTTTGACCGAAGAAGTGCCATGGCACTGCAAAAAGAAACCGTTCGAAACATTGGAAAACGTCTGCAGCTATCGATTGGGGGACAACTGGTTGGAATCCACCCCATTGAAAAGGGAATTTCAAATGGTGTACTCCCTTTTATCTTATCCGAAAGTATTACAGAAGAAAACGCTGCTTTTCTTTACCAGGAACTCAAGCAATCTCTCCTGCATATAAGGGCTGAACTGCTGGAGCAGAAATGAGTATGCATCCGTTCTTGCTCAAACCTGCCAAAAGCATTCTTGGCGGAATACTCCTCCTTTTATTCGGATCTCTTTCTTTTGGAGAAAAACCGAATTTTCAATTATCCTGGCCCACCCCCAACCCTGCCTTTGCAAAAGGATTGGGCTATTCCACTTTTTTGCAAAAAACCGGACCCGATAAAGAATTTTCTTCCGGGGCCTTTGGATGTGTCCGAAATAACGGATACAAATTTCATGAGGGATTAGACCTCTACCCGGTGAGGAGGGACAAACGAGGAAGAGCGGAGGACTCAATATTTGCAATTACCGGGGGTACCGTTACCCACATCAATGCCACCGCAGGTTACAGTGCGTATGGAAAGTATATTGTTCTCGAACATAAAAACCTCACCCCATCACTTTATTCTTTGTATGCCCATCTTGATTCGATTAGCCCAAAGCTTGGCGTTGGCAGTAAGGTTTCAATCGCTCAGGTTATCGGAAAAATGGGAAACTCCTCCTCAGGGTATCGCATCCCACTTGATAGGTCCCACCTCCATTTTGAGATTGGACTACGGCTTACCAATCAATTTCAAAATTGGTATACCAAGAAACGGTTCAGTTCGAAAAATAGACACGGAAATTACAGTGGATTTAATTTAGTGGGAATTGATCCGATTCATTTTTATTCGGAGTACAAGAAAAAATCCTTTGCAACCCCGGCAGATTTTATCCGTTCGCTCTCCCCATCCGTGATCGTACAGGTAAAAACAGAAAAGACTCCTGATTTTGTTACCCGCTACCCCTCACTCTCAACCACAAAAAAATCCGTCAGTTCAAATGGATGGAAAGCCACCTTTGGCCCCTTTGGAATCCCCCTGCTCATCGAACCAGTTAGCAAGCCCATTGGCCCCCAAGAAAAACAGGTAAAAATTCTTAGTTTTAATCCTGAATCACAAAAAAAGCCCTGTCGCAGGCTTACCAAAAAAATAGGTGACCGCTATATACCTGCCGAGCAGTTACAAACTTATTTGGAACTACTTTTCGAATTGTAAACGGACCTTGAGAATTGCCTGTTTTATATCATCCCATGGTTACGGGCACGCGACACGATGCCTCGCCGTTCTGGATGCACTCTCCCAAAAATTTCAACCACTTGAAATTTCAATTTTCTCTTCTCTTCCCAATTCTTTTTTGGAGCAAAACCTCAACTCCTCGAAATTTACCTCCCACAATACAAAAACGGATATTGGATTAATTCAAAAGACACCCTTCGAACACGACCTGACCCAAACAGTTTTAGAATGGGATCAATTTTTGAATTTTAAAAGTTCTGAAAATCAAAAAATAACTGAAAGTGTAAAAGAAATAAATCCGGATTTTATATTATGTGATATTTCGCCATTGGGAATCAAACTGGGAAAACGATTAAAAATCCCCACTGTTTTAATTGAAAATTTTACCTGGGATTGGATTTACCAAACATATGTCGATGCGGAACCAAAATTCCTGCCCATCATAGAAAACTTAAAAGAAATATTTAGTTATCCAGACCTGAGGATTCAAACAAACCCAATCTGCGAAAGATTATCCGATCATCCATTGGTTAATCCAATTTTCAGAATGCCTCGTGGATCAATTTCAGAAACGAAAAGAAAAATGGGCATCAATGAAAATAATCAGGTCATCCTCATTACCACTGGGGGAATATCTCAGGACTTTCAATTCATCCAAAAACTTGAACAGTTTCCCCATTACCATTTCATCGTTTCCGGAGCTCAGCCCCGGGCAAAGTCCTATCAAAATATTTTTTTCCTACCTCATAATTTCCCTATTTATTTCCCCGATATTGTAAATATTTCTTCAGTTATCGTGGGTAAGGCGGGGTATGGAACCGTTGCGGAAGCGTGGGGTAACAATAAAGCTTTCATTCGGGTGTTTCGTCACGAATTCAGGGAGTCTCCTTATCTGAAAACATTTTTGGACTCCCATGTGCCCGGGGAAGAAATTGATCTGGATCTTTTCCTCTCTGGAGACTGGTTACATAATTTAGATAATCAATCTTTCCAAAATTCAGGCACATCTGATACCCAAAAAGATCTAAACGGAGCGACTCAGGTGGCTGAATTGATCTCAGATTGGATCAATTAAATCCAACTGAGTAAACTAGTGCGTGCCTGTTCTTTTCACGAGCACACCTTTATTCGCTACCAGACGAACAGGTACAATCTACGGGCAACTAATCAGGAAGGCTCACCACGGAACCCGTTGACCAAGGTCACCCCGACCACAATCAAGACCAGTCCCACCATTCCCTGCCATGGAACGGATTCACCAAAGAGAAAATAACTCAAAATGGAGACCAGAAAGATTCCCACGCCGCACCAAGTTGCATACACAATCGTCAGCGGAATTTCCCTCACCGCAAAGGAAAGAAAAACAAAAGCGGATATATAAAATACCACCAAAAATACACTGGGATATAATTTGGTAAAATTCTTGGAGTATGGAAGAAGCAGGGTAGCAATAACCTCACATATAATCGCACCTGCCAAAAAAAGATAGCTTGTCATCATTTCGGAAAAACCTAGTGAAAAACGGCCTACTTCTCAAAGAAATTAATTCGCTTTCCTTATAAGATCACTTTTTCAGGGTTAATGTCATTGCGAGAAGGGAGCCGAAGCGGACGACGCGGCAATCCATCGTATCTCGGTGGACGCCTGCGGGGTTTGTCTCTTCGCTCGCTAGTTCACAGTGGATCGCCACGGGCTTTCGCCCTCGCGATGACAAAGTATTTGGTAATGAAAGGTTTGCTACACACTTGCCATGACAGGGTAGATGGATTTTTTTAAATCCATTCCAGCGATGAGCTTGCACCAAATATCTCGAGTAGCTAATGATAAAAGTATGAGAAATCTTGTTTTACTATCCGTTGTCAGCCTTCTTTTTTGCTCGGTGAATACTGATGCCGCCAAAGAGAGTGCCAAACCAAATGTTATTTTGGTCCTTGTCGATGATATGGGCTGGATGGACCTGAGTTGTCAGGGTTCTGATTTCTACCGCACGCCGAATGTGGACAGGCTGGCCAAGGAGGGAATTCTTTTTACCAATGGATATGCAGCATGTGCGGTATGCTCTCCCACCCGTGCGGCGGTGCAAACCGGTCGTTATCCCCACCGACTCGGGGTGACCGATTGGATACGGTCCCTCTTTCAGCGGGGTGGATTGGGTACACCAAAGAAAAACCCGACGGAATATGTCGGTGGAAAAAACCGAAAACTGCTCTGCCCACCCAATCCATACTGGATGGAAAGTTCCGAAATTACGATTGGGGAAGCCCTACAAAAAAATAAGTACAAAACCGCATATATTGGAAAATGGCACCTCGGGGATGAAGCATGGTACCCGGAAAACCAGGGATATCATGAAAACTTTGGCGGATGCGATTATGGACAGCCTCCCTCCTTTTTCGATCCTTATAATAATCCGAAACATAAACACCCCACCATTCGGGCCGGCATTCATAAATTACCCGGTCGACAAAAGGGAGAATATTTAACCCATCGGGAAGCGGATGAAGCAGTCAAACTGATCCGCCAGTGGAAAGACCAGCCATTCTTCATCCAGGTTTCCCACTACGCGGTGCACACCCCAATTCAGGCGATTCAGGAAGTGGCCGATAAATACAAATTTAAGGAGGGTATGTCGGAAACGAACCGGAAATATGCCGCGATGGTGGAATCAATTGATGACTGTATGCGGGACATGCTCGCCGAATTGAAGAAGCACGGAATTGACGACAACACCCTGATTATTTTCACCAGTGATAATGGCGGGCTCGACCGCAACGGTGGTCCCACTGAAAATGCTCCTTTACGCAGTGGCAAGGGATACTGTTATGAGGGGGGAATCCGCGTACCCTTCCTTGCCCGTTGGCCAGCCAAGATTCCGGCAGGCAAAAAATCCGACTTCCCGGTTTCCTCGATCGATTTATTTCCGACCATTATGGAAGCAACTGGAACCGAACTGCCCAAGGACCGGCCCATTGACGGGCTCTCCCTGACGAACCACTTGAACAGTGGAGGAAAGAAATCCCCAAAACGGGAAACCCTGATCTGGCACTTCCCGCATTACCGGCATGCTCCCGGTCCCTACTCCATTATTCGGAAAGGAGATTTCAAATTGATTAAATTCTGGGAAGGGATTTATGAACTCTATGACCTGAAGAACGATTTGGGGGAAGCGAATAACCTCGCCGAAAGTAAACCCGGACTCGTTAAAAAACTGGAGAGCGAACTCATTGTCCGATTAAAAGCAGACGGAGCAAAATTGCCCAGAAAAAATCCGGAATTTCAAAACTGAGCGAAAAATCTTTTTGTCTTGAGAGTGTAATTTTATATTCTTTGTTTTTATTCTCCTCCCAATAAAAATGTTTAAAGCTTTTAATCTGTTCGCAGGAATTCCGGTTCTCCTATTCCTGCCTGTACTGGTTTTAATGGGTAAGGTCGATTTCAACCGACAAATTAGGCCAATTCTTTCTGATAAGTGCTACAAGTGCCATGGTCCGGATGCAAAGAACCAGAAATCTGATTTCCGGATTGATTCATTTGAGGAGGCGATTAAGGAGCATAATGGATTTGTCGGACTAACTCCGGGCAGCCTGGAAGATTCTGAAATTCATTGGCGTATTTACAGTGATGATGCAATTGATGTGATGCCCCCTCCCGAAAGTAAGCTGCCCCTTACGGAAGCAGAGAAAAAACTGATCGATCAATGGATCAAGGAGGGTGGTAAATATGACAAGCACTGGTCCTTTCAGGCGTTGCCTCAATCTGTAGATGTACCCGAGTCCAAACATCCCAGTCCAAAGAATGAAATTGATCACTTCATCTCCAGCCTGCTTGAGCAGTCCCCCCTTCGCACCAGCACGGAAACGGACAAAATCACCTGGTTACGGAGAGTCACTTATGACCTTACCGGACTTCCGCCCTCGTTGCATGATGTGGACGCTTTTCTGGCGGATGCATCGAAGGATGCCTACGAAATGGTGGTCGAGCGCCTCCTCAATACCGATGAATATGCCGAGCGTATGACTTCCGAATGGCTGGATGTGGCACGATATTCCGACACTTATGGCTACCAGGTGGACCGTAACCGAAATGTCTGGCAATGGCGGGACTGGGTGATTCAGTCTTTTCGTAAAAATCAGGCATACGATCAGTTTGTGACCGAACAGATTGCCGGAGATCTTATACCCAATGCCACCCGCGATCAGATCCTGGCGACCTGTTTCAACCGGCTGCATCCCTCAAAAGGTCGAGGGTGGAAGCGTACCGGAAGAATTTCGGATCGAGTATGTAGCGGACCGGGTGCATACCTTTGGCACTGCCTTTCTTGGATTAACTATGGAATGTACCCGTTGCCATGACCACAAATATGATCCCGTTACCCAGAAGGATTATTTTTCGTTATCCGCCTTTTTTAACAATATCGACGAAGCTGGGCTCTATTCCTATTTTACTGGATCGACTCCTACCCCAACTCTTGAACTTGGCGATCTTCCCAATGATCAGAAAATCGAATCGGCACTGGAAAACCTGGAGGTATTCAATCAATCAAAAGATGTGGATACCGCCTTTGCCAGTTGGATGAAAGAAGTAAAAGCCGAGACGATTGGTCTTGCCCATTATTATTCCAAACCGGTCAGGCAGGCGGACCAGAATAATACTGAAACCGAACTTAATCTGCTCACTCTTAAACCTTCCCTCTGGCTCGATGCCAACGAGTACAACAGCACATCCGGAACATGGAATGATCTGAGTGGAAATCAGAACCATGCCACCCGGCATGCCTCACCCAAGCCGGAGGCTCATAAAAACAGCGGGTTACAGGTGGTCAGGTATCACTCCAATTCGAATGATTATCATCAATTTAAAGAGATCAAAAATATCCGAACCGTTTTCTGGGTAATGAGTAAGACCAGCGGTAATTCCGGTTCTCCCTTATGTCATCCGAACGCTCATCATTTTTATTCCAACGGGGACAAATTCTGGCACCCCCAGCATACCCATGAACATATCCGAAAAGGGAATCTGCGAATCAACGGAATGGAAGCCAATGCCGAATCGAACTATCCCAACAAACTGGCGGTGGTCTCCCTGCGCACGACGGGAAATGTGATCGCCAGTCGAATGGGCAGGGACCGCAATCACGGAGGAAAATACAACTGGAATGGGGAGATCGGAGAGGTCCTCATTTTTTCAAATGCCCTTAATGACGAGCAGACCAAAAGAGTGGAAAATCATCTCATTGACAAATGGAAGGTGAAAAGAGAAACAGATATTCAATATGCCAAACCGATGGCTTATCTGTCTTTTGATGAACGGAACGGGAACCGTTACCCGAACCTGGCAGACCGTTCAAAGGATGCTTCAACCAACGGGAATAATAAAGAGGTGGAAGGAAAGTTCGGTAAGGGCATTCATTTCAGCGGGGACGATGTTCTCAATTTCCCATCCGGGTTTGGAGACTTTAACAGGCACCAGACTTTTTCGATGGCGTTTTGGATTAACCCGACACAGGAATTGGAACGCGGAGTCGTTGTCCGCCGGTCCAAGGCATGGACGGATGCTGCGAGCCGAGGGATAGAAGTATTAATTGAAAATGGGCGACTGTCCCCTGCCCTGATTCATTTCTGGCCGGGGAATGCCATTCGTATTCGATCCAAAAACAAACTTCCCCTTAACCAATGGACCCATGTTGGGCTGACCTACAACGGATCGAGCCGGGCAAGTGGCCTGCAGCTTTTTGAAAATGGCAAACTGGCAAGCATTGAAGTGATCAGGGATCACTTAACCCGTGAGATCACTGGTGGTGGGGATCCATTTATTGGCTTTGCCCAGAGGATGCGGGATCGTGGATTTAAAAACGGAATGCTTGACGAGTTCTACCTGTTTAACCGGGTAATTTCGGGTTCTGAAATCGAGAAACTGGCAGGACTTCGTAAAAAGATAGATGATTCCGCAGTGCGGGAAATATTTTTACATTCCGCACACAAGCCAAGCATGACTGCCAGACAGGCATTGTATAAGGAGAGGAAAAGTTTTGGGGATCAGCGCCAGCGGCTTTCTGAAATCATGGTAATGAAAGAAATGCCCGGTTTACGGGAGACTCACATTCTAGATCGTGGTCATTATGAAAACCGTGGTGAGGTGGTAAACCGGGCAACCCCTGCTGTCCTTACTTCTTTTCCAAATGGTGCTCCTCTGGACCGGTTGGGCTTGGCAAGTTGGTTAACTTCCTCGGACCATCCGCTACTCGCCCGGGTAACTGTCAATCGCTACTGGCAGATGATTTTTGGACGGGGACTGGTTTCCACATCGGAGGATTTTGGCATGCAGGGAAAGCCACCCTCGCATCCAGAATTACTTGATTGGCTGGCTAGGGATTTTGTTAAGTCCGGATGGAATCTTCATCATCTGCTCAAAAAAATGGTTCTTTCCCATACCTATCGGCAGCAAAGTAAGATTTTGCCCAACGCCCAGGAAATTGACCCGGAGAACCTGCTTCTTAGTCGGGCTCCCACATATCGGCTCCCTGCTGAAATGATCCGGGACAGTCTACTCGCTCACAGCGGATTATTGCATAAAAAAATCGGCGGCCCGGGTGCGAAGCCCTATGATTTAAAAGTATCTTTTAAACCGATTAATCCAGACGGTGCCCCCAATGTTTACCGTCGGAGTGTCTACACCTTTTGGAAACGAACCGGCCCCACTCCGGTAATGATGGCCCTGGATGCATCCAAGCGGGATGTCTGCACGGTACGCAGGGAACGGACCGACTCAGCATCGCAGGCTCTGATCATGCTTAATGGTACCCAGTTTGTGGAAACCGCTCGGGCAACTGCGGATATACTTATCCAAAATCACGGAACCACTAATCCAAATGACTTGATTCAGGAAGCATTCAAAAAACTGACCAGTCGATCGCCCAGTGAGCGGGAATCCAAAATTCTCCGAAATTTATTGGAGGAGCAGAAAAAATATTTCACCGACGATAAAGAAACAGAAAAATTTCTGAAGGTTGGCTATTACCAAGCAAAAGCAAAAGACAAGAAATATTTGGCCGCAGTTACCAGCCTGGTATCAACCTTGATGAATTTTGATGGAACCCTTTCCAAAAGATAAAATAAAGTATGAATCAAAATAAATGCACCGGTTTTGAGTCCCCACTTGGTTTGCCCCGTAGAAACTTCCTTCAGCGTTTTGGTGGAGGACTGGGTGGATTGGCCCTCGCCAACATGCTTCATGCAGAAACCGGCTCCGGCTTACACCACCCCGCCAAAGCCAAACGGGTGATTTATTTATTCCAATCCGGTGGACCCTCTCAAATTGATCTGTTTGACCACAAACCCCGCCTCAATGAAGAAACGGGGAAGGAGCTCCCCGACTCCGTCCGCAAAGGACAGCGATTAACCGGTATGTCTGGAAATCAGGCAAGCCTTCCTTTAGTTGGTTCGCCCTTCAAGTTTTCCCAGCATGGTAAGAGCGGTCAATGGATCAGCGAATTATTACCAAACACTTCAAAAGTGGCGGATGATATGTGCATTGTGAATTCAATGTACACCGAAGCGATTAACCACGGCCCGGGGGTCACTTTTATGCAAACCGGGTCCCAATTCCCCGGTCGTCCGAGTATGGGGTCCTGGATGTCCTACGGTCTTGGATCGATAAATGAAAACCTGCCTAATTTCGTGGTCCTCAAAACAAAGGGCAAAGGTGGACAGCCGTTGGTTTCCAGGCTATGGGGGAGCGGCTTCCTACCCGGCAAACATGCTGGAACCCGCTTCCGGGCGGATAAGGATGCCATCCTCTACCTGAACAGCCCGGAAGGAGTTTCAGCGGAAGGACGGCGTAATATGCTGGATCGTTTAAAAGAACTTCATGAACTCCAACTTGAAAAAACCGGAGATCCCGGCCTTGAAACGAAAATTGCCCAGTACGAAATGGGGTATCGAATGCAAAGCTCGATTCCTGAAGTCACCGCCATTGAAAAGGAACCCGAGTCCACTTTTAAACTTTATGGAGAAGATGCACGCAAACCGGGAACTTTCGCCGCAAATTGTCTACTCGCACGGAGGTTAGCAGAAAAAGGAGTCCGGTTCATTCAACTTTATCATCCCGGATGGGACCAGCACGGCGGATTACCTGGAGGAATTAAAAAACAATGCAAGGAAACTGATCAGGCATCCTATGCACTGGTTAAGGATCTAAAACAAAGAGGAATGCTCGAAGACACACTTGGTCATTTGGGGAGGAGAGTTTGGACGGACCAATTATTGCCAGGGTAAATTCAACGGGACCAATTTCGGGAGAGATCATCATCCAAGAAATTTCTCAACCTGGTTTGCCGGTGGGGGAATTAAACCCGGAACGACTTATGGGCAATCAGATGATTATTCTTACAGTGTGGCAGAAGGCGGTGTTCATGTTCACGATTTTCATGCGACCATCCTTCATTTACTTGGCATTGACCATGAACGCCTGACTTTTAAATACCAAGGTCGACACTTCCGACTCACTGATGTGCATGGACACGCAGTAAAAAAGATTCTTAGTTAATCGTACTTGGTTTGAACAAGGGTAATCGTTCATAATAGCTCAGAACCGAGCAATCAAAAAATAATAAATTTGTGAAAAATAAGATAATTTCAGTTCTTTTGATTAAAATTATAAAGTTTTCATTTGTGAAGTGATCCAAATGCGTCAAAATGATTCTTTGTCCATCTTTAACAAACCTTCCCAATATGCCTGTTTTTAAAATAAGATTTTTACTTGTTACCCTGCTCTCTTTTCAAGCCTGCATGTCCGGTTATGCCAAGATCGAGTTGGATCAGGATAACACGATTACCCTGATAGGTTCAGGCATGGGATCGAGAATGATTCATTATGGTCATTTCGAAACCGAAATTTATCTGAACTTCCCCAAACTTAATCTAACCATTCGTAATCTTTGCGATGAAGGAAACACCCCCGGTTTCCGCCCTCACCCGAGCAGGGAACAGGATGGGCAGTATGCGTTTCCCGGTGCCAGGGAACTGATTCACCGAAACCTGCAGGCGAATACAAAACCCAAAGGACATTTCCCCACACCCGATCAATGGCTTGCTGACCTGAAAACTGATGTGGTTCTATGCTTTTTTGGTTTCAACTCTTCTTTTGACGGTTCCAACCAATTGGGCCGATTTAAAAAAGAACTCGACGCATTTCTCAAACATACCAAGGGATCGGTCTACGGGGCATCCAGTCCGAAAATCGCTTTGATTTCGCCCACCGCGGTTGAATCAGTGAAAGGAATAACCAGCGGAAAGTACCAAAACCGAAACCTCAAACTTTATGTGGAAGGGATGAGGGATATCGCCGAGAAGAACCAAATTTTATTTGTCGATGCATACACCCCTTCCTTGAATTGGTATAAGGATGGAAAAACGCATTCCATCGATGGGGCGTTGTATAATGATCATGGATATAAAAAATTAGCCACTTTTCTAACTGGCTCATTGTTTAATCAAGGACAGGCAGACAAGAAAAACCGGGCCAAATTACATCAGGCAGTAATGGATAAAAATTTCTACTGGCTGAATGACTTTAAGGTTCCGAACGGTGTTCATGTCTACGGACGTCGTTATAATCCCTATGGTCCACAGAACTACCCCTTTGAAATTGAGAAAACTCGCGAGTACACCCGTATTCGGGACGAAGCGATTTGGGCGCTGCTCAACGAAAAACCGTACGATATTAAATCGGCTGAAGCAAAGAGTTCCAAGCTTCCGGATGTCCCAACCAATTATCTTCCCCCAACAAAAAACAGCAAAAATGGAAATATCGAGTACACACCGGGACCGGTTGCCAAAACCAAGATCGAGGTTGCGGATGGTTATAAAATAGAACTGTTTGCCGACGAAAAAAGATTCCCAGACTTGGCCAATCCCGTGCAGATTGCATTCGATAACAAAGGAAGGTTATGGGTGTCCACCATGGCCAGTTATCCCCACTATCGGATTGGCGATCCTCTTCCTCAGGACAAGCTGATCATTTTTGAAGATACCGACAACGACGGGAAAGCGGATAAACAAACCAACTTTGCCGACGACCTGCACATTCCCATCGGTTTCGAAATTGCCCATGATGGCGTCTATGTTTCTCAAAGTGGAAGCTTGGTATTCCTTCAGGATACGGACGGTGATGACCAATACGATCAGCGAGAAGTCCTCCTTTCCGGATTTGATGATCATGACACCCACCACGCGATATCCTCCTTCTGTGCCGATCCATCCGGGGCCATCATTATGAGCGAAGGGATTTTCCTCCACAGTCATGTGGAAACTGCCTTTGGTCCGCAAAGAGGATCGAATGGAGGATTCTTTCGATATGATCCAAGAACCCGCAGGCTCATTCGTCATGCTCAGTTCACTATACCCAATCCCTGGGGCGTTGCGGTTGATGAATACGGACAGGAGCTTTTTCTGCACACATCCGGAACAAAAATGTCGTGGATGCTTCCCGGTATGGTGAAAGCACGGTACGGTGCGAATTTGCAAGCTCCGGACTTAATCACTTCTAATAAAGTTCGCCCCACATCCGGAATCGAATTTGTTTCAAGCCGCCATTTCCCCAATGAAGTACAGGGTGATGTTTTAATCAATAATAACATCGGATTTCTGGGTGCAAAGCAACACAAGGTCATCGAGCAAGACCCTGGATTTTCAACGGAGTACAGGCACGATTTATTCGTATCCAAGGATTTAAATTTCCGACCAACCGATTTAGAATTTGCTCCCGATGGTTCGCTCTATGTGGTAGACTGGCAAAACGCACTGATCGGTCACATGCAACACAATGCACGGGACCCAAATCGTGACCACAAACACGGACGAATTTATAGAATAACTTACCCTTCCCGTCCTTTGGTTAAACCCGCCAAGATAGACGGAGCCAGTATCGAGGCATTAGTAAAGAACCTGGAACTGCCCGAACTGAGGACCCGGTACCGAACCCGTCGGGAATTGCGGGGCCGAGACCCCGAAGCTGTTTCTAAAGCAGTACTCTCATGGGCGGATGGAAAAGAGGAAAGACTGCAGTTGGAGGCTCTTTGGGTGACTTGGGGTGCCGGAAAAACCGAAAAGACTCTGCTCAAAAAATTGCTCGAATCCACCGATCATCGAATTCGTTCCGCCGCCCTCAATGTGTTACGCTTTCATTATTCAAGCATGCCCGAAGCGAGTAATTTACTTAAAAAAGCCGCATCCGACCCGCACGGACGCGTCCGCATGACCGCCGCCGTCACGGCATCCTACATGCCACGAAAGGCAGGTTTGGGCATTGTGGAAACCGCTGAACAAAAGGAAATCAGCAAGACTTATAAGCAGACTTACGATTTCGCTCGAGAAGCGTTAAATCGAATGCCTGCCGAATTGGATGCCAACGAGGAAAAGGTCGTCCAAAAATCCGGAATAATCTCCGATACAAAAAACCTGACTACGATTCGAATTGCCACCCTGGTCGAAAAAATGAAGTACGACACCCCTAACCTCACCGTACAAGCAGGAAAAAAAGTAAAACTCATTTTTGCCAACCCGGACTCCATGCCCCACAACATCGTATTGGTCAATCCTGGCAAAGCGGACCCAGTGGCGATGGAAGCCCTGAATTTGGGAGCCAAAGGATTCGACTTGGGATTCGTTCCCCCAAGCAAAGATATTATCTGGGCAAGCAAACTGTTGAATCAAAGTGAGGAGGATGTGATTGAATTTATTGCCCCGCTTAAACCTGATGAATATCCCTATGTCTGCACTTTTCCCGGGCACCACATTCTCATGCGGGGTGTTCTGAAAGTCATAAAGTAATCCAGTCGAATCAACTCTTTTTCGCTCTTAATCCAGAGAGTATAAGAAGTAAAAGGTAGTTTTTTATAGCCCCCCTTTCCCCTTTTTGCTTCGCAAGAGCCTTAAACTCTCCTTTGGGAATAATTAGGCGCAATTCACACAAGTTTGTACTTCAGGAAATGCGTCCAATCTGTCTGTGGATATACTTTTTCCACAAAAAATACAGGATCCAAAAGTACCCTGCTCAATTCGTGACAGCGCATTGCCAGCCTCCAGCAACTGCCTCTTCTTTCGTCTCCTGAGTTCCAGAACCATTTGTTGATCCTGTATCGCTTCCATTCTGGATAACCGGCCCAATGCCTTATCGGGTTCGACCGCAGCGGCCGAGTCTTCGCTTTTTGTAAGATAATCTTCAATTTCAGACCTTAACTTAGTCAGCTTATTTCGGTATTTCTCTAAATCGGAAGGGTTCACTTTTTGAAGATGTTCTCTCTCTGAACCACGATCAAAATGTATAAAAGGTCAAATGGATTCATTTAAAAAAATTTGAAAAAGTTACTGAAAGTCTTGATAAAATTAAATTCTTAGGACATTGTATTGTTATATGAAATATTTATTTACTTTCCTATTATCCTTTTTCCTAACGAACTCCCTCCTAGCGGAGCAAGAAATGTGTGCTATGATGTTGGGAGATGAAATTGATACGGAAGAATACTCCGAAGTTCTTGATAAAAAGGTTTATTTTTGTTGTGGGGCGTGCGTTAAAGCATTTGATGCCAATACAGCCTACTACATAAAAGCTCTTCCTGACCTCGCTAAGTTATTTACTGCTGATGAACAGAAAAAGTTGGGGGTGGATAAAGTAAAACTGTTAGATCAAAAATTCTGTCCCATTTATCCAGATCGTGTGGTCAACCCAAACTCCAAAACTATTGAATATAAGGGTAAGAAAATTTACTTCTGGTCTTCAAGTGCACAGCGTCGCTGGAACAGAGATCCTGAAAAATATTTTAAGGAAGCATTCGACAAGGGAAATCTTCCCCAATACAAATAAACTTTCTTCATTGAATTTAAAAACCCTCCCACGCGGAGGGTTTTTTTGTGCCTTTTTATGAAGAGAATGACCCCGCCCGTCAGGATCTTTACTTTTGTAAGATCACCAGCAAGTTGCCCTCAGAGAGTGAAATACGACTTTCATTTGCCTTGAATACATTGCTCTGACTGGCGGTACCCTCGAGGGAAAAGTCCTTCTCCTTAATTTCCCATTCCAATCCGGTGGTCGAAACTGATTTGCATGGATAAAGAGGGAGCAGACTGACTGTTGCCCCCTTTTGTCCCATTATTTCAAGCGGTGTCTCCGGTGTGACTCGACGGATCCATTCTTTCTCGGAATCAAATATCACCACCACTTCAGAGTTTATTTTCGATGCGGTCATAAAATTGCTGATTAAATGATCCGTGCGCTTACCAAGCCCGCCAAGGATCACGATCTCATTCAAGCTTTCATACTGCGCTAAATGACTTAAGGCTTTTTGAAAGTCAGTTGTCTCCTGGGCTTTTTCTTCGATTAGGTGAACGCTGTTTGGAATATTTTCAATTTCTCCCTCCCAACTATCCATGTCACCAATCAATATATCCGGAAGTATTTTCGCGGCCCGGAAAGCGAGCCAACCTGAATCCACCGCAATTGATAAATCAGCTTCCTCCACCCGCCAGCCAAGGATTTGCTCGCTCGGAGCGTTACCACCCAAAACTATGAGGATATTTTCCATGGGCATAGCAATTTTTTAAAAGCGGTCTAAAGGAAGTACCCTTTTTGTTTTTCGCTTATTGAAACGCCAACCCGTTCCATTACCATAAGCATATCTTCCCAGACTTTTCTTTTTCCAGCCTTACTCGGATTATGCAGGAGATAGGAAGGGTGATAAGTTACCATCAGGGGAATACCCTCGTATTCATTCCACTTTCCACGAACATCCCCCAACCTTCTTTTCGGATCAAACCCCAGAAATCCATCTGTGGCGATTTTACCGAGGGAAATAATAACTTTTGGCTGAACAATTTCTAATTGAGCCCTCAAAAAGGGCAGTGCAAATTGAATCTCAGCTTGCGTTGGGGGACGGTGTCCAAAAGATTGCTCATGCTTGGGTTTCCAATGTAAAATATTTGAGATATAAACTGAAGATTCAGCAAATCCCATCGCCTCAATCATTTTCCCGAGCAGATCACCCGCATTTCCCCCAAATGTGGAACCCGCTTTCTCGTCCTCTTCGCTCGGAGCTTCTCCACAAAAAAATAGCTCGGCATCAAGATCTCCCCGACCAAAAATAATCTGGCCGGTTGAATCAAGTTGGGAGAGGGAAACTTTGCATTTTTTTACCTCATTTCCAAGCCACTCCCATTGCTCCTTTTTATTTCCGTCAGGAATTTTTAAACTGGGAGGCGCTGCAAATTTCGCATCATTTCCATCCGCTTGTCCTGTTCCTGCAACCATAATTCGCTTGTCTTCCTCTTCGGGAACTTTGAGGGGCCGGGGCAGAGCATCTTTAGGGGTAAGTTTACTCTTAGGTGGGGATGCTGAGTCAGGATTCTTTTCAATGCTTGAATTCAGATCTGTCCGGGGGGTCGAAATAATTGCAGCACCCAATGCTTTTTCAAGGTTCTGCATTGTTTCTTTCTCCAAGTACAATTCCCGAGTGCCTTCTTTTCGCATAAGTTTAAGCTCCTCAAGAACGGCAAAGCTGGCTTCCTCTAGATTCATCAGGATTTTTTCTCCAGCGTGCTTAAAGATAATTTTTCAACATACTTGGCCAATAAATCAAATTCCAGATTTAAGAGATCTCCGGACTTACGGCTCATCAGGTTCGTTTTTCCAAGCGTATGAGGAATTAACCACACCGCGAATGTGTCTTCCTCGACATCACAGACGGTTAATGAACACCCATCGACGGCGACACAGCCTTTGTCCACCAGATATTGGCTGTAGGAAGGAGGCACTTTCATCTGTAAATATAAATTCTTGCCTCTTTCCTCAAAAACTTGAATCTCCCCGACCGCGTCAATGTGCCCGGTCACAAAATGACCGCCTACCCTGCCATCAGCACGCATTGAACGTTCAAGATTCACCATTGAACCCTCATGTAATTTTCCCAGGTTCGTCCGTTCAAGGGTTTCATCCAGTAAATCAAAGGTTCCCTGATGTATGGAATCCTCGCGAAAAGTTAGACAACAACCATTGACGGAAAGACTGGACCCTGCCTCCATCCCATCCGAATGCCCAAAGGGAAGTTCGAGCACAAGTAACCAGGACTCGGTTTTTTCCTTCAGGGAAACAACCCGTCCAACATTTTCTACAATTCCGGTAAACATATTTAAAGATGATCTGTATTTAAAATTACAATGGGGAAATTAGAAAGATAATTTGACCCTTTCGTATCGCAAAGTACTTTGAAGTTATGTCTATGACAATTTCCATTTATAACAGATTACTATTTTTAATGTTTATATTAGTTGCGGGTATAGTGGCACGACCTACCCAGCTTTTGGCATTTCCCCCTTCCACCGTCAGAGTACCCCAGGATTCCTTCCTAGTTGTTTCTCTTAAAATGGATGCGTTGTTAAAAAAGTCGGATATCAACGAGAGCAAAGTATGGAGACCCATTATTGATGCCTTCAATCTGTCACTACCGGAATTAAAAAGTCTTTTTCTGCAACCCGGTTCGAATGGTTTCAATCTACGTTTTCCAGTTCAGGTATTCCTCAGAACCAGTAATTCGGAAAAAAAACCGCTTACTTTTGGACTTTTAGCCACGGTGGATGATGTGAATCAAATCGATCAACTCATTGCGAATTTTGCAGAGTCATTAGGGTTTGTTAAAAGAAAAGGGAAAACTATCCGCTATGAAAAAAAAGGCGTGCCAATCGAGTTCGGCCGCAAGGGAAAAGTTTTCCACCTTACCGGAGTGGGACCTGTTATGCTTGATGCAGAATCCTCGAGACAGGAACTTGAAAAACTTTCCCGCTTACTTTCAGGCCGTGCCCAAAAAGATGGTATTCCCGATTCCCTGGCCGAACATTTTAGCAGAACAAGCGATCTTTCCTTATATTTGGACGGAAGTGGTCTTGCGAAAGTGATCGAAGAATATTGGCCAGAAGATCGCTGGAAAACCCTGCTTCCTTTATTCGATCCTATTTTCACCCGGCAATTTGGTGTTCAATTAACCTCTAAAGAGGGATCAATCAAAGCGACAATGATTGAATATTCCCCTGACAATACAAACAGAACTTCAAAGGTGAATGAGCTGAGTCTACTTAATCAGATACCCGGGGACTTGCCCTTGGTCATGCGTCTCAGCGTCCCCACCCGGCACATTCAAAATACCACAACCTTGGCGGTGGATCAGATTCTACAGGTGCTCAGTAATGGTAATATAACCAAGGACACCACACTGCCCGGATTTAATGCCACATTGACTGATTTGCTGAAGGCGCCGAGCGGGGATTTCATCCTGGCGGGCGGGCACTTTTCTGAAAAAATGAATTTGCTCGAGAATGGACAACTTTCATCCCAACTCTTCTCTGCTCTGTTATTTGGTATGGGCGTGGATAAACCGCTTTCACTCAAACAACTTTTGGCCGGGCTTACTTCGGCCAATTCTCTGCGCTCCTTACTCAAAGCGAACCAGTTAGAACTTATTAATCAGGGAAAGAAATTTTGGATAACCAGTAAGGATTATCTTCGTGAAATCGAACAGAACAAACCAATTGTTCCCCTTTCCAAGCAAAGGAAGAAATTTCTTAGTCAACATTCGTTCGCAATGGATTTAGATGTGACCGGGGCAAACCATTCAATCCGCAAAAAAACCTCGCTTAAATTTCCAGAATTAAAGCTTTTAAACATCGCTGATGACTTTTCCCGGGTTTCCATGCAAGCAGTCAGGAACGAGTTGATCACCAATATTAGACTCTCTGATGCAAACCGGTCGGGTTGGGAAGTCATTTTCAAACATATAGGTCAGACTTTTATTGATCATGCAAACCAGCCAATCTTTGAGGCAATTGCTCAGGATAACTTAAACCTGGTGATTCAGGCGGTAAACCGGGGTGGCCTGATCAATGCCACCGATCGTTTTGGGCATAGCCCAGTCCATTATGCAGCCTATAAGGGAAATGTCCAAATTGTGGACTACCTTCTCAAGAATGGAGGAAACCCCAATATTCGTGGCAGACATGAATCAACCCCACTCCACAGTGCGGCATGGGGAAGGAATCTCAAGGTTCTCGAATTACTTTTGGAAGATGGTGCGGAGGTGGACGCCCGTACGGATGAGGGAGAAACTCCAGGCATGACAGCGGCACTCCGGGGAGAGCAGGAAATGCTGGAAATTCTCTTCGCTCTTTCCGCCGATCCCCACGCCCGGGATATCCACGGTTCCAATCTGATCGATCTGGCCGCAGCAGGAGGTCACAAATCGATCGTTTCCTTACTCCGGGAAATTGGAGTTCGCAATCAAAACCCTTTACATGTTGCGGCAGGATTAGGAGATATGGACGAGGTTAAAAAACTTCTCAAAAAAGGTCATTCTGTTAATGCAAGGGATTCTTTTGGAGCGACTCCGCTTCTTATTGCAACCGTGTCCGGCAAAGAAAACATTGTTGATTTCCTTCTTGCCCGAAAAGCAAACCCACGAATCTCGGCTAAAGACGGATATAATTTGATGCACGGGGCCGCATTTTCAGGAAAAAAGAGCCTGGTCAAGAAAGCGCTCAGTTTTGAATTGGATGTTAATTCACGCTACGGCTCTGATGGAGTTACTCCCGTCGATGTGGCGGATGAAGAAGGAGAGGCGTTACCTTTTCTTCGTGCACTGGGTGGGAAGACTGCCTGGGAACTGGGTCGGGCACCTCGAAAAAAATAAACCTGATTGGCTCAGATTTCCCGACCGAGGCGAATTACTGATTTCCCCATTAAGAGTAGATTCTTGTCATACATCCGGGAGTTCGGACAAAGAGTTTCAAGAAATTCCCAAAACTGGGGGGAATGATTGAGGTGCTTCAAATGTGCAAGTTCGTGGTAAATAACATAATTGCCAATTTCATATGGTAATAATATCAGCCGCCAGTTTAAGGAAACGGTTGATTTTGCGGAGCATGAACCCCAACGGCTTCTTTGATTGCCAATTCTAATCTTCTTGAATTCAAGATTACTTTCGATTGAAAGCTCAGACAGTCTGGCCACCAGATTTTCCCGGGCTAATCCTTTCAGAAATATCAGCAGACTTTCTTCAATGGTTCCACTGGCATCCAATTTTGAATAAATTCGCTCCCCCCCGGTCTCATAGGAAAACATTTTATTTTTGATCTCATTACTCCAGGTTAACAAGAACGGTTTTTCACAAAGCCAGATTTGACCGCCTGATAAAAAATATTCACTTAAACTTTGAGAAACCGGAAAATTTCTGATCTTTTTTTCAAGCCATTTTTTCTGCTTATTCAAAAAGGATATTCCCTCCCGGTAGGACACCCGATGCGGAAGAGTGAGAATCGCTTTCTCTTTTGAACTTATTCTTAAGTTTATCCGACGGGCCCGTTTTGATCGACGAACAATACAGGAAAGGAAAAGAGCCGGTTCCTGATCGCTTAAGAAAACTTTTTCAATCCGCTCTTCCACACAATCCAGAAATGAAATTTATTTGAGCGGGGGACTTTCAAGAGTATCCGCCTGGGATGAGGCAAATTTTCGCAGGGCCGTTTCCGGATCAATTCCATTCTTTCGACAGGACGCAACAAGTTCGAATAAAGCCTTACCGGCTGATTCCAGGTTTAATCCATCCGCAATTGTACCCACTTTTTCCTCGGACCATTCACCATATTGGGCCAATCCGTTCTTATCCGCCCTCTTGTAAATATCGCTTGCAAAAAGCAGGGCGGGTAAACGGGGGGGAAGATTTTTGAAAATACTTGGCTTCTGATCTGCCCCACCCTTGCTTTTTTTCTCTTCCGCCTTAATTAATTCCCATCGGTCTATGACCTCGCCCGAGCTATCAATTTTATCTTTCTTATCTCCAAAAACATGAGGATGCCGCCTGATGAGTTTATCGGAAATACCACGGGCCACGTCCTCTAAATCAAACCGGTCTTCCTCCTCAGCCAGGCAGGCATGCATTACCACCTGTAATAAAAGATCACCCAGTTCCTCCTCCATTAATTCAAAATCCAGATTATCCACCGCTTCCAAAACCTCGGAAACCTCTTCCACAAGACACCGGATAAGGGACTGGTGGGTTTGCTCCTGATCCCATGGACATCCATCCGGGGCCCGAAGTTGACTGACAATGTTTCTTAGTCGTTGAATTTCACTCACACTCGCGCATTCTGTACTAGATGAATATCTTGGCAATCCAATCTCTACCCAATAATAAAATAAATTAAGAATTAAATGGATAAATTAGCTGAAATTATGGAATGGAAACGAAAAGAAGTTTCCCCGCGCATTCGCCCGGTTAATCTGGACGAGATCGAGAAACTGGGCCTTCGGTTCAATCAGGATTTGTCTTTTATTGACGCTCTCGCACAGGAGGAACTCTCTGTTATTGCAGAAATCAAGAGAAGATCACCTTCGGCTGGAGACATTGCCGAAAGCGCGTCCGCAGTGGAACAGGCTCGGCTTTATCTCAATGCCGAGGCAGATGCACTTTCAATTTTAACCGATCAAAAATTTTTTGGTGGCGAACTGCAGGACTTATGGGAGGTAAATGACTTTTTACGCAACCACCAGCGTCCGATCCCCACATTAAGGAAAGACTTCATGATACACCCGATCCAGGTGCTCGAAGCAATGGAGGCGGGTGCCCGGGCAATTCTTTTAATCGTCCGGGTGCTCTCCGATGATGAATTGAAAATTCTTCGTGAATGCGCCGATGCCGGTGGATTAGACTGCCTCTATGAAATTCATGGTGAAGAAGAACTTGAAAAAGCTCTTCGGCACGACCCTCAAATTTTAGGCGTCAATAATCGTGACCTGACTCGATTCGTAACTGACCTTGAAAACTCCGAACGCTTGATCCCGCAAATTCCAGATCATATCATTAAAGTGAGTGAAAGCGGTATTTTTGAACCGGGGGATGCCTGGCGGGCACGGGATGCCGGTGCGGATGCGGTTCTGTGCGGAGAAGCATTAATGAGAGCAGAGGATGTCGATGCTCTTATCCACGCCATGAAGAATCCTGAAGACTGATTCATCGACTCTTTGAAATGCCTCTTACACCCTCAGAAACCTCGAGAATATTAGACGAGCTTGGACACCGGCCCAAAAAAAAACTTGGTCAGAATTTCCTTGTCGACGGAAACATCGTCCGCAAATCAATTGCAATGGCAAATCTGCCCGCAGGAATTCCCGTGGTTGAGATTGGTCCCGGACTGGGAACATTAACCAGGCAGCTACTGGCTAATAATCATTCTGTTTATGCGGTTGAAATCGATACCGTACTTGCAGAAAGCCTGGAAAAAGAATTCTCCCCCTTTATTGAAAGTAAACAATTTAATCTTTACCGGGGTGACGCCGTCAAGTTTCCGGTGGCCAATCTACCCGGGAACATCAAGGAGTTCGCGGTGGTGGCCAATCTGCCTTATGCCATTTCCTCTCCCTGGATGGAATCCCTTCTTAACCAGAAAAGAATTCCGATCAGGATGGTTCTCATGCTACAGAAGGAAGCGGTGGTCCGAATGTCCGCAAATCATGGGGGTAAGGATTACAATGCATTATCGATATTTCTTAAATCGAGCTTTAAACAGGTTCAGACTCATCCCGTCCCCAGGCAATGCTTTTTTCCAATTCCCGGGATTGATTCAGTCCTCGTGCAAATGGAAAGGCTTGAAAAAACCTTCCTCTACTCAGCGAGTGATCGCTCTCTGATAAGGAGAATTTTCACCCAGAGGAGAAAGCAAATCAGTTCCCTCGTTAAAAAAGAGAAAAGCGAGATTAGGGATAGACTTGAAAGTTGGCTTTTAAGCTGTCAGATCGCGGGTAATCTCAGACCCGAACAGATCAGTGCAGAGAAATGGCAGGCTCTCGCAGAGAACTAGGAGGGAACTCCCATTCCACAACATTTTTTGTACTTCTTACCGCTCCCACAGGGGCAAAGATCATTTCTTCCAACCTTGGGGGTTTCTCGCACAACCGGCACCGCGACCTTGGGAATCTCCGGGGCTTCAGATTGCCCTAGTTCCGGGGAAGAACCTTGCCCCGGTCCGGAGAACCGGTCAAAACCACCACCCGAAGAGGTGTCCGGTCCTGAAACCTTGGCCACATTACTGAGATTGGAAAGCATGTTTTCAAAGGCGGCTAAATTGGTCGAAGAACGGAACATCCCCGAACAGACATCTGACCTCATTGAGACCATCATTTCTTCGAATGCTTTAAACGCCTCGTTTTTATATTCACTTAAAGGATCTTTCTGTCCGTATCCCCTCAAACCCACACTTCGGCGCAATTCATCCATTTCCGTGAGGTGGTCCTGCCAATGCACATCCACGGCATTGACAACCACATACCGCTCCAGGCTTTGCAATTGATCAGGATCTTCAAGTTTTCTTTTTCCCTCGTACGCGGAGATTACTTTTTCAAGTAAATGATTTTTTACCTCCTCCTCACTTTTCCCGACAAAATCCTCCACCCGAATTGAAAGTGGAAATGTCACATTTACCCAGGAGGCAAGAAGGGATTCCAGTTCCGGCATATCTTCCGTTCGGGTCGCCTTAAACTCCGTCAGAGGAACGCCGCCAATTCTTCCTTCAACTTCCTCTTCCACTAATTCAATTAGAATTTTCCCCGGATCATCTTCAAGCAGTACATCATTCCGAATGGAATACACAATTTCGCGCTGACGATTCAGTACATCATCGTATTGAAGGAGCCTCTTACGAATTGAATAATTCTGCTGTTCGACTTTCTTTTGAGCATTTTGAATCGACCAGTCCAAGGTTCCGTGCTCGAGCACCTCATCATCTCCAAAGGATTTCTCCAGCATTTTGGAAAGAGCACCCTGATTGGCAAACAATCTCATTAAATCATCTTCCATCGAGACATAAAACCGGGAGGCACCTGGATCTCCCTGACGGGCACACCTTCCCCGTAATTGGCGGTCAATTCTGCGTGACTCATGCCTTTCCGTACCAAGCACAAGGAGTCCGCCCAGTTCTTTGACGCCTTCCCCCAGTTTAATATCCGTTCCCCGTCCGGCCATATTTGTCGCAATTGTCACTGCACCCCGTTGGCCGGCTTCGGCGACAATTTCCGCCTCCCGTTCGTGGAATTTTGCATTCAAAACGGTATGCCGGATGTTGGCACGCTTAAGCATCCGACTAAACACTTCTGATGATTCCACTGATGCGGTGCCAATCAGGACAGGCTGTCCATTTTTATGGGCTTCATTTAAATCTTCCAAAACTTGATTGAATTTTTGACGCCTACCTTTGAACATTAAATCATTCAGATCCTTGCGCACACAATCCCGGTGAGTGGGAATCACCATCACACCCAGGCGGTAAATATCATGAAACTCACCCGCCTCAGTTTCTGCGGTTCCGGTCATCCCGGCCAGTTTGTCATACATCCTGAAATAATTTTGGATAGTAATGGTGGCGTATGTCTTGGTTTCCTTTTCAATCGCCACTCCCTCCTTGGCCTCCACCGCCTGATGAAGTCCGTTACTCCATCTGCGTCCCGGCATAAGCCTACCGGTATTCTCATCCACGATCATTACTTTTCCGCCTTGAACCACATATTGTTTGTCCTTCTCGTATAATCCGTACGCCCGGAGAAGCTGAGAAACGGTGTGAATTCTCTCGCTTCTCACCTGAAAATCACTTTCCGCTTCTTCCTTACTCTTACGCTTTTCATCATCGCTCGCCTTCACATCCCGGTCAATTTCAACGTAAATTGTGGCAAGATCCGGAATGACAAATCCATTCGGATCATCTGGGCTAATCAAGGATCTCCCGTTTTCGGTTAAGTCCGCTTGCTGGTTCTTCTCATCAATTACATAGTGTAAGTCTTCTTTGAGCTCATGAGCCCTGACTTTATTGTAATCGGAGTTCATCTCCAAATCGAATTTCTCGAACTTCTTTCGAATTTGGGCGTCTTCCATCATACGCATAAACTGCCGGTGTGTCGGCATGCCCCGTTTCACCTGGTAAAGTCTGGCAGTGGCTTCATCCGCTTCTTCGTCAGTAAGCCCCTCTTGTGCAAATGCCTTCTTGGCCTCCTCCGCCAGGCGGTTGCACTGTTTCAATTGTCGGTCAAAAAGTTTCATCACCAAGGGCTTCATCTCACCAAAAGGAAGAGGATGATCTTCCCTCATTGGGCCGGAAATAATTAATGGGGTTCGGGCTTCGTCCACTAATATCGAATCCGCTTCATCAATGATACAGAAGAAATGATCCTTCTGTACCTGGTCATCTTTGCAGGTTGCCATGCCGTTATCACGCAAATAATCAAACCCAAATTCAGATGCGGTTCCATAGGTAATATTCTTCTCATACATCAGCCGTCTTTCCGCCGAGGGCATATTATTTTGAATGCATCCTACACTAAGACCCAGGAATTCAAATAATGCACCCATCCAATGAGAGTCCCGTCGGGCGAGATAATCATTCACGGTGACCAATTGGCAATTTTTACCGGAGAGTGCGTTTAAATAAAGCGGGCAGGTCGAAACCAGTGTTTTTCCTTCACCGGTCGCCATTTCCGCGATGTGACGGTCATGCAAAGCCATACCACCAATTAATTGAACATCATAGTGAACCATTTCCCAGAGAATCGGATGATCACAGACATCAAATGTTTGTCCGCAAAGTCGCCGGGCTCCGTTTTTGACTACTGCAAATGCTTCCGGTAGTAAGACATCTAGGGTTTCCCCTTTTTGGTAACGCTCCATTAATTCCGGGGTCTTCGCCTTCAGTTGATCGTCAGTCAGGCTCTGATACTCCTTCTCGATCCGATTGATTTCTCGAACGGCGGGAGCACATTTCTTTACATATTTTCTGTGATTCCTGCCTTTGAGGCTTTGCAGGATAGATTTAAAGGGGGAAAGAGGGTTCATGTTTATGAATTTTAGACTCCAAGAAGTTCCTGGAAATAAGGTATCGTACGGTCCAACCCTTCCTCGAGCTGGATTTCAGGATTCCAGCCCAGAACTTTTTGGGCCAGTGTAATATCCGGTTTACGCTGAGTGGGATCATCTTCGGGTAAAGGCATTTCAATCAGGGAAGCATTGGACTGTACTTTCTTCATCACCGCTTCCGCAAGTTCTCGGATAGTGAACTCATTCGGATTTCCAATGTTGACCGGGCCAACTGTCTCTTCCTGATTCATCGTTCGAATCATCGCCTCGAGCAAATCATCCATGTAACAAAACGAACGGGTCTGTGAGCCATCGCCGTATAAGGTCAAATCCTCGCCCTTGATTGCCTGCACAATAAAATTGGAGACCACCCGGCCGTCATTAGCCAACATTCGAGGACCATAGGTGTTAAAAATTCGAACGACTCGAATATCGACTTTGTTTTCCCGGTGATAGTCAAAAAATAAAGTTTCGGCACAGCGTTTCCCCTCATCATAGCAAGCACGTAGCCCAATTGGATTCACATTGCCCCGGTAATTTTCCGGTTGTGGATGAATTTCCGGGTCTCCGTAGACTTCGGATGTGGATGCCTGCAAAATTCTCGCCCCCACACGCTTCGCCAATCCCAGGCAATTAATCGCACCCATAACTGAAGTCTTGACCGTCTTGATAGGATTGTACTGATAATGCACAGGGGATGCCGGACAGGCCAAATTGTAAATCTGATCGACTTCAAACTTAAACGGATCAACCACATCATGACGAATCAATTCAAAATCTGAATTATCCATCAGATGAGCGACATTTTTGCGCCGCCCGGTGAAAAAATTATCCAGGCACAAAACCTCATGTCCC
This sequence comes from Opitutales bacterium, assembly GCA_045567635.1. Taxonomy (GTDB): domain Bacteria; phylum Verrucomicrobiota; class Verrucomicrobiia; order Opitutales; family Seribacteraceae; genus Seribacter. The sequence continues at coordinate 37,995 of JBJLCO010000039.1, read as the reverse complement.
TGTCCAAGCAAACGCTCACACAAATGACTACCGAGGAAACCCGCTCCGCCTGTTACAAGTATTACCATAATTTAAGTTTTTATAATTAGCCTCTTACACTACTGATTCCTGAAGGTTTGAAAACATTCTTTTAAGAAAATAAACTTCACCGCTCATTTAACCTCCTCAGCACTTTCATTAATACCTGCGTTCCTTTCTCTGCAAATCCAGCCTCCTTTACCTTGTGATAAAAATCTTTTGCCAAGCCCAGTCCCTTTAATTCCAAATCCATTCTGCGGGCGTCATTCAGAGCAATTTCCATATCTTTAATGAAATGCTTCACAAAAAAACCGGGCTCCCAATCCTCTTCGATCATTCGTGGCCCCAGATTATTTAAGGACCAGCATCCTGCCGCTCCCTGACCGATCAAATTAATGACTTTATCAAGCTCAAGGTTTGACTTCTCCGCGTAGAGCAGTGCCTCCACAGTTCCAATCATCGTCGAGGCAATCAGAATTTGATTACTCATTTTCACTCGTTGCCCAGAGCCGGCAGGACCAAAGAACTGAATATTTTTTCCCATTATTTCCAGTAACCACTTGGCTTGCTCAAATGCCTCCCGTTCCCCACCGCACATAATGGCTAAACTTGCATTTCTCGCCCCCAAATCTCCTCCGCTTACCGGTGCATCCATGGAAAAAGATCCTGATAACCTTGCTTTTTCGGCAATTTTTTCCGCAATCCCCGGGCAGGAGGTTGTCATATCAATTAGTATTTTCCCACTCTGTAAATCAGTAAATACCCCACTTTCCCCGAAATAAATTTCTTCCACATCATGGGGATATCCAACCATGGAAAACAGATAATCCACTTCACCGGCCAATTCCGCTGGACTGTTGACCCAACTGGCTCCTCTCTCGATTAACGGAGCCGCTTTTTCCTTTGTTCGTGTGAATACACTCAGGGATACGCCTGCATCCAACAAATTCTTAGACATTGAATAACCCATTATTCCTGAGCCAATCCATCCCACCTTGGATTGTTTCGACATATGTTTCAGTAACTTGGTTAAACGGATAATAAAATGGTCGGGACGACAGGATTTGAACCTGCGACCCCTACACCCCCAGCGTAGTGCGCTACCAGACTGCGCCACGTCCCGACCTCAATTAATCTTGCATGAATGCAAGAGATTACATTGTTTGAAAGCTCTCTTTTAGTCAAGGTTAAGGCGGAAGCCTCCATTTGTTATTTTTTAATACCTATTTAAAAAAGTTGCGAATTCTCGATATTTCACTAATCAAAAATAATTATTTTATGAAACAATTATCAAAAACCACACTCGTATACATTCTCACCTTTTTTATAACTGGATTCCTTTTTGCGGATAAAGTTGAACCGCCCAAAGACTCCGTTCCTTTTCGCGGAAGTCACTACAAGGCATTTCTCGACACAAACAGCACATGGTGGGAGGCTAAGTTTGCCTGTGACGATATCGGGGGAGAACTTGTGGTGATATCAAGTGCACCAGAAAACGAATTTGTGCGCAGAATGGCCAAGGATAATTTAGTTTGGTTGGGAGGAACCGATGAATTTGAAGAGGGAAAATGGACATGGGATAACGGAGAGCCTTTCAAGTTTAAACACTGGGATGAGAATCAACCTGCGGGCACCAATGGATTTAATTTTTTGATTCTTAACGGTAAGAATGGTAAATGGGCCGATACCACTGATTTCTCTGGAAAAGTGAAAGGTTATATTTGCGAATGGAAAGGCTCCGCCCCCAAGAATGCAGGACCCAAGGATTCCGAACTCAAGCCACCAGCCAAATAATATTTAGTCCAAAAAAACTTAGTTTAAAAAAGCCGGGCACTGCCCGGTTTTTTTTTACTCAATGCCTGCATTGTATCTTTCGATCCATGCCGTTGACCATTTGGAATAGTTACCCGAGCTGATTTGTACTCTCGCTTCGTTCATCAGTTCGACAAAAAAACGCAGGTTATGCAAAGTTAACAACACTCCCCCCAGGGATTCTTTCGCCATAAAAAGGTGGCGAATATAAGATTTCGAAAACTCTTGGGAAGCAAAACAATCGGTTTGCCCGTCTAATGGGCTGAAATCGTGCTTAAATTTTTCATTGCGGATATTAATACTGCCAGTCGAAGTATAAGCAGTTCCGTGCCTGGCAGCGCGACTGGGCAGGACACAGTCAAACATATCGATACCAAATCCAACCATTTGAAGTAACTGGGTGGGTGTGCCCACTCCCATTACATAGCGGGGTAATTCTTTGGGTAGGAACTGAACCGTGCTGAAAACCTGTTCAATCATTTCATTCTCCGATTCTCCCACACTCACCCCTCCAATAGCATATCCGGAAAAGCCTATCTCTTGTAATTCTTCCGCAGATCGTCTTCTTAAATCTGGAAAGCGACCACCCTGAACAATCCCAAAGAGTTTTCTCCCGTCTGTCTCCGCATCCGTTCTTCCCCACGCGTCCTTGCATGACCTTGCCCAATTTGTGGATCGGTCAACCGCCATTGAAATTTCTTTTTCCGACGCATCAGCGGGAGGACATTCATCCAGGCACATGGCAATGTCTGATTTGAGTGTGTCCTGTATAACAATGGCTTCTTTTGGCCCTAAAAAGACCTGACTTCCATCAATGTGGGAGTGAAAAAGAACACCCTCTTCATTTAATTTTCGTAATTTTGCCAGGCTAAAAACCTGAAAACCACCACTATCGGTTAAAATTGGGCCTTTCCAATTCATAAAACGGCCAAGTCCGCCCGCCCGCCTGATTACCTCCATTCCAGGCCGGAGATTTAAATGATAAGTGTTTCCCAAAATAATCTGTGCACCAATCACATCCGATAAATCACCGGGAAGAATACCTTTTACCGTGGCCTGTGTGCCCACGGGCATAAATACGGGAGTGGACACATTCCCGTTGGGGAGATGTAACGACATCAATCTTGCCTGATCCAAAGATAGGTGGGCTGGGTTGTGAAGGGTTTCCCATGTTAAAATTTATTGGGTCGACGAAAAGTTGGAAGCAAAAAAATGAAAGTTGGAAGACAAGTTAACTTTTTCACTAATGCAATAATAAATAGTTAAACTTCAGAATAAATAAGAAAATTAAAGCCATCACCAAACACATTGAGTTCGGCCATAAAAAGCAATCCTAACCCGGCAGGAGCAAATGTTTCCCAACCTTAATCTTCTCCAAATTTGGGGAAAGAAAATACAAATTTCTTTCCTCTTCGTAATTTCAGGTTAAAGTCAAAATCTTTATGAATGAAAATCTGCATATCAGTAAAAGTCTGTGGAATTGATCGAGCGATGATTAATTGATGAGCGGATATGACATTATCGGTGATGTTCACGGACACATGTCCTTACTCGAACAACTACTCGATCAATTGGGATATTTAAAAAAAGATGAATCGTTTTTTCATCCACGGGGACGAAAAGCCGTTTTTGTTGGAGACATTATTAATCGGGGAAAGGAAACCGTTGGAGTTCTTACAATCATCAGGAGAATGCATCAATGTGAAGAGGCATACATTGTCCTCGGGAATCATGAGTTTGGATTACTTCAACAATTTACTATCAATCCCTCCAATGTGGATCCGCACCTGATTGAATTTATTCCCTGGATCCGCTCTTTGCCTTTATTTCTGGAATTCCCTGAGTTCCGGGTGGTTCATGCCGCATGGCATCTTCCATCCATTGAATTGCTAAAGAATAAAGACTGGAAGGATGAACATTTCATTCGGAACACAATGTCCAAAAATTCCGATTATAAAGATGCCGTCCGAATTATTTTAAGAGGAATTTCAGTACCGGTACCTGAAGAATTAAAATACTTCGACCGGTTTGGGGTTGAAAGAAAAAAAGCACGTATTCGCTGGTGGGAAAAGAGAAAGAAAACAATCAGCGGAGCGGATTTCTTTCCTGCCTGTCAAAAAATGAAAAACATTGAATTCGAAAATAAAATTAAACTCCCGGAAAAACCCTATTCAATCAATGAACTACCCGTCTTCTTTGGTCATTATTGTTTACCCGAGCATGAACCCAAAGTAATTAATAACTTAGTCTGTCTCGATGGATGCGTAACCAGCGGAAATGTTCTGTGGGCTTATCAGTATAATGCACACGAAAAAATTTCGCCCGAATGTCTGATTCGCACCGGGAAATAAAATTAATTTAATGAGTTTCCGCTTTTAGGAACTCGAATTTTCTCCCAACTGTAATTCCAACGATTCCACATTTCCACTTTGTCCAACTGAGGATGCAGATGCCTTTTGCAGCATGCATAGTCAAACATCTCCTTTGCCTCGTCAAAAGAATGTGCCAGAAAATACTTGTCAGAATGACCCACAGCATTTTCAAAGTGGTAATGAAATTTGAACTCATTAAGGGCTGGTTCAGGACTTGATTTCATGACTATATTATAGCCCGAAGTATTCGAATTTTCAAACGAAAGTATTGTTTTTATTCATCAAAAAAGAGGAAGAGGGAAATACCGGAAACTAAGAAGCAACTTCTTCCTGCACTTCCCATTTTGAACTCCATCTATTCCACTTTTCAATTCGATGGATGGTGGAAACCATATCATTTTTTTCGCATACAAATGAAAACATTTTTTTCGCATCTTCGGTTTCATTCGCCATAAAATACTTGGTCGCTAAATCTAAGGAACCTTCCATTTCGTAAACTACTTTGAATTCTTCAAGCTTAGGCTCATTACTTTCCTTCATCTACCTCATAAGCTACACTCACGCGTTACTAGCTGGCAAGTTTTTTTACTTATTTTTTCGTATAAAAAAATAGGGGGGAGGATTATGAAGGTGATTGATGAGATAAAAATGAAGCAAAAGGAGGGATGAGCGAAAGGCTGTGCAGGTGTGAAAGGTTCATTCACTTGAGTAAAAAGTCTTAAAAATCATGACTACCTGAGCCTCCAGTACAGATGTCTCGTTTTATGCCTGTTCCCAGGAAAAAAATCCTGTCCGCTCTTTTTCCAACTTGCCCCAGTCCCACCCTTGCTTTGACCTGAGTCCGTCATGCAAAACAAAATCCCTCCGCTGTCCAGACGAAATTTCTGTAAAAAATCCGCTTCTTTGCTCGCTTCAACCGTTATTGCAACGGAATTATCTGGTGATCCGGACAACAAGTTGCTCCCATTGCAACTCGGCTTTGATAATTTTTCAATTCGGGCACTGGGGTGGAAAGCTCCCAAACTTTTGGACTATGCCAGGTCACAAAATCTAAATACCGTTTTATTCTCAGACCTGGATGTTTATGAAACCTTGGATTCCTCCTACTTGAATGAAATTAAAAAGGAGGCAGAAAATTGCGGTATTACGATTCAAACGGGAACAGGTGGAATTTGTCCGACCTCCAAAAAATTTAAGAATAATTACGGCACCGCGACCGAGCACCTCAATCTCATTATCCGGGTGGCAAAGGATGTGGGTTCAACTGTGGCCCGTTGTTATCTTGGATCAATGCAGGACCGAAAGGAAAAAGGAGGGATTCGCAGGCATATGGAGAGCACATTAAAAGTTCTCAATCAATGCAAAAAAAATGCCATGGATTCCGGGGTATGTATCGCCGTGGAAAATCATGCCGGAGATTTGCATAGCCGCGAACTTGTGGAATTAATTGAGCGGGCTGGCACAAATTTTGTGGGGGCCACATTGGATTCCGGAAATGCGACCTGGACACTTGAACATCCGCTTGATGCTCTTCGAAACCTTGCCCCGTATGCAGTCTCGAGTGGAATTCGTGATTCAATGGTTTGGAAAAGTGAAAAAGGGGTTCGGGTCCAATGGACCGCGATGGGAGAAGGTTGTGTCAACTTGGACAAGTTTTTCAGGGAATGGAAAAGGTTATGCCCATCCCTGCCCCTCCAACTCGAAATAATTTCCGGATTTTCAAAAGAATTTCCATATTTAGAAGAGAAATTCTGGGGTCCGTACTCGACCATTTCAGCACGCGACTTTTCACGGTTTCTCACATTGAGTGAAAAAGGGAAATCCATTGATCCATTTAGAGCGCCTCAGGGAATTGATAAATTGAAAGCCCAGCAGGAATTCCAGTTGACTGAGCTTGAGCGCAGTATTTCGTTTTGCAGAAAAAAACTCTTAGCCAAACTTCAATAACTCACGCGTCATCAAGAGAGTCCAAGTTTTTCAAATGGGCGACATCCCCCCAGCTGATTAAATTCCATCCTGCTTCCTTTTTTTCAATTCTGTTCAGGGAACAGTTGAGGAGGACAAAATTACGATCTGCCTCCAAAGGAATTTTGAGAATATACCGAAATAGGACACCGAGCACCCCACCGTGGGTTACCACTGCGATCCTTGCCCCTTGATGTCTGTTCGCCAAATCTTCGATGGAGGCCGAACAGCGCTCATAAAAATGAAGAAAGCTCTCCCCTCCCGGAACCTCATATTCCGGACCATCATGTCGGAATGACTTGTACACTTCCGGATGGCTTTGCATCATCTCATCAGTGTTTAAACCCTCGAGCACCCCAAGATCGCGTTCACGGAAACCGGGATACATTTCCGCAGTCATTCCCGACGGACTGCCTATCAATTCGGATGTGTGAAGTGCCCGGCCAAGATCGCTTGAATAAAAAAAATCAAATGTTTCCTCCTCTATTCTCCCCCCCAACGCTTTGGCCTGTGAAATACCCCTTGGACTGAGTGGAGAGTCCGCGTGACCTTGCCAGCGTCCGGATAAATTCCATTCCGTTTCCCCGTGGCGAATAAGAGTGATACTTGTATTTTGATCCATTCAGGCTTTACTATATCTCAATGATAATTTGGTCAGCACAAATTTAAAAATTTCTTAAATCTTTGAACTTGAAAAATCAACCACTCCGATAAACTCTGGACGTTGTATATTCATCATTCAGCTTATTTCCCCTCTCGATCTCCGTAAAATATTTATCCCAAAATGACCAAGTCCCTTACTTTATCTGTTCTCCTTATCAGTTTCTGTATCCTGCTGTCCTCGTGTTCCTCTTTGGGAACTCAATCGAAATTAGAAAAAGATGGAAGCCTGGAGGATCAAATACGGTCCTATGAATCGAGGGCCCGGTCTTTTCAGGCACTGGCAAATTCACAAAGTCTCAGTTCTCCCTATTCATCACCCCATTCTCGCAGTCACAGTGCACTGAGCGGAGAAAACCTCCGCATGGTCTACCTACAGGAAGCCAGCAGGTACCGGGAACTGGCCGAACGGGCAAGAGATCAATTAGAAAAGAGGGAGCAAGAGAGGTTAGCTCCTCAGTAGTTACTGCTTTTCAGGCACATCTCGAAATGCCCAGTCAGGAGTTCCCTTGGGATCAGGAGCGTGAGGAGTTTTACCGAGTCCATAATCTTCCGCCTGCATGTCCTGTGAGGGCCAAAATTCTTTATCTTTTATAAAGCCGTAAAAGGAGGGATAAAATGGATCCACATAGTTGACATCAGCATTTTCGGGAACTTTCAGACCCGTGAGAAAATACACCGAATTCACGAGCATACGTCTTAAGTCTTCGCTCACCAAATCCACGGACGCGCCCATGGTCGTACAAAATGTGGTTCCTTTCTTTCCATTGGGTGCGGTGTAGGGGTGAATCCAAGCAAGCGGTTGCATCGGATCGTTTTTTGAATCCACAAAAGAGGAATCAGGTGCAAGCGTTTTGGTTACCGCCCCGCGCATAAGAATGGTGTCCTTTTCTGTTAATCGACGAATACCGTAAACATCGGATGGACCAAAAACATCGGTCACTCCCTGAAGAATGGGGTGTGCTGCATTCTTGGTTTCAATCATTCCCCGAGCACCTTCTACTTTGTGCCTGCCATGATGACTCACCCATCCTTCCCCCATAATCATTGGACCGAACTGTCCGTAGGAAATTTTGTCTCCAAATTTGTCTCCTCCATTAAAAGCATGGGTAGAGGTACGAATTCCAATAATTGGTTTTCCCGAATTTAAGAAATTGGTAATGTACACCGCATCAGCTGCATTTGGTTTACGGAAGCGAGTACCAATTAACATCAAATCCGCCTCTTCCAGGCTCTTCCAACCCACTACGCCCTGCTGATTATTGGGATCAATGTACTTTTCGGATTTATCCCACGCAAAAAGAACCTTGCAGTCAAAGCCATGTTTTTCAGCGAGAATTTTTGCCAACATAGGCATACTTTCCTCCGTTCGGTATTCCTCATCCCCGGAAACAAGCACAACTGTCTTTCCTTGCCCCGGCCCCTTTTTCCCTTGCAAGGAAAGAATCTTCGATGGATCCCCCAATAAATAGCAGGAAGTCGCCCAAATCGTTAAAATAATACCGAGAGATTGAATGAGATTTTTCATAGTTAATAATGGAAGTAATAACTAACCCAAAAAATTTCCTGATTAATGTCAAAGCCCAACCTTGCAAAGTTAAAAAAAAGAATTCGTAATTTTGCGATTCATCCTTAGAATACATTCATGTTCAAAAATATTCCGTTCAATCGTGTGGAGTGGGTGACGAGTAGTTTTTTGATTATAACTGCTATTCTTACTTTCACCGCTGTACCCGCATACTTTTATTTTTTCGGCTGGGACTGGTTTCTCTTCGCCGTTTTCCTTTTCTACTATCCGGCCACGGGTATGAGCATAACCGTAGGCTATCATCGCCTGTTTTCTCACAAAGCATTCAAGGCTAAGTGGCCGGTCAAACTATTTGTTCTCTTATTTGGAGCGGCGGCGTTTGAGAACTCAGCACTTTGGTGGAGTTCAGAACACCGGAAACATCACAAACATGTGGATACCGATGATGATCCTTATGATATCACCAAGGGATTCTTTTGGGCCCATATGGGATGGCTTATGTTCAAACTCAAACCCGACAGCCCGATTAATAATGTGCAAGACTTAAAAAGAGACCGTCTTGTCATGTGGCAGGACAAATGGGTTCATGGCATTGCTTTTTTTATGAGTTTCATTCTTCCTTCTTTGATTGGATATGTTTATGCAGTCACCACCAACAATTTATCCCCTCTCGCTGGGGCTCTTGGCGGTTTTCTTATCCCCGGAGTGGCTCGCGTAGTCATGGTACAACACGCCACATTCTGCATAAATTCGCTTTGTCACATGATTGGTTCACGTCCCTACTCCACCAGTCACAGTGCCAGGGATAGCTGGATCGCTGCTATCTTCACTATGGGCGAAGGCTACCACAATTATCACCATGAATTTCAATGGGACTACAGAAATGGAGTCAAGCCTTGGCAACTCGATCCTTCTAAATGGATCATTTGGTTTCTTTCCAAGTTTGGTCTGACCGGGGATTTAAAGAGGGTGGCTAACGAAAGGATTCTTCTTGCTGAAACCCGCGAAACCAAAAGGCAACTCTCTGATCAAATCTCTCAAATTCATGAAATTGCCAATAGTTCAAGTGAGATATTCATGCAGAGTCTGGCTTCTCTTGAGAAATGGAGTGATCGATTGACCGAAATATGTGACGAGCTGCAAAAAGCGGCCCATGACAAAATTATCCTTTCTAAATCCAAGCTCAATGATTTCAGGTCCGAAATCCAGGTTGTTATTCGTGAACTGGACGCGTCCGCAAAACTGGCTATTCCTTAATTCTTTCCAATTCCTGCCTCTTTTACAATATCAAGAATTTTCACAAATTTTTAAACCTGTGCAAAATTTAGGTCTCGTTTTCAGGCAGTAATTTCAAGCTCTTTCACCCACTCTTTGAGCGTCTCCACAGGTAATCCGATCACATTGGAATGGGATCCTGCAAAGTTCTCCACAATTAATTCCGAATTTGTCTGAATGGCATATCCACCCGCCTTGTCCAAGGGATCCACCACCTCAAAATATTCCTTAATTACCCGATCGTCGATATCCTTGAATGTCACTCGACTTGTTTCCACACGGGTTTGATTGAAACTGGAGGCAAGATTGATTAGGCATAATCCGGTGCTTACCTCGTGGGTTTGCCCACTCAGTAATTCAAGCATTGAACGGGCCTCCGCCAGATCCTTTGGCTTACCCAAAACTTTTTCCCCCAAAGCGACAAGAGTATCCGCCCCTAACACCCAGTTTTGTGGGTGTAATTGAGCGACTGCTTCCGCTTTTAACCGGGCGTTTTCCTGTACCAATGAACGCGGCCCGTCCGGATGAAACTTAATCTCAATGGCATCGGATACAACCACCTTAAAATCATCCATTATTTCTTTTAATAATTCGCGCCGGCGGGGTGAACCTGAACCTAATATGAAAACCGCTTCCTCCTTCGTGTTCGCTTTTTGACTAAATTTTTGCATACTGATTATCCGTTATGACATCTTTTCTAAGCTTGGCAACAGGATGAGGATTGGGATCGCCCAGTTAAACCCAATTGTGGGAGATATTCCGGGCAATTTGGCTCTGGCTCTGGATGCCTATGAACAACTGACTGGACAGGGTGTGGACTTGGTGGTCTACCCGGAACTTTTTCTTTGCGGTTATCCTCCCCGCGACCTTCTGCTCAAGGAAAACTTCGGTAAAGACCTCGCAGATTCACTCCATATTTTTGCTTCCGCCACTGGACCCGTGCCCGCACTGATTGGATACGCGGAGATCAACCAAAACCCATCAAAACAGCCGTTCCTGAACGCAGCGGGTTGGTGCGTACAGGGACAGGTGACCCAAAGTTTTCATAAGCGCCTGCTCCCCACTTACGATGTCTTTGATGAGTCCCGATACTTTGTTCCGGGTAGGGAGGAATTTTTTGTCGAATACAAGGGCAAGAAAATTGCCGTTACCATTTGTGAGGACATCTGGAATGTTCTCGAAAATGAATACCCGGAGGATCCGGTTGAGGAAATTGCCTCACAAAGTCCCGACCTCCTCCTCAACCTGTCCGCCAGTCCATGGCACCTTGGAAAAAGTGAAAAGCGAATCGAATTACTTCGACGAGTCATCGGAAAATGCCAATGCCCCGTGGTCTATGTCAATTCAGTGGGCGGGAATGATGAACTTATCTTTGACGGGATGTCTATGTCTGTTGATCGCGACGGCACCCTGCTGGCCCACTCTGATTCATTCAAGGAATGTATTGAAGTTCATGATCTTAACGATCAGTACCCAACAAACCTCCCTACCCGTGTACGCCCCCATGGAACGGCTTCGCCTGGCTCTCGTTCTGGGCGTACGCGATTATGCTCATAAGAGCGGATTTTCCAAGGGTCTGATTGGATTGAGTGGGGGAATTGACTCGGCGGTGACCGCGGCCATTGCGGTCGAAGCACTCGGACAGGACAATGTGATTGGGAATAAGCCTGCCTTCCTCGATTTCAAGCCAGCACAGCAGAGAAGACGCGAGAGAATTAGCTGAAAATCTGGGAATCCAATTTCATACATTACCCATTCAGGGAATGGTCGACGCCGCCACGAACGAACTTGAACCGCTTTTTAAGGACCGCCCTGTTGATGTGACCGAGGAAAATATCCAAGCAAGATCCCGCGGTTTGTTACTTATGGCGGTTTCCAATAAGCTCGGTGCCCTGCTACTGACCACCGGAAACAAAAGTGAACTTGCGGTGGGGTACTGTACCCTTTACGGAGATATGTGCGGGGGCTTGGCCGTGATTTCCGATGTGCCTAAAACTCAAGTTTTTGATTTGGCTCGCCATTTCAATAAAGAAGAAATTCTAATCCCGGTAAACACAATCGAAAAACCACCCTCCGCGGAACTGCGGCTCGATCAAAAAGACAGTGATTCCCTACCCGATTATGAAATACTCGATTCTATTCTCCATGCCTATGTGGAAGAGGGTAAATCAATCGATTCTTTAATTCAGGAGGGGCACGAAGAAGAAATAGTCCGGAAAATCACCCCGCTTGGTGGATCTAAACGAATATAAGCGCAACCAGGCCGCACCCGGACTTAAAACCACTCCTCTTGCCTTTGGCGTGGGTCGAAGGATTCCAATCGTCCAAAAATACGCGAACTAATATACCGACAATAATGAACCAATCCATCGAACTATTCGAACGAGCCAAAAAAAATTATTCCCGGCGGGGTAAATTCTCCCGTCCGGGCATTCCGCTCGGTGGGCGGAACTCCGTTTTTCACCAAAAAAAGCCAGCGGATGCCATCTGACCACTGCGGATGATCAGCAATTACTCGACTATGTCTGCACCTGGGGACCCGCTATTCATGGACATGATCATCCAAAAGTAAGAGAGGCGATTGCGTCCGCACTTAACCGGGGAACCAGTTTTGGCACGCCCGGTCCGGACGAGGTGGAAATGGCTGAGCTGATTGTCGATATCGTGCCCTCAGTACAAAAGGTCAGAATGTGCAACAGCGGGACCGAAGCCACGATGTCCAGTATCCGGCTCGCCCGTGGATTCACCGGAAAATCAAAGATTATCAAATTTGCCGGATGCTACCACGGACATGTGGATAGTTTATTGGTCAAGGCCGGATCCGGCGCCCTCACTTTTGGAAACCCCGACAGTGCCGGAATACCCGAAAGCTTTGCCAAGGAAACCATCGTTCTTCCCTACAATGACTTATCCGCAGTGGAACTCGCTTTTTCTCAGACCGAGGAAGGGATTGCCGCGATTATTGTTGAACCTTATCCCGCCAATTGTGGATTTATTCTTCCCCATGAGGGTTATTTGGAAGGCCTTCGGGCACTCTGTTCCAAACACCAGTCGGTGCTCATTTTTGATGAGGTGATGACCGGATTTCGTATTGGTCTGGGCGGAGTGCAGGAAAGAACCGGGGTGACACCCGATTTAACGGCTATGGGCAAAATAATCGGGGGCGGTCTCCCCGTGGGCGCATTCGGAGGAAAAGCTGAAATTATGGATCATCTCGCTCCCCTTGGTCCAGTCTACCAGGCGGGTACCCTCAGTGGAAATCCCCTCGCCATGGCTGCTGGAATTGCCTCTCTGAAATTACTTCGGGAATCCATGCCCTATGAAAAACTGGAGCAACGGGGAAGTCAGCTCGCCCAAGGGGTGGCCGAAATAGCCCGGGAGCATTCCATTCCCCTACAGGTGCCTCAGGTCGGATCAATGTACTGCCTTTTCTTCAGCGAAAACCCGGTCTGTAATTATGAGGACGCCCTCTCCTCCGATGCGGAGATTTTCAAAAAACTTTTCCAGCACTGCCTGAAAAACGGAGTCTACCTCCCTCCCTCCGCCTATGAAACCTGCTTTATCAGTGTTGCTCATAGTTCTGACAATATTTCCATGACTCTGGACTGCTTTCAATCCGCATTCCGCTCCTTTTAATCCGCTTTCCATTGACAGAAAATCGTTACTTCACAATGTCTAGACCAATGCACTTTCACCCAAGAATATTAACTCTGCTATTATCGATTTTTGGCTCATTCCAATTCTCCTTAGGAAATGAATCGGACAGAATTCCTTTCTATGAGGATTATTTCAAAGACTCGGATATTAAAGGCTTCCTCGAAGTGGCACGAAAGTATTTGGAAGACAAACCCGAGGCTGTGGAAGCACCCCGGGTATCCATGGATTATTTAATGGCCGCCAAGGCGGCCCGGGATATTGAGGCAATTGGTTTTGCGACCACCCGGCTACTTTTTAATTATGTAAATAGCCTGCCCACCCTGCACTTTATCAGTTCCTTTGAAAAAGGCTCCAAAACTCTTACCGAACTACTGATTGCCAAGGCTAATTACGGTAATTTACAAAGCAAGGAGTTTGCGGTGGCGTACTGCCGGGCACTGATCACCGTAGCCCGCGGACATGGTCCCGAATTTCTTTCCAATCCCTCCCTTCGCTTACGGGCTTACTTACTTGGCACCAAAGCCGAGGTCGAAGAAATCAAGACCAGTGCATCCAAGGCACTGGAAGTAAACGCCAATAAAAATAATCAGCAATCCAAGGTCATTAAAATTGCTCTCTCCGAGGAAAACCTGACCGAAAAACTGAACCAGTTAAGCGCACTCTCGGGGAAGGATTGCGAATTTGCCACCGCGTACTATCTAGCCCAGCTTTCCAAGGAAGAACGGACCTCCGATGAAATTCGGCTGATCCAGTTAAAGCAGGCCCTGTTCAGCAAGCCCAAGAATGTTGAAAAAGCACTCGCCATAATTGCAAGCCTGCCTGCGAAACTCGGTAAGCAGGCAAAAATCCAGACTTTTCTAGGACTCGCTCATTATTTTGACGGTAAAACCGATCTCTCCATTAAGACACTCTCCGCAATCTCCGCCAATTCCGGTGACCAGGAATCCAAGATTTGGGAGGAAAATGCGAAATCAATGGCCGGGGGCATTCAGTTTGTGGACAGCCGCAAAAAACTTTTCCTGGAGTCCCTGGAAAATGCAATGAGTCAATTGAGTCAGGAAAATGACTCCATTTACCTTGAGCTCATTTGGGATACCGAGAACAAAATGGATGATGGGATTTACACTGCCTTTATTTCCGCATCCAAGGAAAAGGAAATGTTCGAAATACAGCTCCGGAATGGAGAAAGAACTATATTTGCCTACCGGGCGGACCGTGATTCAGCGTCTATTTTTTCCTCGGAAGACAATTCCACCATTGCATTCAAAACTTCCGGGGCCATTCCAATCCCCAATTTTGACATCAAACGGGATGTGAACAGCGGGGGGTTCAACTTCAATTTCAATCTCAATTTTGCTCCCAACTTCGCCCCTCTCCTTGGAGAAGGTGAAAAATTTCTCGAAAATCCCTACATATCCACCAACAAGGGAAGGGAAGTTCTGCTCTCCTACTTTCTCAATCAGGGAGGGTTCTGGTTTTTACCCCCGTCTCCGGTCAGCGGTGGAAATGCCCATTTTCTTTCCAGTATAAATCCAGATCAACCTGAAGCCGAGAAGATCGAAATCGTTTTTGACCTCAGAAATAATTTAAAATCCATTGATATGGGCAAGCTGAAATTCAGGAATATTTCTGTGGGTGACAAGAGTGTGCTCGGCATGGCTCCCGGTTGGCCGGACGGAAAAACAGTGACTGCGGAAAAATTTGATTTCCCTCTGCTGATGAAGATCATACAGAAGCTTTCGGATTTGGTAGGCTCCTGACCTGAAGGTAATTCCATTTTTGACCTCTCTCTCTAAACTTGATCCGCCACCTTACACTTTTTCTCTTCCTTTCTCTCCTCCCCTGCCTATCGGCTGACAAACCGGTCAATCAGGCAAAAGCAAGCTTTCTCAAGTGGGACCGAAACCGGGACGGTCAACTCGTACTGCAGGAACTTCCTCCGTTCGCCCAGAAGAATTTCCAGCGGGTCGACCAAAACAAGGATGGTTCGATTTCCCTGACCGAACACCTTCGTTTTCTCTCGAAGCAAAAGAATGAGTCCAACCAAAAAGATTTCAGGGTACTATCCAATCTCCCTTACGCGGACACCCAAAATCCTAGACAAACGCTCGACCTCGTCTTACCCACCAACCCGTCAGGCAAAAAGAAACTCCCCCTCATCGTATGGATTCACGGAGGGGGTTGGAAAAACGGGGACAAACAAAGCGGACTGAGCCCCCACCGTTTGCCCGCCCTGGTTCAAACCGGAAAATATATTGGTGCTTCGATTGGCTACCGCTTGAGCGGGGAAATAATCTGGCCCGCCCAGATGCATGACTGTAAAGCGGCGATTCGCTGGCTGCGGGCACATGCAGAAAAATATGGAATCGATTCGGACAAAATCATCGCCTGGGGTTCCTCCGCTGGTGGGCATCTTGTTTCCATGCTCGGTGTCTCCCACGGAGTCAAGGAACTCGAGGGAAAGATTGGCGAACATACCGATCAGTCAAGCCGGGTGCACGCGGTGATCAACTATTACGGTCCCAGCGCCCTTCTGCAAATGGACGACCATCCGAGTAAAATCATTCACAACGCACCCGACTCCCCGGAAAGCCTACTAATTGGCGGTCCGATTCAGAAGAACAGGAAAAAGACAAAACAAGCCTCCCCCCTGCATCATGTATCCAAAGATGATTCTATTTTCATTCATTTCCACGGCACAGATGATCCCCTCGTACCCTACCACCAGTCTGTAATTTTCCACCAAGCTCTTCAGAAAAAAGGAGTGGCGAGCCAATTGATTACCGATGAGAAAGGCGGACATTCCATGCCCTCCAACTATACCCGGGAAAAAGTTATTCCTTTTCTGGACGAATTGCTTAACTGATAAAAATCAAAAAATGTAGCCCATCGACAGCTCGGCGATGTGCAGACCGCGGTTACTGAACACTTCCATTTCTCCGACTTTCATCCATCGATATCGTAGACCTACGCGGAAATGATCGGACAGATCATAATTTAAACCCGAAAAAATTTGATAAGTAAAAAGTGTATCCTCCTCCTCCAATAAACTTCCCAACATATCGAATCCAATTTCCTGATTGACCGCCCCAAATCCGGCCCCGATTAAAACGGATGTTTGGTCAGTCAACTCAAAGTTTCCTCCTGCGTTTAGCAAAACGCCAAAACCCTCTGATTCACCGGAAGCTTTAACCGGACTGAGAGGCGGACCGATCCCGGGAATATCGACTAATCCTCTCAATTTATTTCGACTATAGGCAAGCTCACCTTCAATAAAAAAATGAGGACCTTGCAGACCCACTCGCCAACCCGTGGAAAATCCCATCTCCTGCTCAATCAACATATCAAGTGGTTTATGCCGAAAGTCTCCTGGGGATTGCAAAGCAACAAATGGAAGAACATAAAAACCAATTTGTCGATGACTGCTCAATTGATTACTCTCAAATTGATCATTAACGCTTGTCTCCGAAACGGTTTCAAATGAAACAACGGAGTCAGTGGAATCATGAGGTACGGGGGCATCAGTGGACTCTCTGTAATGATTTTCAACTCTTACTGGGGTAATCGGCTTTGTTTGCACGACACCCCCCATTCGATTAAATTTTTCCTGAAATTGATTTAAACGGGAATGGAGAGAATTAATGCTTTCACGATGATATCCCAACGCAGTTCCAAGATTATCTCCGATTGGCTTGATTTTTCTGCGGTAATCCTGAAGTTCAAATTCATTAGCCTGTACACTGAGTGCCTGACAAAACAATAACAGAGTAAAAAGTTTTTTCATTACCTTTTGCATGTGAAAAAATCAGAATTAATTGGAACCTAAAATTCCAGCAGTGGAAGACTTGCCAAAAAGAAGCAATTCAACGAGGGATTGCTGCTTCTCCTCGGTACTCAAGTGATCCATCGACTGAATTGCCTTGAGGGCGTTGCTTATCTTCTCTGCCGGACTGGCATTGGGTGAAATAATCGGTTCAAAAATAGCCTGCACTTCAAAGTCTTCATATATCTCCACTTGCTGAACCGGATCAGTTCCGCTTAAACCACCCTCTCCATTCAACAAATAAGTAACCCGATTCGGGAACCGCTTCAAGGGTGGCGAGCTCACTCCTTTGGTAGTTACCCAGTCCCTTGATATACCCTCCCTTACCTGGATTAGATGAACCGGTAACGTACAGATCAACATCGAGAAGGAACCACTCCATTCTTTGGTAATCAAAAAGCACGGTGAAGGGGTAATTATTATCGAGGTATACCCATTCATTCTCTTCAATCATGTATAAGTTCGGAAACACTTCCGGTGAGGTCCAGACCCAGCCGAGTCGTTCACGGTGAAACCACGCACCTTCCATTGACTTCTCGCTGACAAAAAGCCACCCGAGATTCTCGTGAAATACCCACGGATAAAAATCGGCAAAATAGAATCCAAACCAGCCTGCCCGTTTCCAACCCGGAATCACTTCAACCCCGTCGGTAAGCAAAACTGCATCTTCCCCTGCTTGCTCATGAATGTAATCAATCATGATCGCTTTGGAAAAAGAATCCCCCCTCGAATCAGTCACCTCCGCCCGGATAATCAAAGTCTGATCCGATCCAAGATCCAACACTTCCCGGGTGGTGAGTACACCGTTTTGGGAAAGTTCAAAATAGGAATTATCCCGGTCTCCGGAACCATTTATTATAGCAAAGGTGTGCGAGTCCAAGGGATCAAGATCCACAGCCATGAGCGTGCCCACTTCGGTTCCAACTTCCTTGTTTCCCTTGATCGACAAAGGAGCGGGTTCAATTTCAATATCAGAAGGTGGATTATTGGGTGGTAATTCATCCACATCCAAGACTTCAATAGTAAATTCGTAGATCGCGGTTTCTCCTCCTGATGTAATTCCCCGAATCGAAATCACATAACTGGGCATGGTCTCAAAATCTAACATTCCTGTGCTCACCAATGTGCCGTTGCCTTCAAGAATGAAGGGCGGTGGGTTTTGTGTTTGCGGGTACTCTAATCCGTAAACTACGGAAACATCCGATTTACCACTGGTTTGGAACACCGATCCAACAACGGTTCCAATCGTGGCATCTTCAAACACGCGGAACACGGTGGCATTAAAATCAAAAGGAGCCTCGTACACATCGACCACTTCAATCACGAAGTCATGCGTGGCCATTTCGCCACTCTTCGTGGTCGCTGAAATCGTAACTGCATAGCTTGGCTGGCTTTCAAAATCGAGCAATTCGTTCGTGACCACACTTCCATTCGACTCGATCATAAACGGCGGCGGGTTCTGCGTTACCGGATAATCAAATCGGTACAATACCGGGCCATCCAATTTTCCACTTGATTGGAAAACAGACCCCACAAGCGTTCCAATCGGTTCATTTTCCAAAACACTCAGCACGGTGGCATTAAAATCAAACGGAGCCTCGTACACATCCAGCACTTCAATCACGAAGTCATGCGTAGCCATTTCGCCCTTGCTCGTGGTCGCTAAGATCGTGACCGCATAACTTGACTGGCTTTCAAAATCGAGCAATTCGTTCGTGACCACACTTCCATTCGACTCGATCATAAACGGCGGAGGATTCTGCGTCACCGGATAATCAAATCGGTACAATACCGGGCCATCCAATTTTCCACTCGATTGGAAAACGGACCCCACAAGCGTTCCAATCGGTTCATTTTCCAAAACACTCAGCACGGTGGCATTAAAATCAAACGGAGCCTCGTACACATCCAGCACTTCAATCACGAAGTCATGCGTAGCCATTTCGCCCTTGTTTGTGGTCGCTGAAATCGTAACTGCATAGCTTGGCTGGCTTTCAAAATCGAGTAATTCGTTCGTGACCACACTTCCATTCGACTCGATCATAAACGGCGGAGGATTCTGCGTTGCCGGATAATCAAATCGGTACAATACCGGGCCATCCAATTTTCCACTTGATTGGAAAACGGACCCCACAAGCGTTCCAATCGGTTCATTTTCCAAAACACTCAGCACGGTGGCATTAAAATCAAAAGGAGCCTCGTACACATCCAATACCTCAACCATAAAGGAACGAATCTTATTCTCATTTCCATCGGTCCATGCACTTACTTCGATCGCATAACTCGCGTTTTTCTCGTAATCCAGTTCACGGGTCAGCGAAAGACTGCCATTTGCATCCAAGCGGAAAGGAGGCAGTGTGGATGCTGATCCGCGGATTAAATTATAAGACACTGACCCAGTTTGTTCCCCCATGCTTTGGTAAAAGGACCCAACCAGACTGCCAATTGGGGCATCTTCCGATACCCTTAACACGGTGGCATTAAAATCAAACGGTTCCTCGTACACATCCAATACTTCAACCATAAAGGAACGAATCTTATTCTCATTTCCATCGGTCCATGCACTTACTTCAATCGCATAACTCGCGTTTTTCTCGTAATCCAGTTCACGGGTCAGCGAAAGACTGCCATTTGCATCCAAGCGGAAAGGAGGCTGTGTGGATGCTGATCCGCTGATTAAATTATAAGTCACTGATCCAGTTTGTTCCCCCATGCTTTGGTAAAAGGACCCAACCAGACTGCCAATTGGGGCATCTTCCGATACCCTTAATACGGTGGCATTAAAATCAAAAGGTTCCTCGTACACATCCAATACTTCAACCATAAAGGAACGAATCTTATTCTCATTTCCATCGGTCCATGCACTTACTTCAATCGCATAACTCGCGTTTTTCTCGTAATCCAGTTCACGGGTCAGCGAAAGACTGCCATTTGCATCCAGGCGGAAAGGAGGCTGTGTGGATGCTGATCCGCGGATTAAATTATAAGTCACTGACCCAGTTTGTTCCCCCATGCTTTGGTAAAAGGACCCAACCAGACTGCCAACTGGGGCATCTTCAGATACCCTTAATACGGTGGCATTAAAATCAAACGGTTCCTCGTACACATCCAATACTTCAATCATAAAGGAACGAATCTTATTCTCATTCCCCTCAGTCCATGCACTTACTTCAATCACATAACTCGCGTTTTTCTCGTAATCCAGTTCACGGGTCAAAAGCAGACTGCCATTTGCATCCAAGCGGAAAGGAGGTGGAACCAAATTAGAATCTTGGATCAGGTTATAAACCACCGAGGTTGTTTGTTTCCCCATGCTTTGGTAAAAGGACCCAACCAGACTGCCAGTTGGGGCATCTTCAGATACCCTTAATACGGTGGCATTAAAATCAAATGGTTCCTCGTGCACATCCATCACTTCAACCTCAAAGGAACGAACCACATTTTCACCTCCGTTAATCGATGCTTTTACCTCGATTAGGTGAGATGCATTCTCTTCATAATTAAACGGTTGATTAGTAAAAAGTGTACCGTTCCCGTCGAGGGAGAAAAGAGCTTCACCTGCACTTGGATCATAAATTAATTCATAATCTATCGAGGCATTCTCATCACCATTTGTTTGGTACATCTGTCCGACAGCTGTCCCAATGGGTGCGTTTTCAATGACCCGTAAATGAGTTGCGTTGAAATCAAATGGGGCCCGGCTCATACCGGTACACTTTAGAAATAAGGATCAGGAAATCACGAATTTTCATCTCACCTGTTCCAGTTCTTCCCTCAACTGAAATGGAATATTGAGAGGTGCTTTCAAAATCCAGAGATCCTGTGATGAGTAATTTTCCGTTACTTTCCAATTGGAAGGGAATTACCAGAGATCCAGGAACGGAAATTAAACTGTATTCAATAAATTGATCTTCATCACCACCAGTTTGAAACATTTGTCCCACCACACTACCAATTTCAATATCCTCTGCGATTCTCAACGCAGTGGAATTAAAATCGAATGGATCTTCATACACATCCAATACATCAACCGTGAACACATGGAATGCATGCTCATCCCGGTCGGTCCACGCACTCACTTCAATAGAATAAACCGATTTTTCCTCATAATCCAATCGACCGCTCGTCACCAGTTTGCCCTCTGCATCAAGCATGAAGGGAACAGGCGGATTGCTCGGATCATGATTTAGAGAATAATGCACGGTGACATTTTCATCACCGCTGGTCTGCATCATATACCCCACCACGCTGCCGGGAAGCGCGTCCTCCCCGATCTTCAATTCACTCGCATTAAAATCAAACGGGGCTTCATACACATCCAATACATCAACCGTGAACACATGGAATGCATGCTCACCCTGATCTGTATGAGCACCCACTTCGATCAAATAACTCGATTTTTCCTCATAATCCAACGGACCGCTCGTCACCAGTTTGCCCTCTGCATCAAGCATGAAGGGAACAGGCGGACTGCTCGGATCATGATTTAGTGAATAATGCACGGTGACATTTTCATCACCGCTGGTCTGCATCATATACCCCACCACGCTGCCGGGAAGCGCGTCTTCCCCGATCTTCAATTCACTCGCATTAAAATCAAACGGGGCTTCATACACATCCAATACTTCAACCGTGAACACATGGAATGCATGCTCACCCCGATCTGTATGAGCACCCACTTCGATCAAATAACTCGATTTTTCCTCATAATCCAACGGACCGCTCGTCACCAGTTTGCCCTCTGCATCAAGCATGAAGGGAACGGGCGGACTGCTCGGATCATGATTTAGTGAATAATGCACGGTGACATTTTCATCACCGCTGGTCTGCATCATATACCCCACCACGCTGCCGGGAAGCGCGTCTTCCCCGATCTTCAATTCACTCGCATTAAAATCAAACGGGGCTTCGTACACATCCAATACTGCAACTGTAAAGAAATGAGTCGCATTCTCATTCGCATCCGTCAGTGCGTTCACTTCGATCAAGTAACTCGATTGCCCCTCGTAATCCAGCACACCGTTCGTAATTAGTTTACCGTCTGCCTCAAGCATAAAAGGAACAGGCGAACTGGTTGGATCATGATTTAGTGAATAATGCACGGTGACATTTTCATCCCCGCTGGTTTGCATCATGTATCCAACCACGCTTCCGGGAAGAGCGTCCTCCCCGATCTTCAATTCGCTCGCATTAAAATCAAACGGGGCTTCGTACACATCCAATACTTCAACTGTAAAGAAATGAGTCGCATTTTCATTCGCATCCGTCAGTGCGTTCACTTCGATCAAGTAACTCGATTGCCCCTCGTAATCCAACGGACCGTTTGTGATCAGTTTGCCATCTGCATTTAAGAGGAAGGGAACAATCGTACTAGCTGGGTCTTCCACTAATGTGTATTGCACTGAAGTATTTTCATCCCCGCTGGTCTGTACCATATATCCGATCACGCTTCCTGGTGGTGCATTCTCAGCAACTTTTAATAAACTCGAATTAAAGTCAAAAGGACCCGGCTCATATTCATAAATATCTAAAACTTCGACCTCGAATTCGTGCCGAACTGCTTCCCCATTTTCAGTTTGAGCTTGAATTGAAATGACATAACTCGATTTTTCTTCGTAATCCAGTAATTGTGAGGTCAGCAAACTTCCATTGGCATCAAGTTCAAATGGGTATGGGTTCTCCGTCACCGGATGATCCAAACTGTACACCACTGGACCGGTCGGTTTGCCACTCGACTGAAAAAAGGAACCAACCAGACTTCCAATCGGAGCATCCTCCGATATTTTTAATACGGTGGCATTAAAATCAAACGGGGCTTCATAGATATCAATTACTTCAACCACGAAGTCACGCGTCATGATCTCGCCTTCAAAGGAGGTGGCCCTGACCGATATCGAGTAGTTCCCATCTGTCTCGTAATCCAGTAATCCGGTTGTCAGCAAAGTTCCGTCAACCTCCACCATAAAAGGGGGTGAATTCTCCGTCACCGGATAGTCTAAACTGTACATCACCGGTCCGGTCTGCTTGCCACTCGACTGGAAAAAGGAACCGACCACGACTTCCGATCGGAACATCTTCCGGGATTTTTAGCGCTGTGGCATTAAAATCGAAGGGTGCTTCGTAGATATCAATTACTTCAACCACGAAGTCACGCGTCATGATCTCGCCTTTAAAGGAGGTGGCCTTGACCGATATCGAGTAGTTCCTATCTGTCTCGTAATCCAGTAATCCGGTAGTCAGCAAAGTTCCATCATCCTCCACCATAAAAGGGGGCGGATTTCCCATCACTGGATAGTCTAAACTGTATGCCACTGGACCGGTCTGCTTGCCACTCGATTGGAAAAAGGAACCGACCAGACTTCCGACCGGAGCATCCTCCGGTATTTTTAGCGCTGTGGCATTAAAATCGAAGGGGGCCTCGTACACATCCAAAACCTCGACCACAAATTGGCGGACCACAAATTGATCGCCCTCCGTTCCACGCACCACAATTTGAAAACTATTTTTTTGTTCATAATCGAGCGTGCCGGAAAGTAAAAGGGTTCCATTGGAATCGATTACAAAAGGAGGTGGAGAAACTGGCCCATCATATTCAAAAGAAAAGTTCAGGGATTTGTTTTCATCCCCACTAATGCGGAAAAACTTGCCAACATAACTATTAACCAGAGCATCCTCTGATATTCTAAGGGCAGTTGCATTAAAATCGAAGGGAGTGATCACCGGCAACTCAGGGTCACGCGTATCCAGCGTAAATTCAGGACCCACTCCAATTCCGCTCTCATTTAAATCTTCAGGTCCGCCGTCATCAATCGGAGGCAGTTCCGGGTCACGGGTATCCAGCGTAAACTCAGGACCCACTCCAATTCCGCTCTCATTCAAATCTTCAGGTCCGCCGTCATCAATCGGCGGTAATTCAGGATCACGGGTATCCAGCACAAACTCAGGACCCACCCCAATTCCGCTCTCATTCAAATCTTCGGGTCCGCCGTCATCAATCGGCGGTAATTCCGGATCACGGGTATCGAGCACAAACTCAGGACCCACTCCAATTCCACTCTTATTCAAATCCTTAGGTCCACCGTCATCAATCGGCGGTAATTCTGGATCACGGGTATCGAGCACAAACTCAGGACCCACTCCAATTCCACTCTTATTCAAATCCTCAGGTCCACCGTCATCAATCGGCGGTAATTCTGGATCACGGGTATCAAGCGTAAATTCAGGACCCACTCCAATTCCACTCTCATTCAAATCCTCGGGTCCGCCATCATCAATCGGTGGTAATTCTGGATCGCGAGTATCGAGGGTAAATTCAGGACCCACTCCAATTCCGCTCTCATTCAAATCTTCGGGTCCACCGTCATCAATCGGCGGCAGTTCTGGATCACGGGTATCGAGCGTAAATTCAGGTCCCACTCCAATTCCGCTCTCATTCAAATCCTCAGGACCGCCGTCATCAATCGGCGGTAATTCTGGATCACGGGTATCGAGCGTAAATTCAGGACCCACTCCAATTCCGCTCTCATTCAAATCCTCGGGTCCGCCGTCATCAATCGGCGGTAATTCGGGATCACGGGTATCGAGCGTAAACTCAGGCCCCACCCCAATTCCGCTCTCATTCAAATCCTCGGGTCCGCCGTCATCAATCGGCGGTAATTCCGGATCACGGGTATCGAGCGTAAATTCAGGACCCACTCCAATTCCACTCTCATTCAAATCTTCAGGTCCGCCGTCATCAATCGGTGGTAATTCTGGATCACGGGTATCGAGCGTAAATTCAGGACCCACTCCAATTCCACTCTCATTCAAATCTTCAGGTCCGCCGTCATCAATCGGTGGTAATTCCGGATCACGGGTATCAAGCGTAAATTCAGGACCCACTCCAATTCCACTCTCATTCAAATCCTCGGGTCCGCCGTCATCAATCGGCGGTAATTCTGGATCACGGGTATCGAGGGTAAATTCAGGACCAACTCCAATGCCACTCTCATTTAAATCGTCAGGTCCGCCGTCATCAATCGGTGGTAATTCTGGATCACGGGTATCGAGCGTAAATTCAGGACCCACTCCAATTCCGCTCTCATTCAAATCTTCAGGTCCGCCGTCATCAATCGGCGGTAATTCCGGATCTCGGGTATCGAGCGTAAATTCAGGACCCACTCCAATGCCGCTCTCATTCAAATTTTCAGAGATATTCTCGTCTTCATCAAGTAAAAATACAGTAAAGTTACTCTCCATTGATGCATTGTGCTCATCCGTTACTCGGACAGTTAAAGGAAAACTTGATGCATTTTCCTCATAATCAAAAATAGTTGCGGTATACAGAGTACCGTTCTCGTCCAGAGTAAAAAGGGTATTCAATTCGTGCTCATGCTCATGACTTGACGGGTCGAAGTCGGCACTTCCAAAATACTGATTCCCTTCTCCGAGGGTGACTGGATTACCATCGCGATCAATAAAATTCGTCGGTGCGGTATAGGAAGTTCGTGGATCGGTTTGGTGAAACACTTGAAAATGAAGGTGCGGACCGGTCGACCATCCGGTGTTTCCGGACAATCCGATTGGTTCGCCTGCCACCACTTCGTCTCCGACCTCAACCAACGCTCCGTTTTGCTCTAAATGTACATAATTCGCCTGGCTTCCGTCACGATGACCAATCGTTACATAATTTCCATGCTCGGCAAAGGAGGCATCCGGACCACCCATATTTGAATCTTCTTTCAGATCGATCACCTTACCGCCACGGGCTGCCCTTAAGGTAGTACCCTCCGGCATCATCCAGTCCAATGCGTAGGAATTTTGGTGACTGTAACTGCCAAAATAGCCCTGTGTTAGATAATAACTCTCCTCAGGGGCATAGGGAATCAGATAACTGTGGTTTAAATCCTGATTTGTTCCGGAAAATCCGAAGTTATACCAATAACTCCAATTATACCCCCATCCCTGTGCAGGATCGACCTGATTCAAGGTCATAAGATCGAAGCTACCGATTCCTTCAATATTGAAAATTAACGGACCGGTTTGGGAAGGCTGCATATTAACAAGGTTCGTGAACTCAATATCCACACTAAAAAGTGAATCTACAGTGGTCTCCGCGGTAATCGTGAGCTGTCCATTCTCCAGTTCGCTGGCAGTCACCGTGATCGGATCTGCTGAAGGATCAGCAGAAGAAG
This sequence comes from Opitutales bacterium, assembly GCA_045567635.1. Taxonomy (GTDB): domain Bacteria; phylum Verrucomicrobiota; class Verrucomicrobiia; order Opitutales; family Seribacteraceae; genus Seribacter. Next base: position 11,712 of record JBJLCO010000039.1, on the reverse strand, counting down.
GGGAATCGATTTCATTGACATGCTCGTGACCGTGATTGTGATTCGATCGGTTTCCCTCAACGAGTTCGAAGGTAAGAACTGAGTTCGGATCCGGGTCAGTCGCAGTGAACAATCCAATAATTGTACCGACCGGTTGATTTTCCATTATGGTAAGAGCTGTCGTCGAATTTAAATCAAAGGGAGGGGAATTGACTCCTCCCTCCAATAAATCGGTAAGGGTAACAAAGAAGATATCTTCTTTGGAAGCATTGTTTTCGTCCCTAACCTGTACCCGGATTGAATATTGAGTCGCATTATTCTCATAATCAAAAATTACCAAAGTTCGCAGATTCCCGCTTGTATCCATAGAAAAGAGATCATTATCCCCTGCCCCATTTCCGCTAATTAAATGAAAAGTCAGGGAAGCGTTTACATCCGGGTCGGTCGCGTGGAACGATCCCACCACCGTTCCGATAACGGAATTCTCCGCAATCTCCAGTTGGTTGCCGTTTATCTGCAGATTGGTGGGTGGATTATTAGGTGTGCTTTCAGCTATATTCAAAACCATCACGAGAATAGTTTGATTGATCTGATCGGTTCCATCGTTTGCCTCAACGATTACTTCATAGGTGTTATCTAAATTGGAATCCGACGGACTCTCAAAATCAGGAGGCACCATAAATTCTAATGAACCTGTGGTTGAATTAATCGAAAATTGTGACTGGTCACTCCCTCCGACAATTGAATAGCTCAAGCTGTCTCCGTTTGGATCAGTTGCCCCAACCATTCCCACACTCGTTTCATTCTCCGCCACCGAAAAGGAGGAATCAGAAGTAAAAATCGGAATTCCATTGAATTCGACTACGAAAAATAAAGTGTTATTTTGATTGATGTCATTCCACTGACTCGCCACGCCGAGTGGCCAACCATTTAATGAAAGAGCCAATGCGTCCTGTTGGGCAAGATAATCGTCCGGTTCATTTTGCACCGACTGTAAACCTCCCCAGTTATTGAACCCGCCGGCCACTTGAGCACCCTGATAATTCCCGCTCCAAAACGGGGTAGCCGCAGAATCATTATCGCCGTCCCAAACCCAGTTTCCTTCCACCGCAATATCATTTCCTCCAATCCACACGTAAGCCCCGCCTCCCCCGTCCGGAGCGACCGTATCCGCCGGTGTGATTGAAGCATTACCCAGTTCCGCAAAGATTGCATTCTGTTCATCAGCGGTGTTGATTTCAGCTAATTTCCCGCCTCGCGAAACCGCAATACTCGCTGCCTCGGTCCAGGTCGAGTTTTGTTTGATAATTTCATAATTTGCCGAGTTAAAGACAAATGAATGCGGAGCGAGCCAATATTCAAATGCACCCATGTCCGGTTCACCTGCCCGTAGACTGCCATCTGCGTCTGCAATCTCATAATTTGCCACAGAAGAAGATGCCTGATTAATCCCCGGACTGCCCGCCTGTAATCTTAAATCGTCATCCGCCGTACCCACAATATTATCCACTCCATCCGCATCAACAAAGAGAGGATTTCCATTCAGATTGTTCGAACCGGAAATGGAACCAATTGATTGAGATGGATCAAAGAGGCTGTAGTTTGCAGTCGCAGAACCTGCATTTACCCAGATATCATCTCCGGTACCCGCGGAATTATTCCAGACAATACAATTATCTAATTCAATAGAATCACCACCAAACATCAGGGTGATTCCTCCATCCGACCCCGCTTGGTTTCCAGCTAATGTACAGTTCACAAATCGAGTCGCACCGTTAGGACGGTAAACTCCGTATCGACCCGCCGATTTATTCCCTGAGATCGTACAATTTACAAAAAGTGAACTGGTGACTCCAGAATTTAAATATACAAATCCGGCATTGGAGGAACCACTCGAATTTGCTTCATTTCCAAACGCACGGATATTTGAAAATTCGACAGATACAGTACCCTGGGTTGCAATCGCTCCGCCATAATTGGCATAATTACCTAAAAACAAACCACCACTCTGACTAAGATTGGAACCATTCACAAAAATAGCCCCACCAAACTGAGCGGCTGAATTCAGTTGGAATTCATTGTTAGACAAAACTGGAGTGGATCCTGAATCGATATAAAGGGCACCTGCAGAATTATTATGACTTTGATTTCCGACGAAGAACGAATCCCGAATTGTGGGTGAGGCATTATTCAACTTAATTGCACCGCCGAAATTATTCGCAAAAGTAGAATTCTCGATGAATCGACACCTTAAAATTGAAGGTGAACAATTATCCAAATACAGCGCCCCTCCACCGTTAGAATTGGTATTCTGATTCCCGGTAAAATTAGAATCTTGTATTGTCCCCAAAGAATCTGAAATAAGAACAGCTCCCCCCTGAAGAGTCGCCTGATTCAATTCAAAAGAGCTTGATTGAATCGAGAAACTTCCACCGGAAATATAAACCGCACCGGCACCGTTTGAGGTCAGACTGCGATTAGAAATCAGTGAGCAGTCACTTAAAAACAATTCAGAGTTCTCGCTTTTAATTGCCCCAGCATGGTAGTGAGAATGATTATTCAGAAATGAACTCGCAATAAATGTTACATTTGAATCCGTAAGATATACCCCAGCTCCACTGCCGGTCGATCCGGTGGTGTTCGAATTAAATTCACAATGTAAAAATGTGCCGTTCACATCGTTTAAATACACAGCGGAACCCCCTTGGTAACTGGTATTGGAAACGAATTTGCAATGACTTACCGTAAAAGTGGAACTCTCCGCCCATAGACCTGCTCCCTTTCCACGATCATCATCTGAAAAATTTTCGCTCGCATTTCCACCCGTAATCGTGAATCCATCCAAGACCGAACCCTCTGAAAGCACCACCACATGAAAGGCGTTATCCGTGCTATTATTCGGAATCCCAAAGTCACCGGAAAGAATGACCGGGTTTACCTCCACATCACGACTCTCCCGGGTAACCTCGTTCCCGGCAAAACCTCCGTACACTTCCACTCCGGGAGGAATTAAAAAGGTGGAGGACCTTACCATTCCTGCTTTATAGGTACCGGTTGCGACCCACACTTCATTGAATAAGGTTGTTGCCCGTAACGCGTCACCCAAGTCAGTGTATGCATTTGCCCAGCTCGTACCATCCCCCGCTCCACTTGCAGTTGTACTGACATATAATATGTCCGAGCGGGTGGCTACAATTGAATGTCCGGGAGAATCTCCGGATAGCGGACCAAGGTTTAAAGATGCGGGAACAAATGAATATCCGTCTTTCATCCAAGTCACCGATCCGGACCAGTTGGTAGAGAGCTCGAAAAGAAAACTCCCGTCCACATCCGTAATCCCCTGACCTCCACCGTAAGAAAGTGAGATCGACACACCCTCTAATCCTACACCTAATTGATTAGACACCACCCCGGAAACAAGCACCCCAGAAATTGAATTAGTGGTATTTTCCACTTCACTCAACGAAACACTAACCGAAGGCAATCCGCTTGCGGAAAGAATAAGATCAGCTGCATCCGAAACTGAATCAGTATCCGGCTTGGCATAGACCTGCACCGTGTGCGGAAGATTCCAGTTTGTGGAATCAAAATTCAGTGTAGATGAACTTAATAGCATAAAATCGGAATCCCCATTTATCGCCAGGGAAACCTCAACCGCAGAGGGGGGCCGGGCACTCAGCCGAACGCTCAGATTGGTGTAATTCCCTTCGTTTATTTCCAAATTAAATAGATCCGGCAAAATTCCCTGCACTACCGAGGCACGAAAATTTGACACATAAGGTGCGGGTGGAAGATAAAACCTGGGCATTATCGGCACTCCCAGCATTTCCTGTTAATGTCCCCTGGTAATCAACCAATGGATTGGAAAAATAAGGAACGGTGATGGGGGTATGTGGAACTGGGACTGGTGTCGTAGGACATGACCGTCTTTACCCCCTGGCCGTTATTCATCCATCGTTTGCCGTAGCAAAACGCACCGAAATCGTACAACGCAGTCACTCCGCTTGAATCCTCGATATTGTGTAAACATCCCATATTATGTCCGATTTCATGAGCCAGCGTGTAGGAAGGAGCCGAAAGCTGGGTCCATACATTCACACTGAATCCGGAGGACTCAAAGTTCATATTCGGATGACTCAGCGTACTCGCCAAGCCTCCATTATCACTGGCTGTGGCGAGCAGTGCAACCAGGTCAGCGCCATAATTGTCCCGTACACCGTGCACATGATCCATATACCCATCCGTCTTCCCCTTTAAACGGTCCAAATCTGTACCAAGCAATCCGGTGGGCGAATAATTCACTTCTTCCATATGGACGAGGCGTAACTGAACATTTACCTTACTGTTCTGATAACACAGGTTGGTATCGGCGACTGCCTTGATGATTTCAGCCTGAATCGCACTGGTTCCTCCGGCATCGGAACGAACCACTCCGGGATACACCACCAGTAAATCAATCAGGTTGGCGTCCCCGTTTTGCCAGGAAAGTATCGGTTGTGCCCCCATCCTGGGATCGGGAGGCAATTCACCGTTCTCAATCGCAACGCACCCTCCACACACCTTATGACTTGAAACCATTCGGCTTAAGACAATATTTTCTAAATCCCCCCGATAGGAATAAGTAATACCATCGTCAAAGGATACGGTGACAGTGGAGTCCCCGTCCACCACCGCGAGGGATACAAATCCTCCCCGAACACCCCTTATTTTTCCGATCCAGGAAAAAGAATCACTGCCCAGTTGTACTCCTGAGAAACGCTTGGCCCGATATTCCACGCCACCAATTTCAGGAAGAATGATTTCGATGGATTCAAACCGCACCTCCGACAATGGCACATTGCCCAGCAACGGAAACCCAATCAGCATGGCTGAAAGAAAACCGAAAATCTGTCGGATAAAATTCAAGTAAATATTCTTATTTTGAATTCACGAATATTCTTAGAATTCGAGGCGCAGGGACCGAAACCCAATCGGAGTAAGATCGCTTTGCCCAAGCCAAATGAGAGGTCCGTACAAACTGGTATCCATTCCGGGATTCACAGGATCGGTGGGAACAGCCAAACCGGAACCGCCATATGAATTCATAAAATGATGTGTATCCACTCCGGATTCAAGACTCAGTTCGGCAACATTTCCAATCATGTCATATAATCCAAAACCGTTGGGTGGCTTGGTTCCGACCACAAATCCAGGATTTTCCAGATGTCCATTCGGGGGGACGACTGCGTATTGATTTGATGGACTCGCTTCCGTACCGCCCCATGGCCATTCATCGACATAGATTGTCTGGTTGGAAAACTCGTCAAAGCTTCCCTGTTCCGCTCGTCCGCCCATGGACAGGTATTGCACCTCAGCCAGTCCAATGCCCCCATATATTGGAGCGGTACTGGGAAGCCGATATCCGTTGGCTGATAGCTTCGCATGGCTGATCAGATTCCAATTAAAATCAGGATATCCCGTTGACGGGTTAACTGGGGGAGTTCTCTCAATGGTACCAACCCGATAAACAGTGACTAATCCGGGGGGCACGAATTCCATCCCCATCCCAGTCATCAAATTCCCTGGGTTCAAACTGACCATCATTGTTACGGTCCACGAAATATTCACCCGGATCCCAATTATAATTCCCATTGGGATCAGGATTGAAATTGATATCCTGAAAGGGGTCCTGAAAGGTCGGATCGGCATAATCCTCAGAGGTTGGGTAAAGGGCATCTGGACCATTGGAAATCTGACCGTCTCCATTTACATCTCTTCCGGGTTCGCGCATTTCGAGGTAAAAAAACCGGTTCCAATCCCTCCATCTCCGAACGGGCATTCAACCATTTCACCACATTCTGAAAATCCCCAAATGCCAACTCCGCGGATTGATCTCCTCCCTGACCGGGCTGTAATTCAATCAGGTCGGAATATCCATTGTCTCTTCCCCAGATCACGACTTCGTTCCATTTTTCAAAAGTCACCTCGTGCTTATCGACATGAAAATGAACGGGAAAATCGTTGATATCCCCCGCATCCATTGCTCTCTGATAGTAGTATCGAATCGATTCGGATGGTCCGTAAGCTATCCCTGCGGTCGCGGGAAAAGGAATGGACACGGTCTCGATTCCAACCGGACCGGATCCGTTATGATCCGGCAATGGTCCGCTTCCATTTTGATCCAGCCCGGGAAATCCGGTTGGTTGATCACCGTAAGTTGCCTTGATCATAATCCTGCCCTGGGTGGTGAATTCTTGGTTCCAGTCCACCGACGCATCCCAGGTGGCCGTCTTGTAAAACTGCCCGGTTCCATACTCCACACCTGCTCCGGCATCTCCGCTCACTGCGGTACAGGTAACAGGATAGGTGACTCCCCCATCCGAACTGAAAAAGAATTCAACAAACATCGAGCGGTTGCCATCCAAGTCGTATTGAATGTCGACCATCTTGGTCAAACTGCCATTCGCATCGACTCGTTGGGCGTAAGATATATTGGACACCACCGGTGGCTGGGCCCAAAGATTGGAAACCGCCAGCAGTACGGTGGCAGCTAGGATTTGAATTACTATTTTCATGGTCTTACTTTTGATCTGTTTTGTGGGATTATTGAGATGATTAAAATGAGTTAAAATTCACGAATTTTCATACCTGACGAGCAGGGTACGGAAGCCAAAAGAAGCAAGTCTGCGGATGCAGAAAGAAACCGAAAAAATCTTCGCGGGCTCCGCTTGCTGGCATGGCCCCTTTGGGCTACCGCCCCTTTGGTCCAGGCCCGCCGCACTCCGCCCTTCCCTTCCGCAATGTCCGTCATCCTTCCGTACCTAGCTCCCTTGCTACTGCTTTTGGAAACCAACACGGAAGCCGATGGCGTTGAAACGGTAGCTGGGGGTGAAGCTGCTGCGCCTAGCAGAACGCAGGCCCGTCCCGACGTTGTTCCAGGAACCACCCCGATTGACCCGAAGCGTGCCCGATGCCGGTCCGGTTGGATCAACCACCGGGTTCCCGGTGGGGTATGACTCGTACCAGTCCGCCGTCCATTCCCAGACATTTCCATGCATATCGAAAAAGCCCCATGGATTCGGTGCATATTGCCCCACATTCAAAGGACGGCTGTTGTTATTATTATAATTTGCCTGCGATGCGTTGATATCATCACCCCAGGAATAATCCGTGTTTGTGCCCGCCCGGCAGGCATATTCCCACTGAGCTTCAGTCGGTAACACATAGGCCCAACCAGCCGGAATATTAGCAGACTCCATGTTATTAAGCCGACTGAGAAAGACCTGAACATCATCCCATGAGACTTGTTCCACCGGATAATTGGGATACCCATCGAAACCACTGGGCGTGGCATTCAGTCCGTCTGAATTATTTGCCATTACCATCTGATACTGATCCTGTGTCACCTCAAACTTACCCAAATAAAACCCTTCAGTCAGGGTGACATCATGCACCGGTTCTGCCACTGCAACCTGTCCCATCATAAAAGTGCCCGGTTCCACCCAGATCATTTCCAGGTTGTCGGCGCGGAAGGCACAATGTGGATGGGTGCAGGATTCTCGTGACCAAATCCGGAGCCGTTACCATCCAATCCCGGAAAGCCGGTCGGTTGATTACCGTAAGTCGCTTTGATCATAATCCGCCCGCGTTCGGTAAAATTTTGATCCCAGTCCTGAGCCGCATCCCAAACCGCGTTTTTACCGACGCCATACTCAACCCCTGGACCGGCATCTCCAGTCACCGCGGTGCAGACCACCGGAAAAGCTGTCTCCCCCGTCCGGACTGAAGAAAAACTCCACGAACATCGTACGGTTACCATCCACATCATATTGAATGTCGACCATTTTAGTTAAATTACCATCTTGATCTGATCTTTGAACATAGGAAATATTTGATACTTCCGGTGTCTGTGCACCAATGTTGCCAACCAAAAGCATTATGCAGGCAGGAAATAATTTGAAGAGAATTTTCATTGTTGAATTGAATTTGTGGGATTTACGAAAGTGGGATTATACATATTTAATTGAAATAATATTTACTGAACCTGTTTGTATGCAAGACGGAAGCCTGTGGTGAAGGCGGAAAGATAGGGTTCCATGCTGCTTCGTATAGAAGAGCGTATATTAGTTGCCGGAAGGTCCCAGGAACCTCCCCGATAAACGTGCCAGGTTCCAAAATCTGAGTTTAATGGATCTGTAACCGGTTGAGGCGAATATGCACCGTCATATAAATCCCAAACTAACTCGGACACATTTCCGTGCATGTCATGAAAACCCCCAGGGGTTGGGGGGAAAGGAACCGACTGCAACCGTCTGCTGGAATCCAGATTCCACTGAGTTGGCCTTGGACGAATTACTCTCTGCTCCCCAGGAATACGCAGTTGTGGTGCCGGCGCGACAAGCGTACTCCCATTCCGCTTCAGTGGGCAATACATATTCCCAACCACCCGGTAATCCACCCGCTGCCTGCTCGGAGTTGTTGAGGCGATTCAGGAATGTCTGGACCTTGTTCCAGGAAACATATTCCACCGGTAGATTCGGGCTTCCTGTCCATTGACTCGGTGTGGCATTAATGCCATCCGTATTGCCTGCCATCACGGCCTCGTATTGCTCCTGCGTGACTTCATACTTACCGAGATAAAAACCACTGGAAAGTGTGACCATGTGCTCGGTTTCATCGGTTCCACGATCGGGTTCTGAGGTCGGGCTTCCCATCGTGAATGTGCCTGGATCCACCCAGATCATTTCAAGATTCATTGCCGAGGGAACGAAGTGGTTAGGCATGAAATCATTGGTACCCGTTTCGTTTCCTTCCATCCCCGGAACTCCAGTCGGTTGACTACCATAAGTCGCTTTGACCATGATTCGTCCGCGATCAGTAAAATTTTGATCCCAATCAATCGAAGCATCCCAAGTGGCGTTTAAATCTATACCAGCAGTCACCCCCATTCCCGAAGCACCGACCATCGCAGTGCAATGAACAGGAAAACTGTCACCTCCGTCCGGGCTGAAGAAGAATTCCACATACATCGAACGGTTTCCCTCCAAGTCATAATGTATGTCGACCAACTTGGTTAGATTACCATCCACTCCCGCTCGTTGATGGTAGGAAATATTAGTTACTTGAGGCGGAAGTGCGAATAATGGAAAAAGTGGAGTCATCACACACGCAAGGAAAGCAGTAAGGGATTTTGTCATAAGAGAATGTTGGTTTATCGGTTAAATTTAGGGAAATAACCTACCAATACTATCATTCAACTAGTTTGGCATAGGCAATTCTTTTTTAGTGCTTTATTACACTGGGTTTAGAGTATTCCGAACACCCGAAAACTCTTGATCTCACTCAACAACCAACCACCCGGGTACTGAGTAATCATAATATCGTAGTGGACCGTGACTCGTATCCAAATACAGCCACCCTGATGCAGTGTTTCGAAAAATGTATGGAAATAGGCTTGGATTCGTCCATAACCAACCGAGTGAGTCACGATATAACCAGGTGCCCGTGGTGTTGGATTCCGATACATAAACCCAGCCGAGACTGCCATGGTATACCCAGGGGTAAGACTGGGCAAAGTAATACCCAAACCAGCCCGCCTGTTTCCATCCGGCGGAAACCGAAATTCCATCCGATAAAAGAACCACTGATTCCGGGCTCGGGTTGGCCGGGTCATCCGATTCATCGTTAAGAAGGGAGATCGAGAAGTTCCCGTCCAGGGAAGCATTCTGACCGTCCATTACCCGGACCGTGATTGAAAAGCTGGATGCATTTGATTCATAATCAAAAACCGTGGCGGTTCGGAGTGTGCCATTCGAATCCATACTGAAAAGATTATTGCCAGATCCAATCCCTGAAATAAGCGAGTAGGAATGAGTGTCATTCAAATCCACATCCACCGTGCTGAATGTGCCCACTATTGTTCCCGCTTCCTGCTCCTCTTTGAATGAAGAATGAGATAATGATATCGATGATGGAACATCATTGAATGGGATTACCGACAAGTTGATACCCACTAAGTCAGTCAAAGATCCGTCACTTACCTGAACGGTCAGACTATCATTCCCCGAATAATTTGTTCCCGGGGAATAACTAAGCACCCCCGTACCCGAATTAATCGATGCCGTTCCATTGGAGGCCGCACTTGATAGAGTCCAGGAAAGAGTGTCTCCATCCACATCGCTCGCATTCAAATCGTACGCGAATGTGCCGTCCTCCGTAAGCGAGAGATTCAGGGTAGCATTCGCTTCTGAAATGACCGGGGCATCATTTACAACGGTAATAGTAAGATTGATCACCACACTATCGGTGAGTGATCCGTCGCTCACCTGAACAGACAGACTGTCATTTCCCCGAATAATTTGTTCCCGGAGAATAACTGAGCACTCCCGTGCCCGAATTAATTGAAGCCGTTCCATTTGAGGGCGCACTTGATAGAGTCCAGGAAAGACTGTCTCCGTCCGCATCGCTCGCATTCAAATCGTACGCGAATGTGCCGTCCTCTGTGAGCGAGAGATTCAGGGTAGCATTCGCTTCTGAAATGACCGGGGCATCATTCACCGCGGTAATCGTCAGATTGATCACCAGGCTGTCAGTGAGCGAACCGTCACTTACCTGAACGGACAGACTGTCATTCCCCGAATAATTTGTTGCCGGAGAATAACTGAGCACTCCCGTGCCCGAATTAATGAAAGCCGTTCCATTTGAAGCCCCACTTGATAGAGTCCAGGAAAGAGTGTCTCCATCCGCATCACTCGCATTCAGGTCGTACGCGAATGTGCCGTCCTCCGTGAGCGAGAGGTTCAGGGTGGCATTCGCTTCTGAAATGACCGGGGCATCATTCACCGCGGTGATCGTCAGATTGATCACCAAACTATCCGTGAGTGATCCGTCGCTCACCTGAACCGTCAGACTGTCATTTCCTGAATAATTTGTTGCCGGAGAATAACTGAGCACTCCCGTGCTCGAATTAATGGAAGCCGTTCCATTGGAGGCCCCACTTGATAGAGTCCAGGAAAGAGTGTCTCCGTCCGCATCGCTCGCATTCAGGTCATAGGAAAGTGAACCGGTCTGCGACACAGAAAAGCTTAACGCGTTTTCTCCCCCTGTAATGACCGGGGACTGATTGGCAATAGTGAGACTTTGCTTCATTCCCGAGTGGGCGGTGCAGAAATACAACAACTGTCCGCTAAATCCCACGGGGATGGTAAGAATAATCCTGCCTCCATTATTCGATGAGGTCAAAGGACCACCACTGACCAGACTGGAAGCAGTATCTCCATAGGATTCCCCAAATCATAAACGGGTGGGACGAGGAGATATTAGAAGCCACAAAATGGTAAACCGCTCCTTTTTGGAAAGAATAAGTTGAAAAATTAACCGCACTTCCCGCCGAGTTCGTGATTGTATAATATGGACTGGAAAATTGCCCGCCACTCACCGTAAAGGTTTCCAATGCGTCCACCCCGTCCGTGACCGTAACCAGTATTTCCTGGGCAACCGTGTCCGTGGAGTCAGAAACCGAAACAGTAACTTTGTATACTCCATCACCATCCGCGTCTGAGGGGATTTCAAAATCTGGAGAATTGATAAAGGTAAGAACACCCGTCCCGGAATCAATTTGGAATTTTGCCTGATCCGCACCTCCGGAAAGGGAGTAGGTAAGACCGTCCCCGTCGGCGTCCGTGGAGTTAATATCAAGCACGGCGGTTTGATTTTCAGAGACACTCACACTCGAATTCGTGGAAAAAACCGGCG
>JBJLCO010000038.1:0-257695 GCA_045567635.1 Opitutales bacterium | reverse complement strand
CATTCTTACTCTTAATGAAGCAGATGATCTACCAAAGTGCTTAGACTCCTTAGATTGGACGGATCAAAACTTTGTTCTTGATTCTGGCAGTACGGACGACACATGCGAAATAGCTTCATGCATGGGAGCGATTGTTTACAAAAATAAGTTTAAGGGGTTTGGCCAACAAAGATGTTGGGCAATTGATAATATTCCTGTTAAATCTGATTGGATATTGTTCATCGATGCGGATGAAGTATGTACCCCGAAGTTTGCAAGTGCTGTATTAGATGCCATTCGGAACTCAAAGGATGACACTGCGGGCTTTTATTGTTGCTGGAAATTAATGCTCTATGGGAAATGGCTCAAATTTTCTGATTCTTTCCCAAGATGGCAGTTTCGAATTTTAAAAAAAGGAAAAGCTAGGTACCGAGATGCGGGACATGCCATGAAAGAATCAGATGTTCAAGGAAAGCTTGGATATATAAAGGAACCTTACCTACATTATGCTTTTTCCAAAGGTTGGACATTTTGGTTTAACCGACATAACAAATACTCAACTTTGGAAGCAAAAGAAAGATTACAAACTAATTTTAAACCTCAAGATATGCTGAGTAAGGATCAATCCATCAGAAAAGAAGCAATTAAGCAGTACATGTCCAAAATCCCAGGGTGGCCTATTTTGCGATTCATCCATTCTTTCTTTTTTAAAGGGGGAATTTTAGAAGGAATCCCAGGTCTTCTTTATTCTGTAAATATCAGTATTTACGAATATATGATTCAATTAAAAATGCTTGAATCAAAACTAGTTTCCCAAAAAAAGTCGAGGTAAGTTTCGTTGCGACTTGGACAGCTTTCTGTCCCCTTCTTCCATCGAGTACTAGTTCACAGTGATAAAAATCTGGTCGCGACCATTTTAATGAATCAAAAAGTAGGCATTGTCTTGCACTCGAGACCAGCAAATCAATTCGCCTCTTACAATTTCGCTGAGATTTCCATGAGGTGGTCATCCACTACAGTTGCCAATTCATAGGAGGCAAATCCGTCTTTTCGCCAAACCAAAAAGTCGGCAAAAGTCTTTTCCCACTTCAAAGGTTTGCTTTCCTTTTCGTCCGTCCACAAAACTAACCTTTTCGATCCCATTGAGTTCGAAATCGCCAATTTGTATTCAGGGCGACCTCGGCTCTTTTCGTGAACTGTTTTTGACTTGGGCGAAGTTCTTGTGGAAATAAGCATTCATTCCCAACCTTTGCTTTTATTTCAAATGCCTGAATTTCCTTTCGGGATTTTGCACATGGGTAAACTAGACCCTCGTTTGCCAATTTCAAAAGTGTGCTGACATACTTTTCTGCTCTCTCGCTTTGATTGTATGGACCGTATTTACCTCCGCAATCTGGTCCCTCATCCCAATTGATTTTCAATCCCTGTAAATCATCCATTGCCGCTCGGGAAAATTCTTCACTGCAACGTAATTTGTCCAAATCATCGTTTCTGTAAATAACGTAACCATCCCGTTCACGGGCTCTAATCCATGCGGTCTTGAATGTACTGGCGTGTCCTTCATGCAAATAACCGGAAGGAGTGGGTGCAATTCTGCCACGGTAGGATTTTTGCTCTTTGTCCTCGCTCATTTAGTGAATTTACGATTTAGCTATTCAATTACGCAAGGAGAAGAATTCCCTTTTCCCATTATGTCACGATGAAGTTTAAAGAATTGGGCTTATGTCCAGAAATCCTTCGAGCAATCGAAGATCTTGGTTACGAGGATGCAACTCCTATTCAGATTAAAGCAATCCCTCCAATCCTAGAAGGCAGGGATATGGTTGGTTCCGCTCAAACAGGAACGGGAAAAACCGCCGCATTTGCCCTACCCGCCCTTCACCGATTGGAAAAACCCGGCGAGTGTCGAGCCCTTGCTCTCGCTCCCACCCGTGAATTGGCTATCCAAATTGAAGAGAATTTTCGAAAATATGGAAAGTATCTGGGTTTAAAAATGGCTCTCCTTTACGGAGGGGTGAAATACGGAAAGCAATTGGAAGAGCTAGGCAATAAGCCAGATATTGTTGTGGCCACCCCCGGTCGCTTGCTTGATCATTTACAACAGGGAAATTTAAAACTTAATAAAGTTGAAATTTTAATCCTCGATGAGGTGGATCGAATGCTCGATATGGGCTTTGTTGAGGATGTTACTAAAATCATTAACAAAACTCCGCGATCTCGTCAGACTCTACTTTTTTCAGCAACGATTCCTGACGCGGTTGTACGCTTATCAAAGTGGGCATTAGATAATCCTGCGGAAGCTAAGATCGATATCAAAATATCGGCCGCGGAAACAGTTTCTCATGCATTGTACCCGGTGCCCGCAATTCAAAAATTTGATTTATTGGTAGCACTTTTAAATAATATAAAATTCGAGAGTTTAATCATCTTCTTCCAGACGCGGAGAGGTACTGATAAAATAAGCCATTGGCTCACTGAGCATGGACAGGATGTACGGGTATTACATTCCGACCTGAAACAAAGAGATCGAATGTCCGCATTGCAGGATTTTAAAGACGGGAAAGTTAAAATTCTTTCTGCCACCGATGTGGCATCCCGAGGTTTGGATATTTCGAATGTTACTCATGTGATCAATTATGATGTGCCCCAGCATTCAGAGGATTATATTCACCGTATTGGAAGAACCGGTCGAGCCCGTACCGAAGGAGAAGCTTTTACCCTATGCAAACCGGAGGAGCTTCCTTTGGTCGAGTCCGTTGAGAAACTTCTGGGTTCTCCCTTACCCAGAAAATTCGTCGAAGATTTTGCATATCGAGATTCTCCTGAAGAATTAGTACCAACTGGTGCTGTGGTTTCCAAAAAGAGGAACCGGGGCTTTGGAAAACAGGTTTCTTTTGGTTCCCGTCGACGCAGATAGAATATTGCAAGTGGAAAATTCTACAAGCAAGATTGATGAGAATTTCAGCACGGATCATCTGAACGCTGAGCAAAATCATATCTGTTGTGGCGGGGGAACAGAAAGAGCATTCACCGGAATATACTGGGACTGTACAAAGGTGGGAGTATACGAGTGTGTTGTTTGCAAATCTTCCCTTTTTTCATCCGAAACCAAGTTCGACTCCAAATCTGGTTGGCCAAGTTTTTTTGATTCAATCTCAACAGACAGTGTTAAAATTGTGGAAGACCGAAGTCATGGCATGATCAGGGAAGAAACCGTTTGCTCAAACTGTGGTTCACATTTAGGACACCGTTTCCCCGATGGTCCCCATCCAACTGGATTAAGATACTGTATTAATTCTGCATCCATCAATTTAATCGAGTCCAAATAGGAAACTACATCTTCCAAAGAAACCAATCAAAACCGCTACGGCGGTTTTTTTTATGTCTCATGTTCGATTAAACTATTCGGAAGTATTTCCCGACAGATCATAGACAGACTCAGTGGAAAGGGTATTTTCATCTGTCCAATCCACTACCGTACGAACCGGCAAACTAACCACGCGAGTACATCCAAACAAAGATATTAGCAGGAACAAAGAGAGTGTTTTTAAAAGATACTTGCCCACAATCTGTTTGCATAGTAAATCCCATCGGTCTGCAAGATCAATTTTTGAATAACAACTTTGCAACAGCTCGCGTTGAAACTCCATCTAAAAGTAATAAAATAAATGTCACCAATTCTCCTGTTACTACCCATAATTGCCGCCCTGATCGGATGGTCCACAAATTATTTGGCGGTTAAGATGCTTTTTCATCCCCGGTTACCTCTCCGCATTATGGGATTTTCAATCCAAGGAGTTTTTCCCAAAAGGCAAAAACAGTTAGCAGAAAAACTGGGTACCCTCGTAGCGGACGAGCTTTTTTCGGTTAAGGACATAGCCAACAAACTAAAAGAATTGGCTACCAGCGAAGAATCCATGGAGCAAGTAGGGAAAACAATTGAGAAAACGATCCGAGAAAAGCTGGTAAAGAGTTTTCCCATGCTCGCAATGTTTCTGACTGATGAAATGGTTGAAAAAGTAACCAACCTTTTTAAATCAGAACTTCATGACTTCCTTGCTAAATCCGCAAATGACTTGGGCGACAAATTGGAGAAAAGCTTGGATGTGAAAGAGTTAGTTCGCGAAAAAGTGGAAGCGTTTTCTTCCGATAAACTTGAAGAAATCCTTTTCTCCATTATGCGGAAGGAATTTCGTTTTATTGAGATCATCGGGGCAATCCTTGGGTTTTTAATTGGATGCACACAAATCGCCCTCACCTTGCTTGGATAAGTTATTTGCTACCTTAGCGGAGGAAAATTCCTTGTTGCCCTGCGGGCAGTTAACACTTTCTTTAAATACCATTAGATGAATTTTGTAGTCGCAAACTTGGACTGGAATAATTGGAGAGATTTTTGGCTGGATCCATCCATCCGTTTACAATTCGGGATTTTGGCCGGATTGGTCTTACTGGTTTTTATTTTATCCAAAATAACTAAGCCACTCTTCGAATCCCTTGCTGAAGGTGCAAAGGAAAATGAATTCAAGGCTCTGATTTGGAATAACATCACTAGGATGGTTGCCCCGCTTTATCTTTTATCCTCCTGCCTCTTGGCGGTTGCGTTGGTTGAAAGGTTTTCAATATCATCGCAGGAGCTAATCCGACCATTTACGAGTGCCGCAGGTGCCTGGGCTACCTACCGAATGATTTCCGGTTTTATTAAAAGCAGGGCATGGCTCCGGTTGATTGCGGTTCTCGCATTTTCATTAGCCGCCCTACACAGCTTTGGCCTTCTCGAAACAACGGTCGACCTGCTTAACCTACTTGCCTTCAATGTCGGAGATCGAAGAATTTCAATTTTAGACATTCTAAACGGTGGGGTAATTTTACTGGTATTGCTCTGGATTAGTTCTTTACTCGGATCTTCGGGAGAAAAGAAAATTAAAAAACTCCCTCATTTACCACCCTCCCTCCAAGTTCTTCTCACCAAGATCCTCCGAGTCATTCTTGTCTTTGTAAGTTTTGCGATCGCTCTTTCCACCATTGGGCTCGATCTCTCATCCTTTGCCATCCTCGGCGGTGCAATTGGTGTGGGAATTGGTTTCGGCTTGCAGAAAGTGGTCTCCAATTTGGTCAGTGGCTTAATCTTGCTTTTGGACCGATCGATAAAACCTGGAGATGTAATCGAAATCGAAGGGACTTATGGTTGGATTAATTCATTGCGGGCCCGCTATGCATCTGTAATCACCCGGGATGGGAAAGAACACCTAATTCCCAATGAAGACTTAATCACAAACCGGGTCATTAACTGGTCATTCAGCGATCGGAATGTACGCGTCCGTGTTCCGATTGGAATTTCCTATAATGCGGATCCAAGACATGCAATTTCCCTCTGTCTGGATGCTGCCCGCTCATCGAGCAGAACGCTACAAATCCCCGAACCGAAATGTTTGATGATTGGATTTGGTGACAATTCGGTAGACCTTGAGCTAAGGTTTTGGATTGATGATCCCTCCAATGGTGTCGGCAATGTAAGAAGCGAAGTTTTTTTGGCGATATGGGACCGATTTCAAAAGGAAGGAATCGAAATTCCTTTTCCTCAGAGGGACATACATATTTCCGGACTTTCCAATAAAACTATTTCCACACTGCAAGAAGAAGATCATTCTCAAAATACCGATCCGCTTTAATTTTAGCATCGATGCTTGCCAAATCGGTCAATTCTCGTTTTTATTGAACTTTTTTTAAATTTATGGCTACCACAGAAATACTTCCTTTTGGCGAAATAATTGCCATGGCTCCACCCAGCGGACAACCCGGCGGTTCAGGTTTAATGAGTTTCCTGCCCATGATTCTCATTTTTATTGCATTTTACTTTTTGCTCATACGCCCCCAAAGGCAAAAGCAGAAACAGCATGAAAAAATGGTTCAGGCTTTGGAAAAAGGAGCTAAAGTCAAAACCACAGGTGGAATGTTTGGTACAATTACCGGAGTGAAAGATGATTGTTTTGTCATTCGTATCGCAGAAAATGTAAAAGTGGAAATTTCCAAAGAAGCTATCTCTGCCAAGATTGATTAAATCTGACATCCCACTCACCCGGAGTTCCTCTTCCTACTAATCCAATTATGAACAAGTCCACTTATTGGAAGCTAGTTTTCACATTCTTTGTTGTGGTGATTAGCTTTTCTCTCATCACGCCTTTTGAAGATCAGGAATTGGGAGAATACGCCCTTGGCCAAGTGAGTTCGGAAGCTAATTCTTCCAACCACACCGGACACGAAAATTTTTCAGAAGTCATTGATAATCTCCGTAATCAACTTCCCGAAGATCAGTCTATTGATTATGGGGCTTTAAGGTCATATGGTAAAAGAAATCGTTTAGATTATGCTGCTTTTTTCGATCCACCCGTTGGAGTTCTTGGCACTGTAGGTTCAAGAATTTTCCCCTTTTGGGTCAAACCGGGAATTCGATCCTATCATGTGAAGGACCGGGACAAAAGAAATGATCTAGTCCTCCGCACTTTGCTTAAGAACTCGCAAGCAGCCATTAAACGGGGATTGGACCTCAGGGGAGGAATCGCGTTTACCATGGAAGTCACGGATGTCAATGAAAGCGAGTTTGATTCATCTCCGGATGGTGTAACTCCAATGGATAAGGTGATTGAAATTATGAGCGAGCGACTCAATGCATTCGGGGTAGCCGAGACAATGGTTCGCAAACGAGGAGATCGGGCGATTGAAATTCAGATACCTGACCGTACAACCAAACAAGATCCCGGAATTATTGAAGAACTTCAAAAACCTGCAAAACTAGAATTCCGAATCGTAAATGTTGATTCGCAAGCAGAAGTTCCATTGCAGGAAGGGCAGGAATGGACGGATAAGGAAGGTATTCCTTATGTCTCAATGTTGAGAAGCGATGCGGTTGCAAACGAAAGACCAATCTGGGTTAGAAGACTTTGGTCTGCGGATGGTGAAATTATCGAGGAAGCCTACGCAAAACAGGATCAAATGGGCGGATGGGAAGTTGGGCTAGATTTTACTGATGAAGGTGGAAAAATCTTTGCAGATCTCACCGGAGAAATTGCCAATGCAAATGATCCGGCTAGCGGGGCACTTGGCAGATTGGCAATTGTTCTGGACGGCCAATTGGAAAGCGCTCCGACGGTGAAACAAAGAATTGATGGAGGGAGTGCAGTAATAAACGGCAATTTTAGTTATCGGGAAGCGAAAATGTTATCCGATATTCTAAACAATCCGCTTAAAGTTTCCTTAACCATTGGAGAAAAGTACGAAGTTTCCCCCACCCTCGCTGCAGGAGCACTCTCCAGCAGTTTGAATGCATGTTTGCTTGGTGCGGTTCTCATAGTTGCATTTATGATATCCTGGTATAAAGGAGGCGGATTGGTTGCGGTAATTTCTGTCGGTACAAATATTTTGCTTGTGATTGCCGTTCTTGCGGGGATTTTTCAGGCTACCTTTACCCTACCCGGCATGGCGGCACTGGTGCTCACTATTGGAATGGCAGTGGACGCAAATATCTTAATTTTTGAACGGATACGAGAAGAGTTACGGGTTGGAAAAACCTCCGAGAACGCGCTCGAAGGTGGATACGCGAAAGCATTTTCCACCATTATTGACGCCAACCTGACTACTCTCATCACCGCATCCATTTTAATTTGGCTCGGAACTGGTCCTGTAAAAGGATTCGGAATAACCTTGGCGATTGGAATAGTCACATCTGTCTTCTGTGCGCTATTCATAAGCAGATTATTAATGAATGTGCTTCTGCAAATAGGAGTTAAAAACCTGATCAGTCTTAAAAAGATTGAAAAGCGCCAACCGAGAGCGGAAATTGACTTTCACAAATTTCGTGTACCTGCCTTTTTTATTTCCTGGGTAATTGTGGCAATTGGTATTTTTTCAGTATTTTCGAATAAAGACCAAATTCTCGGTATTGATTTTAAAGGAGGCGAAGAATTAATTGCCTCTTTCGACGAGCAAATTGATCCAGCTCAAATCGACTCTTCCCTTGAAGGTGCTGATCAATTGGGAGAAGTACAGCATGTATACCGTTCAGAAATTGGAACGGGAGAAGATGCTTCCCGTTTGGTGCTGCAGACTGAAACAGGGAAAGCAAGGGAGGTTCTGGAAACTTTAATCCTAGCAAACCCTGATGCTGGATTAACCGAGGAAGGGCTCAGCAATATTGGTGCTTCGGTTAGTAACCAGATCAAAGATGACGCAATAATATCTGTGGTCGTTGCACTTTTAGGAATCCTGCTCTATGTGGCAATTCGTTTTGAAATGGGCTACGCAATCGGGGCGGTTGTGGCCACTATTCATGATGTATTGATGACTATTGGTTTATTTGTCCTCGTCGGGGCAGTTTCGGGAGGAGTTCTTTGTTCCGGACAATTTACTGCTCCCATGCTCGCCTCGATTCTCATGATTGTGGGATATTCAATAAATGATACTATTGTCGTCTTTGATCGGATTCGTGAAGAACTCGAAATGAATCCGGTGACAAATTTGAAAAAGATTATCATGGTTGCCATTAATCGGGTTCTTTCAAGATCGATTTTGACCAGTGTGACCACACTTTTAGCGGCTCTGTCACTCTGGATTTTTGGTGCGGGTGTGATTAATGATTTTGCATTTGTATTTGTTATCGGGATTCTGACCGGAACATTCTCATCCATTTTCATAGCAAGTCCAATATTCTTTCTCTGGCACAAAGGTGACAGGAAACATGTGGAAGATGGAGAAATACTACCTAAATATGACTGGCAGACCTCCTCAAACAACTAGCTGTTTGATATCAAAGCCAAAAGTAAAAACTTGAATGCTTTGGATCGAGGATAAGTTCGAGAAAGAAGTTGTTGATGCTCTGAGCAGTCAGTTATCGGTTTCTCACCTCCTCACCAAATTTTTACTTGCCCGCGGAATTACTCAATCTAAAGAGGCGATAAATTTTATCAGTCCAAGACTGGCTCATCTTTCTGACCCATTCGAGATACCGGGAATGACAGAAGCGGTAAAACGGGTTGTGGATGCCATTGAAAATAAAGAGAATATTCTCCTCATTGGCGATTACGATGTGGATGGCATAACTTCAACAGTCATTGTCAAAAAAAATCTCATTTCGCTGGGGCTAACCCCTTATCATGTAACACCCAAGAGGAAAAGTGAAGGGTACGGATTGACTCAGGAAGTTTTAGATCGTGGGCTTCAAGTTGAAAGTATTGATTTAGTAATTGCCCTAGACTGTGGAACTAATTCCATCGAAGAGTCTGAATTTTTGAGTGCATCCGGTATCGATCTGATCGTGATCGATCATCATCAATCGAAGGGTCCCCCCCTCACCAACGCCATACAAGTCAATCCCCATCTCCATGACGATCATGGTGAACCCTGGAGACTTTTATGCACCGCCGGACTTGCTTTCAAACTCATTCATGGAATTCTCAAAAATCTTCGACAGCAAGGGGTTAAAGAAGCCCTTGAGTTAAACCCTAAGGATTCTCTGGCCCTGGCCGGGTTGGGAACCATTGCGGATCTTGTTCCCCTTTGCGATGAAAATAGAATTCTTGCAACCTTCGGTCTCAAATACCTTTTTGAGAATCCGTGCCCCGGTCTTCAAGCAATACTTCAATTGGCAAATCTTCATTCGGGATCAGACCCAAGCAGCGAGGATATCGCCTTTAAAATTGCACCCAGAATTAATGCTTGCGGAAGATTGGATGATGCGGATGTGGCTACTTCATTATTACTCGAAACGGATCACCATAAATGTAAATCTCTTGCCCTCCGGATGAATCAGTACAATGAAGAGCGGAAAAGCATTGAATCCAATCTCTCGGAAGATGCCCTCCAACAGGCAAAAGAATTTTTCACCGATCGATCTGCGGTGGTTGTATGTGGACAGGGTAACCACTGGAATCCAGGAGTTGTCGGAATTGTGGCGGGAAAACTCGCAAATGCCCTAGGAAAGCCCTGCATTGTACTTGCACAGACTGGGAGTGAATGCAAAGGTTCCGGAAGAGGAGTCCAAGGGATTGACCTCGTTCAATCTTTAGATCAATGCAAGGAATTGCTTGATCATTGGGGCGGACATCCAGCCGCGGTAGGACTTAGTTTATCAGTTGATAATCTGGAACTTTTCAAGGAGAAATTCATCGATGTAATTGAAACTGACACCGGCGGTTCATTACCTGAATCAAGCATCCGAATAGCAGCGGTAATCAAACAGGAGGAACTTCAGGACAGCCTGCTCCGCGATTTAAATAATCTGGCTCCATTCGGTCAGAAAAACCCTGAACCCATTTTGGCCCTGCACAACATTCGACTTCCTCAGGAACCCAGAAAAGTGGGCAATGGCGAACACTTCCAATTTTCAATTCAGAATGGGAAAGGCACAGTCTCTGGTATTGCATGGAACATGAGCGATCGAATACCGCCTCATTCCACTGAGATCGACCTGGCCTTTCGATTTAGATGGAATTCATGGAATGGCCGCAAAACACCCCAAATGATACTGGAAGATTGGAAACTCAGTAGTTAAGGGTTAATTTTTTCTTCGAGATAGACCATTGCCTCCTCTTCGGACAAGCGAATTTGTTCCGTGGAATCCCGATCTCGGAGAGTGATCGTTCCATCTCCTTCAATGGTTTCAAAATCGATGGTCAATCCAAAAGGAACACCAACTTCATCCGCCCTGCGGTATCTTCGGCCAATCGCCCCACCCTGATCGTAAATAACATTCCACTTACGCTGTAATCGATGAAAAAGCTTTCGTGCACGATCCACAAGTTCTGGTTTGTTTTTAACCAGTGGAAATATGCCCGCTTTGATTGGTGCAACACGAGGATGAAATTTCAAAACTGTTCTTTTCTCTCCTTCCACTTCGTCAATTTGGTAAGCAGAACAAATTACCGCAAGAAAAGTACGATCCACTCCCAAGCTGGGCTCAATCACATGAGGTAGGTATTTTTCTTTTCTTCCTTCGTCAAAAAACTCAAGATTTTTACCCGAGTGTTCTTGATGCTGGGTTAAGTCAAAGTTCCCTCTTGCCGCAATGCCTTCCAATTCATGTTCACCAAAAGGAAACTTGAAAGTGATATCCGTGCAGGCCTTCGCATAATGTGCGAGTTTGTGCGATGGATGAACTTCCTCTCCAAGAAAATCTGGGGTTAAGCCAATACTGCCAAACCAAGACATCCTTGTATTGATCCACTCCCTGTGGTAACCCGACCACGCATCTTCATCTGGTGGGATAAAATACTCGATCTCCATTTGTTCAAATTCCCGCGACCTGAATATAAAATTTCGAGGAGTGATTTCGTTCCGAAATGCTTTCCCGATTTGAGCAATTCCAAATGGCACTTTTACCCGACCAGTGTCTATGATGTTTTTAAAATTCGCAAATATTCCCTGAGCAGTCTCAGGTCTTAGATACGCAACTGAAGAAGCATCACGCAAAGCACCGACATTCGTTTCAAACATCATATTGAAATCCCTTGGTTCGGTCAGAGTTCCTACCGTCCCGGTGGCCGGAGAAGGAACCAATTTTTGCTCGGATGGGGAGAGTTCATCAAATGGACGAAGCTCCACCGCACAGAGATTTCCCTGCTTCGCCGCTTTTCTTTTCATTGAATCCGCTTTTTTTTCGGCATCTTCCTGCATATTTACAGATTCAACCATGCACAACCAGCCCAAGGATTCTCCATCCACAATAATATCCGCAGCGAAAAGCTGATCGGCCCGGTATCTCATTTTGGATTCCCTGCAATCAACCATAGGATCCGAAAAACCGTCCACATGCCCGGATGCTTTCCAGATTTTAGGATTCATGATTATGCCAGAATCCAAACCCACCATATCGTCTCTCCTGCGGACCATGTCTTCCCACCACGCATCTTTAATGTTTTTCCGTAGTTCCACTCCCAAGGGACCGTAGTCAAAAAAACCATTAAATCCCCCATATATTTCTGATGATTGAAATACGAAGCCTCTTCGTTTGCAAAGCGACACAATTTCATCGATTAAGCTTAATTCTTTGTTCATTTTAAGTTTTATATCCTACAATATTCAGATTTTTCGACAACCACGAACTAGAAATTCAATCTTTATTAATTGTTCGTTGACTTGATTACTGAAGAACACTTGAATTTAACAATGCCTGTTCTATCAAAACAGTACTTCAGAACTCTTGTTTTTGTTTTTATATTCGTGTCTTGTTTTTTCACTTCCGGTTGCAAGGTATTCCCGGGATTTAAAAAATATATATCTTCTGACATTAACATTGCCGGTGCAGTAAAGCACTCCCCCAATTCCTTTTCTCCAATCGAACCAGGCACTATCCGTTTGCAATCGGAAGAACTTTGGTACCGAAGAGATTTTAGTGGAAATAAAACAACTTTCCTTTGGGGGTTATTCACTTTTACTGACTATTAAGGTTTATTCTCTTTCATTATTGATCGGATAAATTCTCCAATCAATAATTAGAATAATTCCATTTAATTCTTGTGAGATGCGAATTCCCGTATATGTTAGGATGTGTTATGCCTTACTCACTAAACGCACATGATAAAAGACTTCTTCATACATCTCTTCAAAAAAAAGGGCTGCGTTCGACCAAGCAAAGAGCGTCTGTTTACGAAGTAATTCTTTCCAAAAGGGATCATCCCACCGCTGACGATATTTTAATACGAGTACGGAAAAATCTGCCCACCATCTCACTTGCCACCGTTTACAATTGCTTGGAGACTTTGGTGGAGTGTGGGCTTGTTCGTCAAGTTAACCTAGACCGGTCCTCCACCCGGTTTTGCCCGAACCTGACTCCCCATGCTCACTTCAAGTGTAGTGAAACCGGGGAAATTTTTGATCTTTCCCTGGATTCAGATTCTGTTCGTAATCTGCAATCTATTCTGCCAAGCGGATTCAAATCTGAAAACTTTGAACTTTCTTTCCTTGGTACCGTTAATCCAATTTCAAACTAATTCAATAATACCTTTCATATTAACTCTATGAGTTCGCTCCAAATCGAAAATCTATCTGCCTCTGTTGGCGAAGAACAAATACTAAATAATCTGAACTTCAATCTTCCCAAAGGCGAAGTTCATGCAATCATGGGTCCCAACGGAAGTGGAAAAAGTACCCTTTCCAAAGTCCTTGCGGGACACCCCGACTATCACGTGATTGAAGGCAGTGCACGCATGGATGATGATGAAATTCTTGGACTCAACCCTGATGAGGTTGCCCGTCTCGGATTGTTTCTTGCTTTTCAGTATCCCGTGGAAGTGCCGGGAGTAAGTATTGCCAACTTTATACGAGCAGCCATTCAATCCAGATTACCGGAGGGTGAGAATATTAAAGCGGTGGAATTTTATAAAGAACTCTACCAAAAAATGGATATTCTAGGAATGGATCGTGGATTTACTTCCCGTTCGATGAATGAAGGTTTTTCAGGAGGAGAAAAAAAGAGGTGCGAAATCTTACAGATGTCCATGCTCAATCCAAAATATTGTATTCTTGATGAAACCGACAGTGGCTTGGATATTGATGCCCTCCGGGTTGTCTCTGAAGGTATTAATCAAATGAAAAATCCAGAGCGTGGAATTCTTGTAATTACTCACTATCAAAGGCTGCTAGATTATATTGTACCGGACCGGGTGCATGTCATGTGGGACGGGAAAATCGTTCGGAGTGGGGACAAAGATCTTGCACTTGAATTGGAGGAAAAAGGATACGACTGGATCAAAGAAGAAGTAGTGGCTGCTTAACCTATCACAATTTTTAAAAACTAATGATCAAATCATCAAATATCGAGATCGACCGGGAGAAAGGTAATTTTCACTACCCCACCTCAAACTATGCATTCGATGCAGGAGTGGGCCTTTCTGAAGATGTGGTCAAATACATTTCTGACGTCAAAAATGAACAAGATTGGATATTAGATTTCCGGTTGAAAGCTCATTCTATCTTCAAAAAGAAACCTATGCCCACTCATTGGGCATCCAAGGATTTGGAAAATATTGATTTTGATGTGATCCGTTACTATCTCGCTCAGGGACAGCAACCCAGCCGGACATGGGAGGAAGTACCCGATGACATAAAAAACACTTTCGAACGGCTTGGGATTCCCGAACAGGAGAGAAAATTCCTTGCCGGAGTGGAGGCTCAATTCGATAGCGAGGCAGCGTACTCGAGAATGAAAGAAGGTCTTGAAAAAGAGGGAGTCATTTTTGTGGGTCCAACCGAAGGCCTCCGCGATTATCCGGAAATCTTCAAAAAGTGGTTTGGCAAAGTAATACCCAGTTCCGACAACAAGTTTTCTGCCCTCAACAGTGCCGTCTTTAGCGGAGGAAGTTTCATTTATGTTCCGCCCGGGGTCAAACTTTCCCAACCACTGCAAGCTTATTTCCGGATCAATGCGGAAAATTTCGGTCAATTTGAAAGAACCTTAATTATTGCCGATGAAGGTGCTGAAATTACTTACATGGAGGGTTGTACCGCTCCCAAATTTGAAACTGCAACACTTCACAGTGCCGTCGTGGAACTGGTTGCCCTCAAAGGGGCAAAAATTCAGTACATAACCGTTCAGAACTGGTCCAATAATGTATTCAATTTGGTGACCAAACGAGCAATGGCCGAAGAGGAGGCAGAAGTTAGATGGATCGACTGTAACATAGGCTCCCGTCTTACAATGAAATACCCCGGTGTTGTTCTTCGGGGAAGGAAAGCAAGAGGGGAAGTTCTTTCAATCGCACTCGCCAATGACGGTCAACATCAGGACACCGGTGCGAAAATGGTGCATGCGGCGGATGAGACAACCAGTAATGTAATTGCGAAATCTGTTTCAATCGGAGAAGGAAGATCTTCCTACCGCGGATTGGTTCAAATTCCCGGACGTCTGAAGCATTGCAAAAACAACACTGAATGCGATGCCCTTTTAATCAATAGTGAGAGTCAAACCGACACTTATCCTGCAATTGCCATTCAGGGAGATGATAATTCCGTACAGCACGAGGCAAGTGTTTCGAAAGTAAGTGCCGAACAGATTTTTTACATGCAGCAACGGGGTCTTAATGAATCTGAGGCTATGAGTCTATATGTGAACGGATTTGTAAATGATTTAATAAGAGAATTCCCCATGGAATACAGTGTGGAATTAAAGCGACTCATTGACTTGGAAATGGAAGGATCGGTCGGATAAGAGTAGTCTCATGAATTCCTTAAAAACTTCCACAGAAAATATGTCTACTCGTTTTGAGTCTCCTGATTTTTTTCAAGCATTTTCGGATAAACGATCCTGGGAACCGGGATGGATGGCAGATTTCAGAAAAGATTCCTGGAATCGCTTCATTTCCTTACCCAAAGTAAGAATGAAAGACGAAAGATGGAGATTCTCTCCCCGTGCTCGTCTCGGTTATTCCAATCATGATCAATTAATTAAATCTCCCCGGCAAACGGTTCTAAGCAAGCACGACTCAGATGAGATTGTATTTCAATCTTTAGATCAGGCAATCCTTGAGAATCCGAACGCCCTCGGCAGTCTGCCCTCTCAAAAAGGACCGCAATTGGGATCGGAGGAAACATTTTTACTCGCCTCTTCTTTTTCTGAGTCCGGATATGTTTTAAATTTAAAAAAAGGATTTGTTGGAGAAGAGACATTTATATGTAATCATACAGCACCCACAGAAAACCACTCGCTTTTTCAACAGAATGTCATCACACTTGAACCCTTTGCTGAAGCCACTCTGATCGAGTATTTTGACTCGGATGATCACTCCTCAAGCGGTGTCCTGTCAAATTTAAGCCACATTCAACTTGGGGAAGGTGCAAAACTTACCCGTGTGCTGGTACAAAGAATAAACAAAAGCTCCACATTTCATCACCTTGAGAAAGTTGAATTGGGGCAAAACTCCCATTTCACCAACATCACACTCCAACTTGGGAGTGCACAAACAAGGATAGAATCTCGTGGGAATATTGCCGGAACAGGAGCGGAGTTCAATAATTTCTCTCTCAGTTTGGGAAATGACGAGCAATTGTTTGATCAGCGCACAATACAGCATCACATTGCACCGAATGGAAGAAGCAATTTGCTTTTCAAAAACGCGCTTCTGGGTAAGTCAAAATCTGTTTTTTCAGGCTTAATAAAAGTCGATCCTCTTGCTCAGAACACCGATTCATTTCAAACCAACCGCAATCTGTTGCTTAGTAAGGAAGCTGAAGCTGATTCCCTGCCAGGACTCGAAATACTGGCCAACGAGGTAAAATGTAGTCATGGTGCCACAACCAGTAAAATAGACGAGCAGGAGCTCTTTTATTTGCAAAGCAGAGGTATTTCAAAATCAATCGCGGAAAAACTTATTGTTCTTGGTTTTTTTGAGGACATAGTGGCACAAGCCCGTTGCCCCGAGATTGTTGAGTCTCTCAGAAAAGAAGTATCTGATTCGTTTACCGAATAAAATCTCCACTCCACAGTAATGAGTCAAACACAAGAAGAAATTGATTTAGTTCGAGATGTTAACGCAACATTGATTCCTCATGGTGAGGATTTTATCCTTTCCAAAGGGGAAAGAGTCACAATTACCCACCGATTGGGTGGTAACTTTACTGTGATGACCCTCAACGGGATGTACCGGATCGCAGCGAAGGATGCAGATGCTTTGGGCGAAAAAGGAGAAGAATTCACCGAAGAAAATCATCCTATTGACGCTGAACCTGCAAATGAAGAAAAAATTAGGGATAACCTGAGAACAGTTTTTGATCCCGAAATTCCCGTGAATGTGGTCGACCTTGGTTTGATATACAAAATTGAGATCGAGCAAGTTGAAGAACGGGGCAGGATTGCGTTCGTGGATCTCACTCTTACTGCACCTGGATGCGGGATGGGCCCTGTCATTGCTGAAGATGTAAAAGGTAAAGTCCTCGAACTTCCCGGCATTGATGATGCTGAGGTTGAGATCGTGTGGGATCCTCCGTGGACTCAAGATATGATGTCCGAAGAGGGTAAAATGGAATTAGGTTTAATCTAAGCAATTTGTTTTGCCTTCCAGTGCTTAAGAAATATCTTCAAGTGTATTTTTTATGAATCAGGTAATTAAAATTGCATTGGGATCTGACCATGCGGGATTCTCTTATAAAGAGGCAATTAAGGAGCACCTTCAAACGAAAGGCTATCAAACCAAAGACTTCGGAACATTTTCCGTTGAATCAGTTGATTACCCTGACTTCATCCGCCCTGCTGCTGAGGCAGTTTCACAGGGGTTGTGTGATTTTGGTATCGTTCTCGGAGGCAGTGGAAATGGAGAAGCAATCGCCGCCAATAAGGTTGCCGGTGTGCGCTGTGCTCTTTGCTGGTCCGTCGAAACGGCCAAACTTGCCAAGCAGCATAATAACGCAAATGTTATCTCTATTGGAGAAAGGCAGATTTCTCTTGAATTAACTCTCACTATTGTTGATGCATGGCTCGAATCGGAGTTTGAAGCAGGAAGACACCTCAGGCGGATAGAGATGCTCCACTAGGTAAAAAATTTACATATAAGGATTTAAATGACCGAAGAAAAAGACACAAAACGAAACTCTGTTACAGAGGCAATTCAAAGCAAGTTTCTCGAAGAGAGAAAAATATTCTTATGGGGCGAGGTGAGTGATAAGTCAGCGCGTGACCTCACGGAAAAACTTCTTTTTCTGGAAGCGAGCGACCCCGGAAAGGAAATCACATTCTATATTAATTCACCGGGCGGTTCGATTACTGCGGGAATGGCAATTTTTGACACCATGCAATTGATCACCTCGCCCATAGCGGTTGTGGTGACAGGTATGGCGGCAAGTATGGGTTCGATCCTTCTGTGTGGAGCGACCAAAGGGAAACGCTACCTCTATCCACATTCCCGTGTTCTGATTCACCAACCCCTGATCACTGGCAGAATGGTGGCAGCGGCGGTGGATATAAATATTCAGGCACAGGAGATGGAAAAACTTCGTGAGGAACTCAATGGAATTTTAGCGAAAACTTCCGGTCAGCCTCTCGATAAGATTCAGCAGGACACTGATCGGGACTTTTATCTCAATGCTGAGGAGGCAATCGAGTACGGGTTGGCTGATAAAATAGTCGATAAAATTTAATTCAGCGGCTTACCCATTGCGGACAAGGGTAATTTCTCGACTAAATGCCATTCTTTGGGAATGGAATGATTCGCCAATTTTCTTTTTGCAAAGTCCTTCAGTTTTTGGATTTTAATTGTTTTTGGTGAAATATAAGCGACCACTCGTTGCCCCCATTCCTCGTCTTTAACGCCATAAACCACACATTCCCTCACCGATTCAAACTGCCCTAATACCTGTTCAATTTCTTTCGGGTTCACTTTTTCTCCTCCTGTAATAATAGTGCGATCCAATCGACCCTGAATAAACCAGTTCCCATCCCCATCCTGATATCCATAATCAGGAGTTGATAACCATCCTCCCCTCATGCTCGAGAATTCGGTGGAATTTAAGCACATACTTTTTGATTTTACCAAAAAACAATTTTTTTGAGAATCCACAGATATTTGTGCATGGGGCAGAGTATTCCCTACACCTTCTATTCCATTACGGAAAGAATTCGCGTCCAATAAAGTAATCATCCCTGCAGTCTCAGACATTCCGTAACTTGGAAACAGAGGGAGTGCCTCAACCCTACATTTTTGTGCTAGACGAAGAGGAATTGCAGCACCACCCACAAAAATACCCCTGAATTTCCTCAAATTTTCACAGGCAACCGAACTTTCAATCAAACGATGTAATTGAGTGGGCACTAACGAAATCCATTGATTTTCACACAAACTTTCCAAAGGCTCCCTGAGCAGTCTTCTGTAATCAAAAAAGAAAACTTTCCCTCCGGTACTCGCGGCACGAATTATTTGCATCATTCCACCGACATGATTTAAGGGCAAACAACACCAGCAAGACATGCTCTCTTCTCCAAGGTGTTCCATCAACCCATTTACTGCAGAGAAAAGCGATTGCTGGTCATGCCTAATCCATTTGTGCTTGCCCGAAGTCCCTCCGCTCCGGAAAAAAAGTGAAGGGGAAACATTGCGATCATTCATTATTTCCGACCTTGAAACTCTGCAATCTGCCCCAAGCCATACGGAATGTTTTTTAGCGAGTAAACTGAAGATTTTTTGAGCAAACAAAAGACTCTCATTTTTACTGTCATTTTGCTCGTGTACCCATGAATAATCTAGGTTTTGGAAATCAAGACTCATAAATTATTCCAAAGATGATCCAAGGACTGACTCGAAATCGTCGAAGGGAACAAAGGATTTAAGTGATGGTTTGGAAACTCGAAATCGCTCTGCTCATATAAACTTCGATCCAATCCAGCAACTTGATTTGATAAAGAGGCACATCTGCACACCGCTTCATAACCAAAAGGACTTTCAAATGTGGTAGACACCACAACCCGATCTGACCGGGCACGAATAAAAGTTAACATCTTATCCCAGTCTTCAAAGAGAACCGGCTTTACAATGTAAAATCCAGCCCAGCCATTAGTTTCAAAAAAAGAAAAGTCATTTTTCCAAACCAAGGATTCATCCAAAGCGAGAGATATTTGTAATTCTTTGTCCATTTGAAATAATTGATCAATTTCCTCTCTCCGCAAAGGTTGTTCAATAAATTCAATTCTATCCTCCTTTCCAAATGCTTTATCCCATCTGTAAAGTTCCTCAATACTCAATGATTCATTCGCATCCAAACGAACACTGGATTGATCACAAATTGAATCCAGAAATTCAGATATTTTTGGAATCTCAAATTCGGGAGAAGACAAGCCAATTTTCTTTTTATAAACAGTAGGTTCACCATTCAAAGTTGAATTTCCCGTAACTAGTTCTGCTGAAAATACAGCAGGCGAATGATTCCCCTCGAAAGATAAATCCCAAATCTCATTCCTTAAACAGGAAATTGCACTTTTAAACAGAGTGTTACCACCGGGCACCCCACCCCTCTGCCAATCTTCGATCATAGGGAAAAAACTGGAGATTTTCTCATTTATAAATCCCGGTGTTGGGCAGATCTCACCAAAAGAAATTCTTCCAAGTTCGTTCTCCTCCCTCAAAATAATACTGTCTCTTTGTTTCCACAGTCCATGTGCAGTTTTTAAAGGATTCAAAAACTTTTGGCTATAAATTCGGTACTGTCGGTTGGTATTCATTAATTATTCTTGAGACGATAGACTCTTTCGATCATAAACAACTTATATATGCAATGTCGTATAAACGAATTATGGACGAAGATTTTTATTTAAAAGCCGACGAATTTTTCGCTAAAAGTACTCCTTGTGGTCTTACTTTTGATGATTTATCACTCGCTACCCGCTACTCGGAGGTGCTCCCCCGAAATGTTCGCCTCGACACTAAACTCTCTGATTCCATTCAGTTAAGCATTCCCGTGCTTTCATCCGACATGGATACGGTTACTGAGTCTGATATGGCTATTGCCATGGCTCTGTGTGGAGGCATTGGACTTATTCATTACAATATGTCCAACAGAAACCAGGTAAAGGAAGTTGCCCGGGTGAAATACCATGTTCATGGTCTTATCCAAGACCCTATTACTATTACCGCGGATAAGTCGGTGGGGGATGTACTCTCTTTAA
This sequence comes from Opitutales bacterium, assembly GCA_045567635.1. Taxonomy (GTDB): domain Bacteria; phylum Verrucomicrobiota; class Verrucomicrobiia; order Opitutales; family Seribacteraceae; genus Seribacter. The sequence continues at coordinate 237,081 of JBJLCO010000038.1, read as the reverse complement.
TCGATGAAAAAAACTTTCAATTCCGCACTTTTCCAATAGTGGATGACCAGGAAAGACTCTTGGGACTTTTACCTGGTCGAGTCGTCAAGCAGCGCTACCGAAACCGAAAAGTAACGGAAGGAATGCTTGCCCGAAATGAAGTCTATACAATTTGTGAAAATGAAGTGGGTTCGGATCCCATTTCCACTGCAGATCAATTTTTCAGCAAGCACATGGGCATTCATAAACTTTTAGTTGTGGATAAAGAGGACAGACTGAGGGGACTCTACACACTGAGCGATATTGAGAGAATAATGGAGGAGAACCGGGATCATTTGAAACCTGCTCGGGATGAAAAGTTCCGTCTTCTATGCGGAGCTGCCGTGTCAACCCCAAGGAAAGAGAATGGGGAAATAGACAAAGATTCGCTGTTCGAACATGTTTCTGAGCTTGTCGAGCAGGGTCTTGATGCGGTTGCAGTGTCCACTGCCCATGGACACACCAAAGGAGTAGGTCAGGCAACCAAGTTTATTCGGGAATCTTTTCCGGACATTACAATTATTGCTGGTAATGTAACTTCAGGAGAAGGGGTTAAATTCTTAGCTGAAGCGGGTGCTAATTCAATAAAAGTCGGACAAGGTCCTGGTTCAATTTGCACAACCCGAATCATTGCAGGGGTGGGAATCCCGCAAATGACTGCTCTCTATGCTGCGATGCAAGGTGCAAAAAATAAAGGAGTTACCATTATTGCGGATGGCGGTATTTCAAAATCGGGTGATATCGTCAAGGCATTGACACTATCGGAAGCGGTAATTTGTGGCGGCTTATTAGCGGGTTGCCGAGAAGCACCGGGCAGAATAATCGAAATCGAAGGTAAATATTACAAACAATACCGCGGAATGGGTAGCCTGGAAGCAATGAAAGAAGGCTCGGCTTCAAGGTATGGTCATCAAAAAGAAGATCTCACTTCTAAAAGCACACCCGAGGGGATAGAAGCACTGAAAGAAGTGGCCGGTTCTGCAAAGGATGCACTCGAGAATATTGCGGGTGGAATAAAAGCAGGCCTTGGCTACCTGGGTGCCGAAAATCTCGAGCAGTTGAAAGATAAAGCCCGATACATTCAGGTGAGTCCGGCCGGTCAAAGAGAATCCGGAACCCATGATGTGATCGAGGTTAAAAGAAGCGATTTCACCAGATCTTAATTAGTATAATATTAATGAATTCTCTTAAAGAGTCATGCTCGAACCTTTATTCTGTGATTGGAATAAGTATGGGCGATGAAGGAAAAGGCCGGGTTGTACATGAAATACTCGATCAAATTAAACACCAGGGCGGTCAATTTCCGGCCGGAGTGATTAAAGTAAACGGCGGTGCAAATGCAGGGCATACCGCTGCGGGGTTAAAGCTGAACCTTCTGCCTTCAGGAGTTGGTCATCCTGATGTCCAAAAGCTCATTATAGGAAGCGGAGTGGTGGCTGATCCAAGAAAATTCTTATGGGAAGCAAAACCGCTCGAGTCGCGTGGAATCTCAGTTTTTAACAGATTGCTGATTGACGAAAAAACTCAGATGAGCGATCTTACCCACCGCTTACTTGACTTGGCATGGGAAAACTATCGGGTCAAACAACTTGGCATGGAAAATCGTGGTTCCACCGGTCGTGGAATAAGCCCAGCATATTGCGACGAGACTGGACAATGGCAGATTTTTTATCAGCAATTCCTTGGTGATAGATCTGAATTTAGTCGCAAACTGCATGGAAGAGTTCAAAGAGCGATGGATACAATTCGTTATGTATGTAAAGTAAACGAAGAAGATTGGATTGAATTTTTCTCCACTCTTACCGATGCAGAAAATCGAGCTAATCAAGGCGGTCTCGATGAAGGAATTTTTGACAAATCAGAGTTTGATTTCTCCTCTTTTATGGGAAAGGAGGCTTTCTCCCTGAATTTCGAATACTTGGAAGAGACATACTGGCATGCGGGAATGGAATTGGTTAGTTGCATTGGGGATGCCCGAAATTTATTACTTAATGACCAATCGAATTCAAACTCAATTGTCGCAGAATTCGGACAAGCTTATTGGTTGGATAAAAGACACGGATTCACACCAAATGTTACGGCGTCACACACAACCACCGCAGAACTATTTGCCTCAGGAGGGATTCCTGTTCAGGCAGTTACCACTATTGGTTGCTGCAAAGCATACGACACCAAGGTTGGAACTCATCATTTCATTACTCAAATCAATCACCACGACCACGAACTTGGCAAAAAATTGGCCCAGCTTGAATTTGGAACTTCGACGGGGAGGCAAAGAATGGTTGGCTGGTTTGATGCGGTGGAAAAGGGCAACGCGCTCAGATACTGTGGATTTGATGAAATTGTCATCAACAAGTTGGATGCATTATCTATAGAAGATGGCTTGCCTACGGAATTAAAAATCTGCGTGGCTTATAAATTGCCAAGCGGAGAAATCACTAAGGATGTACCGCGGCAGGAATCTATTCGCAAATCACTTTCTCCCGTTTACGAAATTCTTCCCGGGTGGTCTCAAAATCTAAGCCAAATAAAATCATTTTCTGCCTTTCCGATAGAAGCACAAAGATATGTGGCAAGGATGGCATCGAGTATCATCGAGTCAGCTTATCCTGATGGATATAAGGACAGGGTACTGCCAAAATTTCGCTTTGTGGGAGTGGGACCGAATCCCGGTCAAATCGTGTCAGACATTCCATCCACCCTGGATTTAATTAAAGGATTCTAGTCTCCAAAAGTGATACCACCGCCTCCTGCATTAAGTAAGTTCCAGAAAAAGATTTCCTGGGAAAAGGTGGACCAAAAGGAGATTTTAAACCATCTGAAACTCTGCGTTCGGGAAGACCTCGGTACTGTTGGAGATGTGACCACAAGTGCCTGTAACATAGCTGGTAATGGAGTGGCAAAATTAGTTTCAAGAGAAGAGATGATCATTTGCGGACTACCATTGATAGGGTTAATTTTTCAGGCATTTGGGATTAATTCAATCAAAACTGAAATCCTTAGGCAGGATGGAGAAAAGATTACGAAAGGAACAACCATCGCCAAGCTCGTTGGAAAGCAATCAGAAATTTTACTGGTCGAAAGAACAATTTTAAATTTCATTCAAAAACTCTCGGGAATTTCGACTTCGACAAATGTGTATGCCTCGATTCTGGAAAACAAGAATGTTGGATTACTTGACACAAGGAAAACGACTCCTGGACTGCGCATTCTCGAAAAATACGCCACAACTTGCGGGGGTGGATTTACTCACAGAATGGGACTGTACGATCGGGTCTTGATTAAGGACAACCACCTTGCCTCCTTAGGCATATCATCTGCCAAGCAATTTTCTGCCTTTTTACAAAGAGTAAAGTCTCAAACTGCCGACTTGATTCTCGAAGTTGAAATCGACTCCATTGAGTACTTGGAACCGGCACTAATTGCGAATGTGGATGCAGTTTTACTGGATAATTTTTCTCCATCCGAAGTACATGAGGCGATGACCATTAATCAAGAGAGAGCGGTGATTGAAGCAAGTGGCGGAATAACCTTGAAAAATTTGAAGGAATTCTCGGAGGCACACCCACATTTTATTTCTACCGGTGCTCCCATTCACACAAGTCGATGGCTCGACATTGGACTGGATTGGGAATAAGATATTCAAAGTGGCAAAATATCCTCCAGGACAAAGAAAAAGCGTTAAACCGCTCAAATCCAAAAAACATAGTGCTCAGGAAAACCCCAGCAGTTTTGTACTTAGGTTACTCCTGTCGGCATCCCCTTATTATGTGTCAGGAAGTATTCTAGCCCAGCGTTTAAAAATGTCCAGGGTTGGAGTTTGGTCCAGAATTGCAAAGTTACGAGAAGCAGGGCTTTCAATAGAAGCATCACAAAATAGAGGATATCGATTAGCCGCGGAACCGGATAAATTTAATCAGTCTCTTCTCGAGGCCTGGATTCATGAAGAAAAAACGAAATGTAAAATCTTTGTTCAAAACTCAATTGACAGCACAAATTCGGAAGCGGAAAAACTTCTAGCCAATGGTGAAAAAGGGCCCTTTGCGGTAATTGCAAATGAACAAAAGAAGGGACGAGGCAGGTTAGGCCGTTCTTGGTACAGTCCACAAAGCGGCAATATTCATTTATCAATGGCATTTCGTCCTGATGTAAACTTAATCCAGTTGAGGTCGTTCACCCTGTGGCAGGGGATATGCATTGCTCAACTCCTAAGAACTCATACCGGGAATGAAAATATTTCCTTAAAATGGCCAAATGATTTGGTGATCAATGGGAAGAAACTTGGGGGTATGCTAACCGAAGCTTCGATAGACTGCGAAAGAGTGAGATCAATGATTTTTGGTATTGGGCTAAATGTTAATTCATTGAGTGCCCGGTATCCAAAATCAATATCAAATTCCGCCTCTTCACTCCATGATTTGGCTGGTCGGACATTCAGGGTTCATGAAATCACTGCGAAGATAATCAAGGTAGTCTTAGCGGCCTACAAGCAATGCATTCAGGGACTTTCCGAGTCAGAACTGGAAGCCAAGTGGGAAAATATGGATGCGCTTCTCGAAAAAAAAGTAGAAATTAGAATCGGGAAAGAAACACTGACAGGAAAAGCTGTCGGAATCGATGCGAATGGTGCACTGAAACTAAAAGCTAAGAATGGAAGGGTTCGCCTCATACACAGTGGAGAAGTGACAGTTAAAAAATGGTAAGATTGTGCGCAACTGTTTCATGCCTCGATATTGGTAATACTATTTCACATTTCGGGAGGTATAAAAATGGCACTTTAGTGAGTGAAAAAAGCGTCCCCACAGCGATTCTGGTTGAAAATACAATCGAGATTCTCGAAAGTTTCGAATTTGAAAAAAAAAGAATCTCATATTGCTCAGTAGTACCAAAAGCAGAAAAAGCATTACTTGAATATTCAAAGTTAAATAATATTGAATTGTTTAACCTCGACCACAATTCATGTGGAAATTTCCCTATCAATTACCCAAATCCATGTGAAATCGGGCAGGATCGAATTGCAAACTCAATTGCGGCTTTCCACACAATAGAACTTCCCTGTATTGTAATTGATGTTGGGACAGCAACCACTTTTGACATTATATCCCCACAAGGTGGCTACGAAGGTGGAGTCATTACACCGGGCCCCCAGGGATTATTAGATTTCTTGAACCAAAACACAGCTCTTTTGCCAACGGTTAAAGCCGATCAGGAAAGTTTGCATTCAGCCATCGGAAAGAATACCAAAGATGCCATGCTGATTGGCTGCAAAATTGGGTACAAATCCATGACTCTTGGAATACTGGTAAAACTGATAGATGAAATTGAAGAATTATTGGGTAAGAAGCCAACAATCGTAAAAACTGGAGGTGGTAGCTCAAAACTTGCGATTAAAAATTGTTTACACCATCCAGACTTGACCCTTTTGGGACTTGCACTTGCTTTTCAACTGAATAGTCCAATCATTTAGCAATGACTACTGAAAATAAACCCTTACCAATTATTGAGGTTGTAAATCTAAAAAAAAGGTATGGGAACATTCACGCATTGAAAGGAATTAGCTTCTCAATAGGAAAAGGTGAGATTGTAGGATTCCTCGGTCCTAATGGGGCGGGGAAAAGTACCACTCTCAGGATACTCTCCGGTCTTATAGCTGCTGATTCAGGAGAAGCTAAAGTATGCGGAGTTGACCTCGCTGAAGAGGAAGGGCAAGTACGCAACCATATTGGTTACCTTGCTGAAAATAATCCATTACCAGAAGATTTGCGTGTAATTGAATTCCTCAAGTTTAGAGCACGACTGAAAGGCCTAGAAGGAAGTCGTCTGCGGGAAAGGATCAAAGTGGTCTTGGAAATATGTGATCTTGAACGAAAAGTTTCAGAGCGAAAAATCGGAAATTTGTCCAAAGGTTACCGACAGCGAGTAGGGATTGCCGATTCATTACTTGCTGAACCAAGACTAATAATTTTAGACGAACCGACAATTGGATTAGATCCACGACAATCAGCAATCACCAGAAAGATGATGGAACGATTACGAGGAGAGGTTTCTTTTTTACTTTCCAGTCATATTCTTTCTGAAGTGGAAGCATGTTGTGACCGAATGATTATTTTAAGCCATGGTCAAATTGTGGCCGAAGGAACATTGTATGACTTACAAAAAAAATTCGTTAACAAAACCATTTTCGAAATTGTGGCTACAAGTAAAAAAATCAACATTCAAAAAGAAGTAAGGAAACTCGATGCTTCGTGCGAATTGCTCCAGGATGATCCGGTTGAAGTTTCAGGTAAAAGAAGATTTACTTTTTCAACTGATCAAGGTGAACCAATTGCTGAAAAAATTGTCAAGTCGCTCTTATTCGATTGTGATCTACATATTTCTGAATTTCAAATATCAAGACCTGACTTAGAAACAATATTTTTGAGGGCAACGAAAAAAAACTGGGACAAAAAAGATTTTTTAATACGCAAAAAATTCAAAAATTAACCGTATTTAAAATCCTAAAATAACTTAGAAATGAAACCCTATATAGTAATTTTAAAATATGAATTATTTGCACTATTTATTTCGCCGGCTACTTATGTTGCCACTTTTTACTTTTTGTCATTACTGGCACTGGGATTTAGGTTCTTTATAGAAAGTTTTTCTAATACAGATTGGATTTTACCTCCTCTGTCTTCTTTAGTAGTGGGTTTATTATTCGGAGCACCTGCATTAATTCCATTTATAACAATGAGATCATTCGCAGAGGAAAGACGATTGGGAACATTGGAAACTTTTTTATCTGCACCAGTAAGCAGTGCACTACTGGTAACGGGAAAATGGACGGCTTGTTTCATATTTTTCATACTGATTTCAATGCTTTCATTCTCCTTCCCTATTTTGCTGTCCATTATGTTCCCTGAACAAGGTTTAAACTTGGGATTTTATAAAATGGAACACTGGATTGGCAATGGGATTTACCTGTTAATTTTCGGTGGTAGTTTTACTGCAATTGGAATTTTTTCAAGCTCGATCACTAAAAATCAAATGGTGGCAGGAATGTTAACTTTTACACTGCTGACAATTTACCTCTCGGTTATGTCATTTTCTTTTGGGAACGGAAACTCACAAGCAGATAGATCGAATCTCAACGAATTTATTAACGGAAGTTTGGGTTCACTTAGCGACGGGTTAGACAAACTTCAATATTTCTCGGTTGGGTTAATAGATGTAGCTACAATTCTTAATCAAATAGCACTAATCGCTTTTTTCTTAATCCTGTCTACCGTACAAGTCGAAAGACTTAACAACTAATGGACTTTAAACAAGCGAAAAGAAATAAAAAGTGGGACTCCTGGGTCACAATAATATTATTGTTTTCTTTTTTATTATGTGCGAATTTTATAATATCAAAAATAGACTACAATTTAGATCTTACTAGTGATTCGAAATACTCGATTTCTAACGAAACAATAAGTAGACTAAATAAAATTTCCACCTCAGTGGACATTATCATCACCATAGACGATAATAACAACCAACCTAAAATAATCCAAAAATTACTCCACGATTTAGGGTTAATACTTCAATCATTTCAAAACAATAAATCAAAGCATGCAATTAGAGTTCATCATATTAATATTGATTCAGCTTTATCTTCCTCCGCAATTATAGAAAAATATAAATTAACAGAACGAAATGAAATTCTTGCAATTACTCCCTCCGGAAACAAACAACTTATTTTTAAATATGACGAAATAGAGAGTACGAATATTTTAGACAACAATAATGTTTTTCGGTCTAAAGACTCATTAGCCAGAGAAACAGTCTGGGCATCTGGATTTTACGGCAACTGGAAAGAGTCATCCAGTGGTGTAATGGAGCCTAACGAGTTTAAAGGTGAAGAAGTCATTCTTCAATCTATACTTAAAGTAGCATCGTTTAATGGAACTAATCAAGTAGCATACTTTACCCGTGGACATGGTGAGGGGAGCCCAACTGATATAGATACAGAAAGAGGGTTTTCAGAATTAAGAAGTCTGTTCGAACAGCAAAACATAAGGGTTACAGGAATCGATTTATCAACAACCGATCAAATCCCCGAAGATGCGAAAATTCTGGTAATTACTTCACCAAAAGGGACTTTTCAGGAACAGGAAATTTCGTTAATCAGGGATTATGTAAATCTTGACAGAGGAAATTTGCTTATTGCATTAGATCCTGTCGAAGAAATCTCGTCTATTGACAGACCGGCCTTCGGATTAAGGGGGATTTTAAAAGAATGGGGTATCCGTTGCCATGACATGTTAATCTATGATCCTGAAAGGCAGAATTTTGATGTATTCACTGGAGATTATTCACTTAGGACTTATTTGAAGCAAAAACCTCATAGAGTTATAGACAAACTAAGAGAGGGGGGATTCTCCATTCAGTGTGAACGAATTAGACCAGTAGAAACTATAGAAGATAGTAATGAAATATATGAGAACAATGAAATATTATACTCCTCTAGAAACTCATGGGCAGTTTCATCATGGGCAAATCGTGAATTCCCGCCAAACAAAAATAATTTATTGGATATGGAGGGTCCGATCCCAGTAATTGCCCTGTCAGAAATAAACAAGTCGAAATCAAGAAATAAATATTCATCACGAGGAAAATTAGCTGTTCTTGGCAGTTCTTCAATTCTTACAAACAAACGATTAAAAGAAAACAGCGGAAATCGATATTTAGCTAAAAATATTATATATTGGTTAATGGATGAAAATAATATGCTTGAAATCAAACCAAAAAAATTAAATTTATTTACCCTTAGTCTTAATCATGAAGATTTTGTCCAACTCATGTATGGACTAGCAATTATACCGATGATTATTGCATTGACCGGTGCGTTTGTTGCATGGCTAAGAAAGGAATTATAATGAAGAGAATAAAATTACTTTTAATATCGATAAATATAATTTTATTCATATTTATTTACTTAACATTTAATAAAGAAACGGTTGACGATGAACGGGAAACAATCAGAAAAATTACAAATCTGACAAAGCTTACAGAAATAAGAATTAGTAATTCTTCTGGTGATTTAAAAATTTCAAAAAAAAATTACCACTGGATTATAGAGCATCCAATTAAGTGGGAAATAAATAATTTTGCCATGTCTAATTTTCTTACTGTATTTTCACACCTGAAAATCAAAAGCTTATTTGATACAGAAGAAATTCGAAGCAGGGGAGAAATGTTAGATGATTATGGAATTGGATCTTATTCAACTGTTCTGACACTGAAAAAAAGTAATCAATCTTTAACCTTTAAAATCGGGAAAAATACAAGAGACGAAAAGTCAGTATATTGTGGTATAAAATTAAATACTACAGACGAATACAAAATTTACAGAGTATCAAGAGAAATTAAAGATTTACTGGATCGATCGTTTACAGAGTGGGCGGACTCTACCTTAGCCAATATTTCAATATATAAATTAAATAAAATTTCTTCTACATTTAAATCAGTGAATGATTCAATATTTGAAACTAGTCTAAACCAAATAAATAAACAATGGGAGTTTAACAAACCGTTCACTGCAAAAGCAAATAATGAAGAAGTCAGATTATTACTAAACCGGTTACTAAGCGAACAGATTAAAGACTACTGTTTTATTAAAGACACAAATCAAAGCGAACTTGATTTAGAAAATAATTGGAAGGTGAAACTACAATTGAGCAGTGACGATAAAAATCTCATTTTTTATATAAATGACTCTAATGATTCTCAAGAAAACAATACACTATTGTGTAAGTCTAATTTCTCAGATCATATATTTGAAATAGATCAAACTTTCTTAACTAGTTTATCAGACTGGAGTACCAAATTAAGAGAAAGAAGAATTGTAAGAGTACAAGAAGACAGCATCAAGGAAATCGAAATAACGAACCAATTCACATCATTCAAATTATCAAACAAGATCGAAAGAAATTGGGTAGTATCGAATGATAGTAACTATACGACCAAGGCAGATATAGAAAATATTCAATTATTTCTTAACCGACTTAATAGTTTCAAAATTAAAGAGTTTATTTCGTTTAATCCATCACACTCTGAAATACATAGAAAAGATAAAGATAGTCATTATTTTGAACTTAAAATCAAACATAAGAATACCAACCAACAAACCATTTTAATAAAAAGTAATGATAACGATGCTAGCTTGTGGAAAACATTGTTAATTGAAGAATCATTATTATGCTTGGTCGAAGATGATTGGTCAAAAATTCTAAATAAAAGAGAGTACGATTTTAAAAATAGAATTATATTTGATAAAGACGACTTAATCACAAATTTTTCGATTTCTGATTTCGAAAACAATAATACCCTTTTTCAGTCAGACAGCAACAACACAAACCATTCTGACATTTTCGAAAATTTTAAAGTAAAAACTTACCTAGGAAATGAAAGCAAACATGATGGCACATGGAATGATGGTGATTGGGTACCATGGAAATACAAAATTAAAGTGAAATACATAAAACAGTCCTTACCAGAGGAACAATTTTACAAACAATTTTATCTTAGTGAACTAATCGAAAATCAGGGATGGATTGGAAATTTTGATAATGACATACATACATTTTTAGCTCCAGTAGAAATGGTTGAAAACATTATGATGTTAATAAGAAAAGATAATTAACATCTTCAATTCTTAGTGAACCCTCATAAAGCATATGACAACTTTTTTTACAATAAGAAAAATTTGACGGTATTTTTATTATTAATTGCTACCTTACAAATTCTTTTTTTACTCTTTCATACTTCCAAGTTTAAAATACCAAATGCTTTAAAAAACTTTGTCGTATCAGAACTTACAGACCAAACAAATATAAAAATTGAAAATGTTTTTTTCCAATTCCCTAATCATATAGAATTTGAAAAGGTATCGTTTCTTGATGAAGGATTAAAAACAAGAATTTCAATTCAAGATTTGAGTATTGAATTAAATACAATATTCCCAACGACTATTCAAGATTTTGAAAAAGTTCGTGTAAAAAAAATTAATTATTTTTCTTTAGAATCTGAAAGTAATCTTAAATTAAATAATGTAGAATTATTAAGCAAATCTGACCATATTCTTGTTGATCTTGAAATCAATTATCACACTTCATCTCTAAATGTAAAAGGAGACTTTAAATACGAAAACCTTAAAAAAGTAATTAATTTTCAAAAAACTGAAAATAAAACAGATATTGACTACCAAATTATACAATCTCATTTACAGAGTTTAGAAAATATTTTGAGAAACCAGGATTATACAAATCATTATATTTCTTATTTTTCAATTCAAAACAAACTAAATCTCAATATTATTCAAAGAGATTTACCAACAAGCCCTTCATTCACTCAAGGACTGAAATTGTTCTTTTTATACGACATATTTCAAGAAAAAATCGAGCATATTAACCTACATGTTAATGAAATTTTATTTGCTAGTAATAAATTAAAATACAACTTAGTAAATTTTCGTTCCAGATCTCATAATATTTCATTATTCAATAGTTCAAATAACTTAATCAACAATCAAACGAGTGTTCAAAATATTAAACTTTCTGGTTTGCTTGCTGGTCAAATTGAAAATTTTTCAATGTCTGTTACTAAACAACAGGACGCATTCGAAGTTAATTTATTTATAGATAACAATAACAGCACTTGCTCCAACAATGTTATCTATAACATTAAAAACAACACTTTTTTACTTAATGGGAACAATAAGTTTATTCCCCATTTATCCAACCTTCAAATTTCCAGAAAAAAGGACATGGTAAAATTCGTTGATGGCGAAAAATTGTCCATTTCTTTCAGAAGTTCAAAGAGTCCCATCTTATCTCATTACAAAAATCATGTTCATCTCCGGGCCAACCAGTTTTCTGTTACCGAATCACCTCCTGGAGATTATGAGGCATTTGGATACCTGGATGAAAACGTATCCGTTATGTTAGATTATATTTACGGATACATGGGAGACAGTATTGTTTACGGTGAATTTAGCCAAAAGTGGAACCCCCTGAACTATAACTTTAAAATCAAAGGATACTGCATTCCTTCAAATATAAATGCTTGGTTGGGCGATTGGTGGGACAAAATTTGGTTGGATTTTAAATTTAGCAAAAAATCAATTCCATTTGGATATTTTAACATATCAGGAATTTGGAATGTTAAAACCAGCAACAAAACATTTGGTGCTGTTTACGGAAAAGATCTATTTTACAAAGGATTACCTATAAACAAATCACTTTTAAATGTTAGCGTTGATAGAAATAAAACACGAATAAGCAGTTCAAACAGTTTACACAAATTTGGAAAACTCTCCGGTTACCTTTCAATTCCTCGAAATGAATTTACAAGCACAACACCAATGACTTATTCAATGTCAGGAGTTTACCCTCTAAATGACGGTAAAATGGCACTCGGAAAAGTAGTGGAGAAATATTTAAACGATTTTAATGTATCAATGATTAATATTGATTCAGAAGGTCAATTTCCCATCTCTCATAAAGAAAACAAAACAACTTCACACATCCGCAAAGAATACTCTGCCCATTTTAATTCATCAGAAAAAGGCAGTTGGAATGGCATTAAATTTGACGAAATTAAAGGTACTATAAAAGCCGATAGTTCTCAGTTTGATCTTAATCTTCCTGTAGTCAAAATGGGTGAGGGTTTAATCTCAGTTAATCTCTTATCAAAATTTATAGAAGAGATGATTTCTTTAAATGTTGAAATCAAGAATGTTAAGATTTTGGATTTGTACAATTCTGCAATTGCTTACCAAAACGCAAATGGAGATGGCATTTTAACTGATTTTAATGCGAGTACACCCACCGATACAGGTCTTATTGATTTATCTTTGAACAGCAGTGGGAATTCCTCAGATCTGATGAGTTTCAAAGGTACTGGAATGATTAAATTACAAGATAAACAATTAAGCAAAGTTCAACTGCTTGGATTTATATCAAAAGGGTTGTCAGAATTACCTCTTCCCTTTCCGAACGGAACGCTTAATTTTAATAAACTTGAAGGATTATTCGAGTTGGAAAATGGAAAAATATTATTCGATCAACTCACTTTATCCGGATTACTTTCGAAAATTGTCAGTAAAGGTCATTTTGACTTAAAAACAGGAGAATTAGACATATTATCAAAAATTCAAATTATTGGAAATATTCCAATCCCGATAATCAATCAATTAGCTAAATTAACCGATCCTTTATCAATGTTTGCCGAAATAAAAATTACCGGGAATTGGCAAGACCCAAAGTGGAAACTTTCAATTAATCCATTGAAATAAAAAACAACCTCACAAAATATAAGATCGATGTTGCATGATTCCCAAAAAAGATTTTGATATGGGTAAACCCATCATTCTTAAAAGGAGGAATTTATTTTGGACTTAAGTGAATTAAAAGGAATTATATCCCTTATGCAAAAATCTGATCTTACAGATTTGGAAATTGAAACTCAGGATTTGAAACTCAGATTAGCTCGCCCTGGGGGTCCTAAGACAAATATTTCCTATCAACCCGAGCCGGTTGTAAGTTTGCCCTCTCCTCAAACCGAAGATGTTAGCAAACAGAAACCGGAGTCCGAAGAAGGAATATATGTATTTAAATCTCCCATGGTGGGTACATTTTACCGTAAACCTTCACCGGACGATCCATCATTTGTTTCAATTGGTGATATTGTAAACAACGGCGATGTTCTGTGCATTATCGAAGCAATGAAGGTCATGAATGAAGTTCAGTCCGATAATGGCGGTGAAATTGTTGAAATTTTGGTAGAAGACAGTGTGAGCGTTGAATACGGACAACCTCTTTTCAAAATTCGCAAATAACAGAGTATGATCAAAAAGATCCTCATTGCGAACCGGGGTGAAATTGCGCTTCGAATTGTAAGGGCGTGCCGGGAACTTGGAATACACACACTTGCTGTTTATTCAGAAGCAGACGAACAATCCCTCCATGTCCAACTTGCAGACGAAGCAATATGCATAGGTCCAGCTAGTGGTGCAGAAAGTTATCTGCGTGCCGACAGAATATTAAGTGCTGCAGAAATTGGGGATATTGATGCGATTCATCCCGGATATGGATTTTTGTCTGAGAATGCTGAATTTGCTGAGCAATGCGAATCGTGCAACATAGAATTTATCGGCCCGCGCTCTGAAACTATCAAAAAGATGGGTGACAAAGCAGTTGCCAGGGAAACCGTGGCAAAAGCGGGGGTTCGAATTATTGAAGGCAGTGATGGTCCATTGGAAAACGAAATAGAAGCAACCAAAGTAGCTCAAAAAATCGGTTTTCCCGTTATTATTAAAGCCGTGTCAGGAGGTGGTGGGCGAGGAATGCGCATCGCTCATAACGCCGTATCTTTCGCGAAAGAGTTTCTATCCGCGAAAATGGAGGCAGAAAAGGCCTTCGGTGACGGCTCATTATATGTAGAAAAATATTTGGAAAATCCGCGCCACATCGAATTTCAGATCCTTGCGGACAAACATGGCAACATGGTTCATTTAGGCGAACGGGATTGCTCCGTTCAAAGGAGGCATCAGAAAGTTATAGAAGAAGCACCTTCTCCATTTCTTGATAAAAGTTTAAGAGCAAGGATGGGGAAAGCAGCTATCAAGGCGGCGGTCGCGGCAAATTATGTCAATGCAGGCACGATAGAATTCCTGGTTGATGCAAAAGGAAATTTCTTTTTTATCGAAATGAACACTCGCATACAAGTTGAGCACGCGGTGACAGAGGAAGCTTCAGGAATCGACTTAATTAAGGAACAAATCCAAATCGCTTCCGGACAAAGACTCTCCTTTTCCCAAAAGGAAATCTCTCTCGATAAACATGCAATTGAATGTAGAATTTGTGCTGAAAATCCCTCCAAGGGATTTATACCGTCTCCCGGTACTATTGACCTGTATTATGCTCCAGGTGGTCATGGCGTACGAGTTGATTCTCATGCCTACGGGGGTTATGTCGTATCCCCTCATTATGACAGCATGATTTGTAAACTCGTTTCTTATGGTCGGACCCGAAAAATTGCGTTGGATAGAATGTACAGAGCGTTAAGTGAGTACATCATTCGGGGCATTGACACCAACATTGATTTTCTGAAAGCCGTTATTTTAGACCCTGCCTTTCGCCAAGGAGAAGCAACCACTTCTTACATCGAGGAATTTTTATCCCGTGCCCCCAAGGATTTACTAGAAAAACCTGATAAAAAATCTATAAAATGACCAAGAAAATTAAAGAAGAACCTGTTGAAGCTTCCATTCCCACTCTCTCCGAAGAATCAAGCGAATTGGGAACCATACGAATTAATCATAGCGTAATTGCAGGCATTGTACGGTTAGCCACACAATCGGTTGAAGGGGTCGTTCATGTGGGTACTGCAGGGGTGGTGGAAGGACTGACTGACTTCTTCTCCAAAAAAGAATCCGAGCGGGGGGTGAAGGTCACAGAAACCAGCGATGGCGGATACGAAATTGAGGTCAGAGTTGTATTGGAGTTTGGCGTGGACCTGGCAAAAACAGGAGTTTCTATCCAAGAAACGATTCGGGATCAAATTCTTTCGATGACTGGAAATCATGCAAATTCCATTGATGTTATAATCGATGACATTAAGATGGATTCCCAAGATAAGGATGAAAATGATGATCAATGGGCAAGTGATTCAACAAGTTAATCATTTTTTTAATGTTAGATTTTGAATGGGGTAAATTTTTGACCTGGAACTTCTCAGAAGCGGTTAATCACCCCGCTTACGGTTATTCTATTCTTCTTTTAATATTCCTTTGTTTTTTCCTTTTTCTACTCAGGAAATTACGTACGGAGCTTATTCATGTTTTTTCCGATGAAGAAGGGAATGTACAAATTACTCCCAACGCTCTCCATGAATTAGTCCGAAAATCATGTGATGGCATACCGGGTATTTTTTCTCCTGCAACCAGCATTATCAGAAAAGGTCAAAACTTCCGCTTAAATGTAAGAATTCACATCAGGCAGGATTGTAATATAAAGGAAACAAGATTAACTCTTCAAAAGAAGATTGAGTCGATAATGATAGATAATCTCAGTTTTACTAACTTTGATGGTACCGATGTTGTAATCAAAGGGTTCCAGGGAAAGACTTGAGTTTATTTCTTTCTTAGTACCGGTGCTCCGAAACTGATATCTAATTTGGAGGATCTTACCTCTGCTTTCCACCCATTTTCACTCAGTTTATCTAATCCCCGCGAATGAATGAGAGCACTACCAATGGGTTTTCTAATCGTGGGAGAAAAGCCTCCCGATAACACTTTTCCCATTTCCTGATCCATCCAAAAAATTTTCGCACCATCTCTTGGAATTCGGCGATCCTCCACTTCATAAAATTGGACCCTGTCCACTCCCCCGCCCTCTCTTTCCCGGATCAATGCGGACCGCCCGATAAAATCAGTCTTATTCCACTTAACTGACCAATCTAAGCCTGCTTGTAATGGACTTACTGAAGAGGATAATTCATGTCCGTAAAGTGGGAAACCGGACTCTAATCTCAGGCTGTCTCTTGCCGCCAAACCAGCCCATTTGACTTCACCACTGTTTTCGTGCTCATGAAATAAATTTATCCAACGAAGCAACTCATTTACTGGGCAATATATTTCAAACCCATCTTCGCCAGTGTACCCAGTGCGGGCAACCAAAGCCTTACCAGCTGAAAAATCATTTTCGATAAAAGACATTTTGGGTAAGCTAGAAAAATCAAAAGAAACTAATTCTGATAATATTTCTGGGCTATTTGGCCCCTGTAAAGCCAATTGGCCGTACCATGAAGATTCATTTTTAATAATACAATCAAAACCGTTGATGTAGTGAGAAAAATGTTCGAAATCTTTTTGGATATTAGATGCATTCACGCAGAGCAAATACTCTTCATCACTTTTTTTATAAGCAATAAGATCATCTACCGTCCCACCATCTTCATAACAAATAGGAGAATAAATTGCTTTTCCGGGACGGGCATCTTTCACCGAGTTCGTCAACATATATTCCAAAAAATCATTCGACTGCTTGCCGCTCACAATAAGTTCACCCATATGACTCACATCAAAAAGGGATGCTTTATTCCTAGTTTGCAAATGTTCATCAACCGCACTGCCATAAGACACCGGCATTTCCCAACCGGCAAAGCTGATTATCTTGGCAGATTTCTGAATATGAAAATCATGCAAATATAGTTTTTTATTTCTTGTCATATTTAATGATGAAACATTTGATATTTAGAATGTTAATGTTCATGATTGAATGAAACATGGTTACATTCTTACTCTAAAAATCAACTAAAAGCGTATTTCAATTAAATCTTCAGAATCAAATTGCCTCCAGTGATTAACGAATTAATCATTGCCATATCACTTACAATTGGAATATCAGCGCTTTGTTCAACTTTAGAAGCTCTAATATTAAGTGTAACCACAGCAGAAATAGAGAGTTTTAAAATTAAGTTTCCCAAAAGAGGAAAACTTTTGGAAACATTTCATAGAGATATCGAGGAAACAAGTTCCGCCATCTTAAGTTTGAACACAATCGCCAACACATTGGGAGCCACTCTAGTGGGTGGGCTTGCTGAAAATGCCCTGGGAGATGGAACAAACAGTTTATTTATTTTTGCATGCGGGATGACGGTAGGCATACTTTTCTTTGCCGAAATCCTGCCCAAGAATCTCGCTTTTTCATTTCGAAGCGAAGTAATGGGATATTTTATTTATCCACTTTATTTTGTCCGGATCATTATGACCCCTTTTTCAAAAATCTGTAAAGTGACCGTAAAGGCAGTGGTTCCAACGAAAGAAAAAGAAGACGACAGCGACGAAGAGGAAATTATATTATTAGCAAAAAAGGGTGCCAAAGCGGGCACGCTTACAAACGAAGAAAGTGATCTCGTAACCAACGCGCTTCGATTGGATAAAGTGGTGGTTCGAGACATTATGACGCCAAGAACTGTGGTAACCTCTTTTGAGGAAACCTTAACTGTCGATGAAGTCTTTTCACTTCACCCAAATGTACCATTCGCTCGACTTCCTATTTTCAAAGATAGCATCGATGCCATTTCCGGAATGGTGAGAAGAAGAGATCTGCATAAAGCAATGGTGGAAAAGAAAGAAAAAACAATGCTAATCAATTTAGCTAAAGATGCTGTCTTTGTACCTGAGAATGCAACCGCGGACAAAGCTCTCCGGCTGTTATTATCAGAGCATTCTCAGTTGTGTATGGTCGTGGATGAGTTTGGATCTTTTGTGGGTGTCCTCGCCATGGAAGACATTATTGAAAGTATTCTCGGGCAGGAAATATTTGAACATGATGATCTGGCTGTTGATATGAGAGAACTTGCAAAAAGAAAACATGAAGTGCGAATTTCGAAAGAAGAAAGCAGCCCATAACTTAACCGATAAATAATTTTGAAACTCAACCTATCCGATTACTGGATCCATGACTTAAGCCCTTTCCTTTGGGAATTCCCCGAACCATACAGCAACTGGGGTCCCGGAGGCATTAGATGGTACGGAATAGCCTATCTTCTCGGCTTTATAATTGCAGGAGTCATCCTCAGGATCGCCTGGAAAAAAGGGAGAAGTCCATATGATCCAGAACAAGTCATGAACCTGATGACTTTTCAAATCCTTGGAGTCTTAATAGGGGGTAGAATTGGATATGTACTACTTTACCAAACCTCAAAGTTCTGGCAGGACCCCCTGGTCCTTCTAAGAGTATGGGAAGGCGGAATGGCAAGTCATGGAGGTTTTGTTGGAGTTTGTATTGCAACTCTTTGGTATGCCAGGCAATCGAAACAGTCTCCCTACCCCATTGGAGATTTAATTGTAAGTATTGTTGCTCCAGGGCTTCTTTTTGGAAGGATTGCGAATTTTATTAATGGAGAACTATGGGGAAGAACCACCGAAGTCTCATGGGGCGTTCTTTTTCCCAATGCTCCAGGTTTTGCCCTTAGCGTGGCACGGCATCCCTCTCAAATTTATGCCGCAATTTTGGAGGGATTACTTCCCTTTATTTATATTCAATGGAGGTTCTGGAAGTCTGATACTCCTTCTCGTTTCCCAGGTCAATTAACAGGTGAGTTTCTTCTGATTTATTCTGCGGGAAGAATTTTAAATGAACTTTACAGGGAACCGGACGCATCCTTGATCGCAGGAATGTCCAGAGGACAATTTTATTCAATCTTTTTAGCATTGGGTGGAATATTGCTCATTTATCTGGCTAGAAAGAGAGCGAAGCAATAACTAAGAAAATCCGGGGAATCTCAGGTAAAATTCCAATTTTCTTTTATTAAATCAACGGAATTTGCTAATTATCTTTGACAGTTGCTTGAAAAGAAAGAGAAATAAAGAAAAAATATTTCATGATAGGTAATTTCTTCGGCTTTTTATCCAATGACATTGGAATCGATCTCGGCACCGCCAACACATTGGTGTTTGTGAAGGATCGTGGTATTGTACTACGCGAACCCAGCGTTGTCGCAAGATACAAGACAAGCAAAAAAGTTTGTGCAGTTGGAGCAGACGCTAAAAGAATGCTAGGTCGAACACCCGGAACCATTGAAGCACTTCGACCAATGAAAGATGGGGTAATTGCGGACTTCGAAATTTCAGAGGCCATGCTTCGGTATTTTATTGAAAAAGTTGACAAGCGAAAACTGGTTCCACCTCGCGTAGTCATTGCAGTACCTTCCGGAATCACTGCGGTTGAAAAACGGGCGGTAAAAGACTCTGCTATTCGGGCGGGGGCAAGAGAGGTGCTTCTTCTTGGGGAACCAATGGCTGCTTCAATCGGGGCAGGATTACCGATTCATGATGAGTATGCCAATATGATTGTTGATATTGGAGGAGGAACCACCGAAGTAGCAATCATATCCATTTCTGGAGTTTCATTCCAAAGAAGTATCCGGGTGGGTGGGGATGAGCTCGATGAAGCAATCATAGCCTACATGAAGAAGGAGCATAAGCTTTTGATTGGTGAACGAACCGCAGAAGAAATAAAATTTACTATTGGCTCCGCCGCACCCATTTCCGGAGGCGAACTGACTATCGATGTCAGGGGTCGAGATGCAGCCGCAGGACTTCCAGTGACCAAGCATATTACCTCACAGGAAATCCGAGAGGAGGCATTGCGAGAAGTTGTGACGCAAATTGTTGATCTTGTTAAAAATGCCCTCGACCGATGCCAACCCGAGCACTCGGCTGACTTAATTGATCGAGGCATTGTACTCGCTGGCGGAGGAGCGTTAATCCGTGGACTGGATCAAGTGATCAGCGACGCAACGGGATTGCCCGTCATTCAGGCAGAAGACCCACTTTGTTGCGTGGCAAACGGAACCGGTGAATTCCTTGATTTACTCGGTACACTTACACGAGACCAAGTTGATCGATTGGTAACGCAGTAATTTCCGATTTGGCTAAGAAGTCAGAGAGGCGAAAGTCCAGACCATTCCTCTATTTGGGCATTTTTACTTTATGCTGGTGGGGATTACCCACAGGATTTAAATTATTCACTGAATCTGCTTTTCGCGAATTTCAGGCTCCAATCTGGGAATTAACTTCCAGAGTGGAAGACTTAAGTAATTATTGGGGACATTTAGCGGATTCTAAGCAAACTTTGATTACAAAGGGAAAAGAAGTAACCAGAATTGGATCAGATTTAGAAATTCAATTAATTCGTGAAGCCGAGATTGTATCTGAAATTAAACGATTACAATTACTTAATGAATCAATTTCTGCCTTAAACACTTCGATCCGACTTGATCCAAGCCAGAGTTTCAACTCAGTAATTTCACGTGTTTCCATCCGTAAAATGAGCGGTTGGTGGCAACAAATCACCCTGCGAAAAGGATTAAATGAAGGTTTCAAAACTGGGAACGGCGTCATTTTTAATGGCGGAGTTGTCGGCCGACTTTCAGAAGTCGATTCCAAATCTTCTGAAGTTGAAATTGTCACCAATCCCAATTTTAGAATCGTTGCCCATTTTGCGAATGACAATCGACCCGTTACTTTCCAGGGAAATGGAATTGATTTGGGCGGTCAAGCACATGGCTTGGTCATGGATGTGCCTCACGACATCGTTCCTCAGAATGGAAAGCCATTACTGCTGGTAACCTCTTCTTTGGGTGGAAATTTCCCCCGGGGAATTCCGATTGGAAAAGTATTTAAACTGGAGGGGGCAGATGATGGTTTGTTTAAGACGGGGAAAGTCCTAATTGATCCGCGCATCACCGAGGTTCTTGAAGTGGCAATACTACTTCCTGAATGAAAACTTGAATAGAGTGAAGAACGAAAACACAAAATTCATCGTTGTACTTGGGATAAATCTCGTCACAGTCTGTATGCTTACGCTGGTGAATTCAAGGTTGTCCCAGTGGGGAATCTTTCTGTATTTGCCCGGTTTATTTTTCTTTTTGTCCTGTATGTTTTTAGAAAGTAAAAGAGGATTCATTATCTGTCTGCTAACAGGTTGTTTTCTAGATATTATACTCAATACTCCCATTGGGTTTCACGGTTTATCCCTCACACTTTTTCATACTCTTGGAAAAGAGTGGCTTCGAGGTAGTGGGAATTATAAACTTTGGAGATCGGTTATTTTTCAGCTTTGTACAAATACGCTTTTGGGTATCGTTTGGTTTCTTTGGCTATTTTCAAGCAATCAGTTGGAGATGCGATGGCCTTTCTCCAGATTCTGTTCGGATATATTTCTCTCTTCTATCTTTATTATCCCGCTTGGTTTTTGGCTATCGCAAGTTGCCGGACAGCTCATGACGCCAATAACTAATCATAGTTTTAAGGCTGAAAGCCAGTTATGAAATTAGCGAAACAGTTTCATTCAGAAAACAGAAGATATCATGTTTTTAGGATTTTCTATGGTATTCTTTTTTTTGTACTAGTTATTTTCATTACTAAATTACAATTAATTGAATCTGAGAAATTTGAAGAAAAGGAAAGAAAACAAGGGCAAAGAAGGATACTTCATCCGGGTGCGAGGGGAGATGTGCTCGACAGAGAGGGTCGGTTGTTAATTGGAAACAAGGCACAGTTCTCCGCAGTCATTCACTTAGACGCATTAAAGTCAGAAATATGGAAGGAAAAAGTGGCTCTAAAGAAAACAGCTTTTAGAATAAGGGAAGAATTACTGAATCTTAAAGATTTGAACTTGGGTAAATTAATAAATCATTGCCTCAAAGAAACCCACTTAAAGGAAAGATTCATTCTATTGAGTGGCAAAAAGAAAAAAGGTGCTCTTCAACGAGTCAAGATTTATTGGCAAAACCAGAGAATCACTGTGAACGAAAATACAAAAAGTGAATGGTCTTGTACAATTTCCTTTTCTAACCCCAATGGGCTTTCCTCAATCACAACAGAAAACACAGCCGATCTTATAAATGTTAATGTGGCCGGTCTTTTTTCAACTAATTTTTATATTCATCCTGATAACCACTTATTGCCCTACAAACCCCCAGCAAGCCAGGTAGTCACTCAAAATTTATTAACCAAATTTTTCCCTTTTAAAGATGGAGATACTGATAAACAGCCGGAATTTAATACGAATAGTTTCACCTTGGGTTCAGAAGCACGTTTTGCCGTAGTTAACAAGTATCTTAAACAGATTAACATCCTCACTGGAAGAGAGGTAAAACTTTCATTCGAAAAACTCCAAAACCATTGGAAAAGAAGATTGGTACTTCCAATGGAATTAATCCCGAATTTAACTCCCCATGAATATGCATCATTAATTGAGGGTTTGTCCCCGAACTCTCCAGTGCAAGTCCAGGTCGAATCAGTGCGTCACTACCCTGAAAAATCCCTTGCCTCTCATGTTTTAGGATATGTTGGCAGTGGATATGAAGCAGATGCGGAAGGACTGGTTGGAAGTGACCTCGCGACCTTTGAAATTAAAGGAAAAAAAGGAAAGTCAGGAATAGAAAAATTTTTTGATAATCATTTAAAAGGTAAAGACGGTGTGGATATTTGGAGAATTAACCCCATGGGTTTACGATATGACCAAATTGAAAAAACCGCATCGGAAAAAGGAAAACCCCTTCAATTAACAATCGATCTAGATATCCAAAAGGTTGCCGAGACCTCCCTTGACAGGATGTCAAATCGAGTCAGCGCTCACAGGGTTTTACCTGACAATGATTGGAAAAAAACCATTAAGAAAAGAACGGAAAGGGAACTAATTAATAAAAATGAAAAAGAAATTAGTCCAGAATTACTACTTTCTGCATTCAAGGATGCCCCCTTTCCCCTTGGTGGAAAAGAAGCTTCCACGGTTGCCGGCTTTCGGGGTACCGAAAAAGATGCCGAGCACTTATTGAGAATCCTCTACTCGAAAGGAGTTCTTGCCAGAAGTATTTCGAATCCGAATAAATATGTGATTGCCCCGCCCCCTCCTCCCCCGGGTGCCGCGGTGCTTCTTGATGTAAAATCCGGTGAAATTTTAGCCCTGGCAAGTAAACCCAATTTTAACCTTCAAGATTTATCGCCCAGAATCTCGCAAGTTACCTATGACAAAATTGAACGCCAGGAAGCTTGGCTTCCCCGGGCCTGGCACCCGGGTTATTGCCCCGCCTCCCCTTTCAAGCTCGTTACCGCGGTAGCCGCCTTGCGGGCCAAAGTAATATCTCCGGAGGAAAAATTGCTATGCGAAGGGATTTACAAGGGAATGGAATGCCACTGTTATCCGGGAAAACACGGGGAAATGAACCTAAGAAACGCAGAGGCACAGAGTTGTAATGTTTACTTTTTTCAATTGGCTGAGCGGTTGGGAGAAAAGCGTCTCATCTCCGAAGCAAAATCGTTTGGAATGAATGATTCACCCGACATCCAATTACCCCGTCTTAGAAATTCCCCGAATGTACCGGATCCGGCATGGAAAAAGAAAAGAGTCGGTGAAAAATGGGCGCTTGAGGATACTTTTAATGTTGCCATAGGACAGGGAGGATTACGGCAAAGCCCATTACAAATGGCATGCTTTGCCGCTGCATTAGCTAATAAAAACAAGGATTTCACCCCAAGGCTTATCAAGACAAAATCGAACCAAAAAGAGCACAGCTCCAACGACCCGATTGGGTTATCGATTGAGGACATGAATGCCATTATTAATGGGATGCACGATGCCACGGTTAAAGGGACTGCCAAAAGATGCAAACTCGAAGGGGTCGAGGTTGCCGGAAAAACCGGAACCGCTCAGTGGCGTAACCACAACATGCAGTTGAATCTTGCCTGGTTCATCGGTTTTGCTCCTGTTCAAAAACCCGAGGTTGCGATTGCAGTTCTTGTGGAAGGTATTATTCCACAGGATCAAATACAGGGGGGCTTAACCGCGACTCCGGTCGCAAGAGATATCTTGCAGGCATATTTTGATAAACAAAAACAAAAACTTGCCCGCCTCGATTAAAGGGTAAGCAAATATTATTATGGTAGCCACAAAATCAAACATGATTCCCCTGGGAACAAAAGCACATCCTTTTACACTTCTAGATACCCGAACAGGAGAAATTATATCCTTCTCCAATCAGACTGAGGGAAAAGGTTTCCTGTTCGCTTTTATATGCAATCACTGCCCGTTTGTGATTCACCTTAAAAATCACTTCCCGACTTTGTTTAATCAATGGAATAAGGAAGGTGTAAAAATCTACACAATTTCTGCAAATGATGCAGTAAAATATCCGGACGATTCCCCACAGAAAATGGCTATGGATGCAGAGGAATTTAAATTTGAATTTCCATATTTATACGATGAAACCCAAGAGATTGCGAAATTATACGGTGCGGTGTGTACCCCTGATTTTTTTCTCTACGACAGAAATCAAAAACTTTATTATCGTGGTCAGTATGATTCAACCAGGCCGGGTAACGGGGAAGAAGTTACCGGAACCGATTTAATCAATGCGGTCAGTCTTTTACTCTCAGGAAAAGGTCCTCCCTCAGATCAAAGTCCGAGCCTTGGTTGTAATATTAAATGGAAGTAACCTGAGTTATTTGGAAGTCATTACATATACACCATCCCAGTCCCCTCCCGGGGGGTTCTCTTTCATCACATTGCATCGATTGATCAGAATCATTGAGGGATTATCAACCACACCTGGAGTTACACCAGGTTTATTCGGTTCTAGTTCTTTTGCTTTTTCAAACATGCTCAGTGCACCATCCCAATCCTGTTTTAAGTATTTGTCTATCCCCTGTTTAAAACAATCCAGGCAATCCTGAGTCTCTTGATTCAGGTCTGCCATAAACCCTGTGGGCTCAAACATAGCGACGGCTTCCTTCCGTCCTTTCACCACAATTTTATCCAGATATCGGAATGCGATATCGTCTTTTGTCTGCTGGGAAGCCAACTTGGTTTCCTCTGTAATCATAATGTAAGCTCCGTATGCCTTGGCACCACTTTCACAACGTGCAGCCAAATTCACCATATCGCCCATCATGGTGTAGTTGAAACGATCCAACGCTCCCATGTTACCAACCGTGGCAGTCCCCGTATTACAGCCAATACGGGTTTGCATTTTGGAAACTAAACCATGGCATTTTCCCCATTTCTCCTCTTCGTAAGCCCATTTCTCTCTTAATTCAATTTGTCTTTTCTGCATTAAAATTGCAGTTCTCACAGACTGATATGCATGGTCATCCATTGGAATTGGAGCTCCATACATTGCCACAATTGCGTCCCCGATATATTTATCCAAAGTACCTCTTTCCTCCTGTAGTATATTGGTCATTGCGGTTAAATACTCATTCATTAGATCAACCAGACCGGTCGGAGTCAGAAGCTCAGAAAAGCTGGAAAATGCTTGAACATCGCTGAAAAATGCGGTGATACCTGTTTCTTGCCCTCCCAAAGACGGTTCTTCCCCGGATTCAACCATCTGATCGACTAATTCAGAAGACACATAACTCCCAAACATTCCTTTCAGCCGTCCTTTTGCCTTCTGCTCAATCACCACCATTACCGCTAAGCCAATGAATGATGTGCTTATCCCTGCGCACGCGGGTGCCGTGATTGGCCAGACAACATGAGTATTTGAAAAAGTGACAAAGCCGAAAAAGACATAACCCAGCAACAGGACTATTCCCCCAGCCTGCACCCAGCTGGATCGGTTGCCTTGGTAAACCGCGAGGAAAGCCATGATGATACCAATTCCCATGGTGGCCGCATGGTCAAACTGTATATCGAGACGTTTTATATAATAGCCAGAGGTGAGGGTTTTTATTAAATTTCCATGAACCCCAACTTTTGGAGTAGCCGCCTTGTCAAACGGAGTGGGAGCGAGATCCTGAAAGGTTGCCTCCTCCGGACCGACTAACACAATTGCATTTTCAAACTTGGAAAAGAAATCCTTTAATCGAGCGAGTTCCTCCATTTGTAAAGACAGTTCCTTACTGTTGTAAACAACTATTCTCTCAGCTTTATTTTTTTGAGCAATTAATTGTTCGTCATCAGGGTTTTGTTTCAAAGCAAGATTGATTGCCCCCAAAACTGACGGGCCCTTGAGCTTTTTTATTTTTTCTTCGATTGAAACGATTGTGGCTTCAACCTCATCCAAAAAACGACCGTTTTGAATCACATCTCGCATTCCACACATAGGATTAAATTCAGATTCAAGCGAAGTAGGTATAAAGTAATAAGCAATGCCATCAATCACGGCCATTAATTGATCAAAAGTTGGAATTTCTTCATCAATTATTTGTGGGTTCAAAAGCATTTCCGCAAAGCCAACTTCTGATTCTCCTAAGCCCAGCTTTTTCATGGCAGCCGGATAATCTTCAGGCATGTCGGGTAGTTTAAAACCCTCGACCTTAGACAGAAACCGTTGAAAAATTTCTGGAACCAAAGATTTGTATAATTTGAAATTTTCCGAACCGTACGCTCTTTTCGCATTCATAACAAGTGACTTTTCTGGGGACATGTTCGTCCACTTAGAAAACCAGTTTACCTCCAAAAATTGATTAGCTGATAACGGTGCTTCAATTAAAGTTTCACCACTGCGGTCTAAAATTGAAAACTTCGAGTTATTCTCTGATATTTTCACATTCTCATCATCCAAGCCATAATAAGCGAGTAAAGACTCTACTCCCAAAGTATAAACTGCTCGATCTCTCATCAATGGCACCTCATTGGGTAAAGAGTCTACTAAACTTCCCTCCCCCGTATCGCCTTCCTCTCTCTTATAAACCAATCGTAAGGTATTGTTCGTCTCCACTAATTCAGTGGGTACTTCACCCTCAAGTTGACTGACTCGTAGAGCACTTTTGGTCTGTTTGGATTCTAACTTGGTGAGCTCTCCCCGGACCGCAAGAAGCTCAACCGCTAAATTAGCGAGCTCCTTGTTAAAACCATCAAGAATCTTTTTCTTTTGATCCGCCTGAGATTTTAGATCCTCGAGCAAAGATTTTTCCTGCTCATCTGTGATATCAAATTCTTGGGGAAGGTTCACTTTTTCAAGTTTTTGTTCAAGTGCGATAATATCTTTTTCTTTGGAAGTGATCTGGGGTTGGATAACAGCAGAAATCGCTGGATTGGCAGCCAAGGTCTTTTTTAAAGTTGAAACCACGGTCTTTAACGCCATCAAATCCTCTTTTGCTTTTTCAATATCGAGTGCATCGGCATCGCCATTTTTCTCCTTAATATACAAGGCATAAATCAGTTCATTCTTTTCTTTTATCCGGGACTCGATCTGTGGCTTAATTACTGCCTGTAATGCGGGATTAGCTTTTAATGTGGAAGTGAAATTCGAGATTGTTTCTTCTAAGGCGATTAATACTGAATACTTTCTTGAAAGTGACTCGTGTGCGGCAGCTGCATTTTCTTTTTCCTTTGTTTTATCAGAGATTTCATTCCCAATGGAGTTCACTTTGACAAGGATATCCTTTTTCTGACTTGCAAGGACTTCCAAGGACTCCCGAAGTTGACTGAGTTCATTCGCATTATCAGCCTGAATCTCAAAAGGCAGTTTGCTCCTCTTGCCTCCCAATAAATTATATGCATGTGCTTTCCCCCCACCCGGAAACCATAAAGGAACCCAACGAGGCACATTATCCACGGCACGAAAAGGTGGAACGGTGAATGATCCGGTCCGCCCGAGATATTCGCCATTTAAATAGTTTTGCAGTGGATATGTTGGTGATTCAGGATAATTGAATTTCCCACTTTTAATAGCCGCATCAATGGAATAGCCATCTTTGAACAGGGGTGGAAATGCACTCGCCCCAGTGGATTTGACAAAAGGGGTGGGAACTCCGGAATACAAACAACCAAGCACGACCCGGCTGGGATACTCTAAAATTAGTTCTCCCATTGCAGAGTCACTCCGATAGGAATTCTCTCTCGGAACCATTTTGGACATACTTTTGGGTGTAAATCCAAAGTCAAAAGCTAAGACCCTCGCATTGCCTTTTTTCATCAGGGCCATCGACATATCCCTAAAAAAAGCACGATCCCAGGGTCTTTCCCCCACATCGTCCATGGCTAAGGTAGCCGCGTCAAAATTAACATAAACAATATTGGGAATCCTGGGGATGCTTTTATTGTCTTCAACAAGAATTGTTTGTTCATTTGCCTTTTTATGAGATATCTCTCCGCGGGCTCCGGGGATATTGGAACTTAAACGCAAATCCAGTGATTTAGTTTTCCAGCTATCAATTATTCCAAAGTGGTTAACAATGATCCAAATAATTGGAATTATAAGTAAGCATGAGAAAGTTATTTTCGATTCTTTACTAAATTTGAACATGGGGAAGTGTTATTGGTTGATTAGTTTCTCGTCTAAGTTAAAATGAAATTTGATCTGTCTTTTGTGCAAGACAAATTTCCCTGTTCTTTTGTTTTTGCACTTGGCGATGGACAATTTAATGAATCACTGACGCTGTATTTTAGTATCATCTCAAATTATGACTATCAATCAACCTGAAAAAATTAATCAGCCCCCTGCTCCGGAAGAACAAGAACGCATCCGTAATGAAGGTTCGTGGGTTGAACTTTTAAAACAAGAAATAGGAAAGGTCATTATTGGACAGAAATATCTCGTGGACCGATTAATTATCGGCCTTCTTGCCAATGGACATGTTCTGCTTGAGGGAGTGCCCGGACTTGCCAAAACGCTCGCAGTTAAAACCCTCGCACAATGCATGCAAGCGGAGTTCAAAAGAATCCAGTTTACTCCCGACCTTTTACCTGCTGATGTGGTGGGAACCTTAATTTACAGCCCGAACAAAGGTGAATTTACTACTAAAAAGGGACCGATTTTCGCAAACCTTCTTTTGGCAGATGAAATTAACCGGGCTCCAGCTAAGGTGCAAAGTGCACTGCTGGAAGGAATGCAGGAAAGACAAGTTACAATTGGAGACGAAACCTTCCCCCTGCCACAACCTTTTTTAGTACTGGCCACTGAAAATCCGATTGATCAGGAAGGTACTTACCCTTTACCGGAAGCTCAAATGGACCGGTTTATGCTTAAATTACTTGTCGACTATCCGGACAGGGAAGAAGAATTAAAAATACTCGACTGTAACGCCAATGTCAGCGTGGATCACAAAGTAAGCCCAGTTGTCGATGCAGAAACCATTTTCAGATCGAGAAAATTGATCGACAGTATATATCTGGATGACAAACTGAAAGGATATTTAGTTGATGTTGTGCTTTCCACTAGGCAACCGGATCAATATGGTGCATCCGAACTCAGTGCTTTTATTCGATTTGGTGCTTCTCCTCGGGCGACGATAAGCCTAGCACTGGCATCCAAAGCGTCCGCATTTATGCAGGGCCGCAGCTTTGTCACCCCTCAGGATATCAAGGATATTGGCCTGGATGTTCTCCGGCACAGAGTGATTGTGAGCTACGAAGCAGAAGCGGAAAATGTTTCAAGTGATGACATTATCAAAAAGATCTTTGAAACCGTCCCGGTTCCCTGAGTTCAACTTTTTTTTACGCTAGATTTTTTGTAAATATTATGGATGAACCCGACCAGGAGTTTACCCGGGAAATTCTTCGTAAGGTAAGACAGATCGAGATCCGGTCCAATCGTTTGGTATCCGAAGCACTTGCTGGTTCCTACCATAGTGCATTCAAAGGACAGGGAATTGATTTCGAAGAGGTTAGGGAATACCAACCGGGGGATGAAGTTCGATCAATCGATTGGAATGTGACTGCAAAAATGGGATTCCCATTTGTCAAACAGTACCGAGAAGAAAGGGAGCTTACAATAATCTTAGCAATTGATATAAGTGGAAGCACAAAATGGGGTTCAAATCAAAGAAGCAAAAGAGAGAAATTAGCTGAGTTAGGTGCTCTTCTTGCCTTTTCAGCGAATCGCAACGGGGATAAAGTCGGATTGCTTCTGTTCTCTGACAAAACCGAAAAATATTTACCCCCGGCCAAAGGTCAAAAACATGTCCTCCGTATTCTTCGCGAAATTCTATTCCATCAAAATCTAGGCATTGGCACAGATCTGAACGAAGGGCTTCGGTTTCTCAATCAAGTTATGAGGAGACGGGCGGTTGTTTTTCTCATGTCTGACTTTATTATTCCGGAATATGATTCTGATGAAGAATCAATGGAAAACCTCTTGCTAAAAGAGCTTTCCACTACTCGAAAAAAACATGATTTAGTCTGTTGCCAAATTCACGATTCATTGGAAAAAAAGCTTCCTCCGGTGGGGAGAGTTTTGTTTAAAGACTCTGAAACTGGAGAAACCCTAATGGTTAACACAGGTCAGGAAAAGTTTAGGTCACTTTACCAGAAAAATAACAAGCTGGCGCAAGAATCTTTTTCTAGGGAGTTAAGGAGAAGAGGGATAGAAAATTTTGAATTTTCCACATCATCCGATTATGTCAAAGATTTGCAGGAATTTTTTCATACGCGAGGAAGTCGGAGAAGGTAATGATGAAGGTTTTTTTTAACCCAATCGTGAGCAAGTCATACTTACTGGAGGCAAATCGTCAGATAGATAACACCGTCCCGATCTTCAAATCATTCAGCCAGCTCATAGAACAGAATCTATTTCCCATCGCGACGATCATCCTGCTTTTTCTCGCTTCGGTAATAATTTACTTTTTAATTCGCAAAAAAAAGAAGACTGGGACTACTCTGGACGAGCCTCCACCAACAGATCCGTACGAGGATGCACTTCAGAACATCGAAAAACTGCAATCGCAACGACCTTCTCTCAGCCCCAAGCCCTATGTTTTCCGACTTTCTGAAATTTTGAGAATTTATGTGGAAAGAGTGTTTCAAGTCCCAGCGATGGAATTAACTGGCGAAGAATTCATGAAGGAAATTGCCTCACATGCTTTTTTCAGAAACCGGTATGACAAAATCCTTCAGGAATTTATCGATCAGGGAGATCAAATCAAATATTCGAAGGAAAGTGCAGATGATGGAGAGATGAAACAACTACTCCATACCGCTCTTCATTTTGTCAAAGACACCCATGCAAAGCTTTTGGCGGATGAAACCTCTCCAAGCTAATAAATTATCCGACTGAAATGGAATACCTGGAGGAATGGGAAAAATTGTACTTAGCGGAGCCTTTATGGTTACTTCTAATCCTAACTATTCCACTAATTTTTTGGATAAGAAAAAAGACAAAGCAAAAGAGTTCCTCGATACTTTTTCCATCACTCTCCAAAATTAAACAGAGTCATTCACAAAGTAGAGATTACTCCGAATTAATCATTGCGTTTCTGAGATCCGGAAGCTTGGCATGTCTTGCACTCACGCTTGCGCGCCCTCAGTTTGATCGAAGTACTCAGTCGGTGGTTTCGAGTGGGGTTGATATAGTCCTGGCTATTGATCTGTCCGCTTCAATGCTTGCCCTTGATATGAGTGAGGATCCGCAAAATGAAGTCACAAGATTGGACGTGGT
Organism: Opitutales bacterium; assembly: GCA_045567635.1. Taxonomy (GTDB): domain Bacteria; phylum Verrucomicrobiota; class Verrucomicrobiia; order Opitutales; family Seribacteraceae; genus Seribacter. The sequence continues at coordinate 205,143 of JBJLCO010000038.1, read as the reverse complement.
TAAGGAAGTAATGAAAGAATTCGTCCGTAAAAGACCCTACGACCGGATTGGTTTAGTTGCATTTTCCGTGAATCCCTACCTCGTGAGTGCCCTTACTCTGGATAAAGAACATCTACAAAAAAACATTGATCGCTTACGGGTTGGGCTAACCCATCAAACGGGCACTAACATTGGATCCGCGCTGGCGGAAGGAATCAACCGGTTACGTACGCTCACATCAAAGTCGAAAATTCTAATTTTATTAACCGATGGCAAGGACGAACCTCCCCCTCCCCACAGCCCACTCATTTACGCTGAAGGTGCAAAAAGCGATGATATTAATATATATACAATTGCGATAGGCAGTGCCAGTAGAACAAGGACATATCTGTTCGATCAACGAACAAGAGACTTAATGAGATACGCGAACGGAAATCCCGTGATTCAAGTGGCTAATTACCCCGTGGATAAAGAAATTCTCCAAAAAATTTCCTCCACGACCAAAGCTAGATTTTATGAGGCAACGAACAAAAAAGAACTCTTATCGATCTACGACGAAATTGACCGTCTTGAAAAAACAGAGGTTGAGTTGAACATCAATGTCCTCTTTGAAGAACTTTTTCAATGGCCTCTGGGATTGGGGCTCATACTACTTTTTTTGGAAATAATTCTTACCCGAACAATTTTCCTCCGAATCCCATGAATCTGTTTGAAAATCCACAAAATTTGTATCTTGGATTAGGTCTTCTTCTCACCCTTGTTCTTCTCTATCGTTGGAGTCAGGGAGTTAAGATTAAAAGGATAAAACAACTTACTTCCCTTGAATTGCTGCCCAAGTTAATTCCAGGGTGGTCCACTAGGCAACAATTCATTAAATTTAGTCTCATTTTGCTTGCTGCGCTTTTTCTTTTCCTCGGTTTCGCGAGGCCACAATGGGGATTAAAAATGAGAAAATCCCAGCCGACAGGAATTGACATCCTGATTGCATTAGATGTTTCTAAAAGTATGCTCGCCCGCGATGTGAAACCCAATCGTTTGGAGCGCGTAAAACTAAGTATTTCCAATCTTTTAGATCGTGTGTCAGGGGACAGGCTTGGGTTAATCGCATTTTCCGGCTCAGCCTTTCTTCAGTGCCCCCTGACACTGGACCACCAGGCTTTTGTCAAGACGCTGAGCGATCTTAATGTGGGGATCATTAAAAAACTGGGAACTGACCTTGCCCGCCCCATTGAAGAAGCGGTTCAATCGTTCTCGAAAGATGATGCGGACCGTTTTCTAATTCTTCTGTCCGATGGAGAGGACTTGGAGGGTAAGGGCTTAAAACAGGCAAAGGAGGCGGCAAAGAAGGGCGTCAAGATTTACACAATCGGAATTGGTGCAAAAGAGGGAGTCCGTATTCCAATGGATCCGATTGGGCAGGCACCCAAAAACTTTCTTCGCGATCCTCAGGGTAACACTGTCATTAGTAGGATGGATGAGGACTCACTCAGGGATATCGCCGAAGCCACCAACGGAAAATATTTTTCATTGGGTCCCACGGGGGAAGGTTTAGCCAAGGTGCTTGGTTTACTGCAATCCATTGGGCAGCAAAAAAAACGGGAGCAATTATCCTCTGAGTTACCCATTGATCGTTTTCAACTATTTATTATTTTCGGATTTATTGTGTTATGCTTGGAAATGCTCTCTTTTCGCGAGTCTAAAAATATTATTTCCCGTGCAAATCAGTACATTCTGATTGTGGTTTGCATGCTGAGTGGCTGTCTAAAACAGGATAATGTAAAACGGGCTGAAGATGCCTTGAAGTCTGGAAAACCGGCACAAGCTGCCCAATTGTTTGAAGCCGAAATTGATGCGAGCATCGGTAGTGAGCAAAAAGTTGATCCAAGATTATTTGTAAACTCCGGGTTGGCATATCTACAGGCAGGAAACCTGGATAAAGCGGAGGCTTCCCTTGAGAAATCACTTGATGCGAATCTTGACAATCCTTCCCTCCAGGCAAAAGCACTCAACGCACTGGGTAATATATTTTACAAACGTGCAAATCAGTTTCTCGACCGGCGAAATGTGATGGAAGCAAGAAAAGCGTGGGAAAAATCGAAAAAGTACTATGAATCGTCCTCGCAAATTGACGGGAATGAAAAAGCAAATCAAAACCTGACTTCCCTTAATCAACAAATTCTTGAACGAATCAATTCTTTAATCTGTAAAATTACAGGTAAAGTCTGGCGCGACTTAAATGGAGACGGGAAACCTCAAAAAAACGAGCCTGATTTAAAAGGATTCGTTTTTTGGGATAAGGATGGAAACGGGGAACACAATCAAACCAATGAACCGTCCGTGGCATGCAATGATGCGGGTGTCTTTTCCTTTGAATGGATCTCCGATCAATTTCCAACCTCTCTCCGACTGGGTACGAAGTTGGAAGAATCGAATCAAACAAAGAGCATGTTCTTGGTACCCATGCTCCCTCCCCCCCCTCCTCCCGAAAATCCTAATTTCGTTAAGAATTATTACCTCGACCTTCCAAAACCTGGTGAAAAGATAATCGCTCTGCCCTACCGTGCAGCTCCCACATTACGTGGAATTGTATGGCAAGACCAAAACGGAAACGGACAAAAAAGATCCGGAAGACCAAGGTTTTTTCCTCCGCCAAAATTATTCCTCGATCAGAACGGAAATTTCCAGGCAGATCAAAATGAAACCACTTTTGAACCCCAAGAAGATGGCTCTTTTGCTTACCCGGTTCAACCCGGACAATATTCAGTTTGCGTTCTGCCTCAAAACCCCGACGCCAATGTAACATTTCCCATTGAGGAAAAAAAAAGCTTATCTCTCGTGGGTAGATTTTGAAAGTGATTCCTATAACTTAGATTTTGGGATACAGGACAACAGCGGGGAGGACCAAAATTCGTCAGATCAGCAAAATCAGCCTCCCCCACCACCTTCGGAGGAAGACAAAGAAGCTGCGAAACCCAAACCCGAGGAAGTAAACGCCCTATACGAAAGACTGCTCCAGGAGATGGAATCAAAAAGCGAACCACTCGAGCAGGACGTTCAGGCAGTTGAATCTTTGACTTCAGGTCGGGATTATTAAAACATGAAAGGCAAGTGTTTAAGCTCATTCTTAATATTTCCTGACAAAGGAATTTCCGTTCTTTGCTTGCTTACTTTTTATTTTTTCTCCGTAACGAATGGAAGCGGGCAAAAAATGCGGGTGGAATCGAGTTTTCAACCACCTGCCGTTACCGTATCGAATAGTTCGGTTTACAAAATTGTGATCCATGGAAGTCAGGAAAACCCACAAGGCTCAATTCCCCAGATCCCGGGACTTTCCCTTTCAAATTCCCCACAAATCTTTCGCTCGGCAAGCTTCATAAATGGAGTACCTTCCGTTCGATTGGAAATGAGTTTTAAGGTAACTCCAAAAATTGTTGGCACTCACACCTTACCAAGCTGGTCCGTTCGGGTCGGTTCGAACAATTTGGTAGTTCCAGCCTCCACTATTCAGGTACTCTCTCCCAACCAGCAGGACAAAGTCAGGTTGGAGGCGGAAAAAAAACAACAGCAGGATCTGAAACAAGCGAGCTTCATTGAATTCGTAAATCCGAGGGAGTTTCTTTTCGAGGGGGAGACTGTTTCCGGACTGCTCAATCTGTATATTTGGGATCGCTTACCGGTAAGCCGGATTGAAAGACCTCCCCAAAAAAATGGAGATGCTTTTTCCCTTACTGAACTTCGGCAACCTCAGGAAAATAGGAACCAAACTAAATTCAATAAGATTTACACTATTTTCTCCTGGCCAGCCGGGCTCACGGCGGCCCTTGCCGGACAACAGACCATAGAATTCGATACTTCTATCCGCGTCCGGGTAAAATCTCGTGGAAACTCTCCATTCTCCAGTCCTTTTTTCAATGATCCATTTTTTGGATTCGGAAGGGAGGAGTCACTTACCGTCAAATCTGATTTGATTAACATCCTGGTAAAACCACTGCCCATGGTCGACCGGCCCGATTCATTTAACGGAGCCATTGGCACTTTTTCATGTCGGACCAAGCCAGACGCTGACCGTGTCTCCTTGGGCGACCCGGTCCGATTATTATTTGAGATTGAAGGAACTGGGAATTTCTCCGCCATGCCCGCTCCTATTCTTAATTCAAACGAAAACTTTAAAATTGGTCCACCCGCGTTTTCCTTTGAAGGCAATGAAATTACCATGCATGAGGGAAAACAAAGTTTTGAATACATCCTTACTCCTCTTAAGGCGGGATTACTAAGTATTCCGGCAATTTCATTTTCCTATTTCGACCCGCTTCAGGAAAAATATTTCACCTCCTCTACTCTGGAGCATCCACTGCGCGTTGACCCCGGTGAGTCGTGGATCGATTCTTCGCCAAGTACGGTAGAAGTGGAGACTCAATCTTCCCCATTGTCCACCACCAATCTGTTTCAAACTGAAAATGAACCTGGAGAATGGGTTGCAAAAATGAAGAACGAAAATTTACTCGAATCTAATCTTTTTTGGTCTCTACAACTTCTCCCCTTTTTGCTTACTTGCGGACTGATATTTTATGGTTGGAAAAGAAAACAGTCTGGGCGGGATATTTTCAGACAAAAACAAGCCAACTTAAAAAAGCAGATGAAAGAAAGTATTTCATTCAATGATCCGGCACTTTTCTTTCGAGCAACCAGAGAAAGACTGAGATTAGAAATTGGAACTTTCTACAAACATCCAAATCCATTCTCCTTATCAACCAATGAATTATCAGAACTCCTAGAAAATGGATCAAATGAGGATTCGACCGTAATTGAAATTCAAAAAATACTCAAAGAGAGCGATGGGTATGAATTTGCAGAAACAAATAAAGACACCCAATCCTTGTCTGAACTTCACACAAAAATTAACGGATTACTCAAAAAAATTAAATGAAATATTTGACCGTTCTTGTACATTTTGGAGTGCTTCTTTCTTTTACTCAAGTCGCATTTTGCGGAGATGAGGATCGACTTTTTTACGATGCAGTTCGGGCGGAAGCGTCAGGGAATTTGGATCAGGCAATCGATTATTACTTAAAAGCGTCAAAGATATCCCACTCTGCGAATTTGTACGGAAATTTAGCGAATCTCTTTTTTAAAAAAGAACAGTTTGGACTCGCTATTTTGTATTTCCGCAAAGCTTTACTACTGCAACCACGGAATAGTGAACTAGCAACAAACCTAGCATTCGCTTACGAAATGGCGAAGATCCCTAAAAGTAAGGAAGGCTTCAAAGGTTCATATTTCTCCGAAAATACCATCTCATTGTGGGGCTTATTCTGTACCCTGATATTTTGGACCGGATTACTTCTTTTAATTTATCTGTTCTTTTTCAAAAACAGCAAGTTAATGCTTTTCAACACTACAGTGTGCTGGGTCATACTATTGGGCTTAGGTCTTTATGCCACCAATCTTTCCCTCATTCGGCAAACAGAACTATCCAGAGAAGTAGTCGCTCACATTGCAGATAATGATAAGAATAGCTCCGGTACAATTTCACTCCGTCGCTTTGCCGGAGAAACAAATTCAGAAAATACAACTGTCAATCCCGGAGAGTGTCTAATTATTAGTCTTGGTAAGGATGAAAACACCAAACAACATAAAAGTTCGGATGGAATCAATTGGTTTCTCGTCCGAAGCAAAAACGGGAACCAAAAAGGATGGATACGGGAAGATGAATTCGGTTGGATTATTGATCCAGCCCCACGAACTTGAACCAGATTTTATATTATCAGATTAGTTTATCCTCGTCGATTTTTTCAATCGAAACAAAATCCGCTTTAAATTTATCCTCTAAAATATCACGAATTCCATCCGGCAATTCGGAAATCTTCTGCTCAATTTTTTCCCGATCAACCACCTGTCTCGGAGATTCTGCACTTTCAAATGTCGTTTCATTTTTTATGGGTGCAAGATTATCTGATTCGGTGGAAAGTTCTTTTTCGACGGGACTTGTTAAGCCTAAAGATTGACTGACTTTATCCTCTTTAACTTCAATATCAATCTGTTGAGATGTATCTGTTTGAGATTCATAACTGGTGCTCTTTTCATCAAGCGAAACCTGCTCAGCTACCCCTTCTTGCTGTAAATTACCGAGGTCAGGAAGAACAATCCGGTTTAATTCAGTTTTTTTTTTAACTTGTTCCGGAATTAAAGTGGTAATTTGCCGGATTACCTGATCAATGGAACGTGATCGTCCTGACAGAACAGCACGAAAGAGAGTGACTTCAAAATTTGTCTTCTCCGAAAGCCCCATTCTGACTAAATCCTCACCCTCCCGAAGCGAGTCAAGTATACGCACACACTGCTCAGCTGAGCAAGAAGTTGAACCGGATTGAGCACCTAAATTATCCAGCAGGATTTCCCTGAACCTGTCGGATAAATCCAGCAACGCCCGATAGAAGTCCAAGCCCTCAACTGAGAAGGAATCGGCATATCTGATAATAGAATTATAGTCTCCATCCACTAAAAATTGGGCAAGCTCGCTTATTTTTTCCTTCGATGCAAGTCCGTACACCTCCAAAACATCGGTCTGGGAGATTGTCTTTCCGCAAAAGGAGATCATTTGGTCGAGTATACTTTGGGCATCTCGCATACCACCCATCGCCATTCGTGCGATTGCTTCCATTGCCTCTCTTTCCACCGTTATCGATTCAGCAACACAAATTTCCTCCAATTTGGAAATTATCAATGGAACGGGAATCGATCTGAATTCAAATCTTTGACAGCGGGAAACAATGGTGGGCAGAACTTTATGGGACTCCGTGGTGGCAAAAACAAATTTAACATGTGGGGGTGGTTCCTCCAAAGTTTTCAGCAACGCGTTAAAAGCCTGTTGACTGAGCATGTGCACTTCGTCGATCACATAAATTTTAAATCGGCATTGACTGGGTGCATACTGGCATTCATCGCGTAAATCACGAACCTGATCCACCGAGTTATTCGATGCCCCGTCAATTTCAATTACATCCAAACACCGGCCATTCATAATCGCATTTCCGATCTCAGAGCTTTCAGGGACTTCCAGGGTGGGCCCATCCTCCCAATTTAGGGATTTGGCAAATAGACGGGCTGATGTGGTTTTTCCTGTTCCACGAGGGCCGACAAATAAATAGGCATGAGCAATACGGTTCAATTTTATGGCATTGCCTAAAGTTTGAACCACATGGTCCTGCCCAACCAATTCTGAAAACTGTTTGGGTCGCCATCTCCGGGCAATTACCTGATATGCATTCTTAGACATTTATGCCAACCTTTCTTGCCATGATCGTCAAGACACGCAAGCGAAACTTCTAATCAGATAAAATCATTTGTTCAACAAAGGGGCACAAAAAAGGCCAGGCACCCCACAGCACACAGATATTGCGATTACCGCTGCTTCCTTCCGGACCTGACGGGGTTCATCCAATCGCCGTCGCATGGGACCCGACCTAAACTACAGTAAATAATTTTCCGGAAATTTAATCAACCAATAAATGGTTCCCCCGATTCACTTTTAGTTTTGCATTTTTATGACTATAAATTTGAATTGTCTCATGGGAAATTCTTTTGGTTCAATCTTTCGTATTTCAACTTGGGGGGAAAGTCACGGTGGTGGCATTGGCGTGGTGGTGGATGGATGTCCACCAAAGCTCCCCCTGTCTGTCGAAGACCTTCAACCCGCCCTCGACCGAAGACGGCCTGGACAGAGTAAACTGACAACTCCAAGAGACGAATCAGACCAAGTTGAAATACTATCCGGGATCTACCAAGGAATGACGCTCGGCACACCCATTGCAATGCTTGTCCGAAACAAAGATGCCCGTCCCCAGGCATACGATGAGATGAAAACTAAATTCCGCCCATCTCATGCGGATTTTACCTATCAGACAAAATATGGATTCAGGAACCATGAAGGAGGGGGACGGTCTTCAGCACGTGAAACCATCGCAAGGGTCGCGGCAGGTGCGATTGCTCAAAAAATTCTCGCTTATGACGAGGTGAAGATCACCACTTATGTGGAAAGGATTCACAATATTCAGGCACCCGATTTAGAAAAAATCCCCACTCTTGAGGAGATAGAGTCCTCCCCCACCCGCTGTCCGCATCCTGAATTTGCCGCCCAAATGGAAGAAACTATTCTAGCAGCCAAGAAAAACGGTGATTCAGTAGGTGGTTCAATTCGTTGCCGGATTAATGGTTTACCGGTCGGTTGGGGGTCCCCCGTCTTTGACCGACTGGAGGCAGACCTTGCAAAATCAATGCTCTCGCTTCCCGCCACCAAAGGATTCGAAGTGGGCAGTGGATTTGCAGGCACCTTCTTAAAAGGTTCGGAGCACAACGACCCCTTCGAAATTCGAGAAGGGCAAGTGAGAACCAAGTCAAATCAGTCGGGAGGAGTGCAAGGAGGCATCAGTAATGGAGAGGAACTATATTTCCGTGTGGCGTTCAAACCCACGGCCACTGTTCTGCAATCCCAGGACACCGTTGACGAACAAGGGGAAGAAACAGAGTTGATGGGCCGTGGCAGGCATGATCCCTGCGTCCTTCCGCGTGCAGTACCCATTGTCGAAGCAATGAGCGCACTCGTTCTGATTGATCATCGAATGCGCCACCAGGCACAGTGCCGTTCCTTTTCTTTTCAAAGTTAAATGAAAGGAGATTTATATGTTATTATTGAGACACCTGATTCCCGAAGTGAGGTGACCTTGTCCCATGCGGTGTCAAAAGAAGAATCCAATTGCAGTTCACATTTTCTTTTCCCCGAGCAAATGGAGCTTATCAATCTCCCATGCTCGCACTGGCAATGGGTGAACAATCAATTCAATTTTGAAATTGCAGAATCGCAGGAAATCAATGAATGGTTTTTGTTTTTGTCAAATACCGTTGATTTAGCCGATCAGATTGAAGCCATCATTTCACTTCTCGAAGAAAATAAGAGCCTTTCTCTTTCCCGAATTATAACCTTCATTGATTCAAATGTATTAATCAATTTAAATGTTGAATTACGAAATTGGTTAGATGCCTGTGCTCATTTTTCAGATGTGTTTTGTTTCTCGGGTCGCAAGAATAACAACTCAAATCTAATAAAACAGATTACCGACCGGTATGAATCATTGCACTATCCTTTGGAAACTTATATTTTGGGGGAACGAAATGCACCTCCCATTAACCGGATACTTTCTTCCATTCCCAAAAGAATTTCTCATGTGTTTGACCCGCCAGAAATTCTCGAACCCGATGACCACCCCCAAAATGACCCATTCCTCGCACAACAACCCAATGGAAAACGCAAAGTGGATATTCCTAACCCTTTCAAGAATTAAATTAACAAGCTTTCAACTTTATTCTCGCTAATGAGATATAATATCATTTTAAAGAAACTCATTCAACAGCCGGGGTGGCGGAATTGGTAGACGCGCTAGATTCAGGTTCTAGTGTCCGAAAGGATGTGCGAGTTCGAGTCTCGCCCTCGGCACCACATTTGTCTTAATTTCTAATTCATCATTTTTTTACAAATAAAAACAGAAAAAGCTTGAACAATAGAGCAAATTTTAGATCATAAAATCAAATACACCTTATATTACACATCCAATGATGAAACATAGCAGATATCAACTCGTAGTCTTATCAATTTTGATCACCTTCCTAGCAAATCCTGCAGTCGCACAAGAAGGCGGTGGCGGTGGTGGTGGAGAATCCCCTGCAGAATCATCAGTCTCTTCATCTTCAAGCAAGAAGTCGAAAGCCGCACCGGAGGCCATCGAAAGTAATCCGGTGGTTACTGTGGTTCGGGCAGGCATTGACTTAACAACTGCGAAAAACATGGGAATAGAGGGGGTTAAAAAGGTGGCTAAAGCCGGCGGTTCATTTAGCAATCTCAGACATGTCTCCAAAGCGATCGGAAAAAAAGAGGTCGATCATACTCATGTTATTAGTGCTGTAGATGCTGGGTTGACCGGAGGAGGTGATGGTTCAAATCTTCACTTTCTGAAAGCGGCCAAAAAAGTGGGTGAAGGAAAAATTGTGGTCACACAATTAACCACGCTAAAGTCCAACATTGACGCCAAATTCGATTTTGATGAAATTTTTGACACTCATGGTTTTGATGAAGTAACCTCTGCTGTAAGCGGTGGATATACTGGTGAACACGTTGGTACGGGAACTGGCCTTGATATTAATCATGTTTTGGATGCCATTGATAAAGGTTTCACTGGAGCAAATGCAATGTCCACTGATGATGCCAAAAAAGCTGCAGTCGGTTTAAATAAAGGATTTTCCTTCACTGATATGAAAAATGATGGAATTAGCAGTATACACAAAGCTGCTGACGCTGGATACACAAAAGAACATACAACTCATTTATCAATTGACGATATTGGAAAATTAGTAAATGCCGGTAAAATAGGAGCAAATGCTTATAGCGTAAGCCAAGCTAAAGAGGCGAAAGACACTGGTGCAGGGATTGATGCTGTCGTAAAACACGGACTTGATAAGACTAAACAATTTATATCCTCTGGTATTGATCCAACCGAAATTGCGAACAAAGAAACCGATGCGTTGAATGAAATGGATTCTCACATTTCTTCTGGTCTATCTGCAGCAGAAGCTAAAAGAAAAACTGAACTGAAAAGTCTTTTTACTTCTATCCCCGATCAATCTCTCGAAAGTCTTATGACTCTAAATATTAGTTTTTCTGATGCTCAGAATCTCAAAACTGCCGGATATAGTGGTATTGAATTAGCCGCCTATTCTGCTGACAAGCTTTCCAAGATTATTTCTTTGAATGGTTTCAGCCTCACTAAAGATGAGGCTGAGGTTGCCTTTAATTTAGGTGTAATTTCCCAAGCTGATGTGACCGCATTTAAAACCGCACTCACCAAGACTGGAGTTACGCTTGAGACTCTGAAAAGTATGTCTTCTGTATCTGATATAAATACTTTGGTTGCCACCATCGATTCAGGTTTGTCGCTTGAAGATGCTGAAAAAGCTGCATCTTCTGGTTTAGATTCAACTAAAGCTGGTCTATTATCCCAAATCCACAGCACTACACAAAATTCCGCTCTTAAAGATACCATCACAAATGTCTTGGCAGACGCAGCCTACACCGCCCCTACTCACCAATCGGCTCTTACTGCTGCCGCATCAATTGCAGATATGATTTTGAAAGATGTGACCGTAACATCTTCATCTGATTTGCCGACATCCATCAATATGGCATCCTTTGCAGGTAGTGGTTACAACACGGAATTGGTCAAGCTTCTAGTCAAGTATGGGGCTGTAGGATCGAAGGGTTCCGACCTTGCCACCGCAGCCCTCAATGGGTTTTCCACGACTGCGAACAGTTCTGTAAATCTTACAGGTTTACTTTCATCAACCACCTCAGATTACCTCTCTCTGCTTTCCACCTTGACCGGAAATAATGACCTTGGTGATCCAGACGGTGATGATGATAACTTCATGCAGTCCTCGGTTCTCAAAGTGAGCTTGGACAAAATCAACTTGATTCCCGGATCAACCATGACCCTCGGATCCAAGGGAACTGCAACTTCGATCGATGTTTCCTCCCATTTGACAAAAGCGACTTCCACCGCTGATCGTAAAATTCTTGTCATCGGAGCAGCTAAAGACATGACCATTGCCGGAGATATCACATTCACTAACTCGAATGATGTGGAAGATCATGCGTTGGCAATAGGTGCAGCCGATGATTTTTATCTTCGTTCTGAATATGCTCCCGCAAACACAGCTGATTACGAAGGAGGAAACCCTGATCCAATAAATGTTAAATATACCGGATCTAACTTTGGATTAGGATCCGAAGACACGATGAGACTGGTCAATGTAAACATTGAGACCGGTGGAAACCTCGCGATCAGCTCACTCAATGAATTACACATTGGATTATCCGATTCGCACAGCAGTACCTTTTCAGTCGGTACAGGAGGTAAAAACTCCGATCCTGATAATGTTTATTTGGTCGCCAACAACTTGATTCAAGTAAATGGATTAAATTTTTCAGGAAGACTTGATGATGTATACATGGAAGCGATTACCATTAACCTTAAGGATGTCGCCTTCCCCTCAACTGCAGATGTCATGCTTAGAAGTCGAGATGGTACATTACACTTTAACACATTCAACAACCGTGTAGTGGGTGGCGTTAATCTGACTGATGTGAGTCATGGTGGAGTAAACTTGAGTCCCGCACATTTTGACAATGGTCCAGCAGGGCACATTGACTCTGTAATTGCACTCCCCAACGGTACTTCTGCCATCAAGATTCGTAAACAGTAGTCCTACGAAATTTACAGATTTATTCACAATGAAAACCATTACTAAATATATCGTCACCTTTGGCATTGCTTGAGCCACTCAATTGGTTTTTGCTCAGTCTGCGCAGCAGAGTAAGAGATCGTATTGAGGGAACGGACAGACCAGTTGTGCCTGCTCAGGCAACTGGGGAATCGCCCTCTTCTGGCGACAATGTAGGGCAATGATGTCGCGGTGAGCGATACGGGTGCCCAGCGCCCTGTCCAACTGAAGGATAAAGGCATGTCCTCTTTTGTCGGTTACAATTCGAAGTATTTCTTTCAGATCCAACCCCCTGTCCTCTTCTGGCGAGCTGAAGCAGCAAGCCACGGGCATGTGGACAAACACTTTCTTCGCCGGTGCGGGATTGGGTGTGTTTGGATGCGGAGCGACGCTATCATTACTCCCTATGTGGGAGTGAGTTACACCATCAATGACTATATGTAAAATCCGAATTTAAGTTCATTCAATTACAACTCTACAGGGTGCTTACGCGTTATTGCTTGCTCAATTTGGTAATGGTTGGTCAGTGTCGTGGCGGTGTAAGTTACTCCATGGACCGAAGCTCGGAATATAGACACCGAGGATTACATGGAAATTTACCCCAACGTGGGTGTTCTCAAATCATATGTCGTGAACGACTCCACCACCGCAATTTTCGACGCATCTATTGGATCTCATCATGGCGAATACTGAAGCATTGCCGACTCGCAGAATGGACATGAAGATGAACTTAGCAGCATTGAATACTCCGCTTCTTATGCGCTTAACTACGAGCTCATGAGTTTCACTATCATTCCAAAGTATAAAATTTCTTATAAGGTCTTTGATGAAGGGGTTAATAAAGACCGTGATGATATGATCCACGATCATAAATTTTAAAATTGAGTATCCTCTTGTCCGATTCTCTTAAAATTTCCACCTTTCTACGACTACAGCACTCGTAACACCGAGGGACTTGCTGATCACGACTTTAAAAGTTATGATTACGGTATCGTTCTTGGTTTGAATGCCCGATTTTAAAAATTGGGCAGATTTCTTAAACTTTCTACAATTTTAATCGCCGCTGTTCATTCAGCGGCGATTTTTTTGTGTGCCAAATCACAACCAATTGCCCAGCCATGTTCAGGGGAAATCTGAAGTCATCCTAAGGAGGTGAATCAAACGAAACTAAAATTGTGGACTTACGAAGCGGAGGACATCATTCAGCACGGTGGACGCTCTGATTTGTACCGGTAAGAGGTTCAAGGACAGAAATTCACCACGAAAATATCATATACCGCCTGGGTAGTATGAGCGTGGCCAGTTGGGAAGCCGATCACTCCATCAAACTGCTGGATGGGAGCTTTCTGTTTTGCTCTTCAGAGGATGCGAATGTTACGATTTCCTCGAATGAAGGAAGTGCAAAGTTCTCCGGTAGTGGAACGATCATATTCGAAACCACGCAAAACGGGGGTTTCAAATTCATTCCGATTGAAGCAAGAGGCACTCTCGACACCTCCCAAGGGGGAATGAAGGAGGTGAGGAGTGGTCGAATGATGCTTGTACTGGGCGAGCCCTCCTATTTCGGAGATGCTTATGATATCGATTTAATGCTCATGATTAAAACCAGTCGCTTACTCAACTCTCTTCCCGGATCCGCTTCCGAGTTTTGGTAGAATCAGTCTGGCTATTTACGCCCAGGCCTTGAAATTAGAGGGGAAATTTAATGCACTCATAGGCGATGCACCGACAAAAGATAATTTACAGATGTGGAAGTTCGATGCCCCCGATGATGAAAAAAAGAGCAAAGGTTTGCTTAACCGATTGTTTAGGAGAAAGTAGGCACATTAAGTCTCTCCTTTTTGTAGTTTCGCTTTGTCTTTCACCTTTTCTTTATTCATCCGATTTCTTAAAAACGAGTGCACTCAAAGGCGATGTTAATGCACAACTCCGTCTAGGTTTTTTATACAGTAAAGGAGACAGGCAAAATTTAACCGAAGCTAGGTATTGGATGAAAATGGCAGCTAATTCCGGCAGTCCCCTAGCCTGCCGTTATCTTGGAAATGCTCACCTGTATGGCAAGGGAGTAAGTAAGTCTCTGGAATTGTCAAAAAAATGGTTTCTCATGTCTGTTCAGGTGGTGGTGGAGATAAGAATAGCCTGCGAAGCCTCGCAGCGTGTTATGAAATAGAAAATGAATGGAGTAAATCTTTGGTTTGGTATCAACTTGCACGGGATTCTGGTGACCAAACTGTAGAAAATTCAATTCTGAGAATCTCAAAACTTGTGAACGAGGATGAGAAAAAATTAATTCCTGAAATGATTAAACATTCAAAAGAAGAGATCGGTATGATTACTCCGTTTTTATCCAATGGGACTAAAGAAGAAACACCCAAGGTCTCACAATTTAAATTAAATGGGGCATATTCCTATTGGGGAGAATCGAAAAACGATATTCCTCATGGATATGGAAAAAAGAAGTTGGGATACAAAACGATATATCAGGGTGAATTTAATGAAGGTTTAGAGCACGGGTATGGAACTTCCTATGATCATGAAGGTAAAATTTCATTTCAAGGGAAATGGGTGAATGGAAAACCAGTGAAAAGTAAGACAGGGGAAGAAATAAATTTTACAAATTACTAAACAGGAATATTTCTGATTGATGCACCCAAGCAAAACTATATCAATGAGTGAATTTGGTTCTAAGACCAAAAATTAACTGATTTAATCAGACTGGACTAATTAATAGACGAATAAACCTTACTGAGATTCCTCAGCAACTGGTTTATCTAAGACGCTACTGACATAGAGTTTGGAAACAAATATACCAAGGCCGAGCACCACGAACATTAATACCGGAACAAGTAAAACCGGTAGTTTAAATTTGTTATGACCAATTTGGGGATCATCAATGAATTCCATCTTCTTTATCGTGTTAAAATTATCTTTCAGGTCAACAAGAAGAAATTGCACTCAAACAAATTTTAATTCTCAACCACCCAGGAATTTTGTCCGGTTAGCAGTTCCTGCAGATTTCCAGTTCCTTTCATCTGAGCGAGTTCGATTTGTTGCTTTAACGCATCTTCATAGGTCTCACGACCTTCTAACTGTCTCAAAACTCCAACCGGTGTGGGAAATGCCGGGTAGGTCATCTGAGCGAGTATGTTAGCGTAGGCTGAATTTGAATTACTGGGTTGATGAACCAATAAATCGTCTTGGCCTACTCCATCTCCCAGACTAACAATTTCTGGGGATAATCCGTTGAGGCGAATACCCTTGTCCCGGTTGGAACCAAAAATTAAAGGCTTACCTTCTTCCAATAAAAGTACTTGGTCTTGCTTGGCATCTCGGGATGTGACGGTATCAAAAGTCTTGTTGTTGAAAATCACGCAATTTTGAAAAACTTCCACAAATGAGGTGCCTTTATGGGATTGGGCAGTTTTAAAGGTCTCAATCATGTGCTTCATATCCGTGTCCGTGGTACGGGCAACAAAAGTCGCCTCGCTCCCCAAAGCAAACAGCAATGGATTGATTGGATGATCCACAGAACCGAGCGGAGTACTCTTTGTCTTTTTTCCCACTTCCGATGTCGGGCTGTACTGCCCCTTGGTCAACCCGTATATCCGATTGTTAAAAAGCAAAACATTGATGTCTAAATTTCGGCGCAAAAGATGAAGCAAATGGTTGGCTCCGATTGATAAGCCATCACCATCACCCGTAATCATCCAGACAGACAAATCTGGATTAGCCACTTTAACACCTGTAGCAACCGTAGGGGCACGACCATGGATGGTGTGAAACCCGTATGTATTCATGTAATAAGGAAAGCGACTGCTGCATCCAATACCACTTACCACCACAAATTGCTCCCTTGGGATACCCAACTCGGGAAGGGTTCTTTGCACGGCATTCAGGATCGCGTAATCCCCACATCCCGGGCACCAACGAACATCATTTGGGGTTACAAAATCTTTTTTGGTCAGGTTGCTTTCGTCAGTCGTGGAAGTGGTCATGTTGATGTACGATTTAATTAACTAATTCAGATGTTCAAGAAACTTTTCACGTAATTCTGCAACCTTAAAAGGTTTGCCTTGCAGCTTTCCATAGGAAATAACATCGATCAGGAATTTGGCTCTTAATAAAAGATTGAGTTGGCCGAGGTTCAATTCCGGCACGATCACCTTTTTAAAACTTCTCATCACCTTTTCCAAATCGTCGGGAAATGGATTAAGATGACGTAGATGAATATTACTGACCGAAAAACCCTCATCCCTCAAACTTTTTGTTGCGGATGAGATTGCACCGTAAGTCCCGCCCCACCCAATTACCAGAAGCTCACCTTCCGGTTCTCCTTGAATTTCAATTGGACCGAGTGATTTCGAGATACCGGTTATTTTATCGGATCTCAAATGACTCATATCCTCATGGTTTTCAGGATCGTAACTCACTCCTCCGTCTTCGCCTTTTTCCAAGCCTCCAATCCGGTGTTCTAGCCCAACTTGGCCAGGAATAGCTTGGGTACGGGCAAGGGTATCTGCATTTCTTCGGTAAATAACATATTCCTCCTCGGTACTTGCGAAAGAGTTTTCAATTATCGGTAATTCACTCACATTAGGAATACACCACGGTTCAGATCCGTTCGCCACATAGAGATCACTCAGTAAAATTACCGGCGTCATATAAGTAATTGCAATACGGGCGGCTTCAATCGCACATTCGAAGCAGTCGGATGGGGAGTGGGCCGCGAGGACGGGTATGGGACAGTCACCATGCCTCGAAAATAATGCCTGTAATAAATCACTTTGTTCGGTTTTGGTGGGCAATCCGGTACTCGGACCACCTCTTTGCACATTGATTATTATCAGTGGTAACTCGGTAATGGAAGCAAGACCGATAAACTCACTTTTCAAACACATGCCCGGGCCACTTGTTGCACAAACTGTAAGATCTCCGGCAAAGCTTGCTCCCAACGCAACTCCCATCGCAGCAATTTCGTCTTCAGCCTGAACGCATTTTACTCCGAATTTCTTAAGATGGGAAAGTCCTTCCAACACCGGAGACGCCGGAGTAATCGGATAGCCCGAATAAAGTAAATCACGATTCGCTTTTTGGGAAGCTGCCACTAATCCATACACGAGTGCTTCATTTCCGGATATCTTCCGGTAGACACCAGATTGCACCGGAGCTTTGGATACTTGATAGCGATTCCTCGCAGTTTCCATAGTATCACCCAAGTTAAAACCGGCTTTGAGCACTTTAGAATTTGCCTCGGCGAGATCAGGAAGCTTTTTTCCCCATTTTTGTTCAAAAAATGACAAGGTCGGTTCGAGCGGACGACCATACACATAATACATAAATCCTAATGCAAAGAAGTTTTTGCACCGGACTTTATCCGATGGTTTGAGCGGACTCTCGGTCAGGGCTTCCTTGGTTAGTCCAGTTAAGTCAAGTTCAACGAGGTGATACTTCTTGCGGAATTCATCATCTTCCAAAGGATTATTTTCATACCCCGCTTTCTTTAGATTCATCGACTTGAACGAATCAATATTGACCACCAGCATTCCCCCTTCGGGTAAATCACCAATATTCGATTTCAATGCGGCTGGATTCATTGCAACCAGAGCATCCGGTTCGTCACCCGGAGTAAGAATTTTACGGTTTCCGAATTGTAATTGAAACCCTGAAACACCGGCGAGAGTCCCTGCAGGTGCTCTTATTTCTGCAGGGAAATCGGGAAGAGTCGCAATATCATTTCCTGCGAATGCACTGCTGTCTGTAAAACGCTCCCCAACGGTTTGCATTCCATCTCCGGAATCTCCGGCAAAGCGCACAACGGCAGAATCTATTTCTTCAAAGGAATCAGATGGTTGAATCATGGCAAAAAAACAGTGTAAGTTGATTAACGGGCTAAATAAACCCTCTCACAATTGTGGGTAGGGCCAAGAACTACAATTTAAATCGGTGAAATTTCGTCTTTTTTAAAAAAAAGGCAATAAATTAGCGAAATAATTACCAATCATCGCTAGGAAGAGGGAATGGATAAAGGTTAAAAGCAAGAGAAATACGTTGATCAGAAGATTCATTCACACTCACTCCGTGTTTCACATGGGAAGGAAACAAGACCATTTTTCCTTCTTCCGGCACAATTGAACATTCGATCTTCTCTTTTGATTGAAAAAAAAGGTTTCCGGAATTCGGACTGCAATGCAAATAGACAACTCCGGAAACTGAAGCCAACTTTGCATGGTCATGCACCCCTGTCCGTTCTCCTTTTTTTGCAATGTTAAACCAAAAAGGTGGATTGGAAAGGTGAACATTTGGCATCGACTCATACAGAACTACGGTCGGAATTCTCCAATTTTCTTTCACCAAATCCCGGGCCAACCGCATAGGTATACGGACGGTTGGTACATGGGTAATATCAAGATAAGTGTTTTCCCAACGACCACCAATATGATGGGAGAACTTATAGTGGTCTCTCCCCTTATTCAGTTCGGTGAGAAGTGAATCAATCCAGTCCCTGTATGATGGAATGAAGCAAGTCATAATTCGGTCAGAGCCAGACCTATATTCCTCGATCCTCGACATTACATCGGTGATTTTTCTGATCGGTAATGCAATCGTTCGATAATATCTTTTTGCAGGGGAAATTTTAACACAAGTTCATCCCTGCACGGCCAGTTAAAATCTTCCTCATCAAAACCAGGACAAACGGAACAGCTCATTAAAGAGCCCCGGTTTTCCATTCGTTCCGCACCGAAAATGGTTTCGGATTCCACAAGATATTGCACCACCTGCCCTTTTTCCCATGAATGCCCCAAGACAACATTCCGATATTCCGTTCCTGAAAAAAGATGTAATTGTACCGGAGAGCCAAAATGAAAATACCAAATTTCATCCGAGTGAAGATAGTGCAGCGAAGAATGCTCACCCGCTTTCAAAAAATATTGAATTGAACTTCCGCAAGTTCTTTCTCCCCGTTTTAATTTTACTTTTTCTGGGGAGCTGAATGTGCGTCTATACCATCCTCCCTCCGGATGTGGGCTGAGCCGGTAATGATCTACAATTTCCTGTTCCAGGCTATCGCTCATTCTGTTTTGGATTATTGGAACCCTTCATGTAATCTTTATAACATAAAATGAGAAAAATGGTCGGGATGGAGAGATTCGAACTCTCGGCCTCCTGCTCCCAAAGCAGGCGCGCTAACCAGACTACGCTACATCCCGTACTTTTCCATTTCTACACAACTCCTGAAAAATAAGCAAAGAAATTTTATTTCTGTTTGCAAAAACGCATCATCATATCATGATATGTTGATACGAAATGAATAACTTTTTCAAAAACAGACCCACAGAGCAGGACCTCGAAAATCTCGTTAAAGAAAGAATTGTAATCATGGATGGTGCCATGGGTACGATGATTCAACAGGAGAAGTTAGGGGAAGAAGATTTCCGGGGAGATCTTTTTAAGAATCATGCCAAGGAGTTGAAAGGGAATAACGATCTGTTATGCCTTACGCGACCGGACATTATCCGCAACATCCACCAATCTTATTTTGATGCCGGCAGTGATATTGTGGAAACAAATACTTTTAGTGCCACAACTATTTCCATGGCCGATTACAACCTTGAGGAAATTGTGCCGGATCTCAACATTGCCGCCGCCAAACTCGCCCGGGAGGCGGCGGATGAGGCAATGAGAAAAGACCCGAGTAAACCCAGGTTTGTCGCCGGTGCAATCGGTCCAACCAATCGTACTGCATCTCTCTCTCCGGATGTGAACGATCCCGCACTGCGAAACGTCACCTTTGACCAGTTGGTTGCCACTTACTACCAGCAAATCGAATCATTGGTGATTGGAGGTGTTGATCTGCTTTTACCGGAAACCACATTTGATACCCTCAATTTAAAAGCCGCAATATATGCGATCGAAAACTATTTTGAAACCACAGGAAACCGCTTACCGGTAATTCTTTCCATTACCATAACTGATGCCTCTGGACGCACACTTTCCGGTCAAACTACGGAAGCTTGCTGGAATTCAATCTCGCACGCCAAACCCCTGTGCGTGGGATTAAATTGTGCATTGGGAGCTGATGCCATGCGTCCCTATCTTCAGGAGTTATCCAAGAATGCGGACTGCCTCATTCACTGCTATCCGAACGCGGGTCTTCCTAATCCGCTCTCCTCCACAGGATATGACGAAAAACCGGAAGACACCGCTCAGTCACTTGAAATTTTTGCACAGGAAGGGCTTCTTAACATTGCAGGGGGCTGCTGCGGAACCACGCCCAATCACATCAATGCAATCGCAGAAAAATTGGGTAACTATCCCACCCGAACAATTCCCGAGATTGACCCTGCACTTCGCTTGAGCGGGCTGGAACCTTTCACGATGAAAGATCGGCAGAATTCCTTTTTGATGGTGGGTGAACGAACCAATGTAACGGGTTCTCCCCGATTCAAAAAGTTGATTGAAAACGAAGACTATGAGACTGCTCTTCGGGTGGCCAAGCAACAAGTAGAGAACGGCGCCAATGTAATCGATGTGAATTTCGACGCTGCCATGCTCGACGGCGAAGCTTGTATGAGCCGATTTTTGAACCTTGTCGTGTCGGAACCAGACATTTCAAAAGTTCCAATAATGATTGACAGTTCAAAATGGTCAGTAATCGAAGCGGGATTAAAAGTGATTCAGGGAAAATGTATCATCAACTCCATTAGCCTCAAGGAAGGAGAGAAGGTCTTCAAAGAACATGCTGGACTTGCTCTTCGGTATGGTGCCGCGGTTGTGGTTATGGCCTTTGATGAAAAGGGACAGGCCGCAACCTTGGATGATAAGGTACGAATCTGCGAAAGAGCTTACAAAATTCTGGTCGACGAAGTTAATTTCCCGCCTGAAGACATTATTTTTGATCCTAATGTTCTCACGCTTGCCACAGGCATGTCTGAACACAATTCCTATGGTATCGACTTCATCGAAGCCCTTACAGAGATTAAGAAAAGGTGCCCGCATGCGAGAACGAGCGGAGGGATCAGTAATGTTTCTTTTTCCTTTCGTGGAAACAACCTCGTCCGCGAGGCCATGCACGCCGCTTTTCTGTATCATGCATGCAGAGCTGGATTGGATATGGGAATCGTGAATGCCGGAATGCTTGCGGTTTACGACGACATCGACCCCATTCTCCGTGAGCGGGTCGAGGATGTCGTAATGAATAAAGACGAGGGTGCAGGGGACCGGCTCCTAGATTACGCCGAAGAGATCAAGGATCAAAACTCAAAGAGAAAATCAGAAGGTCCGGATCTCTCATGGAGAAAAAAGCCGGTGGATGAACGATTAAGTTATTCATTAGTGAAGGGCATTGGAGATTATGCCGAAGAAGATGCGGAAGAAGCACGACAAATGTTAGGCCGTCCTTTGGAGGTCATTGAAGGTCCGCTTATGGACGGTATGAAAGTGGTGGGTAACTTATTCGGGGAAGGAAAGATGTTTCTTCCCCAGGTGGTCAAAAGTGCCCGGGTGATGAAAAAAGCGGTCGCCTACCTTGAACCTTTCATGGAAGCTGAAAAAGAAGGAACCGACTCGAAAAAAAGAGGCACCATGGTCATCGCCACAGTTAAAGGGGATGTTCATGATATTGGGAAAAATATCGTGGGCGTCGTTCTGGCCTGCAATAATTGGGAGGTCATTGACTTAGGGGTGATGGTTTCCTGCGACAAAATTCTCGAAGCTGTGCACGAACATGGGGCCGATGTGCTCGGCCTGAGCGGTTTGATCACTCCGTCACTCGACGAAATGATACACAATGCCAAGGAAATGACCAAACTGGGCCTATCGATTCCTCTCCTGATTGGTGGAGCCACCACTAGTCGTGCTCACACCGCAATCAAAATTGCTCCGTTTTACACCGAACCGGTGGTTCAGGTTCCGGATGCTTCACTCGTGGTTAATGTGTGCAACGACTTAACGAGCGAGGGCAAAAAAGAGGAATTCGTTCAAAACCTCCTCGAAAATCAGGAAAAGCTTCGGATCAAGCATGCGGAAAAAGGAACACAAAAACTTCTTTCCCTACAAGAAGCACGGAATAAACCCCTCTCTTTGGACTGGAAGGACCGGAAAATCGACGAACCAAGCCCCAATGCCCTGGGTGTGAAGAAAATAACCGCTTCCCTTGAAGAGGTCCTAAAGTTCTTTGACTGGTCACCCTTTTTCTGGTCCTGGGAGTTAAAAGGTCAATACCCGTCCATTTTTGATCGGTCTGACTCCGGTACAGAAGCTAAAGATCT
Organism: Opitutales bacterium; assembly: GCA_045567635.1. Taxonomy (GTDB): domain Bacteria; phylum Verrucomicrobiota; class Verrucomicrobiia; order Opitutales; family Seribacteraceae; genus Seribacter. The sequence goes on along the minus strand of JBJLCO010000038.1, from coordinate 182,569 downwards.
TTTTGATAACGCCCAAAAACTGCTCAATAGAATCATTAAGAATAATCTTTTTACCTGCGAGGCGATGATTGGTCTCTGGCCCGCAAATGCGAGTGGGGATGATGTGATACTCTATCAAGACTTGGAAAAGCAGAAGGAAATTTCCCGGTTTCACTTTATCAGACGTCAGCAAACTACTGCTTGAACCAGCCCCAGTACTGCCTTTCCGATTTTATCGCTCCCGTGGAATCGGACCGAACGGATTACCTTGGTGCTTTTGCGGTTTGTGCGGGGGCAGGAGTTGACCAACTCGCAAAAGAATTCGAAGAGGACAATGATGACTACAATGCGATTATGACCAAAGCACTGGGGGATCGTTTTGCGGAAGGAATGGCGGAATACACCCATAAGAAAGTCCGGAATCTATGGGGATTCGGACAGAAAGAGAATCTGAGCAACCAAGATTTAATTAAGGAAAAATATCAGGGCATCCGTCCCGCCAGCGGGTACCCCTGTCAACCGGATCATACCGAAAAGGATGTAATTTGGGAACTGCTTGAGGTGAAAAAAAATATTGGACTCGAATTGACTGAGTCCCGGGCGATGGATCCCGGATCATCTGTATCCGGACTTTATTTCTCCAATCCGGAATCCAAATATTTTAATGTGGGAAAAATTGGCAAGGATCAGGTTGAGGATTATGCGAGGAGAAAGAATTGGCCAATCGAAAAAGCACTGAAATGGTTGCGTCCCAACCTCGGCTTTGACGAATAAATCTTCTTCCTTTGGCATTGCAGGTTTTGGCCTCTGCAAGTAAAAATTATTCTTACTATGAAGGAAATGACTCCATTAGAAGAAGTTCGGCACTCCGCTGCCCATGTTCTCGCCGCCGCTGTTTTGCGTCTTTACCCTAAGACACAACTCGACATTGGGCCGCCCACCGAAAATGGGTTTTACTATGATTTTGATTCAGAAGTCGCTTTTACTCCGGAAGTGCTCGAGGAAATCGAGACGGAAATGAAGAAAATCGTTAAAGAAAACCAACGATTCGAGCGGGTGGAAGTTTCTCGTGAAGAGGCCAAAAAAATCATTTCTGACATGGGCCAGGAATCGTACAAACTCGGACGATTGGAGGATATACCCGCTGGTGAAACCATTTCTTTTTACCGAAATGGAGAATTTCACGACCTCTGTGCCGGTTCCCATGTTTCCTACACCAAAAAAATTAAAGCTTTCAAACTTCTTCAGGTTGCCGGTTCCTATCATCGGGGGGATTCTGACAACAAACAACTTCAGCGAATTTACGGCACTGCATTTCTCAGTAAAGATGAACTGGCCGAACATCTTCAGAGGATGGAAGAGGCCAAAAAAAGAGACCACCGAAACATCGGACGCGATATGGGACTTTTTCATATCGATGAAATGGTCGGACAAGGACTTGTTCTTTGGAAACCCAAGGGTGCAATCATCAGGCAGCAATTGGAAAAATTCATCTCCGCTGAACTCAACAAGCAGGGATACTCTCAAGTTTACACTCCCCATGTGGGCAAACTTGATCTTTTCCGCACATCGGGACACTTTCCTTACTATCAGGATTCTCAATATCCTCCAATCATTCATCGTGATTGTTTAACCCAACTTGCGGAGGAAGGATGCTCCTGTTCCGAGCTCTCCAATAAATTAGAGGACGGAGAAATCGATGGTTACCTGCTCAAACCAATGAACTGCCCGATGCATATTCGCATTTTCCGGTCGGAGCAAAGATCCTATCGGGACCTGCCCATCCGTATGGCAGAGTTTGGCACGGTTTACAGATGGGAGCAGTCCGGTGAACTCAATGGTATGACTCGAGTTCGTGGCTTTACGCAGGATGACGCTCATCTCTTTATTCGCGAAGACCAGTTACAAGAAGAAATTCAAGGATGCCTGGAACTCGTTAAATTAGTTTTTTCCGTCTTGGGTATGAACGACTATCGTGTACGAGTGAGCTTGCGCGATCCCAACTCTGATAAATATGTCGGAGAATCCGAAGCCTGGGACAAAGCTGAATCAGCTCTTAGAGAAGCGGTAAAAAGCCTGGGAGTGGAATACGAGGAGGAACTCGGTGAGGCCGCATTTTACGGACCCAAGATCGATTTTGTGGTTAAGGATGTAATTGGGAGGGAATGGCAATTGGGCACAGTTCAGGTGGATTATAATCTGCCGGAAAGATTCGATCTGTCCTATGTCGGTTCTGACAACCAGGACCATCGACCGGTCATGATTCATCGGGCACCCTTCGGATCGATGGAAAGATTTTGCGGTGTTCTGATTGAACATTTTGGTGGAAACTTCCCCACCTGGCTCGCTCCTGAGCAGGTAAGAATCCTTCCAATGAACGACGATTTAACGGAAAAAGGAGATGAATGTGTCCGCATACTTCAATCAAAAGGAATTCGGGTGGGAATGGACTCTCTCTCTGGAAAATTGGGAGCGAAAATTAGAAAAGCAGAAAACGACAAAATCCCCCATATGCTTATACTCGGAAAGAGAGAGGTGGAGGAAGGAAAAGTATCGGTGCGCTCACGGGCTGATCCCAGCATCGATGGTTCCTGCACGCTGGATGAATTTACCGAAAAAATTTCCGCAGAAATTGAATCCAAAGCACTCCCTGCATCCCGTGATGAATCTGGGCAAGAATCCTAATTTATTCTATCTTTTTATAATTTCCATCTCTTTTCTTTGCCTGAAAACTAAATTGCCAATATTATAATTGGAGATGGTTCAAAAGAAAAACATAGGTGTTTGTTGGCAACTTATTGCCCTGCCTTTCGTTCTGCTTGTTCGAATCTATCGTCTATTTTCTCCCCTAAAAAAAGCTCTTCTCGGCCCATACGCAGGCTGTCGTTTTCATCCAACCTGTTCCGAGTACGCCCTGGAATGCCTGTCCATTTTTTCGCTTCCCAAGGCAATGTTTAAAACTGCTCTCCGTATTGCCCGGTGTAATCCCCTTCACCCCGGCGGATATGACCCGGTAAACAAAGAGGAAAAAACTTGCGGTAATGAATAGCTCGGTAATAAATCCCGCCCCTCTCGTTTGTGATGAACAGACTGATCTTCTGCCTTTTTTGACATACTGTCAAAAGCAAGCATCCGAGCAAAACACGACCATTTTTTCATCCATTACTTTTGAAACTAACTTTTGTGATCCACTTGCAATCATGGAACAGGTTCATCAGGAGTTGGACGGTCGATGTTATCTGGAAAAACCCACGGACGAGTTTTCAGTCGCCTGCGGGGATCCGGTCTATCATGCATCTTTTAGCGGGGATCAACGCTTTCAGGAAGCAAAGGCCTGGTCAAAAAAATTCTGGGAAAAAGTACACCTCGCTGGCGATAATCAACTCGGGGCAACCGGTCCCACTCTTTTCTTAAATGCCACATTTGAAAACGAGTCCGAAGAACCGGGTTTACCCGCCCTTCAAGTCTTTTTGCCAAAGTGGCAAGTCTTACGCAAGGGGGGGAACCATTATATTATACTCAATCATCCCATTTCCCCTTTCACAAATCCCGACGAATTAAACGCAGAGATTTCCAAACTCCTTCAAATTTTCAACCGGCTTCAATATCTTCGTCCACTACGCGGGGCACCCCAAAACTTACTCCTTGGTCCAGCCCGGGAGAATACCGATTACGAAAACGCAGTAGTCAAAGCACTCCAGGCAATAAAATCCGGAGAAATCTCAAAAATAGTTCTGGCCCGGAAACTCACTTACCAAACCAAGCAGGAACTGCCTTATTTTTCTATCGCTCATGGTCTCAAAAATAAATTTCCTGATTGTTACACCTTCTGCATGACGACTCCGGATAACGGAATGTTTATCGGATCCACACCGGAAATTCTGTCGAAAGTCTCCGGTATATCTCTGGAAACTGAAGCCGTGGCTGGAACGGCTCCCAGAGGTCCTTCGGCCGGAAAGGACGCCCATTTGGGAAAAACTCTGCTGGGCCGGGAAAAAGAAGTGAGGGAACACCGTTTAGTGATTGATTCAATGTTACGCCGGCTCAAAAGCATCGGGATTTCTCAATGCGGGGAAGGCAAGTCACGCTTGCTCCGCCTGGCTAACTTACAACATGTACGCACTCCGATACTTGCGAAATTGCCTAAGAATGTGCATCCTTTTGATGCACTGTCAGCCCTGCATCCGACTCCAGCGATGGGAGGTTCCCCACGCGAAGAGGCATTACCAATGGTTCGTAAACTCGAAGGATTTTCCAGGGGTTGGTATTCTGGAATCGCGGGATGGTTTGATTCCAGGGGGCGGGGTGAATTTATTGTTCCCATCCGATGTGGCAAATTTACCCCCCGTACCCTTTCTTTGTATGCGGGTGCTGGGATTGTCGAAGGCTCAACTCCCTCCAATGAACGGATGGAAACGGACTGGAAACTGGAAGCAATGCTTGAAGTTATTTCGGGAGGAACTACTCTTCCCAGTGAATGAATCTTAATTCCGAATCAACTGCTCAGGCTAATTTTGTCTGGGGTGATGTTGTCGCACGAACTTTGCACGAGTTGGGTATTTCCATGGTTTTCTTTTCTCCCGGCTCCCGTTCCACCCCTCTTGTTTTGGCATTCGAAAGGCACCCGTCCATTGACTGTGCGTCCGTTCTTGATGAACGAACAGCCGCGTTTCTTGCCCTCGGGTACAGTAGACGCACCCAGAAACCCGCGGTTATTCTATGCACTTCCGGTTCCGCTGTGACGAATTGGTTCCCCGCAATTGCCGAGGCCTCTCATTCAAGTGTCCCACTCCTGTTTCTTTCCGCGGACCGACCCGAGGAATTGCAGAACTGCGCGTCCGGGCAAACCATTGATCAAGTCAATTTGTTTGGTTCATTCGTACGGGGATTCCATCAGATTCCCCTACCCGATCTCGATCCAACTGCCATCCAATCTCTTCGCAGCGCACTTGCCCAGGCCTATCTCGAGTCCATGGACTTAAATCCCGGCCCGGTTCATCTTAACTTCCCCTTTCGTGAACCTTTTCTACCCCTGAAATTACCGGATCCAGTAGAACTGTCTCCGTTGATCACGATGGCTCCGTCCAAACTCGATTCCGACCGTGCTGTAGATGAAATAAGCAGACTGGCCAACCAATTTGTCAAACCGCTTATCATTGCCGGTGAACATGCACCCGCTGCATTTATCCTCGACTGGCTGAGCAAATATCACACTCCCGTGCTTTGCGATTCGCTCTCACCCCTTCGGGAATATCCGCTTTCCACAAAAATTCTGCGTTACGAAAATCTTCTCCGTGATTCCTCTTTTGCTCAGCAAGCAAAACCCGACCTTATTATCGTACTCGGTCCTCTTCCAACCTCGAAGACTTTGCGTTCTTGGATTGATCAGAGTGGTGCCGAAAGACTGGTAATTGAACCGAGAGGAATCTCCGTCGATCCTCTCACCAGTACGAGCCATTCTTTTCAACTGGAATATTCCAGGCTTTCCCTCATTGAACTACCGATTTGCGGGAACGAATGGGTAAAACTATGGAGCAGTGCGGAAAAAAGTGTGGAGAAAAAACTGGAACTGGCATTTTCTGAACAAAATGATTTTTTTGAGGGAAAACTGGTTCGACAACTATCCAAAAATCTGCCCGAACATTCCTACCTGCAGGTGTCTAACAGTATGCCGATTCGGGATCTCGAATGGTTTTGGTATGCAAAAGAAAAAAAACGCAAAATATTTGGAAACCGTGGAGTGAACGGAATTGACGGGACTCTGGGCACCGCGTTGGGACTGGCTCACCTTTCTGATTCGCCCGCATTCCTGCTAACCGGAGAACTCGCGTTTCTTCATGACTCCAATGCCCTTCTTTTTCACGCACAATTTATGGGCAGCCTGACAGTTTTTATAATCAACAATAAAGGTGGGGGTATTTTTGAAAATCTTCCTGTCGCCGGAGAACCGGAATTTGAAAAATGCTTCGCCACCCCACAGGAATGCGATTTTCCTCTCCTTTGTGAGGCACACGGAATTGAATTCATTTGCCCGTCAACCTGGGAAGAAATTTCCGGTCTCATTCAACATCCAATCGCTACCGGCGTCCGGGTTATCGAAATGAAATGCGACCGGAAAAAAGACCGTGAAACCCGAAGACGACTTCTTTCCCTCAGCCCGTCCTAATGCCCTCAATAATTCATCATGCCAGAACTTGCTGAAGTTGCTTTTGCCTGCAGTCAATGGAATGACGGGGTGGGTAAAAAAATTAAGGAGGTCATTACGCATCCCACCTCTCGGGTGTACCGCGACCTTGACCGTTCTCAGTTCTGCAAAAGGTTGACGGGCACATTCCTTTCCTCTGCCCAGACCCATGGCAAACAAATGCTCTTTGGCTTTTCCCGCAATCATTGGATGGGACTACACCTGGGAATGACCGGGAATTTATTCCTCGAACCGGAAAACTACCAATCCCGCAAATACGACGCCCTCGTTCTCAGGCAAAATCAGCACACCCTTGTTTTTCGCGATCCCCGTCAATTCGGCCGCCTCCGCCTGCACCAGGGTCATACCCCACCCGATTGGTGGACAGATCTCCCGACCGGCATGCTGAGCAGGGCATTCACGAAAGACATTCTTCATTCCGCTCTTAACCGGCATTCCCGCAGACCTGTCAAAGCCCTGCTTCTTGATCAGCGTTATTTCCAAGGCATGGGAAATTGGATGGCGGATGAGGTTCTTTGGCGTTCTGGTATACACCCCGGCCAAAAAAGCGGTAAAATTCAGGGGACTCAGGAAAAAATTCTTTTCAAACAAATTCTTTTCGTGGCCCGTGGGGCGATGAAATCTGTTGGTGTTCATGGGGGAGACCCGCCGAAATCCTGGCTTTTTCATTCCAGATGGAAAGACGGATTACTTTGTCCCAAAACGAATAGTCCCCTGATCCGCGAGCCAATTGGTGGGCGAACAACCTGCTGGTGTCCAGTTCTTCAGCCAAAAACCCGGGATTAACTGCGATGTTTTTCCGCCTCGACCAAATCGTGCCTGATTTGGGTCTTTAAATCTTCAACTGATTTAAACTTTTTTTCCGGTCTCAAAAATGCCTCCAAAGTCATGGTGAAATACTGTCCCGCGGATCCAAAGCCTGGGTCGATTGGGTCAAGAATATGTGCTTCCAACAGGGGCTCGGTTATTCCCTCTTCCACCGTTGGTCTTAATCCATAATTCGCGACCGCATACTTCTCTTCCCCACTTGAGGCACATTTCGCACGACCCAAGTAGACCCCGTAAGCGGGTCGGGCTTGCGGGTTCCATTGAATATTAATGGTAGGGAATCCAAATTCTTTACCCATCCCTTTTCCCGTCATAACCAAGCCTGAAACCAGGTACTTCCAACCAAGTAATTCATTGACTTCATTCATCTTCCCCAAATGAAGCGCCTCTCTGATGCGCGAACTGCTCACCGGGGCTCCGGACAATAATTCTGATCCCACAACCTCAACGGATAATCCAATCTCCATGCCTAGTTTTTTCAAATCATCACTGTTTCCACTTCTGCCTTTACCAAAACGAAAATTCTCACCCACGCACATTCCTTCCAAGCTACGAATGCGGGCAACCAGAAAGGACGGAAAATGCTTCGCTTCCACCTCGGCAAATTCACGGTCGAAATTCCGGAGCACCACTCCCTCCATACCCGCATCCAGTAACCGACTCGCTTTCTCATCTTTATTCATCAGCAATCGCGGAGATTGCTCGGGGCGAAGGTAAGAGGCAGGATGTTCGGGAAATGTGAAGGCAATTGCCACCCCGCCTTTCCTGCGTGCTAAGTTTTGAGCACTCCGGAGAACCGCATGATGACCACGGTGCACCCCGTCAAACATACCGAGGGCGAGATAAACCGGTTGATCGGTGCTTCGTCCCAGTTCCTCAATTGAGGTAAAAACCCCCATAACTTTAAAGAACGTGGGTGGGCACAGCCTTGTGGATAGGAATCAGTAATGACTGAAACTCGCCGAGTGGGATTGTCTCCAGCTCCTCCAAAGTCCTGGCTCCCTCAATTTCAAATTGATCAATTTGGGTCCGGCGCAGCGAAGTTAAATGGGCACCGCAATCCAATCTCTGCCCGAGATCATGCAACACCGTACGAACATAAGTTCCCTTGCTGCATGCCATACTGAATTCTCCCCTCGGACTGTCCCAATTTTTCAGACTCAACTCATTGATTCGTATAAAGCGCGGTTCTCGCTCAACCGTTTTTCCTTTTCTCGCCATTTTGTAAAGCGGAACACCGTCAATTTTTTTGGCCGAAAACATCGGTGGGGTTTGATACTGGTCACCCAGAAAGGATTTCATTTCCTCCTTCACCCGTTCCTCGTTAATCTCCGGGCTCACCGGTTTTTCCTGCACCACCTGTCCATCGGAATCCTGGCTGTCCGTTTCCACACCAAGAAGAAATTCACCCTCATACCTTTTATCAAGGCTGATCAGGAATTGAGAAACCTTGGTCGCCTTCCCAATCAACATAATCATTAACCCCGTGGCAAGCGGATCCAGTGTGCCCGCATGACCAATCTTTTTCATTTTCAACTTCCTACGCAATCGATCCACGATGTCATGCGAAGTAATACCGGCCGGCTTATCAACGAGTAGAATTCCTTCAAATATGGGTTCCTGTGCATTCATATAAATTAGTTTCCGTTCACACGGTTCAGGTGTTGTCCAATTGCTTCCACCAAGTGGGGATAAAATTCTTCGAGATCCCGGGTCACATTAAATCCGGCGGCGCAGGCATGGCCCCCCCCGTCAAACTCTTTTGCCAGCATATCAACGCGGTAACGGGTATCTTTCGCACGAAAACTTCCCTTAAGTTTACCTTTCCGTTCTTCCACCAGCACTCCGATCTCAACCCCTTCCATTGAACGGGTATAATCTACGAAACTCTCGGTGTCTTCGGGTTGCGTGTTTGTTTCTTCGTAAAAAGAATCCCGTATGGTGCCAATGCAGACGCGGTTATCCAATTCCATACGAAAACTGGCAAGGAATTTCTGCAACAATTGTACCCTGCCCGGTTTTTCCCTCTCGTATAATTCATAAGCCACGGCAGAGGGGCTGGCTCCATACTCACATAATCGGCGACACACTTCAAACACCGAGGCATTGGTTCCCCCATAACAAAACTGACCGGTGTCGGTGGCGATTCCAACATACAGTGCATCCGCAGTGGTGGAATCTATGGTCATTTGACTGTCCAAAAAGAACTTGGCCAGAATTTCTCCGGTCGCGGATGCATCTGAAAGCACAAAATTCGTCTTCGCGTACTTGGTATTGGAAACATGATGGTCAATGTTCAGAAAAACCTCGGGAAATCTTTTCGATAAACTTTCACCAATCCTGTGCTTGTCCGCACAATCCACCATCACCACTGTGAAATCATTTCCTTCAATTTCATCGGGGCGAAAAAATGGAGTGGTTCCCACAAACTTTTGCAGGGTACGGGGTACGGGGTCCTGATTTACGGCCCGGGCATCAACCCCAAGCTCGATTAATACTCGGGTCAGTCCAACCTGTGATCCAATGCAGTCCCCATCGGGCCGCCTGTGACCGAGCACCAACACGGGCTTTTCCTTCAATTCGGAAAGGAGTTGGGCAAACCGGGCAGATTCTTCGAGAAATGGAGGCATTGTATGAAAATTAAAAAGAAGCGAAAACACTAGCAGAAAGGATCCGCAAGGGAAAGCATTGAAATCTTTATCCCTTCAATAAAAAACCGTCCGCGTCCACGCCCTGAACAAAATCCAGTTGATCAAGCACACCGTCTATCCCCACAACCCCAAATTTCGGCTCCGACCTGTAGCTTAATCCGGGGAGTATTCTCCCGAAGGTTCCATCCTTGTGTCCGATTTCACTTTCCTCACAATCTCCCGCACGCTCTGGTAAGGACTGAAAATTCAAGGAAATTAGACCGTTTTTCCCTGTGCTTATCCCATTAACCAGTTGAAGAGCGTCCTTGGAATCGCCACCCGGTCTACGCACTTCAAGTGCGTCCTGAAAGAACTCAACTGTAAATCCTCCCAGTAACACAGCCCAAAGAATCCATTCGTACTTTAAATGCGGATCCTTATTAACTTTAAATCCACCTTGATCCCATAAATGAGTCTCTCGGATACGGAGGAAGGATGCCCAGATTTTTTGCGCTCCCTCGACCTCCTGAAAAAAGGCCAGCATTGAATTCATACACTCGTAAAATTCCTCGTTCCCTCGATCCATTTTTTTTCCGGAAAGAAAAAACTCAGCCACTTCCATTCGTGTAAAAATTTTGCCTCCTGCAAGACGGATGCATTCGGATGGAGGAGAGCTTCGGATTGAATGTTGAATCAAATTCATGCACATTTTAGAGTCAGGAAGCCTTTTGGAAAATGAAAGTCTGCCCAGTTCCATCACTCTCGACCGGATCGATTCACCTTCCGTTTTTTGGGCACCAATCACTTCCCCCACCCGGACGCAAACCCGGTAAGGAAAAGAAATCGGCCATTTCTTGAAAAATCTCCCCCGTTCCATACTGAAATTTGAGCCCCACACACCATCCAGATGAACCGGTAATATTGGTACGCCCGCCTGCCTCGCCAATAAAAGAATCCCTCTCTTGAAAGGAAGGATGTTACCCAGCTTGGAAATCCCACCTTCTGCAAAAACACAGAGTGGTACTCCCTCCTTCAATCGATTCACGCTCATTTTCATTGTCTCCAGTGACCGTTCGGGCGAAATTACTGCAGTGTGGGTGAGGCGAAAAACCTGACGTAAAATTCTTGAATTCGCTAACCCCGCCCAGGCAAGATACCGAATTTTCCTCGGAAACGCTGCCCCGATAAAAACTGGATCGGCATAGGATAAATGATTACTGACAAGGAGAACTCCCCCTTTGGCAGGAAAATTTTCCATTCCCACAATCTGGATTCGGTAAAATATGCGAAGTCCGATGTGAAAAAGTGCCCGGAAAAAGTCTTCCAGTAAAATATTGAGCGTAAAAAGAGCGATCAGGCAGGAGGGAATGATCATGACCAAAACCTCCTGCTTCGCCGATAATTCAAGCATATTGGAAAGAAAGGCATGCACAAAAATGAAAATAATACTGCTTAGTTGCGTCAGTAAATTCGATGCCGCCAATATCCTTCCCCGTTCGGATTCCCCCGACCGGTCCTGCAAAAATCCGTTGAGCGGGACGAAAAAGAGCGCACCTGAAAACCCGAGCAATAAGCATCCCCATTCAAAACCGGCTTCCAAAGGATTCATCTGGTATATTATAAACATGGCAATCGGAAGCAGGACCGCTCCAATCGGAGTCAGTCCAAGCTCAATCCGGCCACGGTTTAAATAAGCGACAAATAAACTGCCTAGCATGATTCCCACTCCGAGCAGTAAAAACCAGTAACCATAGAGTTGCCCCATTCCAATCTCCCCGTCCACCACTTCTCCGGCCAACTTGACCAAGACGAGATAAATAAATCCGCCGATCGACCAGAACCATGCATCTCCCAATGCCGCACCACGCAAACCGCGGTCTTTCCACATTGTGGTCAGGTCTTTCCAGTGCCCCCACAACACATTCTTTTCAAAGGGCTTCGCCCGGGGGGCATCCGTACTTGGGGTCCGGATGAATAATATCCATGAAAACAGCGTCAGCCCAATCGCAATCAAAGATAAAATCAAACCGGCATTCCACCCTCCATGAATCGGAACAAGATAATCAAAATAACTGGCGGATGCAAAGATACCCCCAAGAATTCCGACCATGGTTAACATTTCCATCCATCCCACTGCCAGACCCAACCGTTCGGAGCCAATCAGTTCCTTCAGGATTCCTTTTTTTCCGGGAGAGAAAAAAGCCGTCTGTATCGCCAAGAGAAAAAAACCGGACAACCCCACGGTTAAATTTTGAATAAAAAGACCAAACGCAAGCACACCCAAACCCAAAATCTGGGCAATCAGGGCAACTCCCACCACCTTCTTTTTAGAAAAACGGTCTGCGACCCATCCCGCCCACGGGGCAAAAACGACGAAAGGAAGAATAAGCATCACCGACACCACCTGATTCGTGGGGTCCATACTTGCTTTTCCAAACTGAAATGCCGCCATGACTGGCAGCATGGCCTTCATCGCATTGTCATTGAAGGCAACAATTGTTTGCGAAACCAGTAATGGAATCAAGGAACGGAAAGTATTCGGTTTCCCCGCGTTTTTCATTGAAAATACTCCCCTTTTTCTTCCATTTATCTTATCCCATAGCAGAATACTCAATTGCCAAGAATAAACTCCGCTTCGCTTAGCAGACCGAGTCTATTGCCCGGGCGAGTTTCAAATCTTTTTTCGTTACTTTATTCCCCGCATCATGAGTACTTAGGGAAATCTCAACCCGGTTGAAACAGTTATAAATTTCTGGATGATGATCCTGTTCCTCTGCCTGATGAGAAATGCGGACCACAAATTCAATTGCTTCCCGGAAACTTTCGAACCGGTACGCCTTTTTCAATTGATCGCATTCGAAACGCCACTCCTTACACTCCGAAAGCATGCCATCTATCTCTTCCTTATTTAAATGTTTTTTCATTCCTTGGAACTAGAATATGCTTTCCTCGTTGTCAATTGGTCCCGAACCCGTTCATATAAATGCAATGCATGAAAATCTTTTCTGAAAATGACCGGAAAAAACTACCGCACCATGTTGCTATCATTATGGACGGCAATGGTCGCTGGGCTAAAACAAGGGGGAAACCGCGTCTATTCGGACATCGCAATGGCGTGAAGAATGTCCGCAGCATCGTTAATGCAGCTCGTGAAATTGGTGTTCCCTATGTTACCCTCTACGCATTCAGTACCGAAAACCAGAATCGTCCGGAGGATGAAAAATCAGGACTGATGCGCCTGCTCGAGGAATTTCTCCGACACGAACTCAACGACATGATCAAGGATGGAATACGACTCCGGGCGATTGGAGACTTATCGGGTCTACCCCAATTCGCCCGCGAAATTGTAACCGTTGCGATTGAGAAAACAAAAAACAACCAGGACTGGAACCTCACACTCGCTTTAAATTACGGTAGCAGGCAGGAAGTACTGAATGGCATTAAGGCCTACGCCCGGGATATTTCGGAGTCCGGGAAAAATCCCGATGAACTCGATTGGAACACCTTTTCAAATTTTCTCGAAACCAGGGAACTGCCTGATCCAGACCTGATTATACGCACATCCGGCGAATTCAGGTTAAGTAACTTTCTTCTCCTGCAGGCAGCCTATGCGGAGATTTTCGTTTCCCCCCTTCACTGGCCCGATTTTAACCGCGAGGCATTTCTGGACGCCCTACGCAGTTACATCGGACGGGAAAGGCGGTTTGGCAAAACAAGTCAGCAAATCTCATCCGCCGTTGAAATCCCTGTAGGCTCACTTTCCTGATGATTTTACGTATTTTCTCAACCGTTTTCATTCTCGGTCTTATCGCCTTGGTTGTTTATTCGCTCAAAGAAACCGGGGCGATGTGGGTGCTGAATCTTTGTGCCACCCTCACCCTCTTTGAGGTGTACACCATACTGGGTCGCCTGGGATACGCCGCCAACCGGCTTTCCGGTCTGATTACGGGTGGCTGTTTAATCCCGGTATCTTTCTACTTTGAAGGATACGGAGTCGATGTGCTGGCCATTGGAGCACTGTTCACCTCCGCTGCCTGCGTTCTTTTTCCCCAGGCTCAAAGGGGCATGTATATCAAAAGACTAATGCCCACCTTCTTCGGTCTCGTGTTTGTTTCCTTCCTGCTCCAGTATTTCATTCGAATCCTTCAGGTGGGTGGCAGTGAAAGCGATGATCTGTTCATGGGGTTTGGTTTATTTTTCTCCCTCTGGGTGGTGGTCGTGGCCAAATTCAGTGACATCGGTGCACTACTCGTGGGCAAGGCGATCGGACGCACCAAACTGGCTCCTTCCATTAGCCCGGGTAAAACCATCGAAGGGCTGATTGGCGGATTTGGAGCATCTGCAGGAATGGGGGCTCTGCTTCCATGGATCTTTCAGGAAAAATTCCCGGATGTGGTCTATTTTGGAGACTGGGTTTTCACACCAGCACAGGGAGCGTTGTGGGGCCTTGTTATCGCTCTGAGCGCGGTAATTGGGGACCTCATTGCCTCCGTGATGAAAAGACTTGCATCGATGAAAGATTCGGGCGGTGCCATCCCGGGAATTGGTGGTCTTTTTGATCTCACGGACAGCCTGATTTTAGCCGCACCCACTGGATACCTCATTTTATTTCTGTTGCAGAAGTGAATTCTCCTAAGAAGCTTGTGCTCCTTGGCGCCACTGGATCGATAGGCGAAAATACGCTCAAGGTCATTCGTAAACATTCCGACAAGATCGAACTTCTTGGAATTTCCGCTCATCAGAACATCGAAAAACTGTTCGATATAGCCCGGGAATTTCAGGTTCCGCATGCCTCCCTGGTCAATCCACCAACGGGCAAAATTGACCCACCCCCGAACACTCGCTTTCATACTGAAAAAGATTCACTCTGTGAACTGGCGGCTCTCGGGGAAGCTGACATCGTGGTGGTTGCCGTAGTCGGTGCGGCCGGTCTGCTCCCCACTCTTTCCGCACTCCAAGCGGGTAAGGATGTTGTCCTCGCCAACAAGGAGTCTCTTGTGGTCGCGGGTGAAGTTGTGACCGAAACCGCCCGAAAATATGGCGGCCGGATCATCCCCGCAGACAGCGAACATAATGCGGTTTTCCAATGCCTGCATGGCCAGAACGAGCGTGCACTCGACTCGATCATACTGACCGCGTCCGGTGGGCCATTCCGGGAATTGCCCCTCGACCAGCTCGCCAAGGTCACGATCGAACAGGCGCTCTGTCATCCCAACTGGTCAATGGGAAAGAAAATTACGGTTGATTCCGCAACCATGGCAAATAAGGGTTTGGAATTAATTGAAGCCCGCTGGCTTTTTGGGGTTGCTCCGGAACAATTGGAGGTGGTGATTCATCCGCCCAGTCTTGTCCATGCAATCGTACGCTTCGTGGATGGTTGCTGCCTCGCCCAGATGACGCCTGCATCCATGACTTTCGCCCTGCAAAATGCGATCCTTTTTCCCGAACGTCACCAAGGGGTGGAATCCTCGCTTGATTTTTCCCAAGCTCTGGATCTCTCCTTCTTTCCGCCCTCCCTTGATCGTTACCCCTGCCTTCGCCTCGCGATGGAAGCCATGAATCACGGTGCCTCCGCCCCGCTTGTGTTTAATGCGGCCAACGAGGTCGCAGTGGACGCTTTTCTTAGAAATCGAATTGGCTTTCTTGATATTTCTCGCATTATTGAAGATACTTTGAACAATATTAATTTTATTTCCACCTCTTCCGTTGATGAACTGCTTTCTCTCGATGACGAGACACGACAGTGCACTCAGTCACGAATTAAACAAATCGGATAGCCCTTAATTTCCCAAAATGTCTTTTTTATACGACTTTGCTTTTCTTCTTGTTGCCCTGCTCGCACTTGGATTCACCATTTTTATTCACGAGCTTGGACACTTCCTCGCCGCCCGCAAACGCGGATTAATTATCAAGCGGTTCTCGGTTGGATTTGGTCCCAAAATTTTTGGATGGGAAAAGGACGGTGTGGAATACCGGATTTCCATGTTCCCATTTGGCGGATATGTGGCCCTGCCCCAGCTCGCGGACATGGGCCGTTTGGAAGGGGAAAATGAACAGGCTGAGGAAAAGAAGATGTCTCCATGGGATGACTACGAGGAAGAAGAAGATGAGGACGGAAACCCGAAGGAACCCGAGGAAAAGAAGTCCTTAAAAATAAGTTACTCCGATAAGATGATTGTTTCAGTAATGGGAGCGGTGTTTAATATCCTTCTCGCCTTCGTTCTTTCAAGCGTGCTTTGGTTCTTCGGATATGAAAGACGGGACGGGGAGCTCACCACCAATATTGGATATGTGGCTGACACCGTGGAACGATGGAATCCCTATGTTGAAAAAAGTGAGACTGTTCCGGGTCCGGCATTAAAAGCAGGTATTTTACCCGGTGACGAAATCATCGCGGTCGATGGTTCTCCAGTTGAGGACTTCATGGATATACAGAGCCGGATTGTGACCGGTAAACTGCGGTCCGCACAGGACCGACGACTTACCCGGTTGACCATTATGCGCAATGGGGAGGAAAAACGAATTGATGTATTCCCTGAAGTGTTTGGAAACGAGGAGATCCGCATCATTGGGGTTGGACCGAAGGAGACTTTTTTCATCAAGGATCTCCAACCCGACATGCCGGCAATCACCGCCGGTCTCGAATCGGGCGACCAACTCCTTTCAGTGGACGGTAATAAAATATTTTCCTTCGCTCATTTGGTGGATTATTTGAGAAAGCTTGAAAACGGGAAGGAAATTGCCCTGACCGTTCGTAAAGGCGGGGAAGGTGGGCTGGAAAAAACATACAGCCTTCTGCCCGTGGAAAAGGAATTGAGGGAAGGCGGTTCAGTGGTAAAAAGAAAACTAATCGGATTCAGCCCGGCATTTAAAACGATCACCACCTATCCCAATCCACTCGTGCTGATTGTCAGCCGGGTAAAGGATATGTACCACACCCTGACCGGCTTGATCAGCCCGCAGTCGGATGTGAAACTGCGCAACATGAGCGGGCCCGTGGGGATCGTCAATAACCTGAGCATATTTGCGAGTATCGGGTTTAAGAAACTACTTTGGTTTGTGGTCTTCATCAATGTGAACCTGGCCATCCTCAATCTGCTCCCCATTCCCGTTCTCGACGGCGGACACATGGCCTTTGCCACCATTGAAAAAATCCGGGGGAAACCCCTACCCCTCGCTTTCCTTGAACGCTCCCAGATACTTTTTGTCATCCTCCTTTTTTCCTTCATGCTGTATGTCACTTTCTTCGATTTCCAGCGCCTCTTTTAAGGGGTAATTCGGAACATGAAGTCGTCCTACTGCGGCTCGCGTTTCCACCCGGTCCGAAGAATGTCCCGGGTCGTTTCTATTGGAGGAGTCCTCACCGGCGGGGATAATCCTGTACGGGTCCAGTCGATGACCACAACCGACACCCTGGATGTGGACGCAACCGTACGACAAACCATCGAACTCGCGGAAGCGGGCTGTGAAATTGTCCGGATCACCGCACCCAATGTACGGGCTGCGGAAGCACTTGGTCAAATTTCCCATGCGGTGCGCTCAGCTAAAATTGAGGTTCCACTGGTGGCGGATATTCACTTTACTCCCCAGGCCGCGATGGAAGCCGCGAAACACGTCGAAAAAGTCCGGGTAAATCCGGGCAATTATGCCGACCGGAAAAAATTTCATACCCGTGAATACAGCGATTCCCAGTACGGGGAGGAACTCGAACGTCTTCACGACTCATTTTCTCCCCTCGTTCTCCGCTGTAAAGAGCTCGGTCGGTCCATGCGTATCGGGACGAATCATGGCTCCCTCTCCGACCGGATAATGAATCGCTTTGGTGACTCACCCCGCGGAATGGCGGAGTCCGCCCTTGAATTCATTCGAATTGCCCGGACCCACAATTTCCATGACCTCGTACTCTCCATGAAAGCGAGTAATCCCAAGGTAATGATCCAGGCCTACCGCCTGGTGGTTTCCCTCATGAATGCCGAGGAAATGGATTATCCCCTCCACCTTGGCGTGACGGAGGCCGGAGACGGAGAGGATGCCCGTATTAAGAGTGCCATCGGGATTGGGTCCCTCCTCCTTGACGGACTCGGTGATACCATCCGGGTCTCACTGACCGAAGATCCCGTGGCGGAAGTCCCGGTTGCCCAGGATCTTGCCCGTCGGGCGGAAGCGTGGTGGTCAGCCAATCCCAGTGCTGATCCAGTCGTTCAGGACGAGGAAATTGATCCCTTTTCTTACCAGAGAAGAAACTGCCCTGAACTTTCGCTCGCCTCCGGTGGGCCACTTGTTGGTGAAAAGCATCCACCCGTGGTGATTGCCCGCTCCCACCATCCACTTTCCAAATCTGCTGAAATCATTCGCGAGCTCGCTCAGGTACAGGTAGGAGCCAAGGACGCACCCGTGGAGGGGCTACTGATCACCCTCGAAAATTCCTCCGATCTTGCCCATCTTGCCACACTTCGTTCCGCCCTCTTCGGTGCGGTGCCCTTTCTCCTGATCGATGACCAGCGGGACGAATCCGATGAGGACACCATCCCCCCCACCCGGACCAACCTCGTCCCTCTCCTTTGGCACTCCAATCAGGCGAACACAGATGAAGCCTCACTTGCCCGCTTCCTCGCCTTTTGTGATCAAGCGGGACAACAACCGGTCCTTTCTCTCCACCCGGACTCATTCACCCCCGGTTTCATTGCCCTTCTTTCCAGTCTTCCCGCCCCACCCCTCGTCACCCTGGCCCCGCGGGGAAATGAAAATTCTGTCTCCGGATACCGTTCTCTGGCAGCTTCCCTATCGATCCATCAGCTACCCTTTCCCATTTGGATTCGAAACAATACGGACAATCTGCTTTTTTCCGACGATAACACTTTCTCTGCCCGCCTGCTCGACTCATCCATCCTCTCCGGCTCCCTGCTCTGCGATGGAATCGGGGATATCCTTTCGGTTGAACACACCGGTGCACTCAACCGTAATCGCGGACTCGCCTACAACCTGCTCCAAGGTGCCCGGGCCCGGATTTCCAAGACCGAGTTTGTTGCCTGTCCGAGCTGTGGCCGTACCCTCTTTGATCTCCAAAGTACCACTCAACGGGTCAAGCAGGCAACCGGACATCTCAAAGGGGTCACCATCGCGGTGATGGGATGTATCGTCAACGGACCGGGGGAAATGGCGGACGCTGATTTTGGCTATGTCGGCTCCGGTCCGGGAAAGATTGATCTTTATGTCAGTAAAAATCGCGTCAAATCCGCCATCCCCGAAAATGATGCGGTTGACCAACTCGTACAACTCATACAAGAAGAAGGTAAATGGATCGAACCGTAAGTAATCAAACTCCTGAACTCTCCCATGCCGACTCCGCCCTGCACGAGCGTATCCTGGCCGGTCACCTGGCCATTCTCGCCCAGGTGGACTATTTCCGGGAAAACTTTGGCCGTGCGGAAAGCCGATGGAAAAAAGACGGCACCCGGGTGACAATTGTGGATGAGACCATATCCCGTGAACTTTTTATTTTACTGGAAAAAGACTTCCCTTCCGATGACTACTGCTCCGAAGAGGAAGCGGAAACTCCGGAACCCATTCCCACTGAGGCGGAATTTTGCTGGATTCTTGATCCCGTGGACGGAACCAACAACTACGCCGTCGGCGTTCCCGAGTGCTGTATCTCTCTTGGACTTCTCCGGCATGGCATTCCAGTCTATGGCTTTATATATGACTACGGACGCGATAATCTGCTTCAAGGAGGTAAGGAGTTTGGCTCCATTGAAGGAACCACTCCGGTGTTCGCCGCCACCGAACTGGTTAATGAAAAACTTACCTATTGCATGCACTTCCCCATCCCGCCCCAAGCCCTTAAGGATCTGACCCCATCGCTTAATATCTGGCGCATCCGCTGCCCCGGTTCCGCCGCGGTGGGCCTGGCCAATGTGGCCACCGGTCGGCTGGATGGATGTCTTGAATTCCGTCCCAAGCCTTGGGACTGTGCGGCCGGATACCCCATTTGTGAAGGAGCCGGTGCTGAATTTCATTTTCTGTACGACCCGGTATTTCCCCTTCAATCCTTCTCCCCGAATATGGATTCCTGTCCCTTCCGTGTCGGCTCCAAAATCTTTCATCAGGAAGTGATAAACGCCTTACAACTCAACGCCCGAAGCTAAGAATTCCATCTTGACCCATTCCCTTCAAAAGGTTTATGTTATTCGTTTGGACGCGGGCATAGTTTAGTGGTAAAACCCCAGCCTTCCAAGCTGGTGTCCTCGGTTCGATCCCGAGTGCCCGCACCATCCTTTTATTTACTTGGTTGTAGCTGATTTCGCCACCTCGAAACAGGCTAAGTGACAACAAGTTCATAGATATCTACACATATCCTGTTCTGAATTGCCCGTATATTGGGACCCTTGCGTTTCCTTCCCTTCGAACACTAAGCCTTTTACTCAAGCTCCTGTTTGACCAAATCCGTTGCAAATGTTTGAGTTATTCGAATGAAAATGATCATAGGATTTTTCGTCTGCCTCTCGCTTGCCTTCGGATCCGCACATGGGGGCACGAATGGCTGGCTATGGTACAACTATTTCCCCTGGGTCTATTCCGAAGAGGAAGGGAACTGGCTTTACATTCGGGCACAGGGAGACCAAATGCTTGCCTACAGCGCGCGGGATAAAGTGTGGCGGGCATTTGAATCCAAGGCGAGCGAACGATCCAAATACTTCTCATCCCTAAGCACTCGGGAGGGCATTATACAGGATGATTCGGGACTGTTCTATGAATATATAGCAAACGGATCAGGGCGAGAAACCAACGATGTCGGACCAAGTCACCGTTCATTACCACGGCACATTGGTGGATGGGACCGTATTTGACAGTTCAGTGCTGAGGGGTACACCATCGAGCTTTCCGATGAGCGGTGTAATCACTGGATTTTCAACCGGTCTGACCAAGCTGAGACTAGGCGGAAAGATTCGTCTCTACATCCCCCCTTCCCTTGCTTATGGGGACAATCCTAGAGCAGGGGGCGTAATCAAACCCGGGGACATACTGATCTTTGAAGTCGAATTACTCGCAATCTCACCAAGTTAAATCGGGGCAGCTTGAAGGTGTCTTCTTATTCTTGAATACTGGTCACTGCCCTTTGAATCATTGCCGACTGGGCTTTGATTCGGAGATTTAAGTCAAATTCCGAAGGGGTCTCAAAAGTGAAGGTGGGACATTTGTGCCGACGATAAAAATAAAGTGCTTCCGGAATCCCGTCTTCTGGCGGATTATTTGGCCGGGGCCGAATAATCCCCTTTCTTGCCCGCCGACCGTCAATCATTCGTCTCGGGTCAGGCTGAATCCACGGTTGAGAAGACTGTATTATTCCTTCCGCCCGTCCGTTTGATCGTCCGTTCCCGGACGGTTCATAAAGATAGACCCCCTGACCGTCAAAATCTTCGTGTAAAGTAAGAACGAGGGAGAGATGAATTTTATCGGTTTTTTCCTTAATCATATATACGAGCGGATTTTGGGCATGATGCCAAACGCGGTTCAAATCAATACCATGAGCATCCAACCGAGAATTGTTCTCCAGCCCCCAAGGATTGAGACAGGGATAAATTAACAGGGGAAGCGAGCTTAACTGCTTCTGCCTGGATTCTGCCCACCTCAGCAGGCCTTCCGTGGAACCCACTTCGTCCCCGTGAATGCCGGCTGAAAGATAAATAGTCGGTTGTGTGGAAATGGCGGAAGAAACCACTTCATAACAGGGAAATCCATCAAGCTCAGCAATCTGCTGCATCCGCATACCGGACGCCCGGCAAACCGAGCGCCAGCGCTGCAGAAGAAATTTGTAATTATGGCTGCGTTGCGGGCCCTTGTATGCCATTGAGTTTTCCCTGTTTTAGAAGGTTTACTAACCAGCCAATCCGTTCAATAAAGCCGGTTTCAAATTGATCTTAAACAGAGCCTGAAACCAAGAACATTATATCTTCCCGTGGGAACCATTCCAAGACGGGAAGCCGAACGGACATCTTCAGGTGGATCACTCCATCCTCCGCCACGAATCGATTTGGTTGAAGTGACACCATTTTCAATAAAATCACTCCGTACACTGGTTTTGTAATTGGAGTCATACCAATCCTCAGTCCACTCCCATACATTTCCGTTCATGTCATGAAAACCCCAGGGATTGGACGGGTACTGACCCACAATGGTGGTTTGCCCGACATTCTTTATATAATTTGCATTTGCTGAACTGATTGATTCACCCCATGAATAGGATGAGGTTGTGCCCGCACGGCAGGCGTATTCCCATTCCGATTCCGTGGGGAGGGAATATTTCCACCCGGTCGGCAGACGGCCTGCAATCTGTTCAAGGTGAGTTAATCGTGCACAAAATGCATTGGCTTCCGCCCAGTTGACTTTTTCCACCGGCCGCCTCGGCCCGGTATACCGGCTGGGTGCAATGCTGATACTTTCATTATTATCGGTCATAACGGCCTCATATTGGGACTGCGTAACCTCATACTTTCCGAGATAAAATCCTTTGGTGACATTCACATCGTGCTGGGTCTCGTTGACCGCCCGGTTTGATTCATTCTCCGCACTCCCCATCATAAAAGAACCTGGTTCAATCCAGATCATTTCCAAATTGGAAGCAGATTCGGAGTAATGCGTCTTCGAGGAATTGTTAATCGCAGAAAGTTGGATGTAGCTGGGTTCCTCCTTCTTCACCACCAATTCTCCGTCCACGGGGGAAGACGAACTGATTCCCTCGGTAAATTTCGCCCATTCTATCCATGACTTCGAACCGAAGTGATAAAACAAGGGCAAGTTGTTGCCACTCATGAAATACAACCAGTCATTGGTGGCGGCATCATAAAAATAAGGATAAATTGTCCGGGTCGTATAAAGCCAACCATGATCGGGGACAAAAAACCAGCCTTCCGTGTATGGGGTTGCCGGGGTTGCGGAAATTTCACTGGTAGTCTGAGGAGTCAAAACACGAACATCATCGACTTCGGTGCGGTAGGGAACCCATACCGCGTCTTTGTCCATAAATCCGTAAAAACCGAACCAGTTGGGAATCCATGTGGAGGGGAATTTAAAAATCAGTTCATCATTCATGTAGACAACATTTTTCTCATGGGTATGGATAACCGATACCCGGTATTGGGCGTCCATTTCACCGGCACGAATAATGTTAATCTCTTCTCCACTGGCGGGATCCTGATAGCTAAATTTTATCTGCGGTTTATTGGAGGATTCATCACGGTATGCCAGTTCGACACCAAATTTATTCTGAGTTTTCCCCGCTTCGAATTGAATCGCCCTCAGAGCAATACCCGTTCCCACCGGACTGCCGCTTGGAATCAGTATCCTCCCTTCCACCCCGTACACTCCTTGACCGGTCACTTCCGCAAAGCTGTGCATCGTAGGAGATTTCACCACGCTCCCCTCGAAGGATGTGTTAGTATCAAGAGCCGCCGCACCCCGGGGATTTTTACTGGCAGTTGAATGCAAAAGTCCAGACCCACCCAAAATCATCTTTCCCGCGGATACACTCGCTGGTTGAGAGCCTTTCCACCAGGACTGTTCCCATTGAACAGGGTCGAGAGAATTTTGACTAAAATTATCATAGTCTTTCCAGATATAAACCATTTTATAAATCCTCAGTTCCTCCGCGACCTGATCATAAGCATTCTTTTCGATTAAATTGTAACTCAGTGGACTGGCAGTGACCATGTTTTGCCCTTCGTTTCTCCCGGCTGATTGAGCGCTTTGATTAGAGGCGTTTAATTCGGTTGCAGTGTAAAGATTGAATTCAGCTGGATTCGTTTGAACATATATGATCCCCGTTGCATTGCCCTCACTTTTAGCCAACGCAATTTTTTGCGGCATATCCTTACTTAGAAATTCAACGATATGAAGATCCGAGACAGCCGGGTTGGAACCTATACCCACCTCCTCCATATCTAAAAGGGTATCATTATCCGAATCATTCGAATCCACCCGGCTTCCATGGATAACCAGCTCGTCGTAATTTGTCAGTCCATCCCCATCGGTGTCATTGAGATCTTTAATAAAATTAGCAGTCACATTCCTGTCCCGGTCCACTAAAACAGCCGTTGGATTCACGGTTCCGTTTGCGTCCCCTGTCCAGCTCTGAAAAAGATATCCCAGTTGAGGGACAGCGGAAATGGATTGTGTTGAATTTTCCTCAAATATACCTGACCCCGCCAATACTCCAGTGTCCAAGGGACTGGAAAAAAGCGAAACCGTATGTAAAACCATTAACTGATCGCCATATTCGTAGGCACCTAAGTCAATTTTTCCGTTCTGTACACGAACAAATCCGGCCAAATCATAACGGGGCGCATTCAGTGTCTCCGTTCCAAAATCGATTGCCGGAGAACCTGTCTGTAAACGAAAACCGTCATCTTTCGTAAACCATATACCGTCCAATCCGTTCGGATTGGAAACATTACTGAATAATGGATCAGTCGCCACCGCACGGTTATCTCCAGTCCAGCCTTGAAAGATCGACGGATAGGAAACCGAACCATTCCAGTCCCCGGTCACCCCATGGCTTTCGGTGCCACTACTCAGGTTCTTCCACAGAATGGAATTGTTCAATGTCGGGATTTTGGAACTGAGCTTGGATATGCCCAATCCGCCTCCTTCCAGACCCGCATAATTAGTTACCACATTACAATTATTAAGAGTCGTGGTGGATTTGTAAAAAAAGAGACCTCCTCCACGATAAGTCGCATTATTCTCGGTAAAAACATTATTATGGAAAACAGTGGATGCACTTTCCTGATAGCTTCCCGCTCCATAATCCGCAAAATTTCCAACAAACACACAATTTGAAAAGGATGGGGAAGAATTGATCAGAAAAACGCCCCCACCATTTCCCGTGACAATATTTGCAACAAACACACTGCCTGAAATCGTCCCGTTCATTTGAATTCCCCACAAACCCCCACCCTGATAAGTGGCATTGTTTTCTGAAAAAACACAGTTTGTGAGCATGGGAGTGGAATTGGCATGCGACATCGCCCCCCCGTATCCATTCTTTCCTTCCAATCCGGCCAAATTACCCGAAAAATTGCAGTCTATAAATGAGGAGTTTGCGGAAGCGTTGTAAATCGCCCCACCCTGCTCTTTGGCCGAGTTTCCCACAAATGAACAGCCCCGAATAACGGGCGATCCGTTTTCGATGTATATTCCGCCCCCCCGATTATGCGGCGATTCACTTTGATCCGCGTATCCATTGACCACCCGGAATCCTTGAAGAATTGAAGATTTATCCAATCCGACCGCACTGAGCACATGGATACTCCAATCGGTTGAATTGACATCAATTTCTCCACTTAGAATGGTTTGATTGGAGTCTCCTTTAGGTTCTCGTTTTGACTCATTTCCTTCAAATCCACCAAACAACCCAACTCCGTTCACCAGATTGAAAGTCGCCATTCGATCCCCTTGTTTTTGGGCCGATCCCTGATCAGGCATGTAGATACCTTCGGCTACCCAAATTTCATCTCCACTTGTGGCAGCAGACAATGCATCCTGTAAGTGGTTGAAAGCATTTGCCCAGAGTAACCCATTCCCCCCTGCGCTTGCATTGTCATCCACAAATAAAATCTTGGCATTGAGTGACAATCCGGATGCAAAAATAACCACGAACCGAAGGAGGTTAAAAAAAGTTTGCATTGTTTTTTGTCTACTTTCTATCATCTGAATGTCAATTACTATAGAAAAAGGGCTGTCAGGGCATTTAGGGTAGTTGAAAGAATATGTTTATATAAAACTTCTTTGCGTTCATAATCGAACAAAAAAAATTTCGCTTCTCACCATGTACCACAATTCCTGTAGACAAACTCACAATCTCAACTCGATCCCAGAATGAATTTCAATTGGGAAGCAACTATTTGGTACGCCCTGCTCATTGACTGTGTCGGATTGCTGGTAATCGCCTTTTTTTTCTCTGACTGGTATCAGAAAACCTTTCCTTCTGTCCACAGATATTTCCCACTATCTACGGGATGGTGCATTACTTATGCGGCTTTGATTGCCTGGATAGGCGTCCTGCTTTTCCGGTTTGAAGTACTACCTTGGTGAAGTCCTGAGAGCCAAAAATCGTCGCCCGCTAATTACTCAGAATCATCATCACCGTATTTCGTGGAAATGGATTTCCCGTCCCTGAACACTTTTTTATAGAGAACAGTTCCGTCCTCCCTGTAATAAGTCCATTCTCCAAATCGTTGTCCTCCCTTATAATTCCCTTCCTGACGTTTTTGACCATTCTCGAACCACCAGATTAACGGACCGTCCCGCTTGTCATTCCAGTGTGTATAATCCATCCATTTTTCTCCGCTCTCAAACCAGGATCTTGCATTTCCATCCTTCAATCCATTTTTATAATTTTCCTCAACTTTCAAATTCCCGTTTTCATACCACGAACGGGTCAGTCCATCCCTTTTCCCAAAGGAATATCTGACTTCCAGCATACTCTGCCCTGTGGGATACCAAAAACGCGTGATTCCATTAAACTGACTCCCGTCCAATTGCTCGCTTCCCTCAGGAATTGACTGAATCGACAAACCGCCCGGGATGACTTCCACCGAATACAAAGGAATCCCATTCGGTTTCCATCGACTCACTTGATCCACTAAACCAAGAGACAATCTTACCAAAACCTCAACCTGTGTGTTGGGATATAATTTCCGGATGTACCCGGTCAAGGGTTCTTCCGCATTGGGAGCAAAGATCACTCCGTTCCGGTCCTGCAAGTTTTCCCAACTTATTGCCTGTTCATAAACTTCCTGGCCAACCTGAGTATTGTTAAAATCGACCGCTTGCAGATTGGCTGGCAGACCCAGTAAGAGGAGAGAAAAAGTAAAATAGAATCCAACAATGTTTTTAAACCGATTCATCAAACTAATCAGCAAGCATACCAATCGAATGTCAATCTTTACAAAAAAAAAGGCATGTGCCTTCCTCTGACACATGCCTCACATGGTAAACCATGAAACCCTTTCCTCATGATAAGGTTTTGCATAATTAATGCCAATTTTTCTTTTTAATTCAAAAAGTACCTTTTTATACCCATTATTTTTATTTCTACCCTTTTGAAAACACGGAAATGAACAAACACCGGAATGAAGAGCAAAAGAACACTTTTATACTTAGGTTATACCAACCCACAATAAAAACGAATGAAAGAACCCCATTTTCCGAGTAACAGGAAAAAACGAAACAATCCCAAAATTAAGAATACCAAAAAGGATTCTACCCCATAAGCCTGGACAGAACGACTATGTTCCGATGATACGGAACCTGACGAAAACAATTACCACTTGCGTAATAGTTCTTCCCAGTAACTGTCCATACTTTCCGCATCTGGGAAGGACTTGGTCACGGATGCATCCGAGCTTTTCGCGTCGTGATACAAAAAGATAATTTTGTTCGTCGCCTGGTCTTTCTTGAATAAATAAACCTGATCCTTATTCACGCAGATTGGGTTCCCTTTATCATCCACTCCCGCTTTAATCACGCTCAGGGATGCTTCTGATTTATTAATCAACGCTCCCATAAAGAATGAAGCCGATAGTAACACAATAATTCCCATTAACACTTTATTATTTTTGCACATAAGATTTTTCTCCCGTAAATTAAACATATCGATATCCTATGAAAAAAGAATCTTCCGGGAATAGCAAAAGAATTTCTTAAAATCTTACTTCTCCCATGCTGATTCCTAGTATAAGATCCCTGCTAACAAAATATTTCTGATCATGAACATCTCAAAATTAGTAAGTTGCTTAATTATTTCGCTCCTCTCGGTGCAGGCCGAAAACAAAACTCTGGGCGATTGGGCAAATTTCCACCGTGAAGCGGACAACCTTTGCCGAAACAATCAGCATGAGGAAGCGGTTAAAGTATATGAGCAGGTCATTCAGGGCAGGCTCCCCTTTCAGGGAAACAAGCACCGCGATGTCGGAGTGGCCTGGAATAATTTAGGTGTGGCCCTCTACTTTTTGGGAGAAAATGAACGGGCCGGTGAAGCCTATGATAAATCGATCAAAATTTTACTACCCGCAGTCGGGGCACAGCATCCTGACATTTTAACGGTAAACACAAATCAGGCATTTATTGAAGAATCCAAAAATAATTATAAAAAAGCGGAAAAGATCTTTCGGGAAATACTTCAAAAAAAACTGCCTTTAGTCGGGGCCAATCATCCCGACCTCGCCGACTGCCAGGAGGGGTTGGCCTTGGCACTGGAAGGGCAGGAAAAGCATGAGGAGGCACTAGAACTCCTGAGAGCGGCACTGGATACGAGAGAGGGCAAATGGGGGGACAGTCACACAGATGTCGGGGCAACTTATGCGGCGCTTACGGTTATTTACTTGAATCAGGCCAAATTTGAGGAAGCGAATAAGTATGATGAAAAAGCCCGCAAAATACTCTCCCAAACAAAGGGAACATACAGACCCAATTTAAATCCGGTTTCTCGCCTACGCCCCCAACCCGCTGAGCTTCTCCATGCAAAGAGTAAGGATTTACGAATTCCCTGAACCCACGCTTGATTACCCTAAAATCCAATCGTTGAAACTTAGCAAATTCCCCCGAAACAAGACACAGGCACTACTTTCCTGGATTCGGAATGAGGAGGAAAAACAACTGTGGTCAGGAAATACATTCCGGGATGAATTGAATGAGGAGGTTTTCCTAACCCACCTTGAAAGGAAAGATATTCGTCCCTTTTCTTTCCTCGGGCAAAGAGATGAGTTAATCTGTTACGGGGAAATTGTCATTTCTCCCGAAAATAACGCCGTGCTTTGTCGGGTAATCGTTATGCCTTCCCTCCGAAGAAGTGGGATTGGGAAAAAATTTATCGGAGAAATCATTCGGTGGTGCACAACACAGAATATGAATAGAATTGTCCTGAATACATTTGGTCATAACGAACCGGCCCGGGCGTGCTATCGATCACTCGGCTTTACTGAAAAAGCCCTGAAAAAAAACTTTCGTAAAGTCGGTTGCCAATGGCGGGATCTGGTGGTAATGGAGAAAAAAATTTAATATGAATAAAAAAATAAGTGGCGGATTGGTTTTGTATGAACAAAGAGATGAATCAATAAAATTTCTCATTGCTCACCCCGGTGGACCTTTTTTTAAGAACCGGGACGATGGGTGGTGGAGTATCCCTAAGGGTGAACCGGAAGAAAATGAGGAAATATTTGACGCCGCAATCCGGGAATTTGAAGAGGAGACCGGGTTAGTTCCAAACGGTCCCTACATCAATCTCGGTGATATCCTGCAAAAAAATGGGAAACGGGTATATGCATGGGGATTCCCCGGAACCTGGGCGGAGGGAACGGTTCCACGATGCAACGAAATCACCCTCGAATTCCCCAAAGGAAGTGGAAAGACTTGGACATTTCCCGAAATTGACCAGGCAATAATGATGAATGAAAATCAAGCCAAAGAAAAGTTACGGGCCGAACAGGCACCTTTGATCGATCGTTTAATCAAAAAACTTCAGGATACGAAAACCTCAACCAATGGTTGAAAGCCAATCATTTTTTGCATAGTATAAGATCATGGTAAATAAATTATCTTCCGGTTTCATACCCCAGCAAAAGCCAAAGTTCTGGTTTATCCTGCTCATAATCGCAGTTGGTTGGTCCCGATACCTGCCTCTTTCCCACCCCGAACTTTTTAACTTTTCTCCAGTCCTTGCCCTGTTCTTTGTTTCAGGAATTTTCTTGAAGGGTCATTGGTCATGGATCGGTCCGGTCTGTGCGGTTGTGCTTTCGGATTTAACCCTCAATCCATTTTATGGAACCAATCTCCTGGAATCTTTCACGCTCGTTTCACTGCTGGCGTATTTTGGTATATTTGTAATCGGAAAACGGATCAGAAGATCCCCCAAAATGCTCCCCCTATTGGGAGGTGCCGTTGGGAGTGCGCTCCTTTTTCATGGTCTGACCTGTGGCTTTGCATGGATTGCTAATCCTGCCTACATGAAAACATTTTCCGGATTTTGGCAGGCCCAATTTCTGGGAGAACCAGGATATGCCCCTGCCTACCTTTTTCTTCGTAACTCGATCGCGAGCACCGTTTTATTTTCAGTTCTTTTTTCGTGGGTATTCAGTAGAAGCACCATTGAAGAAAATAAATCTGAAGCATCCCTCCAAACATCAAAAATTGGATAAGGGTGTGCCCCAAGGTGTCCGGATTACCGTCTTTGTCTAAAGGCTTCGAACAAACAAATCCCCGTTGCCACAGACACATTAAGACATTCAATTGTGCCGGTCATCGGAATATTAATTAGAGAATCACAGTTCTCCGCGGTCAAACGACGTATTCCGGTTTCCTCGGCACCGACAACCAATGCCAATGGGCCCTTCATATCGGAATCAAAAACTGCCTGCTTTGCCTGATCACTCGTTCCTACCATGCGGATGCCCCGGACAGTTAATTCCTTCATAAAACGGGACAAATTTCGAACCCGGGCCAGTGGCAGAACCTCCGCGGCACCCGCGGCCACATGACGAACAACCTCGGTCAATCCGGCTGAGCGGTCGCTGGGAATAATGACTAAATTAACTCCTGCACCATCTGCGGAACGCAGGCAGGCACCAAGATTCCTGGGATCCTGTACCTGATCCAATATAAGCAAGAATGGCTCTTCACTTAACTCATCCAATAAAGAGAGTGCTTCATCCTCATTTAGAGTGGAAATATTTGCCTCTGGATTTCCGTGGGTTTTCCTTCCCAGAGACTTTGAAAACCTTCTGCCCATCGAAAACTCAGCTGGGGTGAAAGTATGGATCAGTCATGAAAATCCGACCCCTGACCGGTCGCCTTAACATATTTTCTGCGTATGCAGAAGTCACCAAATCTTTCATTCTGGTTTCGGTTTTCTGAAAAATCCTGCAAAACCGGTTTTAATTCAGACACGATTTCATCATGGGTAACCACTGGCTTATAAAGTTTATTCAACCTCGTACCATCCAGCCCTGCACCTAGGTAAAGATTATACTTCCCGGGTGCCTTGCCAACCAAGCCGATTTCTCCAAGATAAGGCCGACCACATCCGTTGGGACAACCGGTGGAACGAATGGCAATTGATTCATTTCTCAATCCCAATTCATCAATAATGGCGTCCAACTCATCAATCAAATGCGGGAGGTATCTCTCGCTCTCCGCCAAAGCCAACCCACAGGTGGGGAGGGCTGTACAGGCAATCGAATTAAGCCGCAACCCAGAAAGCTCATCCGGTAAACGAACTTCATGATTCACTAAAATCTCTTCAATCTTTTCTTTATCTTCAAGGGAAATCCGGGCAATTACCAGATTTTGGTTGGCGGTCAGTCTGAATTCGCAAGGGATAGAAGCGGCAATCTGACTGATTGCCAATTTCGATTTATCACGCAACCGTCCGCTTTCAAAAAATAATCCATAAGTCCAGGAACCGTCGGCATCCTGATTCCATCCGTATCTGTCGGTGGTGGATTCAAAAGAAAAATCACGGACAGGTTGTAATTCCCAGCCCAATCTTTGATTAAGTTCATCTTTAAACCACTCGACCCCACGGTCTTCTATGGTGTACTTCAACCGGGCATGCCTCCGATCCGAACGGTCTCCGTAATCGCGTTGAATTTTGACCACTTCTTCCGCAACCTGTACCGCCTGTTCAGGCGTGCAAAAACCAATCACATCCGCCACACGGGGAAAAGTTGTGGTTTTACCATGCGTCATACCGAGGCCCCCACCGACAAGCACATTGTACCCGGCGATTTTTCCATCCTCAGCAATCCCGACATATCCCAAACAGTTGGAGAATACATCCACATCATTTCGCGGTGGTAGAGCAACCGCTATTTTAAACTTCCGGGGAAGGTAGGTTTTTCCGTAAATCGGTTCTTCCACCTCCTCTCCCACCACCGAAGTCTTTTCACCGTCCAGCCAAATCTCCGCGTAAGCGGAAGTCTGTGGGGTCAAGTGATCATGTATGCGCTGAGCTAAATTGAGTGCTTCCCCGTGAAGTTCGGATTCAAATGGATTCGAGGGAGACATCACATTTCGATTCACATCGCCGCATGCAGCTAAGGTGTCAAGCAGGGTATCATTGATTTCCTTCATTGTCTGCTTGAGATTTTTTTTCACAACCCCATAAAGTTGAAAAGCCTGCCTTGTTGTGATCTTCAAAGAATTATCACCAAATTTATCACACAACTTATCAATCCCGAGCCATTGCTCGGGTGTGCATACTCCACCCGGTACCCGGACCCGTATCATGAAGGAAAATGCTTTTTCTTTTTTTTCCTTAAGTAAAGCTCTGCGCTCATCACGGTTGTCCTGTAGATAAGTACCGTGAAACTTGGTTAATTGAGCGTCATCCGGAGAGATTGAACCGGTGGAGGAGTCGGATAAACCTTCCAAAATCGTACCACGCAGATAGCTGCTGTTTTCCTTAATGCTCTCGTTTTTGGAAAGTTTTTTCGTATTTTCAGGGTCTGATATCATTCTCTACAAGGATATGTTTTTTCTATAAATACGCAAGAGTTCTCACTATCATACCTTTTAGCAAAATCATACATTCACCGGTGAATGATCCAACTTCAATGATGGGTCGAAGCTCAGACTATGGTTGTGATTAGACCAAGTATTTCCCGCATCTACCTGCGCGGCAAATGCAATCATTGCCGCATTATCGCCGCTGTGCTTTGGCTCAGCGCACAGTAAACATGCATCCTTTGCGTCGGCCAAGTTCTTCATCTCTTCGCGCAACAAGTTATTATTGGCGACCCCACCGGACAGACCGATGCTCCGATATTGCCCACGGTCCCAGGCATGGTTTGTTTTTCGAACGAGCTGTTTAACGGCAGCGGATTGGTATGACGCAGAAAGATCAGCATATTGATCATTCACTTCTGACTCGGTCATCTTCTTTAACGCGTATAGGAGACTTGTCTTTAATCCGGAGAAACTGAATTTCATCTCATTTCTGCCCGAAAATGCCAGAGGGAAATTAAACGCCTTGGGATCTCCACCCTTGGCTCTCCTTTCCAATTCCGCTCCCCCCGGATAAGGGATCCCCAGAAGCTTGGCTCCCTTATCCAATGCTTCTCCAACTGCATCGTCAACAGTACTGGCAACAATAGAAAGCTTCATACATTCACTCAGTGAGAAAAGAATGGTATTCCCTCCGGAGACCAGTAATCCCAAGTGAGGAAGGTTCTCTGCGAAGCAATCCTTTCGCTTGGCGTACAGAGGCAGAAAGGGCGAGAATGCATGACCTCTTAAATGGTTCACTCCCACCACCGGGATGTCCCAAAGAATTCCCAAAGACTTGGCCACGCTTATCCCAATTCCCAGACAACCCACAAGGCCCGGACCGCAGGTTACGGCAATTTTGGTCACCTCTTCTGACAATTGAAACTCTTTCTGAGCGAGAGTCAGAAGAGGAATAAAATTATCCAGATGTTCCGACACCGCGATATCCGGAACCACTCCCCCGTAGTCGGCATGACGGACCACTTGGCTGTGAATCCATTCGCCCAAGACCCCCTTGCCCCGTTCATACAGTGCCAGTGCGGACTCGTCACATGAACTTTCAATTCCTAAAATCATAATGCATTCTAAAAATAGTGCCTGAAAGGATTACTCTGAAATTTTTGTGCCCTCCAACCGCAAGATCTCCCGAGCCTTGACAAGCTGCTCATCGATAATCGGTGCAAAACCAAATTGTTTCTCAAAGGTTTCCAAATCCATCAATTCCTGACTGTACCGTTGTATTCTCAGCTTGGTTTGGTTCTCGTCCGAACAATCAACCCTGTATTCCGGTTCAATCCCCTGTTCGTGAATAGTGGTTCCGTCCGGAAGAAAATACATGGCCGTGGTCAGGCGAAGGCCCGAATCGTCGTCGAGTGGAAAAATGGTCTGCACTGATCCTTTTCCAAATGACTGCTCCCCAACAATTGAGGCCCGGCCAAGAACGGACCAAGCACCTCCAACAATCTCGGAAGCGCTTGCACTCCCCCCGTTCATCAAGACCACGATGGGAATATTAGCAGGGGTTTTAGGGGATCCCGCTTTGAACTCGCGAATATCCCCCGCCTGCCTGCCCTTAATTGAAACGATGAGCTGACCTTGGGGAAGAAAGCATTCAGCCACTTCAATTGCGGAGGACAAAAGCCCGCCCGAGTTGTCCCTCAAATCCACGATTAACCTTTTCATTCCTCCTTTTTCGAGTTCTCCGATGGCATCTTTAAATTCTTTTCCGGAACGTGAGGTAAATTGAACCAGTCGAAGATATGCAGTTCCATTTCCGTCAACATTCACCCCCTCCACACTGGAAATGTTAATTTTCTTGCGGAGCACCTTCACTTTTCTCTCCTCCCCTTCCCTTGAGCGTATGGTCATTTGCACATAAGTGTTTTCTTCTCCTTTGATGCGGGCACTTACCTCGGAGAGTTCCCACCCGGCCAGAAGATTTTCTTCCACGGTGATTATTTGTTCTCCCTCACAAAGTCCCGACTCCTCGGCGGGACCTCCGGGAAATACCCGGGTAACGATCACACCGTCATCAATTTTACGGATCATCACCCCAATCCCCACATATCGACGGTGAGTATCCTCTTTGAAAGAAGCATACTGTTTCGGAGTGTAATAACTTGAATGCCGGTCCAATTGGGTAACCATTCCAGAAATTGCAATGTCTGTAAGTTGACTATATTCAGACTTGTTTTTATCTACATACAATGCATTCGTTACCCGTAAAGATTCACCAAATCGAAATAAAGCGTTCCAATAATCCATTTCAAAATAGGAATGTTTCGATGGATCCAACCAAATTTTACATAACAAAAAGGAAAGAACAAAGGACGGGATGCCCCAGTATACAAATTGCTTTAATTTCACCGCACTCACACTACCCAAGCTAGCAGACAAAGCCAATGACAAAGGATCAGTCAAATATTGAACATGTGCTCCGAGAACAACTCGGCAACCGGACTGCGATGCCCATGGATGAATTCGTGGATTTAGCTCTTTATCATCACTCTTTTGGATATTACTCAATAAACA
The DNA here is from genome assembly GCA_045567635.1 of Opitutales bacterium. Classification (GTDB taxonomy): domain Bacteria; phylum Verrucomicrobiota; class Verrucomicrobiia; order Opitutales; family Seribacteraceae; genus Seribacter. Next base: position 147,856 of record JBJLCO010000038.1, on the reverse strand, counting down.
AAAAACGGGTGGGCAAGGCAGAAGGCACTGATTTTTACACATCCAACACCTTGGGGACAGTCTGGGGAGAATTGATTGTCGATGCGTGCACTCAGATTTTGGATGTTAAAGATTTGGCTGAGTATACTTTCGTTGAAATTGCCGCGGAACCCGGCTGTTCTGTGCTTGATAAGGTTGATCATCCTTTTAGCTCGTCCATTTCCATCCGACTGGGCGATCCATTAAAAATCCCAGATCGGGCAATCGTTTTTTCGAACGAGTGGCTCGATGCACAACCATTCAAACGATTTAGATTCGATACCTCGGAAAAAAAGTGGCGGGAAATTGGAGTGGGCTACAGGGAGGGGAAACTAACGGAATATACCATGTCGCAAGCCAGTAATACGGCGTTCCCTGATGAAAATCTCGACGGATACACAATTGATTGGCCCACCGGTTCTATCCGTGCCATGAATTCCTTGCTTGCGCGGCAATGGAAGGGGCTATTTCTCACTTTCGATTACGGGCTAAGCAAACCGGTTCTACTCAATGAGCGACCGGATGGAACAGCTCGTGCATATCACCAACACCAAATGAATGGAGATCTATTTGCCAATCCGGGCAAGCAGGATTTGACCTGCCATTTATGCTGGGATGAACTTACAGATTGCCTGAAAAAAAATCTTTTTAAGGAAATTGGATTATTAAATCAGGAATCCTTTTTTATGAAATACGCTCAAAAAAAGATACGGAATCTGATTGAACAAGCCAATAATCCGTTGGATTCGAAAGTGCAAAAACTGAAGGAACTCATCCATCCCCAGCACTTCGGTTCAAAGTTTCAGGTCTTGTGGGGCAAAAGAGACTGATTTAAAAGAATAGAGAAATAGTCACTCATTTCCTAAGGAAGACGGGGCTCCAAGGCGTTGGGAACCTCAAAGGGTCGGCCAATTTCATAAAGCCTTCTGATTTCTGTCTCGTCGTACACCCCTGCAAAAATTCCAAATTCATCAATGCTGCCTTTGAGTGCGACTCCACTCTTGGATCCGGGAACCGGGTTGGAATGGCCAAGCATCGCGTTGGGAAAACGGAGCACCACCAGATCGGTTACTTTTTCCCTACTGAAGGGTCGACCATTCACATAATGAGTAATCATACGGGTGTCCGCGCTGTAAGTTGTGGCAACATGTGCCCAGCGACCCAGTTTTTCAGCCTGGAACGCAACCGCTGACTCATAAAAAAGGTTACCCTTGGCTGTTCGGGTGCGGAGTACTATTTGACCATTTTTATTCACACTCCAGCAGGTCGATCCAATTGTTTTGGGATCACAACAAAAAATGGGTGATATTGAATTTGCAAGCGAATCAATTTTTACCCAGGTAAAAAATGTGGCAGAATCGAGATGATTAGGAAGTTGCAAGCGAACGCGGTCATTTTTTCGCTTAAAAGACAACGCCCCTTTCCCGGACCACCTACCCTCGCTCCAATTACACCCGACAATAGCCCCGTTTTGAGCAGAATTGTTAGATACACTCTCATTGCGGAGGGTTCTTGACCATGGGCTTTGATTATCGAAAGAAAAATAAAGTAATGTCTTAGGATCAGAGGAAATAGTATTACTCAGATCGATCCAGTCTGCATGACGTCTCTGAGATTCCTCCATTGAACGAAAAGCAAGATCCGCAGCACTGATAAATGGTTCGGTAGGCATTTCGACCCAATTTGCATTACCGTAAGGATCAACGAAAATGGATTCGCCACTGGAAAGTTCGCGGTTGATATTTTCACTTGATTCGGTTTTCCCTTCGTACACAACTTTGCCGCTGTATACAAAAAGCTCGGTTGATCCCCCCGAATGGACATTGAGTCCGAAGTCTGTCCCCAGATCAATGACCCGTCCATTGGGGACTGAAATTGTAAATCCGGTCGCCACCTTGGGTACAATTGCACGAAGTTTTCCATTGGTAAGATCACCTTCGTTTGGATTTCGTATGGAAAATTCCACCGGACCTTCGAGCACAACGGTTGCACCCTGTAAGAATTCAATTTGTACTAAGCCTTTGGCAATTTTCAAATTGCACGGCTCCAAGGTTTCCCCCAGATCAGGTCTAAATTTGGCTGAATCATCCCAAACAATTCCAACGGACTTGGTAAGAACCGCCACGGTGTCCACAATCACTTCCTGTACAGCAACGGTTGAGGAAGAATCCCCGGTTTTTGACCGGACAACTTTGGGTGCATCCGGATCTGCGGGATTATTCCGTATCTCCACGATCAGGAAAAATCCAACCAGAAATAAGGCCGCTATGGAAATCAGGGGTTTGAAAAATGAGAGCAGTTGACCATTTTGCGGATCAGGATCGATTGAGTCATCCGTATCGTCACTAATGAGCTCTTCCGCATAATGCCGTAAACTCGCCGACATATCCATAAACTCCACATACTGCCTCCTGACCTCCTCATTATCAGCTATCCATAATTCCAATTTTCTGAGCTTATCTTTAGGCAGATTATTTTCGACTAAAGCATCAAGCAGTTCATGCAGCTCCAACAATTCAGAATCAGTTAATTCACTCATGCCCGTTCGGTGGTGAGTTCAAAGGAAACACAGTCAAAAAGAGTTTTACGAATACGGTTCAATGCCTTGTATGCACCCTGAATTGTCCGACCCGAGGCCTGAGCCGCCGCAGACACATTTTTTCCTGATTCGTAGCGGGTAAGAACCATTCTGCGGTCACGGTCGTTTAATTTCTGCAGACATTTGGTTAAGGCACTGTGCCTATTGTCCAGTTCTTCTTCGAGTTCAAATCTTGTCTGCGAAATCACATCCAGCACTTCCTGATTAAAAACGACTTTTGCAGTGGCGAATTTTTTCCGTGCTGCCCGAACTTTCCAATATGCAATCTGACAGGCCCAGGAATAAAAATTAGTTCCCGTTTTAAAATCAGAAAATTTTTCACATATTGTAAGACTGGCTTCCTGTAAGATGTCCTCCGCGTCACTTCTGGAAGGCACAAGTGTGTGAATGTAAGCAAAGATTCTTCTTTGGTATTTCATCATAAGCTGTACCAGTTCGGAGGACCGGTCCTGTGCATTACCATCCATTACAATAATTAAGCGGCCTGCTTAACCTTTCCCTTTGTCATCCGGGATTGCTTGGGTTGGGTTTCAAATTTTTCGAATTTGTTTAAACCCCTGCGTTCCACCTCCCGAATTGCCTTGTCCAAACTTTTCGATGAAAGCTTAATCAATTTTACTTTTGCACGGGCATTCTTTCCTTTTGCAGGGAACTCGGTCATTTTATAGTAAATCGTTCCACCGGGAGACTGAGAAAGACGTGATGTGAGTTGAATATTCTGTTTTCTTCTTCTTTTCGTTCTCTTCACGCTGTTGGGTGGATGTTTTTCACTTCCTTCACTCTCATCTTTTGCCAAATCACCATTGGCATCCTCGAGAAGTTTACAAAGTGTACTATCATCCAAATACTTGTTGCCTAGATCGTTACAAGCAAAGTCATCGTCGTAAACAACCTCGTCATAAGGATCATTGACGGTCATAATTTTATGAGCAGAACCTAACATTCCTTTAAAATCCTTCCAGAACCATTGAACAGCTTGTTGCACGGCTTTTTTTCTACTGTTTCCATAAACCGGTTTGGTTGCAATAAAAGTACGGTTGGGCCCAAGTCGTGCCTCAATCAAATACTTAGTGTCATAGATAAGACGAAAGTAATCGTCGTAATCAATTTTTAAAGTGATGTCGTATTTAAGGAAGTCATTGACTTTCATCATTGTATTTATCTCCTGTTAGGCGTTAAGAATTGGGTTTAGATGCGAATCACAAAGATTCGAGGAACTAAACTCAAATAGAACGGCTTTTGGCTTTTGAGACAAAAAAGATTTATTATGCCAATAAAAACACCTAAGTGAATGAGTAATGAGAAGATAAATTCAGGTCTTACTTTTCGGAGAGAAGCTCTGTAATTTCATTTTTTAATTGGCTTCCACTATCCGGGCCAAATCCAACATGAACAAACCGAACAATTCCATCCTGATCAATGACCACAGTCTGTGGAATGCCTTTGACCATAAAAGAATCCCCCACACTGCTGGTTTTATCGAGAGCCACCGTTAGCTCTGTAAGATTTTTATTCTTTAAAAACTTGTTAATTGTTTTTTTGTTTTCTCCCTGATTGACCGCCACAAATTTGACTTTTTCCTGATCAAATGAGGAACAAACTTTTTGCATGATGGGGAGACCTTGAACACAGGGACCGCACCAACTTGCCCAAAAATCTAGAATCACCACTTTTCCCTTGTGATCAGAAAGTTCAAATTTCTGACCGTTCACTAATTGAGTTTTTATGGCGGGGGCTTTTTTGCCCTTCATCTGTTCAGGTCCGTTCTTAGGTGAATGTGTTCTTACTCTCTTCATTTGCGGTGCTCGCGGGGGGGAGTAACTGACCGGCAAATTCATCTATATCCGAAGGGAGCACTTCCACCCGAACGAACACATTTTTTTCAACGGCCTGAGTCTTGACCCTGTTTAAAATAGCGGGCGCCTGTGAACCCTCCTGAGACATAGCTAATTGAGCCATCCCCAGTCCTCCCTGTGCCACCGTCCATAATCCAAGGGCGGATTGGGTGTCTTTGCAGTTAACACAAATCTCCATACCAAGAGAGTCTTCCAAAAAACTGACTGAAACTCCCAGTTCACGAATTCCCTTTACAGAATTAGCCAGTCCGGCAAAAAGCGGATTTTGCTGATTAGCTGCGAACTCGGGCCTATTCCATAGAGCAGGATCCACTTTAACCGCAAAAGTAACCTGCCTATTCTTGGCCATTGATTCAAGGCAAACGAGTGAACTCAGGTCCGAGGTCTCTTTTAAAGCATGTTCGACTTTAGCGGGAACCCCCACCATGAGATCGGTGTGATTTTTTTCTTTCTTAATCGCCATTAATAAATCAGTGGCACTCGCTTCTTTTCCCATCACATCAGAAGGAATAGTCATGTAAGTGGTTTTACCATTCGTCCGTTTCGTTTTTTCCACACGGTCCCGCTCCTCCTTGCCTTTTTCTTTTTCCAACGCTTCGAGCATCACACTCATTAATTCGTTATGATTTATTTTTCCTGTAAACCTGGTTTGAAGCAGAAAATCCAGTTCCGAGCCTATTTTAGGAGTACGGCCAAGTTCCTTCGCTTTCGCCATACTTTCCAAACCTTCCAAGGTAAAGCTAAAGCTTTGCATATTATCAAATTTCAAACCTGTAAGTTTGAGAAAATCCTGAACCTCGTCTTCGGATTCGATTGATTTGATTCCGTCAGCAATCTGAGGATATTTTTGTTCCATTAACTGATAAAATCCACTCTGACGGATTGAATCCATTTGCACCTGAAAAAACATCAGGAAAGAAAATAAAAATTCAGCGCTCATAAGGTATTGGGGTTGGGATTGTGGGATTGCATATTAATTAAAATTCAGGTTTTTGAATTGGTTAGATAGAAAATGACATTTTCGATTATAATAATTTTTTTTGACCGCTCTTAGGTATTTTATCTCAGCATTTTGAATGGTGACGGTAAACATTGGTTTCTCGCACTTCAAATCCGATGGACTGATATAACTGATTGGCTGCTTCCCGGCTTGGGCGAGAGGTCAGATCAATACTTTTGGCACCGGCCTTTTCTGTTTCTGCGATGGCATGCATCATCAGTTTTTTCCCCACTCCTTTCCCTCGGGCATCTTCCTCCACGACCACATCCTCAATCCATGCTTTAATTCCAGTGGGAATTGCAAACACAACCAAACTCAGCATTCCTAAAATTGCATTGCCTTCCTTCGCCATAAATAACCGGGTGGCTTCGGATCTCGCCAAATCCTGAAGACTGCCAGAGCTGATGGGCTGGGCTGATTGAGAAAGTTGCGGTAACAAATGGTTTACGGCATCTAAGGTAAAATCATCCACTTCAGTAATTTCAAATATTTCAATCATTAAGAACTAAAAATACCACTAATCCTACTGAATTGTCGAATAGTTAAACTTCAGCTGTAATTAAGGAAACGCAACAGAAGAACGGTAGATCCACGCTTTTGCCCCGGATATCATCCTGGACAAAACGCGCTCATAATCGTCGACTTCATACTCGTCTGCCCGTTTCAATTCATCCATGGTTAATTCGAAAACCATTCCCGAAACCACATCTTCACTCTTTCCCGAAGGCACAAGAATCGGATGAATCTCAGTACCGCTTTTTTGTATTACCGCTCTGTCATTAATTTTAAGTTCTTTAATTGCATACCCGGGTAATTGATCAACCTGCCCATTTAACAAGCGACCGAACAAACTTCGTTGAACCTCAGGCAGTTGAAGTGTTCCGTATGAAAAAAGTTTCTCCATTCCAACTCAGTGGATATCAGCGCATATTTCCATCGTGATCACTTTTCCGTTCGTACCCAAAACGGGAAGGGTGATTGCTTCTCCCGGGACCGCTTCGAACAAAAAAAAGATCCCGCCGCCGGGAATATTTTGAAAGTATGGAACAGTTTTAATGTTTGAAGAAGATAAATTGATCCGTGCAGAGACTCCGTTTTTTTCAATCATTGCATATGGATTCCGTGTTCCCCCATCATAATGTATAATTCGGATGCCGTTTTTCACTTCGCCCTTTTTCAACCAGAATGAACCACCCTGCTTAAAGGATAGCGAGATGTGGGGAATCCCACGTAATTGAAACATTCCGTTCATCTCGAGGTCGTGAACAAAAGATTCTTGTTCTGTCAAATCAGACTCCGAATTTCGCTGCTTTTTATACTCTGCCAATGCGAAATCAGCCCGCTTCTTAAATCCATCCTCGCCTCGAATCACATCGGAACCGTAAAAAACCCATCCTTCCATTACAACTTTCCCCTCTTGGATCGATGAAGTAAAATGGGCAGAACATCCTTCGAAATATAATCGTTCTCCTTGAGATGCCTCTTTTCCGATTGAAATGCTCGCGGATTGTCCAGGTAAAACCATCAGTCTAGGTGCAGAAAGTAAACTTTCATCATCCCAGAATTGGGTGGCAATTGAAATTTGGCTTTTTTTTCCCTCGCCAACAGGAACAACCTCACCCAAATCTGCCCGGATCTCAACTCCGTTCAAACCTGAAAAAAACACGCAGCCTAGAAAAAGAACTGAAAACAATTTATTGATATTTCCCATTCACTGCCTTTTATCCGTGACAACTTTTTCCTATGCTCTCAAGCTTAAGTGTATCGTGCTTTTATATTCAGGAATTATTTTTTCTACCTCATTAATAATAAACGATAAACATTGAATTTGAATTATGCCCTCTAATCGTCCAGTCCTGATTTTCGGAATATACTTATATTTCCTGAGTTCAGTATTTTCCGCTTCGCCATTTCCTTTTCCGGGAGATCCGCCAAGGGGAACCGGACTCCATGCATTGCTTGGAGCAGATCTGCAGGTCAAACCGGGATATACAATCAAGGGGGGAATCCTGATCATTCGTGATGGAAAAATTGAAAAGGTGGGAAAAAATCCGGCGATTCCCGAGGGTTGTCGAGAATGGAATTGCACGGGAAAAACAATTTATGCCGGCTTCATTGACCCCTACCTTCTCGCAGGCTCTGAAAACCCTAAGTTATTGGAACTCAATCACGATGAGCACATTCAGGCATCCGCTGATCTTGCCTTCCACGGTCTCCCCTCGCCCGGAAAAGAAAACACAAAGAAGGGATCCGGGTTCGAAGTACCCGGGGTTCATCCAGAAAGAAAACTGGTGGAAGTCCTTGGGGCAGGTGATCAAGATTGGGAAAAAATGAGAAAATGGGGTTTCACTGCAGCCCATCTGGCACCGTCTGAGGGTATATTACGCGGGACTGGTCCATTTGTTTTACTTTCAGACGAAGAAACAAACGAAATAATAATCAGAAACGAAGTGGCTCAAATCATGGCCTTTGATCCGGTGGGTAAAAATAGCTCGCCTTCCGTTTATCCGAGTTCATTGATGGGCACTTTGTCCGTGATCAGACAGAGCATACTGGATACAAATTACGCCATTCAACGGATTCAATATGAAAATAAAAATCAACCGCAGACCACGGTCGATCTTCATCTCGGAATACAAGCCCTCTCCCGCAGCACCAGCGGAAAGAAAAACATTCCCATTTGGATCGAACCGGGAAGTTGTCTGATGAATGCAAAGGCGATGGAAATTGCCCGGGAATTCAGTCTGGGTAATCCGGTCATTATCGCAACCGGAGACGAATGGCGAAATACCGAACTCTCCCTATCTCGAAACAACCATTATATTTTGCCTCTCCTTTTCCCCGCAATTCCTGATTTGCCGAACCCGGAGGATTGGGAGCAGATCTCTCTGGATCAGTTGAGGGCATGGGATCACGCTCCAAGCATGGCCAAGCTCCTGAATGAAAAAAGTCGCACCGTTTCGTTCACCACCACTGGAATGTCGATGAAAGAATTTCATAAAAATATTTTAAAATCAATCAACCGGGGTTTACCGGAAAGTTCGGCTCTTGCCAGTCTGACCACCCACCCGGCAAAAATATGTGGTGCCGAAAAATTGTGCGGCACTTTGGAAACTGGAAAACTCGCCAATTTTTTCATTGTCGAAGGAGAAACCTACTTTACTGAAAATCCTGCTATCCATTCCACCTGGATACAGGGCCGGCCATTTTTTCATTATCCCGCAGATAATAAAAAGGACTCGAATTCATCCAAAAACCCAAAAGAGCATACCAAACGGCTGGCTCAATTCCCACCAGATTTAAAGAAGGCAGTAGACAGTCCCCCCTCCGTCCTTTTTTCGGGTTTTAAACTTTGGACATGCGAAGACCAAAGCGTTTTAAAGAATAAGGATATTTTAATTGAGAACGGAAAAATCTCTAAAATTGGAAGCCATCTTAAGGCAAAAGCACCCAAAGGGTGTAAGATTGTTTTCGGTAAGGGCAGGCACCTGACTCCGGGAATTATTGACTGCCATAGTCATGCCATGATTCTTGGCCGAGTGAACGAGTCCACCCTACCCTCCACGGCGATGGTTCGCATTGCAGATGTCGTCAATTCAGAAAGTGTAAATATTGAAAGACAGTTGGCCGGTGGAGTGACGGCTTGTAATCTTTTGCACGGTTCTTCCAATCCTATTGGGGGACAAAATGCGGTCATCAAGCTCAGGCTCGGGAGTTCCCCTAATCAGTTGATTTTCAAAAATGCACCCAAAGGAATCAAGTTCGCACTGGGAGAAAATGTCAAGCAGTCCAATTGGGGAGACAAATACACCACCCGCTTCCCACAGTCGAGGATGGGGGTGAGAATGTTTTTTCAGAACCGGTTTAGTGCCGCAATTGTTTATGAGAAAAATCTTTCCCTTGCCCAGGAACAGGGAATGCCCTTTCAAAGAAACTTGGAATTAGAGACGATCCTCGAAATCATTAGAGGGAAAAGGCTCATTCACTGCCACTCCTACCGCCAGGATGAAATTCTTGTATTTCTCCGCACAATGGAGGGCTTTGGTGTACGCGTGGGAAGTCTGCAACATGTGCTGGAGGGATATAAAGTCGCGGATGAAATTGCCAGTCACGGAGCGGGAGCCTCCACTTTTTCAGACTGGTGGGCATATAAATTCGAAGTCTATGACGCGATTCCGTACGCCGGGGCAATTATGCATGACCGGGGTTGTGTGGTCAGCTTCAACTCGGACTCTCCGGACCATGCCAGACGACTCAATCTTGAAGCGGCCAAGGCGGTCAAGTACGGCGGTCTTTCGGAAATGGAAGCTTTCAAATTCATCACCCTTAATCCGGCAAAGCAACTCGGTATCGATCGATGGGTTGGCTCACTCCGGGCCGGTAAGGACGCGGATATTGCAATCTGGTCCGGTAATCCACTCGACTATCGAACCCGCTGTGAGCAGACCTGGGTGGACGGAATACTTTTACACGAGATTGACGCAACCTCCAGACGGGACCAAAAAAGGGCCAAGGAACGATTGGCTCTTTTGGATAAAGCCCGCCAGTCTCTGAAAGAGGGAACGCAACATGAAAATTCTAAAAAAGCACAGAGCAAGTTTTTCCGGAACTCTCTAGAAAGTGCTTGCGATCTGCACCCCCATTCCTGCAGGTCGAATGGAAACGAAACCCAGTGCGTGCATCAATGAAATCGTTCTTCCTGCCACTCCTCTTCTGGTCCGCCCCCTTCTTTCTGGTTGGAGAAACCGCCACTCTTTTTCGGGCCAAAAAGATTCAGGTGACGCCTTCTCTATTTTATCAACCCGGTGAAATTTTAGTTGAAAGGGGAAAAATTCAGGCAGTTGGAAATTCGGTTAAAATCCCCCAAGGCTGCAAAATCGTCGAGTGGACGGATTCGGAAATATACCCGGGATTAATCAGTCCTGGTTCTTCGCTCGGCCTCGCTGAGATCAATGCACTTCGACCGACAAGAGATTTATCAGAAGTGGGCACTCACACCCCGGCTATCGAAGCCTGGGCCGCGGTCAACCCGGATTCTGAGCTTATTCCGGTCGCTCGTGCCAACGGAATTACCCACTCGTTGACAGTCCCAATGGGTGGAATGATTTCCGGAACATCAGGATTACTTCAATTATACGGGTGGGGGATTGAGGAAATGATAATTAAAAAACAGATCGCTCTTCATCTGTGGTGGCCGGGTCATGGATTATCCATCCCTCATCCAAATCAGGGAAGTGTATCCAAGCCCAAATCAATTGCCGAGCAGGATAAGGAGAGAAAAAAGAGAATAAGTGAAATTGATGAATACTTTGACCAGGCAATGGCCTATCATGCTCTCAAGCGCTCCGGAGATGAAAGCTTTATTCAGATTCCATCCTGGGAGGCAATGATTCCCGTGATCGAAGGAAAAATACCGATCATGGTACACGCCGATGAATCCAGGCAAATCAAAGCCGCGATTCAATGGGCAAAAAAAAGGGGATATCGAGTTATTTTATCGGGAGCACGGGATTCGTGGAAACATGCGGACTGGTTGGCCGAAAATAAAATTCCAGTTATTTTCAGGCATGTATTTTCTGCCCCTCCGCACCGAAGCTCTCCCCATGATTATTTTTTTAAAGCCCCCGGAATTCTTGCCCGCGCCGGAGTTTCACTATCAATCGGCCTGCCACTAGGCGGATGGTCCACCGCCAACCAGCGCAACCTGCCCTATCATGCCGCCCATGGGGTTGCTTATGGCTTGAGCCGTGAAAAAGCCTTGGCTGCGATAACCATTGAACCCGCTGAAGTCTGTGGAGTCGCTGAGCGACTGGGAACTCTTGAAGAGGGAAAGGAAGCAACATTCTTTAGCACTTCAGGAGATTTACTGGATATCCGAACATCGGTACTCAAAATGATTCTCCAAGGAAAGCCTGTTGACCTAGAGAGCAGGCACAGCCGACTGAACACTCGATACCGTAACCGCCCCAGACCCTAGCATTTATTTCACCGCACACAGAATTTCCTTTTGCGAAGAGGGGTTCGATCATTTGAATATTTTTGTCAAAAAAAAGGCATGTGGTTTGCCCAAACCACATGCCTAACATTGTCACTGAATATATGTATAAGTTTATTGCCGAAACTTACTTCAGCGGACAAATCCTCATAACCTGAAGACCCTATCATCGGATAATTATTCTTTTTTCTATCGTCACTACGGTAACATTTCTGCACCAAACAATTAGAAAATAACTTGGCTATGAAAACATTTGCTGGGGAATTGGTTCCGTTCACTTTCTTCGATCATAAATAATTTTGGAGTAAGTCTAAATCCATGATGTTCCATAATTACATTTCAAGATTATTGGACGGATCTTCAGGCATCCTTCATGCCAGGAAAACGAGAGGGCTTAGGCAATAATATCTTTAATCACATGCCCGTGAATATCCGTTAATCGAAAATCCCGGCCTTGGTAACGGTAAGTGAGTTTTCGGTGATCAATGCCGAGAAGATGAAGAATCGTCGCATTTAAATCATGCACATGCATGGTATCCTGAGTCCAGTGATGCTTATTTGGCTTAATCACATTTCCGTCACGGTCGGTAAGATTATAACCATAATCATCTGACTGACCGTAAGTAATCCCTGGCTTTATTCCTCCACCGGCCATCCAGGTCGTAAATGCACGGGGGTGATGGTCCCGGCCATAATTTTCGCGGGTAAGCTTACCTTGGCAATAGGAAGTCCGGCCAAACTCACCTCCCCAAACCACAAGAGTGTCTTCGAGAAGTCCCCTTCTTTTCAAATCAGTAATCAGAGCAGCACATCCCTGATCGACATCTTTACATTGATTTTCATGTTCTCGGGGAAGCCCACCATGTGCATCCCAACCCCGGTGAAAAATCTGAATATTTCGAACTCCACGCTCAGCCAACCTGCGGGCGTTTAAACAACAGGCAGAAAAACTACCGGCATCTCGAGCGTCTTCTCCATAAAGACTGAAGGTGGAATCCGGTTCTTTGGAAAGGTCCATCAACTCAGGAACCGAGGATTGCATTCGATAAGCCATTTCGTGCTGTTTGATCCTTGAGAGAACTTCAGGGTCAGCGAAAGATTGATAATGCGAGTTATTTAGAGCTGAAAGGGCATCCAATTGAGCCCTGCGATCTGACATCCTAACGCCTTTGGGGTTTTTTAAATATAGAACAGGGTCTTCGGCCGCACGGAGAAGAATACCCTGATGATCGGAAGGCATAAAGCCAGTTCCCCACAGACGATTAAATAAACTTTGTTCGGCATGTTTCGACTTTGCATGCATTACGATGTAACTAGGTAAATCTTCATTCATGGTTCCTAATCCGTAACTTAACCATGCCCCCAGACTGGGCCGTCCTGGTATTTGGCTTCCCGTCTGTATGTAGGTAATTGCAGGATCATGATTAATTGCCTCAGTAAATGTTCCGTTAATGACACAAATATCTTTTACCACCTTTGCGGTGTGAGGTAGCAGAGAACTGACCCATACTCCGTCCGCATTGTTTGCATGCTTGGTAAATGCGTACTTACTCGGAGCAAGGGGAAGAGTATTTTGCTTGGAAGTCATTCCGGTAATCCGTTGTCCATCCCTCACATTCGCAGGAAGATCTTTCCCAAACTCCTCGCTCAGCTTGGGTTTGTAATCCCAGAGGTCAAGATGGCTGGGACCTCCGCTCATAAACAGATAAATAACCCGCTTGGCCTTGGCCTTATGGTGCAATCCGTTGGCAAATCCAGAAGAAGCACCCTTCAGGTCTGGGTGAAGTAACCCGGCCATTGCCGCCGTTCCGACTCCTAACGCAGATTTTCCAAAAAAATGTCGCCGGGTTAAATGAAGAGAGGAATCAAAAAATGGAGAGGTGTTCATAAATTCTTAAACTGAATAATTAATAAAGCAAAATTGCCGGATCACTTGCCAATGCAGTAGTGGCGACTTGAGCCCACGCTGCAACTTCAACCGGGTCTAAGGATTCATCAGTCTTGGACATACCGACGCTAAGCAAACTTTTGGCGTCTTCGGTCGATGAACGAAAACGGGTACGAGCCTGCTGTAATAACCCGTTTAATGCCTCCACCTCCGCTTTCTGAGGGTCTCGAGAAACCAATAGGCGAAAAAGATAGTTCATGGATTCTTGATCGTTCGTGTTCATTCGAACTAATCGCTCGGCCAATTTCCGCGAGGATTCGACTCGTTGGGTTTCATTGAAAAATGCAAGGGATTGGAGTGAGGTGCTCGTCCTCGACCGTTGAACGCAGCTGGATTCCCGACTGGGTGCATCAAACAAGGTCATCATCGGGTGTGGAGATGTACGCTTCCAATAAAGATACAGGCTCTTTCGGTAAATCCGATCGTCCCGGTCAGCGACATATTTCTTTGTGTTACTTGCCGGGTGAGACAATGCACTCCACATTCCCGTGGGTTGATAAGGCTTCACTCCCTCACCCCCAATCTTAGGATTCAACAAACCCGAAGACCAAAGACTGAGGTCACGAAGCACCTCCGCATCCAAACGGTAAGACGGTCCCCTGCCCCAAAGTTTATTCTTTGGATCATTTAATTCAGTCCGTACTTTGGAACTCTGTTTGAAGGTTCGGCTCGTAAGCATTTGCTGGAGCAGTCTTTTCAAATCCCATCCATTTTCACGGAAATCAACAGCCAACCAATCAAGTAATTCTGGATGGGTTGGATGCTCGCCCTGCAAACCGAATTCCTCCGGCGTTCTGACCAAACCTTCTCCGAAAACCATAATCCAAAAACGATTCACCAGCACCCGCGTTGTTAAAGGTTGATCATTACTGACCAGCCAATCAGCCAGTCCAAGACGATTCGCGGGAGCTTCTGTGGGCATTTCACCCAGAACTGAAAAAACACTGGGATTTAGTGGATCACCAATACCCAGGTTATATTCACCCCGATTCAAAACCTTGGTTACACGACTTCGACTGGAAGGAAGCTCTCGTGCAATCAAAGTGGTGGTCAAGAGATTGGTGCGTGCTTTTGTCATGTCAATATGCAACTCATTTGCACGTTTCAGAAGATTGTTGGAAGACACAACATTGGATTTTAACAGCTCAACTTCTGCAATCTGCATTTCTTTGGCGTAAATATCCGCTAATTTTGGAAAGGTTATCCTGTAGACCGAATAGGCGTTCTTATTATTAAAGTAAACTTGATGCTTTTCATTTCGCTTTTTAAAATTGGGGACCGCCCCCGAGGAAATGATTTTAAAATGTTGCCCGTCATTCGAACCCTCGAGCCGATAAGAGAGAGGATCTCTCCCCGGCACATCCTCAGCCGATAAAAGACCGATTCCATTTACCACCCCTTTGGCAGTATGAATTGTTAACCCACTCCCATTTGCATCAAAATTTAAATATTTAGTTTTTGGGTTATCATCAATTGCATGTCTGGGAGATTGGTGCTTTGGGTATTTTTTCGAACTGCCTGAAACCTTACTTTTGGGAGTGGAAAGATCCGGAACTATCAGTCCTGCGATCTGCTCAAGATTTGTGTAATTTTCGTTATACTCTTCAGACTTTCTAAATTCGACAAGAATATCATGTTCTTTTTTGAGCCAAGATTCCCATTCCCTTTTGGACTCTTCATCCTTTGGCACCCACAGATGCTCACCATATTCATATTTATTTCCATCCATAGAATGCTCTGCGGTATTATTGAAAAAAGCAAAAAATTCAAAATACTCCTGGTGGGTAATCGGATCGTACTTATGGGTATGACATCGGGCACAGGTTAAGGACAGACCAAGAAAAGCTGTTCCAGTCGTCTCTGCACGGTCAAAGCTATTCTTTGCCTGGAATTCCTCGGGAATCGCTCCACCTTCTCCAGTTGTGGGGTTCAAGCGGATATAACCCGTGGCAATTTTCTGATCAGTCGATGGACTTGGCATTAAATCCCCGGCGAATTGCCAGCGGATAAAATCATCAAAAGGCAGATTATCATTGAGGGCTCGAACGACCCAGTCTCGGTAGGGGTAAATCCCACGGCGGTTATCCAAATGGAGACCGTGCGTGTCTCCGTATCGTACTGCATCCAACCAATAACGAGCCACATGCTCCCCATAGTCCACGCGAGCAAGCAAGCGGGTGATAAAGTTTTGGTAAGCATTGGGCTCTTGGTCATTGAGGAATGCGAGCAAATCATCGGGCTCGGGCGGCAGACCAATAAGGGTAAGTGATGCCCTCCTTGCCAAAGTCGCTCGGTCTGCCTCCCCGGCAAAATCAATCTCGGCTTTTTTTAGTCCGCGGGCAATGAAATGATCCACCGGATTGCCTGAAGGGGAAACCTCGCCCTTGGACGGGCTAACAAAAGACCAGTGTTGAGAATATTCGGCACCTGATTTCACCCAATTCTTAATTATTTTTTTTTCTTCGGTAGACAAAGCTTTCCCAAAGTCCTTGGGCGGCATTGGGTCATCCTCGTCCACAATACGGAATAAGAGTTCACTCTCGTCCAGTTCATTCGGATCAATGGCATGGTATCCGCCCAAATCCTTTTTGGCTAATTCCTCAAGATCCAGCCGCACTAAATCCTTCTCTTTAGTATCAGGTCCATGACAAGCAAAACACTTGTTGGAGAGAACGGGCAAAACTTCTCGAGCGAAGTCAGGTTTTCCCTCTCCATTGACAAATAAGGAAGAGGTAAAAAAGTAAAATATGAAAATGGGGAGAGATTTCATTATAAACTCGTTACCGATAGAACTATGATTTCTCAACCGAAACTTAACAAATTAAACTAAAAAGATTCGATACCTGGTACTGGATCCTTAGGATAAACTTTCTTGCCCTCCCAAATTACATGATCTTTCTCAACAGTTAAAATCCGGCTTCGGCTTCCCTGGGCAGGAGGCAGATTGATTGGAGGTAAAAACTGTAAGTGTTCTGCAATCACTTTCTTGAATTTTGGATCTTCGGCCAAATTTTTCCACTCATTGGGATCATTTCTCATATCGTACAGTTCGCGTGTTCCGTCCGCATACTGAATAAATCTCCAACCCTCCGAACGAACTCCATGATTATTTTGATTGTGAGTGGTCACTGCGGGACGAATTCGGGTGGCATTGGCATCTTCTAATTGGGGCAATAAACTCAAGCCCTCCAATTTTTCATTGCCGGGAAGATCACAAAGCTCAATCAGGGTGGGATATACATCCAGTAACTCCGCGGGTTTATTGCAAATTTGTCCGCTTTTTATCTTCGGACCTGAAAATACAAGGGGTACCCTGGTGCTGTCGTCCCACAGCGAATTTTTTCCGGATATTTCCTTTTCTCCAATATGCCAACCATGGTCCGACCACAGAACTACAACGGTGTTGTCCTTTTTTTCCGATTGCTCGAGTGCTTCGAGAACACGACCAATTTGGGCGTCCACAAAGCTTGTGCAAGCCAGATATGAGCGCACTAAATTCCTCCACTGATTCGCTTCCTCCAGCCATTTCAAACGCACTTCGGGCAAATACCAGTGCATATACCATGAAAAACGCGGCGTATCCAAACGGTCATTGCGTAGAATTTCAGGCAATACCGAGTCATCATCCGGATACAGGTCAAACCACTCCTGGGTGGCATAACAGGGCACATGGGGAAGAAAGAATCCGCATGAAATAAAAAAAGGGTCGTCTCGTTCTTTTTTGATTTCATCAATTGCCCAAGTGGCCACTTTATAATCCTGCTTATCCTGATCCAAGTGGGGAAACACTCCCCAATCCACCAGAGGATGATTTCCAAAAGGTGTCTCTACCAACTTGCTCTTGGGCTTCACTCCCACCCCGGACGGGGGCCCCACTTCATCAAACTCACGGTCATTTTTTCCTCTTCCATTTCGGCCATGATAGATTTTCCCTCCAGTCGTGGTTTGATATCCCCCGTGTTTCTTAAGGTACTGAGGCAGGGAAAGAAGATCCTTAAATGCAGGAAGCGTTCTGATCCAGGGTGCGAGTCCGTAAATACCGGTTGAGGACGGACGTAATCCCATCATTAAACTCGTTCGGGAAGGATTGCACAGAGGAGATTGGCAATGGGCATTAGTAAATGCCGTTCCCGACCGGGCAAGCTTGTCAATGTTTGGTGTCTGCACCATCGGGTGCCCGCCAAGGTACCCAATCCAGTCATTTTGATCATCGATCGCGATCATTAATACATTGGGTTTCTCTGCCCGCAAGGAAAGACAAATTGAAAAAAGGAGGAGGATGGAAAATTTCATCGATCGAATACAAATAAAACTATCTTCAAAAAGCAAGATTATGCTCGTTTTGCGATTGATTTATTCACAAAGCACGTCATGATATTACCTTTATTCGTTTATTCATAGACAACTTAAAGACGTTATTTAGACATATTTAATTTTTTTATGTTACGAGCGATCTAAGATAATCATAGAAAATAGTAAAATGGAAATATATGTGGGTAATCTCCCCTGGTCAACCAGTGACCAGGATTTAGCGGATGCATTTGGTGCATTCGGAAAAGTTGAAAAGGCTTCGATCATTTCTGATCGTAATTCAGGTCGTTCTAAAGGCTTCGGTTTCGTCACCATGGAAGACGCAGATGAAGCAAACAAAGCAATCGAGTCAATGAACGGCAGTGAAATGGCCGGACGAAACCTTAAAGTAAATGAGGCACGTCCTCGAGAGGATCGTCCTCCTCGCCAGTCAAACTGGTAATCTTTAAATTAAAAAATCCGCGTAATGCGGATTTTTTTTTGCTTTTTTTCAAGTCGGCAACTTGAGGTTTGCTAGACCGAATAATTTGCTTCAGGACTCTTATATGAGCTCTGAAATTCCAACCACATTTCTTCAAAGCGTAGACCGCTGTTTTAACCGAGCGGCATCCGCTCTGGAACTACCCAAGGGTCTTGCCCGGCAAATTCGTACCTGTAATGCGATTTGTGAAATGAAGTTTGGAGTGGAAATTCAGGGAGGATACGAAATATTCACTGGTTGGCGGGCGACTCACAGCGAACATGTTCTACCCGCGAAAGGCGGAATCCGATACGCCCCTTTTGCGGATCAACAGGAAGTGGAAGCCTTGGCGGCCCTAATGACCTACAAGTGCTCCATCGTGAGTGTTCCTTACGCCGGCTCCAAGGGCGCCCTCAAGATCAATCCAAAGAACTATTCAATCGAGGAACTGGAACATATCACCAGAAGATTTGCCCAGGAACTGGACAAACGGGGGTTGCTCGGACCGGGCATAAATGTACCTGCACCGGATATGGGAACCGGGCAAAGAATGATGTCATGGATTGCGGATGAATATCAAAAATTGCACCCATCCGATATTAATGCCCAGGGATGTGTCACCGGCAAACCGGTTCATTTTGGTGGGGTGGAAGGAAGAATGGAAGCAACCGGACGGGGAGTTCAATTTGGTCTGCAGGAATTTTTCAGGCACCCCGATGATGTTGCATCTGCCAATCTTGAGGGCACCTTAGCTGGAAAAAAAATTATCGTACAAGGTCTTGGAAATGTGGGATACCACGCAGCCAAATTTCTGCAAGAGGAGGACGGGGCTCTCATTATCGGCATCCTCGAAAGAGATGGGGCGATTATTAACGAAAAAGGATTGGATGTGGAGGAAGTTTCAAAATTTAAATTGGAACATGGAAAAGTCGAAGGCTTTCCGGATTCCCAATTTGTAAAGAATGGAAGTGAAGTCCTTGAACATCCCTGCGATATTCTAATTCCTGCGGCCATGGAAGGAGTGATCACGCATGAAAACGCACCACGGATTCAGGCTAAGCTGTTGGCTGAAGCAGCCAACGGACCGGTGACTTACGAGGCGGATCAAATTCTCAATAAAAAAGGGGTCTTTATCATCCCCGACGCCTATCTCAATGCCGGCGGGGTAACGGTCTCCTATTTTGAATGGCTCAAGAATTTATCTCATGTTCGATTCGGGCGGATGGACCGGCGGCTCGTGGAAGCACAGGGTCAAAAGATCATCGAAGCCATTGAGAGCGGAATTGGAAAATCACTCGCTCAAGTGGCAAAAGATAAATTACTTGCCGGACCCAGCGAAATTGACTTGGTCCGTTCCGGACTGGATGACACCATGAGAGTCGCGTATTCAGAAATAAAAGAACAGCAACTTTCCAACGACTTGATTACAGAAAGACGAACCGCCGCTTACGCCTTAGCCATCCGTAATATCGCGGATATTTACGAAAGTATGTACCTGTAAATCCTATGCCCACTGTTTTTCCTGACGCCACTGAAGAGGAAATCGATGCATGTCTAAACAAATCCGCGAAGTGCTTTAATTTTTACCGGAAATTAGATGGTCATACACGGGCGGAATTTCTTTTTCAAATTGCCCGCGAACTGGAAGACGAAAAAGAAAAAATAATTTCTGTTTCAAATCAGGAAACAAATTTAGGTATTCCACGTCTTCAAGCAGAGCGAATCAGAACCATTTCCGAAATTGAGGTCTTTGCCAATCTTGCGAAATCCGGGGAGTGGATTGAGACCTCTTTTCAGGAAACCGGGGAAAGTCCTCTCCTTACCAATTTGTGTAAGTATAATGTGCCGGTTGGTCCTGTACTGGTAATTGGAGCCTGTAACTTCCCCCTGGCCATTTCGGTTGTGGGTACAGACACCATATCCGCACTGGCAGTGGGGTGCCCAGTCATCGTAAAAGCTCATCCCGCCCATCCCAAAACTTGCCAACTTCTTGCTGATCTGGTTTACCGAGCGATGGAAAAATCCGGAATCCCAAAGGGGGTGTTTCAGTTGCTTCATGGAAAGAATTATCAAATTACTAAAAATTTGGTGTATCATTCGAAAACAGCATGCGTTGCGTTTACCGGCTCTCTCGAGGGCGGTTCCGCGTTGTCCAAAGTAGCATCTCAACGGAAAACACCTATTCCCTTCCATGCGGAGATGGGGAGTTTAAACCCAGTCATTTTTCTGCCCAAAATCGTTTCGCGTGATGCCGCAAAATTAGCCTGCGGATATGTACAGGCAGTCAATCTTTTTGCCGGACAAATGTGCACCAAGCCCGGTGCCTTGTTTCTATTAAAGTCGAAGAACAATCCTACCCTTCTACGATTGATCGAAGAGGTGGTCAGCCAGCAGGAAATCCTCCCCATGCTTAACCAGGGTGTATATCAAAATTACGAAGAAAGTGTTCGTTCCCTCAGTAAAGAAGTTTCCCTTTTAGCCACGAATGAACAAAATAGGCATAGCTTTAAAAATCCGGCTTACTGCCGAATCTTTCAGATGTCCGCAGATGAGTATTTGGAAAAACCTGAGGTCCGCACCGAAGCATTCGGTCCGGCCTCGCTGATTATAGAGTGCGAAAATGAAAACGAACTTTTTGCCTGCATTGACTCATGGGAAGGCAGTTTAACCGCGAGCCTCCACGCTGAAAGAGAGGAGATTTCCTTGACCAGCAGAATTATTCCCAAGCTCGAATCTCTTGCCGGACGAATACTTTGGAATGGATTTCCACCCGGGGTGACTCCCGGACCGGCCACACATCATGGTGGTCCCTGGCCCGCAACCACTGATTCCCGCTTTTCCTCAATTGGAAAACAGGCGTACCAAAGATTCGTGCGCCCTTTGTGTAAGCAAGGCTTTCCTCAAAAAAAGACTCAGCTTTGATGCCTCAATGCATCGACTGGGTTCATCTCCGCGGCTTTTCGAGCGGGATAAATACCAAATAAAACTCCGGTTGTTAATGCAGTTAGCACAACTAAGGGTAGCGACCATAAAACCAGTTCCGGCGTCATATTTTTCATAGAGGGTGGAAAAGAATCGAAAATGGAAGGGGTAACATTCTCAATCAAGCGAAGGCCTAATTTATAGGCGGGTTCACATAGAAATCCGGCAGCAACTCCAAGAATTCCACCCAGTCCAGTTAAAGCCATAGTCTCAATGAGGAATTGAAGTGTAATGTCTCCCTTTCTCGCCCCAAGTGCTCGCCTAATCCCAATTTCACGAGTCCTTTCAGTAACAGTGGCCAGCATAATATTCATGATTCCAATTCCGCCAACAAGGAGAGAAATCCCAGCAACTAATCCCATTAATCCAACAAAAGTAAGTTTCGCTTTTTCCGCCTGTTCCATTAATTCCAAAGGAACCGTAACTTGATAATCTTCCATTTCATGCTCTTTGCCCAAAAAGTCACGAATCATTTGGGCTACCGTCATTAATTTTTGAGGATCTTTTAAGGTGAGGGTAATTTTGGAGACCAAAGGGGAACCGTCGTACCCTCGATAATAGTAATCAAATACTTTTGACCATACGGTTTGCAGCGGTAGATACACATTATCCTCAAATAATTCTTTGAAGCCTAGACCCTCAGAATCCTTTAATTCACTTCTTGGGCTAACCTCCCCCACAACAGTATATAAATTACCCGCAATATTGATTGTTTGGCCAATTGAATCCCCGAATGGAAAAAGTGTTTTTGCCAATCCAGTCGCTAGTACACAAACTTCTGCTTTTTGTTGATTATCGAGATCGGACAGAAATCTTCCCTTGTGCACCTCTAAATTATGCAAATTTTGATAATTTGGCCGACACCCGAGTAATTCTGCCCGAGTTTTGCCAGCTTTTGTAAAGACAGTACGATTGTTAAGTTCACGGGTTGGATAGATTGCAGCTAGATAGGGAATCGATTTAGAAATTTTGTCTAGATCATTGGCAGTGATGCCATAAGAATAAAAGTACTTCCCCTTATTTCTTCTTTCCTCTTCCGGTGGTTTTTTTGAAGATAAAATTAAATTATTAGCACCAAGCGCCATAATTTCACCCTCAGCCTGTTCTGCAATACCTTCTCCGATCGCCAGCAACCAGACTACACTAACAACCCCAATAAAAACTCCTAAACCAGTTAACAAGGACCGCATTGGATGAGTCCAAATACTAAGCAACGCAGTCTTAACTAAATTTTGCCAGAACCTTACCATCCTTTGACGCCAAGAAAATACGCTGTCAGGGATTGGCTCCAAGCTTGAAGATCCAGGCTTAACGGGCTCTTTACTTCTAATATCCTCGACGATCTTTCCATCTTTCATCCGCACAATTCTGCTTGCACGCTGGGCCACCTCATCTTCATGGGTAACCAAGACAATTGTTTTTCCATCCCGGTTTAATTCATCCAATAACAGGAGTATCTCCCCGGTAGTTTTACTATCTAAATTACCGGTGGGTTCATCTGCTAAAACAAAAGCAGGATTCCCCGACAGCGATCTTGCGATTCCCACTCTTTGCTGCTGCCCTCCCGATAATTCCTGAGGGCGATGATTTACTCGATCCCCCAATCCTATTCGCTCCGCTAGTGCTATTGCGGTGGCAAGTTTATCTTTAGAACTGCGAAGATAAGCCCGGGGCATTCTTATATTATCCAATACATTGAGGTATGGAATTAAATTGTATGATTGAAAAACAAAACCAATTGATTCTCCGCGAACCTTAGATAGCTCGTTATCGCTTAATTTAGTAACTTCAATTCCATTCACTTCATGACTCCCTTCCGAGGAACGATCGAGACAGCCAAGTAAATTTAACAAAGTACTTTTCCCTGATCCAGATGGACCCATGATTGCCAGGTAATCACCTTCCGGAACATCTAAATCAATTCCATCAAGTGCCCGAACTTCCTCGGTTCCCATTTGGTAAACCTTAGACAATGAACGAACAGAGAAAGCCAAGTTCATCTATTAAAAAAAGGGGGGATTATACAGGAAGAGGATTCCCTCTAACCTGAGGAGTCTGAGTCTGAATCTAAGCTGGATGTATATTTTTCGGAAAAGGAATCTGGATTAACCAACACTTTTTCTCCCCCAGCTAATCCCTTAAGCACAATTACTTTATTCAAATTATTTGCACCCAACTGAAGGCTACGAAGTGAAAAACCGATGCCATCCTTATTCGAAACTAAACAATAAGCATTTCCATTTTTACGAAAAATAGCTGTAAGCGGGACCTGCAATGCATTTTCGTATTTCTCAGATAGTATAGAAACTTTGGCTGTCATGCCTGAACGAATCCCAACAGGCGGATTATGAATTATAATTTCAGTCGCATATTCTTTAATATGTGCCGTGTATCGGCTAAGTGATGGAAGTGGATATTCACTAACCGATTCAACTTCCCCCTTAATCTCAACTCCCCGAATTGCATCAATCGTAATGGAGCAGGACATACCTTTTTTGATCTGCTCGATTCGATTTTCATTCACTTTTGCAATCACTCGCATAAGAGATGCATCGGGCAAACGGATTATAGTTTGCCTTTCTCTAACCGATTTTCCCTCCTCAATCAAAACTCCGTCTTCTGACCCTGATTTTGTACGATTTGCGTAAGTGACTTCTCCAGCAGAGGGAGAATAAATGATACATTTTTGGATCTGCTCATTAATTTCTTTTTCCCGGGTGCATTCCAATTCATAAGAATTTTCCACTGATTTTAGTTTTGCTTCGGAAGTTTGGATTGAGGCGTTAAGGTCATTGACTTTTGCCTTTCTCGCATGAACTCTCAACACCTCCAATTTCGTTTGAGAAAGATCAAGTTCTTTTCCCGCTTTCTCGACTGCAAATTGATCCGCCTCCAATTGTGCGTCGGAAACATACCCTTTAGCTGCCAACCTTTTACTGTAAGCAAGATACTCTTCCGCTCTGCGTAGATTTTCCTTGGCAACAAATTCTGCGCTTTCGAGTTGCTCCTCCTCCTGCCTAAAGGATCCAGACAAATATTCCTGCATAGATAAAAGAGCCGCTTCACGATCAGCCCGAGCTTTGACTAAGGATGCACGGGATTGATGCACCGCAATTCGTTGTTGAAGCAAATCTTTTTGTAAGGCGGCATCGTCCAGTCTTACTAAAAAATCTCCTTTTTTCACTAAGGTTCCCTCGGGCACAATTTCAAGTATGCTGATACCGGATGAGCTTCGGCTTCTTACTTCACAACGGATCTCCACATTCTCCGCACTTTCAATCTCACCGGGCTCCGTGATTTCGAGAACAAATTCACTGGATGTAACCTCCTCTAATAATGGTTGAATAGAAAGGTTTTCATTCGAAGTATCCCCCATCATCCACCAAGCGAAAGATACAACACCCGCACTGGCTAGACCTAATAGCACCTTGGAGGATATAAAACCTGATTTTGAAGTAGCGATCATTATTAAAAAGTATCAATATAAATTATGGTCCTTTAATCAGCAAGGCAGGATCAAAAGAACACAATATTTTTATGGAAGAGGTACAGCGGAAAGAACGGGACCTGGATCTTCCCAAATTCCATTTTCTGAAAGCCGCATAGTTCCAAGATCGTAGGTTAGTCTCATGCGCATCGCTTCATATCCAATCCATACACTGAGGAAGGAATTACTTGCCTCTAAAAGGTCATTTAATGCATTAACCAAGTCACGGGCAGTGGTTGCACCAAATTGAGAGTTTTTTCCCGGTTGAGGAGGTTCGTTCAGCCGTAATCGGGCAAGATCAACTTGAGCAATTGCACCGCGCACAGCAGCCCGGCTTAATTCAAAATTAAGTTGATAAAGCTTGGATAAGCGAGCGTGTTGGCGAAAAGACAGCAAAACACTATCCACAAACGATAAGTATTGACGACGGGATTGCTGGTACCCAATCAGGGATGCCTGGTATCGATTTCGTTCACGCACTTTAGAAAGTGGGGTATCAAGTTCTATTCCGACCCTCAATCTGCCTTCGCTCGATTTAAAATGACCCGACCCTATTGAGTCTGAACCTAAATCACCAGACAAGACGACATCCAAATCAGTGCGAAGATCATCCCTCGCCAAGTCAGTCATTCTCCATGAATCCACAAGGGATGCCCTTGCATTCATCCAATCAAGCCGTAATTCAGATGCCGTTTGCTGGGCTTGTTTTGCATCAACCGATACTTCCACCATCGAAACAGACTCCAATCTCACCGATGCACGGGTTAAAGAAAGCTCCAGTATCAGCCCCGCTAATTCATTCACCTGAGAGGCAAGTTCCCTTTTTGCTTTTTCGATAGGAACCGAGGATAAACCTTCCACCATTTTGGTTAATATTTCCAATTGAACCTTTAATTCAGCTTCCATGCGCAGGCTGGTTTGATTCAAATCGAAGGCTAACTTTTCAAGTTCTATCTCTCGAAATGCGTTTTCTCCCATGCCAAGTTCCTTTAAATCCGACCGTTCCCTTAGACGTTTGAACCATTTTTTCCTTTCTGGAAGTTGATCCGTAAATAAACCTAAATCTAACATCAACCCCGATAAGCTCTCTCTCAGTAAATCTTTCATTCCTAAAACTTGCTGACCGTATTCCTCTAAATCAGAGAGAACAACCGAAGCCTTGGGGTCTCTGATTTGTTGTAGGAGTTGATTAAGTTGATCCTGAATCGAGACAAGTACGGGGTCAGTTAGGCGAAAGTCCTCGATGTATTGATCCTTAACTTGAACCGGTAAATCAGGAGGAAGTCCCAAAAATAGCTTATAACCATCAAGCCTATTTTCAAAAGATGACTTGGCCGCAAGCAATCCACTTTGTCCATTAAACAATGCCTGTCTCGCCTGATCAACTTGCAAACGATTACCGATTCTTCCTGCCTCAAAAGCAGCCTCTAATTGAACAAGGCTATCCTTCAACTTGGCGACATTAGCTTCCTGATTCCTGATTCTCTGCACTTCCTGAATAAGCCCAAGATAACCAGATACACTACTTGAGTAAGAAGGCACCCGAGGAATTCCTGCCCCTCTCACTCCTTCCGCAGGATTATTTCCAGTCACAACATCCAAAAAGAACCCCTGCCTAAATTGCTCCAAACTTCTCGCATTGGAAAGGAGAGTACGTTCAGCCTGAGTAAGGCGTTCCTTAAAAATTCGCTTACTGGCCCCACGCAAGAGTGGCTGAGTTATGGTGAGATTAGCCAAGGACCCCCCCACTTCTAAATCACCGTTACTTAATTCCAGGGTTAGACGATTCGCGAGGGAGGCAACCCAAGTCGCTCCCTGTCCGGCAACCCCTTGGAATCCAAGTTGTGCACGGGATTGCAAATCAATTTCATTATCAGTTATTTCCTTATCAGCCTGTGCGGATACTCCAGCAAATGGATTTGGATCTAAGCGAAACCTTTCATAGGTCACATCTAGAGCGGATAAATACAAATCTTCTTTTTGCCGTTGAAACTGAGAAGAGTGTAGCATTGCCAAATGCATTGCATTTTCCAAATTGAGCTGTACTACCCCATTTTCATCCAGTGGCAGTGATTTTTGCCAATCTTGTCCGACAAGTTCTATACTTTTATTTCCATCCCTGTATGCACTATTTTTTTGAATACGTTCAGTAATTTTACGGGAATCTGGATCATCAAATGGAACCGTTGGATACAATGTATCCTTAGGATCTTTTAACCTCGAAACTTGATCCAGCTCCCAATCAAATCCGGGCACATCCCCTAAAAGTTCCCGAACTTCCCTGTCCGCAAGAGCAGGATTCATGTTGGAACGACAGGAACTAAAGAATAAAAATGCCAATAACATGGCACTCAAAATGCCATAATTGTGTTTCATCAATTTATTTCGATTAAATCTCAGCTTACTCAACCAAATAACTCGGTCACCGCCTGTGCTTTAACCAACTCACGGGGCTGATTCAAATGGTTGTAAACAATGGTCTCCGGGTTAATTCCGAAACCGTGATAAATCGTAGCTAATAATTCACGGGGATGAATAGGTTTATCCAAGGGAGCCGACCCTGTCTTATCCGATTCTCCATGAACATACCCTCTTTTGATCCCCGCCCCGGCAATTACTCCAGTGTAGCAATAAGGCCAGTGGTCACGGCTGCCCCCGTCGTTGCCATTCCCTGAGGTGCTCACTCCCTTTTCCGGACTGCGCCCAAACTCGCCCACACATACCACCATGGTTTCGTCGAGCAATCCACGCTGATCCAGATCAGTCATTAATCCTGATAATCCGGCATCCAGCATTGGGGCGGATTGATCCTTCATTCGTTTTGGTAAATCTTTGTGTGTGTCCCACGAGTGATTGTTCGAGTTGGCAACCTTCGGCCAGATCACCTCCACCACGCGGGTCCCTGCCTCCACCAACCTCCGGGCGAGCAGACAGCTCTGTCCAAATGTATTCCGGCCGTAGGAATCACGAATAGACTCCGGTTCCTGATCCAAGGCAAAAGCTTCCCTTGCCCGGCCCGATGCAACCAGTTCAAGTGCCCGGTCGTAGTGCTGATTTAAATTGTATTTCTCCACTGCCTTGTCAATTACGGGCATCGCATCGGTCATGGCATCCCGCAACTTGGCCCGTCTGTTCAGCCGAACTCCAAACATGTCGGGCCTCATCTGAAGATCATCCACCCGGATCTTGGCCATTTTTTCCATATCCATATCGTCACCGGGAGGATAAAGGGTATAGGGATCATACGCTTTACCCAGAAATCCCGCGGTCCCGCCTTTGCCGACCACTCCGCTTTCCTGGAGCGGGCGGGGGAGCATAACAAATGGAAGCATGGGCTCCGAAGTCGGTTTAATTCGTATGATATTGGATCCGAAATTAGGGAAATCCTTAGGACTGGGTGGTTCAAGCTGACCCGACGGACTGACCTTGTCAGTCGTGTAACCCGTCATCATCTGATAGATGGCTGCGGTGTGATTAAACAGTCCTTTAGGTGTGTAACTCACTGATCGCATCATAGTGAACTTGTCGTTTACCTTAGCCAGGTTCGGTAAAAGCTCAGTAAAATTAACCCCTGGTATTTGGGTGCGAATGGGTTTAAAAATACTTCGCACATTGTCAGGAGAATCGGGTTTGGGATCCCATAGGTCCAAATGGCTCGGGCCACCCTGCAAGTAAATCATAATCACACTCTTCGCCTGCCCCCACCCCGGCCCTCCACCTGCGACCGGATTGGCAGATGCCTTCATTTGGAGCATGGCCCCGAGAGATAATCCAAGCATACTGGATCCCCCCACCTTTAAAACATCACGCCGACTCATCGGCAAATGTGCGTCACACAAATCTTTTCCTAATTCTCCTGGTATTCCAATCATGTGCTATTCCTTAGTTTACAATTTTTGAATGTACTCTTCGTTTCTCAATCAAGTCAACTCAACGGTTGAATAAAAATGCGGGCGTATTAATCAAGGCCCATGTGAGATCCTGTGCCCCGATCACCCGCTTTTGAATCAGTTGCTCCTCACTCAGGCGAACAGCCCGCCTGAGTCTGACAATTTCCGGAGGTAATGGAACGGGAGTTCTCGCTTCTTCCAGCAGCTTGCGGAGTGCCACCTCCTGAGGATCAGCGGGTAAAGCTTCACTGGCTTTGGTCAAAGATTTAACCAATGCAATTCTGGCAGGGGAAGACTTTTTATAAGCTTGAATGATCTTTTTTCTCTGCTCTGCGGTGCGATTTGAATCAGAGACTGCAAAAATATCCTTAATTTCTTGGGGCACACCGTACGAAACAGGACGCGGGGCGTTGGTCACGGCTAAGCGGAAACGTCCCAGCGTGTGCCGGTTGTCGGAATACTCCTGTTTGAGCGTAAATAAAAGTGTGCAACCTCCCCAAAAGGCGAAATCCTCCTTCACTTCAAATGAGGCAAAATGGGGCTTCCCTATCTGGCCGGAAATTGCCCATCCATTTTTATTCCGGGCTGTTTTTCCATCGACCGCGGTCGCGACTGAATACCCACCCTGACTGAAAGTGGCCTGGGCGTTTTGAAAGCTGAGCTTGAATTCCGCTTGATTACGGTACATTTTGACCGACCGGATCATGATCTCCTTTTCACTTTGTATTCGCAATCCGGTCAGATCAGTATCCGGAGTAAAGTCAAAACGATAGGTTTTCCAGGAACCAGAGGAACCGATATGCTGATCCGAGGAGGCTTGTTTAGAGTTGTACTCCGGGGATTTGGATGAGGTCCAGAGAACTTTTACTTTTCCAGGGACTTTAGATTTTGCCGTAACTTCAATAGCGAAAGAACCATGTTTCTTTTTGATTACCCTGGACATAGAAGGCATATCAGCACTCTTCATCTCAGGCATAAAATAAAACCCGGACTGCCCTGCCCCATTGTGAATCTTTATCAACAGGTAATTTCGTCCTTTTTTCAGGGATAGTTTAATTTTTTCCTGATCGGGTGCGGCAGCCCGGCCAATATTATTCGAGAAAACTTCCTTTCCGTTTAGAAAGACTTTTATTCCATCATCACTTCCCAGACTTAAGGGTAAGACCCGATCCTCTTTCACATTAATGATCTTATGAATATAATTGATCGCATTGTCTCCCGAGAAGACGGAACCGTACACTTTCCCTTCTTTCCAATCCAGTTTCCTGATCCATTTTACCTCCTTCCCCCTATGCCTGAAAGTTTGATTTGCATCAAAACCGCGTAAACCCTCCGGTCCTACCTTCTGTGCAAATGAACTATTTTCAAAGGGCCCGGCATGATAAAAATCACCGTTTTCCGGAATTGCACCTTTAAATGTGCCCACCAAAAATAATCCGTCGGCTTTCGTTTCGGGAAAAGTCCCCCCCGTCGCAGTCTTCCAATTCCCGTGCTCCTCACCCTGATCAAATTTCCAGTCCCCCACTTTTTCCCACTTGGTCAGATCGGATAAGGGCTTGGCTAAAACCTCCAATTCTGAAAGCACGAAATTTCCGCTGCCCGCTCGCCCGGGGCCTTTTTGGGGTAAACGATTATCAGGAATTGCCTCGAGGCGGACTCCGGTAATCTTAGTCAGTTCAGACTGGGTTTGAACCAGGTAACTCCCCTTTCCGTTTTTTCCTGATACAAACACAGATCCGTCCCGCTGTTTTTTAAAATGGATCCCCGCTATCTTGGAACTGACATTGCTCATATCCAAATTGTGCCAGGCAGACTTGCCTGCCTTTTGGTTCTTTTCCCACTCCCTCGCTTGCCCGGGTAACATCTGGTCAAACATGGCCAGTTCCTTTTGGGCCTTCTGCATTCTGTTCGCTCTTTCTTTTTGGGCTTTTTCTACATCGCCGGATATTTTATCCTTATACTCGAGATGTGCTTTCTCGGCTAAGCCAACTGCATGCTCACGGGCTTTTTCCATTTGATCGAGCTTTTCCCTTACCCCGTTTTCCGCCTCCATCAATTGCTTTTTCAAAAGTTTATCATCCTCTTCAATCTTAGTGGAAAATAAAGCAAGACATTGGTCGATTTCCTGTTTTTTTGCCGGCCGGTTAAGCACACGAAGAAATAACCGGTTAACCAGTTCGCGGTCATTTTTCTGCTCTTTTGCCAACTTGGCAATATCGTTACCCGCGTCGGAAATTGCGTCATTTACGGTGGGACCACTGACCAAGGCCATAACCGGACCGAGTTGCAGTTCTCCATTCCGTTCGCATTCACACGAAGTTTCCCGGGCGGGCCGGCCAAAAGTCCCCAAAAATCCATCCGGCAGTTTAATCCCGACATCGGGAAGCGATGCGGCCCGGGTGCCCGGGGGAACTCCCGGAAACCTCGAGGTCGAACCCGTGACCTGGTAGACGGCGTCCAGCAAAGTCTCGGCCGATAATCTCCTCGGGGTGGCATGGGAAAAATTAACCTCGTCATCCACATTCCACTTATTGGTGGAGACCGAAAGCTGGTATGTGCGGGACTTACAGATTAGCTTAATGATATGCCTGACATTGAAACCGCTGTTAATCAGTTCTTTCTCCAGGTAATTAAGTAACAATGGATTACTGGGCGGATTACCGGCACGGATATCATCAATCGGTTCAATAATTCCAGTTCCAAATAAATAGCCCCAAATACGGTTTACATAACTCTTGGCAAAGTATGCGTTGTCCGGAGAGGTCATCCATTGGGCCAGTCTGGCCCGGCGAGACATGGCAGGCTTCGATTTAAACTTGGCGTGATAAGGAAAATCAGGAGTAATCACTGCACCGGTGCGCTCATGCCTGATCTCACCCGCATTCACATCTTTAACAATTTCATATAGAGGTTTCCCTTTTTCCACCGCGGTTTTTCCAATTTCACTCTTCCCGGAGCTGGGATCTTTCTCTAATTTGAATTGGGCAAAATGGGCCGACATTTCGTAATATTGATTTTGGGTCCACCTCTCAAAAGGATGATCGTGACATTTATTACAGTTAAACCGGGTAGCGAGAAATAAATGGGTGGTATTTTCCATGGTGTCCTCCGGCGTTCTAAGAATTTTATAATAGGAAGCGGGCGGATTTTCCTTATTCGAACCGGAGGCGGTCAGCACCTTGCGAACAAACTGATCATAAGGGGTGTTTTTCTCAATCTCCCCGTGTATCCATTTTCGTAATGCAGTGGCTCCCGCACGACCAAGAAATTTTCCGTTCACTTGCAGTAAATCCGACCATTTATTGGTCCAATGCTCCACAAATTCTTCACTCCCGACCAGTTGATCGATTAGTTGATCACGCTTACTTTTGCTTGCTTGCTTCAATTCAGTGAATTGTAGAACTTCCTCAGCAGTGGGGGGAAGTCCGGTTAAATCCAGATAAACCCGGCGAAGGAAATCCAGGTCGCCGCTTATTCCGGATGGGAGAATCTTCATCCTCTTCCATTTTTCAGCGACCAATCGGTCGATCTGATTATGCACCGGTGGTGCTTCCCATTGAAAGCCCTCCCGGTCTCCCATCACGGTTAAGGTGGTGGCCGCATAGCATCCCTCATATCGGGCAAGTATCGAAGCTTCCCCTCTACGGAGTGTGGTCAGCAAACCGAAATCATCGTGCTCGGCAACTTCTCCGTTTCCGCTGGTTATGAAAGCTTCACGGGTCACATCCCGAACCATTCCGTTTTCCATTGTGGCCACCACCCGCATTTGCTGGCTGGATCCAATCTTTTCGGCCACCGGATCCTTGGGGAACATTTCGACTTTGCGGACCCGGACTCCATTCTCATTGAGACAAGCCCCACCCGCAATCCATGCACGAATCACCTGATAATACTTGGATTGGGAATCGGTTAATTGACCGCCCTCATGGGGAACCATGCCCGATGCTTTTAAAAGCATCAGACTACTTTCCGGAGCAGCCACGTTTACTCTTCTGCAAGCCATGTCATCCGTAAATCCACGCACATCATAAACCGCGTCGTATCCGCGCAGGGATAACTTAAAACCATTTTTTCCATCCTTGGCTCCATGGCAGGTACCCGCATTACATCCGAGCTTGGAAATGATCGGATTAACATCCTCAATAAAATCAGGGGTCCATTTTCGACCGAAGCCACTGACCACAACAGGAACTGAAATTTCTTTCCCTCCTAAACTGGCCACGATTGTTCCATTTCCATCTTGTGCCGGTAAGAATATCCCTCTCTTGCTCACGGTTCCGACTCCACCTGTCACTGTCCACTTTGCTATCCGGGTCACATCTGCATTCCTGCCTCCACCTAAGTCCCCTTGAAGCAGAAGCTGCGTGTAGTCAATTGAACGAAGAATCGATACCTTACGAGGGAGAAGAACAAGATTGTGCACGCTTGATTCCTTTACCATAGTTTCAGTTTTGGAATCTGCATCTTCTGAGTTTTCTCCAATCAGGGAAAAAGTATTCTCGTGCGTGGACTTTTTGATAATGGGTACCGATGCAAATTTTTTAAAAACTTCACCCGAAGAAACTTTGTGCAAACGAATATATCCGTCATATCCTCCGGATGCCAATGTCTTGCCATCCGGTGAACTGGCCAATGAATAAATCGCTGAATCCGAAACTTTTTTCCTCCACAATTCCTTACCCGTATCAATTTCAAAGCAGATAATCTCCCCTTTTCCGTCAAGACTGCTCCCCGAAAAACCAAGATTCCCCTTTGGACTAAAACATACGGAAAAAATTCGTCCCAGCTGCGACTTAAACTCACGAATTTGATTGGGGTTCCCCCCACCTGCCGGAGCTGCCTTGGTCGCCTGCCTGAACAACTTAGCCTTTCCGTCTGCTCCACCAACCAGTAACTCCTTCTTACCCGGACGTACTGCGATTGAATTTTGACCGCCACTTAACACCCCGGGCGTATGAGTAGTCACATTCCCGATAAATCTTTCCGTCTCCACATCCGTTTGTTTGACTGTTTTATCACGACTTACTGAAAAAATTGATTTTCCGTCCTCTGAGAATACTGTTCCCCTGACCCAGTCATCATGACCGGACATGTAGGATATCTGCCTACCATCATTGGATTGAATGACCCGTACTGAGGTATCACTTGCCCCGAAACCCAGAGATTTTCCGTCGGGTGACCACGAAATCCCGTATAATGTGTCATAAGTCACAGAATGGGAGAGTTTGAGTTTTTTGGTCTTCCAGTCCCATACTTGAACTTCGCCCATTCTACCCGGTTGTCCACCGGTCAATGCCAGACTCTTTCCGTCGGGTGAAAAAGCCACCGATTCCACTCGTTCTGATAATCCAACCAACCGGGAAACCAGTTTTCCGCCGTTTGCCGAGCGAATAATTGCTTCATGAAAACCAGTCATTGCCAGATGACGGCCGTCCGGAGAATAGGAAAGAGAAAGAACAAGAGGAGGGATTTCATAGGTGGGCAGATTTTCCATGCTGTAACCGGAATCCAAACCATCAGGAGAGTCATTGACCGCACCCTCCTCAATCCACCTTACGATCTTATTGTATTCCGTGGCATGCAATGGCTTTGCGTTCTTACCTTTGGGCATCTCTGCAAATCCGTCCTGGTCAGATTTAATTTGATCAACCAGATAACTGAGCATCGGTTTACCCGGAACGATTGCGATTTCCCCAGTTTCTCCTCCCTGAAGCAGAGATTGGAATTCAGTCATCATGTAATCCCCCTTTCTCTTCGCTGGTTGGTGACAACCATTACAGTTTGCCTGAAATATGGGTCGGATTTCTTTGTGAAAACTTACTTTCTTTTCTTCTTTCGCCGACATTTCAAAGCTGGGAGTAGCCACGAAAAGAAAAGCGGATAGCATATTCAACAGTACACGGACAGACTGTAACATAGTTTTAGATTGGATCAAAAATCAAGGGAGACAAGGAGGAAAAAGGGTTTTCACGCACAAAAAAAAAGCAGGACGCCTTTTATTTGCTTATACAAATTGTAATTCAGCCCTCACTCATCAAAAAGGATTAGATCAAAATATGCCCTCTCATGAAGATATCGGCTTTCCCTTCAACCCATACCCGGTCCTTTGTGATTCCACAAGAAAGTGCGGTTCCCCGCGGAGATAGTTGCTTTGTACGCATTTTATTCTTTCCCAATTTCCTGCCCCAATAAGGAGCTAAAAGGGAATGAATTGAACCACTCACCTCATCTTCATCCACTCCGCTAAGAGGAGTAAAATATCGGGTTACATAATCGATTCCAAGAAGGGAACTGCATGCGGTAACAATAATTCCCCGGACTTTTCCAATGCGCCTTAAAATTCGAGGCTCAGGTTGCATCTCCCGGACAATCATCTCATCCGAAAATACGCACATGCAATCCATACCGATAAATGTTTCATCGGGGTACGCACCTAAACCTTCCACCAGGAGAGGTGAAGAAACGCAACTGCGGGTAGTCCGTTCTGGCATTTCAATTCTCAAAAATTTATTATTTTGTTTCTCAACCTCTAAATTCCCCGCACTCGAAGAAAACCGAACAAACTGTTTGTCCGGAGAAAGTCCCTCTTCCAACAATATATGGGCCGCCGCCAGCGTGCCGTGTCCGCTTAACTCTTTTTCAACCAAAGGAGTGAACCATCGAATGGACCACAGCTTCGGACCCGAGGAAAAGAGGAAAGCAGTTTCCGGCATATTGGTTTGTGATGCGATTTTCTGTAATTCATCGGTCGAAAGCCAGTCGTCCAGAATACAGACTCCAGTTGGATTTCCCGAAAAAGAATCCTCACACAATGCATTTACTTGGAAATAAGGAACAATCATTTGAAATTAAATTGTCCCATAACATACAGTTGAAATTATTAATTCCAAGAATCTTTACAATATTTCGAAGAGGCCGACGATGTAGCATACGGTGGCAACCAATAACACAATGGTTTATCCGCGAATTGCTGAAGTGAAATGTTACAAAATCTTTACATTTCAACCGCTTCTTTTCAGGCAGTTTACTGCACTGTATAGGTAGCCGGATAATTTACCGGCAACTACTCAGTAATTCCTACGCCGGATTGAAACCCCACTGGGAACGGTATGCCTTTGAAATGAATTGGTTCGCATCCTCGCGATTGGTGGTGAGCTTTTTGGCGTTCCATTTCAATTTCCCACCCGCACGCATCGCCACATTACCAAGCAGAATAGATTCGGTCAGATTTCCTGCGTAATTAAAATTGGAAACCGCAATTTCAGGTTTACTTTCCCGAATTGCCTTGATCCACTCTTCTTTCATTCCCGCATCTCCCCTTCCATTCCGAGGAATGGACTGTTCCGGTAATTCCACCTCACTTCTCTTATGCCATTTCCCACCCTTATGAACTAGCCAGTCGGCTCCGTAATCATTGGGAGAATACATAATTCCTTCGCTGCCTACTATGAGGAGGCCACTATTTTTGGGTGTTTGCCCGTGAAAAAGATCCATCGGTGGAAGGTTCTTCACTCCCTTGTTATCTTTGCCATTATTTCCGATTTTTCCCTCGTACCAATGAAATTTAATTGGTCCTCTTTTTTCAGTTTTTGGGAAATAAAGGTTAACCGAAGCCCAGGATGGATAAGTCTCATCATTGATCGGACCGGTATTCACGGATTCCGCCTTGGTGGGTTGAGTCAGTTCACATCCCATGAATGCCAAATTAGTGGTATGGCAAGCCATATCACCAAGTGCTCCTGTTCCATAGTCATACCATCCACGCCATTTAAAAGGAGTGTAACAGGAATGGTACGGTCTCATCGGAGCAGGTCCAATAAATGAATCCCAGTCAATATGATCAGGCACATCCATCACTTCAGTGGGACGGGCAACAATCGAAGGGGCCTGTGGCCAGACCGGACGGTTGGTCCAGGCATGAATTTCCTTCACTTCTCCCAGTCCGCCGGTGCGGATGTATTCAGCACCCTCACGCAGACCATTCTCCGCTGTTCCCTGATTTCCCATTTGGGTGCAAATCCCTTTTTGGGCGGCAAGCATGGACATCTGTCTGGCCTCCCAAATTGTGTGCGTCATAGGTTTCTGCACATAGACATGAATTCCTTTGTGCATCGCCATCATCGCAGCAGGAGCATGGGTATGATCGGGGGTACTCACCGTAATAGCATCAATTTTGTCACCCAATTGATTGATCAACTCCCGGTAGTCAGAAAATTTAACTGCATCCGGATGTTTTCTCAATGCCACATCCAACCGGCGAGAGTCAATATCACAGGCGGCGACCACATCTCCGTGAACGGCTGCATGGTCAAAATCACTTTTCCCCTTTCCTCCCACTCCTATACCCGCAATCTGGAGTCTTTCATTGGCCCCGAAAACACGGGAAGGCAGGAAAGTGAAGGAAAACGCCGCGGAAGCTGTAGCACCCAGAAATGCCCGGCGTGAATAGTGAAAAGTTTTCTGATAGCTTTTGTTCATGATATTATAAAATAAAAGGTGGGGAAAATATACAAACTTAGGATTGACAGGAATTGGGCAAGGCAAAAAACAACTTTCAAAAAGTTTTCTTTGGGCAAGAAAGAAGTCTGTATATCCTAAACTGGACCACCCTAATTATTTCAATTCTTTAATCTTATTCAAATAGATTGATCTCTCGGATAAGGAAAGGTTGTAAAAATTTTTCATTTCCTCCTGGCGCGACTCGGCGTTCAAACTCTGCCAATACTTATTCAGTATATCGTGTCGACGACGCAGTATCCGGAGCTCATGTGCACGATGATCGGGTTTTAAATCTTTAAGCTTTCGCAGTCGTGTTTTAATTTCTTTTTTCTGCACCGGGCTCATTCCCTCGACCCGTTGAATAGTCTTTCTCATTATCCTGAGCTTTTCTGGAGGCATTTCCAACAACGCACGGAGTAAATCAACCTGACTTGCGCCTGGAAAAAGTGGTTTTCTGTGCGATTCCCTCATTGTCTGATTATTGTCCACAAAATGGGGTCTGTTTCCCCCCTGAGTCCCGGGTAATGGAATGGGTTTTTCATTCTTTCCATTAAGCAGAAAAGAAAATGGACACGACCATAGATAGAAAAACACTAACAATATTTTGGCCTTTTTTTTCATTTTATTCCGATTTTTAGATATCAAGTAATACAAGGAGCTCATAAGTCTGCTCATCAGGAAGGGTTTCGGTATTAATCCATTTTTCCGGAACCACCATCAAATCCTCTATTAATTCTTTTTCAGGCTCCTTTAATGGGGAACCAGTCTCATGCTGATCCGGAATGAACTGGGATTGTTGAACCTCTGGATCCTCGCCCGAAGGGAGCGGCAAAAGAAAGAATAATAAGCAAGCCGCAAGAGCAGTCACCGAGAGGGGCAGGAGGAAAGAAATTGTTCTTCGCCCCGTTTCAACGGATGTTGGCAGTTGTTCAATTCTCCGGATCACTAATTCGTTAAAATCTTCCCGGGGCAAAGCACTTTTATTGGACAAATACTGATCAATGGAACGGTCCAACTCCTTCTCTTTTCTCATTTTACTTTCCATGGTGTTTAAGTGTTTTCTTTAAGTGGTTTCTTGCCCGGTGAATCCATGTTTTAATTCTCGATTCAGAGACTTTCATGATCTCAGCAATTTCACCGTAACTTAGTTCTCGCTGAACCCGGAGCAAAAGAGCGGTGGAATAATACTCGGGGATTTCCTTCATCGCAAAGTCGAGAATTTCATTCCAGTCTTTCAATCCTTCCTTCTGCTCTTCCAATCCTTCCTGAGCCCAATCATCCGAGTAAGTGGATGTCTGCTGACGTTGTTTTTTCTTGATCTCATCAATGAGCAGATTACGGGCAATGGTAAAAAGATAAGAAGAAAACTTAGCTTTCGGCTGATAACGCGGAGCGGACTGATAAACACGAATAAAAACGCGCTGGGTTAAATCCTCTGCGTCCGCTTTATTTCTTATTGAACGATCAAAAAAGCGAAAGAGCGAGTTCTTCCATTTTGCGATGATCTCCTCCATCGCGGAATGACTGCCCTGAGCCACTTCCTTCATCAACAACTGCTCATGACTCAGTTTAGGTTCGCCATTGGAGTCTTCACTTACCATTGCCAGAAACCAAGCGTGTGAAAAAAAAGAATTGTGAGCACTTTCCATAAAATATACCCATCAAAACGGAGAAGGAGGAGAAAAGTTTCAAAAAACTAGCCGAAGCTCGGATTAAATTTAATCCAATGGAATAATATGGGCTGCATCCACAACTACATAACCTTCAGTATCTTCATTGAAAACTTTCAAATCGTATTTTTTCCCTTTTGCGAAAACGAAGGATCCAAGTGAATGCCATAAGTCATTAGAGCTCGCTTTTTTTCTTTGGTCCACCACGACTTTGGACAATCCCTTTTCGTCTATTATTTCATATCGTACTTTTCCTGCCCGGTTTCCGGAAGCGGCATAGGAAACCATAATTTCATGGAGCCCTTCTTGAGGGGCTTTGAATGGGAAACAGGCGGAACGCATACCCTTCCCCCCGTTGTCGTCATGGAAGTACGAAAATCCCACAAACGGACGCAACGATGTACTCTCCGTCCAATCACCCTGGAAGCTCAGCTCGTTCCCGTCCACGACCACGCCGCTCATTTTGCTGGGATCAACGCCGCGGCCAAAGGCCAGACGGTTCGGCTTGGTAAGCTCAAGAATCTGACCATCCTCGATTAGCCGGGACTTCAGTTTTTCATAGGATACCCCCTGCACTGGCACCCGGGCATCAATCGCAATCACCGCAGCCGTGGCGGCGGACTGCCCCAGAATCATGAACACCGGTTCCATCCGAATCGATCCGAAAGCAATATGGGAAGAGGACACGCAAACCGGGACCAGAAGATTTCCACACTCCTCCTGTTTGGGAACAATCGATCCGTAGGAAATTTGATAGGGACCGCCCGGGTTGACCTGAATATCGCCCTCATTGCGGACATAAGCCATTCCATTCTCATCTTTGGCCACATAGCGCTGAACATGGTGGGAATCCATATTGTAGGAGCCCATTCCAATCGATCGTGGCGTCTCTGATTCTCCACGCAGATTGAGTTCAGTAATAACAAAATCACTCACCATTCGGCGTGCTTCACGCACATAAATTTGATGAGGCCAATAGTTGTTAAAACCAAACTCATCTTTGGCCAAGCCCCAGGTGTTCATTTTTTCACGGACAGCTTCCGGTACGCGCGGATCATTGCACAGAAAGTAAAAATAACCTTTTTGATATCGTTCGTGTTCGAGAATAATTTCCCTTCTCTCCTCGTAACCCGCTTCCGGGTAACGATAATTCATGCCGATATTGTCCGTGCTGAACGGCCCATGGTTATTGGTGTCTGTCTTGGCGTTGGGCACGGGATCAAATTTCCCAAATACATGCGTCGAGCCCTTCTTCAAGGTTCGAAGTAAAAGCTCGTACTGAACCGGATCATACCCGTCGGGCCGGGGAAAAGGGATCCGGTTCTCCTCCACCTGGGTCAAACAAAGACGGAAATTATAAGCCTGCATTTTGGAATCCCCCGACCCTTCTGCACCCGGCGGTTCCCCACTGATACGGGCCAGTAACCCACTACTGGGGTCTCCCTCCACCACAAATGGATCCACTTTGCCTTTAAACTGATGTGAATAGGCACGCTTGGTTTGTACCCCACTGAGCGTTTCTCCGTATACCGTATTCGATTCTCTGCCCACAAAATAAGACACATTGGCCGCCGCCATTAAGTCACCCTCATAAGTACAGTCCAGAAAAACTGAACCGTGATACGCGTTTCCCGAGAGAGTGGAAATGGAGAGGATTCGATTTCCCTCCTTTTTCACCCCTTTTTCCCGGTCCAACCATTCATCCCGGTAAACCTCCAACTCGTTTTCCTTAACCCATGATTCAAAAATCAATCCTGCCACATGAGGTTCAAATATCCACATGGTCCTGCGGTCCCCGTCAATTGCGGGAGCTCCCTGACCACGATTTCCATATTCCTCCATCTTTTGCCATTTCCACGAATCCACGCTCTGATAATGACGCCAGACACGATGATAAAAATCCCTCGCCACTCCGCCGATTGCCTCTTTCTTCCCACTGTCCGTCCAGCCCAGACCACTGCTCGAAAGTCCGCCCAAATAGTTATCGGGAGAAACCACCACCACGGTCTTTCCCATCTTTTTGACCTGCACCGCAGCACTGATGGCCGCGGAGGTACCGCCATAAATGACCACATCATGTGAAAAAGTCTTTTGTGCAAATGTACAAAAGCACCCGGTGGTTAAAGATAAAAATAGAAAAACTAATTTACGCATAAGTTAGGGACTTACGCTTTTATTTGATGAAAAATTATCGGAAATGTTCAAATACAAAGAAACTTTGTGAATAACATTCCATCCCTAACCGGATAAATTTTTGATACCTGACTCAATAGTGGGATACCTGAACTCATACCCGTTCACTCCAAGAATCCTTGACACCACTTTGCGGCTTTTGAGCACCAGTTCAGGCTCGGTCCCGATCAACACTGCCCCCATACGCACGGCAAGGCTCGGTGCGGGTAAACCTATCCCAAACGGAGCAAATTGCTTCCTCATTTCCCTCATAAAATCGGAATTGGTCACCGGATGGGGGGCAGCCAGATTAACCGGGCCTTCAATCGATTTATTGTTGATTAAAAAACGTACGATTCCGATCCAGTCTTCCACATGAATCCAACTCATCCATTGACTTCCCGGTCCCTGTGCCCCGCCTAATCCCAATTTGCAAAACCGATGCATCACCGGAAAAGCTCCGCCACCTTGGCCAAGAACAATGGTGATTCTTAATGCAACCTGCCGAACTCCTTCCCGACCTGAATCAAAAAAAGCGTTTTCCCAGGCCCGTCCCACCTCCTCCGAGAATCCGCGGGCATTTACTTCACTTTTCTCGTCGTGGGGAACGGAATCCCCCCGGCAGTCATTATAAATAGTGGCGGTGCTGGCGTTAAACCATGCCTGAGGTGGATTTTCAAGTTTCTCAACCGCTTCACCGAGGACACGGGTCGAATCAATCCGCGAATTTAAAATTAAAGCCCGGTTTTCCTCGGTGTATCGACAATCCACTGACCGGCCGGTCAGATTGATCAGGACATCCGCACCTTCAAGTTCTTCTTTCCATTCGCCCATTGTCCGGGCATCCCATTGGATAATTCTTCCCTTTAACCCCTCCGACTCCCGGCTTCGGCTCAGAACCACCACATCAATTCCATCCCCCACGAAGGAACGGGCCAAGGCCTGACCCAAAAATCCCGACCCGCCGGCGAGTACTACTTTTTTCATTTACTTACTTGAATCGAATACGGTTCGAAATGCATGGATGCAGTGTTCTATATCGCCATCACTAATATGCAAATGAGTTACCAAACGAATGAGATTTTCCCCAATCGCCAGCATATCCACACCTTGTACCCCCATTTTTTTGACTATTTGAACAGCCGGAATCTCCGTTCGCAGGTAAACCATGTTGGTTTGCACCGCGTTCAAATCAATGTTCACTCCTTGTAGTTCTGCAATTGTCTCCGCTAACTGAAACGCCCGGCGGTGATCCTCGACCAGTCTTGAGCGGTTATGATCGAGGGCATACAATCCGGCTGCCGCCAGTACGCCGGCCTGCCTCATTCCTCCTCCAAACATCTTTCGCCAGCGATGCGCCTGTTCAATCAATTCCCGTGAACCGGCCAGCACACTGCCCACCGGAGCGCCCAGTCCCTTGGAAAGACAGATTGAAACCGTGTCACAATCCCGAACCATTCGGTCGGGCTCAACATCAGCGGCCACGGACGCATTAAACAAACGGGCACCATCCATATGAAGGGCACATTCATGCTTACGGGCAATCTCCCCAATTTGATCAATTTCTTCCTGAGAATAACAGGTCCCACCTCCCCGGTTTGAGGTGTTTTCGACGCAGACCAGGGTACCGTTGGGAAAATGACTTTTTCCATGAGCGGATTTACGGATTTTCGATTCGACATCGGAAGCATTCATTATTCCCGACCGGCTCGGAACCAGGGCAATGGAACATCCGGAAAGAGCGGCAAAGCCTCCCCCCTCATAGACATAGATATGACTGTTTTCCTCGGCAATTATTTCATCTCCCGGCTGGGTGTGACAACGAATCGCAACCGCATTGGACATCGTGCCGCTGGGCACAAAAAGGCCCGCCTCCTTTCCGAGTAATGCGGCCACCCGGTTTTGCAGTTCAATCACGGTGGGGTCTTCACCAAAGACATCGTCTCCGACTTTTGCCTCTGTCATCGCAGCCCGCATCCCGGGGATTGGCTGGGTCACCGTATCGCTACGCAGATCGACCCGGTTCATTTGGAAAATTTATGCAGAAATGCAGGCCGGCTTACTTCAGCACAATATTACGGAAAAGAACCTTCATCGGTTTACCGGCATGCAATTGCAGGGCAAGGAGTCCATCCTTACGTCTGGATTTCTCGTCATTGTCAATCAGTTCAGTCGTTTTTACCCCATTAATGAAGTGTTGAAAATGAAAGCCTTTGGCAGTTATTTTATACTTATTCCATTTACCTTTTTTGACCGCCTTTCCAATCTCAGCGGAATCCCCAAATTTCGTCACATCTTTTTTAAGCTTTTTCTTTTCATCAATCGTCAAAACCGTTTTCTCGCCCCGCATCGAAAGGATTCCGCGAAAGCCTTCTCCGTAACATATGCCAGAAAATTTGTCACCCGCTTCCAAATCAGCCTGGTATCCGCTAATTCTCCAACCATCATGATTACCCGGCTTGATAAAGCTTCGGTACTGTATACCACTGTTCCCTGCTTCAATCTTGTATTCCATGGTTAGCTCAAAGTCGGTCATTTTTCCGCCTTTCCAAATCAGAAAAGTATTTCCCTTGGTCGGATTTTTTTCGGTGGTCTGCCCCACAATGGCACCTTCCTGCACGCTCCAAAACTTGGGATTGCCATCCCACCCTTTGAGACTTTTTCCATCAAAAAGTTTTTTTTCCGCAAAAATGGAAGAGATTAAAAATAAGGAGGAGAGGATGATTTTGGATATTTTCATAATAAGTTTTATTGGAACAAACTAATGTCTGATTTTAGTGATCATAGGCAAGGAAAAGTTGACCTCACTTCATTTTTATTTTCCTATCGGTTCTTCCTCTCATGATCCAAGTCCAAGATCTTAAAATTCACTACGGAGACTTTGTAGCTGTAGACAACCTGTCTTTTTCGGTAAAACCGGGAACGGTTTTTGGACTAATCGGGCCTAATGGTGCCGGCAAAACGACTACTATCAAAGCAATCGCCACTTTAATCGAACCAACCTATGGGGAAATCATGCTTGGAGAGACTTCCGTGCTTCACCAACCGGAGCATGCGAGGCGTATGCTCGGATACATGCCTGACTTCCCTCCAGTCTATGACGATCTGAGGGTCGAAGAATTTTGCGATCTCTTTGCTCACGCCTACGGACAATCAGTCGTCGAAAGAAAAGAAAAGGTGGAAAAAGCCTTAGCTCAGACTGAACTAACCACGAAGCGAAGGGAACTTTGCAAATCCTTGTCCCGCGGAATGAAACAGCGTGCCCTGCTCGCTAAGACTCTTGTTCATGATCCCTCCGTCATGCTTCTCGATGAACCGGGAGCCAATCTTGACCCCAAGGCCCGTATTGATATGCGTAAACTGCTCAGGAAACTGGCCGATCAGGGGAAAACCATTCTGGTCTCATCTCATGTGCTTACTGAACTGCAGGATCTTTGTGACGAAATTGGAATCATGCGGAATGGTAAAATGGTGGTCTCCGGATCGATTGAAGAAATTACCCAACGTAAGCAATCTTCCAGAACTCTGGAAGTCGAACTGTTGATGCCCACGACTCAATTCCCTGAATTCTTAGAACAATGGCCTACCCTTTCGGAACTGAAACAAACCCACGAATCGAAACCTCACTTTGAAATATCTCATTCAGGAAATCGCGAAGAAATTCCCGAGATTCTTTCTCAAATGATTGAGCATGGACTGAAAGTTACTTCTTTTTGCACCCGAAAATCTAAAGTGGAGGATTTGTTTTTGGAAATTGAATCCGGATCCTCACAGTTTGATCAAAATTGATGAACCCACTTATTCTAAAAGGGATCCGTGAAAACCTTCGTGCCAAGCACTTAATCGCGGCCGGACTGTTCTCCCTAATCGTATGTTCAACGGTTTACCTGACCTCCTACCTCAAGGGATCCGAAGGAAAGTACAGCCAGGACCCTGAAACCAATACATGGGTACGGGCAGAAAGCTCAGCAGTAAACGGGGCCCGCAACGCATTTACTTTCCTTCTCGCCCTGCAGGGGTTTTACCTAATGTTTCTGGGTACCGGCCGGGTTGCTTCCATTACTGCAGAGGAAAGGGAATCCGGTCTGCTCGATTA
The DNA here is from genome assembly GCA_045567635.1 of Opitutales bacterium. Lineage (GTDB taxonomy): Bacteria > Verrucomicrobiota > Verrucomicrobiia > Opitutales > Seribacteraceae > Seribacter. The sequence goes on along the minus strand of JBJLCO010000038.1, from coordinate 102,873 downwards.
TCAGCGGATGACTCCCATGAATCCCCTGTCTAAGATCGTTGGCTATATATTTGGAATACCTGCCCGTGAGTACTACATGTTTTTATTCACCCTCCCCTTCCTGGCGCATGCCATCCTCGTGGGAAAACTCCCATGGGGAAATATCATTCAATTGTATTCCGTTTTCTTTTGCTCAGTGATTCTCTACCACCTCACCGCACATGCAGTAGGTCTGGTGGTTCCCAAGCCCCGTGCAGCTTCATGGGTATCCCGCATTGTCGTTCTTGGTTTATATGTGGTGCTACCAGGATTGGGGCAGGCAGGAATTTCTTTCCTTTCTTTCCTTACGATTCTTCCCACTTATTTTGGAAAAATACTTCCTGTCATACGGGAAGAAGGATATCAGAAAAGGACCCACTTTGATTATGAAACCCGAATGGCAGATTTTTGGCAGGATGTTCCCTTTTTTGATTTTGTAATCTCGCCCACGACCTTCACCTTTCTCATGCAGGGTCTGCTCATTTTAATTCTGCTGATCACGGGTTACCGGAAATGGAGAAATCAGGCTTTACCAGCATTATCGAAATCCTCCGCTCTTATCATATACTCTATTTTTCAATTTCTCCTTCTAGGTTGTTTATGGACTTTTTTTGATAAAGGCGAAGCAAGCGGACTGATCGGACAGGAATGGTCAGCCAATGAATTCTCGGGTAGCGAAGAAAAACTCATGGGACTTATTTTCGTAATTGGGATCTTATTCTCCCTTTCCGTTCTATTTGTTCTATGCCTGATCAATATTTGTTGTCCCAACCAACACCTTTATCTCAAAGGAATCCAGCGAATTGCCAAATTCAATCTCGCCCGAATTCCACGAATAGCCGATGAAAGCAGTGGGCTGGGTCTTACGCTGATCCTTGGTATCATTACCCTCTTAACTTATTCGGTCTTGATCAACTTGGCATTACATTCGAATACCTGGGTACTGAGTTCTTCCTTTCTTTCTTTATGCCTTATCCCCGCTGCCACCCTGTTCCTTGCCGTAATTTATCTGCAGGCAAGTCGTGAACTATGGTTCAACCTGGGTTTCTGGGGATTTGTGGGATTGCTTTGGATCACCCCGCTCCTCGCAAGTCTCGTCCTGGGGGTGGGATGGGGAGAAAAAAACTTGGGCTTAATTTTAAAGTTACTCGCGATCAATCCGCTTTCTGTAATTCCCATGCATTGGGTCTACGAACATGCGGAAATGTTTAAACTACCCCAGGAAATGGCTGAAAATGTTAACTCGGCTATACAGTTTGGATTGTTGATTGCCGGTATATTTGCGATTCTTTTGCAGACTCGTCTCTATTTTATTCGAAAAAAATAACTTTCTTAATCTCACATGATCCAAACTTTACGAATACTTGGAAATATCGAAGGAATTTCCTACCTGCTTCTCTTAGGGGTGGCCATGCCCATGAAATATTACTTCGAAATACCCATGGCCGTGAAAATAGTGGGAATGGCTCATGGCGTTCTGTTTGTGGCTTATTGCTTACTGCTGGCCGCTTGCATGAAGAAGTTCAACTGGACTTTGAAATTTGGAGCTTACCTTTTTATCGCAACTCTTATCCCATTCGGAACATTCGTCACCGATCGTAAACTAAGGGGAAAAGTTAACGATTAAGCGAACAAACTGGAAATCATTCCAGTGCTGTCTGCAAAACGGTCTAACTTCAGCCCCATCGCATTCGCCTGTGACAGCCAAAGATTCGCCAAGGGAACCCCACCCTCAGGGGTTTTGTAAGTACCTCCAACCTTTTTGACCAGTCCGGACTTAGCCGAGACATTCAGGTGCTTACCAGTAATGAATCTCCCACCCCCGGAACCGGCCACGAGAATAGGTAACGCACTGTATTGATGAGTCGAGCCATCTCCCAATCCGGAACCATAAGTGAACATGATATTGTCCAGCAGAGGTCTTACCATTAGCCTCCTCTATCCGATTCATTTTTTCGCAAAGGTAAGCAAATTGCTCCATATAGAAGTGATCCACCTTGATCAGGTCCTCGATAAATTTTCCTTGGTTGTGGGACATCTGATGATGGCTCTTGGGTTTATCGAATAAACTCTCAAATAAATACGGGGTGTCCCAGCGTTCGGGACCCACCATAAAAGTGGCCACATTAGTAAGACCACTCTGCAGGGAGGCAACCATCAGGTCACCCATCAACCGAATGTATTCACCCCGGGGCATTTTCCCATCCATCGGAACATCGAGATCAACCTTGCTTAATTCAGCCTTCATCCCGTCGAGTCTGGAGATCTGGGTCTCAATCGCCCGGATGGATTCAAAATATTCACCAAATTTCTGCTGATCCGAATACCCAAGATCCTTTTTCAACGACCGGGCATCATCAAGCACCAGATCAGTGATGTTCTGGTAAGCACTTCGTTCATCCGATTTGAAAAGCCTGCGGTACGCAAGCAGGGGATCCCGCATCGAGGGAGCCACATGCTCCGTGCCATACCAGGAAATATTATCAAACTGAATTGATTCCTTGTTATCCTTGTGGCTATTACAACTGAATTCCAATGTCTTAAAAGGAGTATCCTTCCCAATTTTATCCGCAATAATATGATCCAAACTCCGGGCCTGAGGATAAGGCGTGTTCTCAAGACTAAATGGGCTGGCACTGGAAAGAAAACAAGAGGCACACTGGGCATGCACATCCGTACCCGGCTGAAAGGTACGATCCAACCCAGTGATCAAAGTAACCTTGTCTTTCAGCCTTTCCAAGGGTTTCATGGTGGGAGTCAACTCCAGATCATGCAAACCGACCCCGATATTGGAACGGGTACTGTCTGCATCAAAATTATCATTGGTAAACTTTTGTTGAACAGTACTCTTTTCCTCACCCGGAAAGAAAGTCTTCCTGACCACGCCGATAGGCACATAATAAAAAGCCGCACGCTGAGGGATTTGAAAATGATTTCCCCCCACCGCCAGGCTTTCCATCCATGGCAGGGCAAGAGCAGAGGTTCCCATTCCGCGAAGAAATGTTCGGCGGCCAATATTTGTCATCGTTTTCATATTCTCAAAATTTACTTGGTTTTATGCAAGGCAAGTTTACCACTTGGACCACGAAAAGGTTTCGACTGCACAACGGCGTGGATCAGAGACTTCATCGAATAATCCTCCCCCTCCACTTTTTCCACGATCTCATCCAGAGCCAGAGTATCCGAAGGATTCAGTTCGCGACCGAGCCCAAACCTCAAAAGGTGTCCCGCAAGTCCACGGACAAAGCGGTTTTTTTCTTTAAGAATCGCATCCTTAAATTCGATTACATTGGAAAATTCGTGGGTTCGAAAAAGAATTCCGCTGGCATCCACTTCCCGGCCATTATGATATCTTTCCCGCCAACGACCCACCGGATCAAAGTTCTCCAAGGCAAAGCCCAAAGGGTCCAGTTTTTCATGACACCCCGCGCAATCCGCCCGTTCCCGATGATCTGCAAACCGCTCCCGTAAAGTCATGCTTAGATCCACTTCCTTCTCTTCCGGCAGTGGTGGCACCTCTGCAGGAGGTGGTGGCGGAGGCGAATTAAAAATAACCCCTGCAATCCAGGCACCCCGGGTAATCGGTTTCGTTTCCAAAGGACCAGATGTCATCGTCATCACGGCCCCATTCGTGATCACCCCGCCATGCCGACGGTCATCCACCGATTGCCTTGCAAAGGGAATGGAGACCGGGCCACCCAGTTTCCCCTTTGGTTCCTCACCATACCACTTGCTCAGCCGTGGGGAGCGAAAAGTATAATTGGAATCAATCAGCTCGAGGACAGACCGATCTTCGATCAATACCGTTTCAAAAAGCAAGAGCGGTTCCATCATCATATCCATAGTCGTACGATATAACGGAGCAGCATAATAAAAATCACGATACTTCTTTTCGTCCGGTACGGCGGAAATAATCCGGTCCAGCTGCAACCACTGAGTAGGAAAAGAATCACAGAATCTTTTCAGCTTATTATCAGTTAGCATTCGGTCCACCTGCTTACTTAACTGCTCTTCCGCAACAAGAACCCCTTTTTTCGCGGTTTGCAGAAGCTCCTCGTCGGGCAGGCTACCCCAAAGGAAAAAAGATAGTCGTGATGCTAAATCCATGTTTTGGTTGGATACTGGATGAGCACTTTCTTTTTCTCCCTGATCGTAAAGGTAGAGAAAACGAGGAGATGCCAGAATTGCAGATAATACTTCCTTCATTACATCCCCCATCCCAAGACCCTGATCTATTTGCTGGTTGGCATAGGAAAAATATTTCTGAAAGGTTTTATCCTGAACCGGTCGACGGAAAGCCATGGTCAACAGACCGCCCAGCCGAGTCTTCAGTTCATCGATCTGATTAACCTCCGAATTGGGTTCCGCAAAATATTTTCCCCATGAACCTATGTTCCGTTGGTTAAAGGAAGGGCTTTTCACGATACTCCGGCTCAACCGGAAGAAATCTTCCATGAGCAGTGGGGAAAGAGAAAGATGATCTCCCTGAGTATCATAACCGTGCTCAGCCCGTAGGTCCTGTGGAAATGGTGCCACCCCATCCATTCTCGGTTCAATGAGACCGGACTTCCCGAGCGCTCGACTGCTGACCGTCATCTTCGCCGGCATTTTACCGGATGCTGGTTTAAAGTATCCAGACCGGTCCCGCATCATTTTCTCAGGTAGTGGAAAGACTTCTACCTTTAAATCCAATAAATCCTTCACTGCATTGGCATATTGAAAACGCGTCATTCTACGAATCGGAGCGTTCACCCATTCCTCCTTCGCTCCAGAAAGCGATTCCTCCAAAAGCTTTTTCAGCTCGGAGACAATCATTTGGCGATCAGTCTTGTCAATAGGCTGGTTTTCCTCCGGTGGCATCTCTCCAAAGTCGATCACTTCCAGAACCGTCTGTAGCAGTTCCGGATTACTTTTAATATCCTTCCCCTGAGTAAAAGAAAGAAGGTTCACTTCTCCTTTCACCTTACCCTTCGCCCCGTGACACTCGACACAGTGTACCTTGAAGGTGTCCTCAATCGAAAAGCTTTTTTTAGCTAAAACGGACTGAATCAAAAAGAAATAGACCATTCCCGCAGTAAGCATGGATAAGAGATATTTTATTTTATATCGAATATTAACCATATTATTAGCCTTTTACAGTAAGCTGTACATTAAAATTTTAGTTTGAACACATAAAATAATATCCACGAAGAGGAGTTTTATGATTATATATTCTTGACCATAACATATCTATTTTTGACCTCGATTAATCTTATTATTCCCTTTCAAAAAAGATTGCAGGGCTTCCTGAAATGTATGTTAAGTTTATCAGGTTTGTTGGATTGTAAAAAACAACCAATCCATCATTATGAGGGTTAATGTTTTCTTTGGGCAAACTACAGCTTAGATCCAATCTTTTCCTGTCCCCACTGGCAGGCTACACCAACCTGCCCTTCCGTCTGGTCATTCGTGAAATCGGTGGAGTTGATCTTTGTACCACCGATCTTGTTAATGCCCGCTCGCTTATTGAACAGAACCCCAAAGCCCTCAAATTAATCGAGACCAACCAGCAGGATAGTCCCCTCTCCGTCCAGCTATTCGGCGGAGTCAAAGAAGAGATGCGGGATGCATCGATTATTTTACAGGAACATGGCGTTGATTCCATTGATGTCAACATGGGCTGCCCGGTCCCCAAGGTGACCAAGACAGGTGGTGGAGCCAGCATGATGAATGAACTGCCCAAAACTCAGGAGTTAATTCGGGCAATGACCGATGCCGTGGAAGTTCCAATCACCGCCAAGATGCGACTTGGATGGGATGATGAAAACCTTACTGCCCCCGATCTGGCCAAAGCATTGGAAGATTCCGGCGTGGCCGCCATATTTGTACATGGTCGTACCCGTGCCCAGGGATTTGATGGAGTGGTCAACCTGGAAGGCATACGTAAGGTTGTGGAGGCAGTAGATCAAATTCCGGTCATTGGAAATGGAGATGTGACCACGCCCGAAGCGGCTAAGCACATGATCGAGCACACGGGTTGCCATGGAGTATCCGCCGGGCGGGGGGCGTTTTACAATCCATGGATCTTTCTTCATACCCAAGAATATTTGGAAACAGGGGTCCTTCCCTGCGAACCAAGCTTTGACGAGAGAATAAGGGTAATGAGCAGACACTACGATCTGATGGTCGAAGTCTTTGGAGAAGAAAGGGGTTCACTCCAATTCCGTAAAGTAGCCCCCTGGTACGCCAAGCGCTTTGGACCGGTCAAACCCTTCAACAGTGCCGTTGTGCGAATCAGTTCGCGGGATGAGTTCGAGCAAGTCTTGTCCGACTACCTCAAATGGCGCAAACAATTCACCGATGATTCTGGAGATCTTCTCCTTCGTTACCAGTTGCCCCCAATGGTTGCTTCTTTCATGGAGGAAGAAGACGCCTTCCAGACAAAACAAAGAAAAACAATTGGTGTCCCCAAGGGCCCGGTGGAAGTTTGGTAAATTGGATTGCTAAGCCTGGTTCCAGGGCATCTTTGCGATCATCATTCCCATCCCGCAGGTATCCGTCACCCCGGCAAAGACCAATCCCGCTCCGATAAACGCGGATAGAGCAAACCCGCCCGGATGTACAAACTGCCCGACCGCGACTCCGATCACTACCAGTGTACCTGCCGCGATCCGTACCTGCCTTTCGAGGGACATCACTTTCTTCCCTTCCACGACCGGCAACCCGGCCGCATGCCACGCTGAAGTTCCCCCTTCGACATTCACGATATTCGTAAACCCGGCGGCCTCTAATTTCTGGCTTACCTTCATGGAACGTCCACCCGACTGGCAGATCACATGGATTTCCTCCTCTTTGGCAAAAGGCATTTTATCCATCTCCAAAGACTCCATTGGATGATTCACCGCCCCATCCGCATGGATGGATCCATACTCCGCTGGAGTCCTGACATCGAACAGGGGAATACCAGAATTCTGTTTTCTTTTATCAAAACTTTGGGAAACAGAAATATTTTGCATGGATAACCTTTATTCCATTTTCCCAGGATTGAAAACCCGAAATCTCGATATTGTTTACCAGAAAAACAAAATTTGAAATAAAAAATTAACTTATTATGAATGATTAAAGCTAATAACGGGCTGAAAAATAAGCCCGAAATTTTTAATCCGGCACGAATGCCGATCTAGATACTTTGCCAAGCAAATAAGTAAAGCGTATTAAAAATAAAAACTATAAAAAATTTTAATTTTAAGTGGTTCCACCGTCAGCACGGAGTAGCATTATACAATTCCCATTTTGGTTAGTAGTTCAGTAAACGACTGAGCGGGGCTTTCAAGTTTGGAAGCCCCGCTTTTTATTAAAATATTTCCTCATATTTAGGCCTTTGCTAACTGCTCTAACTCCTCCCAAGTTTCATAGTCCTCCAAAATTTTATTTTCAAGTTTCTCGAGTTTGCTTTGGTCGCCAACGGGATCGTTCTTTGCGTTCCGGTAATAATCGGCTTCCTGCATCAAGGCCGTGATCCGGTCCCGCTCCGCTTCCATCTTCTCGATCTGCCCGGGCAGTTCAAGCAGGGCGGCTTTTTCTTTGTTCAATAATTTTCTTGGTTTTTCTTCTGCAGGTTGGGCTTTGGGCTTTGGACGAGCGACCGGGCTCCTTTCCTGTTCCCGCTCCTCCAGCCAGCGGTCGCATCCACCGGCGTACTCGGTAATGCCTCCGGTGCCGTCGAGGGCGAGCGTGGCGGTGACCACATTATTGAGAAAGGCACGGTCATGACTGACCAAAAGTAGGGTTCCCTCAAACTGGAGCAGTCTTTCCTCCAGTAGTTCAATGGTTTCGATATCGAGGTCATTGGTGGGTTCGTCCATCACCAGCAGATTGGCGGGTTGAAGGAACAGCTTGGCCAGCAATAATCTGGCTCGTTCCCCTCCGGAAAGCATCCTCGCAGGTGCCCGGGCAGTTTCGGGCAGAAATAAAAAGTCCCGAAGGTAAGAGAGGATGTGTTTGCTGTTTCCGTTGATTATTACCGTATCTCCGTTGGGAGCGACATTTTCCGCAACCGATAGATTCTCGTTCACCACCGCCTTGTGCTGGTCAAAATAAGCTACTTCCAGTTTGGTGCCGTGTTCGATTGTTCCCCCGGTGGGATCGAGTTTTTTCAGCATCAGTTGGAGCAGGGTGGATTTCCCTGATCCGTTCAGTCCAACCACCCCGATTTTGTCTCCCCGCCAGATAGTGGAGGAGAAATCCCGCACGATGCACCGCTCCCCCCAGTTGAAATCGACGTGTTTAAGTGAAATTACTTTTCGACCCGAAGCCTGCGCCTGGTTTCCGGTAATGGCCGCCCTCCCCTGCAGTTCCCTGCGGTTGGAGCGTTCCTCACGCAGTTTGAATAACGAACGCACCCGGCCCTCATTCCTGGTCCGTCTGGCCTGTATTCCTTTACGAATCCAGACCTCCTCCTCGGCCAGTTTTTTGTCAAAGACCGCGTTTTGTTTTTCCTCCGCGGATAGAATTTCCGCCTTTCGCTCCAGAAACTTGTCGTACCCGCAGGTCCAGGAGGAAAGCTTCCCGCGGTCCAGCTCAAGAATGCGTGTGGCCACGGAGCGAATAAAGGAACGGTCATGGGAAACGAAGAGAACCGCAAAATCCGCTTTGTTCAGAAATTTCTCCAGCCAGGAAATTCCCTCAAAATCCAAATGATTGGTGGGCTCATCCAAAATCAGTACATGGGGTTCCCCGACCAATGCCCGGGCAAGAAGTGCCCGGCTTTTATTCCCACCGGAAAGCGTTTCAAAGGGATGTTCCTGAGTTAATCCTACCCGGTCAATGATCGAGGCGACCCGATGATCGAGGCTCCATCCGTCAGTCTGATCCAGTTCCGCCTGTAAACGATCGACCTCATCGGCTAATTGTGAATCATCCGGATTTTCCGCCCAAGCCAGAGACACTTGATTGTAGGATCGTAATACCAGGGCTTTGGGACCGAGCCCTTCGGCCACGACATCAAACACGCTTCCCTCCAGACCGCCGGGGATGTCCTGATCCAGCTTGGCCACCCGAAAGTCGGGCAGGCGTTCGCTCTCCCCCTTGTCCGGTTCAATTTGTCCGGACAAAATCCGTAACAAGGTTGATTTCCCTTCCCCGTTCCGTCCGAGCAGGCAGATCCGTTCCTTCTTTGCAATACTGATCCCCACATCATCCAGAAGGAGCGGACCCCCAAAAGAGACGGATAAATTTCGATAACTTACAAGTGCCAAGCGAATTAAATATCAGAGGATAAAAAATAAGGAAAGACTGAGATTCTAAAAACCCAAATTTTATCTTACCTCGAAAAACTCACTCTTTCGAAGAATTTTGATCCGATTCAAAATAGCCCGGTGCATGATAGGGTTTGGGCTTCCCAAAGTTCGGATCCTTGTAACCCAGCCTTGAATTCCAACCCCACTGCTGAGGCATCAGCGTGGACTCCCACGCCTCGTACTTTTCGATTAATTCGGCGACCCGAATTGGCCGGTCCGCATACACATCATTGGATTCGGAGCGGTCCCGGGATAATTCAAATGCTTTGTATGTCTTGCCGTTATCCTGCGTCATCACCTTGAAATACTGATCGCGAATCGCTTTGCGGGAACCCCATCTCCAGTACAGGGTTTGATGCGGAAATTCTTTGTTGGGCCATTTTAAAAAAGGAAGCAGGTTCACTCCGTCTAATTTCCACTCCGGATCAATCTCACCACCAGCCGCCGCGAGGATGGTGGGGAAAATATCCAGCGAAATTACGGGTTTCCAGTACACCTTCTTGGACTTAAAACGAGCGGGCCATTTCAAGCAGAATGGAACCCGCAATCCGCCTTCCCAAAATGTCCCTTTTTTCCCGCGCAATGGAGTATTGGGGGAGGACTCATGTCCGCCGTTGTCACTCAGAAAAATGACCATCGTATCCTCCTCCAAATCGAGTTCCTCGAGGATATCGAGAACCTTTCCAATATTCTGATCCATGGATTCGATCATCGCTCTCACGAGCCTGCGGGGGTGGTCCATTTCAGAATCCTGACTTTCATACAGCTCACTGGGTACCTGAAAAGGACCATGCACTGCGTTGAATGGAATGTAACATAAAAAAGGTCGGTCCTGATTTCGTTCGATAAAGGACACCGCCTGGTCTCCCAGCTGATCGGTCAGGTATTTGTCGGCATCCCGGGAGATCACCCCCCTTTCAATAAATTCGCTATGTCGTAACCCACGGGAAGAATAGCTCTTGCTGACTATTTTCCTGCCGTGAAAAATGGGGTTATGGTTTCCGTTCAATCCAGGAAGGTAATTCGATGCCCCATTATTGAAACCGAAAAACTCATCCCAGCGGTTGAACGGCATCATTTCCTCATCCCTCCCACCATGCACCTTGCCAAACACACCGCATTGATAACCGAGCGGTTTCAGCACTTCAGAAAGAATGGGCACATCCAGGGGGATTCCCGGCTTCACCTCCTCGGACACCCGATAGGGACCAACATTATCCCAAAAACCGAAGGTCTGTTGATACCGCCCGGTGAGCAGACCGGCCCGGGACGGAGCGCAGACCGGACAGCTGACATACCCGTCCGTAAAAGTGACTCCTTCCCTGGCAATGGAATCGATGTGCGGAGTCGGGGCATCCCCGCCTTGGTATCCCACATCCCCGTATCCCAGATCATCCGCTAAGAAGATGACAAAATTTGTCTTCCCATGCAAAAAAACGAGATTCAGGCCAAAAAGACATACCCACCACAGAATTTGAGTACTATCCAATTTCATCGTTTCCCTCGCTTCCCCAGAAATTCCTTCACCTCGGTCAATGATTGGGTGTTCAGCACATTTGCAGGTGTTAACCAGCCTTTACGGGCAGCATGCACCCCCGCCAATTGAAAGTCGAAATGTTTCAGGGCATGAGCATCGGGGTTGATGGCACAGAGCAGTCCCTTTTCCACCGCCTTCCGCCAGTGTCTCCAGTCCATATCCAGCCTCATCGGATTCGCGTTTAGTTCAATCACCGTGTCATGGGCGATGGCCGCGTCGATAATTTTCTGAATATTCACCCTGCTCGCTTCCCTCTTTAATAAAAGCCGACCACTGACATGACCAAGCATAGTGACCATGGGATGTTCAATCGCCTTCATTATCCGCGTCGTCATCGTTTCTTCATCCTGTGTCAGTCCATTATGCACCGAGGCCACCACATAATCGAGTGCTTCCATGACCGAATCCTCAAAATCAAGTTTCCCACCCGACAAAATATCAACTTCCGAACCGGCAAATACATGACAGCGAAACTGCCCACTCTCATTCAGTTTGCGAATCGCATCCACCTGGGCAAGTAAGCGTTCCTCATCCAGTCCATTGGCCTGAAAACTGGACTTGGAATGATCCGAAATTCCAAGGTAGTCCCATCCACGGGCGTCTGCTTCCTCCGTCATTTCCTCCAGCGTATTCCGGCCGTCCGAAGCGGTGGTATGATTATGAAAACACCCCCGCAAATCGTCCGGTTCCAGTAATTGGGGAAGGCTGTTGGTTTCCGCTGCCTCCACTTCGCCCAGTCCTTCCCGCAGGGCGGGTGGAATATACTGTAGGCCCAGGGCCTTAAAAATGTCCTCCTCCGAATTCGCCTCCACCGTGCCTACATTTCGGGACGAATCCTTTTCCGCTTCCGGCCGAAGTCCCCATTCGCTCAGGCTCAACCCGAGGGAAAGTGCTTTTTGCCTCATTCGCACATTATGATCCTTGGAACCGGTAAAATGATGCAGGGCAAAAAAGAACTGCTCACTGGGCACAACCCGCAAATCCGCCTGCATACCGTCCTCGAAACGGACACTCGACTTGGTGTCCCCGTGAGCAGTAATCTCAGTAATCCCTTCCATTTGAGTGAACCAGTTCATGATCGGTTCAGGTTCGGAAGAGGCGACCAGAAAATCGAGATCTCCCACCGTTTCCATTCCCCGGCGCAGGCTGCCCGCCGCTTCCGCCCGTTCGACTTCGGGAATTGCCCGCAAACCCGGTAAGATTTTATCCGCTACCGTCCTCGCTTTCCACCAAAGATGCCGGGCGGCATAAGCTTCGCGGTTTTTGATTCCGGAAAGAATTTTTTCCTCGGTCTTTTTCCCAAACCCTTTCAATTCCGCCACCCGGCCCTCGTGGCATGCCTCGGTTAAAGACTCAATCGAATCAACTCCAAGTTTTTCATGCAGGGCATTGATTTTCTTTCCCCCCAAACCGGGAACCTCCAGGAGGTCGAGCAATCCATCTGGTACCGATGCTTTGAGCTTATTCAAAAACTCAAGTTCGCCGGTGGTGAAAAGCGTCTCAATTTTTTCCGTCAGGGCCTTGCCAATCCCCGGAACTTCTCCCAAACGGCCCTGCTCCACCACCACTCCGAGGTCCTCCTCCAAAGTCTGCAATGCCCGGGAACCGGAGAAATAAGCCCGCACCTTAAAAGGGTTTTCTCCTTTGATCTCAAGCATCGTTCCGATCAGATCGAGAACGCCAATAATATCATTCTTATCCATTAGTGAATACCATGATAGATTTATTTCCTAAAATCGAAGCAAAAAAAATAAATCCGCGAGTCTATTGAAAGCGCAGCTTCTTTTCCTTCAGTGCAGGTTCCCCGTATTGGACCATCTGTCTTTTCAGTTCCTTTTCCAAGCGGGTGAATTCGTCCTTGTATTCCTCCCGACCGTAAAAATTAACCAGCTCATCCGGATCCTTTTCAAGATCAAATAACCAGGGCTGATCGGAAGTGGAAATCACCAGTTTATAACGGCGATCAAACGCAGCGACCCAGGCTCCTCCCGAGTGCCGGACATATACAATCCGGTCTTTGGCAATTTCTTTTTTCTTGTTGGTGTAAGCAATGGAGGCATTTAATCCATGCATCTCCGGTAAGCCATCTTCAATCCCCATCAGTCCCATCAGGGTGGGGAAGAAGTCGACGGTGGTGTAGGCGGTATGGATCACCTTGCCCGCCGGCACTTTGGCCGGATAACGCAAAACAAAAGGAATCCCCACCGAGGTTCTATAGGGTAAGCCCTTGTTCATCCGGCAATGTTCACACATCATGTCTCCATGGTCCGAGGTGAAGACCACGATCGTGTCCTCGGTCAAGTCATTCTCCTCTAAAAAAGCAAGGATTTTTCCCACATTATCATCAATACAGCGAACCATGCCAAAATACTTGGACAAGGTTGCCTGACTGAGCTTTTTCACCGCATTGGACGAGCCACTTACCCAACCCGGACGGTTTTGTAAGGCAGCCAGTACCTTGCGCATGGTCACAGGTTGCTGAAAAGTCAGATGGTCGTACATCGTATCGTAGGGAGCCCGGACGGTATTTGGCCCGTGAGGATCCGGCAAGGCAAGCATCAGGCAGAAAGGCTTGCCTTTGTCGCGGTCCAGAATCTCCAGGGAACGGTCGACCAGCCAATCGGTGGCGAAACTTTTTTCATCCGCATCGCTCAAATCGTAAACCGGATTTCCATTCTTTTTGGTTGCCACCCGTGGGCCCTCTTCGGTCATTTCAAATTTCTTCCAATGCCCGCGGTTGAACATAAATCGGTTATCGGAAAATCCGAATTTACGGGCAGGTGCCCAGCCAGGCTTCGCATCCCCATCCAGGTGCCATTTACCCAAATAAGAAGTGGCGTACTCCCGTTGGCGAAGAACTTCGGCAAAGGTGACGATGGAATCCTTCAGGGGCAAATTATTATTGGCCGATCCGGTGGCCTGGGGATAGAGTCCGGACACCCAGGACGCACGGGAAGGGGTGCAGACGGGGGAGGAGGCGAAGTAATTGGTGCAAATCAATCCGTCCCGGGCCAGGGAATCAATATTCGGAGTATCGACCTTATTGCCCTTGCCCCAGACGAAAGCCTGGGCCTCATTCATCTGTTCACGATAGCAACCGAGAGTGCGGAGGTTATGCTCATCCGTTTGAATGATGATCACATTCGGTTGACTGAGCCCAAAGGAGATTAGGGGTAAAAATAGAATGGAGAAGAGAACCCTCATATAAAATTGGCTAAGTTTATTCTTTTATTTCGGGACGTTTCCAATCTTTGGATTGATAACCCTTTGGTTTCTTCGGTTTATTTACCTCGACCACTTCTGCCTTCGGGTCAAAAAGTGGCCAATCATCGGTGCGAAAGGGAGAAGCAGGAAATCCTTCTTGATTATAAAGAAGATTACGACCGGACGGATTCATCGCCCAGGCATAACGCACCGCAACCGGTTTTTTCACTTGGGGGGAAGACAGGATTACTGAATCCTGGTCAATTTTAGCATCCGCCCACTGCCAAGCACGATCCTCACCCGCAATCGCAAAAGAATCAATTTTCCCTTTACCTCCAGCCATCAGGCCTGACCCAATTGATTCAAAACGAAGAATAACCTCTGACCCTTCCTGGGAGAACTCTGAAAAAACTGGACCTTCATGCACCATAGGAAAGCCATATGTCTTACCCAACGCAAGATACGCATGGCGCAATCCGATTGGTTTTTTGTTTTTGGGATGAAGCTCAATCGCATCTCCTGTGTCTATACTCACCGCCATACCGGTGTTGTAAACTTCCTGTGAGACCTTTTGCATACTCTCGCGACTCACTGCCCATGGGGATTCCGGTCCCTCAACCGGTTTTTCCTGAGGAGAGCCCCAGCTCGGCAACTGGGTAAAATAAACCGGAAACCCATCGCTCACGGCCCCCCAGGATTCACCATGCCAGGTGTTTCGGTAATGCCCGATCAATTGCTTTAATTGATTCGCATAGTGTTCAGCCTGTGGTGCATTCTTGGCATTCCTTTCTCCCTGGTACCAGATCATTCCGCGAAGAGCGTAAGGCCGGATTGGAGCAATCATGGCATTGTAAATATGTCCGGGATACTGATGCCCCATGCGGGAGGGCTTGGAAATAATCGGAGGAGACAATGACCTGAAGGCATTTTTCATCGTTTCACCTCGGTCAATCTTGTCATTGTATTCCTTTAATTCTTTTTGGTAATCGGCCAATGCTTTTTGCTTGGTCTGGCCACGGGCAAGCAGACGATTAGATCCATCGTCGAGCAATTTTTTATGGGCAATTGTACGGGGATCTGCGGATTGGATATCCCAGGGCATCCATCCTTCAATCGGTGTCCCGGCAAAGGCCCGTTGAATGATACCCACTGGCACTCCCAGTTTTTGATGCAATTTTTTACCAAAGTAATAAGATACGGCCGAGGTCTCCGCTGCTGATTTTGGATCGCATGGTTTCCAAGCCGCCAACCGGTCACGGTTTTCCTCAAGCGGTTCATGCCAATGTTCACGGGCAGATTTAAAAATTCTGAAATCAGGTAAATTAACCGTCGCTTCTTTCTCCGCCTCAAAAGAGTTCCCCATGGACCACCCCATATTCGATTGACCGGCACATAACCAGACTTCCCCCACTGCAACATTTTTTAAGACAATTTCATTGGTCCCTTTGATCGTCACCTCATGACCAGTACCCGCTTTGGAGGTGTAGGAAATCACCATCCACCTTCCCTCCTTATCCGCGGTGGTGGAATCCGTGGCTCCCCAACTGGTGGAAACCGTTACTTTCTCACCGGGCTCGGCCCAGCCCCAAACCGGGTTTCCTCCGAGCTGTTGAAAGACCATGTGATCTGAAAAAATGGCAGGCAAACGAACTTTGGCCAGGCAAAGTAGCGGAAAGAGAAGAAAAACAAATAAACACTTCATCGCTTACTTCCCGATTGCGATGAGACAAGCTTGGGCAAAACGCTTACCCAATATCTTGTAACCCTCAGCTGAGTAGTGCAAATCGTTGGTGATCTGCTTACCTTTGCGGTTAAGCCCATCGTTCAAATCATCCGTATCCACCCAGAAGTACTTCGGGTTCGAGTTGGCGACCTTGATTTGAGCCAATCTCACCTTCTTCCAGTGAGGATACTTCTTACTGCTCATATCGAAGTCACTCAGGCGCCCGATCACAAAAGTCATCTTCTGTGGGTTTCTCTGCAAATCCTTGGCCAATTGGGCATGAAGACCCACAAGAGCCTCCTCGTAGAGATCACCCCATCCCATCTTTGCATCTCTCTCCCCTTGCATCCACACAAAGCTTACGCTGGCCAAAGTTTGCCCCTGAATTACTGGTTTTACTTTGCTCATCAACCGGTCATACAGATCGCCTGTTTGCTCCATCTGATTGCCCTCGGGATCCTTCCATTCTTTCCACCAACGGTGGATAGGTTGTCCACCCAATGCATCCTGGACGATGATTACCTTTGACTTCCCTAATGCCTCCTCCACCGCCGGAGTGAACGCTTCATCCGGACGGTGTCCCTGCATATTAGACTGCCCGGATAGGATGAAAAGATGTTTGGCATTGTTTTTCCCCAGACAGAGTGAAGAAACGGATAATGCGAAAAGGATAAAGATGGCATGGGCAGTCATAACAAAATAAGTTGGATTTTAATTCAGGATTTCTTCTTTTCTTTTTTGGACTTGGTGGAAGGCTTCTCTTTAATTCGCCGGGCATTGGCTTCCTCTTCCAGTTTTTGAATATACGCTTCCACAAATTCAGGTTCGTCCCGATTTTGAAAACATTCCAGCAAAGGATCTTTCGTTTGAACCATCCATTCCTCCAAAAGTTCCATCAATTTATTTTTTGTTTTCTCATGATTGGGGTGATGAATTAAATTTTCCAGACAGTCAGGATCCTTGTTGACCTGATAAAGCTCCTCAGGCACACGAAAGCGGTAGAGTTCCAACCGCTTATTCATTTCCTCATCTTCTTCGGATAGTTTAATCATTCGCTTACAGGTCACCGTCCCATTAGTTGCGGTGGCGAAAATTCTTTCCCCGTTAGACCACGGATTGAAAAGGTACAGGTGGGTCTTGCTCTGGATTGCCCGCATCGGATCACGGGAACGCCCCGCATTTTCATTATACTCTTTAATCACATAATCCCGGTCTTCCTGCTTTTCGCCCCGTAACAGCGGAAGGAAGGAACGCCCGTCCAACCGTTCGGGTTTGGAAACACCGAGAGAATCCAGAACGGTGGGAAGAAGGTCCAGCACGGAAACCATATGGCGTTTTTCCACTTTTCCGGCTTGTGTGATACCGGGCAGACGAACCATCAGGGGTGTATGCGTGCTATGGTGATAAAGTTGGGTCTTGGCAAAAGGAAGCGGCATTCCGTGATCGGAAAGAAAGACGATCATTGTGTTCTCCCACTGGCCACTTTTCCTAAGTGCCTTCAGTACTTCATTCAGGCAATCATCAGCCCGCCGTACACTGCTGTAGTAAAGAGCCAATTCTTCGCGAACTTCAGGATCCTCAAATAAAAACCCGGGCACGGGCACTTCCTCCGCGGTGTATATCCGACTGGGCACATACGGATCCTCCCCTCCTCCGCGAACTTGGCTCCAGAAAGGTTTGTGCGGATCCGAAATATTAATCGAAAGAAAAAAAGGTTTTCCCGCCTTTTCTGCGTTTTCAATGCCACGCGAAGTGGATTCCCCATATGCTTTCGCATCCTTTATGTGAGCCTTTTTTCCCGTAGGCGAAATCGTCAGATCGTCATCCCATCCATAGGGTTGATAAGGACTGGAATGGGTTACCTTGCCATGGATTCCGGCATAGTATCCCACATCCTGAAGCAAATCCACCATATGAGGCCAGCCCGGATCAGTCACTTTGTAAAAACCCTCCACTTTATTATTGTGAGAAATTAAGCCGGAAAACATTACATTTCGGCAGGGGTTACAATTCCCCACCGTGACATGGGCATGTTTGAATCGGAGAGATTGCGAAGCCAGTCGATCCATGGTGGGTGTGGCACCCTCCAATTCACACCCGTATACACCAACTGAATCACAGCTCATGTCATCGACCGTGATCAGAAGTAGATTAAGGGGCTTATCTTTGGCATTCAAAAACAAGCATGAGAAAAGAAGTTGGCTTAGGCAAAAGAAGGTCCGAATTCGAAAACAAAATAATTTCATAACAGGTAAAAACAAAATAAAAGGGTGATCATTCTACACAAAGACAATGTCTTTGAAAGATCAACCATATGATTGGTATCCACCGAAAAATTCGGGGAAGACAAATCGTTAATTCCCTATCTTGAATTCAAGCGTAACTACGAGTTTAACGACTTTTTCAATCGTCTCCGTATCATAGATTCCGTAACTCGAGGTACGGGTGGAATTAGGCTTGGTGATTTGAATCACTCCCTGTCTGGCCGAAACCAGGGAACCCAGTTTTTCCCCTGAACTCTTCGCCATAATCTCGGCTCGATCCCGGCCATTTTTTGTGGCCCGTTTCATAAGATCAATTTTTACTTCATCTAAATTTGAAACAAAAAAGTCGGGCCCGCTCAAAGTAAGTCGAATTCCTTCGCCGTTCAAGTCATACAACTTCCGGGATAGGCGATCCAAATCTTGAACCTTTGCACTGTTAACCCGTAAACTTCTGGTTGCGGTAACATATTCGATCTCGTTCGTCCGGTTTCCTTTTTCATTTAGTTTTTTGGTCTCGCTGAGCGAGGAGGAAAGCTCAACCATTTCCAAATCTTCTCCCAGCACTTCTTCCACAAGCACACGCACCGCATCCAAAGATTCCCCCGCTTTTTCGTAGGCTTCTCCATTATCATCACCCTTTTCCGAAATGCGCACCGTTAAACTCCCTTGGTCAGCTGAAACTTCACTCTCTGCATACCCCTTAACCATGATTGGTTCGGCATGCTGGATCGTGACCCAGGGCTTGGAAATAATGAAGGCGGCTCCAACAAGGCCCACCACCACGGAAAGGGGAATTAATATATTTTTATTCATTTTAGTTAGCCAATCTTTTTTACTTAGATGTATGAATAATATTCATTGTTCAATCTTTCTTAAAAAAGATGTTTTCCGGACTTGGCGGCTTGATGGGCTTTTTTTGTATCCAATAAAATACCCGGATCCCCCTCTGCTTCCATCCATCTTTTTAATTCCTTTTTCAATTCTTGAATCTTTGGATCGTAATGTTTATTTTGAGCTAAATCATTCATTTCATAGGGATCTTCCAGCGTATTATAAAAACTGATTTCCGGGCGGCTTTGGTATCTCTTCACCAGTTGATAAATCTCGGGCTTCGCCCATGAATCCCTTATCCAGGTCGCCCAATATGGGTTATTCAAAACCGCATTGCCCTTAAGTCCCATCAGATGCTTTTCAATATAAAGTTCATCAGGAGTTAGGTTCATAATGAAACGATGGGTGCCGTCGGAAATCGTGCGGGTCGGATAAGGCGGGCCCTCCGGGAAGTTGTTGTGCATACCATAGACATAGTTTCGGTGCTTTTTTTCTTTTCCCCTCAGCACTCCGCCAAAGCTCGTTCCGTCAAATCCGGCGGGATCCCCGCCAGCCAAGTCCAACAATGTGGGCAATATATCGGCATACTGAACCAATGCATGGGTACGCTCCCCCGCCTTGACTTTTCCAGGCCAACGGGCAACCAGGGCGGTGTGCAGTCCGGTATTCCAAGTCGTCCATTTGCACCCGGGAAACTGGGAACCCTGTTCCGAACTGAACAGTACAAGTGTATGATCATCCTGACCCGTGCTTTTAAGCGTATCCATTATCTCCCCCACCTGTCCATCCATGTAGGTGATCTCCGCCAAATATTTTGAAAAGTCTTCGCGTGTTCGGGGGTGTGTCCGCGATATTGGGTGGAAGTTTAAGTTTCTTCGGCGGGTATTGTGATGCATCCCCCATCACCCAGGGAACATGCGGTTCAGTCAATGCGATCACCAAGCAGAAGGGCTCATCTCTTTTCCGTTCCATAAACTTTCGGACCGGACCGAGGTCGTGATCAATAGTCGGATTACGCACGCAGTTCGGATCAAATCCCTCCACTTTCTCGAAAGGAAAAACAGTTGCGGGTCGAATATGTGTCTTCCCAGCCAGTCCCACCCGATAGCCCAACTTCCCGAGTGCCTGGGGCATCCCGGTTATTTCCGACCGACAACCCGAGTGATTCCATGCACATCCATTCCCCATCGGATAGAGTCCCGAGTACAACTCCGCCCGGCAGGGTTGGCACATGGAAGAGGAGACATAAGCCTGATTGAAAGTGAGTCCCTCTCCTGCCAACCGGTCCAGGTTTGGAGTCTTTGCATTGACTCCTCCATAAAGCGGTAAGTCGTTGTAGGTACAGTCATCCGCCAGAATCAAAAGAATATTAGGCGGTTGGGCAGCCCAACATAAATGAGGCAAAAAAAGACAAAAAAGGACTAAAAAGATTTTCATCTTGTAAGACCCTTGGTTTTTCCTGCCTAACCGCAAGGTCTAATTGCACTCACGGAAGGATTCGCTTATCCACTTGCTCCACTCTTCCCTTAATCTCTAGTATGAGAATATGAAAATTGCCATCTGCTCCTTTTCTTATTTTGTTCCCATTCTCTTATTACTTACTTCATCCCTCGCTTATGCCCAAGTGCCTGCAAACGGACAAAAAAAGCAGGAGGCATGGGCCGGCAAAAAAAAGCAGTTCGAAAAAAGTTTTAAACGGTGGCTGGAATTAAAAGATCATCACCAGGGAAATTACTCCTACACCAAGAAATGGACTAGTTGGTCGGGTTTTAGTCATACGACAACCATCATTGTAAGTAAAAATCGCGTGACTGAACGTAAATTTGAATCACTCGGTGCACCCCACCCGGATGGTAGACCGGTTGACAAAAATAGATGGACTGAAAGGGGAGATTTCATCGGATCCTCCTCAAATAAACAAGCCCATCCTGCCAAAACCCTCGATCAACTTTACGCAGAGGCAAAGGAACTAATAGCCAAACCCATTCCGCCCTTTCACCAAGGAGTTCTCCGGTTAAATGAACAGGGTCTTTTAGTTAGCTGCTTTGTTCAGGATACCCGTATTGCTGATGATGCTCCGGTCACGGGCGTCAATATTACCTCAATTACCCTCGGCAATCAAAAGAGTCCCCACCCCAAAGACTCCCCCCCCTCATTTGAACAGTGGATGACAGGCGGAAAGAAGTTACCGGAAGGTATGATGTTTATAGGAGGAAGCCCATGGTTTAATGAATCAACCGGACAAAAGCGTACTGCCCAAGAGGTGTATCAAATGGTATATGGAAAGAAAGAAAAGACACCACCCAATCAACCGAATAACACCCAGCTAAAACCAAATAAAAGAAAACCTTTCCCCAAGCACTGGGGCGATCCGCCCAAAAGGCAAACCCGGGATCTTCGCCCTCTACCGGGTGGGTATGGAATGGGAAGTGGCACCCTGGCCCGATGGATTCAGGAAAACCTCGATCGCGATCAAGGAAAATAAGCCCACTCTTTATCAAACCGAATTTTCAAAATCCCCCATTTTTCAGTTGAACCACTTGGTTTACACATGTACAGCAAAACTCTTTTCATTGTTCAAATATTTAATTATGACCTTCAGGAGTAAACCATTTATACCTGTCCTCTTTTTTACAATCTCCGGATATCTGTTTGGGTTATCCAAAGATGAAATCCTTCGCAAAGGCAAAGAATTGTACAATGGTGCCGGTTCCTGCGTTGCCTGTCATATGCCCGATGGTAAAGGGCAGAAAGGCACAATCCCTCCCCTTGCCGGTAGTGATTGGCTCAAGGACGGTTCTGCCCGTTCCATTGCCATCTCGCTTCGCGGTCTGGCCGGCCCCATCAAGGTAAACGGTAAGCACTTCTATTCCGCTATGCCACCCCAACTACTCTTTGATGATCAGAAACTCGCCTACATCCTGAGCTATGTCAATAATGCGTGGGGAAACAAGGAAGCTGTAATCGACAAGGAACAGGTCGCTCAGGCTCGCAAAGAATTACCCCAGGACGTGTTTACTCCGGAAACCCTGCTCAAACGCTTCCCTTTTGATAAGAAATACAACCGTAAAAATGGTACCTTTACCCCCACTTTTGACGATATGGTTGCCCAAATCACTGAACCCATCATCTATCGCACCTTTATGCCGGGTGCATCCCCCGCCGCCTTTGCAGTCGCCCTCCCCGGAAACCATTACTTTTGCTGGGACGCCGGTGAATGCCGTCTCCGTTATGTCTGGACCACAGGGGGCTTTATCCGGGCCAATCAAAACCATTGGTCGAGCAACGGCAAGCCAGTGGCTCAGTTCAACGGTGTGCCCTACTATCGTGCCCGCACCACTCAACTAAACGATGAAACTTTCGATGAACTTTCCAAAACCAATAACAAGAAGCCCATTTACGACACCTCTGAGGCTACTGACTTCCCCATTACCCTTAAGGGAACCCGAGAGGTTCCTACCTATCTCGGTTACCGGTTGGTGAACGGATTTCCAAAGTTCAGATACTCCCTGGATAAGTATGTAATTACCGAACTGATCCGACCCAATGCCAACAAATCCGGCATACAAAGAACTTTCACGATTTCTCCAACTGTCGAAACAACCCTGCGTTTAACCCCAACCTCACAGGCGATCATCTCAAGTGACCGGGGTAATCTTTCTCCCGACGGTACACTTGTACTCACTGCTGGGGAATCCAATGAATTTTCGGTTCTCATTCAACCCAGGGAGGAAGCCAACTGATGAAATTTATTTTATTTTACCTCCTACTTGCATGTACTGTTTTTTCCGAAACCGCCCCTCAGTATTCAGTTATCGATATTCCGCCCCCACCCACCAAATTCAAAAATATTCAGATTGATGGACTCACTTTTCTTCCCAATGGTAAACTCGTCGTTTGTTTACCCAGCGGAGAGATCTTTTTTCGGGATAATAAAGAGGGTAAATGGGAATTATTTGCCGAGGGTCTGCACAACCCGCTCGGTGTGCTTGCACTTTCAAATACCGAACTCATTGTCACCCAAAGACCCGAACTAACCCGTATTCGTGATCTCGACGGAGATGGAAAAGCGGATGACTATGAAGTCGTAACCGACCAGTTTGGGATGTCAGGAAATTACCATGAATTCAATTTTACGCCGGTACGGGACACTCAGGGAAATTACTTCTTTGCCTTAGGAACAGGGTCTTCGGGAGATGGTGTGCGCTCGATCACTCGAGGAACTTTTAACGAAAAAGGCAGACCCGGCCGGATGCATTCGTCTGCGCCCTACCGCGGTTGCGTTATGAAGTTCACTCCTGAGGGTAAAACCATTCCCTACAGCTATGGACACCGTACCCCCAACGGACTGGGGTTTGATCTGAAGGGCAATCTCTTCGTCACCGATAATCAAGGAGACTGGGTCGGTTCCAGCAAGCTCTTTCATGTTCAACAAGATCGTTTTTATGGACACGCTGCAAGCCTCGCATGGAAACCGGGTTTTAATGATGTTCCAGTCGACAGCCCGGTTGAAAAACTGGCCAAGCTCCGAACTCGTGCCTGTGTCGTTTTCCCTCATGGCACGATGGCCAACTCTCCCACTGAAGTCCTCGCCATTTCAGAAAACGCCAACTTTGGTCCCTTCACCGGACAGCTCCTGGTGGGAGAGATGAATAAGCCCCGAATTGTCCGGGTCATGCTCGAGGATGTGGACGGCGAACTTCAGGGTGCCTGCGTACCCTTTATTGATGGTTCGCCCCTTGGACGTGGATGCAATCGAATGGCATGGGCTCCCGACGGCAGTCTTTTTGTTGGCCAAACCAAGCATACATGGGCTGGCGGACAGGGAATTCAACAAGTTTCATGGAATGGAAAAATGCCCTTCGAAATTCAGAAGATGGAACTAACTGAAGATGGCTTCCAATTTACTTTCACACAACCAGTCAACCGGGAAAATGCTCAGAAAAAAGAAAACTGGCCCTTCTTCCGCTATTTCTTTGAATACCGTAAAGCTTATGGTTCCCCCCGGTCCGCTGAAGAAAAAGTTGAAGTTGATAATATCCATATTTCCAAAAATGCAAAAGTGGTAAAAATTGGACTCACTGAACTCAAACCATGGCATATCCACGAGGTCAAGGTTCAGGAATTAACTTCCCAGGATGGGCATAAGCTCAATAATAATTATATAGCCTACACCCTCAATCGCTTGCTTAGGAATACCCCTCCAGACCCACTCCAGATCAAAAAACCGAAAAATAACTAATTCGTTGGTAAAATTTTCTTCACACGATCCACTTTTTTTAATTGATCGGACTCAACCGGATTCGTTATTGCGTAAGTTGTTTCCATTAACCCAACCCATAACCCGTCTCCTTACCATGCGATTTTTCACAGCACTCCTTTGTCTGCTCCTGCCAACGATCTCCGCCTTTGCGGTCTCCCTTCCCCCGGTAATTGGAAATCATATGGTACTCCAACGTGATCTGCCTGTTCCTATTTGGGGCTGGGGCGAAAAAGGAGAAAAAATTACGGTTTCCTTTGCCGGGCAGTCCAAATCAGCAACCGTGGGAAAGAACGGAAAATGGATGCTCAAACTCGACAAGCTTAAGGCAAATACCAAACCTTCCAATCTCACTGTAAAAGGAAACAACGAGATCAAGCTGGAAAATATTCTGGTTGGAGAAGTTTGGATCTGTTCAGGTCAGTCCAACATGGAATGGAAAGTCGCTCAATGCGCCAATGGCAAAGAGGAAATTGCCGCGGCCAACCACTCGGCCATCCGCTTATTCGATGTTCCCGGACATACTGTTCATCCCCTACCCCAGGATAAAGGTAAAGGAGAATGGAAAGTATGTTCCCCATCCACCATCGCCAGTTTTAGTGCCACTGGATACTACTTTGGACGGCGTCTCCACAAAGAACTTAATATCCCGATCGGCTTGGTGGGATCAAACTGGGGAGGTACCCGGATTGAACCTTGGACCACACTCGACGGTTTCAAATCGGTACCCGAACTCTCCGAACAGGCCAAGAGTGTTGCTGCATACACTGCAGATAAAAAAGTGGGTGGAGCATCACCATCGGCCATATACAACTCCATGGTTCATCCCCTCACTCCCTACGCAATGAGGGGTGCCATTTGGTATCAGGGAGAATCCAATGGTGGCGAAGGCATAACCTACTACCAAAAGAAACACGCCCTTGTTAAAGGATGGAGAAAAGCCTTCCAAAATCCAAACCTAGGATTTTACTGGGTACAATTGTGCAATTGGAAACAACCCGGTACCACACCGGGCGGTGGAGACGGATGGGCCAAAATTCGCGAAGCCCAAACCCAGGCTCTTGATCTTAAACACACCGGCATGGCTGTGATTATTGATCTGGCAGATGCCCATAACCCTAATGACATCCATCCCAAGAATAAACAGGATGTCGGCGGACGCCTTGCTCAGTGGGCCCTTCATCAAACCTACGATAAAAAGAATATGGTTCCATCAGGCCCTCTTTATTCCGGTCATAAGATCAAAGGGAATCAAATCCACCTTTCTTTCAAAAATGTAGGCAAAGGATTGATGGTAGGAAAGAAAGAAAACCTCGGACCAACCAAAGAGATTAAAAACGGTACACTCAAACACTTCTCCATCGCTGGTGCCGATAAGAAATGGCACTGGGCCAATGCTAAGATTGTCGGTGGCCAGGTTGTGCTCAGTTCCAAAGAAGTCAAGACCCCGGTCGCTGCCCGTTACGCTTTCACCATGAATCCGGCAAACGCCAACCTCTACAATAAGGAAGGTATGCCAGCAGGTCCTTTCCGGACGGATGACTGGTAAACAGATAGCTCTTGAAATTGCGAAAAGTCTTAGATCAACTTAGTCCGGCACTGCACCAGCATGTGAACAGACTTCGGCAGCGACCTCGCAGGCATCCGTAAGAATTTCCGCGTAGCTCTTGCCCTTAAGCAAGCCGAGGGTCATCGAGGCAGTAAAGGAATCCCCGGCTCCAACCGTATCCACTACCGTAGCCGGAACCCCGGGTTGTTCCATTACTCCGTCAGGGGACAGAAGGGTAACACCCTCGGATCCTTGGGTCATTACGACGAGATCGAGCTCATATTGTTGA
Organism: Opitutales bacterium; assembly: GCA_045567635.1. Taxonomy (GTDB): domain Bacteria; phylum Verrucomicrobiota; class Verrucomicrobiia; order Opitutales; family Seribacteraceae; genus Seribacter. The sequence goes on along the minus strand of JBJLCO010000038.1, from coordinate 76,920 downwards.
TGTATAGTAGCCAGGTTTTCAACCTGTGAAGCCTGGTGAGAAAGTCCGCAGGCTTGGCAAACACGATTAAGTTCCTCATCACTTAACTTCAGAACCGAGCAGAGAGCAATCGAATCGCGGATCAGATCGTCATTATAAAACGGGGCCCGTAAATTGATATCAAGTATCCTCAGGATTTTATTTGCTCTGCCGATCTCAAGGGCTCGGCGAATGCCTTCACGGGCGGACTGTCCGCGCTGACCAAGAGTACCAAAATACACCGCATCCGCATCCAATACCTTTTCCTCCACAGCTTGATTCCAACCCCAGTTATCCCAGGCGGCATTTTCTCCGATTGTAAAGGTGGGCAGTCCGGACTCGGTGAGTTCCACATGAACGACCCCGGTGGGATACTCCTGCAAAACCTGGACAAGATCGATGTTCACCCCGTGTTTCCGGTAAACCTGTAAAAGCACTTCCCCCCGCTCATCCTCCCCCACTCCACTGACCATATGTACATCAGCTCCCAATCGGGAAGCATGGCAGGCATAGTTGGCCGTGGCTCCACCAAAACGGGGACCGTCCGGGAACAAGTCCCAAAGCCCATCCCCCATCGCCACGATTCGTGAACTCACTTTTTTAATTCCCTTGTGATTATCTTGGAGACTTGTGCGGCGAGAAGATCGCGGCCGGCATTGTTGTAATGAACATCATTTTCTCCAAGCTGGTATTTTGCCCGGTCTTGGCCAATAGCGGAATAAAGATCATTGATTACCACCCCGTGCTTTTTCATCACCGCCTGGGCAGAGCGGTTAAATTCTTCTGCCTGTTCATCGGTAACCATAAATTGAACCTTTTTTTCCGGACCAATACAGGGGGGCGTGGTCATGGCGAATACCAGTTTAGCACCGGATGGCCTGAGCTTATTGACGATTCCCTCTAAACTCTTTGCATAGGATTGAGGCGTCGCTTTTTTGTCCTGTTTCCAACCGTACCAGTCCCAGAGTCCAAAGTTAAAATGTATCAAATCCCATTTTTTATCGCCTACCCATTGCAATACATTTTCATCACCAAATGCCGACCACCGGCAATTGGTTTTGGGACGATGTACATTAACTTTTCCTTCCAATAATTTTCGAACACGGGGAGTATATCCAATCGAAATTGAATCCCCAATGATCAGAACCCTGGGCAATAGCGGATCATCCACCGGATTATCAAAGGGTTTGGAAAAAGGATCGTTTGCACCCAGAAGAAAAGAACAGGCACTAAGAGAAAAAAGAGACAGGGTATACAGCAGAGGCAATTTCATTTTGTTTTGTTTAAATCATCTAGCCATGCTTTTCGCATGGCAAGCATACCCTCTACAATATCATTTCTTTCACTTGAATAGTTCTTTCGTTCAGGTTCCTGATCGGTAAGGCGGTACAATTGAATTTTCTCACTCCCCTCCCGTCCGATCAGTTTCCATTCATCCATCCGGACGGCCCATGATTTATGCCATTGAAAATTTAATATCTTTTGATAACCGGACATCTGATAAGGATTTTCAATCACTGGTAACAGACTATGCCCATCCAGACGGGGATCCCCATCCTGCTTCTTGATTCCGCATAAATCCATCACTGTGGGCAACCAGTCCATCGCAGTGATTATTTGATCACGGGTTTCCCCCTGTGGAATCTTTGAGGGATAGCGAAGAATCGCGGGCACACGTATGCCTCCTTCCAAAAAAGTCCCTTTTTGTCCGGTCCATTTTCCGGTAAATCCACCACCGCTCGCTCCGTAAAAATGCCCTTTTGGATAACCGCTCAAATGATTGTCCACAGATATTCGATACTTGGTTTCCTCGGAATGTCCATTGTCACTCATGAAAATAATAATGGTATTTTCCAGCAATTCCAGTTCATCCAATTGATTAACCACTTCTCCGATGTAAAAATCGGTTGCGTACATAATGGTTGCGTAGGATCTTGTTGCTTCGTCCTTAATATCCGTAAAGGGTTCGGCAAATTTCTTGGGCGCCTCTTCAGGGTAGTGGGGAATATTGAAGGGAATATAGAGAAAGAAAGGCTTGTCCTTACTTTCTTCGATGAAGCGAAGAGCCCGATTGGTCATCAATTCAGGAAAAAACTTTCCATCTGCTTTGAGCGGCGTGGTCCCCTCATAGAGGTCATGATATCCGGTCTGGTGTAAGAAGTGATGATTGAAATTATCAATAAATCCATTCCGGATTCCAAAAAATTCATCAAAGCCCTGCTTCTTTGGCCCGTGATCCTGATGAGCCCCGAGGTGCCATTTTCCAAAAAGAGCGGTCCGGTATCCTTCCCTTTTCAATACCTCTGCCATGGTCAGTTCCTCCAGAGACATATTTCGACCTTTGGGAGTATTCATATTTCCCTGGGTCCAGTGGTTCACTCCGCCCCGCTGGGGATGGCGCCCGGTCATCATCATCGCCCGGGATGGACAACATACCGTATGAGCATAGGCCTGAGTAAACCGCACTCCGGTTTCGGCTAACTGATCAATATGAGGGGTTTTAAGATGAGGAGCTCCGTAACAACCTGCATCCAGTGTTCCCTGATCATCGGTGAAGAAAATAACCACATTGGGTTTGGCCCGGATAACTGTTGATGCGATGGATCCGTAAAACAGGAAAGCAAGAGAAGCAAGTAGGTACAACCTCATTGGATCTTCTTAAGGGCTTTTTGGTAACGGGCGGTTTCGTGATCTCCGGTCTTTTTCATAATCCTGTTTAGTTCTTTTCCGTAACGGGAGATTGACTTGGCAAGTTGATCTTCACCAATCAGATTGCTCAAGGCATCGGGGTCTTTTTCGTAATCATAAAATTCGAAAGGGGTACGGTAAAGGTAATGTTTAACTCGCTTGGCCAATGCCGAGTCTTTCTCCGCAGCCTTGGCCATAGCTTTCCAAGTCAACCCGCTCATCGATTCATTCTTAAAAGTAGTCTCTCCGTCGTGCCAACCATTCCAGATCAACCCATAGCGTTTGCCCTGCAGGGAACGCATCGTGTAGGAGCGACCGGATGCAATGGTGTTGATATGGGTGTACGCGAATTCCCTGCCTTTTTGCTTTTTTCCCTTCAATACAGGAAGGAAGGATCGACCGTCCATACCGTTCATCGGATCAAGCCCGAGGACATCGAGAATGGTCGGTGCAAAATCGACGCCCGCTACCACATGTTCAGTTTCATGAATACCCAGCTTGACGATTCCCGGCCAGCGAACAATCCACGGGGTAAGTGTGGAATGCCTCCAGACATTGGTCTTGGCAAAGGGAACCGGGATGCCATGGTCTGACTTGAGCATGACCAGTGTATTTTGAGCAAACCCTACTTTCTCAAGCTCAGCCAGGACCCGACCCACCACATCATCGGCCCGACTCACGGAGCTGTAGTACTGGGCGATCTCCTCGCGGATGGGGGGCAAATCAGGAAGAAAGCCGGGGATCACAATTTCATCAGGCTGATAAATTCTCGAAGGAGCCGGATAGTCTGCCCGCCTACCCTTCTTTTTTTTATCACCAGTTTGCTCAGCTACACCTCTTTGATCCTCGGGTTTACGGTTATCGAAAGGACGATGCGGATCATGAGCATTAACCATAAGAAAGAAAGGTTTGCCCTCCTTCTTCACCTGACCGAGAAATTCGGCGGTGAATTGGCCGTACAATTCCTGACTCCGTCCATTGTCCATCTCAGAACGGTCGCGACTATACCCGAATGCCTTCGTCCGCGAAGGTACCACATGCTCGGTCTTACCCAGTATACCGGTCATGAATCCATTCGCTTGCAAAGTCTCGGGCAGGGTCGGTACATCGGGGTTGATCTTGGTAAAACCGAGAGCACCGCTGTTATGGGGATACCGCCCGGTCATCCAGACCGCACGGGTGGGCATACAAATCGCAATCGATACATGACCGTGCTCAAAACGCAGACCCTGTTTAGCGAGTTTGTCAATATTCGGAGTGGTTCCCTTTACCTTGGAACCATAAATTCCCACGGAATCGCGGTTCATGTCATCCAGGGTAATGAACATGACATTCAATTTTGGCTCAGCATAGATGATTAGGCAAGTGCCCACCCAGGCGAGAAAGGAAAGAAGTAGGGGTTTCATGCCACCCACTAAAAAGGGAAAAAGTTCCCCGATCAAGAAAACTCAATAAAACTGAGTCTACTTATTAATAAGAACGATCGATTGATTGGTGTTCCAAATTCTACCCTTCAAGGAAACTTTCCAAAGGTTATCTCCAAGCCCTTGAACGGAGCTGATCGAACAATTTTCGCTTACACCTGCTTCGAGTGGTTTCGATGAATAAAAAATTAAATCTCCCGTCTGGGCCCCCGCACTGGAGAGCATGATTTTTATGGATTTCGAAGTCGTGTAAATTTCCTCGATCTCCGTGGCCCCAATCGACAGATGAAGGTTGGAGCCAACCAGCTGAGGAAAGTCCCCGGTCAATGGGGTAAAGCGAAGGAGCAGGGATCCATTGTTAGGAATATTTTTTCCCGTAAACGAATCGGTTGCATACCCAACCACTTTATTTTCCCAAAAGTTATACACCGCACAACGGGTTCCAGCAGGCAGACCCGCGTCTGCGAAATCCAGGGTTAAATTCACCGATTTATTCTGATCCGAGTTGTAAAGATTATAGACTGCAAAATCGCCCCATGTCCGATCCGCGGAAAATCCGAAAATTGAATTCTTATCTGATTGACCCAGGGTGAGCAGGCGGGAGTTTTCACGGCTGGCGGGTCGCATAATTTCGTAGTTCCGCCAAACCGCTTGCGCATCCGGTTTATTAACCGGTTCGGAAATCATTGCGGTGCCCCCTGTGAGAGCCACGGTGTTATGCCAGGTTCTCCACATATCAACTCCTTCCGGTGTTTGGCCAACCCGGCGGGAGGGTAATTTGACATCAAGGTAGGAAACATCCGCATCATTATTCCACCATACCCGGTTGAAGATTTGAAAACGTAAAACGGATTCAAGACAGTGGGCAAAGTGAGCCGGATGAGAATCCGGCCCGACACGGGCAGCATCGACATAGCCAATCACTCCGCGGGTTGGCTGTCCGAGGCAGGATAAAATATACATATCCTCCCCGGCTGCATCACGATACAAAGTGTATAATTCACGAAATGCCTGTAGACGGGTGAGCTTAGGATTAAGAAAGCGATTACCAATCCCATTAAAATCAATCTTAATGTACCCGTATCCATTATCACGGGCGGTTTCGATTACCTGCCGTAAAAACTTTTTTGACTTCGGATGCGAAGGATTGATCCAGTTCGCTCCGGCCGGATGAAATGGATTGGGGTTCATAAAACTGGATATCCCTTTGGCATTGGACTGAATGGCTTCCGGGTTTGCTTTTTTCCAAGGGTGCTCCGGGTTGATCATTAATGGGGCAAACCAAACACCGGGAATCATACCGGCCTGACGAACCCGACGGGCGACCCGGGCCATCCCCGATGGAAACTTGGCATTTCCATTCCAGATACCATCCATGATCTGATACCCGTCATCAATTTGTACAATTCCTTTTCCGAAAGTGTTGGGATTTTTTTCAATCGTATCGACCACATCCATCACATGAGCCTCATCAATTTTAGTGGTGCGGTCGTACCAGCTACACCAACCATAAATAGGCCCTTTGTTATTACGCGCCTTGTGGGTGATGGCTACCCAACGGGTCCAAATGTCGGTGTTTGTTTCGGTATCTTCTGCAATTAATAGAATCTCCTCACTCCTTCGGGTTTCCCCAGGACTTACCAAAACCCGATCCATTTGAGCATAGGCCTTGAATTTCTGATCACGGACTTCCACCCGGCAATGGGCTTCCGCGGGTCCGGCAGGTCCGATCAAGAAACTCTTTTGATTGATCGTATTCACAAAAAGTCCAACTTCATTACATCCCCCATTCATCAAAGCCAAAGTCTCAGCATGGTTATGTTGCATCAGTGGAGTGATCAACCAATCAGAAGAATCTCCCAGTTCCACCTTAGCAGAGCCCGACATAGCATCCAATATTTCCAAAGAATGAAGACTCAGATCTTGATCGCTACGGTTATGCAAAAAACCCTGAATAGTAATCGCATGTAAGTCATTCAATTCTTTTATTCGTAAGGTTAATTGGAAAGGAGAACCGTCTTTTCCATAGAGCCTGTCCGTCTGAGAAGCTCGACCAAAAGGAGTCACCACCTCAGTAGTCTTGACTTCTCCACGAAGCGAAAGATCTCTTGTGCCCATCCGGTAATTTTTACCCTCTGAAGAAAAAACCGCATTCGCACTTGCAGTAATTTCGCCAATATCTTTAAGCCCTATGGTGTAATAATCCGCTTTGGGAAAGAAATTAACCTCACCCGAAAGGGTAGCCAACAAACATGAAAATAGAAGGAGGATTGGGAGACGCGTGATGTTCATAAAATTTAAAAAATAGATCTCATATCTCCGAATCAAAGACAAGGCAAGATCGATAGAATAAAAGGATTTCCAGTCAAATTTAATGATTCAAAAATGACCCAAAGTATTCAAAGGTGATTCTAAAAATTAGATGATCCGAAAAGTTTTACTTTTACTTAGATGCAATGAAGTATTCAAATGGACTTCATTCATTCTCTAGAAAAACAAAAAATGCGTTTTTATTGCTCTTACCATGTGCTTTTACTTTTTGGCTTTTCTTTTTTCCTACCAGCCGAAGGGTCCGATCCATGGAATCAATTCCGTGGACCGAACGGGTCGGGCATTCGAGCGGATGCCAGTCTCGGAGTTCCTTCCGTAGACGACCTCCGGTGGAAGACTCCCCTTCCCTTTGGACTGTCCTGCCCGGTTTTATCAAAAGATAAAATTTTCCTCACCGGGATCGAGAATAAACATCTCTTAACCATCGCCCTCGAGAGGGAGTCCGGAAAAGTTCTTTGGAAAAAAAAGGTTCCTAAAACTGAAATCGAAAAATTTCATCCTTCGAGCAGCCCGGCAACGCCCACCCCTTTTGTGGAAGAGAAAAGACTGTATGTATACTTTGGTTCCTACGGCTTGATCTGCTACGACCATCAAGGTCTGGAAATCTGGAAGAAACCACTCCCCACTCCAAGGAGTCTCTATGGAACAGCCAGCTCGCCCCTTGTTCATGAAAACCTTCTTATTCAAGTAATCGATGATGATGCCCATATGCCCAACAGCCAAGTGAGCAAATCCCGCATCTTGGCTCTAGATAAACAATCCGGAAAAATACTCTGGGAAAGATTTCGTCCCTTTCACCGCAGCGGATGGTCGACGCCCACAATCTGGGAACATGGCAGAGGCAGAGAACTGGTGGTTTTAGGAAACGGCTCCCTTCGCGGGTATTCCCTCCCGGATGGCGAAGAAAAATGGCAAGTGGATGGATTCTCACGGGAAACCATCGCCCGGCCGATGATTGGAAATGGAAAAGTCTATGCCTCCGGATCGAGACTGGGTGGCTCCGCTGACCTGAAGACTGATCCGCTCCCCTTTTGGAAAGCAGTGATCGGATTCGACGCGAATGGCGACAACCGCCTGGAACGCAGGGAGATGACCGGGCACTTCACTTTTCCTTTCCGTCCGCAGCTCCCCCCCGGACATCCCGGTTTCGGGCTCCCCATGCCCAGGGAACCACAAAAGAAAAGAGCACGGTTGGACGGAATCTTTCTAAGAATGGATAAAAATCGGGACGGATTTTGGGATAAGGACGAATTCATCGATAACCTGACCATCGGCCGGGGCAAGCCCTTGCTCTTGGCGGTCAAGCCCGGCGGGCGGGGTAATGTGACCCAGACCCATGTCGAATGGGAATTCAATAAGGGCATACCAGAAGTTCCTTCCCCTATTTTGTTGGAAAACTTTATCTACATGATTTCAAATGGCGGTGTTCTTACCTGTGTGGGTACAGACAAAGGACAGATGATTTATCGAAAGAGAATCGGCGGACTCGGACAGTATGTGGCTTCACCGGTCGTGGCTGGAAAAAATCTTATTCTGGTTTCCGAAGAAGGATTAGTATCGGTGGTTCGCACGGGCAAAGACTTTGAACTGCTGGGCCAATTACAATTGAAGGGAAAAATAAAGGTCACACCCGCACTGGGAATCAATAACCTCTACCTGCGAAGTGAATCCCACCTCTGGGCTTTCGGTAAAATGTCCGGGCGACCCTAATAAATTTCACTTGTTTTCGAATTTCCAGGGCCAGGGCTTGACCCGTGCCCGATTTGCCCAGGCTTCCCACTTTTGCTCAAGAGACTGAGCCAATTCCGGTTTTTCCTGAGCTAAATTATTCGATTCCACCCGGTCCTTGGACATATCATAAAGTTCCCAGGGTTGAAGGGTGGCCGGTCGCCCGGTCCTTCCGTAGCGAACCAGCTTCCAATCCCCGTCCCGGATCGCACAATTGAGATGGTGCTCAAAGTAAAGGGCATCTTTTCGACCGAGGGGCACCCCCCGGAAAGCGGGGGCCAGACTGACCCCTTCCAACGGATCGATCGCATGCTCTCCAAAGGTCTTTGGATACTTCAGGCCGGACAAATCGACACAGGTGGCCATGAGGTCAATCAGATGACCCGGTTGATGATCGATCTTCCCCCGCATCTTCTTGGCGATTCCCTTGGGCCAATGAGCGATCAGCGGCGTGGCGATTCCGCCCTCGTGGGCAAAGTGTTTGTATTCGCGAAAGGGGGTGTTGGAGACATTGGCCCATCCCCGTCCATATCCGATAAAGGTATCCTCGGGGCCGGCCATCTCTCCCGGTCCGACCCGCAGTGGGCGTCCGTCGCGGGTCTGCATCGGTGGCCAGATCTTTTTCTGCAACTCATCCGGCTCCATCGGTTGGTACTCACGGTATCCATTCTTGGGAGCATACCGGCCATAACCCTCGGCACAGCCTCCGTTGTCCTGAAGGTAAAGGAACAGGGTATCTTTAAATTTACCCTGCTTACGAAGTTCTTTGATCACCCGGCCAATCCCCTGATCCATATTGTCGACCATCGCAGCGTAGGTTTCCATATTCCTGATTTCCCAATCCTTATGAGGAGTCTTCTCCCAGTTATCGGAACCGGGGGACAACTTGGTATCCGAAGAAACCAGTCCCAATGCCTTGAGCTTTTTCAGGCGTGCTTTTCGGACCGGATCGAAGCCCCCGTCGTACAGACCCCGGTATTTTTTAATATCCCGGGGAAGTGCCTGCATCGGCCAGTGGGCGGTGGTGTAAGCGAGGTAAAGAAAGAACGGTTTTGCCGCATCGCTCTTTTCATGGTCCCGAAGAAAACTGACCGCATTGTCGCTGATCGCATCGGTGTAATAATAAGTCTCCGGTTGATACCCGGCGTCATTGACTGGGGTAATGTAGGTGTTCTCCCGACAAAGCGTAGCCGGGTCGTAAAAACTGCCCGCCCCGGTGATGGTTCCGTAAAACCGGTCGAATCCCCGCTGGCGTGGCCAGTTTTCCTGAGGCCCCTCGGGTCGAGTATGTCGGGTAACATGCCATTTCCCGGACATATAATTCTTATAACCCGCCAAACCGAGCGCCTCTGCGATCGTAAGGATGTTTCTGCCCAACTCCCCCCGATACCCGGGTAACTTTTGGTCACCCGTCATTAATCCAATGCCCGCCTGGTGCTGGTAGAGACCGGACAAAAGGGACGCCCGGGTCGGGCAGCAACGGGCGGCGTTGTAAAACTGGGAAAAGCGCAACCCGCCTTTCGCCAGCGAATCGAGATTGGGGGTTAGGATCTCCCCCCCGTAGCATCCGATATCCGAATAACCCATGTCATCGGACAGGATGATCACAAAATTGGGCCTGGCTCCGCAAATAAGCGAGACCATCGTCAGAAGGCTGACAAAAACCCTACGGGAATAAGTCATGCCGCTGCGAGCGACTTCTCGATCAGTTTCTTCGAGGCCTTGACGCCGGCAACAGGCTCGAGGGCACTGCCCTCCCATTCAATGGCGAGAATTCCTTTATATTCAGACTGTTTAATCATTTTCATGAGTCGTGGATAATCAAAATCGGGCTGATTTCCATTTTTGTCAAAGCTGTGCATCTTGCAGGAAACTGTCACGGTATGGGGAAGCATGGCTTTCGTTCCCTTATATACATTGTCTTTGAGTTTCCCGAAGTCCGGCATCAGTTTGAGGGCGGGGTGTTTCAGCTCAGTCGCTACCTCGGCAAGAAACGCTCCTTTTTGACTGAGGCTGGAAGCACCCGGCTCAATTGCAATGGTCAGGTTCTTTTTCGCCGCCTCATCCGCCAAGGGTTTCAACGCTTCCACACTCACCTTCAAGCCGACCTGAGGATCCGTCCCCGGGACCTTTAGAAAAACACGGACCATCGGAGCACCCAGTTGTACCGCCCGGTCAAAAGAAGCACTAATTTTAGCGGTGCTGACCTCCCGCTTTTTAGCGGATGCATCAAGGGCACCCGACATCAGCAGGAACAAATCAGTCCCCGCCTGCTCCGCTTTTTTTCGCATTGTGGCCAGGTACTTGGAATCATCCAGTTTATCTTTAGGCATTCCGCCCTCCCACAAATCAATGGCATGAATCCCGAACTCGTCCACGGTGAACTTAGGGAAATCAAGCGCATCCAGGGATCCGTCCTTAAGCAACGCACGAAGAGAGTACTGGGAAAGACCAAGAGTGAATCTCATTTTTTTAGGGTGTTTGGCATGCAGGGAAAGTGGAAAAACTGAACCGGCCAGTGCGATTTGCCCACTTTTTTCTAAGAAAGAACGACGATTTAAGGATTTAAACATCTCTCTATTTACCGAGCTTTCACTATTCACCTCAATCATAAATATTGAATATTTTATAAAATTTTAACTTATTCCTTTGCCAAAATCTGAGGATTTTGGAATCTGATCTTCTCCACCATGATCATCCTTTCCAATCTGAGTAAAGCCTATGGACCGAAAACCCTGTTTTCGGAAGTTTCCCTCCGTTTGCTCCGTGGAGAAAAACTCGGCCTGGTCGGCCCGAACGGAGCCGGGAAGACCACCCTGATTTCAATCATCCTGGGCGATTTGGAGGCGGACAGTGGAAAAGTGGAATTGGAACGGGGAAAAACGATTGGGTTTCTTCCTCAGGAAAGCGCCCCGACCGAGGAGGAGACTGTGCTTGAATTGGCCACCGCGATTTCTCCTGAACTTTCTGAAATTCAAAAAATCCTGCGACTCCACCCGGACGCCGAGGATCCGGTTCGATTGCAGGCACTCGAGGAATTTTCCGAGCGGGAAGGATTCACCCTCGAGGCACGGGCCAAAAAAATTCTTTCCGGCCTTGCCTTTCAGGAAGCTGATTTTGAAAAAACCGCCAATACATTAAGCGGGGGCTGGATTATGCGGGCTCATCTCGCCCGCTTACTGGTGATGGAACCTGACCTGCTGATGCTGGACGAACCCACCAACCATCTCGACCTCGAAACTCTGGGCTGGTTTCAAAACCAGTTAAAAAAATACTCCGGAGCGATTTTAACCATCTCGCACGACCGGGCTTTTCTGAACGGAATCTGTGATGGAATTTTGGAAATCGGACATGGCAAACTTCATCGCTATCAGGGGAATTATGATCGCTACCTTTCTCAAAGGGCGGAACGGGCAGCCCAGCACCTTGCCGCCTACCGGAACCAGCAGCGGGAAATTGCCCACCATGAGGATTTTATCCGACGCTTCCGGGCCAAGGCATCGAAAGCATCCCAGGCACAGGCTCGAATCAAACAACTGGAGAAAATGGAACGGATTCCCGCTCCCGAAACGGAGGCCGAAACCCTTTCTTTTCGCTTCCCCCAACCAGAGCGAAGTGGTCAACGGGTCGCCACCCTGACCGGAGTAAAACAGGCTTACGGAGATCATGTGGTCTATCAAAACCTCGACCTCGAAGTGGAAAAATCCGAACGGATTGTGTTGGTTGGACCCAACGGGGCAGGCAAATCCACCCTGCTCAAAATTCTCGCTGAATTGGTTCCCATCGAGTCGGGTAAAAGGGAGATGGGGCACCAGGTAAGCGTGGGCTATTTTTCACAGCAGCGGGTCGACCTGCTCAACCTCGAAAACACGGTGCTCGATGAAGCCATGCAGAAAGTAAAAACACAGGTGCACACGCAGGATGTCAGAGGTATGCTTGGGACATTTCTATTTCGCGGGGATGATGTCTTTAAAAAAGTCAAAGTGTTAAGCGGCGGTGAAAAAAGCCGGCTTGCTTTGGTAAAACTCTTATTATCTCCGCCCAACCTCATGCTTCTGGACGAACCCACCACTCACTTGGACATGCCCAGTATTGATGCGGTCATACAGGCACTCAAAGAGTACACTGGTACCCTGATCTTTGTCAGCCATGACCTGCACTTCATTCGGGCCCTGGCGAAACGAAGTATTCGCATTGAAGCGGGAAAAACCACTAATTTTGCCGGGGACTATGATTATTATCTGTGGAAGTCCGGATCCGCTTCCGAAAAAGAGGGATTGGTCGAAGGACTGCGGGACGCCCGTCCAACCGGACACCGGGCGGTCCCGGGAAAAAGTAAGCCGGTCAGCGCCAAGGAAAGAAGGCGGATCAATGCGGAGAACCAAAAAAAAGCGAGGCAGGAACGGAATAAATTGGAACAGCTGGTGGGCAGGTTGGAAAAAGAAATTTTATCCCTGGAGGAAGAGCAGGCCGAACTGAACGAACAGCTCGCCAGTCCCGAATCCTACGATAACCCGGAAAAAGGAAAAGAGCTCAATCAAAGAGCCTCCAGTCTTGCCCGAAAATTAAAAGAAAGAAATTACGAATGGGAAATCGAAGCCGGAAAACTGAGTGAACTTCAATCCGGTTCTGCATCCTAACTTTCTTCGCCACCGACCCGGCATTCCCCAATAAAACATCATACTTCTTCGGTAGATAGCCCAAAGCATCAGATTCCGGCAATGTGGAGGGATAGGTAATCTTTTCATAAAAGATGGGTTTTCATCCCAAATAGAGACTTTATAAAGTTGCGTATCGTTCTGTTTTTTATGTATGAAGCACGCTCAATTTATGACCTTATTCCTTACCCGCAATCCTAAGAATCCGATTCTTTCTCCCGGGGATATTATGCCCTCACGGGAGGATATGGTGGTGGAATGCCTTCTGAATCCCGGCGTTTTTCAAATGGACGGATTCATCTGGATGCTCGTCCGGGTAGCGGAGAGACCGGTTCAGAAACCGGGGGAGATGTCCTTTCCCGTACTCGAAAACGGGGAGATAAAAATTGTCACTTTTAAACTGGATGACCCTCTGCTTGATTCCTCCGACCCAAGGGAACCGAAATATGACGGTCAGGTCTATCTTTCCACCCTTTCCCATCTCCGGCTCTTCAAAAGCACGGACGGGGTTCATTTTGAAGACGCCATGCAACCGGCTCTGACCGGCGAAGGACCGTATGAATGTTACGGGGTTGAGGATTGCCGGGTCGCCTCCATGCCGGACGGAGAATTTTTGCTCACTTACACCGCCACCTCCTCCCACGGATACGGTGTCGGTCTGCGCCGGACCCGCAACTGGCGGGACTATGAGAATCTCGGCCTCATTCTTCCCCCGGCCAACAAGGACTGCGCCATTTTTGAGGAGAAAATAAACGATCATTTTTTCTGCCTGCACCGACCCAGCGGGGTGGGACTGGGCGGACATTTTATCTGGCTCGCTCAGTCCCCGGACCTTACCCATTGGGGAAAGCACACCTGCATCGCACAGACGAGAGAAGGGATGTGGGACTCCGCCCGGGTCGGGGCCGGGGCCGCTCCCCTCAAAACCAGTGCAGGATGGCTGGCCATTTATCACGGAGCGGATCATGAGAACCGGTACTGTCTCGGAGCACTTCTGCTCGACCTGAAAGATCCCTCACGGGTGCTCGCTCGCAGTCATGCACCAATTATGGAACCGGTTGAACCCTATGAAAAAGAGGGCTTCTTTGGAAATGTGGTCTTCACGAACGGACATGTTCTTTCCGGAGACGAACTTACCCTTTATTACGGGGCCTCGGACACCGTGATCTGTTCCGCCCTTTTTTCCCTGCAATCCATTTTGGATTCCCTGCGATGAACAAAAAGAGTAAAATTCTTTTCTCTGGAATGGACGGGCGTGATGTCTATAATATCACTGCTCCCTTTGATTTTATGGGTATCCCCACCATTGCCGGCCGGGTGGAAAAACGGAGCGAGGAACTTTCCGCAATCCATCTCTTTCAGGAAAAAGGCAATCACTGGACTCCCCTCCCCCCATACGCCTCTTTCGCCGGACTGCAGGATCCCTGCATTACCCGGATCGATGGAAAATTACTTCTCGGCGGGGTACGTTTCCCGGTGACCTGTGGAGAAGACACACAGGCTTGGCAAATGGAATTCCATCTCGCCAACGATCTGGGTGAGTTTACTCATGCCTGGACCGGGCCCCCAAAAATGAAGGACATTCGATTCCTCCAACTGGGGAACGGGGAAATTTTAACCCTTACCCGGCCTCAGGGAAATCCGGGGGGACGGGGCAAAATCGGGTACTGCCTGACTCCCAGCCTTCAATCCTTAAATCCGGACAAACTGGTCGATACTCCCCTACTCGATTTGTGCCCCGAAGAACAATGGGTCGGAGGAAACGAGGCCCATTTGCTGTCCAACGGTCAGATCGGTGTGCTCGGTCATATTGCCCGGTTTGGGGAAAAAGGAGAGAGGCACTATCACTCGATGGCCTTTGCTCTTGACCCAACCAGCGGGACCCATTCCCCTTGTGAAATTATTGCCCGGCGGAAAGACTTCCCCTCCGGACCTTCCAAACGGCCCGATCTTGAGGATGTTATTTTTTCCGGGGGGCTTCTCCGCTTACCGGATCGGACCGCCCGCTTATTTGCCGGACTGAGTGATGCCGAAGCCGGATGGCTTGATATCCCCGATCCCTTCATTCAATATGAAAGCTGAACGGTTCGGTTTGTCCCAACGCCTGATTGTCCTGGTTCTGCTCCCATTCTGCGGATGGGCGGAAGAAATTCCCTCCATTACCCGAATGCCCGATCTTCCCCAGCCCTATGTTTTACGGGACTGGAAAAAAGTCGCCCTTGATTTCGACCGGCTTGTCTTCGACTGGAACCGGACCGGCGAGCACCTCCCCCTGATCTGGGCCGATCACTCGCGGAAGGTCAACGATGTCAACGGATTTGGAATACCCTCCTATGTCGGGGATTCCCGCCAGCACCCGGAATCGAATCATCACGAAGCCATTTCCTCCCTCGCCGCCGTACTCGGATCCACCCTGGTCGGGATGGACATGTCCGAGCGGGAAGGCCGGGATTATGTTGCTATGCTCCCGGTTCATTTCGACCGGAAAAACGGGATCGGACTTTACCTCAACCAGCCGGGTACCCGGGGGGACAGTTTTTGGTACGACCTCCTCCCCAGCCTTCTTTTCTATCAAATTTCCTTTCACTATCCGGACACCCCCCGGTTTCAGGAACAGTTTCTTTCCACTGCCCAGAAATGGAGGGAAGTACTGATCAAGCTCGGTGCCAGCAAACACTCCTTACCAAATTTTGATCATACCGGATTCGATCTGATTGATATGAAACCGGTGGATCGTGGATGGAACGAACCGGACGCCGCCGCCGCCCTTGCCTGTATTCAGTATCTTGCCTACCGGAAGACGGGAAAAAAGGAATTCCTTGAAGCCGCGGACTGGTGCTTCCACTGGCTCCGGGAAAGAAAAGAAAACCCCTACTACGAAAGCCTGCTCCCCTACGGAGCCTACGCCACCGCAAGAAGCAATGCAGAAAGGGGAACAAATTTTCCCACCGCCAAACTGATCGAATGGGTGCTGGCGGGGGACAACCCTAGAAAATGGGGGGCAATGAAGGAAAAGCTGCACGAAACCGAGGCATTTGGCCTGATTGGCAGTGTTTACCCGAATTACGAGTACGCCTTTGCGATGAATTCCTTTCAGGCCGCCGGTATTATCGCTCCGGTCGCCCGCTACGAGGAAACACTTTCCATTCCGATCGCCAAATGGGTTCTCAATCTTGCGGTGAACGCCCGCTATTTCTATCCCAACGCCTGGCCGCCCGAAAATCAGTCCAGTTTTAACTGGTCAGCCAGGTATGATCCGGATTTCTGTATTCCCTATGAGGGACTCAGGAAACAGGGCATGACACGGGACTACCCAATCTCCGAAAAAATGACCCGTGGGGAAATCATCGCGGGTAATCCCCGCACCCCCGACCATGATCTCACCTGGGTCGCAGATGAAAACGGGGAAATAGAATATCGCTGCTCCATTTCCATACCCCCGGGAATAAGCTATAAATTAATCATGAAAATTCGGGATCCGGACATCCTTGGAGACAGCCGGATTGAAGTGCTCGTTTCCCAGGATCCTCAGGGTGATTTCAAACCGGGACTGCAGTTCCGTAAGAATCACGGAAATCTTCGCACTCATCCGCTGATCAAATCCGGACCATGGTGGATCCGGATTAGTTCCACCGGATTACAACCCTTTCAAAAGATTGAACTGGATGATCTCGTCATTGAAACCCGGTTCAAGAATCCGCCCCATGTTGGGGGAGATCCGACCATTCATGGATGGGGACAGACCGATCTGGGAATTTACGGGGGTGCTTACGCCTCCTTCCTCGGGGCGATGGTGGAAAAAACAAACATTGAAGGAATCCTCTCCCTCGACCTGACCGCCACCGATGTCGGCAACCCGGAATCCCACCCCACCCGTTTGCTCTATAATCCCTTTGAGCAAGCACACCGTGTTCAGATTCGCCAACGGGTACAGAGCGTTGATCTCTACGAAGCACAGTCCAACCGCTGGATCGAAAAGAATCTGCAACCCGGAAAGAATTTCTTCGTCATTATCCCGCCGAAGAAAAGTATCACCCTGGTTTATTGCCCGGCCGGAGGGGAACTCCAAAAACAGGACCGGCAATTACGGTGCAACGGTTTGGTCATTGACTTCAACTGCGAAAAAACCCGACCCTGATTTTTGATGGCATTGCTGGATTATTTAATTATTTTCTCCTATATCGTTTTCGCCATTGGGGTGGGCGTCTATTTTTCCCGCAAAGCAGCCAAGGATTCGGAGTCCTTTTTCCTCGGCGGCCGTTCCTTACCGTGGTGGGCCATTTGCCTGTCCATGATCGCCACCAGTTTTGCCTCCGACACCCCCATCTGGGTGACCGAGGTCACCCGTCAGGACGGTCTCCAACGGATGTGGTGGGTGATTGTCTCCGTGTTACCGCTGATCATCGGGATTTTTCTGTTCTCCCGGTTGTGGAGACGAAGTAACATCATCACGGATGCCCAGTTCTTTGAATTCCGCTATGAGGGCAAGCCCGCCGCCCTTCTGCGTGGAGTACGGGCATGCTATGGCGGGATTCTGCAGAATCTGCTCACCATCGGATGGGTCACATTCGGGATGAGCACGGTGCTGGAGGTTCTGATTCCTGAAATTGATCAGACCCAGGCCATTATTGCCCTCATGGTGGTGGCCCTTTTCTATGCCACATTTTCCGGGTTCTACGGCGTGGTCGCCACCGATGTGGTTCAATTCTTCATCACCATGGGAAGCATGTTTGCCCTTGCCTGTATCGCAGTCAGTCAGTCCGGTGGGCTGGGATCGGTTCTTTCCGAGATCCGGTTTAATCCGGATTACGGGGAGTCCACCCTCTCGATCTTTCCTGACTTTTCCACCTTCAATTCGGATGTGCTCAAGATGCTGGTCATCTTCACCCTCGTCTGGTGGAGCGATGCAAACGGATACAACATGCAGAGAATTTCCGCCTGCCGTAACGAACGGGACGCTATCCGGGCCACTCTTTTCTACGCAATTTTCCAGTCCTGCCGGCCCTGGCTCTGGGTGGTCGTTGGTCTGGTCTCCATTGCCGCCTTCCCAGCTCTGACTGAGCACAGCAAGGCTTATCCCATGGTGATTAATGAGTTCCTGGGGGTGGGCTTGAAAGGTCTGCTGATCACCGCTTTCCTGGCCGCGTTTATGTCCACAATTGACACCCATCTGAATTGGGGGGCTTCTTTCCTGACCATTGATTTATACAAGCGCTTTCTCATTAAGAAAGCCTCGGAGAGACATTATGTACGGGCATCCAAGTGGTTTATGATCATTCTGATGGTGGCCGGTGCCCTGATTGCGACGCAGGTTGAATCGGTCAGCGGGGTGATGGAATGGCTCGCCTACCTGATGATCCCGGGAGGGATTGCCTCCGTGCTTCGCTGGTTCTGGTGGCGGATCAACGCCTACACCGAACTGACCGCCCTGGTTGGCGGACTGATTGGAGGGATCACCTTCAAACTCCTCGACCCGGCGACGGTGGTTTTTGGTCTGGCCTGGGGCGACATGGCCTGGGAATTCAAGGTCGCTCTCCTTGTCGGTATTGTCTTTCCCCTGAGTATTGTGGTCACCTTTCTCACCCAGCCTGTGTCCACCCAAAAACTGGTTGCATTTTACAGGCAGGTCCGCCCAGGCGGGGCGTGGGGTCCCATTCGCCGGGAGGTCGGACCGGTGTCCGGTTCCGCACTCAACGCATCGAGCTGGCTCGATGTGATTGGCGGGGTCATGCTCTGCTATGGACTCTCGCTTACCATTGCCTACGGTATTCTCCTCAACCAAACGGCCTGTCTCATCAGTCTTGCCGTCTCCTGCGTGGGAGCAATGATTGTCTGGGTTTGGTACGGAAAGGAAGTCAAACGGCTCTCTGAAGACATGCAGAAGTAGGTGCCTTTGTGGGCCTTGACAACCGCTATTTCGTGAGGAAAGGCTCGATCTTGGTGAATCCGAATGCCCCGCAGTCATTGGCGACAAGGGCCCCGCCATCCCGGGTGACACAGACATCCTCTCCGGCCCAGTCAACCTCCGGATTTCCGTACACCCCTTCCCATTGCGTGTTCCCTTCTCCGTCCGTTTTGATTAAATAAACTTTCCACTGTCCGGAGGGTCCGGTCGGGTGGCCCTTCTCCTCATACCGGCGGGTCTCGTCTCCAGTGCCTGCAACTGCCAACCATCCCCCATCAGGGGTCGAACGGCTCCCCCACACTTCATCATGGATCCACTTCCCCTTGTATCCGCGCGGCTGGCCGAAAAAACGGGTCCAGAGGATGTTTCCCTCTCGGTCAATCTGAGTCATTTCAATGTCCCAGTTTTTGCTCAGGGGACTTTTTCGGGTGTGCCCGGTCAGGAGAGCCCGGCCGTCCGGCTTTCGGTCAAAGCCCCAGTACACGGTATTGTAAGTCCTGGCCCAGAGAACTTTTCCCTTGGAATCGAGTTTGAGGAGGTGATGACTCTTCGTCTCCTCATCCCGCGGATGGCAGAGGAGCAGGCTACCCCCGTCCCCGGTGGGATTGATCCGATACCCCGAGGAACTGTACTTGGACAGGTCACACCTCCACTCCTCTTCTCCCTTCGCATCAGTTTTCAGGACAAGGCCCCGCCCCCAATTCATAAAGGTTCCCTCCCCCAGTCCGTCACGGTATCCGGTGGCGAGAATTCCCCCGTCCGCGGTCACGGTCAGGCCTTCGAATGCATCCTCCGTTCCGAAGTCCCATGTCTTTCTCCACAAAGTCTTACCCGATGCAGCATCCACCTGAATGAGGACGGCATCCTGGCTTAAGCTCCCGGCAACCAGGTAATGGCCGTCCGCCGATTCAGCGACGCAGTTCCCCAGATTGTACCCCGGGCGTCCAAACTCTTTTTTCCAAATCAGATCCCCGCGCCGGTCCGTCTTGACTAAAAAAATTCTCGCGGTGCGTTCCTCCACAAATCCGGTCTCTCCCACCATTAAAAAACCGAGGTCTTTGGTCTGAATGACATAATGGGGATGACTCTCCTCCCCACTACCATTATAAGACTTGTGCCAGGCAATTCCAGGAGACGAAAATGTCTTGAGATTTGAATGACCATCCGGCGAAAAATTCTCCGCGATTAATCTCTCTCCACCAATCATCAAAAAAATAAACAAAATCAGTTGTACTTTCATGTTCACTCTTGAGCTTGTAGAATTAAAAAACCTAAAAACTACTGAAACGCCCGAACGAGAAGACTTTTCAACCGGTCCACTTCCGTACCCGATGTCTTGGCGATAAACCCCCGGGCATGAGCAAAATGAACATCGTCCTCCTCCGCAAGCAGACTGAAATCGAGCCGGAGATCGTCATTGAAGCGCCTCATTCCATATCCCTCCCCCCGACTGTCGGGATAAACCAGGGCGAGGATTTCCTCCTCCATGCCCAGAGCCTTGACCTGATACCCCAGCACCCCGGTCGCGTCCTCGGGCAGGGATTCTGAATACGGAAGAAAGAGTGCCTTGAACTTGGTTCCACCGGCTTCCAGTTCCCACACCTCGGTGTGTTCGGCAACCTGATCGAGCCGGCTCCTGAGATGGCTCACAAATTCAACCAGATCGGTTCCAATCATCCGCATGACCTCCCAGAGCGGTTCTCCCGGATGGTGTTCCAATTGCAAGGCAAAATTCTTCATCAAGGTGATATCAAGGGGGGAATTTAATTTTCCCAGGGTCTCGCGGTCAATGTCCAACCACTCCGCGGTGTCCTTCGGCCCCCGGCAGTCAAACCACTCCGCCACTTCCAGCCACGGGCAAAATTCCCTCGCGTCCTCATAAATCCCCAGGTGTTGAAGAACAAGCGACAGGGCACAGGTGGGCACATGATCACGGGGGAACTGATGGTGGTCAAAATTCTTGCGGGCAGGATCGTGCTCCCCCCCAATGTCAAGGACCGCTACTTGCGGGTCGGACAGATCCTTTTCCGTGGGGTCACGGCGAAAAATCGGTACCGGGTGATCTTTCAGCAGGACGGCGCTGGCGAGCAGATCGTCTTTGTGGGCACCTCCGGGGTGAGTGACAATGGATGAAATCATGGATTAGAAACGTGCGGAAGGAAGCAGGAATGTCGAATGAAAAGTTCTCCGAATTCAGGAAATAGATAGGATAACCCCAAAATTTTGATTGGCAGCAAAGATCTCCTTGTCCATTCGAGTGAAATCATGTACTTGTGATACTTTGTGCGTATTTTTCGCGTCGGATTAAGTGGGTGGAACGGGAGTTGTAATAGATTGGTTTATTCAGGTCATGATGTGCTTTCATTTCACTCCCTCGATCGGTCCTTTCATTCCTTTAACATTCAAACTGTTTCAACGTGTTTAAATTAATTTACCGAAAATTCGGAAACCGGGTTCATGCCAAGGACGATGTCCTTTCCGGACTTACCGTCGCCCTCGCCCTCGTCCCGGAGGCTGTCGCCTTCGCGATTATAGCCGGAGTCACGCCCATCATCGGACTGTATGCGGCTTTCATCATTTGTTTAATCACCGCGGTTCTTGGCGGAAGGCCCGGTATGATCTCCGGAGCCACGGGAGCACTGGCTGTGATTATGGTCTCCCTCGTCATTCTCGGGAATGAAAAAGGAGAAGCCCTCGGGCTCGGTCCGGATATGGGTACCCAGTACCTCTTCGCCACCGTGATTCTGATGGGAATTATTCAGATTGGATGCGGGGTGTTAAAGCTCGGCCGGTTTGTCCGCCTGATTCCTCAACCGGTGATGTTCGGGTTTGTCAACGGATTGGCCATTGTCATTTTTGAAGCCCAGTTTCCCATGTTTACCGAAAGTCCGACCACTCCCGGATCCTCCTGGCTGGTCGGTAACGATATGTATCTCATGCTCGGCCTGGTCTTCCTGACTATGGGAATTATCCATTTTCTGCCCAAACTCACCACTCAGATTCCCTCCTCTTTGGTCGCCATTGTCTCCATCAGTTGCCTCGTTATCGGACTGAACCTCGACACATTGGTGGTCCGGGACATGGCCTCGATCGGAGGCGAACTCCCCAGTCTGGTGGCATTTACTATTCCTTTCGATTGGGATACCCTGCAATTTATTGCCCCCTTTGCCTGCATCCTCGCAGCCGTCGGATTGATTGAATCCCTCATGACCCTAACCCTGATCGATGAACTCACCGAAACGCGGGGAAACAGTACCCGTGAGTGCCTCGGTCAGGGATTTGCCAATGTGGTCACCGGCTTCTTCGGGGGCATGGGAGGGTGCGCCATGATCGGGCAGAGTATTATCAATATTCGCTCCGGTGGACGGGGCCGTCTGTCAGGCATTGCCGCCGGGGTGTTCCTGCTCTGCTTCATTCTTTTTGCCAGCTCCCTGATCGAACGAATCCCCCTCGCCGCCCTTACCGGGGTTATGTTCATGGTGGTGATTGGCACCTTTGAATGGTCCAGTCTGCGGATTCTCGGAAAAATCCCCAAGACCGACGCATTTGTGATCATTATGGTCTCCGCCATTACCGTCATTACCCACAACTTAGCTCTCGCTGTGATTACCGGTGTAATTGTATCCGCCCTTGGATTTGCCTGGAAATCAGCCCAGCACATTCATCGGAACTCCGAGATCCGCAAGGATGGAACCAAAGTTTATTTCCTTCACGGGCCATTATTTTTTGGCTCGATTACCGATTTCACTCAGGGCTTCAATCCCGCCGAAGATCCCGAGGAAATCATTGTGGATATGATGGATTCACGGGTCTGGGACCACTCCGGACTGGAAGCGATTCAAAAACTGGGTGCCCGCTACCGCTCCGTGGGCAAATCGGTTAAACTGCAACACATCAGCACTAACTGCCGGGAGTTGCTCAAAAAAGCAGGCAGCCTGGTCGATGTCGTCGTTTTACCCGATGATCCGAGTTATCATGTCGCAAATCTGGTCAAATCAGACCGCATGCCCTCGGCCCGCATTTAATTCCTTTTTCCAATCCGGCAGATATCTGATTGCCCCACCGCAGTCCCGTTCCCGCTTCAAATACCCCGCAATGTTTCCCCGTGCTTCATAGTTATAAAACTTTGAGGATCCAGATTCTTTGCCTCCACCGCCTTCCGTAATCGTTCCGGCGGTTCTTCCATCGGTTCATCCGTCAAATCCAAAAAGGTTCCCCAGTGCATACCGACGGATCGTCTGCTCCCGACATCGAGATGGATTTGCACCGCCTCTTCCGGACTGCAATGCATCGCTTTCATAAACCAGCGGGGAGCATAGGCGCCAATCGGTATCAGCGAAAGATCCATCGCCCCAAATCTTTTTCCAATCGCGAGAAAATCTTTGGAATATCCGGTGTCTCCCGCAAAAAAAAGTTTTTGCTGTGGGGTCTCGATCACCCAGCCCGCCCAGAGCACACGATTCGTATCCCCCAGTGCCCGCCGGCTCCAGTGCTGAACGGGGACCGCATTTAATGTCCAGCCCCCCACTTGATGACTCTCCCACCAATCCAACTCCACCACTCCCTCCCTGATTCCAATTTTGTTAAACCAGGCCTTCATGCCCAGAGGCACTAAAAACATCGGCGGGGTTTTCTCTTGCCGGTTCACCAGCCCGAGCACGGACTTTTTATCCAAATGATCATAGTGATTATGCGAGATCACCACCATATCGATAAGGGGCAGATCCTGCAGGGAAATGGCAGGAGGCACAATCCGCTTGGGGCCGGCAAAACCAACCGGGGATGCACGGCTGGTTAAATGGGGATCCGTAATCAGATTTACTCCCTGATTTTGCCACAGAAAGGTCGAATGACCAATCCAGGTGAGGGTGGACTCGGTTCGATTGGCTTGCAGGAAGCCAAGATCAGGCTCGACCCGTTCGAATTCAATAGGCTTCTGGGGTTTCCGGGTCACACGCCAACGAAAGACATCCGATAAACTCTTATTCATTACTTCCCCCGTTAAATAATTATTCCTAAAACCTTTTTCCGTGTGATGGGTTGGCTTTTTTTCAAAATGACGGCCCGTTTGGGCGCAGCCAAAAAGAAAAACAAAAATCAAAAAGATTCGAACAGTTGTCAGCATCAACATTCACCCATAAAAATGATTCCTAGCGGGGAAAAAACTGGTAATCATCCCCCTGTTTGCCATCAAGCAGAATGACCTCATAGTCCATCTTCTTCTTACTGAATTCAACCCGCATGACATGATGATCCGCACCGGTCATTCCCGGTTTCTGGAGGTACCACCGGTCGGACTTGGGCTTGCGCTGAGGAACCCCCAATCCTCCTTCCCCGACATAAACAATACCCGTTGGGTCTCTCTTCTCGTTACGGATTGGAACCGTCCGCTTGATCACATGTCCATCCGACTCGACGACTAAGTCGAGGTTGAACTGTTCAAACAGGGGAACCCAGAATTTCTTCGCCGTACCTGGGCTCTTAACCGCTGGCCAGGCCGGGCGGTGGTACTCCGCGAGCAACCAACGCACCTGGGGACGCAACTCCGCAAGGGTTTGAGCCAGCCAGGAGCGCTGCTCCCCACCGGCACTGATCTCGGTGTTCAGCGTAACCAAAGCGACTTCGGGGGAAAGCCGGGTAACGAAATAGTTTTTATCCTTTCCTCCCGGCGTATCAAAGATTTCGTCATACAAAGGACCGCCGTCGTGGTTCCCCCGGGTGGGAATAATCGGAAGAACTTTTCCTGAATGGGCCACCGTCAGTTCATGCTGGCTCAACCAGGTGGACCACTGACTCCAGCTCCTTCCACTGACAATGTAATCCCCCCCATGAGCAAATCCGATCAACTGACCATCCTTCTCCGATAAATCCGCCATCAGCAAATTCACCTGAGCCCGGGCCTCGATACCGGTTCGGGAATCCCCCCCGAACAAGACCCGGAAGGTCCGGTCATCCGCAGGTGCGGTGGTGAAATGCATCAGCCGGGATTGGTGACCGTCCGATTCGATCTGAAAGTCATAAGTGGTGGAGGGAGAAAGCCCGGATAAACGGGCGTGGTGATAGTATTCACCCCGGGCAGTTGAATAAGCCCCGTTTCTCTGGGGTTCAATCGATTCAGTCAGTTTGGGGTCATTGGAAGTGTGGACTCCATACCTTACCCGGTGCTTGCTTCCCTTCTTACCCGTGGTCCAGGAAACCGTGGCCCGGGTGGATGGTTCCTTGCTCCAAATGACCCGCCATTGCGAGGGAGCTGCGGTCCGGGTAGGAGCCAATTGCTTAGTCCGTTCCTCAAGGTATTCCTCATCCAGCCATGGAGATGGTTGGGCCAACAACGTGGAAAAAAAGGTAAAAATAAGGAGACTGAGAGGAGCGAGTATTTTTGTTTTCATGAGTTGGTGGGATCGGTGGTGGGTTGTTTCCAAGAGTACCAAAGAAAGAGAGGAATGCCCCCGTTGCAAACCCGAAGGGCTAAATCATGCCAGTTGCCCCACCCGTAAGCGGTCATCCGGCTCATCGCGGTAACCAATCCCCAAATGGCCATCCACATCGCGACGGTTCGGAATTTCCGGTGGGGAAGAAGCAGCAGACCAACAAGGATAAAGTCCTGGAGCGCAATCACCGGGAGCGCAGCTTCAGCAAAGGCTTGCCTGGATGCGGAAGCGGTCAGGTCCTGCCCGAGAATAGTATCCCATGTGCCCACAATCAGATCGATAAAAGAGGGTTTCAACCACCAGGCACACAGACCATGCCCGATAAACACCCCCGCCACCGACAGGCGGAGGAGCCAATCGACTCGCGCGTGCCAAGCCTGACTGGGATTGTTGCTCAGCATCACCAGGGCCAGGGGAGTGGCAAAACGCACCGCATGGCCAATCGGATCGGTGGCATGGAAAGGATCACCGGCATGATTGAGCCAGGAAAAAATGGCCAAAACGAAGGGCCAAAGGGCGAGCAGACCGAGGCAGGCACAATCGACTTTGCCCAGTAGCGACGAAACCGCGGGTCGAAGAAAACCCAGCACCAACAGGGCTCCGGAAGCAAGGAGAAGAGAAAACCATACCGCATAATCCAGTTCGGAGACGAAGGCCCCGCCCATCGGACCAAGCAGGTAGGAATTAAGTGCCGAAGGAGCGGCCAACTGGGCCGCATAGCCCAGGGACTGAATCACAATGAGGATCCTTAAAAACCAGATCATTTTTTGCTGCATAAAATCGTCTATGGTGGAGATTTCCTCCCGTTTTCGCAACCCCTTCCTACAAGACACGGTTCATTTCGAACAAGCATCCGCTTCAAGTGATAACCCACTACAGCGAAAGTTTCCGGTTCTAATTACGACCGGATGGAAAATTTTTGGGTGCGGAATCTAGCTCTTCATGAGTACCTCATGGAGGTGTATTCACTCATTTTCCTTGATTATCCCTTGAAATTATCAATGAATCATCTCCACTCACTTAACCCTTCACTCCTGTTTTATCATGGCCATACAAATTAAAAATAAATCCAAAGTTGAAATCGGTGTCGTGCCCACGCACCTCATGTTTGTCGGTGCTCTCGCCCCGGATGAATCCGGAAAGCTTCCCCGCACCAACTCGGGCGATTTAAAAATTGTATCCGGTATGCGCCTGCTCTGCCGTACATCACCGGTAAAATTGAACAATGTACAGGTCACTCTTTTCCCGGGAACCGACGCCCAGGACCTCGATGATATGTTCAAGGGCTTGCGTGCCCTTAAACTCCAGGTTCATCTGATCATGATGGTGGGCGGGGCCAATCCGCTCAACCCCAAGGATGAGGATGCGGTCGTGGAGATGCTCAACTCTGGCCTCGCAATTGCCAAAAAATATCGGGTTAAACATGTGTCCTCCACTTCCTTTGAGGAATGGCTTGCCGGTAAAAAACTTAAGGGTAAGGCATTTGATAATGCGGTCAAACAACTGATTAAACTGCATGCCCGGTGCTACAAGGAATCTGCTCTTGAAAAAAGTTCTGTCGTTGCCTGGCATTTGGAATTTTTACGCGGTGTGGAATTTCAAAATTTCACCAATGCCGCCAAAGCGGCCAAGGTGGTGATGGGAATCAATAAGAAGATTAAGAAAAAATTCTTCAAGGTGATGATCGACGCCGCCCATTGCGGAGATTCCGACTTATCGGTTGCCGAAAATGAAAAAGTGATCAAGGAATTGGCGAAAGCCGATGCCCTGGGAATATTTCACGCCTCCGCCAAAACCACCCGGGGATGCCTGACCACTGATGACGGATGGATCGGTGCCCTACTCGCCGCCTATGCACCCACCGGCAAATTAAAACATGTTTTCGTGGAATTGTTCCACCACCAGGATCCCGCCCTCGCAGCACTCCGCAAAGCGGTCAAGGGACACGGAGTAAATACCACCGATGGACGGACCTACAACAAAACCGTGACCGATGGTGTGATCGATGTGGCCCACCGGTTGAACAACCTCGCCGCCCGTAAGCTGATTAAATAAGACCGCTCAGGCAGTTGCCCGCTTGGTCGGGGGAAGACCGAGCGAATGAATCCACCCAAGCAGGGCGGCAAATAAGAACAGGGCCACCAATTGGTGGATCACCGGAAGGGAAACCTGATACTCCACAATTAATAGTATGGTGGAAACCCCCAGTAAAAACTGCACACTGACCAGCCCCACCACCCACTTCATCCGACGGGTCTGCCTATGGTTTAACAGACCGCTTCTGTATGCCTTCCATCCCAGACCAAGAAGACCAAGGGTCAGGATCGTCCCCATCCAGCGGTGAATGAACTGAACGGAAAATTTATCCTCCACAAAATTTTTCCAGTACGGAGTCAGGCCAAACAAACCGTCCGGCTTCCACTCCTCCCCCATCATGGGAAAGGTGTTAAACCCGTAACCCGCCTTCATTCCGGAGACAAATGCACCGTAGGCAATCTGGGCACATAGAAGGAACAGAAATCCGATCACCCAGGGACGATAGTACACTGCTTTTTCACCGGTCTCAGAATCCTGTCCACGGTCGAGATCCAGCAACATCCACCACGCCAACCCAAACACGGAAAAGGCGAGACTCAAGTGCGCTGCCAAACGATAATGGCTGACTTCCGGAATATTCACCAGTCCACTCTTGACCATGTACCACCCCATCAGGCCCTGACTGATCACCAGGATGTTGAGGAATAATCCCTTCACCTTCAGCCCGCCGCTCAATTTTCCACGAAGTAAGAACCAGAGGAAGGGAACCAGACAGAGCAGACCGACAATCCGTCCGAGTATCCGGTGCAGGTATTCCCAGAAGAAAATGAATTTAAATTCATCCAGGTTCATCCCCTTGTTGACCTTTTGGTACTCAGGTGAGCCCTGATACATTCCAAACACCTCATT
Source organism: Opitutales bacterium (assembly GCA_045567635.1). Classification (GTDB taxonomy): domain Bacteria; phylum Verrucomicrobiota; class Verrucomicrobiia; order Opitutales; family Seribacteraceae; genus Seribacter. Next base: position 48,791 of record JBJLCO010000038.1, on the reverse strand, counting down.
CCACTGGGTATCAGTGATCGGGGGAAGAATCCCCGCGATGGGCCGCCAGTCCACCATCGACAATCCGGAACCGGTCAGCCGGGTAATTCCACCCACCACCAAAATAATCACCACACTCAGACAGACCGAGCGGAGCCAGTATTTTTGGAATCTGATTGGATTGGACATCGTGATTGCGGTGAGGAAAGAATGGATGGATTAGAAAAATACAACTTATCTATTTCATGCGGGCTCTCAAACTGTAATCAGATTTACACATCACAGATTTCCGCGGCATGCCTCAGGGCAAGTGCTTTATCTTCCCAGGTCGGAATGAATTCCTGGGCCACATACCCGTCATACCCGGTGTTCAGGATTGCCCTCATTACCCCGGGGTAATTAATTTCCTGCTTGTCATCCAGTTCCGCCCGGCCCGGGTTGCCTGCGGTATGGTAATGCCCAATTACCTCCCTGTACTGATTGATTCGGCGAATCACATCCCCGTTCATTACCTGAACATGGTAGACATCAAAAAGTAATTTAAAATGGTCTGAGCCGATCTTATTGATCATTTTCACACAATGATCGACATCATCCCCAAAGTATCCGGGATGCCCCTTCATCGGATGGCTGTCGTCCCGGGAATTCAAATGCTCCAGGCAAAGAGTCACTTTATTTTTCTCCGCAATCGGAAGCACTTCTTTCCAGCAGGCTATACAGTTCTCCTCCGCCTGTTCATCCTCAATCCCCTCCGCTTTCATCCCGGTGAATGTAATCACCCGCTTATACCCGGCAGCCGCACACAGCTCAATTGCCTCGGTTAGTTTTTGGATACACTCCCCGTGATTGGCTGGATCCACCGGGCCCTTCTTAAATCCATGACTCCCCACCAGCGAAATATCCAGACCGAGTTCCTTAACCATTGGATAATACTTGGGGGGAATTCCCTCCATCGCCACCAGGCCGACTTCCTTGCACAGCCTGGCCAGTTCGGGAGTGGGCATCGGATTGAAGGTCCAGCCCATGATGGACTGCCTGATCCGTCCATGCCTGATCCGGAATTTTGGATCCGCCTGTCCCATGGGCGACTGGGCATGAGCGGATCGGGGTGCGGTCAGCAAAGTGCCGGCAATTGCAGTCGATGCAGCGGTTTTAAGAAGGGTTCTTCGATTGGTTTTCATAATTTTAGGATACGGAAATTTTGGCACGAGCCTTCTGCCACAAAATAAAAACTATCAATCTGTTAAATCCTTCAGGATTTTCTTCGCCAGTCTTTCATTAATTTCCCGATGCCTGGGAACGGGTTGGGAAAGCCCCTTTTCGGGGTTGAAGTAGATGTCATGTTTCGCACCGTGTCTTAATAACTTACAACCACTCTTTTCGAGTCGCTTGACAAGCTCAACTCGTTTCACGCAACCTCAATCTGGGCAACTTTGCGAATACCTGGTAATGAACCATCTGAGAATTCTCTATGGAGATCAATCAGATGCTCTTTTAAATCATTAAGATTTTCTCCCTGAGTCCAGTGATCAGGATACTCATTTAAATACCCCAATACGGTTCCTTCTTCTTCCTTCCAGTAGGTAAAGTCGATCTTCATTAGTTTAAATTACACCAAACCACCGTTTTCTTCAAGAAAAGATACATCGGTGTAGATTCGTTGCTATCAGAGACTGTTTGATCGCCAGAACAGCTATAGGAAACACGCTTCCATTTGTCCTATCACTGAAAAAAGTGGTATTCGACTTGTCTCCTTGCTTGCTGGAGTAGACTAGATCGCCACGAACTTCGCCCTCGCCATGATATCAAAAGAACAAACCCGTTACCCGTGGAGGAGACTTTGGGAGCCCCGTGGCGAGAAGAAGCACACAGTCTTCTTCTTCAATCCACTGAAATTCGGGTTATCTCTTGAGGAGAGGTGTTTGCGGAATCAGTAAAATCCAGTTTTAATATTGTATATGGACAATGATTTGAAAAATCGCGTGAAAGGAATGGTGCTTGGCCAATTTCTTGGGGACGCCGCTTCTTTAGGTGTTCATTGGATATATAACACCCAAGAGATCGAAAGCCTGCATCCAGAAGGACTGCAAGGTTTTGAGGAGCCTGCAGAGGGTCATTACCATTCCGGAAAGATCGCCGGTGACCCGACCCACTACGGCGATGCCGCATGGGTACTGTTGGAAGCACTTGCCGGGGAAAACACTTTTAATGTGGCCACATTTGGTAGGGCCTTCGTCGAAAAAATGGATCCAGGCAAGGGATACTCTGGTTACTTTGATTCTGCGAGCCGAGGGACACTGGAAAACTTTAGGAATCATCTCGAAGTATCAAATGAACCATACGGTTTTCAGGAGGGAGCTGACGATGATCAATTGGCCACGATCTCTGTCCTGGCGGTCCTTATCGCTTTTTATGTAGCTCGTAACGATGGCTTACCGGAAGATCGCACAACCCTCATGGAGCAGGTGAAAACACTCACCCATGTCCGCCAAAACAACATGCGGGCAGTAGCCTACTGTCAGGCCCACACGCGCTTACTCCTGGAACTACTCGCAGGGCGCGATATCCACAGTGCTTTTCATCATGTCGAGGAGCAACTCGATACCGATGACAAGTTGGACCGGGAAATACGCCGAAAATGCAGGGAAGCTTTTCAACTCAAACACAAAGGCACGGTCGATGCGACCGATTTTCTCGGCCAAAGTTGCCCCCTTATATGCAGCTTTCCCTCCGCCGTGCAGGCAACTGCGAAACACAATGAAGATTTTCAAACCGCAATCATTGAAACCGCCAAAGCAGGAGGAGACAACGCCGGGCGTGCCGCCATGATCGGCAGTTGGATAGGTGCCCGAATGGGTGCAGATAAATTGCCCAAGGAATGGATCAAGAAGCTCAATCGGTCCTCGAAAATTTACCGCATTTTAGAAAATTGGAGACTCTAATTCTGCACCCTGTACGATCAAGCTTGTAGCGGTTAGCTCACGTTTTGATTGCCAACCCTACCCAATCCGCGGAATCCGTTCGTTTGGCCGGTCGACTTGTCTGTTCGCTTTTTTGGATCATAGTGGATCGCCATGGGCTTTCAGCCTTCGCGATGACAACACACTCTTGTCATTACGAGGAAAGAACGAAGTGAAGGACGCGGCAATCCACTGGATGCAATCGACGCTTGAAAAGAAGACGGTTCGCATTACGTCCACTGTGAAACTTCACCGGTTACGCACTTGTGATGACAGAGCGTGCAAAGAGGCGGCAAGGCTCAAAACCCAGAATGGGAAGTTTAGAATTCCGCTTCCGTCCAGGGGGCAACCCGGGCGGACTCGGTTTTCCGGTAATCCGGCGATGTCCTCGGCTGGAAATCAAGCCTGCCCGGTTTCCCCAGGCATTGCGCACATAAGTCAAAATTGTGGACAATTGATCATCTTTCATGAATCCATGGGCGGGCATGATGGGAGGAATACCTTCCACCGGTTTACCGTTTACTTTGATCGGACCCATAAGTCCGTGAACCGCGACCCCAATCAACCGTTGAGCATCGCCGGTCACCCAGTCACTTTTGGACAAGGTGGGAGCCATATTGGGCAGGCCTTTCCCATCCGCCTGGTGACAGGCTCCGCAACTGACCGCGTACTGATCACGACCTTTTCGGTAGGCAGAAAGAAGATTTTTATCCTTTTTCACCCATTCCGCTTCCCGGTCTTTGTAGGTATTGACTGCACGGGAGGGATAGCCTGATTGACCCAAACTATTTGCATAAATCGCAAGCGTGGAAGGAATGTTTTTTCGATCCGCCACTTTTCCGGAATATTCCTTAAACTCATCGGGAAAGAAATCAGCTACTCCCTTGCTCTCCCCGGCCAGCCGGAGCCCGGTCATGGATACAAACCATTCCCCATCCTCAATTGCCCGGATCACGGTTTGTTCCTTTAATTTACCCAACCCGGCAAGCGTCCATAATGCATGAACCCGTGCATAAGGATCTGACTTTCTGTTATCGGCCAATTTTTGCACATCAGCGGCTAAATCCTGTCGGTCCCCCTCGACAATCCGTTTCTGGGAACGCAGGCGCCACCATAGGTAGGGGTGAGACAACCCGGACACCAGATCAGCGGGGGGAGGCACTGGTTTGTGATTATGGGGTACGATCCGGTAAATCCGGCCCAGGCCAATATGCTTATCCAGTTCGCGCTCCGCGGACTGGTGCCTTAAATAGGTGGTGAGAAATCGTTTGTGCTGGATGACCCCGCGGTGAAAATCAGCAATGTACAGACAGCCATCCGGCCCCATGGACGCATTGACCGGACGGAAGCGCTCATCGGTACTGGCAAGAAATTCCCTCTCCTTCCAAATTGCATCCGGATATAACTGGTGTTCAAACTTATCGGAAGAAGGGAATGGTTTCTCGGGCAGGAACGCCCCCACCGTGTTGGTTCCGGGAGACATCGAAAAAATGGCCCCTTCCCACTCCTTTCCGTATGCGCCATGACTGTGCACCGCCAGGCCGCTGATCGAGGTAACGCTGGCCACCCGGCCATCCTCCAAAATTCGCCCCGGACGATAATTCCGGTTGAGAGCCGTGTTGGGCCGGATCGCATACACGCGGTTGGTGGGTGCTTTAACCGCGGCCCCTTTGGAGGGCCATTGCCGGTCGTACATCGCCCAGTCCGTCTCAAACCATTGTCCGTTGTGATTAAAAAATAATCGGCCGTAGGCATCGGACCCCATTCCCCACTGGCCCCGGGCTTTGGCAGGCATCTCAATGAGTTTCCCCTTTCGCCAGGCCAGTTTGCGGGAGGATTTTGAATTGTACATCCAGTTATCCAGGGCATAGTGCAACGCATTCTCCGCATGTTCGATGTTGTCCTTGGCGGAAGTGGCAAAATCAAAGAGTTTTTTCCGTTCGTCACAGCGTAAATCCCCGTCCTTATCCTGACAGAACCAAAGCCCACCGGTTTCCACCACCAATACTCCCCCGTCTACAAAGGCAAGGCTTCGCACATTGAGCATATCCTCGAGAAAAGGGGTGGCTTTATCCATCACCCCGTCCCGGTCCGTATCCTCCAGCACCATCACCCGGCTCATCCGCCTGTCCTCTCCGGTGCCATCCAGATCCATCATGTAGGTGCGCAGTTCACCCACCCACATCCTTCCTTGGTCATCCCAGTCCATAAAGACCGGATCCTTGACCATAGGTTCATGGGCCACCAACTCGATGCGAAAGCCGGGTGCCAACTTAAACTGAGAAAGGGATTCCTGCGGAGTGAAAAGGGGAACGGGATCAGGCGACCATTTTTTCCAATTCAGGGAGGAAAGAAGGTCTTTCTGTTTCTCTTTCGTATCCCCCTGCTGCCCATAAACAGCAGAGTTCACATTCGCGAACAGTAAAAAGAAAAATATAAAACTAAGACGATGCACAGAGTTCATAGTACGGCATTTGGCAGATGAAACAAACTAATACTGGGTATTTTTATGCTAATAATTGATAAACTGAGGTAAAGAGAAATAAAGTGAGGATTCCATGTCAACCTACCATTCAGGACCCTTTTTTCTCCACCCAGAGTAAGGGGTGACGCAAGGGAAGGTTGCGTAAAACTTCGTAGGTTTTGGGATCAGGTTCCAGTTTTTCCCAGATCTTCAGGTGAGCCGTATTTTTCGTTTTCAATCCGGAAAAGAGGAGACTGGGATGACGAACCGGCCATTCCTCCCAATACATCACATCCCGATCATAGGGCCATTTTCCCTTGTCTGCAATGAAAGGAGAAATAAATTCAATCCCCAGTTTCATGCTCCGCCCGCCGGGGGTGACAAATTGCCAAAGGTCATTCTTCTCGGTGGAGGCAATTTGGGCAACCCCAGCCATCGCGTCCATTATGAAGAGGGAATATCCGTAGGGCTTGGTCCGCTTCAATTCGGCGGGGAAACCGCCATGTTCATCCATCATAGCAGCCAGGTACACTGTTCTGAATTGGGAACGAACCCATTTAAGAATCTCCTCATTTCCCACGAAATCAGCAAAGGCAGCGGCCTGCAGGGACCAGCACACCCCATGGTTGTTAGGGTGCATTTTCTCCTTGAGTCCATACTCATGGGTATTGATCCAGTTCAGGTATTCGGCAAACCACTTACGGACTGCTTTTTGATCGCGGACTTTAAAGGACGGAGAAGTGCAGAGAAGTTTGGCTCCCCTCGCCACCTCGACAAGGTGAAGGGTGTCAATAATCCCGATACTCCGCCCGGTGTATTTCCCCTTGATGGCCTGGCCGTACAGCAGGCTCGGACGCATTTTTGTATCCTCCTCCACAAACCAGGCCCGTAAATGACGGACAGCCGGGCGGGCATATTTTTCCTCTCCGGTGAGGAGGTAGGCGGAAACCAGAGTGCCCATCAGTTCGCTTAGGCGGATCATGGATTTTCGATGAGCAATAAAATTGGCCGGATTGGTTTCCCCATCCCGGCGGATGTAGGGAGCTTCGGGGTTTTCCGGATTGGGCCACCAGTAATCCCCCTCAGAATAAAAGTCGTGCCTATCCCCACTGCTTCTTTCGCAACTATCTGCGGTGACCGTGCGAGGCAATTCACGAAGATAGCCTTTTGCCTTCGACAGGATTCGAGGCGTTTCCACCGCCCGGAGGTCAAAGGAATGGTTGGTCTTTTTGGCCTCAATCGAAGCCGTAAAAGGAAGCCAACAAAAGAGCGGAATTAAAAATCGGCTTACAGATCGATCCATTTTCTCTCCTCCCATGATTGTATCCCAATTTCCGCCAGTTCCACGCCCTTCGCTCCCGATCTTAAATCGTAGGGAAAGGGTTCGTCCAAAGCGACGTGACGAAGGAAGAGTTCCCATTGGATTTTGAACGCATTATCATAGGTGGTGGCATCCGGCATTTCCGACCAGCCTTCGTAAAAATCAATCGGTTGATCAATATCGGGATTCCAAACCGGTTTGGGGGTAACTCCAATCCCTTGAGTCTGGCACCCTCGGAGATTGACCATTGCCGAACCTTTGCTTCCGTCCACCTGCATCACAAACAAGTCGTCCCGGCGAACCCGCACCGTCCACGAACTGTTAAACTGGCAAAGAATTCCATTTTCCAGTTCCATGGTGGCATAGCAGGCATCATCCGCGGTGCATTTATAGGGGTTTCCCTGTTCATCAATCCGTTCACCGATGTGCGTCGCCCCCCGGCAGGAGATACTTTTGATCGGGCCAAACACATTGTCCACCAGGTAGCGCCAGTGGCAGAGCATATCGATCATGATACCCCCACCGTCCTCCTTTCGATAATTCCAACTGGGACGCTGGGCCGGCTGATCCTCATCATGCCCGGTAAATACCCAGTATCCAAATTCTCCCCGGACGGATAGGATTTCTCCAAAGAACCCCTGATTGATCAGAGTCTTCAGCTTCCGAATCCCCGGCAACCAGAGTTTATCCTGAACCGCTCCGTTCTTGACCCCAGCATCCTCACATAGTTTGGCTAATCGAAGAGCTTCCTCCGTGGTGACCGCAATGGGTTTCTCACAATAAACCGCTTTTCCCGCCTTCGCGGCCATCTCGACAAAGCGGGAGCGGTGTAGGGTGGAACTGGCATCAAAAAAGATTTGATTATCCGCATCCGCCAGAGCCTTTTCGATATTAGTTGTCCATCGACGTACTCCCGTTCTTTCGGCCAGCGCTTTAAGTTTGTTTTCGTTTCGGCCGGTAAGAATGGGATCAACCGTGATTACTTCATCGGGGGAAACCTGAATACCTCCCTGCTCCCGGATGGCGCAGATCGACCGGATTAAATGTTGATTGGTACCCATGCGTCCGGTGACGCCGTTCATAATAATTCCCAGTTTATGTTCATTCATAGTAGATTAAGTGTAATGTAAATAGGATTGTTTAATCGCTTGTAAAAATTCCTGAGTTGGTTTTTCCCACCATCGATTGGAGAAGACTTCGACTTCAATCATGCCTTTAAATCCGGAATCTTCGACCATTCCCCGGATACCCCGAAGATCAATACAGCCCTCCCCCATGAGTCCGCGGTCATTCAGTAAATCGGTGGTGGGAGTCATCCAGTCACAGACATGAAAAGCAAACAAACGGTCGGCTTCTCCGGCACGCTTGGTTTGCTCCTCCAGGTTGGGATCCCACCAAAGGTGATAAACATCATAGGCAATGCCGACCAACGGATGATTTAATTCATCACAAATATCATTGGCCGAAGCCAGGGAATTGATCGCGGAACGATCATCCGCATACATCGGGTGCAGTGGCTCAATGGCCAATTTTACCCCGAGCGACTCGGCGAGAGGCAAGGTGGCGGCGATCCCGTCCGTGATCTGCTTACGGGATTCAACCAGCGATTGGCCGGGCACGGCTCCGCAGACCAAAACCACAAGGGGGGCCCCCAAGGCGGCTGCATCCTCGATCGCTCGTTTATTGTCTTCGATGGCATCAAGACGGGATTTCTCCTCGACGGCTGGATAAAATCCTCCACGGCAAAGGGAAACGATCTTCAAGCCGGTAGCCCGAATCGATTCACCGGCTTTCGATGGATCCCGACCTTCCAGCCATTGTCTCCAAACTGTAATTCCGGATACCCCCGCTTGGGCATAATGGTCGACCGCTTCTTCCAAGTCCCAACCCTTGGTGGTGATGGTATGCACACAGAGACGGGAAAAATCAGTAAGTGGACCAGCGTTCATGAGAGAAAAGAATAAAAGGGAATATTCATACGCCCGGCAATCCGTAGTGGGCGGATCAGTGCCTCCTGCATCCGAGCTCGTTCGTCCCCAGCACGCAGATCAGGACATTCAGGATGGATCTCCGCAGAATCGATCACACCGAGCATTTGTAAAATCTCTGCGGTGCTGTGTTTATATCCGGCAGCACTTCCCTTGTCATCAAGGCGGAAGACCAAATCTTCCAGCGATTGAAAGGCTTCGAATAATTTGTATACCCGAGAATCAAAATCATCTTTCCTCCAGTATTTTTTGGCTGCACAAATAAGGGGACAGGCGGACACTCCTGCTCCGATAAGCAGGGGCAAGCCCATGCGGATGGCGGAGGCGATCCCGAAATCATCTCCACTGTGGGGAACGAAGTCGAGTCCGAGATCACGGCACATCGATGCCCAATATAGAAAGTGCGGTTCATCCAGAGTGGAAATTTTCCCACCGACAAATTTCTTATGACCGGCCAATTGGTGCAAAAGCCAGGGCTCGAAGGGAGTGGCCCAGGGAACGAAAGCGGGTTCCAGTGCATGTACCAAAGCGGGAACTTCGATTTTTTCGGCAATTTTAAAATAGGCATCCCTGCGCCGCTCCGGGTCCAAAGCGTTGAGGGCTTGTGAGGTCATAATCATGACTTCGCAAGGGCTATGAGCCTGTGCAATTTCGAGATGTGAATGATAACAGGATGCCTGAAAATCGGTGGGTGATGCCCCCACTGCGGTGACTCCACTGATAAAGGACGCATCCGGGTACAGAGAACGGAAGCGGATAATCACTTCCTCATACAATTCATTGGAGAGATTGAATACATAGCCGGTATCCGCATTGAGGACAAAAGTGAGCTCTACTCCAAAGTGTTTGGCACAGTTCATCATCCAGTGAAGCATCCTTTCAAAACTGCCCCAATCTGGTTGCCCTTTCTTAAAGGGAAGCAAAGCGGCTACACAAAGCCGGGGCTTGGAGTGGTCATCCGTTCGATCCTCTTCCCGGGAATGTGCCCACGCGGTTTCGCTCCATTGGGTATCGGGTTGAAGTTCAGCTGCACTTTGTATCATAAGTTTCATTCTATCAGGTATTCGGACATACTGTTAGGACGGAACTTGCATAATTAGCATTATTGAGACATTTTATTTGTCTTTATAAATGAATAAATTTCAACCTATCTTTTTGGAAGATTTACGGATTTCAATTCCGGGTTACACTATTCTGCGACTGGCTCACCATCGTCACACACCCAAAAGCGACTTGATTGAAGAGCATACCCATTCTCATTCCCAATTTCTTCTCTATTTAAGAGGACAGGGCGTTCAGACTTTAAATGATGAACCCATGCCGGTAAGACGGGGTGCATTACTATATTTCCCCCCTGGCACCCCCCATGGATTTATCAAATCCATGAAAAGCCCTCCATTATCCCTGGTAATTAATTTTAAAGAAAAGAGGACTAAAAATTGGAAACTGAAAAATAAAGTTTTATTACCTGTAAGACTTTCGGAAGTAGAAAGTATTCTTAATCAGATGATCCAATCCGTGGATCTACATAAAGCTCATAGTATTTTGGCATCATCAAAGATATTACAAATATTTTCTCTGCTGTTCAATGAACTCGATGAGGGAGACATAAATAATAGAACCGTATACCCTGTAACTGAAAAAGTAAGAAGATTGCTAAACGAATTACCGGTTATTCCCAAAGCACCTAATGAAATTGCCCAAATTCTTGAAGAGGATTTAAGTTCACTTAATCGAAAAGTCCGTCGAGAATCAGCTCTCAATCTTGGGATTCTCCTCGATGAAGCTCGACAGAAAAGATCGTATGAAGGATTAAAAAAAGAAAGCCTTCCCATCTCAAAAATAGCCTGGGATTGTGGATTTGCGGATCCCAATTATTTTGCCCGGTGGTTTCGAAAAAAAGTCGGCCAATCTCCCCGTCAATGGAGGGAAGGAAATTCCTAAGGTAGTAAAAACAAGGAGTATTCGAAAAATAATCAGTATGTGGTATCTATTTTAATCTTGAAAGGAAACTTTAATTAGATTCTTTTTTTGCGATGAAAATACTTGTATTATCGCTATTTGGCTTTTCCACTTTTCTGTCCTTTGTAAAGGCCGAACCTGAATCAAAGGAATTATTTGGAGAGAAGTTCCCCAACCTTGACCATCTGTCCACCGGAGAATGGTGGAAACGGGCAAGACCCCCGGAAGTCCCATCTAAAAAAGGGAAACCGCCCAAGAGAATAATTGAATTAAAAGTTCCACGAGATGAAGTGGTTGCTTTTGCCCTCTACACCCAGGATTCTGGAACCCTCAAATTGACCGGACAACTTTATCCTCTGATGCCAGATGAATCAAGGGAGGTCCGATTGGAAACCAAGCAGGGGAAAGAATGGAAAGAAATTTCCAGGGTCAAGATCACCTATCCCGGATGGACCGCACATTTTCGCATTTCGAACTGGGACTCAACCAAGAATGTACCCTACCGGGTCAGACATGGTAAAAATGCCTCTTTCGAAGGGCTCGTCCGAAAAGATCCAATCAATCAGGACACCATTGTGGTGGGAAATCTATCCTGTAACTCAAGCCGGACGAAGGGGCCCCGACCACAAATTATTGAAAATCTAAAAGCGATTAACCCCGATATGCTTTTCTTTGCCGGTGATCAAACCTATCACCATACGGAACACACTGCGGGCTGGATCGAATTTGGTCTGCAGTTCAGGGATCTCATCAAAGACCGCCCCACCGTAACCATTCCGGACGACCATGATGTGGGGCAGGCCAACCTATGGGGAGAAAGTGGAATTGTCGCCACTTCGCCCGCAGGAAACAGCGGTGGTTATTTCTATCCGATTCCCTATGTCAATATGGTTCAACGTCAGCAAACCTGGCACTTACCCGATCCGGTGGATCCTAAAAAGGTTAAAAGAGGGCTGGAAGTTTACTTTACCCGTTTACGAGTAGGTGGGATTGATTTTGCGATTTTGGAAGACCGTAAATTCAAAACCGGACCCGCAGGCAAGATACCTAAAATGGGACCCCGCCCCGATCATATTAATGATCCCGCTTATAACCGGGATGCCGTTAATCTCGATGGCTTGGTCCTTCTGGGAGACCGTCAGCTCCATTTTCTCTCCAACTGGAGTCAGGACTGGGAAGGTGCCCAAATGAAAGCCGCACTTTCCGCCACCGCGTTCTGTGGTGCGGTGCATATTCATGGAAATCCGAACAGCCGCCTCCTCGCCGACCTCGACAGTAATGCCTGGCCCCAAAAAGGTCGGGACAAGGCATTGCATGAACTACGAAAAGCCATGGCTACCCATCTTTGTGGAGATCAGCATCTGGGCGTAGTGGTTCAGCACGGAATTGAATCACACCGGGATGGTCCCTTTGCCTTTACCAGTCCGGCCATTGTAAACACCATTTATGGACGATGGTGGAAACCGGAGGATGAAAAACCCGGACCCCGGCCCATTCCGAATTCCCCTCTCCCCTGGACCGGGGACTTTGAGGACGGGTTGGGCAACAAGATCACCATGCACGCCTACGCCAACCCCGAGGACCGGAGCAACGAACTCAAACGGGCGGATGGATTCGGGGTTGCACGATTTAACAAAAAAGACCGTACAGTCACCTTTGAATGCTGGCCCCGATTCTCCAAGGTCACCGAGGGGGACAAGGCCCAGTTCCCCGGTTGGCCGGTTACTTTTAAAATGGCTCAGAATGATGGAAGGAAAGCAAAAGGTTGGCTGCCCAAAATGATCTTCACCCAGCCCAATCCGGTTGTTCAGGTAATCAATGATGAAACCGGGGAAATCCTCTACACTATTCGTGTAAAGGGGAAGATTTACCAACCCAGAGTGTTTTCTCCCGGAAAGTATTCAGTGAAATCGGGAATCAATCAAGCAGACAAGACCATCATAAGCGACACCGCCGCGGTCCGGGAAAAGAAGGGGGCGAAAACCCGAAAGGTGGAACTGTAAAACTACTTCCCGTGCTCTGATCCGCGTTTTACCTTTGAATCAAGGGCGAGGAGATCGGCTTTGTTGCGGGATCGAAGGTAGGCAATCAGGTCACGAAGATCGAGGGGATCCAAGGTCAGCCCAAGCGGCGGCATGGCAGACACAGGGGGGGATATGGAGGCAATCTGATCATTTTCCAGTTCAGTCTCTTTGCCGTCCGGAGTGATTACCGAAATGGTACTGCTCCCCTCCACTCTTTGCGCCACCCTACCGACAAGCGTGATTCCGTCCAAAGTGGAAATGGACGAAAGACCATAACCGGGAGTAATCTCGGCACTTGGATTAACCAGGGATTCTAAAAGTTTATCCGCGTTCAAACGATCCCCCACCAGGCTGAGCGAAGGTCCCTGCACGCCCCCATCCTTATCAATCTGATGGCACTGCAGGCAGGCCCCCTGATTGCGGAACACTTTATCTCCGCGCAAACGGTCACCCCCATGCACACTGAGAGCATGAACCCGCCCGGGTTCCCCCGCCGCATAGGTGGTGGCCACTTTCTGTGCCTCCGCATGATCTGAATTCAATAGAAAGAGGTACAGATCAAGCCACAGTTCCGGACGCAGTTCCAGTTCCCTTTTTTGCCAAAGAGCAATCATGGAATCCGGATCCTTTCGCACCAATATTTCCATCACTTTACTCGCGACTGCAATCGAATCATTTTGAATGGCAACCGTTCCTTTTTTATCCGTGTCAGGCAACTCACGGGCAATGGCATATTCAAACGCGGAGGCCCGCACCGCTTCGCTTGGATCACTAAGCAGACCGAGGAGCAGATCGTTGTCCTCTTTCAGTTCCAGGGCAATTAAGCCCTTTAAATTCGCAACCCGCACCTGAGAATCCAAATTCGAATCCCTGATCTGTTTTCGTAAAACCGGAGGATCAATCGAAAGACCGGCTATTTGGGCAAGATTCGTGGCCAGGGTGAGCAGAACCGGATCATTCTGTTCGAGCAGAAAATTTGTAAGATCGGAACCGATAACGGATGATAAATCGCTCATCAGAGAGGAAACCGCGGGCATCGGGCGATAGTGTCCCAGCACCGGATCGGTGTTTAATTCCATTCCCCACCGCAACAGACCATTAAGTGCGAATACACGTACCTCTTTATCCATTTTAGTATTGGCACTGAATCCAATCAGTCGTTGAGCGGACTCATTCGTGCCCAGCCTGAAATTGGCGGCCGCGATTCGGTATTGAATGTACAGGGGGTACTCCACCGGATCGGTTTCGGCCAGTTTCTTTCCCGCCAATCCGTCCAATGCGGAGGTGTCATAAATCGCACGAATTGACTCCATGCGCACAAGCGGACTCGGATCATTCAGAAAGGTAATCAGATTTCCGTCCGCACGACGGCGAAGGGCAAGCACGGAAACCAGCCGTTCCTCCACCGATTCGGACTGGGCACGGGCAAGGATCTGTTCCACCGTGGCCAGGCGGTCAAGGGCGGAGAGATAGGCATGACGGAGAACCACATCAAACTTACTTCCGGTATTGCGGGACACCGCCTTGAAAATGGCCCCGACCACCTCCTTATTCCCCTTGGATCCAAAACCGCCCAGGGAAACCGCAGCCAGGGAGGCAACCCGTGGAGACGGATCCTTAAGTAAGTCAATCAGTACGGGAATCGAGGATTCGAGGGAAATCGTACCGGCGACCCGGGCGGCGTTTGCCCGGATTTCAGCTTCTGCGCTCGCCAGGGCAGTCAGAATAATCGGGCCCACCTGTTCATGTCCATTTTCTCCGAGTTGACCAAGGCCCCAAAGTGCGTGGAGCCTGGCGACCAGAGAAAAGGATTGGTCATTCAAGGCACGCTCCAATTTCTCCACGGAATCCTCCCCTTTTTTAACCATGGCAAACTGGGCGGACTGCCGCACCCGTTGATCCGGGTGATTCAGGAAACTGTATAACTCAGAAAGCGACCGATGGGTAAACCCGTCCGCGAACAGCTGGGCGAGGGCTTTTCCCTCTTTCCGCAAATTTTTATTACTCGGTCGGATAACCTGTATCGAACCGTTTGTGTTGACAGACCAGCCTCCCCCGTAATCCGCAAAATATAAATTTCCATCGTAGCCCTGTGCGACATCAGAAATTCCTACATTGTTCACCAATGTACTTTCTGATGCCAATCGAAATCCCGCACCCAATCCCTTAAGCTTGGCGACCAGAACTTTGCACTTGGAAGGAGAGCCTTTGTAATCTGTGACGAGAAAAGTCTTTCGCAAATCCTTGGGCACAGTCTCACCCGTCAACCAGGTCACCCCGGAAGGACCGTTCCCGAGATATCCCGAAGGCGGATACACCCACTGGGGTTGTTCGTCGTTATACATGTCACACATTTTCTCCCCCACCCAGACCGATTTTTGGACATGAAAGTCACCCCAGTCCAAGTCCTTGACATACTGATGAGCGGACTGATGAGACATGTCCCATCCGGAATCCGAGTTCTCAAGCACATACACAATTCTTGATTGGTCCCCGATGTCTCCGTTATTGTCAAAAGTGAAGAGATTCCCGTGATCATCAAATGCAAGTTCCTGTGGATTCCTCAATCCCCGGGCAAAGACCTCCAGATTCCCGCCTTCCGAATCGCAGCGAAAGATTGCTCCGCGTCCGGATTCGGTTTTGGAAATCCCATTGCCATCAATTACGGAGTATCCCCGGTCCCCCACCGAAAAATAGAGCATCCCATCGGGTCCGCGAATAATTCCGTGCAGGTCGTGTCCGGTGAAGGAAATTCTCACCCCAAAACCACGGACTATTTTTTCATTGGTGTCCGCAACGCCATCATCGTTTTCATCCGTAAGTTTACGGAGAGCGGGTATGCAGGTAAAGTAAACCGCGTCCTCCTCAGCAAGCACCGAAAATCCTATCCCGTCCAGGGTTTCATTAAAATCAGCGGAAAATACTTTTCTTGCATCCGCAACCCCATTCCCGTCTCTATCCTCCAAACGGATCAACCGTTCGGGTACCGAGGTGTACCAATCCATGGGAATTTCATCGGAAAAGTCCTCATACAATTGAAGCCTGTCTGCGAGTGTGTTGGATTGAAAATCCCGGGCAATCATGTACCTCGCCCCCCTCAGATCCTGCACCCCAAATTTAAACCGGTTCGCTTCCGCCACAAACACTCTTCCCTGCGGATCGATATCCAGGCTGGCCGAGTTTTCCACATGGGGATAACTGACCCAGGTGTACCCTTCGAAACCGGGATGCAGAATTTTACCGCGAAACGGGGATGATTTATTGGAAAGTTCCGGTAATTCAGAAACAGGCGTTAAAACCGGTTTAGCTAATAAACCAGAATAAAAACAAAGAAATGTAATAAATATGGATCGAAACATATAAAAATTCAGTTGAATATAGAATACTAATCAAAAGTTCTTAGACAAGCCCCACTTTTAAATGTTCATGAATTTTCAGGCTGCAATGGAATGAAAGGATTACAGGTTGATCACTTCACTGGAGTCTAGTACAAAGAAAAATAAATTTTAACTGCTCACTGGCACATACAAACTCCGTTTAAAACAACCGCCCAATTCCATTGTCCAACCGATGAAAGAAAATCCTTATTTTTCATACGCAAACACTTTTGAAAAGATGCACTCGGAAGGAAAGCAATTACCGCTCGGCGGACTGCCTCTGCCAAGCAAGCCCTCACTCACTCAAGACGCGCCCGTGGTTCTGATTATGTCCCCGCATCCTGATGATGAATGCATAACTGGAGGACTCCCTCTGCGTCTTATGGAGGAAACCGGTGTGCGGGTGGTCAATGTTGCGGTGACTTTGGGAAGCAAGCCCGAACGCAAAGAGGAAAGACTGGAGGAACTAAGACAGGCTTGCGAGTGGATTGGATTTGAACTGGAGGAGACAGGACCCGACGGATTGGAAGGAATTACTCCCCAATCCAGAAATCAAGAGCCGGGACTGTGGAAAAAATCAGTGAATATAATTACCGGAATATTGGAAAAATGGAACCCGGTGGCGATTTTTTTTCCCCATTCCGAGGACTGGAATGGCACCCATATCGGCGTGCATCAATTAACCATGGATGCTCTTCGGCAAATGCCCGCGGGCAGGACGATGCTGATTGAAACCGAGTATTGGGGGCAGATGCAGTCCCCGAATTTGTTGGTGGAAATTTCAGGCAGACAGCTGGGCAGTCTGCTCTCCGCCCTTTCCTTTCACCGTGGAGAACTGGTCCGGAATCCGTTTCACCTTCGACTTCCGGGATGGATGCAGGACAACGTCAGGCGGGGGGCGGAATTAGTCGGTGGACAGGGGGGTACTGCACCCGACTTTTGTTTTGCCACACTCTATCGGGTCAGTCGGTGGAACCGGGGGGAACTCGTCCCCGCATGGGACGGAGGAAAAACCCTGGCCAGTCAGGAAGACAGTCGGGAAACCCTGTTTCCTGCATAAATCCTGTCCATCGCACCAAAAGCGGTTTTAATTGGGCCCATCGTATCCGCAATGATGCGGGAAGACTCGAACCCGGTCAAGATCGCCCAGCCCTTTCTTCACAGGCCCCCAGTCGGAGAGTAAAGTGGCACTCTGATTTCCATTTTTAAGATTAATCAGTCAGCCTCCTCAACATTATTCCCCGGTCTCCATTTTCTGCAGTCCGGAAAGAATTTCCCTAATCAAATCATCCGGGTCCGCGTCCACCGAGATAATGAGTGCATCTCCGGGCCCCGGTTCCTCCAGGGTTTCCAATTGACTACGAAGCAGGCTCACAGGCATGAAATGATTTTCCCTGCCACGCATCCGATCCGTCAGAATTGATTCCGAACCGGACAAATAAACCAGCTTCACTTCCTGTCTGTCCGTTCCCAGGATTTGCCGGCTTTTCCGCGTAAGCGCAGAACAGCTCACAATCATTCCGGCTTCACGGGCCAGGTATTGATCAATGGTTTCCCTTATCTTTTCGAGCCATGGCCGGCGGTCCTCTTCAGTCAGAGAGTCACCCCGGGACATCTTCTCCCGGTTGACCGCGGGATGAAACTCGTCCCCTTCCCAAAAATCAATCGCCAGCTCACGGGCCAGCATTTGCCCGATGGTACTTTTACCGGATCCGCACACACCCATGATTATAATAATCATCAATGAGTTCTCATTTTCAGTGCTGTCCGTATGCTCGGACAGTGCTTTCCTGCAAAACCACCATCAGACCATCGGAAAAATTCGTGAACCGATCAGGCAAACAATCAGACCGGTCACGGCCATGATGATTCCCATAACCGTGTTGGTTTTCAGCATTTCCGATTCCGTCATCCCGCTCATTTTACTGATTACCCAGAATCCTGAATCATTCATCCAACTGATCGGTTTGGATCCGCATCCGATCGCAATCGCAATGTAAACCGGATGGTAAGTCATAGCGGAGGCCGCCGCAATCGGGGCAACCACCCCCACTGCGGTGATCATCGCCACCGTGGAAGAACCCTGGGCCGTCCGCACGATCATACAAATCAGAAAACCGATAATCATTAACCCCGACTCCGTCGCAGGCAGCGAATTTTCGATACTGCCGGCAATCCCGGTCTGACGAAGAACATGCCCGAATGCCCCGCCCGCACAGGTAATCAGCACGATCACTCCGGCATCCGCAATTGCCCCCTGAATTGACCGGGACACACTCTCCTTCGTGCTCCCCGGCCTTCGGGCAAGAAGAACTATTGAAAAAACAGCGGCCACGGTGAGTGCAATATCCTTGTTGCCAAGCACCCGGATGAGTGGGCTGAGGGCGGCCATCCATTCGGGTTGCGTCTCCATTTTAGAGGAGAGCAGACTAAACACCGTTCCTCCGGCAAGCAAAACAAGGGGAATCAGAATGGGCAGGACCGAGCTCAGCAACCCCGGGAGTTCCGCGGTTGTCCGCTCCGCCATGGCTTTTAACTGGGCCTTGGTCAGGTCCGCGGATTCACGTAGCGGAATGATAATCCGAGTACTGATAAACCGGGCCCAGAGATACCCCGACGCGGTGGTGAACACGCCCACGATGGTTCCGCATATAATTGCCAGACCAATATCCACCCCCAGTTCATAGGCCACAAACAAAGGACCGGGCGTGGGTGGAACCAGTGAATGCGCCATCGTGCCACCGGCAATGATAGTCAGTATATACAACAGGTAATTCCGGCCCGTTTTTAAATGCATGGCCTTTCCCAGTGGCATCATCAGATAAAAAACCGTTTCAAAAAAGACCGGAATGCCCAGAGTGAACCCACTGGCAATAAAGGCAACCGGTGCATTTTTCTCTCCAAGGAAATTACGGATTCCCAGAACGATTCGTTCCGCAGCACCACTCCGCATCAGGCACTGACCCACAATCGCCGCCATGGCAATCATAATTCCAATTTTCAGGCAGGTCCCCCCAAACCCCGTGCCCACGCGCTGGGCAATATTACGGGATGAAACGGAACGGGCCTCATTCAGTTGAGTGTGGTGAATGATTCGATCCTTCATTTGAAGCGGAACCGCGGAGGTAACTTCCGCGAAACGAACCCCTTGTTCTTGCACCGAAGTCTTCTCCTCTTCACTCAATTTTGATTGTGGAAGCAGCGTGAGCATACCCTCGGAAATTTCCCCAAGTTTACCGTCGGATGCATTCGGGCGAAGCAAAAAAACCGAACCAGGAATAATTTCCTGGTTTTTGGAAGCTTTCAATGCCACCCGCTTACCGATCACCCCGGTCACCCGGACGGCTTCCGATTTCAGACAGTGATGGAAGACCTCTTCCTTATCGGTCAATGCCGCCACAATTAAAGAGCCGAGAATCAGGGCAAGAAAGGCGTGAAGCCTGAAAATCAGAATACTGCCAACCACAATCACCATGCCGATCAGCAGTAAAAGAATCGGGCTCATGGTTGCAGGATTACTTTCATCAAACCGGGTTCGCGTTGATAGAGCCGTTCAAACCAGGAAGGTCCCTCCTCCAGGGAAACAGTTGCACTAATCAGTGGCCCGACCTGAATCGCACCACGGGTCATCAATTCAATACATTTTGGATATTCCCCGGCGGATGCACAGGTACCCAAAAGGGAAAGTTCCCGTGTGACCACCGCCTGCAGGGGGAGCTCAACCTCAGGGGCCAGATTACCCACCAAAACCACTGAGCCTCCTTTTCTCACCGCGTTGACCGCAACCTGCACCGTGGGAGTCGCTCCAACGACCTCAAAGGAGGAGTCAACCCCCCTCCCCTGGGTGCGGGCAAGCACTTCTTCCACCACATCCTGATTCTTGGAATTAATCGTCTCCGTGGCTCCCAGTTTCCGGGCAAATTCCAAACGGTCATCCTCAATATCCACCGCAATCACCCGCTGACAACCCGCGGCACGCAGGGCCTGGACCACCAGTAATCCAATCATGCCCGTTCCCACCACCAGGCAAGCGTCTCCGGGACGGATCACTATCCGTCCCACCGCATGAACCGCAACCGAAACCGCTTCGATCATGGCGGCATGTTCAAAAGGAAATTCCGCTGGTAATTTATACAGAATATGGGCCGGTGCGGTCACAAACTCGGCAAACGCGCCGTGTCGGCGGTACTCTCCGCAGGATACTCCCAGCACCATCCGGTGATCGCAAAGATTAACCCGGCCCTGTTTGCAGTAATCACAGTTGCCACAATAAACGGTGGAATCAAAAGTGACCCGGTCCCCGATTGCAAAACCGGTAACTCCGGACCCGCAGGACTCGATCAATCCGGCCGCTTCATGCCCCATAATAAGAGGAGGAATTCGTCGCCCGCTGCTTCCGTCGTAGCCATGCACATCACTTCCGCAAATCCCGCATGCCTTGACCCGGATTAAGACTTCATTCTCGCTATGCTCCGGTATCGGACTGTCCTGAATTTCGAGCTTCCTGGGCTCGGTCAGCATCATTGATTTCATTGCCTTTGGGGGTAAACAATATTCAGAAGCCATTCCCTTTTGTGGAAGTGCGGATCCTCATCAGGTACATATCGGCAGTCATGTAAAGCGTGGAACCGTCGTCCCCGAAAGCACAGTTTGCGGTGCGTTCACCGGTTAAAATAGTGCCCAGGTGTTTGCCCTGGGGCGAGAATACCAGGACTCCTCCCGGACCGGTCGCCCATATATTTCCTTCCACATCCACTTTCATTCCATCATTCCCACCCTTCCGGCCAGGGTGTTTTTTTCGGTACTCAGTGGAGTCAAAAAAAACCTTTCCCTTTTTTGCCATGCCGTTTTCTTTCAGTTCGTAGGACTTCCAAATCGGACGGGGGCCGTGGGAATTCGCCACATACAAAGTTTTTTCATCCGGGGACAGCGTAATCCCGTTGGGCCGTTCAAGATCCTTGCCGACCAAAGCGACCTGGCCGTTTTTACGGAGAAGATAAACTCCCTGAAAATCAATTTCTCGCTTCGGATCTTTTTCTTTTTGAACCAGACCATAAGGAGGGTCGGTGAAATAGAGCTCTCCTTTTTGATTGTAAGCGAGATCATTGGGACTGTTAAAACGTTTCCCCTGATACTTTCCAGCCAGGGTTTCATACTCCGCCCGCGGTGACTCGGTCGGCGCAATCATCCGGGCAACCCGGCGGTCTCCGTGCTGACAAATGATCAAGTTCCCCTTCTTGTCCAGGGTCAGCCCATTGGAACCTGATTCTCCTGCCCGGGATTTACTCGGGGTATATCCGGATGGGTCCAGATACACACTGGCCCCCTCCCCTTCCTTCCACTTGTAAATCTTGTTGGCCGGCACATCGGAATAAAGCAGAAAATCACCCGCGGAGATCCAGACCGGGCCTTCCGACCAGATATAGCCCTCAGCGAGGATTTCAATTTTTGCATCCCGGGGAACAAGCTTATTGAATGAAGGATCCAGTCGTTCAACCGATCCCGTGGTTGGATAATTCTTCGTGAACAGGGTAGAAACAAGAAAGATAGATTGAAACAGGAAAACGGTAAGAACTGATTTTTTCATTATATTTAAGGGATTAATTTTTTATCGCCATTCAGACGCCCAGTCGTGGGTATGTACCTGGCTTTCAATGTGCCACTCCCGGAGTTGATCCAATAAGCGTTGCTTGATTCCCCTCGCCGCTGCTTCGTCCCACAAATTCCTCACCTCATTGGGATCATCCTTCAAATTAAACAACTGTCCGCATTTCATATGAAGAAAGTGAACCAATTTCCATTCTTCATTGCGGATCATACTCATAAATTCTGTCTCGGTTAAAATGCCATCCTTGATTTGCTCGGCATATACATAGTCACGGGCGGTCCACTCTTTCCCCTGAAGGACCGGCAAGAGGGATTGCGCTTCAAAAGTGGGTGGAACCTCAACCCCAGCCATCTCCAGTATGGCCGGCCCGATATCCATGTGCTGGCACAAACCGTCAATGGAACGACCGCCCTCAAAGATACCCGGTGCCCATACCACCATGGGGATTCGGGTCACTAAGTCATACATTGTCCATTTTTGACTGTGTCCATGATCGGTTAAACAATCCCCATGATCCGAACTGAAGATCACAATACCGTTTTCCAGATAGCCCTGCTTTTCCAGTGTAGTCAAAATTTCGCCGACCTTCTCATCGATCATGCTCACATTGGCGAGATAATAAGCCCGTTGCCGGTGACGCTGCTCCTGACTCGGCTCAAGATCCAGCACCACCGAGTCATGGTCGACTTTATTATTGTGCTTCCGTAGACCTTTCAGTGGCTCAGGTAAACCATCCAATTCCTCTTTGGTAACCTCCATTAAGGGCAGGTCTTTCTTTAAATAAGGCTCACTGAATCGCTTCGTCGGATCATAAGGTGGGTGAGGTCCAGGAAATCCAATCTGTAAAAATAGGGGTTCTGTTTTTGGATAGGTGTTCAACCACCAGGTAGCGGTGTCTCCCACAAACATATCCGGATGCATATCCTCGGGCAGTTCCCAGTCAAAGGCGCCCAGAGCTTCCTTGTAATCCGCCCGTTTGCGGTAAAGTTCACGTTGCTGTTTGACCAAACCCCGTGCTTTCAACGCCTTGTCCCATTCGTCAAAATAATAGCGTTCCTCCAAATAACGGTCTTTATTTTCTACCACATAACGCTCATGAAAACCGAGGGGAGTGTGGTAAGGATAACTGTGCATCTTACCCACATTCACGCAACGGTAACCGGTATCGGCCAATTGCTCAATCCATGAACGCTTCCAGGAATCCGCATTTTTAAAAATTCCAGTCGTATGCGGATAGTAACCGGTAAATAAACTCGCTCGTGCCGGGGCACAGGAGGCAGCGGTGATAAAACAATTATTAAAAGATACCCCCTCATTCACTAAACGATCCATATTGGGCGTGTCCATATGATCGTGTCCAAGAGCAGCAATCGTATCAAAGCGTTGCTGATCCGTGATGATGAAAATAATATTGGGGCGATTGGGCATAGAAGAATTGATTGTGGAAAACATAGTAAGAAACATTATGTCGGTTTGTACACAATTTCTTACAGAAATACTTCTTTTCCCCAAGACAAGGTAAAGGAACCGAAATCCTTATACCCCATGAGCCCTTTTTTAAATCTTACCCGGATTCGTACTCGAAGGTGGAGAGGATTACCGGATCCGGATACTTGACCAAATTAGAAGAGACACAGGTGGCGTTGAAAGGGAGTTTCAAATCATTGAAGAGTGAGGCGCAACGCTGAACCTGCTTGGGGGAAAGTCGGCTGGCAAGGGAACAATGGGGATCCCATTTTGCAGTCCGGTATAATTTGTTCATTGAAGAAAAATCAGCATTTGTATCATGTAGACTATGCAGTTTTGTAAGCGCTTTCGATTTCTCCGGGGCAAGAAAGAGCAGGCCGCGGTCTTCAAAAATAGCCAGGTTCTCAAAACTGATTTCAAATCTCTTCTGACCTTCCAAAAATTCCCAGTTTACTTTTTTGGGCCCGCTGATTTCACCGTAAACCAAAGTCAGGTGGGGGGTGAATTTTTTTTCAAAAGCTCGACAGGGAATCTTATTTTGCGATATTTTTTTCCACATGTTTTCAATCGTGGCGTTGGTGACATCGTCAAAGTGGACTTCGAGTGAATAAGGCATATTTATGGATATTTATAATTCTAAGAGCTAGGTCTTATTAGTAATCAATTTCATCCGTCAATACAACGGCACAAATCAGAGTGTTTTAAAAACAACCCAAAAAATTCTGTTCTTTCATTAGAACTTGTATTCCACACCCAGTCCGAAATGAAAGAAATCCTTGAGACCCTGATCACCCGCTAGATTTAAATCAGGATCAATCGCCCAGCTGTAAACTCCATGCCCTGCGAGGGAAAAATTTTCGGAAAGCATTTTTTCCACTCCGCTCCTTAAAGAAAAGAAATTTAATCCACTATGCCCATCTGAAACATATCCTTCATTCCAGCCCAAAGTGCCCGACAAGGAGAAGTCAAGATCTTCCCGGAAATTAAACTCCCGGGTATTGGACCATTCAAAAAAAGTTCCCTGGGCATCGATTGAATAACAGGCGTCCAACGAGGTGATCAAATCATAGGGTAATCCGTCATAGCTGATACCCGCTGACCATTCATCATCTGATTCATTATCCTTTGTAAAAATCAAATGGGTGTAACCGGCATAAAATGAATACCCTTCTATTTCCTGTGAGAGGGCAACATTATACTGCCACTCGTCATACTGATGATTCGATGATCTTCCGTACCAGACTCCCCCGGATAAATGGTCATAACCGAGTTCCAATGAACTGTTCCAGAAAGACTTTCCATTTAAAGCATCCCGTCCTTCCGAAAAATAACGACTCTCCCATCCGGCATGGGCATGGGCATTGAAAGTACGGTGAGCATGCATTTTTTCGAACGGCTTGTTCGTTTCAGCATCATGTGCACTCAGCAAATTCACGAAAATTAAAAGTTGTGCAAAAAGAATGTATTTCAAAATTTTCAAGTTGCCTTTAAATCTTCTCTTCGATGGTGAGACAATCAAGAAATGATACCTAGCTTTTTTTTTGAAATCTGTGCATAGCCTTAATTCTTACATTTAATATTTTCTAGGATATTGAACGTTAAGAGATGGAAAAGAGTGGAAAAGAAATAACACCATAATGCACCAATCTCATTCTCGCATCTTTTTTTCGTAAAGCAGGAAGCGAATATCTAGGCGATGAAAGTTTTTACTTAACTAAGCTTGGAAAAAACTGCGGATAAAGTGTCCTTGGCATCGCCGAATAACATATTGGTGTTGTCCTTAAAATAGAGTGGGTTCTCCACCCCGGAATAACCGGCCGCCATACTTCTTTTCAGAGCAACGACCGATTTGGCATTCCACGCTTCAATTACCGGCATTCCGGCAATCGGGCTGCTCGAATCCTCGAGGGCGGACGGATTGACAATATCATTGGCACCGACCACCAGTAACACATCCACTTCGGGCAGGTCATCATTGATCTCATCCATTTCAAATACAATGTCATAGGGCACATTGGCTTCGGCGAGGAGCACATTCATGTGACCGGGCAAACGTCCAGCCACCGGGTGAATTGCAAAACGAACATTCACATCTTTCCCTCTCAGGGTCTCAGTAATATCCTTGACCACATGCTGAGCCTGTGCCACCGCCATACCATATCCGGGCACGATCATAACTTCCTTGGCTTCTTTTAATTCTTCCGCCACTTCATCTGCACTTGTTTCAGTAATGGAGCCCTCAATCTCCGAGGCGGTAGCGGCACTGCCTCCGGCAGTTCCAAATCCTCCGAAAATTACATTTGCCAAGCTCCGATTCATCGCCTTGCACATAATATAGCTGAGAATTGCGCCGCTACTTCCAACCAATGCCCCAGTAATAATAAGCAAATCATTTTTGAGCATAAATCCAGCCGCTGCTGCCGCCCAGCCCGAATAACTATTCAACATCGAAACAACCACGGGCATATCCGCCCCTCCGATTGCCACAATCAAATGAATACCAAGGACGAAAGAAATCCCCATTACAATCAATAGGCTGATCAACGCCTGATCGTGTCCCTGGTCGATAAACTGAGCACCCAGCCAAATAGAGGCACCAAGCATACCCAAGTTGAGCAGGTGACGACCGGGTAAAAGCATGGGCTTACCACTCAAGGATCCCCGCAACTTTCCAAAAGCAACCACCGATCCCGTAAAAGTCACCCCGCCAATAAACACGCCCAGTAAAATTTCAATCTCATGAATCAATTTATTGGTTCCAGTGAGCTCAATATCCCTCGGATCAATAAAACTAACCACGCCCACCAGAACCGCAGCCAAACCGACAAAGCTATGTAAAATGGCAACGAGTTCGGGCATCGAAGTCATCTCCACTCTCTTCGCCAGTACCGCCCCGATTATCGCTCCGCCAAGCATCAAAGGAATCAGCAGTTTAAAATTATCCACATTTCCACTCAGAAATGTGGCCAGAATCGCCAGGGTCATTCCTAAAATTCCGTACATATTGCCCTTTCGGGCCGTTTCCTGCTTGGATAATCCGCCCAGACTCAGAACGAAAAACACCCCCGAGACCAGATAGGCCATGGTAATCACTCCCTCACTCATTCCTTGCGAAACATTTTGAGCATTCGATGAGTTACAAGAAACCCCCCCGCCACATTTATAGTGGCTAAAAAGATCGCCACCCCGGCAATCCAGGGAGTGGATCCGGATACGAAAAGCATTCCCCCTATCACAATAATTCCACTGATTGCATTGGTCACACTCATCAGGGGCGTATGCAGGGAGGGGGTCACATTCCAGACCACCATGTATCCGACAAAACAGGCGAGAACAAAAACGGTTAACTGATCCAGGAATTCATTTTCACCCTTCCATCCCATCGCCAACAGAAGCACACAAAGCCCCCCGAGCATCAGTCCGGGCGAAAAAATAGATTTTTTTTCTTCCACCGGTTCATCGACCCGTTCCTCGCTTTGTTTTTGCGGTTGCACACTGACTTCGACCTTGGGCGGTGGCCATGAAATTTCACCCTGATCCAGAACCAGGGCACCACGAATAATTTCATCCTCCTGATCGATTTTAAATTCTTCCGTATTCCCCAGTAAATTAACCAATTTGACCAGATTGTTGCCGTACAGGCGGCTGGATTGAGTAGCCAGACGCGAGGGCAGATCAGAATAACCCAGAATGGTCACTCCATGAACCACTATCGACTCCCCGGGTTGAGTCAGTTCGCAGTTTCCTCCACCCTCCGCAGCCAGATCCACAATCACGGATCCCTGCTTCATACTTTTTACCATTTCTTCAGTGATTAATACCGGGGATTTTTTTCCGGGAATCATCGCGGTGGTGATAATGATGTCCACCTCCTCCGCCTGCTCGGCAAATAATTTCATCTCCGCATCAATAAACTCTTTGCTCATCACCTTGGCGTAACCCCCGGATCCTGCGCCTTCCTCCTCAAAATCAAGCATGAGAAAGTCACCGCCCAGACTCTTCACTTCGTCCTTCACTGCCGGCCGGGTATCAAATGCCCGGACAATCGCACCCATATTACGGGCCGCTCCAATGGCAGCGAGACCGGCCACTCCGGCACCAATTACTAAAATCTTTGCCGGAGGAACTTTTCCTGCCGCAGTAATCTGCCCGGTAAAGAACCGACCAAACTTATGGGATGCCTCCACCACCGCACGGTAACCGGCCACATTGGCCATAGAGCTTAAAGCGTCCATTGACTGTGCCCGGGAGATACGGGGAACACAATCCATCGCAAGCCAATTAATTTTTCTTTCTCCCAGAGCTTTAAGTAAGTCTTCGTTGCGTGCGGGATAGGCGAAACTAACCAAAGTGGCACCTTCCTTAATCAGCCCGACCTCTTCATTCGAAGGCGGGTTTATTTTAAGCAATAGATCCCCCTTTTCCCAAAGCTCGGATTTTTTACCGGCAATTTTTGCACCCGATTGAACATAAAGATCATCAGGAAAATTCGCTAAATCACCGGCTCCAGATTCTATCCAGACTTCATACCCCAACTTTCCAAATGCAGAGATATTATCCGGGCTTATCGCAACCCGTTTTTCCGAAGAGATCGATTCTTTTGGAACAACTAATTTCATTTGGGCAAGTTTCAAGTAATGGAGTGGATGAAATAAACGATTCTGTAAAGAAAAAGTTGATATTAAATTCAAGCTGAAGTCAGATTCAGGAAAAATTCATGCCATAAATTCCTCAGATTTTACTGCTCGTCTTTTTTGGCAAAACGTGAACAATGAGAACAAGTCGAGTGCGAGGACAAAGTTTCACGGGTGGATGTAACGGAAATAGAGTGGGTGAACAATCGTTCGAATACTGGCTAACTAAACAAACAACGAACGAAAGAATTCCCCATGAGTGATGATGAAAACAATCATGAGCCTACGGATACCCGTATGCGCTTTGATGAACTTGCCCTGACGCAGCCAATTTTAAAAGCGGTGCAAAAAGCCGGCTACGAAAACCCGTCCCCCATTCAGGAGCGGGCGATCCCGCCTCTACTTGAAGGCTCGGACTTTATTGGTGTCGCTCAGACCGGGACCGGAAAAACCGCAGCTTTTGCACTCCCCCTCCTGTCAAGGATGGATGAATCAGTAAAAGGTGCCCAAATTCTTGTCTTGGCCCCAACCCGGGAACTGGCTCTCCAAGTAGCTGAAGCCATTGAAGGCTTTGCTGAAAACCTTCCCAAGTTAAGAGTGGTCGCCGTTTACGGAGGCACTGGATACGGAGAACAAATTCGCGAATTTAAACGGGGCGCTCAGGTTGTAGTCGGAACCCCGGGACGGGTAATGGACCACATTG
Source organism: Opitutales bacterium (assembly GCA_045567635.1). Taxonomy (GTDB): domain Bacteria; phylum Verrucomicrobiota; class Verrucomicrobiia; order Opitutales; family Seribacteraceae; genus Seribacter. The sequence continues at coordinate 20,304 of JBJLCO010000038.1, read as the reverse complement.
AAAAAGGTTACCTTAAATTGGATAACTTACAGGCATTAGTTTTGGATGAAGCCGACGAAATGTTAAGCATGGGTTTCATTGACGATATTGATTGGATTCTGGACCACACACCAGACGATCGACAGACTGCCCTTTTCTCGGCAACCATGCCCAAGCCCATTCGTAAATTGGCGGAAAAGCATTTAAATGATCCGACTGAAGTTACGATCAAGGTCAAGGCAGAGAATTCTCCCAATATCCGTCAACAATTTATAAAAGTCAGGCAGCATGAAAAAAGAAATATGCTTCTTCGCCTTCTTGAAATTGAAAAGTTTGAAGCCATGCTCATCTTTTCCCGCACTAAAAATGCGACCATGGAAATTGCGGAAATGCTTCAGGGGAAAGGTTATCTCGCTGAACCCCTCAATGGAGATATGCCCCAAAATTTACGGGAGAAAACTGTCGACCGTCTAAAACGGGGGAAAATTAATGTTCTCGTTGCTACGGATGTGGCGGCACGCGGGCTCGATGTGGACCGTATATCCCATGTGCTCAACTATGACGCACCTTTTGATCTTGAATCCTATACTCACCGGATTGGACGAACTGGAAGAGCCGGTCGTGAAGGAGATGCCATTATCTTTGTCACCAACAAAGAAATGCGAATGCTCAATGCGATTGAGCGGACATTAAAAGTACCTTGTCAGGAATACTCATTTCCAACCAAGGAGGAAATGAACGAGCGGAAGCTTGAGGAATTTTTTGGTAAGATAGAAGAAGGACTAAAAGCTGACCTTGGAGACTATCGAGCAGCCATACAACGTTACCTCGAAGAATCCGGAAAAGATTCGATTGATGTGGCCGCTGCTCTTGCCCATTTAGAAGCCGGCAAGCAGGGACTTTATTACGTGGACATGCCTCAACCCTCCAAGAAAAACTCACGGGATAACCGTTCTGGAAGAGATCGGGATAGCCGGGGTGGTAGAGACAGTCGGGGTGGACGTGACGACCGGGGCAGACGCGGAGACCGGGATGACCGGGGTGGTTCACGCAATGATTCCAACCTGCAGAGCTACCGTTTAGAAGTGGGTGAATTCCACGGTGTGCAAAAAGGAGACATTGTCGGAGCCATTGCCAATGAAGTGGGCTTAGACCCTAGAAATATGGGGAAAATAAGAATGTTTAAGGATCATACATTCATGGACTTACCCGCCGATATGCCCAGTGATATCATGTCAGCATTAAAGACCGTGTGGGTACAAGGACATCAGCTCAATATCTCTAAAGACAAAGGTAGACCAAGACCGGACCGGGGAGGTGCTGGACGATTTGACAAACGAAAGAAGTTTGGCAGAGGAGGCGACTTTAAGAAAAAATCAAAAGGCCGCTTTAAGAATTAAACTTGTTCAAAATTATTTTTTGTTCGTCACCCAGCGAACCGCGTTACCCAGCATATCCAAGTACTCCATGGTGGACATGGTGGAATTGTGATGCCCTAAAGTTGTCGAAAATATTCTACCTTTCCCATGGGTATTAATCCATGCACAAGCCTGTGGCTCTTTAGGATTTTTGTTTGCTCCGTTATCACCATAGGCAAGAACTGTCGTGCCTTCGTAAACTTGTTGTACATTATACAACTCTCCTTCTGGCGTTAACCATCCATCGGGCATATCTTTCATAATTGGATGATTGGCGTGCTTCTTAACTTTATTAACAGTTATAGCAGCCTTAGGACCATGACCTTTAGAACTGGCACCCAACATCTCCGGCCAGGCTTTCTTCTCTCCTTCTTTGGCAGGTATACTCCAATGATAGGAATGCATCGCACAATGTAAGGCAATTGCTGGCTTACCAGCCTTATGGATATCTGCAATTGATTTAACAAATTCTGCATCTTTTTCATGAGCAAAGCAGTGATTGTAAACGATATAATCATAACCATCTGCCCAACCTTTTTTATTCAGCCTAGCCTTACTTTTTTTCTCATCCATTTCAAAAAAGATATCCCACTTGGTTGCCACCCGCTCGCTAATGCCTTCGCTAATTATATTTTTTTGGTTCGGATAGTCATGACAGCATCCGCCTGTTATCATAAATGCCTTCATGGGTTTTTTATCACCATGGTGTTTTCCGAAAGCAGAAAACGAACTTAAAAGAAATACAAGCGTAAGGAATATTTTCATAATTTTAAATATTGTTTAAAAAAGTAATCTTTAAACGAAGAGAAAGGGCAAAGTTTTGACAAGCACTGAATGTTTCAGAAAAATATTTTTAAATAGTAACATCAAGAGGAAATTATCAAAAATTGAATGCTTGAGGGTTGTAAATGTAATCATTTTCTCGTCCAATTTATTTAGATTATCATGAATAAACTTTTCTTACTTTTGACCTTATATCTTATATTTTTAAACAAAATAGATGCTCAAGAAAATGCTTTAAAAGTGGGTGTATCTTGTGTGGATGTATCCCCTACTATTTTTCCCATCCAGTTACGATCCGGCAAATCAAGTTATGTGCATGATCCTCTCCATGTCCGTGCCGTTGCTTTCGAATCCGGAGAAGGCCGGGCTGTCATTTGCCTGATCGATGCCATTGGTATCGGGAGGGAAATGTCCGACCTTGCCAAGTCACGGGCGGCAGAAAAGACCGGTTGGCAAAAGGAGGATATGCTAATCTGTGCGACCCATACCCACTCCGCACCCAAGGGCGGAACGGGTATGCCCGGTCGGGAAGCCTACGAAAAACTCAAGCACGATAAACTCGAAGAAGCCATCGTTCTTGCCATTGAACGCTTGCAACTTGCTAAAATAGGTTTCTCCTCCGAAGATGAACCCTCTGAAGTACGTAATCGGCGCTGGTTTCTAGAACCCGGAAACATGCCGCCGAATCCTCTCGGTGAAAAAGACCAAGTCAAGACCAACGCCGGTCGTAACCACCTGGTCAGGCCAGCGGGACCCGTTGACCCTGAAATCTGTGTAATCGATGTCCGTAACTCGAGGAACAAGCCCCTCGCTTTAATTGCTAATTATGCCCTTCATTATGTGGGTGGAGTCCCCAAAAAGGTGGACGAAAACGGTCGCGAATTCGGCATGGCTTCGGCCGATTACTTTGGGGAATTCTCCCGAATCATGCCCTACCGAATCGGGGGATCCAATCCATCCGCAGACTTTGTTGCCATGATGACCAATGGGGCCAGCGGTGATATCAACAACCTCGTTTTCACCGGTACAAGAGCTCCACGCTCCCCTTTTGAACAGATTCGTATCGTAGCCTCCAAGACCGCAGATGCCGCCTGGCGGGCGGTGAAAAAGATTGAGACCTACGAAACGAAACCGGTCATCGCTACCCGTCAACGGGAAGTCAACCTACCTTATCGGGAACCGAATGAAAGAGAAATCAGCCTCGCCAAGGGTTTACTCAGCCGTACCCGGCAGGAACGCGAAGCAATCAATAGCCGAACCACTTCGGTGGCCACAAGGGTAATCGAATATGCCAAACCCGAACATCCCAGAACCGAACCCGTCCTGATTCAGGCCTTTCGCATCGGAGATCAGGCCATCGTCAGCATGCCTTTTGAAGTGTTGGTCGAGATCGGTCTGGAAATTAAGAAGAAGAGCCCTTTCAAGCGGACCTTCCTGATTTCGATGGCCAATGGTGGCTATGGCTATCTTCCTCCTCCGAATCAACACAAGCTCGGAGGCTACGAGACCTGGCTGGGGACTTCGCGCTTCCAGCCTCAGTCTTCCGAAATCCTGATTAGGAATCTCCTCGAAATGTTAAAAGAACTCAAAGAATTCGAATAAAATCTGGCGTCTTTACAAGCCACGAAATACCCGATGGGCCGTATTTTGAGCAGTAGAGTTTGTTCCACAAGGATATCACCATTACCGTTTTTGTATTAAAAAAGCGAAAAAGCTACAGATTTGCCTAAAGAAACAATTACATTTAGGATTATTTTAATTTGTCTATTCTTATTAAATAATTAATTTGTGGTTATTAGAATTAATGTTAATTTCATAATTTAATTTCAAATAATCGACTAAATTATATTTAATAAATTAAAACAGGAATCGTGAAATATTTTATTTTATTTTTTGGCATTTTGTTCGGTTTTTCTTTTCAGGGACTTGCATCAACTCCGATTCCCTACACGGGTAAGCTTTCCATTGATTCGGTTAATTATAATGGAATGGCTGAATTTCATTTTTGCATGGTTGATAAAAACTCAACTGTTATCTGGAGGAGCGGTCAACATGTGTTCACCTCTGACAAAGTATACATTATTACTGGTAACATTAAAGTGAATGTTGTCAACGGACGCTACTTCGTTCTTCTGGGAGGTCAGGGGATGAATCCGTTACCAAGCGAATTGTTTTTAAATTATCCGGAACTTTACTTGCAGGTATTTTTTGACAACGGGGATGGAAAGGGTTTACGGACTCTCTCTCCAGATCAGAGGATCTATGCCTCTCCTTATGCATTGTCTGCCGAATATGCCCGAATCGCCAAAAATATCGAGCTTTCTGCTGGATTGAGTATAACGACTAGGATAACAGGCTCATCTCAGGACAACCTTTTAATCAATGACTCGAATCCGACCGTTAATTTTCAGGAAACCGACGGTAACTACAGTCATACTCTCACACTCGACAATGGGAAATTCCAAATATCCTCCCTCGCACCTGATGCGGTTGGAAATGGAACTCATGTAATTTATCCACTCAAGTTAGATTCTCCCGCTGCAAAAGCCTATGCCTACGGCAGCGAGATAATAACAACCGCAAACATAAGCGACCATGCGGTAGGTACTGGTGATGGTAATAATTCAATTACTCTCTCCATGTTGGCCCCATCTGTACGGGCTGACTTAAACAAAACCATCACTAAATCAATGCTCTCTTCGGACATTCAGGCTGACCTCAACCGGACTATCACTAAGTCAATGCTTTCTTCCGCTATTCAGGCCGATCTGAACCGCACGATTACCAGCTCGATGCTCTCTTCGGCCGTCCAGGCTGACCTCAATCGGACTATCACCAAGTCAATGCTTTCTTCCGCTATTCAGGACGATCTGAACCGCACAATCACCAGCTCGATGCTCTCTTCGGCCGTCCAGGCTGACCTCAATCGGACTATCACCAAGTCAATGCTTTCTTCCGCTATTCAGGCCGATCTGAACCGCACGATTACGAAATCGATGCTTTCCTCTCAGGTGCAGGCTGACTTGAACGCCACCATCGAGGCCAACCAATTAAGTGCGAACATTAGACGTTATTTCGTGCCTTCGATTACCACGCATCCTCAGGATACGACGATTAATGTCGATACCAACGGCAGTCTTTCCGTGGCGGGTTCGGGCCAATTTCTGACTTATCAATGGAAGAAAGACGGATCCTCCCTGGCGGGGGAGACCAATGCAACCCTTTCCATTACCGATGCCAACGCCACCCTGCACGAAGGAAATTACACCGTCGTGGTAGCCAACGATTTTGGAAGCCTGGAGTCCAGTCAGGCGGAAGTTTCAATCGCTGATCCACCCGTGGAAATTCTGGTCATTGCGGGCGGGAGCAGTTCGGCCAACGCAGTGAACGCTTGGCAGAGAATTTTGATTCCCGCTCCCTACACGGCCCACAACATCAGTTCCGTTGACCTGTTTCTAAGGGGCTCGTCGACGGTTTACCTGCATGTCTATGACCAGAGCGCAAATGTCAGTACGAATCCTCACACTCGCTTTGCGGGACTCACCCCGGTTGCCACTTCCAATACGAAGACGTTTAATCATGGCTCCTTCACCGCGGTCAATTTTGAGTTTCCCGCCGGGACAACATTGAACAGCAATCCCCCTTACTACATCTGGGCAAAGTACAGCAATGGTACTCCTCAAGTTCAATCCACTTACGATTCGGGGGGAACCATAGGAGGGAGGGGCAACAACCCGGCTATCCTCAACGTCAAGGTATACGGAATCGCTCCGTAACCAGTCTCGTCGATGTCCATAATATCTCTCAGGACTGCAACTCTTTTTCTTATTCTGTCCTTATTGTCTCATGGATTGCCAGGAACTGATTTCCATGCTCCCTGGCTCATTAATATTAATTAGAAATCTCACTGTGCCTAAAGCAAGAAGTTATATGGTCGTTTACCATCCCGACCGCCTGCATAAAAGCATAGCAAATGGTCGGTCCAACAAACTGAAATCCTCTTACTTTTAATTCCCTACTCATTTTTTCAGATTCTTTTGTTTTTGCCGGAGTCTCGTCCCAACTTTCCCAATAATTAGTTATTTGATTATGATTTACAAAACTCCAAAGAAAGTCTGAAAATTTTCCCTTTTCTTCGATTAATTTCAAATAAGATTTGGCATTTTGCCTTGCCGCTAAAATTTTCAATCGGTTTCGAATAATTCCAGAATCTTTCAGTAAAGTTTCAATTTTCCGTTCCGTCCAGTTAGCCATTTTGAGAGGAACAAATTGATCGTAGGCCTTTCGGTAATTTGCCTGACGCTTGAGAATGGTGATCCAACTTAACCCTGCTTGCGATCCATCGAGGATTAGTTTTTCGAATAATTCCAAATCATCATAAACGGGCACCCCCCACTCTTGATCATGGTACTTGAGATAGATTGGATCATCCTTCGGCCAGGAACATCTAATTTTACTCATTTGTTGAGAACTGAATCAATAAATACCGAGACTTGAGATACAAAAGCATCCTGATTCTCCCATGGTACCCGATGCCCCGCATTGGGAATTACTTTGTTTTGAATTTGAAGACAATCAGCAGCCAAGTTCTGCCCGATTTTTGTATACTTTTGATCATCACAACCCGAAATGTAGAGCAAAGGAGGAGTTTTAAGCTTCCTTAACATTGGAAGCATATTCCCCTGCCTTGCTTTGGAGAACACATCAAAAAAACGACTAATTTTTTCTGAGTCCAATTCAGGGATTTCTCTGCTCGCACAATTCGGCCTTCCACAAAAAACAGGGAGTTCATCCCATTCAACAAGTAATTCATGAATATCTTCTGTCCGAAAGCGTCGTGCCCATTCGAGATCCTTCTGCAACTGGTTACTCCTTGCATCGTCCGAGATTAAACCTGGGTCTGCACCAACTGCAATAACACCACTCCATAAACTCGGTCTGTGAACACAGGCATTCATGGCCAGTCGTCCACCCATTGAATAGCCTAACAATAAAGAAGGCTCCCCTTTTGTTTGCTCCTCCACTTTTTCATAAAACTGTTCACGCCAATGCCCAAAACTTTCATACTCGTTTTCATACAAATTGACCGCTTCGACCTGGACCGATCCAAATTCTGATTCGATTGCATTACCAATTGGCTTCCAAACTGATGCAGTCTGTAACGATCCATGCAGGCACCAGATTATCACAATAGTAAACCTTTAAAGTAGGACATCCTATTCATTCTCTTCATCCGGATTTTCTGATTCCATTACCGTAGAAGCCATAAGCTCCTGTGCATTTTCAAAATCCGTGTCAGCAACCTGAACACGAATACCGGATCGGGTGGCAAAAATGTGGGGGGCCACCCCCGCAGTGAGTTCGTCCGGGATAAATGCATCAATTCCACAGGAAGCCAACTTCAGCTTGAGCAATTCGGCTTCCATAAGCGTTCCAAAATGGGCAATGGTTTTCATAATAAATAACAGGATGTAATCAAGTTACCCAAACTTACTCAGACCTTGCATTGAAACAAACTCAAAAAAACCTGCACCCCCAATTCAGTTCTTCGATTCCCCCTATGATCCAAACCGTAAAAGGATGAAAACAAAAAATTTACTTTCAACCCTCTTCAATAACTTTATCCAACTTGGATTTTTTTATTTGAACCTATTTACACGAAAAAATAATGATTTTAATATGTTTAGGCTTAAAATTTTTATAATTTTACTTCCGCTGTCTCTGCCTGCAGTGGATAAGTCTTTTGAAAGCTTTTTGAACGAACACTGTGTAAATTGCCACGGTCCGAAAAAGGAGAAAGGTGACCTGAGAATCGACACCCTCTCCCGAGACTTCAAGGCCGGCATAGACAGTCACCTCTGGGCGGAAGTGAACGAACGGATCAATGCCGGGGAAATGCCTCCCGAAGATGAGCCACGCCCTGGCGAAAATGAAATATCCGAATTTATTGCCCAACTGGACCAAAAACTCAGCCAAGGAAAAGCCGCCCGCATGGCCGCCCGCCCCGCCGTCGCCCACTACCGCCTGAGCCGTAAGGAATATCAAAACACGGTCTATGACCTGCTTGGCGTTCGTTATGACCCAACCAAACCGGGAGAGCTCAATGAAGATACCCTCTGGCACGGGTATGAACGCATTGGCTCCCAGCTATCCCTGTCCCCTTCTCATATCAATCGATACTATCAGGCGGCAGAAATCGTTCTCGACCGTGCATTTCCGCAAACGGAAGGGGCAGTCCGAAAAGTGAAGAAGACAGCTGCGGACTTGCGGTATGGAGGAGGTGAAAAACAAAAAGAAGCCCTCAAACGATTTGGTATCAAACGCCCTCTTCGCCAACTCCTTTTCCCCGGCAGGGTGGATCAGGCACTTGCCCATCATTGGTTTGGCAAAACCGGAACCGAACACAGCGGTCTCTACAAACTCCGTCTACAGGCCAGTGGTATCCGTCCACCCGGCGGGCAACCCGCCCACCTGAGTATTGGTGTAAAAACCAGTGAGGAAAATGTCGACGGACTGATCGAGCTCGATATCACTGCCCCCGAAGACAAACCACAGGTTTACGAATTCGAAATCTTTTTGGAAATGCCCACCCAGTTGTATTTTGCGGTTGTAAGCACCAATGTGATCGACCGCAGACAGGGTGCTGCCTTCCGTAACGCACTTTCCGCGAGGGATAGCTACATATTTACGCACAGCAGTGAGACCTTCCTGTTAAACCCCAATGCACCGCAAATGTTTGATGATAAGGGAAACGGAATTTTTTCAACGGTTATTCTCGATTGGATCGAATGGGAAGGACCCATCGTGACCCCTCGGGAGAAATCACTGCGAAAAGGAATCTTTCCGGAGAACAATGCCACCATTGAACAGGTCAGTCATCACCTACAGTCCTTTGCGGAGCAGGCATGGCGACGAAAAGTGGACCCGCAGGAATTGTCCGGCTACCTCCAATCCTATCAAAAAGACATGGAATCCGGGGATAAGATTCAGGATGCATTCCGTACTGCCTTGCTTCGGGTACTCACCTCGAGAAAATTTATTTATATAGTCGAGGGGGATCCGCAAACAAGGGAACGACTGAACGAACACGAACTTGCCTCCCGACTCTCCTATTTCCTTTGGAGCTCCATGCCTGATGACTCGCTTTTTGCCAAAGCAAAGGAAGGAAAACTCCAAGGTGAAGAGTTGAACAAACAGGTCGACCGTATGCTATCGGATGTGCGCAGCGAACGATTTGTCGATGACTTTTCCCGTCAGTGGTTACAATTGCACAAGGTGGGGATGTTTCCACCGGACAAAAAGCTTTACCCTACTTACGATGACTGGCTCGAGACCAGTATGCGTAACGAACCGGTTGAGTTTTTTCGCGAATTGCTTTCCAACAACCTGCCCATCGAGAGCCTGCTTGATTCGGATTGGACCATGGCCAACGCCCGCCTCAGCGACTTCTACGGTCTCCCCGAGCCTACCAAGCAGGGATTTCAGCGGGTATCCCTCAAACCTGAACACAACCGCGGTGGATTGCTCACCATGGGAGGTGTTCTTGGGCTGACCTCGGATGGCACGCGCCATCGCCCGGTTCATCGGGGGGTTTGGCTGAGTGAAACTATTTTTAACAAAACACCTCCCCCACCTCCGGCCAATGTCGACCCAATCGAACCCGTCCCCCCGCAAGGGGACAAGATCACCATCCGGCAAAGAATGGAAGCCCATACCCGAGATCCTAATTGTGCCGCCTGCCACAAATCAATTGATCCACTGGGCCTGGCCTTCGACCAGTATGATGCCATCGGGCAGTGGAGGACTCACGAGCATATCCCCACCGGTGTGGGCAAGAATCCTCCAGTCGATGCGTCAGGAACCTTGATCGATGGTCGAAAATTCAATGGTTCGGTTGAATTTAAAGAATTGCTTCTCGATGACAGCGACCGTTTTGCCCGTGCCTTTATCGAACACCTTTGCACCTATGCCCTCCGCCGCGTGCTCACCGTTGACGACAAGGACGACATTTCACTCATCCTTAGCGAGGCAAAGAAAAAGAATTATCAGATTAAAGATATCATCCGGGCGGTGGCCGTCTCCGACCTCCTCCGTAAACGCTAGAATTTAAAAACAAACAAGGGAAAAACATGAACTACTTATCACAATCCTGGTTGATCAACCGTCGCCATGCCCTCCGCGCCATGGGCACCTGCATCGCACTCCCCATGCTCGAATGCATGACCCCGCTCAAGGCAGCCGAAAAAGTATCCACCCCCAAAAGGAGTGCTTTTATTTATCTCGCCAATGGGGTCCACTCGCTGAACTACCAAATCACTGAGTCCGGACCGGACTACAAGTTTTCCCGTTCCCTCAAACCATTGGAAAAACATCGTAGTTCCATTACGCCTGTTAGTGGGCTTCATCACCCGGGCAGTATTGGCCATCATCACAACTGCATTAATGTTTTCCTAACCGGTGGTAAAATTGGAGCTGCCTACCGCAACTCCATTTCAGTGGACCAAAAGATGGCCGAAATCACCGGCCAATACACCCGCTATTCCTCGCTTGAAGTTGCCCTGACTCAGGGTTCCCTCGCCTGGACCCCGGATGGTGTCCAACTACCCGCCATGCGCCAGTGCAGCCAGATTTTCGCATCCCTTTTCGAGGAACCCAAGGATGGTATCGATGCCCAGCGAAAAAGGCTCCGCCGCAAGGCCAGCGTATTGGATGATAACCTCGATGAAGTTCGTCAAATGGAGAAAAAAATGGGAACCGCGGATAAAGGCCGAATGGATCAGTACCTCACCTCCGTACGCGAGGCGGAAATCCGTACCCGTCGGGCGGACGACTGGCTCGACACCCCTCTACCCAAAATTTCCGACACCGACCGCAAGCGTACCAACCGCAAAGTAAACAAGGCACAGGCTGGGGATTATTTCCGTACCGTTTACGACCTTATGGTTCTCGCCTTTCAAACCGACGTCACCCGGGTCGCCACTTTCAGCCTGGGAGGAGAAGGGGACGCCTTTGCCATCCCCGAAATCGGCATCACCGAATCCCGTCACCAACTCAGCCATCATGGTGGTGACGAGGGCTACATGGAAAAGCTGACCAACTATGATACCTTCGCCATCGAACAATACAGCTACTTCCTCTCCCGTCTGGAGGAAACCAAGGACCTGAACGGCAAACCGCTTCTCGGTTCCACGATGTCTCTTTTTGGCAGTGGCATGTCCTACGGCCATAGTCACGGAAATGCCAACCTACCACTGGTGCTTGCCGGTGGTTCGGACCTCGGGTTGAAGCACGGGAGTCATCTTGATTTCAACGAAGGACATTTTGACGGCTACACCCTCGACAAACCAGGTGATCATTACCGAATTTGCAGCCGCCCAGTCAATTCCGATGCCCACATGAGCAACCTGCTTCTCCTCATGGCCCAAAAGATGGGCGTGGAAACCGACCAATTTGGCGACAGCAACAAGATGATCACCTTATGATCAGGCAATGCCTACTTTTATTTCTCTTTGTTTTTATATTCGTATCGACTGTCCTTGGGTCCGTTGTCGAAGAGAGTGAACCCTTCCGTCCCGAGAAAGGAAAATTCCCACCCTTAGAAAAAGCCCACGCCTACCGAGGTGAACTTATCTTTGTTGACCATGCCAACCGACGCGGAAGCATCCGGGTGGAGGGAACGGGCAAGTTTTACCGGAATAACCCCCACCCTTTCGCCCTGCTTCCTTACGGCATGGTCCGCTACCATGATGCTCCGGCGGATCTTCGCGATGTCCCGCTTGGTACGGTGATGCATGCCTACGGGTTTTTGCCCCCTGACCCCAAGACCTCTTCCGTGCCCGTTCTCCCTCCCAACAATAAGGACAAAGATGCCGGGCACTACCGGGGAATCGGTATTTTCCCCGCTGAAAATCATATTCTACTTCTTGAGGATGAGCCCAGCCATTGCAAACGAAACGGTTTGGTTTGGAAACTCAAGGAAGTGAACCTAAACAACCTCATTGGTACGATCGTGGCCAGTCGACAAACTAAACACAATGGGGAAACCGAAGCCGAACCCCAAACCATGACCTTCGATTCCGCAACCCGTATTTGGCGGGGGCGCGAATCAATCCGCATCTCGGATCTGATCAATGAGAAAGTATGGCCTGCAAATGGGAAGAAAGACCTAAGCGACCAGCCCGTCCTTCTGGGCATCACCTGGAAACCTGCACCCGGGGACGGACTAAGCGGAGCCTTTACCAGCTTCCACATCTCGGATATCTGGCTGGACGATCAATCGATTGAGCACGCCGCCTATTTCCAGACTCAGAAGCACAACAGTTTCATTCGCACCCGCTGGATGCCTGCCTATGTGAATGAAGTAAAGTACGGAAAGTTTGGACAAGCCACTGCGTCTGTCACCCTTTTCGGAGGCATGGATCAGGAACTCTACGACGATTTCCAAAAAGGTATCGGCGGACAGATCAACGGTGCGGAAAATACTTTAAAACACACTGCCAGCCACTACGGCCCCGGCCATATGGCATCCAACGGAAAGATCGTTCAAATCACCAAGCAGGAAGGCAAAGTTCCCTTGGGTAACAGTGGCATTCAAATCGATTTCAAGACCGACCAGATTATCGAAGCCATTCGTCCCGGCAGGGTCGTGCGTATCCGACCGGACAGCTGGCCCAAGTCTCAAATCCCACGCGAGGAATACCTCTTCAACAATAGCCCCGAGAACCGCTTCCCAACACCTGCCATTTTCCCGAAATACTGATTCGAAGGACTTCTTCTCTTATGAAACAATTCCCAATCAGATGGATTACCATACTGTATCTCGGACTTTTCTGCATCGCTTGCATTGTGCATGCCGAACAAGAACCCTTCCGTCCCAAGGTTGGAGAGTTTCCAACTTTGGAAAAAGCTCATTCCTATAAAGGTGAGCTCACTTTTGTGGACCATGCCAACCGGCGTGGCAGTATACGAATCGATGGAGATGGAAGATTTCGGTTTGCCGCTCCGTCCCCCTTTGCCCTCCTCCCCTACGGTTTAGTCCGATATCATGGGTCTCCGGCCGATCTTCGGGATATTCCGCTCGGAACCGTTATGTATGCAAAGGCTTTTCTTCCACCCGATCCGAAAATTTCTTCCGTCCCGGTTTTACCGTTGGACAACCGGGAAAAAAAGTACGGCTATGCTGGAACTGGGGTTGCACCGGCGGAAAACCACATTTTTTTATTTGAGGACGAGCCAAGCTATTGCAAGCGCCTCGGATTGGTCTGGAAACTTCAGGAAATCAATCTCAATGAAGACCAAGGTATTCTAACTGCCAGAAGGGAGTCCAAATCCGGAAACGGAGATGTCCATGAGGAAACCTTTACCATCGATAAAACCACCCGATTTTGGCGGGGAAAAGAACATTTGCATTTGAGGGATCTTTTTGAAGAAAAAGTCTTACCTGAAAACGGCGTAAAATCCTTCAATGACCAGTCGGTCTTTCTGGGAATATCCTGGAAGCCCACCCCAGGTGGCGTATTCAAACGCTTTCATATCTCCGATGTCTGGATGGATGGAATTGCCATGGAACGGGCCTCTCGAATCCAGAACGAAACCCACAAGACTTTCGTCAAGAGCCGGTGGATGCCAGGCTGGGTGGACCAGGTGGAATACGGAAAGTTTGGACGGGCCAAGGTTACCGTCACTTTATTTGGAGGGATGGAAGACTCCCTTTATGCCGACTTCAAAAAAGGGCAAAGTGCCATGCTTGCCTCCTCGGAAAACACCCTGAAGCATTGGGCGGGGGGGACTGCAGGCACCGCCCAGATGGCAAGCAAAGGGATATTACTGGAAGTTTCGAAAACCAAAAAGGGAGTTCCACTTGGTAGCAGTGGCATTCAGCTCAGTTTGGAAACGAATCTCGTTACGGAAGGCTTCAGACCCGAAAAAATAATAAGAATCCGTCCCGAAAGTTGGCCGATATTTCAAGTACCTAGGGAAGAATACATTCACCACACTCGGGACGGGATCGATATCCGTTTCCCAACCCCGGACATCTTTCAGATCTTTCCGAAAAACTAGAGCCATGGAATCCATCCTTCTGAAACTAAACTTAGCCCGCTGGGCTGCCGTGCTTCACCTTGTTCTATTCATACTTGTCTCCAATGCACGCTCCGATGAAGACCCCTTCCGGCCCGAGACGGGGAAATTCCCTCCCCTTGAAAAGGCTCATTCCTACCGGGGAGAACTCGTTTTCGTAGACCATGCCAACCGGCGAGGCAGTATCCGCATACAAGGGGAAGGCAAATACTTTCGAAACAAACCGCATCCCTTCGCCATGTTACCCTACGGAATCATTCGCTACCACAATGCTCCCGCTCAACTCCGCGACATTCCCATCGGCACCGTGCTCCATGCCCGGGGCTTTCTTCCCCCGGATCCCAAGCTCTCCGCCGTACCCGTTTTGCCAATCAACAACCGCAACAAGACCGCAGGCTACAGTGGCAAAGGCACAGCCCCGGCCGAAAACCACCTGCTTCTCCTTGAAGACGAAGCAAGCCACTGCCTGCGTGAGGGTAAAGTTTGGAAGCTTCAGGAGCTGAATATCAAAGATGGCGGCGGCAAAATTACAGCCCGACTGGAATCCAAAACCGGCACCGATAAGGGGGAGGAGGAAACCCTGACCTTCGATGCCGCCACCCGCATATGGCGAGGACGCGAAAAGCTTCAAGTGGCGGATCTCGTCCAAGAAGGCACTTGGCCTGAGAGCGGAAAGAAATCACTCGATGATCAGGCGGTCCTTCTTGGCATTACCTGGAGGCCCACACCAGACGGTGTCTTTACCCGCTTTCATGTCTCCGATGTCTGGCTGGACGATGTCTCGATCCAACGGGCCGCCCGCAATCAGACCGAGACCCATAAGGCATTCATCCGCAGCCGCTGGATGCCCGGTTGGGTCGATGAGGTCGAGTATGCTAAATTTGGAACTGCCACCGTTACCGCAACCCTCTTCGGTGGCATGGATGATTCTCTCTACGCGGATTTCAAGAAGGGCGTTTCCGCCATGATGAATCCGGTCGAGAACACCCTGAAGCACACACACGGGGCTATCGGCCCGCGCCACATGGCCTGTCGAGGACCAATCCTTGAGGTCACAAGGCTCGATGGCAAAACCCCGCTGGGAAGCAGTGGAATACAAGTTAGGTTCAAGACAGATCTCATCCTCGAAGGCATCCGTCCCGGGCGGGTTATCCGTATCTGTCCCGGAAGCTGGCCCCAGGTCCAAATACCACGTGAGGAATACCTCGGAGGAAACAAGCTCGAAGAACGTTTCCCAACTCCGGATATCTTTCCAAAGTACTAGGGAAATCGATCTGATTCTTTTGCTCTTAATTCTCAAAAAAACCACTGTATTCAAAGTTTTCATTTGATTATATTTCTTCGAAAAACAATCCTTTTATAATGACTCGCAAACTATCCATTCTATACCTGATCGCACTTTGCCATCTCGGCCTTCTTGGCAAGCCTTTCCACGTCTACTCTCCGAGCTCCAAGGAGAACACGCTTTGGATTGTCAAAGCTACCCCAAAAGGCGAAAGCCTGAAGCTCGAGGTTGCAGAGAAGGTAAAATTCGACTTCTCGGGTCGTGTAATTACCGCTCATCCCAGCAAGCCCCTTCTCTATGTCAGTGCTACAGGTGGAGATCCCGGGAAGGTACCGGGAGCGGTTGTGTTCTTGAAGAAGGACGGTTCCTACCAGAAACATCAGAATATTAACTTCAATGACGGTGCCTGTTACCTGAGCTTGGACAAGGAGAACAGACATATTCTTGGAGTGAGCTATGGAAATGGGCGGCTCAATGTCTATCCACTCGACGATCAGGGCATCCCCGGGAAAGCCGTGACCACAATCGATGAAGGAAAGAAGGAAGCTCACTGCGTGCTCCTCCCACCAGATGGAAAGAATGTCTACATACCCTACGTGAAAGGAAACCTGGCGATCCTGCAGTATGCGTACGATGGCAATACCGGAAAGGTCACTCCTCTCAAACCGAAGGAAGCCAAGCCTCCCCTCGGATCGGGGCCCCGCCACATGGCCTACCACCCCACCCTGCCAATGGTCTACTTCAGCAACGAGCAGGGCATCGGCCTCTCTTCTTACAGACGAGAAACCAACGGGCAGCTCAAGGTGGAACAGGACATCAGCATTTTACCACCCGGCATGTCCAAGATTGGATTGAGTGCCTCCGATCTCCTGATCACGCCCGACGGCAAATTTCTCTACGCCGGGTTGCGCGGACACCGTCAGGATTTTAGCCGTATCTCCCGTTATCGGGTTCTGGAAGACGGCAAGGCGGAGTTTCTTGGCCTTACCGAAGCCGACCAAGTCCCCTGGGGACTGACCCTTTCCCCGGACGGAAAATTTCTTCTTGTATCCGCCACCACCGGAGCCAGTCTCGCCGCTTACCGAATTTCAAAAGACGGGAACCTTAAGAGAGTGGCTACGCTGGCATGGGATGAAAGAATGTCAGATCTAGTGGCTCGCTAGCGTTTTTCCTAGTATGGCTAAGTTGCTGTTTATTCTATCGACCGCTGTCCTTTCATTGAGCGGCGAAAGCGTAGCAGCTGAGAAAACCAAGCAATCGGTAAATCGAGTAAGCGTAGAGAACAAAACCCACCCCTTTCCCCATAACCGTTTGCGTGACTTTTATCGCCAACAAGCTCAGAAATTTATTACGAACGGGGATCAGAATTATTCACGAATACTCAATCCATTCCCTGGGTTGGACGGAGGGAGCTGGGGACACTGGGGACAAAACCCGGAATCTGATAATGTAGACGATCGACTCAATGAAATCGACTTTGGCGGAATCCTGATGCAGGCGATCAATCATGCGGAGGGCTGGGCCAACAAGGGAGTGTCCATACAAGCGGGTAAGTACTCGGCAGTCTTCGATCCGGAAAAACTTTGCTTCGTGGATGCCTGGGAAGGCGGTCTGCCCGAGTGGGGAAGTCGCCGCTATGGCATTACATCAGGAATAAAGGCTAAGGGTAAAAAAGTGGAGGGGTTTACTGCGGGTAAGTGGACACTCCCGGAAAAAATTGAAACCAAATACCTTGGATTTTACAAAGCCAAAGGCAGGATCGTCTTTGGGTATCGCATTGGAAAGACGGAGATCTACGAGTGGGTCGAGGGAAAGGGAGAGCTCACCTATCATCGGTTGATCCAGGGAAAACTCCCTGAGGGAGTGGCCTTTACCGTAAATGACTTTATACGCGAATCATCGACATCCGATTTGATAGAGCTCCTTCAACCCGCTGAGGCTCAATGGTCCGATAAAGCCGTCATCACTAAAGGCAAACTAGGGAAAGTCTTCCCGCATTCGCCTTATGTCATTGATACCCTCACCGTTCCCTACCGTGATCTAAACCCATATAAAACACCTATGCGAATCGGAGGTGTGGGCGTTTTCTCTGATGGTCGGATTGCCGTGTGCACGATCATGGGGGATGTATGGATTGTGGATGGAGTCGATGACACCCTCGAGAAGTTGGTGTGGAAAAGATTCGCAAGCGGCTTAAATCAACCGCTCGGTCTCGTAATTAATGATGATCTAATCCATGTGATCGGAAGGGATCAACTAACCCGCTTACACGACCTCGATGATAATGGAGAAGCCGATTTCTATGAATGTCTGACCAATGAATTTCCCACCGCCAGGGGAAACAGTTTTGCTCTCACCCTACATCAGGATGATCAGGATCGTTTTTACTGGTTTACCCCGCTCATCCCAGTTTGGGATGACCCGTTTTACGCCTGGTTCCAAACCGAAAGCGATTGCCACTGGACTGCGGGGTTGCAATGGTACCGGGGTCTCACCGGATGGATCGATTGTGTTCGCGATGCCTCAGGAAGGAAGCTGGCAACCTGCCTCCGGTATCTTCGAAGTGGGAAATGGAAGCTACCATGGCTTTTTTGGACCCAAGCCTGAATTTGGAAAATACGGCTACCAGATGCCTCTCTGTTTCCTGCCCCGTGGAATCGATAACTCCTCAGGTGATATCATCTTTGTGCCTAAGGATGAAAGATTTGGTCCCCTCGCCGGTAGAATGATTGGTACCTCCTTTGGGTATTGTGAGCACTACCTGGTCCTTCGAGAAGTGATGAAGGATGGGAAAGTTCAGGGAGGAGTGGTGCCCCTCCCCGGAGAATTTCTTTCTGGTGCTCATCGTGGATCTTTCAGTTCCAAGGATGGACACTTGTACATCGTGGGCACGGATGGTTGGCAAAGCTACGCGCAGGAAAACGGGAGCCTGCAACGGGTTCGTTGGACAGGGGGTGAGATGCTTCTTCCCGAGTCGGTGGAAACCCGCAAGAATGGATTGATCATCCGCTTCAATGAATTCATCGATCCTCAATCCCTGAATGTGGATAAGGTCTTTGCATCTCAATGGAATTACTTACACAGCGACGCCTACGGATCACCCGAATATTCCGTCCGCCAACCCGGAATCACCGGACACGATCCGGTAAAGATCCGTTCCCTTCATACCTTGGAAGACGGTAAGTCTATCTTTGTAGAAATCCCCGAGCTCCATCCAGTAATGCAGTTTCATCTTTATCTCGAATTGAAGACTCGGGACGGACGACCTTTCACTCCCGACCTTTATTACTCCATTTTTCATCAGGGCAAGGAGTTCACCGATTTCCCCGCTTATCAAAAAATTGTCAAAAAGGAATGGAACAATTTTCCACATCCGGACGAAAGTCCGGTCGATCCGAGGCTGCTCGCCCAGGAAGCCCAGTCCAAGATCGTGGGGGACGAACAGGTCTTGGCTGCCATCGAACGGATCGAATTGGATGCCATCGCCGGCTTACAGTATGCTCAAAAGGAATTACGGGTAAAGCCTGGGTCCAAAGTCGCCCTGACTTTCCGTAACCTAGATCCAAGCATGCCCCACAATGTGGCCATTGTGCAACCCGACCGACTAACCGCAATTATGGATGCTTCGATGAAGCTCGCCTCATCACCTAAAGGAGTAGCTCAGCATTATGTTCCGAACGATAAAGGTGTCATTGCCATGTCACCAATTCTGCAAAGTGGTAATTCCTATGTCATCTACTTCCGTGCCCCCCGCAAACTCGGAACCTATCCATTTCTGTGTACTTTCCCGGGTCACTGGCAGGTGATGCAGGGCAAACTGATTATCGAATAAATAAACCAATAAGATTAATTATAGGTTTGGTCTTTCTGCTAAGGTTTATTTTGTTTTAAACATTATACTTTTATAAATGATTTCGATTAAATTGAATTTCAAATACTGGTTAGCACTTATCCTTGTAGGTAAATTTTGCTTGGCTCAAGAGAAGTTGATCCCAGTCCTTATCGTCGACGGACAGAATAACCACGACTGGGTAAGCACAACCGATTCGATCGAAGCCACTCTTCGGGCAACGGGGAAATTCTCGGTTGAGATCGATACCGCCCCCCAAACCAAATCGATGAAGGGCATTCGTGGACCGAAAGCAGATGCCCCTCATTATCTCAAGGAGAGTTATAATAATTTTCGCAATTTTCAACAAGGTGCTGGAAAAGAAGATAAAGAGAGCCAGGGGGAGGAATGGAAAAACTGGAATCCATTTACCGGCAGGCATCAGGCCGTGGTGCTTAACTATAATGGTAGGGAATGGGCTCAGGAGACTAAGGAATCTGCAGTCGAGTTCGTTTGCGAGGGAGGCGGACTGGTTCTGGTCCATGCCGCAAATAATGCTTTTCGGAACTGGGATGCTTATAATGAAATGATCGGATTAGGGTGGAGACCCGCGAGTTTTGGAGACTGTATCAAATGGGAAGTGCTTAAAAACAAACCCTATGTGGCCTGTGTCGATTGTTCTTCCGGACATGGTTCCAGGCATCCCTTTCAGGTAAATGTTCGCCAATTAGATCATCCGATTATGAAAGACATCCCCACCACCTGGATGCACGGAAAAGATGAGCTTTATCATAACATGCGGGGCCCCGCCAAAAACCTGACTATTCTCTCTTCCGCTTATTCCAGCAAGAAACAGGGAGGAACCGGCGAACACGAACCGATTACTTATGAAGTCAAGTACGGCAAGGGACGTGTCATCATCACCACGATGG